>NZ_PNYB01000034.1 GCF_002879855.1 Trinickia soli | reverse complement strand
TCACCCGTTGCCGCTCTCGTTCCTTCGCGCTCATCGACACTAGCCCTTCCACCGTGCCGCCCCCTCACGAACCAAAAGGGGACATTTGTACTTTGTTGGAAGGGGACATTACGACTTTGGGCTAACAGTTTTGGGGCTTGCCCTGGTGTCCCGATGTGCGCGTCTTTATACTCTGACGCTCGCATGGGAGTTGCGTATGCATCGATCCGTCATCGACGATTCGGGCGCGGCATTGAATCATGGCGTACCCGAACCGCCGAACGCCACCGTTCCGATTTCGCTCGTCAAGGCATTCCTGGCCGGCGCCGACGCTCGTCCGGAGACGATTCGTCGCTATCTGGACGAGGCCGGCATCGCGCAGGAATTGTTGGCCGAGCTCGGGGCGCGCGTAACGGAAGAACAGTTTTCGTCGCTCTATCAAGCGCTTGCGATCGCGCTCGACGATGAAATGCCCGGCTTCTTTAGCCGGCCGCTGCGCAGCGGCACGTTGAAGTTTCTCTGCCTGAGCCTGCTCGACGCGCGCAACCTCGATACGGCGCTGCATCGCTTCTGTCAGTTCTTTCACATCGTTCTCGACGATTTTCATATCGAGTCGCGACGCCACGGCCCGGTCGCGCAACTGTCGCTGCATTTGAATGTGGGGGCAGGCCATCCGGGGGGCGGCCATCCGGGGGGCGGCCGCATCGGGCCGCTCGGGCATGAACTGATGCTGAAGCTCGCGCACGGCGTGGGGTCCTGGCTCATCGGTCAAAACATTCCGCTGCTGCAAGTCGATCTCGCCTGCCCGCGCCCGGCGCACGCGCTCGATCACCGCTACTTCTTTTCCGGGCCGGTGCGTTTCGACTGCGACATGACGTTGATGCGCTTTAGCGTGGCCTACCTCGATTTGCCGATCCGCCAGAGCAAGCGCAACCTGCGCAGGTTTCTGGCGCGTGCGCCCGGCGATTGGATCTTCGGTTCGTTCAGCGAGCAGTTGGTCAGCCATCGGGTGCGTCAGTATCTCGCGGCGCAACTGCCCGATCTGCCGACGATCGAGCAGGCTTCCGCCAGCCTGCATTGCTCCGTCCGCACGCTGTGCCGCCGTTTGGCCGGCGAAGAGACGACCTTTCAAGCACTGAAGGACGAATTGCGCCGCGACGTCGCCATTCAACGGCTGACCGAGACGGAGGAGACCATCACGAAGATCGCTGGCGATATCGGGTTCGATGACCCAAGCGCGTTCCACCGGGCCTTTCGCCATTGGACGGGTAGCACGCCCGGCACCTATCGCCGCCGCGCATAGAGGCGCAATCGGCGGTAAGCTGGGCGAATTCACCGCGCTGGCATCGGGCGCCACACCGGCATGCATGGGATGGCCAGATTTGTCAGTAGGCGGTCCGGTTTCGTCAGCCGCTCGCGCCGCTTTCCCGCTACGATCTGGACAAAATTGCTGCAAGGTGGCCTCATATGTCATACCGTGCCCCGCAGCGCGTTCCATCCCTTCAATTGGACAGTCCGCAATGAGCTACGCCGCCCCGATCAAGGACATGTTATTTGTCTTGGAAGAATTGGCCGACATGGCCACCATCGCCAATCTGCCCGGCTTCGAGGATGCCGGTATCGACACGGCGCAAGCCGTGCTCGAAGAATCGGCCAGGTTTTGCGGGGAGGTGCTGGCGCCGCTGAATGTCGAGGGCGATCGCAATCCCAGCACCTGGAAGGACGGGGCGGTGACGGCGTCGCCCGGCTTCGCGCAAGCGTTCCGTCAATTTGTCGAAGGCGGGTGGCAGGGCGTGCAGCATCCCACCGAGTATGAAGGCCAGGGGCTGCCGAAACTGATTGCGACGCCTTGCATCGAGATGCTCAACGCGTCGAATCTGTCGTTTGCGTTGTGCCCGCTGCTGACCGACGGCGCCATCGAAGCGCTGTTGACGGCTGGCAGCGAAACGCAGAAGCAGCTTTACGTGCCCAAGCTGATTTCGGGCGAATGGACGGGCACGATGAACCTGACCGAGCCGCAAGCAGGCTCCGATCTCGCCCTCGTGCGCACGCGCGCGGAGCCCCAAGGCGACGGCACGTACCGCCTGTTCGGCACGAAGATCTTCATCACCTGGGGCGAACACGACATGGCCGGGAACATCGTCCATCTCGTGCTCGCGCGCACGCCGAACGCACCGGAAGGGGTCAAGGGAATTTCGCTGTTCATCGTGCCGAAGTTCCTGGTCAACGAGGACGGCACGCTCGGCGAGCGCAACGACGTGCATTGCGTCTCGATCGAGCACAAGCTGGGCATCAAAGCGAGCCCGACGGCGGTGTTGCAATTCGGCGATCACGGCGGGGCCACCGGTTATTTGATCGGCGAAGAGAACCACGGGCTCGAATACATGTTCATCATGATGAACGCGGCGCGCTTCGCGGTCGGCTTGCAAGGCGTGGCGGTTGCCGATCGCGCCTATCAAAAGGCCGTGGCCTACGCCAAAGAGCGCGTGCAGAGCCGGCCCGTCGACGGGTCGGCCAAACAAGCCGTGGCCATCATTCATCATCCCGACGTACGGCGTATGCTCGCCAGGATGCGTGCGCTGACCGAAGGCGCACGCGCGCTGGCGTATGTGGCCGCTGCGCATAGCGACATTGCCCATCACAGCGCCGACGAGCGGGCCCGTGCCGAGCATCAGGCGATCTACGAGTATCTCGTGCCGATCGTGAAGGGATGGAGCACGGAAATGTCGCTCGAGGTGACGAGCCTGGGCGTGCAAGTGCATGGCGGCATGGGCTTCATCGAAGAGACGGGTGCGGCGCAATACTATCGCGACGCCCGTATCCTGCCCATCTACGAGGGCACCACGGCCATTCAGGCGAACGACCTCGTCGGGCGAAAAACGTTGCGCGACGGCGGCGCCGTGGCGCAAGGGTTGTTGCGCGAGATCGATGCAACGCTGGCGGCATTGAAAGCGCATGACGATGCGACGTTCCGCGCGATCGCGACGCATCTTGAAGCGGGGCGGCAGGCACTGGCCGGCGTGGTGGACTTCGTCGTCAAGCAAGCCAAAGTCAACCCGAACGCCGTTTTCGCAGGCAGCGTGCCCTATCTGGAGCTGGCCGGCCTTGTGTTGTCGGGCTGGCAGATGGCGCGTGCAGCGCTGGTTGCACATGCGAAACGTGATGAAGATCGCGCCTTCTACGGCGCGAAGATCGCGACGGCGCAGTTCTACGCCGTGCATCTGCTGCCGCACGCGGTCGCGCTGCAAACGTCGATCGTCAGTGGAGCGAGTGCAGAAGGCGCAATTAATCTGGACGCCGAACAATTCTGAGTACGAACGGAATCGAAGCCGCCGATCGAACGCACAAGCATCGCGGCAACTTTGCAGCGAGACGGAAAACTGAGGAGCAGACATGAATAAGGAAGTGGTCGTCGTCGGCGGTGTACGGACCGCCATCGGAAAATTCGGTGGAAGCCTCAAGGATCTGGCGCCGACCGAGCTCGCGACGATCGTCGTGCGCGAGGCGTTGGCGCGCTCGAGCGTCGATGCGGCGCAAGTCGAACACGTCGTATTCGGTAATGTCATCCCGACCGAGCCGAAGGATTTTTATCTGTCGCGTGTGGCCGCTATCAACGCGGGCATTCCTGAAACGACGCCGGCATTCAACGTGAACCGCTTGTGCGGCTCGGGTTTGCAGGCGATCGTCTCCGCCGCTCAAACCATCGTGCTCGGCGATGCCGAGGTCGCGATCGGCGGCGGCGCCGAAAACATGAGCCGCGCGCCGTACATCACGAGCGATGTCCGCTTCGGTGCGCGCATGGGCGATGTGCGCATGATCGACATGATGCTTGGCGCGCTCAACGATCCGTTCCATGGCGTGGCGATGGGCGTGACGGCCGAGAACGTCGCGCGCAGGTTCGGCATCTCGCGCGCAGATCAGGATGAGCTTGCATTGGAATCGCACCGCCGCGCGGAACGTGCGATCGTCGAAGGCCGCTTCGAACGCCAGATCGTGCCCATCACGCGCCGTATCAAAGGCAAGGACGTCGTCTTCAACACCGACGAACACGTGCGCCTGAATGCGACGCTCGAGGATTTCTCTCTGTTGAAACCCGTGTTCGATCGCGAGAGCGGCACGGTCACGGCAGGCAACGCCTCGGGTATCAACGATGCGGCCGCTGCCGTGTTGCTCATGTCGCGCGAAGCGGCCGAGCGCAACGGCGTCAAGCCGATCGCGCGCCTCGTCGCTTATGGGCATGCCGGCGTGGATCCGCTGCATATGGGCATCGGTCCCGTGCCCGCCACGAAGCTCGCTTTGCAGCGAGCCGGGTTGTCCGTCGCCGATATCGACGTGGTCGAAGCGAACGAAGCGTTTGCGGCGCAAGCCTGCGCGGTCACGCGGGAGCTCGGCTTCGATCCGGCCAAGGTCAACCCGAACGGCTCCGGGATTTCGCTGGGACACCCGATCGGTGCGACGGGGGCTGTCATTACGGTGAAGGCGCTCGACGAATTGCAGCGGATCCGTGGGCGCTATGCCCTCGTCACGATGTGCATCGGCGGCGGCCAGGGCATTGCCGCCATTTTCGAGAATCTGCAATAAAACTGCGATCGATCCCGCAGCGAAGCCGTACTATTCGCCAGCGATGGCGATGGGTACGGCTTGCTTCATCAACGCGATGAACCGCAGCAATCTGGAAGGGTAGAACTGCGCGTGCGGATAGATGAGGTAGACAGGTAGCGCCGCCGCGCGCCACTTCGGCGCGAGATGGACCAGGCGCTTCGCGGCGAGATCGTCGGCCAACAGCCACGCTGAACTCGCGCACACACCGGTGCCCAGCAACGCCGCGGTGCGTAGTGCGTAAAGGTTATCGGTACTCAGGCGCGGGTTGATCTGAATCCGCCGCGCTTCGCCTGTCTCCTCGTGCGTCAGCGTCAATTCGGTTCGGTAATAGGTGCGCAGCGCCAGCCAAGGTAGCGCGGCGAGCTGCTCCGGCTCGTCCAGCGGACCGCTGCCTTCGAGCAGCGACGGCGCTGCAGCCACGATCCGCGATACATCCGAGAGCCGGATTGCGACGACGGTCGGATCGTTCGGCTCTCCCACCTGAATGGCGCAATCGATGCCATTGGCGATGAAGTCGCGCACATCATCCTGTAGCAACCACTCGACCGAGACGCGCGGGTGGTCGTTCAAATACCGCGCCAGCGGTTCGACCAACTTGTGTTGACCGAACGCGTGCGGCACGGCCACCCGCAACATGCCCTCCGGTTCCTCTTGTGCGCCGCGCACGTCGGCCTCGAACGAAGCCCAACTCGCCAGCAATTCTTTGGCGCGCTTGAAGCAGCGCTCGCCGTCCACCGTCAATCGCATCGTGTGCGTCGACCGTTGCAGCAGCCTTACGCCAAGCGACCGTTCGAGCGCCTGCAGCCGGCGGCTGACGGTCGGTTGGGTCGTTCTCAGTTGCGCGGCAGCCGCCGATAAATTGCCGGCCTCGACTATACGCACGAAGGTTTCCATCAGCTGAAAACGCTGGCTGGCGCCATCGGCCGAGAGTGCAGGCGATCGCGCGGTGCCGTGAGCGGCGGCGGAGTGACGGAGTTTATTGGTCATGCGTGCAGCGTATAACAAATCTGCCCGTCACGGTACTACCGGCGCCGCGCGACTGCGGTCACACTCGCGTCCATTGCTTCGAAACGTCAATAAGGATGGAAAAGATGACTACCTCGCAGACGATACGTGTCGAGCCGTCCGGCCGGCATGAAGCCACTCGCGCCGGCGTGCCCGCCGCGCCGTTGAGTCACCGCCTCGTCTTGCTGCTGGCCGCGGCAGCGGGGCTTGGCGTCGCCTCGCTTTATTACAGCCAGCCCATGCTCGGCATTCTCCAGACAGGGATGGGCACATCCGCGCGGGTTATCGGCATGGTGCCGATGCTGACGCAACTGGGCTACGCGCTCGGCATTTTGTTGCTCGCGCCGCTCGGCGACCGGTTCGACCGGCGGCGTGTGATTTTGATGAAGGCGACCGCGCTTGTCGGTGCGCTGCTGCTTGCGGCGGTGTCGCCCTCGATCGGGTGCTTGCTCCCGGCGAGCTTTGCGATCGGCTTATCGGCGACGATGGCGCAAGACATTGTCCCTGCGGCCGCGACGCTTGCGCCCGATGCCAATCGCGGCAAGATTGTCGGCACCGTGATGACTGGATTGCTGCTCGGCATCTTGTTGTCGCGCGTCGTCAGCGGCTTCGTCGCCGAGCATTACAGCTGGCGCGCAATGTTCGTCGCCGCGGCCGCGAGTGTCGCCGCCATTGGCGTGGCTGCTTGGCGCGGATTGCCGTCGTTCAAGCCGACGACGCATCTGTCGTATCGCGCTTTGATCGGCTCGCTTGCACACCTGTGGTGGCATCATCGCGCGCTGCGCCGTGCCGCGTTTGCGCAAGGGCTGCTTTCGATGGGCTTCAGCGCATTCTGGTCGACGCTGGCGGTCATGCTGCACGATGCGCCGCTTCATCTGGGCAGCGCAGCGGCTGGCGCATTCGGGCTGGCCGGTGCGGCCGGTGCGCTGGCAGCGCCGATCGCGGGGCGCTTGGCCGATCGTCATGGGCCGGAGTGGGTGACACGTATCGGCATTGCGATCGCGACGGTCTCGTTCGGGGCGATGGCATTCGGTTTGACGATGACGCCTCACGCGCAGTTGGTGTTGCTCGCCGTCGCTACGGTCGGCTTCGACCTTGGCGTGCAAGCCACGCTGATCGCCCATCAAACGATCGTCTACGGCATCGATCCGGCATCGCGCAGCCGCTTGAACGCGGTGTTGTTCGTCGGCATGTTCATCGGCATGGCAGCCGGCGCGGGCTTGGGGAGCCTGGCGTTGGCGCAGTGGGGATGGGCAGGCGTGATTGCGATGAACGTGACGACATCCTTGGCCGCGCTCGCCGTGCGCGTGTGGCCGCGCTGAAACGCTACCGCACCGACGCGACGATATGATCGCGCAGCCACTGATGCGCGGGGTCGCGATGGACACGTTCATGCCAGAGCATGGACATTTCGTAACCGGGGACGTCGACGGGGGGCTCGACGATCCTCAACGCAGGATTCCCATGGACGAGGCGCAACGGCGCCATCGCAACGAGATCCGTGTTCACCACCGCCGATATCAGAAACAAAAAGTGCGGGACCGATAACGCGACTCGCCTCGTCAGCCCCAATTCGTTCAGGGCTTCATCGGTGACGCCGCGAAACCCGCCGCCATCGGGCGACACGATCACGTGTTCGAGCTTGCAAAACTGAGCGAGCGTGGGACGCCGTTTCAAGCGGGCGTGGCCCGCCCGGCCGATCAACACATAGCGTTCGGTGAACAGCGTGCGTCGACGCATGCCCTCGGGCGCGCCCACCGTCGTATGGAAGGCGAGGTCGATCTCGCCTTGCGCCGCTTGCTTCTCCATACGCGGCGGGACCATTTCGACCACCGCAAGCCGGGTGTTGGGTGCCGATGCTCGCAAGCCGCGCAGCGCCGGCAACACGATCGTGGATTCGGCGTAGTCCGTCGCTGCCAACTTCCATGTTTGATCGGCCTGACCCGGGTCGAATGGCCGAGCCGGGGCGACAGCGCGCTCCAGTGCATCGAGCGCCTCGCGCAGCGGTGCGCGAAGGTCCTCGGCGCGTTGGGTCGGGCGCATGCCGCGCGGGCCCGGCAACAGCAACGGATCCTTGAAAATATCGCGAAGCCTGGCCAGTTGAACGCTGACGGACGGCTGCGAGTAATGCAGCCGTTGCGCGGCGCGCGTGACGTTCAGTTCGCCAAGCAATGCGTCCAGTGTGACGAGCAGGTTCAGGTCGAGGCGTCGAAGGTGATTATCCACAGTAATACCTGCTATTTCAGGAATTCATTTCTACTATACCTCGACGAACCGTAATCTTCGCCTCTACTACTTTTTGGAGGCTGGTTCAATGAACGTCCTGATCGTCTATGCCCATCCCGAGCCGCGATCGCTGAACGGCGCGTTGAAGGATTTCGCGGTGCAGCGCCTGGAAGCAGCCGGGCACACCGTGAGCGTTTCCGATTTATACGCGATGAAGTGGAAGGCCACGCTCGATGCCGACGACAACACCGCCCATGTGCCGGGTACAGTGTTCAACGCTTCGCTCGCCTCGAAACAGGCGTTCGTCGATGGCACGCAAAGCGACGACATCGCTCGCGAGCAAGAGAAGCTGAAATGGGCGGACGCCGTCATTTTGCAGTTTCCGCTCTGGTGGTTTTCGATGCCCGCAATTTTGAAAGGATGGGTTGAGCGCGTCTACGCATATGGATTTGCGTACGGCGTAGGCGAGCATTCGGACCACCATTGGGGCGATCGATACGGCGAGGGCTCGTTGGCCGGCAAGCGGGCGATGCTCGTCGTGACGACCGGCGGATGGGAGCCACATTACGGTGTGCGCGGGATCAACGGGCCCATCGACGATCTGCTGTTTCCGATCAATCACGGCGTGCTGTTCTATCCCGGCTTCGATGTGCTGCCGCCGTTCGTCATTTATCGAACAGGAAAGATGGACGAAGCCAGGTTCGCGCAGAGCGCCGATGCGCTGGGGCGGCGACTCGACGAACTCTGGAGCACGAGGCCTATTCCCTATCGGCGCCAGAACGCAGGCGATTACACCATTCCTGAATGCACGCTGCGGGAAGAAATTGCACGGGGACAGGTCGGATTCGGTGCGCACGTAGCGCACTGATTTTTTGCAGACGACCCGTCGCGCTTGCAATAGAGACCGTAAATTTTTCTTAATGACGCCGATTTAAATTTCTTGTTCGACTTTCGAAGAAGACGATCCGACAATGAGAGTATCGGAATCCGACCAAGACTGTCGCGGCGGTGGGCGGTCTCAAGAATCAAGTGCAACATTTAGCCACTCCAGCGGCGGCCAACTCCATCGCGCATCGCATTGATCTTTCCGTGCTTGACGGCCACGCGCTACTGCAGCGGCTCACCTTGCACGTCGCGCTTTTCAACATCCGTGTCGGCGGCATCGCCGAGCGTTTCATTTCCATGCCCGTGCGACAAAGCATGCGCTTGCGATACGTCCGATACGTTGGTCGGCGTGCCCAACAAAGTATGAAACTATGCGCGAGCGTTGCTACGCGACGAAGGCGGTGACTTGACTTATGTATAAAGAGGTGCTTAAAAGCACCCGTAATCCCGAGTGCTGGTCAAATTTCCTCTGCGGCCTCTAAAGAAAGAAATCATCATGCCGTAATATCAATTGGATTTTGACTGGCATTGTCGGATCGGCAAGCATGCGCGGGTCCCGAGAATTCTTCATATTTAAGCATAGAGGGACGTCATGAACATCGTAAATCGATTAACTCTCGCCCTGACTCTCTTTGCCGCTTCGCTGCTGGTAAGTGGAGGATATGGAGTATGGCAATTACATCAATCACAATCCCGTTTTGAAAATGTATACAGCAATGTTCTTCCCGCGATAACCAGTCTCGATGCCATTACCGCCAGTCTGACTGATATCCGCGTATTTCTTTATCGTCATGCGATGACGCCGGATTTGGAAGGAAAATCAAAAATCGAGGAAGCGGTCGCGGCAAGAAAAAAGACGCTGGATGAGCTGGTTGAAAAATATTCCGTTGCAGATCATGCCGATAAAAATGAGCGCGCGTTCTCCGAGGCAAACAAAGTTAATCTCGATAATTACAAAGCGGCCACACTGAAATTCATCGAGGTATCCCGTTCCGGCGACATGGATACCTCCAGAAAAATGCTCTTTGGTGATGGTCCTTTGGATGCGGCGAGCAAGAAGCTACGCGCCGGATTGGCTGCGCATATGGCTTACAATATGAAGCTTGCTGGCGACTTGCACAACAAAAACAATGACGCCTACCAGCAATCCATTTTGGCACTATCCGCCGGGATCGGCCTGATTCTTTTCGTTGTTGGAATTATCGCGTTTCGGGTTTTGATGCATATCAGATTAAGTCTACGCGGCATGCAAGCTGCTTTGCAGCAAACTAGTCGCTCACTTGATCTCACTCTTCGTGCGCCCGTAATCCGTATGGATGAAATAGGGCACACCGCAACCGCATTCAATACACTCATGTCTCGGGTTGCCGATGCCTTGAGTTCAGTTCGGAGCTCGACTGATTCCGTCTCTACGGCGTCAAAGGAAATTGCGAGCGGCAATACGGATCTTTCCTCCCGAACTGAGGAACAAGCCGCGTCGCTTGAACAAACCGCATCCAGCATGACTCAACTGACCGAGACCGTGAAGCAGAATACGGAGCATGCATTGCAGGCAAATACGCTTGCAACAAATGCAACCAGCATGGCCGATACTGGCAATGATGCCGTTCAAACTATGGTTGCGACCATCAATAAAATTAGCGGAAGTTCAAGCAAAATTTCTGAAATTACTGGTGTAATTGAGGGTATTGCCTTTCAGACAAATATTCTGGCGCTCAATGCCGCTGTAGAAGCTGCGCGTGCTGGCGAACAAGGACGAGGCTTTGCCGTGGTCGCGGGCGAAGTCCGGAGCCTGGCCCAGCGTTCAGCCGCTGCGGCAAAGGAAATAAAGGATCTGATCGGCTCGTCCGTTGCCATAATTCAGGATGGCTCAAAACAGGCTGCTGAGGTGGGGGCGACGATGGATCAGGTCAGGCGGGCCATCAAACGGGTTGCCGATATAGTCAGTGAGATTGCCGCCGCATCGGAAGAACAAAGCCGCGGCATTGACCAGGTTAATCAAGCCGTCAGCCAGATGGATGGAGTAACGCAGCAAAATGCAGCGCTGGTCGAGCAGGCATCCGCGGCAGCGCATTCTCTGGAGGAGCAAGCGACAGCGCTGAAGAACGCGGTGGCTGTATTTAAAGTCACCGACACAGGGTTATCGACGGCGCGCGTGGCCGCTCCTCAAAACGAGGTGTTGAGAATGCCATTTCCCAGTGGACATGCGTTAGCGCGCTCCGTTTAAGAAGCGTTCCTCGAAAAATCCCATCGATCTCGTTATCACGTCAAGAATTGCCGATCGGCGCGCTCGTCGGCAGTCGTCACGATGGGTAACGCGATGAACTTCCCCTCCGACATTTCACGGAACGAGGGGCTTCTTTTCGTTCTGCTGAGGGGGCTTTCATTCATGCCGATTCTACCGCCCCCGGACCTCGTCTAAGAATCAAACGACACGACAACCAGTCTGCTGCCCGGGGGGGCTGAAGAACGCTTGTAATCGCACCTTCCGATAGCGTGCCTGCCTTCCTGCAACAACTCTGATTATCTACAGTGTCGCCGCCGGCGATCCAAAGCTGGCGGACACCGGTAGACGAGCTGGGCATAACCGGGAACTGTGCCTGAAAGCGATTATGCGCTGAAGACCATAGGCCCTTACGTTGTTCATTCTCCGGGTAAGGGCGAGGATGGACCACGCGGACAGATTGTTCCTGTCGCGTCTGCTGCATGTAGGTCGATCTTTCTACAAATTATTTCGGGATGCATGCGCCCGCCCCGCGAACGCCGGCGATTTCCAACGCGTCCTGATCCGAGCGGTGCGCCGCAAGCGCGTCTGATACGCGAATGCTGAACTGTGACCCGAAGCGCATGAGCTTCGGGAGCGGTGTCGGGACTTCGCGATTGCGAAGAGCGGGACCATTCGCATTGGCGAGAATGGTTGCGTTTAATTGCACGCTTGCTTGAACCGACGCGAAATGCCGACGAAAACCCGCCGCCTATCCCGATCGCTCGCCCTTGCCGCTTTGCTCTGCCTGGCCTGCACGTGGGCCGATCCCGCACACGCCGATTGCTTTGACGAGGCCGGCGCCTACCAGCATGTCAATTCGATGGTGCTGCGCGCCATTGCGTGGCTCGAATCGCATAACCGGCCCGATGCCATGCATCGCAACGCGAACGGTTCGATCGATTACGGCGTCATGCAAATCAATTCGATCCATTTGCGCGAACTCGATCGCTACCACATCTCCCGCGCGACGTTGATGCGGCCGTGCGCGAACGTCTATGTCGGGGCGTGGCACCTGCGCCGCATGATGAACAAGTACGGCAATACCTGGACGGCGGTCGGCGCCTACCATTCCGAGACGCCGGCCGAGCGCGACCAGTACGCGCGCCGAATCGAGCACATCCTCGCCAAGTGGCGCCTGTCGGTCTTTTCGCACACGGCGGGAGAGGCCGACGGCATGCGGATGTCCCGGGTCAGCATCGCAGCCGACGACGACGCGCCGGACAGCGGGCCGGACAGCGGGCCGGACAGCGGGCCGGATAGTGGGCCGGCCGCCCCGGGATGGCCGGATGTGAAAGGAATAGTTGTCTGGGCGTTGCAACATTTCAGCGCGTACATGGCACGTACTGCGATATTTCATTTGCAGTGAGTGAGCCCGGGCGGCGGGGCAACCGCCGATGAGCAGGCGCGGACGCGATCGCCAACCGGCAGGCTGACCCCCGAGCGAGGCCGCCCAACGCTGGAGAGACCCTTGTTGATTTTCCCGGATGCGGGGACAGCGGCGAAGCTGCGGCAGGCCTGCTGTGCCGTGCTCCTGTCGCTGTTGCTCGCAGCATGCGCCCGCCTCACGCTGGTTCCACTGCCAGAGGAGCAGACGGCCGCCGCGGTAAGGCGGATGGCCGTCGCCGGCGATCGGATGGTGGTCGTCGGGATCGCCGCCGGTGTGGGCCGCTGGCCCGGCGATTACCTCGATTCGCAGACGAAGGCGACGGTTGCTGCGCTCGAGCGGGATTACCGATTGCGCGAGATCTTCGAGTGGCCTATCGTTTCGCTGCAACTGCATTGCGTCGTGCTCGAAATCGAAGGCAGGCAATCGCGCGACGCGCTGTTGAGGAAGCTCACGGCAGACCGGCGCGTGCGACTTGCGCAGCCGCTGGTCAATTTTCGCACGCCTGACGCCGCTACGGACCGATGCCAGCGCGGCTGCGCCGGGATACTGCGCGACCGGAAAGGCGAACTGCTTGCCGTCGCGGGTAAGGATTTCCTTACCTCCGAATCAGCTGTCGCCTCCCTTGTGGCATGGTGCGAAGTCCAGTACATAGGAGCTGGCGCCGCGGCAGGTTTTTTTTGACCCTGTCTCGCAACTTTTTCATCGCTTCGCGCTACCTACGGGGTCCTAGCGCTTGCTCCAACCGCGATCCGCGTCATGCTATTGAATCAAGCCACTCCGTTTTTCGACGACGAACACGCTACCGATGCGGACGACCTGCGCCTATTGCGGCGCGTGGCGGACCAGGACAAGCAAGCGCTGGCGCAGCTTTACCGGGCGTACCATGGCCGGCTCGCGCGCTTTCTCAACCGCTTTACAAGGCGTCCGGATCTGATCGAGGAAGTCATCAACGATACGTTCATGGTGGTTTGGCAAAAGGCGGGGGCGTTCCGTGGCGATGCGCGCGTATCCACGTGGCTGATGGGCATCGCGTATCGCGTGACGCTGCGTGCGCTGCGCGACGGCAGCTTCCGCTATCAGGAGTTCGCCGCTGACTTCGAAGGCGAGGCAGTGGAGCCATTTGTCGATCATGAGCAGGCCGACTGGATCGACAAGGGGCTCAGGAAACTCTCGCCCGAGCAGCGCTTGGTGATGGAACTCGCGTATGTCATGGGCCATTCGCTAGAAGAGATCGCGCAGATTACCGAATCGACGGTAACGACGGTCAAGGCGCGGATGTTCCATGCCCGCGTCAAGTTGCGCAACGTGATGCCGATGCTGGCAGGCGTGACCGGAGACGAGCGATGAGCATGATAGCAGTCGACGACGAACGCATGCACCTACGTGTCTGGGAGGTGCTGCCGTGGGTCGTGAACGGTACGGCCGACGCGAACGAGTTGCGCAGGGTGAACGAACATCTGCGCGGGTGTGCCTTGTGCCTGTCCGAATTCTCGCGTCAGCGCGACCTGTGCCTGACGATGAACGGGCGCGAGCCGCAGGTGCCGCGCGTCGAGCACGGACTCGCCAGGCTGCTGCAACGGATCGGGGATGTCGAAGGCGACACCCAGGCGCATCCGGCACAAGCGCGGCGGCCCCAGGCTGCGGCGAACGCGCGCTCGCGTGTCGCAATGACGCTGGCATACGGCGTGGCCGCGCTCGTGCTGCTGCAATCGGGCGCGCGCGCCGTGCTCGACGAACGGCAGCGGGCCGGGCCGGCGGCGGTATATCGCACGTTGTCCGAACCGGTTGCCAGCCCCGATCGCGCGGCGATCCGGCTCGTCGTCGACGAGCGGATGTCCGTTCGCGAACTGCAGACGCTGCTGGTTTCGCGGAACCTGCAGATCGTCGCCGGCCCAGATGCGAGGGGCGTTTATTCGCTCGCGCCGCTCGACCCAAAGGCATCTTTCGACGCCGATGCGGCCGCATTGCGCACCGCGCCGGGCGTGCGGTTCGCCGAGCCGATCGCGCAGACGCCGAGCGGGCAGTAATCGTGCCGCGCGCCCTCGGCGGGCCGGCGCCTGGCATCGCGTCCGTGATGCACTCAAAAATGCCAGATGACGTCGGCGACCCAACGGTGGGCGAGCAGGGCGCCGATTTGCGCCTGCATCTGCGTGGACGCGCGTGTACCGATATACCAGAGATCGAGCTGCATCGAGCCATACTCGTAAGTTAGCCCGGCATCGGCATAAACGAAGCCGCTGCCCAACTGGGCGCGCAGATCGTAGTACCCGATGCCGGCTGTCGCCGAGAAGCCGTGGGCGAGCGGCAGCCGGCCTGCGATGTCGTACGAGAACGATCGCGATTTCGGCGACGGACCGAATGCGGTATCGGGCGAGGCCGTGACGGAGGCGAACACGGTGTCGCGCCATCCGCCGCGCAGCGCGACTTCGTCGTAGCCCAACCGCGCGGCGAACGGCACATGCTCGAACTGATAGCGCGAGACAATGGCCTGGATGCTCCAGTCGCCATCGATCCGCCACATGTAGCCGGCATCGGCAACGATCTTGGCGCCCGTTTCCGGAAAGTGCGTCGAGCGCATCGTCAATGCCGACGCACCGATGAAAAAACCGCCGCCCGGATCGGGGTACCAGCTTGCGCCGATACCGACCGTCGGCGTCTTGTCGCTTTCGACGATGCCGCGCGTCGTAGCGCCGGTTGCGCCGCTGACCTCGAATTGCCAACCGTTCGGCGCGGCGGCGGCCGCCTGCGGCAGCAACGCGCAAGCGGCGACGATGCAATGCGTCCAGACCACGCGCGCAGGCGCGGTGGCTGCGCTTCGGGACGGAGCGGTCGTACTGCGCCTCGACTTCATAGAAACAACGACTCGACTCGCGGCCGGCACGGGCCGGCTGCCTACTGATGAACGCGCTGAACGCGGTGAATGCGGTGAACGCCGCTCGCGCCGAAAACGGCGTCTGCGCGATCCGACCTGGGGGCGTATCGTAAATCAGATCAAAAAAAAACTCGACCCGGGGCCCTCCCTATTGCAACATTCCGTGCGGGGTGAGGTACTCACCGTCATGCGCTGCTGTCACGCATCGGCCACGGTCGACGCCGTTCGGTAGCCAACGAACGAAGGAAACAAGGAACGACCGATGAATCGATGTGCCGCAGGAGGCGCGTGGTGGCGCCGGCCTGCCTGGCTGGGCGCGGCCGCAGCGTTATGGCTTGCCGCGTGTAGCAGCAGCCCCTTGCTCATTCCGCCGTCGGCGAACGACGTCGATCCTGCCGTGGTGGCGCGGATGACCTCGGCCACCGACAAAATGGTGGTCATTGCGGTCGAGAATCCGGCGGAATCGGTCCCAACGATGGCAGGGACCACGGCCGGCGGTTACGGCAGCCCACCGGGCTACCTCGCGTACGGCAGCGCGCGGGCGATGATGGCCGCGCTGGCCAAGGATTATCGCCTGCGCGAGCTGACAGCCTGGCCGATCCTGCCGCTTCATGTGCATTGCGCCGTGCTCGAAATCACCGATGGCCAGCGGCGCGACGTGCTGCTGTCGAAGCTCGCACACGACCGCCGGGTGCGGCTCGCCGAGCCGCTGCAGTCGTTCCGGACGTTGAGCACGTCGTTGCGCTACGACACCGGTTACGAGTCGCTGCAGCGCGGCCTGGAAGAAATCGATGCGCTCGCCGCGCAGCGTGTGACGCATGGCGACGGTGTGCGAGTTGCCGTGATCGATACGGGCGTCGATACGCGGCATCCTGGTTTGTCGGGCAGGATCGCGCTGACGCGCGATTTCGTCGAGCGCGACATGGCGCACTTCAATCGCGACGTGCACGGCACGGCCGTCGCGGGCGTCATCGCGGCAACTCCCAGCGACGGACGCGGCGTGATGGGGGTCGCGCCCGGGGCACGGATACTGGCGCTCAAAGCGTGCTGGAGCGTGCCGGAGACAGGTGCGTCGCTGTGCAACTCGCTGACGCTCGCGGAAGCGCTGTCGGCCGCGATCGAGTCCCATGCGCAAGTCATCAATCTAAGCCTGACGGGTCCGCCCGATCCGTTGCTTGCGCAACTCGTCGATTACGCGCTAGGGCATGGTGCGATCGTGGTCGGTGCGGTGCCGCCGGACGGCGACCGCCATGCGTTTCCGGTTGGCGTGCCCAACGTGATCGGCGCAGATTTGCCGGGCTCGCACGTGAGCGACGTCGTCTACGCACCGGGTCGCGACGTGCTGACCTTGACGCCGGGTGGACACTACGATTTCCTGTCCGGCTCATCGTTTTCGGCGGCTTACGTGTCGGGCATCGCCGCGCTGCTGCTGGCCGTCGATCCGCATCTCGACGCGGCGCACGTCTATGCGGCGCTCAAAGGCAGTGTGAGCAGCACCGGCGCCACGCAGACCGTCAACGCCTGCAATGCGCTCGCGGCGGTCGCCGGTGGCGCGTGCGCGGCCGTGGCGTCGCAGCATTAGGAAAAGATGCCGGGGTGGGGTCTTTGGCTCGATCGCGTGGTACGCCGCGTAGGAGGGCCCTCGACTAGGCGCGCAGCCAGAAGTACGAACCCGAAGCGATACCTTCGAACATCTCGTCACTCGACTCGATGATGTTCTGCCGCCAATAGCGGCCGTGCTCTGCATAATGGGTGAGCAGCTCGGCGACTGTATCGCCGTTGACGTCGTCGGTGATCGGCAGCCGCAGGATCAACACGATGCCGCCCGTATCGGCGTCGAGCCCAAGCTGCGCCTGATCCTGCGCGTAGATGAGCAGATTCGCCTCGAGCATCAGCCGAAATACGTTCAGCGTGCGGCCTGCCGTGACGGTGCCGTAATGGAAGTTGACGTACATCGCGGCCGGATCGTTCTCGAAGTGATCGAGCCGCACGTCGAAGCCTTCCACTTCGAGCGTATGCGTTTGCAGCACGTAATCCGCATTGGGCAGACCGACCACGGCGCAGGTTTCGCGGACGATCTCGCCGTAACGTTCGAGGCTCATGCGATGCTCCTTGTAGGCAGCGCTGCTGCAATGGGCAATAAAAAAGCCGCCCACCGCGCAAGCGGCGGGCGGCCGAGCAATGCCGCTACGACTTCTGCGACGCTGACTGTACGCCCGAGGCGGCAGCCTTTTCGACGTTGGTGAAGGCTTCGATCATCGAAATGATCATTTGATCCTCGGCCGCTTGCAGCATGACCGGAATCATTGCCATCATCGACGACTTCATGCCGCCCGAAGCGGCGCCTGCTCCAACTGTGGATGCTGCGGACATAGCATTCTCCTATAGGAAAAGATTGAGGTGGACTACAGTCGTTGAACAACTGGCATCGTGACCGGGAGGTGTGCCAGGCGATGCTCGTTTCAGCGCGGGCTTTGCCCGTGCGTTTGCAGCTCGTGCAGGTGCGCCACGATTCGGCGCGCCGCGACGAAGCCGCGATAAAGAATCTGCAATTCGGCCCGTTCCTGATCGGCGCCGGCTTTCTGCGTGGCGTCGGCGAGCTGCTTCGCGGTCGCGTCGAGCGCCGCGGTGGCGCGCTTCACGAGCGAATCGCTCATCGGCGAGGCCAGCGTGGCCTTCAGGTGGGTCAGGTCGTTCGCCACGGGTGCGAGTGATTCGTACATGGTTCGCCTCACAGATCGGATGGAGAGGTGGCAGAGTGCTTCGTCTCTGCTTGCGGATAAAGGTGTTTCACCCCGTCGGGCGTTTCGACGTAACGCACGCCCGCGATGGAGATGACCTCGGAGTACTGCTCTTGCGGCAGCGCGTGCGCCGCCTCGGTGACCGCCACGTCGATGCGCTTGACGTTCTGGTCGAAATCGGTCTTCGCGTGCGCGAGCGCCGCTCGGAAGGTCGGCATCGACGGTACGCTGCCCGCGACTTCGAAGGCGCCCGCGCCGTGGTACGAGACCTGTACGCCGGGAATGCCGAGCGCTTCCTTGAGGCTTCGGCAGTCTTCTTCCGCGACGTCGTAATGCCGGAGCACGTGGCTCTGGTCGGGCGCCACTCGCGCAAACACGGCACGGGCGGCCACGTCCTCGGCAGCGTTTTTGACCATGCCCGTGACCACCACGGCCGCGCCGCGCGGCGCCACGTCGAGGCCATCGATGCCGGCCGAACGGAGTTCGGTGGCAATACGTGCCGTCAGCGTGCGTGGGTCGGGCGTTGCATCGGCTTCGCGCGGCGCACCGACGAAGAGCGCGGCACCCGTGATCAGCAGTGCCCCGACCATGCCGGCGCCGATGAGCGTGGCCACGATCGGGGCGGCGATGCGGCGCTTGTGCGAGCCCGGCGCCGCGGTAGCGGTTGCAGCCTGCGCTTCGGGCTTGATCCAGAGCATGCGCAGCAAGTCGACGTCGCTTGGCCACGAATCGTCCTCGGGGCCGGCCGCGAGCACCACGTCGCCGAACGGGATCGGGATCAGGTCCGGCACGAGCGTGACTGTCGCCTCGGCCTCGTCGCCCGGGGCTTGATGCCAGCGCAGCACACCGCCGGCATCGAGCGTGAGCACGATGGCGTGATCGTCCCAATCGGTCACGCAGATGTCGGCGGCATCGTCCGGCCCGATCCGGTACTCGCCCGGAACCAGGCGGATCTGTGCGCCCGCGTGGGCGCCGGTCAAGATGCGTAGCTGTTTCATGTCGGTTGTCCTGCTTTGCGCGTCCTGCATTCAGTTTCGGATATGGGCCAGTGTACGAAGCGACGATGCATGTGCCGGTGTCCGTGCGAAGCGATCAAGGGTTTTGCGAAGATTCGGGTGCGTTCGCATGCGGCCGAACGTCGCCATGCTCGGGTTCGGCGCTCACAGCGGCCAGGCCCGAGTGCAGCCGGTTCTCGGCCAGCGCGAGCTGACGCGGCGTCGACGGGCGCTCCGCACCGAGCACCATGAGCGGGGCGAGCAGGTTGACCGTGCGCGCACGATCGTCGGCGACCTGGGGCGACGCGGGGGGCGCACTGTCCTGCACTTCCAGCAGGAGCTGCTTGACGCCGGCAAGGCCTGTCGGGTTCGGCTTGATCCCGCGCTTGCGCAGCGACTGAAGCGCAGCGTTCAGATCGAGCGAAAGGCCGAGCCAACGCGACGTCGCCCGCGCCTTCGGTTCGCCCGGCAACGGCCTCGCAATGTCGAGCACGCGCGCTGTCAGCGCACGCCGCATGTCGAGTTCGAGCTGTGCGGGGGGCAAGCCCGGCGTCTCGACCGCGGCAAGCACGGCGTTGCTGGCCGCGGCCGGATCGATGCGCTTGGCTCGGCGGACCTTGACGATGGCCGGAGCCTGGTCGTCGCGTCGCTCGCGCTCCCGTTGCCGCTCTTGCTGGCCTTCCTGCTCGTGGCCTTCTCCCTGGCCCTGGCCGCCGCCCTGATGGCGCCCGTCTTTGCCCACGCGCTCATGCCGGCGGTGCTGACCATGCTCGGTCCGCGCCGTCTTGGTTTCCGTCGGCGCATTGCGGCGCACCGGCCGATGCAGGACGAGCGGCTTGCGGCGCCGGCGCTTGAGCTTCGTGAGCGGATGGTTGTGCTTGAGCGTGTGATCCATCGGCGACGCGATTTCTTCCTTCGCGGCGAAGCGCGCTTCACGATAGAAGCGGGTCTGCTTTGTCTGGCGTAGCGTCCGCGCCATGCCGGCCGCGAGCCGCGCGGCGTCGGCGTCGGATTCCGTCTCGCCCGTCTCCGCGTGCGGCGGCGGAGCGCCGCCATGGACCGAGATCATGACGGCACCGCCACGGCGATCAGCTGATGCGCGAAGCGCACGATCATGGCGGCTCCCCAGCCGCCGAATATGGCGATGCCGACGACGGCCGCAACGAGCTTGACGGCGAAGGACAGCGTCTGGTCCTGCAGCGAGGTGATGGCCTGCAGGAATGAGACCAGCATGCCCGCGCCCGCCGCGATGACGACGATGGGCAGCGACACATACAGGCAGATCAGCATGCCTTGTGTCGTGAGGCGGATCAGATTGTCGATTTCCATACCGGTTTCTCCGTTGCGTACGGCGCGCCCGTCAGCGATAGGTGAGCACGAGCCCGTGGATCAGGGTCGACCAGCCATCCATCACGACGAACAGCAGCAGCTTGAACGGGATCGCGACGTTGGTTGGCTGCACCTGGGTGAGGCCCATTGCCATCAGCACGTTGGCGATGACGAGATCGACCACGACGAAGGCGATGTAGAGCAGAAAGCCGATCCGGAAAGCGTCGGTCAGCTCTGTCAGCGTGAACGCCGGCGCCAGCACGATGAGGTCGTTCTCCTGTAGCTTCGCGGCGAGCGGTTTCGGCCAGACGATCGACGCCGAGTGCAGGAAAAACCGCTTTTCGCGCTCGTTCGTGTGCTTCATCAGGAACTGCCGGAACGGCTCGCGGGCGGCGCCGAACGTATCGATCATCACCTGCGAGGTGTCTTGCCGCATCCGTTCTTGCTGCACGGTATCGAGCGCCTGCATCGCGATCGGCGCCATGACGTAGATCGACACGAGAATGGCGATGCCGTTGAGCACGGTATTGGGCGGTACCTGCTGCACCCCGAGACCGTTGCGCAGCAGCCCGAGCACGACGACGATCTTCGCGTACGACGTGACGACCATCGCGACGAAGGGCAGCAGCGTGATCGCGATGACCGCGATCAGCAGACCGGTGAAGTCACTGAACTGAATCATCGCCGTGTGTCATCTCGAGAATGCGAACGCCAAGATGCTCGCCGACAGTCACGAGCTCCCCGAAACCGATGGTCTGGCCGTGCGCGCTCATGCGGATGCGCGCGTCGGCGAGCGGCACCGCCAGCTCCACGACATAACCGGGGCGCAAGGCTGTGAGCTGCGAAACGGGCATGGCGACCGTGTCGACCTCGAAGCGGATCGGCAGGCCCAGGCCGCTCACGTCGAACGCGGCCTGGTCTTCGGGTTGTGCGGACGGGATGTCCATTTCTGCTTCGGTCATGGCGGGTTCTCCTGTCAAGGTCATCGTGTTGGTGCCCACGCGCACCGGCACGCGGATGCCGGGTGCCCCGGGCGTGCCCCATAGCGCGTGGATTTCGGTAATGCGATCGCGTGTCGCGAGCCAGTCGGATACGCGCGGGTCGAGCGCGCGCAACACGACGTCGCCTGTGCGCAGCGAACGCAGCGTCGCGATTCGCATCGTCTTCGTGCCGAGCGCGAGCCTGCCGGGTACGCGCAGCGCCCCTAGCGCCCTCGGCAGCGGCAGACGCTGTGTGCTGATCCGGGCTTCGAGCATGTCGAGGCAGCCGTCGTCGGGCGGCGGCATGATGCATTCGAGCGCAAGCTCTTGCGCGCGCAGCGAGATGGCGAAGCGTGCGTTGCCGCCGCGCGGTGGTGTGCCGCGGTGAACGGCTGCTACGCTGAGCTCGCCAAGGCCGAGCGCGGCGCAGCGTTGGGTCAGCGGTTCGAGCAGCGCGGCGGCCACGGCGTGGCGCAGGGCATCGTCGGCTGGCACAGGCCGCCCGGCGCCGGCATGTGCCCCATCGGCGGCGACCGCGGCGAGCGCCGGGTGGCGCGAGAGGTCGATGGCGGCCGCAGCGTGGGCAAAGCCATGCCGCAGTTCGATCCAGCCGGCTTCGTGAAAGCGCGTCGCTTCGGCCGTGCCGACGCGCCAATCGGTGATGCCGTGCCGGCTCAGCCATGCGGGCAGCCGGGCATCGGCAAGGAGCCGGGCGAAGCGGGCGGCGCCGTGCGTGAGCGCGGGCGGCGAGCTGTCCGCCAGCCGCTTGACGGAGCCTGGTTTGCGCGAGGAAATGGGCATGGCGGTGTCTGCGGGTTCCATGGTCAGGGTCGGCGTGGGAGCGTCAGTCGACGGCGATCTCGATGTCGCGTGGCTCGCCGCGTTGCGCGAGCGTGGCGGCGAGCTGCGCCTTCAACGTCTCTTCGTGATGCAACACTAGCTGTCGCGAGGGGCTCGCCTGTGTCTCGAACCGAAGCGCCAGAGTGAAATGCGAAAGGCTCAGATGCAACGTGCACTCCGGCAGGATCGCGGGGTCGAGCGCCAGGCGGATGGCCCACTGACCTTGTGCGCCGACGGCACGGTCGCAGCAGAAGTCCGCGGCGCGCTCGACGAGAAAGCGGACCCAACCGTCGAATTCCTGACGCATCGCCGCGACGGCGCCGACGCAGGGCGCCGCGTGCATTTCGATCCGGCGCCCGATCGGCGCCCGCGCGTGCGTACCGGCCTGAGCAGGGACCGCGGCCCGTGGCGCGGCGTGGCGAGCCGCGAGCGGCGCCGGTGCGTGCTCGCGCGCGAGCGTCGGTGGCTCGTGAGCGTCCGGCGTCTCGCGCTGCTCGTCGCGCATCGTTTCGCCGGCTTGCCGGCGGCCGGCATCTTCGTCGAAGCCATGCCCGGCTTTCGTCGGCCACCAGACGGGCGAGCGCCGCGGGGCTCGGCGTGCGAGCCGCACGAGTGCGCCATAGTCGCCACGCCGCGCGTTCGGCGGCGCGAACCCGCCGGGCAATTCGCCAGGCAGTATGCGTACGGGCAGGGGATTGACGCTGTTCATGGACATGGCGGCCTCACATCGTCACGCGGCCGACAGGCTGCATCTGGACATGGCCGCCCAGTTCCTGATACGAGTAGACGGGCAGCCATGCGAGCCGGCTTTCGATCATGCGCCGCACGTAGCGACGGATGTCCATCGAGGCGACCACGGCGAAGGCCTCGCGCGGCGTGTCGCCCGCATGCGCGGCGATGCTATCCACGAAGTACTGCATTTCTTCGGGCGGCAGCGCGAGGAAGTTGCCGGTCGGCGTCTGCCGGATCGCCTGACGGATGTGCTGCTCCACGGGCATATCGAGCACCACCGCCGCGAGCGCGCGCTGCGCGCCGGCCGCACGGTGGGCGAGGTAAGGCGCGAGGTCGCCGCGCACATACTCGGCGAGCAGCAGCGGATCCTTCTCCTTCGGCCCCCACAGCACGAGGCTTTCCATGATGCCGCGCACGTTGCGGATCGAGATCTGCTCTTCCAGCAGCCGGCGCAGCACGTCGGCGATCTTTTGCAGCGGTACGGCCTTGGTCACTTCGGTAACGAGCCCCGGATAGTCGACGTTCAGCTGGTCGAGCATCCATTGCGTCTCCTGGATGCCGAGGAACTGCTGGGCACGCATGCGTAACAGAGCGATCGTTTCGTGCGCGATCACATCCTCGGCGCGCCAGACGGTGGCTTTTGCCGGCGCCGCGTTTTCGCCGATCCAGAAGCTCTCGAGCGCACCGCCCGCGGGGCCGTGCGCCTCGCAGCGCGCCGCGAGGTCGGGCTCGCGGGCCGCATCGGGCAGCATGACCTTCCCCGCGGGCAGCGCGACGCGGGCGCCCGGTACGTCGTGAATCAAGACTTCGTAAGTGGCGGCGGGCAACTCGGGCGACGACCACATGGTGATGCCCGGGAACGGTAGACCGAGTTCGTCCTGCAGGCGCGTGCGGCAGACGTCGAACGCATCGTTGAGCCGCTGCGCGGACAGATGCGCGACGAGATCGGGCGCGAGCCGCACGCCGATCGGCGCCGCGAACTGCGGCGCTTTGGTCATGATCGCCGGCGCCTCGCCCTTCGCGCCGGCGCGTTGGAAGGCGGCCACGGCATCGCTTGCCTTCGTCTCGGAGCGCGTGGTGCTTTTCTTCGAGAGCCGATAGCCGGAGAAGGCGAGGATGCCCGCGAGCAGCACGAAAAGCAGCTTGGGGAAGCCCGGCACGAGCGAGAAGCCGATCAGCAGCAGGCTCGCGAAATAGAGCGGGCGCGCCTGGCCGCCGAGCTGGCGCAGGATTTCGTTGCCAAGCGACTTGTCCTTGCGTTCGTCGAGGTCGTTGGAGACGCGCGTGATCATCACGCCGGCAGCCACGGAGATCAACAGCGACGGGATTTGCGACACCATCGCGTCGCCGACCGAGAGAATCGAGAAGCGATTCGCCGCCTCACCCGCCGTCATGCCGTGATAGGCGACGCCGACCGCGATGCCGGCCAGGATGTTGATCAGCGTGATGATGAGGCCCGCGATCGCGTCGCCCTTGACGAACTTCATCGCGCCGTCCATCCCGCCGTGGAGCTGGCTTTCCATGGCCAGGTGCGTGCGCTTGCGGCGAGCCTCCTCGGGCGTGAGCGCGTTCGAGCGCAGCTCGGCATCGATACTCATCTGCTTGCCGGGCATGCCGTCGAGCGTGAAGCGCGCCCCGACTTCGGCCACGCGCTCCGAGCCTTTGGCGATCACGATGAACTGCACCACGGCGATCGTCACGAATACGACGAGACCGACCACGAGGTTGCCGCCGACCACGAGTTCGCCGAAGCTCTCGATGATGTGGCCCGCGTTCGCGTGCAGCAGAATCGCCTTGGTCGAGGCGATGTTCAGCGACAGCCGGTACAGCGTCGTGAAAAGCAGCATCGACGGGAAGGTCGACAGCGCGATCAGGTCTTGCGCATAGAGCGTCGTCATCAGGACCGTCACGCTGAGCGTGATGTTGACGGCGACGAGCGCATCGATCGCTTCGGTGGGCAGGGGCAGCACCATCAGAGAAACGATGGCCACCACGAGGCCGGCGATGCCGACCTCGCCGATAGCGGGCAAGCGGAGTTTACGCAGATTCATGGTCAGGCTCCGGGTAGGTGGGGCTCGGCTCGCGCAACGCACCCACGCTGTTGACCCAGCGCAGGATCGCGGCAACCACTTCGAACATCGTTTCGGGAATCGGATCGCCGACTCTCACGCGGTAGAGCGTGCGTGCGACCGGCGGATTGGCGACCACGGGCACGCCGGCCTCGGCCGCGTAGCGGCGCACGAGCGCGGCATCGGCGTCGACGCCGCTTGCGACCACCACGGGCAGCGCATCGGTCTCGGGCAGATAACGCAGCGCGACGGCGTAGTGCGTCGGGTTCGTGACAACGAGCGTCGACAGGCCGACGGCTTTCTTCTCCGGCTCCTCCATCACCATCTCGCGGCCGATCTTCTTGCGTTCGCCTTTGAGGTGGGGGTCGCCGTCGTCCTGTTTGCGCTCGCGCTTGACGTCGTCTTTCGACATGCGGTTCTGACGGATGAACAGCCAGTGCATGACCTTGTAGTCGGCGATGCCGATCACGAGATAGGCGACCGCCGCGATGGACAGCAGCCGCTCGAGCGAATGCCAGAGCAGGTGGATCAGCTTGGGCAGCGTTTGATACGGCGCGCCCGAGAGCAGCGGCAGCAGGTCGCGGATCGTCACCCACATGATCGCCAGCAGCACCGACGATTTGATGATCATCTTCACCAGGTCGATGACCGCGCGCAGCGAAAAGATGCGCTTCAGGCCGCTCGCCGGGTTGACCTGGTCGAACTTGGGAAGCACGGGTTCGAACGAAACGAGCAGGTTCACCTGAGCAGCGTTGGCGATGCCGGCCGCGAGCGCGGCGCCGAGCGCGATCGGCACCGAGAGCAGCACGCCGGCTTTGGCCATGGCGCCAAGCGCCACGAGCGTGCTCTGCAGGGAATGCCCGCCATGAACCGCTTCAAGGGCGGCGTGGACGATCGTGTGCAGCAAGTCCGTCACGAGGTGCAGCGCGACGGCGAGCATCATCACCACGGCGAGCACGCACACGCTTTCCGCGATGTCCTGACTCTTGGATGCCTGCCCTTTCTTGCGGACATCCTTGAGTCGTTTCTCTGTGGGTTCTTCGGTCTTCTCCCCGCTCATCGCCGGGCCTCGCTTACGCAATCAATCGACGGGCCGACGATAGCGTCGCGTGCCGGGAAGCGCCGCGCTTGTTGACAATCTGTTGCGATCGGCTGTCACACTTTTTTGCGATTGGGGGCGCGCCCGGCCGCAAGCTCGGGCGGCTTCGCAAATGCGCTATTTGCTTCGCATCTGGAACGTGCTGTCCACATCGGCTTGTTACTTTGAGTGCAAGACCGATCGCCAAGCGGCGAACGGCATGCCACCGACCATGAAGAGGAAACGGAAATGAGCGAAACGAACGACGAGTACATGCGTTTCGATGACCATGTCGTCGACATCATGCTGGAAGTGCTCGGCGTGGCCATGCGCGATAACTTCCCGAACTGCCGCATCGATCACGACGACATGGCCTATATCTATGACGCGCTGACGGTGCTGTGCCACCACACGCCCGAGCTCGATATGTTCGAGGGGCTGCTCAACGTCGCGCGGCAGGACTTCATCGGCGCGAGCCACACCTTCCAGCGCCTGGTGGATCAGGAGCAGTGCTTGCCGAGCAGCCGCGCGCTGCTGGTGGTCTGCAAGGCGATGAACAACGATCCGAACTGGGAGGGCGAGGCGCGGCAGATCCTCGACGAGGAGACCGACGAGGACACGGTGCTGATGGTGCGCACCGTCATCGCGCGCCAGGACCTGCTCAGCGCGATCGAGTCGGCCAAGCGCTCGGGGCAGTTCGAGATGCCGGCTTCGATCGTGGCGCTCAAGGAGGACCGTGCGCGGCGCCAGGCGGCTCAAGCCGAGGGAGCAGTGCCGGTGCCGACGCAGATCGATCCGTCGCTGGTGATGGGCGGCCAGTACATGCGCCTGTGATTCATGCGCCATTGCGGTTCGGGAGAAACATCATGAGTGCAGCACCGATTTCGTTTTCGCAGTTCAGCCAAGTGCTCTCGCACGCTTTCGACGGCGGGGGGGCGGCGCAGGGCGGCCCGGCGCGCGGGGCGGACGCCTTCCGCGCGATGGCCGAGACGAGCCGCATGACGCCGCCGCGCCCGCCCGAGACCGACACCGGCGCGCTGGTCTCGCGGCTTGCGCGCTCGCAGGACGCGGCTTTCAAGACCGTCTCGGACGACATGCTCTACATGGTCAGCAACGCCGAGCGCATGTCGATGCCGCAACTGACCGCGGCCACCGTCCAGGTGCAGCTCGAGACGGCCGGCATGCAGGTCGACCTGCAGACCAAGCTGGCGGTCGTGACGTCGTCCAAGGACGCGCTCGACACGCTGATGAAAAACCAGTGACGCCGCGGTGACCATCATGCGCAAGACCTTTTCCCGCTCGCTGCTGCGCCGTGCCGCGCTCCAGGCGAGCCTGGCGCTCGCGCTGCTGCTCGCGGGCTGCAACAGCGAGCTATATGGCAACCTCACTGAGCACGACAGCAACGAGATGGTGGCGGTGCTGCTCGAAAACGGCGTCGATGCGCAGAAATCGACGCAGGATGGCGGCAAGACCTGGGACGTCGCCGTGGACAACGCCCAGTTTGCGCGCGCCATGCAGGTGCTCGGGGCAGCCGGCCTGCCGCGGCGCAAGTACGACAACCTGGGCGATCTCTTCAAACAGAGCGGGCTCGTATCGACCCCGACCGAGGAGCGCGTGCGCTTCATCTACGGCGTCCAACAGGAGCTTTCGGACACGCTTTCCAAGATCGACGGCGTGATCGTCGCACGGGTGCAGATCGTGTTGCCGAACAACGACCCGCTGGCCTCGATCGTCAAGCCCGCATCGGCCTCGGTCTTCATCAAATATCGGCCGAACGCGGATCTGGCCACGCTCACGCAGCAGATCAAGAACCTTGTCGCGCACAGCGTCGAGGGGTTGTCCTACGATCAGGTTGCGGTGACGAGCATGCCGGCCGACCCGGTGGTCCTCGCGACCAAAGCCCGGCGTGGGGTCCTTGGGCTCATCGTCGGCATCGGTCTGCTGATTTTCTTCTGCTGCGCAGCCGTGCTCTATGTGGTGCTTGCACGCAAGGCCTCGGCGGGACGTGCGGGCGGCCTGATCGGCCGCTTCTTCGGCAAGCGCGGTGCGGCGGCGGACGGCGCACCCGCGCCCACGCCCGTCGAGCCGACGATGACGGCGCACTGAGCCGATGGAGCGGACCATGAGCACTGCACCGAGCCGCATGCATGAAGGACTCGACACGCCCGTGCGTCGCATCGCTCAGGTGCTGGCGCGCTTCGAGGCGAACCGCCGCGACCTGCTTGCCTGGATCGACCGCTCGTGGCTGCCGGCCTGGGCTGAGCGGCTCGTGCCGGGCCTGCGCCGCGAGGAGGGTGCGCGGGCGCTCGCCCATGCGATCGGGCTCGGTTTGCCGCGGCTCGACGCCTGTACCGCCGACGATCCGGCAACAGGCTCGTTGGCCATGCTGAGCGTAGAGCAGGCCCTGACGATGTTGCGCGTGCGCTCGCTCTGGTTTCGCCGCAACGAATTGCGGCGTCTGGTCGGTCGCGTAAGCCGCGACCATTGTGCGCAGCTCGTCGGCACCCGGGGTGCGGTCGGCTTGCTGCGTCAGATGCAAGCCGTGACGGACGGTCCCCAGATCGAACCGCTGCGCCGCGCCGGTATGCCGGCAGTCGATACGCTCACCGCGCTGGCCGTGGCATGGGAGGGCTGGTGCCTGTTTCGCCGCGATGGCGTCTTGCCTGTCGACGGCCCGGCCGATCTGGTGCGGCTCGCGTTGCCGCGCGAATGGTCCGAGCCCGACTGGCTGGCTGGCCTCGATCGGACGATCGATGCCGACGGCTCGGTCCGGACGCTCGAGCTTTTACCTCACCTTTTTCCGGAGCGGTCATGATCCTTTGGCTTCGCGCCCGCAACGGCGACCCACATTCCATCGACGAGATCGCGCCTGATCTGCCCGCGTGCGGCGTCGGTCTCGAAAGCGACGACGATGTCGTGCGCCGCGAGGCGTTCGCGATGGTGGTCGACCTCGATGCAGCGGCACACGAGATCGAGCGCCAGCGCGAGGCCATATTGGCCGATGCGCAGGCGCGCGCCGACGCGCTATTGACCCAGGCCGAGATCGAGGCCGAGCGCGTGCGCGCGCAGGCTCAACACGAGTACGAAACGGCGTCCGAGCGCGGCTACGAGGCGGGGCGCGAGCGCGGGCTGGCCGAATGGTACGAACGCTGCGCGCGCTCGGCCGCAGGCCAGCGTCGCGTGCAATCGCTGTTGCGCGAGCGCATCGTCGAACTCGTGGTCGATGCGACCGAGCAGATCGTGCGCAATGTCGACGTGTCGGCGCTCTTTGCCCGCTCGGCCGAGGTGGTCGAGCGCCTCGTGGAGGGCAGCACCTATTTGCGGGTGCGCGTGCATCCCGACGACGAACCCGCAGCCGTCGCCGAGTTCGACCGGCTGGCCGCCATCTGGCGCGAGCGCGGTCACGGCGTCGCCGTCACGGTCATGGCCGATCGTGCGGTGGCGCGTGGAGCCTGCTTGTGCGAGTCCGATCTCGGCACGGTGGACGCGAGCCTCGACACGCAATTGGCTGCGTTGCGCGCGGCTGTGACGCGCGCCGTGCAGCGCACGGCCGGCGCTGGCGCCAACGATGCCGATCTGGTCGATGCTGGCGTGGATCTCGAAGCCCTTGGCGGCAGCGCGGCGCGACACGCCGAGGATGCCGCGCAGGAAGTCGGCAATGACGCCGCGCGTCGATCCGACACTGCAACCGACGATGAAGCCGATCCTGACGACGAATTCGAAGCGGACCGCCGCGCAGCCCTTTCAGGCGCGGGCCAACCGCAAGATCAGGACGACCCCGAAGAGGGGACTGAGGCGGAGGCCGTATCCGATGCGCAAGTGCAAAGCGAGGGGGCGGCCGGCGACAGCGAGCCTCAGCATGACCCGTACGCGATCCCGTGGCTCGGCGACCCCGAATACGACCGCATCGCACACCCCGATCATCACGCCGGAGCCCGTTCATGATGGACGACACGCTTGACGGTCTGCCCATGCCGGCGGGCTTCGGGGCGCTCTCGGCGCTTACCGACGCAATCGGTCAGGAATTGCGCGGTGGCTCGCGCGTCGAGACGCGCGGCAAAGTCCTGGAAGTCGTGGGCACGCTGATGCGCGTGACGGGGCTCGAAGTGCGGCTCGGCGAATTGTGCGAGCTGCGCGCCCCGAACGGACAACTGCTGCAGCACGCGGAGGTGGTCGGTTTCTCGCGCAACGTCGCTGTGCTCTCGCCGTTCGGCCGCGTGGCCGACATCTCGCGCTCGACGCAGGTGATCGGCCTCGGGCGGCCGCTTTCGGTCCCGGTGGGCGATGCACTGCTCGGGCGCACGATCGACAGCCTCGGCACGCCGATCGACGGCGGCGGGCCGCTCGGGTGCACCGAGCATCGCCCGATCTTCGCCGATCCGCCCACCCCGATGAGCCGCCCGATCATCGACCGCGACCTGCCGACGGGCGTGCGCATCGTCGACGGCCTGATGACGCTGGGCCTTGGCCAGCGCGTGGGCATTTTCGCGCCGGCCGGCGTCGGCAAGAGCACGTTGATGGGGATGTTCGCGCGCGGCGCGCAGTGCGACATCAACGTGATCGCGCTGATCGGCGAACGCGGCCGTGAGGTGCGCGAGTTCGTCGAACACATTCTTGGCGAGGAAGGCATGGCGCGCTCGGTCGTGGTGTGCGCGACGTCGGACCGGTCGTCGATCGAGCGTGCCAAGGCAGCGTTCGTGGCGACCGCCGTGGCCGAATATTTCCGCGACCGCGGGATGAGCGTGCTGCTGATGATGGATTCGCTGACGCGCTTTGCGCGCGCGCAGCGCGAGATTGGCCTGGCCGTCGGCGAGCCGCCCGCGCGGCGCGGGTTCCCGCCTTCGGTCTTTGCCGAGTTGCCGCGGCTGGTCGAGCGGGCGGGATTGTCCGAGCACGGCGCCATCACCGCGCTCTATACCGTGCTGGCCGAGGACGAGACGGGCGGCGATCCGGTCGCGGAGGAAGTGCGGGGCCTGCTCGACGGCCACATGGTCCTTTCGCGCGAGATTGCCGCGCGCAACCAGTATCCGGCCATCGACGTGCTCGGCAGCTTGTCGCGCGTGATGCCGCTCATCACGACGCGCGAGCACATGGATCGGGCAGGCCACGTGCGGCGGCTGCTCGCCAAACACAAGGAAATCGAGACGCTGCTGCAGATCGGCGAATACCGGCCGGGCGGCGACCCGCTCGCCGACGAGGCCGTTGCGCGCATCGACGCGATCCGCGCTTTTCTCTGTCAGCGCACCGACCAGTTCTCGTCGCCGCGCGAGACGGCTGCCGCACTCGCGGCGCTCGCGAACTGAGACCCGAAGGCCGCCGATGATCGTCGCAAATGAAGAGCGCGCGCCATGAAAGACAGACGACTGTCGGCCTTCGGCCTGATGCTCGACAAGCGGCGCCGCCTCGACCGTGCGCTGCGCGAAACGCTTGCCGCGCAGCGCACGGAGCTCGAGCAGGCCGAGGGCCTCGCGCGCGAGAAGCAGGCGGCGCGCGAGGAGGCGAATGGGGTGCTGAACGGCTGCGACCACCGGATCGAGGCGATGCTCACCGGCCAGGAGGCGATGTCCCTGCCGCATTTCAACCAGTTGCGCGAGTACCGCGTGGTCCTCGTCGAGCGCGTGACGGCCGCCGAGGCCGAGCTGCGCCGGGCCGAGGCCGATGTCGCGCGTCGGTGCGAAGAGATCGCCGATACGCGCGCGCAGATCGTGCGCAACGAAGGGCAGATCGACGTCATCGAGCGCCGTATCGAGAAGCTCAAAGCCGAGGCGGAGCGCGAGGAAGAGGATCGGCAGGACGACGAGATCGAGGAAATCATGGTTGCGCGGGCGGTTCGGCTGCGCGCAACTGCGATCGAGACAGGAGATACGGTATGAACAGGTACGATGGCGCGCTTGCGGCAGCGGTGGAGGCCCCGTCGCTCAACGGTGTATGGGTCGCGTGCGTGATCGAGGCGCTCCTCGCGCATGGCGTGCGCAATGCCGTGCTGTGTCCCGGCGGCCGCGCGAGCGCGATGTGTCTGGCCATGGAGCGCGATGTGCGGATGAACGTGGCGCTCGTGAGCACCGACGAGCGCAGTGGCGCGTTCGCCGCCCTCGGTATGGCCAAGGCACACGGTGCGCCCGTGGCGGTCGTGACCACGTCGGGCTCCGCGGTGGCCAATCTGCTGCCCGCACTTGTCGAAGCCGAGGCGAGCGGTATTCCGCTCGTGGTCGTCAGTTGCGACCGGCCGCGTCATCTGCGCGGCACCGGCTTCGGACAGATGGCCGACCATCTCGGCGCGACGGCCGCGGCGACGCGCGCGCAGGCCGATCTCGACGACCCCGTCGATGCGCCCGAGGCGGTCATGCGCGCGCGGCTGACGCTCGATGCGGCGCTGAGGCAGATGACAGGGAGTGTCAGCCCCGAGCCGAACGGTTGCGGGCACACGTCCGCGCGCCGCGCGGCACCCGGTCCGGTCCATCTGAACGTGCCGTTCGCTGGCGTGTACGATGCGCTCGAAACGTTGCCCGTCTGCGGCGCGACGGTTGCGGCCCTGCGTGCGCCGCTCGATGGCGAGTGCGACGCGCGCGCGGATGCGCACACCGCGGCCAATGCGACGAGCGATGCCTGGAGCAGCGACGACGCTTCACGCCTGGCCGCGCGTATCGGCCAATTGCGTGCGCAACGGCGCGCGAATGGCGAGCCGAGCGAAACGTTGGCCGCGGGCACGTTGAACGGACTCATCGTTGCGGGGGCCGAGCCTGGCGCGACGCGCGACGCCATTCTGGCGTTTGCGGCGGCCACGGGTTATCCGGTGCTGGCCGATGTCGGCAGTGGGTTGCGTGCCCATCCGTCCGCTCACGGCGCGCAGACAGCGCCGGCTGCGGGCGCGCTGATCCTCAATCCGTTCGACGCGCTCGCATCGCGCGCGCCGATGTCCGATGCGCGTTGCGAACTGATCGTGCGGTTCGGGCTGGCGCCCGTGTTGCCGACGCTTCACGAATTCCTGCAGGCGAACGCTGACGTGCCTGTCGTGAAAATTGCCGCCTGCGCCGACGAACGCGATTATCTGCACCCGGTACTCGATCCTCGCGATCTGCTGAGCGGCGTCGATGCGCCCGCGCTGCGCCGGCTCGGTGAGCAACTTTGCACCCACGTCGGCGTGGCGGGCGAAGCATGGCGCACGCGCTGGGCGGACAGGGCGGCCCATGGCATGCGCGCACGCCATGCCTGCGTCGCGCAGCTCGCGTGGGGCGAAGTGTCGGCCACGCATCGCCTGCTCGATGCCGAGGGGTTCGCGTTCGTTCACGTCGGCAACTCGATGTCGGTGCGGCACGCCGATATCGGCTATGACGTTCGCACGAGTCCGCAGGATCTCTACGTCAGCCGCGGCGTGAGCGGCATCGACGGCACGCTCTCGACGTTCCTCGGCGAGGCGCTTGCGCGCCGCGAGCCGGGTCTGCTGCTCGTGGGCGATCAGGCGCTGCTGCACGACCTCGCGGCGCTCGCCTGCGCACAGCGTGTCGATGTGCCGGCGTGCGTGTGCATCCTCAACAACGGGGGCGGGGCGATCTTCGACTACCTGCCGCTCGCGGCCGATCCCGGCTATGCGCGCACGATCCGCAACCGCTATGGCTTCGACTGCGCGGCGCTCGCACAGGGGTTCGGGCTGCGCCATCGACGGGCCTGCTCGCGCGTGGCGCTCGACGAGGCACTCGCTGCGGCGCGCGGTCACGCCGGCGTGACGTTGGTCGAACTCGTCGTTCCGCCGCATTCGGGTATCGCGCAGATGCACACGCTCGCGCTGGCTTTGGGAGCGACGTGATGGGACGCCTTCTCCGATCGCTTGGTACGCCGCTTTCCAACGAGGCGCCTCGCTTCCCGTACGTCGAGCAGGAGCGCGCGGGCGCATCGCCGCTGCGCGTGGCGGGCGCGGCGGCCGATCCCGTCGCGGCGTCGTGCGCGGCGCTCGAACGCTATGCGCATGCCGAAGCACCCGACGAAGTGTTCCTCGCCGACATGCAGTGCCGCATCGATGCCGCCAGCCGGCATGCCGCGCGACCGCGACGCACCACCGATGACGCGCTGCGCGTGCTGCTGTTGAGCTACAGCGGGGCCGGCAATACCGGCGCCGATCTGCGCACGATCGAGACGATCGCGCAGATCCAGGACGTGTTCGCACACCGGGTCCCGCGCATCAAACTTCTCGCACTGGGTGCCCTGTTCGATCATCGCGTGCTCGCGCGCGTGAAAAAGCTCGATTGGCCGCTGCCGTACCTGCCCGATGTGCTCGCGGCAGCCGTGGCCGAGGCTGACCTCGTCCTCAACGTCGAAGGCTCCACTTACACATCGAAGTTCTCCGATTCGCTGGCGGGCATGCTGATCGGCGGCGTCGCGCTTGCGCACGCACAGGGATGTGCGGCCGTTTCCTATGGCGTCGACAGCGGCGCGATGAGTGCGTCGCTGCAAGTGTTCGTGCGGCGCAACGCGGAGCGCGGCCTTGTCATCTGCCGCAACAGCGCAGCGTGTACGCAGTTGGCCGAACTGGGCGTGTCGGGCCAGCGCGGCGCGGACGCCGCGTGGCACTGGCGGGCTCGCGAGCGGGAGACGGCATGCGGGCGCGTTGCAGTGCTCTGCGTGAACAACCCGTTCTGGTGGCCAGTGTACGCCGATGCGCGCCGGGCGAGAGCGCTCGATGCGGCCGGCAGGGAATCGCCGCTGCGTTATGGCTCGCTGCACTTTCATAGCTGGAATGCGGCGCGCGAGTGCGCCTACGAGTCCTATCTGAGTCGCTTCGCCGCCCTCGGCACAGCCTTGCGCGAGCGCGGCTACGAACCGGTGATCGTCGGCATGGAGCGGCTCGACGAGGCGGCTTGCCACGATCTCGCGGCACGGTTGCCGTTCGCGGTGCGCATCGTGGCGCGCGGAGAGGCGGACCTCGAAGCCGTGGCCACCACGGTCGCGCATGCGGACTGCGCGGTGACGACGCGCTATCACGCGGCTGTACTGGCCGTTTCGCATGGCGTGCCGGTTTTCGGGCTTTCGATGGACGAGCGCATCGACCGGCTGCTCGACGAGGTGGGCCTGGGCGACTGGCGTGGGCGCTGCGATGACGACGGCTCGACCGCGCGCGCGCTCGAACGCATCGCCACGCTCGACGACGCCCGCGAGCGGGCGCGCATCGTTGCGGCCTGCGAGCGCTATGCCGGCGCCCAGCGCGCCGTGTTCGACCAGATGGGCAGGAACCTCGCCGCGTGGGTCGAGGCAATTCATTTCGGATGACGACGGAGCCTGGCGCCCCATGACGCAAATGTTCTTGCAACTGCCCGGGCTGAACGCCTCGGTGCTGGACTTCCTGACGCTGGTGGCGCTTTGCAGCACGCGTCTGATGGTCGTCATGAACATGTTTCCGCCAACGGGCGACACGATGATGCAAGGCGTCACGCGCAACGCCACCGTCATGCTCTGGAGCACCTTCATCGCTTACGGACAGACACCGTTGATCCCGCAGCTTCATGGTGCGGTGCTCGTGGCGATGGTGGCGAAGGAGGCGGTCATCGGCCTCGTGATCGGCTACGCGGCGTCGCAGATCTTCTGGGCCGCGGACAGTATCGGCGCTTATCTCGATGACGTGGCGGGCTACAACAACGTGCAGATGAGCAACCCGACCAACGGACAGCAGACCTCGATTACGTCGACCCTCCTTTCGAACTGCGTCATGACGGCGTTCTGGCTGCTCGGCGGCATGACGTTCCTGCTCGGTGCCGTCTACGAGTCCTACCACTGGTGGCCGCTGGCGAGCGCGACGCCAGTGCCTTCGAACATCCTCGAGACCTTCGCGATGCACGAGACGGACTCGCTGATGCAGATCGTCGCGAAGATCGCGGCGCCGATCACGGCGATCCTGGTGCTCGTCGACATCGGCTTCGGGTTCATCGGCAAGAGCGCGCAGCGGCTCGACTTCGGCACGCTGAGCCATGCCGTGAAGGGGTTGCTTGCGGTATTGCTGCTGGCACTGCTCATCGGCGTGTTCATCGACGAAGTACACAGCCAACTCGCACTGACCGACATCGGCCCGCAGATGCGCGCACTGGCGGGACAGCGGTAAGGTCAGGGCGCGCCACGCTCGGGCGGCCAGGCCGAAGCGCGTATCGACGCGGCCGACATTTGGACGCAATCGTCATGGAAAGGCAACCCTATGCTAAGCATTTCTTCGTTATTTTCCCGACCTTCGACGCCGGACGTTACGGCCGAAGCGAAACGCCAGGCCCAATCGGGCCCTGCCCACAATCGTTCGCAAAGCGTTCGGGCGTCCGACGGCAGCCCGGTGCTGAAGCGGCTGCTCAACAGCGTCTCGTTTCGGCGAAGCGCGGGCTCGCAAACGCGGGCCGCCGTGCGGTTGCAAGCGGCGGCACCGCAACAGGACTCCGTTGCAGCGGTACGCACGGACAAGGGCAAGTCCGCGCTAACCATGCTTGCGCGCACGAACGCACCGAAGCCTCGGACCGCGCACGAGGCCGGCCAGCGCGCTGGCGACGGGGCTTCGACGTCGGCTTCGGCGCCGCGCCGGCCAGCGCTCGTCGAACTGATGCACGCGGAACGCGAGACCGAGACGACCCGGTATGGCATGGCATTGATCCGCGGGCCGATTCCGAAAGTCCGCTGGGCCGACGGCATTCCCGAGATCGATCGAGCCGAAAAGGTGGCAGGCCTTGCGAGCGGGCAGCATCCTCCCGTTGCCCGTAAGGTGCCGGGCGAGGACTGGCAGGCAATCAACGATCAGGTGGGAAGGAACAAACGATACGAGAAGGTTTTCGGGGAAGGGTCCCTGCCGATCGAAGACGACGATGCGACGGGCGAGCCGGTGATCAACGGGCGACCCGGGAAGCCTGCGCTCGATATGTCGTCGATCTGGGCGCAGATCGAGGACGACGGCGGGCTGTAGTGTTGGCGATTCGATCTATCGCAACTGTTTCGACAGCTTGGCCAATTCGCTTTGCAGCGATGAAAGCTCGGCTTGAATGGCGCTCAGCAAGCGTTGCGCTTGTGGGCGCACGCGCTGCGTCTGGAACGCGGCCCAGTCAGCGCGTATCGCCTTTTCGTAGCTCCGCAGCTTGTCCTGCGGGGCCGCCCCGAGCTTGTTGCTCTCGCTTTGCTGCAGCAGTTGCTCCATCTCGCCCGCGAGTCCCTTCAACTCCGCGTATCGGGCGGACAGGGCGTTCGCCACTCTGCGCTTGCCCTTTTGCGTGAACGTGGAGAGCAACGCCGTGCCCCACGATATCGGAGACGGGCCCGAGGCGATTCGATTCGCCGTGTTGATCGCTCGTTGCAATCCAGCGGCGACCTTCGTGTGGTGGGCCACGATGTCGTCGAGCGGATCGGTGGCCGTGCGCGCGGGCTTCTTGCGCAACGGTGCCTGCGGCGTATCGATGAGACTCTGTTTGCTCGTATCCATGCCGCCCTGGTTGGCGTCGGGCTGACGCCGGAAGATGTCGTCGAGTTCGGCCCAGTCGTCGTGCTCGGGCGCTGCCCGTGGGACGCTCCTCGTCATCCAATCGCTGAACGACGGCTCGCGCGTCAAGCGCGGGCCGTTGCCGCTCGTACCGGCGGGCGGCAGCGGTGGTGGCTGCCGGTCTGGTTCCGCTTTGCCGTCGCCGCGCGCCTGCCCAGTGGACGGCTCGGGTGTGGCGTCGTATTTCGCCGCGCTCTTTGCCGAGCCGGAGCCGCCGCGGCGGCCGAGGGTCTTCAGGTTATCCAACTGGCCGCCCGCGCTCGGCAACGCACTCGAGCGCAGTCCTTGCCCGGCGGCAGGTGCCTTCGACGGTTCGGGCAAGCCGAGGTCGATACTCGCGGGAACAGGCGGAAGGGTGGGGATATTCACTGCCATGGTCGGAGGTCCGTTGGGCAAAAGCTGATCAAGGGGAATCGATTCGACTGTAGCGCGCCGGCGCGTTCGGCGGCGCAACGCCGCGAACTGGCGAGCGACGAGGCGAAGGGGGGAGCCCGCCTATCGCGAATCGTCGGCTTCGAGCCGCATGGCCATGACCGTCATGTACGGCTCGTCGAGCCGCGCGCGGCGAACAAGCCAGGACGATCGATCGCCGGTCACCGCTCACCGGCGCTGCTTCGAGCGCTTCGATAGCTTGTGTTCAACGGCGGCCAACTCCGAGTAGACCGCCTGGAGCCAGCGTTGCGCTTCGGGACGCCAGCGCCGCGTCTGCGCGAGAGCACGGTCGGCGCGCAGCGCTTTCTCGGAGCGCTGCGGCTGTTGCCTATCCTCCGGGGCCGCACCGCGCCGGCTCGGTTCGCTCTGATCGAGCAGGCGCCGCAATTCGGCCGCGAGCCCTACGAGATCCGCGCGCTGCACCAACAGGCGGTCCGTCATGCTGCGCCGGCCGGCGCGCGTGAGCGTTGCGCGCAATGCCTGTGTCCACGACAGCGGCGGGCTCGTGGTGATCTGCCGGGCCTTGCTGACCGCCAGTCGGAAGCCGACGGCAAGCTGTTCGTGGAGGTTGGCGGTGTCGCCGAGCGGATCGGGCGTTGCGCGCGACGGTGGCAGGCGAGCGACGGGGCTATGCTCCGCCCCGTCGTTGCCCGCGGGCTCAGCGGAGCCGAGCTTCGTATCCGGCGGCAAAGACGAAGGGCGGTTGCTGTCGCTCATAATCGGAAGCGTCTTCGATCAAATGCGTTCGCTGGCGGTCGTGCGCGCGAGCAGTTCTCGGCACAGCGCCGGGGCAATCTTGCCGCGGTGGACGACGACCTTCTCATGGCCTTGCCTCGCGCGCGCGTCCTGCCATTCGCGGTTGTAGCCGCGTTGTTCGTCGGATTTGACGTGAGCGACGGCGAAGAGCGTGTCGGGTAGCGTGGCCAGTTCCCGGGCATGCACGGCGCGCTGGGTGTGAATGTGCAGCCACATAGGGCGGGGCATGGCGCCGTTGCGCAGGGCCGACGGCTGGAGCCTGAGCTCGAACAACGTGCCGGGCTCGCCGCTCAGCGGCGTGGGGGCGGCCGGCGCCAACGCGCGTTCGGCGAACAGGCGTTCGACATGTTCCTGGATCGGAAACGGATAGCGTTTCATGTGCTCGACGGTGTCCTCCGGCAAGCGTGCGCGCAGCGAGCGCGTGAGGCCTTCCGCCTGGGCCCGCATCGGACGAAGCTGCTCGATCTTGCGATGGAGATCGTCTGCCTCGGCGGCGCCGAGTCCCCAGCGTTGGCGCGGCACATCGAGCACGTCCAGACAGGCGCGCATCGCACCGGCTTCGTTCGCGAGGCGTTCGATCACGTTCTCGGTGACATATACCGCGTTTTCGGGCGAGAGTTGCCAGCGCGCTTGAGAGACCTTGCGCTGCTCGGCAGCCAGATCGAATGCGAGCAGCGCGTCCAGGCGTGCAAGCCGGTCAGCGATTTCGCCCCGATCCGGCGGACTGGCTGCCGCCGAGGAGTCAGCCGCCAAAGAGGCGTCCGTTCGAGCCTGCTCGCTGTTGAGGAGGATGTAGGTGCCGAGCTCGGTACGCGCGAGACCCTCGGCGCGAGGCGCTTCGGGGCCACCTTGCAGGCCGGCCGCGTCAAGGGCTGCGGAGGTCTCACGCGAGGCGTGCGGCGCCGGCCGCTGTCCCTGCTCCCCCAGATCGCGCGCATCGAGCGTCTCGCGCGATTCGGACTCAGGCTGCGATGCGGGCCCGCCCCGGCCGGGTTTGCCCTTGGCTTTCTTGCCTTTGCCTTTGGCTTTGCCTTTACCTTTGCCTGCGCGGGCGGGTTGCGAAGACGAAGCCGCTGCGGCAGCGTCGAGTGTGAGGGCGGCCGGGACGGCGCGCGCGTCGGGCGCGGGAGCCCGCTGCGGCGGACGCGAGAGTTCGGCCAGCCGCAGGGCGTCGTTCGCGACCAGCCAGGACAGTTCGATGAGCGGGACGCTCGCATCGAGAGGCAATGCCGCGAAATCGGGATCGTTCCGATGGGCGGTCAACGACTCGTCGAGCGCCGCCGCGAACTCTGTGAGCCGCGCGATGAAGCCGTCGAGCACGATGCACGCACTCTCGGCGAGCGGCTCGCGTGGCTCTCTGGCCCGCCACGCGAGCAATTCGTCGCGGACCGTTTGATAGGCGTGGAAGATGTCGGAGTTGAACGTCTCCATCAACGTGAGCAGGCCGCTCTCCCCATACAGTTTTTCGGCCGCGCAATCGTCGACGGAGAGGCTTGCCACGGCCAGATGGATGGTCTCGCTATCGGCAATGGCGCGCATCACGTTGAGCCGGCTCGAGAAGGCGACCACCGCATCGATGCGGCGGTTGGCCTCGTAACCTGTGCTGACGTCGGCCGGCAAGTACGGCAGATTCGTTCCAAGCGTTGCATCGATGTCGAGCAGGTGCGCAGCGGCGGTAGCTTGCGTGCCCCAATATTCGACGAACGGTGCCCGGTGCGCCGACAACGCGCTCGCGCCGACGCGCAATGCGGCAACCTCCTCCTCGGGGAGCTGTCTGCCCGACGCGCGGATCGTCGGCAAGTGGCGCCAAAGATCGGCGAGGCTCTCGTTGAACCGAGCCAACTGCGCGCCGTAGGCCGTCGTCGACAAGCGGACCATCTCGGGGTGCACGTAGGACATCACGCTTTCGTAGATTTTCTCCAGCTCGCTGTCGCTCAGCATCCGGATCGCTTCCGCGCGCGGCAGGCCGGCGCGGTGCAGGAACAGCGCCGGGCTGGCCTCGATGATTTCCATCCTCGTGCGTATCGCCCAGTCGCTGGCGCCACCGTGTACGGCGGACGCCTCGGCGTCGAGTGGGCGCCACTCGGCCAGCTTGTCCCGGACAGTCCTCACGAGCGCCGCCCCGGCCCGCTTCGCCGCGATCCCGCGATGCGAGCCCGATGCGCCCGGCAGCGCAGCGCGCGGCGCCGGCGCCCCCGTGGGCACGCTCTCCGGCCGCTGCCTCAGCGACAGGCCTCTGAGCGGTGTCGAAAGCGCCGACGCAGTGTCAGTCGACGTCGCCTGTGTCGGCGTGAGGTCGGCCGTGCCGCGCGGCCCGGCCGGGCTGGACGCGGCGGCCGTGGGCGAGGGCGGCGGCGACGAAGAAGTATGGGATACGTCCATGAGCGGATTGGGCGCTAGATCATTCGGCTGGCATGGCGAACCGGCCCGTCAATAGGGCGAGACCCATGGATGCAGATGGCTGATGCGTGCGCCTTCGCCTTCGGCCCAATCGATCGCATACTGGCTCGTGCCGGTGCGCGAAGGCGGCGCGTCCGCCGCATCGCTTGCGCGCACGCCATGACCGATCGTTCGGCCGTGGTCATACAGCGCATTGATGCGCCCGCCCGGATGGCGGCCGGCGATTTCGTCGAACGCCTTCCGCGTAGTGGCGCGCAGGGCGGACTCCGGCCTGCCGAGTTCGTGCTCGCCGATCTCCGCGATCACGCGCAGCAGGTCCACGCCCGAGCGAAAGGACCCCGTGCGCGCGGTCCGGTTGTCGTGGCGAACGCGGGCGCGCATCTGCGCCGGCGTCTGCGCGACGTGCATCTTCAGCGCACGTCCAAGCGCCGTAGGCGAGATCAGGCGCGAGAGTGCCGGGTCCGCAAGCGCTTCGCGCAAGCCGGCCTCGAGCTCCCGTTCGAGCGAGGCCGCTTGCTGGCCGCGCGCCGCGCTTTCGCCGGCGCGGCGGCGCTTGTGCGTGCGCACGCCCTGCATGGTCTCGTGCGCCTCGGCGAGTTGACGCTCGATGCCCTCGAGTTCGTCGGAGGCATCCATGTGCCTGGCGCTCAGTGTGGCATGCATTTCGAAGGTCTCGCGGTGCTTGTCCGCGTATTCGAGCACGGCGCCTTGCAGCCGGCTCACGACGATTTCGAGCCTTTCGCGATCGGGGCCCACGCGGCTCGCCGTAGCGGTTTCGTCGATCGCGGGCGCTGCCGAAGAACGGCGCATCGGCGTTTTCGCGAGCTGCGCGCGCTCGGCGCCGAGCTGCTGGATCATGCCGTCGTAGACGGGAGGCAGTTTTGGCGCGACTTGCCTGCCCATCTTGTCGATTTCGTCGTTTTGCGCCTTGGCCGGATCGATGGCTTTCAGTTCCTCGGCGAAGGTCCGTTGCGCGCTCGCCAGCACGCTGGTAAGGGCGTCCTTGTGTGTCCGGAGATGCTCGGCCACCAGCTTGAACTGCTGAAATGCCCGCCTCGCACTCTGGCCGCGATAGACTTGGTCGTGGACCTGCAGCTCCTTGGTCGGGGAAGGGCCGGTGCCGAACGCAGCCATCATGCCATCGGCTTCTTCCAGCAGCCGCGTCGCTGCCGTTTGCGCGAGCCCGCTTCTGTCGTCGACGAACGGCCGGTAGCCGGGAATGTGCTTCAGCGCTGTGAAAGGAAACTGGTGTTCGAGGTTGACCCCGATCAGATAGACGGCGATCTGACGAACGACGCCCGTCTTTGCCATGTCCGCAAACGGCTCCACTTCGAGCTGAGACATCAGGTGGAAGAAGCCGGCCAATGCCTGCATCGCGTCGGTGCTACTGGCGTGCGCCCCGGCGGCGTCTTCGATGCGCCGGAATGCGTCGTCGGCCGCGCGCTTGAATTGCTCGCCCGGCGTTGCCGATCGGTCTCGTCGGCCGGTGCGCTCGGGCGTCCAACTGTCGAGCCAGGCTTCGATGCTGCGCTCGAGTTGCTCGTTGACCGGGTTCGCCTGCTTGCTGAAGAGCGACTTGAACGAGGTTTTCGCGATGTCCGACGCTGTGGCGAGCAGCGACCACGTGCCGAGCTCCTTGAGCTTGTCCCGGTTCGCCACCGCCAGCGCCTCTTGCGCGACCGCTTTGCGGCTGCCCTTGAGCAAACGGATTTCGCTCTCGAGTGCGCTCATGCGATCGGGCACGGTGGCAGCAGCGGCAGCCGGACGCGGCCGGGCCGGCGCAGCGGGGGCGGGGCCCGCTTCGTCGAGCTTCGCCTGATATGTTTCGAGCAGGTCGACCTTGCGCGCCAGCGCAACGCCATGGCGCGCCATCTTCTCGAATGCCGTCTTGCATTGTTGCGCCAGCACCGACACGTCCTGTTGCGCGCTCCCGTGCTTCGCTTCGAGCAGGTCGATGAGCTTGCCGACTTCCGCCTCGGATGCCGGCTGTGCTGCCTCGGCCTGCCCCGGCTCGGGCGGCCGCCTCAGCGCCGCGATCTGCGCTTCTTTATCGCCGAGAGCCTGCGCGCGCTGGCGCACCGCCACGGTGTCGGCATGGGCCGGTGCGGCAACCGCATGCCCGAGCGCGGCATGCAGCGCCGTTTGCCGGTGCGGCGGCGGCGTCGATGAACTCGGGCGAGCGAGCTTCGCCAGCGCATCGGCCTGCGGCTTGCGCACTTGCGAGGGGCCGGCCTGGCTGGCGGGGCGGCCGGCCTGTAGCGACGAAAGATGTTCGAGCCTGCCGCCGGGGGGCGCACCCGGTGTACTCGACGGCTGCCCGCGCGGGCTGTCCTGGCGGACGTCCTGGGCGCTCTCCGACGGGGTGAGGTCGGGCGGCGGCGAAGTCGGGCTGACGGTTTCGATTCCCATGATGGCTCGGGCGTGCGTGTGGTTGGGCCGCTGCGTATGCGAAGTGTCGTCGCAGCGCGGATTCTCGGTGTTATCTGCGATGCTAGAAAGGCAGGCCGCATCGCTTGCGGACGAATGCGAAGGGGCCGCTAACGATGCGAAGCACGGCCCGCCTCTCGCGGCAATCAGTTGTTGCTGCCCGGTTTGGACATGGTGCTCTGGAACGAGTCGAAGATCTGGAAGGTCATGCCCATTTCCATGCCGCCCATCATCATCTGCTCCATCTGGGCAATATCCGCCTCGTTCATGCCCATGAAGCCGCCGGTGATGCCGTTCATGACACCGCCGATAACGCCTTCGGCATCATTCAGGACTGTTTTGCCCACACCTTCGGCTCCATGCAGGACCTTCTTGCCTACGCCTTCTATTGCATGCCCCGCCTTGCTGCAGTCATGCTTGACGCCATGCCAGAAGCTATGCCATGACATGATGGTTCTCCTTTAATGAATTGAGAAAGCGGCAATCGCCGCGCTTCGACGGTAGCGGGCGTTTCGCATCACGCAGGGAATCGATGCGAAGGCATGGGTGGTCCTGCGAAGCGTGGTGCCAGACGGATGGCGAGTGCGGCGCGCACACTAGTCTCGTCGCATTCGCAAGGCCGCGATCAGTGCCTCCACGCCGGCATAGGCGAGGGTCGCTCCGATTACGGGCGCCGCGGTGCTCGGTCCTGGCGCGAGGCGCAGGCCAAGCGCATCGTCGAGCTGCGCTTCGAGCTGGCGAGCCCATGCCGCCGCCGTACCGTGCGGCAGCGCGCGCGCTATCTGATGGAACGCTTGCCGGCCGTGAGCGCCCGCTGCATGGGCGCTCAGACGTGTCGCCACGAACGCGAAAGTCGCCGCGCGCGTGCGCGGGTCGGCGTCAGTCGCCTCGTTCGTGCGAAACGCCATCAGGCGCGCCTCGTCCTGCAGGGAAAGGCCTTGGAGCAGGGACGCATCCCGTGCCAGCACTTGCGGCGGTACGCGCGTCAGCAGGCGGAGCCGGGCCTCCTGTATCTGCTCGACGAGATCCTCGTCGAGCGGCCCGGCCTCGTGGCGGGCCAGTGCCTGCAATGGACGTTCGAGGCTGGCGTCCGGCAGCGCATCGAGCGCGCGCACGACGATCGTCAACATCCGCGGCACGTCATGCTGGGGAACGTCCAGCTCGGCCGCTCGTTCCATCAGTTCCTCCAGCCGCTGCGCGGGTATTGCCGCCAGCCTGTGTGGCTCGAGCTGATTGGCGAGCAGGTTCAGTGTCTCGTCGCGCAGGCGCGGATCGTCGAGGCGGCGCAGCGAAGTGAGGATGCCGTAGGCAATGCGCCATCGCCCTTCGGCGCTCGCGTGCTCGAGCATGTCATCGCGATGCGGCATGCCGGGTGTGCGATGCAAGACCATGTCGAGCACCCGCCGTTGCTCCTCCGGCCGGCTGAAGAGCGCGATCGATTCCGCGAGGCGGGCCAGCGTGAGGTCGCGCTCGGCACCCTCGAGATACGGCAACTGTGTGTCGATCAGATCGAGGATGCGTTGTTGCGTTGGAATAGGCGGGGGCGTGTATTCGAGCGCGGAGATCAACGACGTGACCATGACGTGCGCGGCATTGGACGGTATCGGGCTCAACCGGCGCGCTTCGTCGAACAGCATCGGCACTGTCTGCGCGAGCCCTTCGTCCAGACGTAGCGTGAGATGCCGCTCGAGTGCGTCATGTCGCCGTCCTTCGGGTAACTCTTCCAACTGTTGCCATGACATGTACGCGGCATCGCCGATCGCCTCCGCGAGCGTTGCGAGCGCGTCCGCCCTCTCGCCGAGCGGCAATGCGTGGAAACGCTGTGGCGCAAGCGCCGTCTGGGCCAGCCGAAATGCGTGGTCCAGCGTGCTCGCAAAGGAAGATGCGCCGATGATGTTGCGCACCGCGCCGGCCCGCGCACTCGGTCCGGCCTGATCGAATTGCGCGAGCAACTGTTCCTGCGCTTGTACGAGGGCGTCACGAGCCTGCCGGGGGATCCGGGCATTCACATTCAGTTTGACGGCCGCGGCGGCGCCCGCCCGGAGCAGCCAGCCCGAGCGGTCGACGACGACGTCGGCACGCGGCACGCCATGGAGCTCGTCCATGCCGGCCTGCGCGAGGGCGTGCATCAGCACGTCAGGGTCGCGATTTCGCAGCAGGTACCGGCCGGCCGACTCCGGGGACATCAGCTTCAGGTACCCGTAGCGCTCCTCCGGCGTACAGAGCAGCGCGTCGAAGAGCCTGCGCTGGCTCGGTGGCTGGAGCCGGGTGGCGATGTGGGCGATGGGGCCGCTGCGCAGGAACCGCGCCATGGGCTGACGCCGGATCATCGACCATCGAAACACGTGCATGGCCGACTCATCGCGCCAAGGTGCGGCGCTTGCCGGTGCGGTATGGGGCACGCTCGGCGCATCGCCATCCGATACCGTGCGCCGTAGCCGCTTGAGGGGGCGTTCGCCGCCGTCGCCCGGCTGCGAGGCGCTGACAGTTTGCCTCGCGGTGGTGCGTCGTGCTTCGGACAGGCCGGCCAATGCGGTCAGCGGCCCGCCGATCGCCGGCGCGCGTTCGGCCGCGGGCGATCGTGCGGGCGTGGAAGGGCCCGCCCCGGCGCCGGTTTCGGACGGGGGCTGAACAGGGGAGCCGGGCGAGGCCGGCAGGTTCAAATCGATCATCGAGGTTCGGTCGGTCGTGATAAGGCGGCTCAGGCGGCGCGCCGCTCTAGGACTGCACCGCGCTGAGCGCGCAAGGCATCGAGGCGCCCTCGCGCTTCGCCGCGTTCGATAGCGCCCTCGGTGTCGGGGGATAGGGCCCGCCCATGCCGCAGCAGCAGAGCGCGGCCGACATCGGATTGCCGAGCATCGGCCAACGCCAGCGTGTCGACTACGCGCCGCAGCAACGCCGGTGGAAGCCGGGGGCTGCCAACAAGGCGTTCGAAGAGCTCGGCGAACTGTTCCTGAAATGGGGCTTTCGGCAAGGCGAGGAAACGCTCGGCGATGGTTTCGAGCGCGACGCAGACTTCCTCGGGCCGGCGCGCCGGATCCTCGAGCGCGGCGCGCAGCGTGCTCAACCCGCTCCCCATACGGTTCGTGCCTTCAGCGGGCAAGAAGGTTTGGTCCAGCCCGGGGCGCACCACCTGCCCGGCGCGGTAACGTGGCGCGCCGAATTCCTTCGCGAGCGCCTCCAGCCCGCGCCCGATTCCCGCGCCGCCTCCAAGCCGGATCGCGAGCAGCCGCTGTCGCGGCGCGGCCTGCGCGAACCCGCGGAACAGATCGTCGACGATCGCGCGGCGCATGGCCGGCGGCGCCTGCTCGCCTGCGATGTGGCTCAACACGACTTCCTGCAGGCGCGGATCGAACGTCGGCAGTGCGGACGAAAGCTGGCTCGCGGCTTCCTCGGGTACCGCAATCTGGCTCGGACCGCCCGCCCGTCCCCCGGCGCCCGGATTGGCTTGCGCGGCGATAGCCGAGAACAGCGCCAGCGTGTCGCGCTGCGGCGAGCCCGGCTGCAACTGCCTTGCGGTCCTGTCCCAGGACGCGAGGACGGCGGCCGCTTGCTGGGGTGGCAGCGTCGGCAGCCGCTTGAGTTCGGCGCTCAACACCTGCGCCAGCGTGCGCGGCTGCAGCGTACCCGCCTGCGCGATGAAGCCGTCGATCAGCGCCTGAGGCAATACGGCGGTGTCGCCGAGCACGCTCGAGACGAGATCGGATGCGCTGTCGGCAGGCAACGCCCGCATCCGTTCGAGCACGGCCGCGATGATCCGGCCACTTTCCGCTTCGCCGAGCGTCGCGCGCATCGCCTCGTCCGCGACGGTGCTGCCGATCAGCTTGACGGCGGCACTGACGAAGGCGCCGGGCTCGCCAAGCCTCCTGACGAACGAGAGCACGGCCTCACGTCCGGCCGGCATGGCCTCGTCATAGGCGTCGAACATATCGTTGATCGCCGCCTCCTGATTCGTCGCGTTCAGGCGGGGCCACACTTGCGCATGCAGTTCCAGGAGTTCGCGGGCGTCCTCGGGCCGGGCGCCGGCAAAGTGGGACAGACTCGTGGCGAACGCCAGCAGCGGCAGTTGTCCTATCGCTTCGCGCACGCCATGCTGAGCGGGAACGGCGGGTGCGCAGGCCAGCAGGACAGATCGCACTTCGCCGCGCGCCTGGGCGTCGAGCGTCGGATAGAAAGATACGAGTTGGCGCATCTGATTGGCGGCGTCGTGCACCGGCGCCGCCGCGGCCGCGCGGTCCTCCATCGTGTACTGCGCCGCTGCTTCGCGGACGGCCCCCGGGACCGCGCGCAGCAGCGCGATGGTCTGCGACACCGTTCGCCGCATGACTTCGGGCTCGACCCTGATGCCGTCGCGCAACGCCTCGCGAACGAGCGTATTGAGCATCACCTGCTCCCGTCGGCCCGAGCTGTTCAGCGACTTGCTCGCAGCGGCGCGATGAATCGCCGCGAGCGCTGCCTGCCGCTCGTCCTGGCTCAGGCTGCCGACGCCTGCGGCCAGCAGATTTTGCAGGTAGCGCGCCGACGAGAGCCGGCCGAACGGGCTCGAGGCGGGCCCCGTCTTGTCGCGGATCGCCTGCGTCAGCGATCTTGCGACGGCGGCCCGCATCTCGGGATCCTCGCCGAACACGGCGCTCAGGCGCCGGTCGCGCGCGTGTGCGTCGCCACCAGTCGGCAGTGCGCCGCGCACCATGCACGAGAGCGCGCGCGTGAGGCTGTTCGCGTCGGGTTTGCCGCCCGGCCGGGCGGACGCATCGAGCAGTTGGCGCAGCAGATCGCCATAGACGGGAATCAGTTCGACCGGCGCGGGATCGCCCTTATCGACCGTCTCTTTGAGCCGACGCTCGAGCGTCTCGAGTACCAGTTGCAGCGCTTCGTCCCTGGGGCTGCTGCGGCCTTTGACGGTTTCCAGTGCATAGCTTGCGGCATGGATCATGGCAGCCGGCGGGAACAGGGAACTGCTCAGCACGGAGCGTTTCTTGCCGCGGGTACGCGCGATGTCGGCGCCAGCGCTGCGCTCGCCGCTCCACGCCAGCCTCGAGGCAAGCAGCTCCCGCAGCAGGGCGGTAGACTGTACGCCGCGCAGGCTGCGCACCGCCACCCCGATCGAGTCGAGTGCGTGCGATTGCGCCGCGTCGCTACCGCTGAACCGGCTCGTCGACAACTGCCCCGTGACTGCGATCAGTTCCTTGGCGAGCCGCACCCGGTCCTGCGTGAGCATATGCGGCTCGGTCATTTCGCGCAGGATTAGTCCGAGCACGTCGCTGACGGTTTGCCGATCCCCCGATGCATGGCCGAACTGCGGCAGTTGCGCTGCCATGGCCTGCAGCAGCTCGAGGCGCTGGGCGGAGCCGACGACAGGCCGATGTCCGAGTTTGATCTGCTCGTCGTCGCGCTCGAGCAGGTCCTTCACGAGCTTGACGAAATGATGGCGATGGCCGCGCAGTGCGGCCATGTTCGACGCCTGCTTGATCAGCTGGCGCAGTGCTGTCCGGTTGTCGGTATAGGAAACCGTAACGTCCGCGCCCCCCGCTGCGCGGGTGTGGCGAGAGATGCTGCAGGCCTTGATGTAGTTCGACACCCAGTGGTTGCGCTGGGCGCTGTCGCCCAGCCATGCCCCGAATGCCACCGGATCCGAGGGGAGCTTAAGCTGATCGAGTGAGACGAAGAGACTGGTCGAGCGCCGCTGCGCGATCGCCATTGCCGAGTGCCGGAGATTACTCCCTCCATAGCGGCTGTCTCGGATATCCCAGCCGTCATCGAGCGTGCGCGCGAATCGCAGCGCCTCGTCGCGGCCGAGCGAGCCCATCACGTCGCCAAGCCGATCGAACAGCGCGACCCGCGTAAGCGCCGCCGTGCCGTTTTCGCCGTAATCGTCGGTGCCGAGCGTAGCGTGGACTTCGCTGGTCGTCGGCGCGTCGACCCGCAGTGCGCGGCTGGTCAGCGCGCGGGCGAGCCGGCTGCGCTCCGGGCCTTCCGCGGGCGCGAAGTGCATAGCGACGCGAGCGAGTTCGATGCGCGTGTCGAGCGGCGTATGAACGCCCATCGCATTCGTCATCACGCGCTCGATCAGGCGACCGAGTTCGCGATCGCGCGCGGCAGGATTTTGCGAATTGCGGGCAATGCTGGCCGCGAGCAGGGGCAACTGGCCCAGCGCGTGCCGTTGCACCGCGAGTTCGGCCATGCGAGCTTCGATGGCCTCATTCGACACCGGTGTGTGTGCGGTGGGGGTGAGCAGCGGGGAGTGGGGCGGCAGCAGGACAGGCGCGGCCGCGCCCGGCGGGGCTTCGCCCTCGAGCCAGACGAGCGCGTCCCCGGCGGCGTCGAACAACGTACCGAGCGCATCGTGCGTTGCGCCTTGAGGGCAGGCGGCGCGCAGCGTCACGACGGTTTGCACGGCGTCGCTCAGGACCCGCGAGATGTCGACCGCGCCGCCGCCCAGATGATGCAGCGTGGCGCGATCCCCGGCGTCGGCCGCGCCCATCAGCGCGCGCAGGTCTCGCGCCGTGTTCGAGGCCAGCGAGGCCAAGCCCTCGAGCACACGCGGATCGCCGCCGCCTTGGTCGAGTTCGAAAACGGCGGGGTGCAGTTCGCGCAGCGCGGCCACGTGCCCCAGCACGGTTGCTTCGGGCGGCAGCCGATGTTCGGCAACCGCCTGTGCGACGCAGCAATGCGCCACGTCCGACTCCAGCGTCGCGAGGGCCGTGCGCGCCTGCTCGATCATCGAGCGGGCGGCGCGCAGGACGGACGCTTCGTCGTCGTCGCCATCGTCATCATCATCATCGAATGGGCCGAAGGCCGTCTCGATCGTGGCAAGCGCCGCGTGGAGCTGGTTCAGATGCGCTCGAGCGCCACCGGCGTGTTCGAGCAACGCGTGCAAAGGCAACTGACTGCCGGAAGGGCCGCCGGCATCGAGCCTGCCCACGTGAGCGGCGACGAGTGCGGCCATCGAGCCCGCACGCGCGGCCTCGGCCGCTTCGCATGCGCGGTGCGCGGCCTGCTGCGCGAGGGCCAGGATGACCGCGGGATCGTTCGATGCCAACTGGGCGCTCAACTCGTCTCCGGCGAGCGCAGGGGCGGACGACGACGAGGCTTCGCCGCGCGCTGCGTCGTTTGCGCTCGATGGGCCGCCGGGCCGGGGCGCGGCGATTCCCGCGACTTGCTCGACGAGTGCGGTGGCACTCAGGGCCTCGTATCGGCGCGGCGTGCCGCCGGGTACCTGCGCGAGCGTGAGCCGGCCGTCGTGTGCTGTTTTCAGCGTGCGCTGGCGGGGATCGTAGAGGCGCGGTTCGTCGAGCGGATTCGAGTCGACAGGGGGCGCATGCTGGGGCTCCGGGCCGTGTCCGGCCGCGTAGGCGTCTTGCAGGGCCTGCGACCAGGTCGAGCGCCGCCAGGCGAACGCGAGCGGCGAGCGCCTGCCTGCCGGCGCCGCTCGGCCTTGAGCGCCCGGCAGGTTCCCCAACGCGCCGTGACTGCGTGCGGGCGAGTTCGAGAGCGGCGTGCTCTGCGAAGGCGCGCCCCGCGGCGCGGTGGTTACGGGCGGCGTTTCAGCCCGCGCGTAGGGGCTGCTCGTGGAACTGAGCGATGAAGGGCGCATAGGACGGGAACCTCTTGTCGGCGCTGCCGGGATGCCCGGCGGCGTAATCTGGTTTGCAACGCAACCCATGCTAGGGACGTTGCACGACAAGAGGCCGCCATCAAGCGAAATTGGAATGCGCAACGCGAAGGCGGGGGGCAGGCGAGACAGCGCATCGATCGCTCCGTCACCGTGATTGGGGCGCCTCAGGCCGCGCGCGCGGCGTAACGCAGACTGCCGCGTTGGTCGATGCGGTTGAGCACGATATCGATACAGGGACCGAGATCGATACGACTCGTGTCGAGTACGAGGTCGGGGTCGACGGGCGCCTCGTAGGGTGCGCTGACGCCGGTGAAGTCCGGAAGCACGCCGCGGCGGGCCTGCCGATAGAGCCCTTTGACGTCGCGTCGCTCGCACACGTCGAGCGGTGTCGCCAGGTGGATTTCGACGAAGCGCGACGGGCCGACGATTTTCGCGGCGAGTGCGCGGTCCGCGCGGCGCGGCGAGACCAGGGCGGCGAGCACGACAAAGCCCGCCTCGTTGAAAAGCCGGGCGACCTCGGCTGCGCGCCGGACATTCTCGCGGCGTTCGAGATCGCCGAAGCCGAGATCGCGCGAGAGGCCGCGCCGCAACTGGTCGCCGTCGAGGACGTAGCAGGGTCGCCCACGCGCCGTGAGGCGCGCGGCCAGCCCACAGGCGAGCGTCGATTTGCCGGAACCGCTGAGGCCCGTCAGCCAGATCGTGTGCGCCGACGCGGCGACGTTTGCCGGATCCGCTGCCGTAGCGGCCGTGAGCCTGGAGTCTGGGTCGAACATGGATATCTTCCGGTCGGGGTGAGCGTAGAGCCAGCATAGGAGCCGCTCGCGGGTGCTTCGCCCCGGCGGGCGAAGCCGTGTCGTGAACCGCGAAAAATTCGCTCGCCGTGCGCGCCGGCTCGTGGCCTGGGCCGATGCCTGGTTCGCCGCTGCTTCGCACCCGTGGATGAACGTTCGCCGTGCGCGCGGTGAACGGGGCGGCGGACGTCTATCGTCCAGTTTTATCGAAACCTCGCGGATGCCTCGAATGGACGCCATGAACCTCGCCGTTGCGCCGACGCGCGCCGCACGTGCGTTGTCGATCCTGCCCGATGCGACGCCGGAACTACTCGAACTGAGCATCGAGCGCGTGGCCGAGCACCATCTGCCGTGCATGGGGCTGCGCCGAGTGCGCCTCGTCGTCACCGGCGAACCGGTACGGAGCGTGACGCTCGAGATGGGCGAGACGCTCGTTGCCGTCGCCGACGACATCGTGCCGGACGCCACCGTGACGTTCGCACCCGAAACGCTGCGTGCGGCGCTCGACGCACCGCGCCTGTTCGATGCGCGCATTCCCGAGTTTGCGTCCGGCATCCGAATCGACGGGCACGAACTGACGGCGCAGTATCTGCTGCAGTTGCTCAAGCGCCCCGAGCCGCGCGTGCTTACGCGCTTCGGCTATGCGCACGAGCTTGCCCCGCGCTGGCTGGAGGATGTCCCCGAATACGACACGCCGGATCCGGCGCGTGTCGTCGAGTCGCTGGTCGCGAGCATGCCGCTGTGTCTGCGGGGCGTGCTCGACTGGCCCGCGCTCGACTGGTCGCTCGATGAGCTGATTGCGCGCCATGGTTCCATGCCGCTGCGGCATGACAGCGTTGCCGGCCGTCCCGAAACGCTCGGCGATTTTCTCGGGTCGTGGCGCGGCGCCGCGGCCGGCGCCGACGCGCCATATTCAGCCGGCTGCCCGCTCTCGGCGCAGTTGGCCGCGCTTTTCCCGTTCCCGCTGTTTGCGGCTGGCGCCTATCACCCGGTCGCCCAGCTCTGGGCCGGCGTGCGCCGCGAGCATACGCTCGTCACGCCGCTGCATCGCGACATCGCCGCCTCGTTTCTCGCGCAGGTGCATGGCCACAAGAAGTTGCGGCTCTACGCCCCATCGCAGCGCGACCTGCTTTATCCAATCGATGGGTTCAACACCTATCAGCCGTGCTGCGTCGATGCGGCCCAGCCGGACCTCGCACGCTTTCCACGGTTTGCGCAAGCCCGGCCGATCGAGGTGACCGTCGGGCCTGGCGATCTGCTCGTGATTCCGACGGGTTGGTTCCATTGCGTCTGGGCGCTCGACGACGTGATTTCGGTCAGCCGCTTCATGGACGATACGTGGGCCGTGACAAGACATGCGGCTGTTCAGCGGGCATCTGCCTGACCAGCAGCCCCGTATCCCCAACGAGGAACCTTACTCATGCCAGACGATATTCGCATCGGCTCGCACATGCCGGCGATCGATTCACCCGCCAGTACGCCGTCGTCACCTGCGTCGCCTCACTCGCCACCCGGATCGCGGCCCTCGCCGCCGCGCCCGAGTTCGACTTCGCATTCGGCTTCGTCGTTTGGCCGCCTCGATCATCTGAGGGACGTCAACGCGGCGCGCACGCAACGCGCTAACGCCTCGCCGCGCGCGGGCCGGACGAACGGCACCTCCGGCGGCGCTCATTCGCCGCCGGCCACACCGCCCGCCTCGCCGCGCGCATCTCAGACGCCGCACGATACCAGGTTCAAATACGGCAGGCATGATGTGCCATCGTTCAAGCACCCGCATTTCTTCGGCTTCCCCCGGCCGCTGCGCACCCGCTTTTCGGCCCCTTGGCCGCAAAGCGGCGACAACGAGCATTTCAATCGCGGTTTCAACTGGGGGGCGAGCGGCGGCTTCGGTGGCGGCTTTGGCGGCGGCCTTGGCGGCATCGGGCGCTTCGCGCTGCCTGCCATGGGCATGTTCCTTGGCGCGGACCTCGGCATGATGGCAGGGGCAGCGCTCGGGGCGGACTTCCTCATGCCGGGCTGTTTCATGCCGGGCCTCGACTTGGGGCTCGGCCTCATGGGCGGGGCGGCGCTCGGCGCGCTGGGCTGGGAGGCCGGCCGGATGTTCAACCGGTTTTCGGGCGGGCAATCGTCCGGCAGCGCATACCAGGCCCACTACACGCATCCGCCCTACGGCGGTGCCGCGGAACTGCCCGCCCAAGGCTATGCGCAGCCTTATGGCCCGCATCCCACGCCGTACGCGGGCGCAATGCCCGTGCAGGGCTATGCTCATCCGCCGCAGTACGCGCCGACCTATCCGGCCTATACGCCGTATGCGCCGTATCCCGC
>NZ_PNYB01000033.1 GCF_002879855.1 Trinickia soli | reverse complement strand
CGCGGGCGGGAGTTGTCCACCGCCGTGCCGGCCGTGGACAACTCCCGCTTTCCGATAGAGATACAGCGACCCCTGAACCCCCACACCACCTACCGGTTCAGACTCCTCTCAGGATTGGAAAATACTCATAGCCCATGGACGCGCCTATCCTTATGAGGGGCATCCGGGTCGGGAGTGGGTATGGTCACCGAAAAACACCTCATCGTCGGCGCCTTCTACTGGGTCATCCCCAAGCCCGACGTCGGGCGAGACGACGACTGGGACCGGTGCCAGGAATGGCAGGACGAGATCCAGCCGGCGCGCTTCAATGGCTGGAACGCCGCCGGCGAGATGATCTGGAACTTCATTGGCGTCGACGGCTCGAGCGACTGGTCGGTGCTGTGGATCGGGGAGGAGATTGGGGTGCCGACCGTGCCGACGAAACCAGCCTTGGCTCAGATGTGAATAAGCCCGCACGGGGCGGGCTTCTATACTGAATATCGCCACAGATATTCTCACGACGCATAGTGGTGATCAGGTCGCAATCGAACGCCTGGAGTGGGCTTGTACCCAACGGGGACGGACGCTAACCCCTTCCCAAGCCGCACGCTTGATGTGCATGTGCCTTCGAACGAGAGGTCAATGGCCCAAACGGTGTCTTGGTTTAATACGTCATACAATGCGACCTTCCCTCGACTAACCGTCTCACTGTGCCATTCTCCAGCCGAACAGCGATGTAGCGAATAACGCGATCGCGGCGATCGATCGTTGACTCAAGCAATGACACTTTCGGATAGACGCCCAACGCCGCGCGCTTCTCTTTCCCGTCAATCCGGTATTTGAGGCGCCAATACTTGGCTCCCAAAGGCATCACCTCCAGGTACATTCCATGTCCATCGGCAAGCTTGTAGGCTTTCTCGCGAGGCTTCGCGGCTCGTACTGCAACGTCGGTAAGGGGCATCTGTAGAACGGGAGCATCTAGATGCCCCAAGAATTGGAGAAATGCCACCAACGATGCCCCCAAAATTTCTGGGTGCCAATGGTACTGGGCAAACTTGGTAAGGTCAAATTACTAAGCCCTTGTCGCGGCGTAGTTTTTTGGTGACTTGGGGAATCCTTGAGAGATTCTTTGGTGGGCCGGGTGGGAGTCGAACCCACGGTGTCCTTTCGGAGGCGGATTATGAGTCCGCTGCCTGCAACCAGCACGGCGTCCGGCCCATCCGACGCCACGTTTTTGAATAGCTTGGCTCGTGGCGGATAGGAAATCTGCGACCGTCAATCATCGTCGCAGAAAGATTGCGAGTCTATCGGCTAATGCTGCCGCACGCAAATCCGAAAAACCAAATAAATGCGAACTCGCCGCATACTCGCCGAACCGGCCAGCATCAGGCAGCCGTTGCCCGCATCAACACCTGCCGCCGCGTGGCCCGCAGCCCGGTTCAAAGCCGCCAGGCGACCATGAAAAAAAAGCCCGGCGCTTAACGCCGGGTCTCTTGCTACTGCTACGCTACCGATCGATCGACGCTCAGTTGCCTTCGAGGAACGACTTCAGCTTGTCCGAACGGCTCGGATGACGCAGCTTGCGCAGCGCCTTCGCTTCAATTTGACGGATACGCTCACGCGTCACGTCGAATTGCTTGCCCACTTCCTCAAGCGTGTGGTCCGTGCTCATTTCGATACCGAAACGCATGCGCAACACCTTCGCTTCGCGAGGCGTCAACGAATCGAGCACATCCTTCACCACGTCGCGCATGCTCGCATGCAACGCGGCGTCGGCAGGAGCGACCGTATTCGTGTCTTCGATGAAATCGCCCAGATGCGAATCGTCGTCGTCGCCGATCGGCGTTTCCATGGAGATCGGCTCCTTCGCAATCTTCATGATCTTGCGGATCTTGTCCTCGGGCATTTCCATCTTTTCCGCGAGCGTCGCCGGATCAGGCTCGAGACCCGTCTCCTGCAAAATCTGCCGCGAAATACGGTTCATCTTGTTGATCGTCTCAATCATGTGAACCGGAATCCGGATCGTGCGCGCCTGATCAGCGATCGAACGCGTAATGGCCTGACGAATCCACCACGTCGCGTACGTCGAGAATTTGTAGCCGCGACGATACTCGAACTTGTCCACGGCCTTCATCAAACCGATGTTGCCTTCCTGGATCAAATCGAGGAATTGCAAACCACGGTTCGTGTACTTCTTCGCGATCGAAATCACGAGACGCAGGTTCGCCTCGGTCATCTCACGCTTGGCCTGGCGCGCCTTCAATTCGCCAGCCGCCATTTGACGGTTCGTTTCCTTCAAATCCTTCAGCGGCAGAACGACGCGCGCCTGCAAATCAAGCAAACGCTGCTGCTGCTCACGGATCGCCGGAATATTGCGCGAAAGAATCGCACTGTACGGATGATTCTCGGCCACAACCTTCTCGGCCCACTCGAGATCAGTCTCGCTACCCGGGAAGCGCGCGATGAACTCCGCACGCGGCATGCCGCACTTGTCGACGACGATATGCAGAATCTGACGCTCGACCTGACGCACTTCGTCGACCTGCGCACGCAACGTATCGCACAGACGCTCCACGGTACGCGCCGTGAAGCGAATCGACATCAGCTCGTTCTGAATCGTCTCTTGCGCCTTCAGATACGACTTCGACTTGTAGCCTTCCTTCTCGAACGCACGGCGCATCTTGTCGAACCACTCGCTGATCATCGCGAATTTTTCGAGCGATACACGCTTGAGGGCTTCGAGTTGCGCCGCGTTGGCCGTGGCCTGCGCGGTGCCGTCGTCGTCCTCTTCTTCCTCCTCTTCCTCTTCCTCTTCTTCCTCGCTCTCGTTCTCGATCGCTTCGGCTTCCTGCGCCGAGAAGCCGTCAGCGTCTTCCGCGTTCGGGTCGATGAGGCCGTCGACGAGCTCGTCGATACGGATTTCGTCGTTGGCGACGCGCTCAGCCATCGCAAGGATGTCCGCGATCGTCGTCGGGCACGCCGAAATCGCCATCACCATATGCTTCAGGCCGTCTTCGATTCGCTTCGCGATCTCGATTTCGCCTTCGCGCGTAAGCAGCTCGACCGTACCCATCTCACGCATATACATGCGCACAGGGTCCGTCGTACGGCCGAATTCGGAATCGACCGTCGACAACGCGACTTCAGCTTCCTCCTCGACTTCATCGTCCGACGAAGCAGCGGGAGCGTTGTCGTTCAGCAGCAGCGTTTCGGCATCGGGCGCCTGCTCGTAGACAGCCACCCCCATGTCGTTGAACGTGCTGATAATCCCTTCGATCGCCTCCGTCTCCGCGAAGTTGTCCGGCAGGTGATCGTTGATTTCCGCGTACGTCAAAAAGCCGCGCTCTTTGCCGAGCTTGATCAGCGCACGCAGCTTCGAGCGGCGCTCTTCGAGCTCCTCCGCCGTGCCTGGCTGACTCGACGCGAACGCGTCCTTCAGCAGCGCCTTTTCCTTCGCGCGGCGATCACGCGCCTTGGCCTTCTCGCCCTTGCCCGGAGCAGCTTGTTGCTCTTCGCTCTGGGTTGCGTCGTCATCGACGGATACTTCGTTCAGCTTTTTCGTCATGGAGTTCGCCGTACCGGCTATAGTCTCGACTCGCGGCTGCTGGACTTCAGCCGGTTGCACCGTGGATACCTGGGTTTCGCGCACTGCCGAATCGTCCGGCGTGGCAGCCGCGCCCCCTGCGCTTTTCGAACCGGTTCGCCTTTCGGCGGCGGCTCTCGTCTCCGGCTTGGCGGACGCTTTCGCGGCCTTCGTCATATTGGCGGCTGCCGCCGAAGTTCGTGCAGCCCCAGACCTTGCCGGCTTCTTGCCGGCCTCTTTGGCTGCGCTCGCAGCCTTGCTTGAAACCTTGCTTGTAGCGTCGCTTGAAACCTTCTTTTGGCGAGCAGACGTAGCAACAGCCCTGGCACTGACGACGCCCTTGCGCGCCGGCCGAGCCGCATGCTCGCGCTGGCTCGAACGCGAAGCCCCGGCCTTGCTTGCGCCCGCCTTGCCACCCACGCCTTTGGCAGCCGCCTTCGCGCCCTCAGTCTTTGCTGTCGCTGCCTTTGCCATCGCCGCCTTTACCATCGCTCTGTCGCCCCTGCCCCAGCGCCTTTGCTGCGAAAAGACAAACTAAACCGCTGAAAACCTTTTATTATAGCACACACGGCACAATCCCCCTCTCACAGCCCAAGCTGCCGCTTCATTTCGGCCCTTTGCCGGTTCAGGTCAGCGAATTGGTCGATTTCCTCCGGTGTCAGCTTCGACTGGCGCGACAAGCGCTCCAGCCGCTCGGAACACGCGTCGTAACGGATCTTCAGAATGGCCGCCAGGAACTCCTCGGCAGCGATGCGCTCGCGCTCCTGCTGTTGCTCGGCCGCGGCGGCGTCTTCCACATCGTGCATCAGCAAATCACGGACGTTTTCATCATAGACCAGAATTTCGCGGAAGATTTCTTCGAAAGTCGCCGCGTTGGCCCCATTTCTGAGCAGGTCAGACAGGTGCTGAAACTGCGCCGCGTCGCCGAGTGCGCGCGCATGAGTCACCGCCTCCGCAAACAATTCAGCATGGTGGCTCTGATTGAACAGGCTCTCCTCGCTCGCTTCATCCAGGACCGACACGATGCGCGGGTACATCACCAGATTGCGCAGTGCGCGTTCTTCGATACCCGTGACGCGCCGACGGTCCTTGCGCGCCGGCGCCGGCCGTGCCGCCGCGACGATGCGCGCGTCGACGTCGCACAGCGCCGCCACTTCCTCGAACGGCACGCCGAGCCGATCGGCGAACATGTGCATGATCTGAGCGCGCAGCGCGTTCGCCGGCAGCGCTTGCAACAGCGGCTTCGCATCGAACAGTGCCCGCGCGCGCCCTTCAGGCGTATCAAGCTCCTTGCCGATCAGCACCTCGTTCAACATGAACTGCGACAGCGGCAACGCATGCTCGATCTGCTCGGAAAAGGCCTCCTTGCCGAATTCACGGATGAAACTGTCCGGATCGTGCTCCGGCGGCAGAAACAGAAAACGAATCGTCCGATTGTCCGCTGCGTGAGGCAGGCAGGCGTCGAGCGCCCGACGCGCCGCGCGTCGCCCCGCTGCATCGCCGTCGAAACTGAAAATGACGGTATCGGTCTGCCGCAGCAGCTTCTGGACGTGAATCGGCGTACAGGCCGTCCCAAGGGTCGCAACGGCATTCGGAAAACCGAGCTGAGCCAGCGCGACGACATCCATATAGCCTTCGACCACGAGAACGAAGTGCGCCTCTCTGATGGCGAGGCGCGCCTCGAACAACCCGTACAGCTCGCTACCCTTGCTAAATAGCGGCGTTTCCGGCGAATTCAAATACTTGGGCTCGCCGCCGTCCAGCACGCGGCCGCCAAACCCGATCACGAGGCCTTTGACGTTCCGGATCGGAAACATGATCCGCTCGCGGAACCGGTCATAGCGCCGCGGTTGGCCTTGGACATCGAGCTTCTCGCTGACGATGACGAGGCCCGCCTCCACCAGTGCGTCGCTACGGTAATCGGCGAATGCCGCTTCGAGGTTTTGCCAGCCGTCCGGCGCGAACCCAAGCCCGAAGCGCGCGGCGACTTCGCCGGTCAGCCCGCGTTTTTTCAGGTATTGGATCGCTTGCGGCGCAGCGCGCAAAGCCTTGCGGTAGTAGTCGCACGCCGTTTGCATGAGTTCGGACAGCGCCGCAACGGCCTTGCCGTCGACCGGGGCGAATCGCTCGGAGCCGCCGCCTTGCCCACCGTGACCGCCGTAGCCGCCTCGAGCCGGCGACGGCTCTTGCGGCACAGTCAGGCCAACGCCTTGCGCGAGTTCGCCAACGGCTTCGGGAAACGAAAGCCCGGCGTGCTCCATCAGGAAGCCGATTGCCGTGCCATGCGCCCCACAACCGAAACAGTGATAGAACTGCTTGGTCGGACTGACCGTAAACGAGGGACTTTTCTCGTTATGGAACGGACACAGCCCCATGAAGTTCGCACCGCCCTTCTTCAACTGGACGTACTTGCCCACCACGTCGACGATGTCGACGCGGTCCAGCAGATCCTGAAGAAAAGCGTGCGGAATCACTTGCGATGACGGGGAGCGAAACGAGGGAACGCCAACCACCAGGGCGCAGCGCCACCGATTGCTCGGCGGCGCCGTACCCGGCAGCGCGGCTTTTCCGTTTCTCGCACCGGTTTACTTCGACAGTGCGGCCTTGACGAGGCCCGAAACCGCCGTCATGTCCGCGCGTCCGGCAAGCTTGCCCTTGAGCACGCCCATGACCTTGCCCATATCCTGCGGGCCGGTCGCGCCCGTCTCGGCAACCGCGGCTTGAACCTGTTCGGCAATCTCGGCTTCGGACAGTTGCGCCGGCATGTAGGCCGCCAGCACGGCCAGCTCGGCGCGCTCCTGCTCGACCAGATCCGTCCGACCGGCCGCTTCGAATTGGCTGATCGAATCCTTGCGCTGCTTGATCATTTTGTCGATGACGGCCGTGACCGCAGCGTCGTCGAGCGTCGTGCGCTCATCGACCTCGCGCTGTTTGATCGCCGCCAGCAGCAAACGAATCGTGGCGAGGCGCCCCGCTTCGCGCGCGCGCATCGCGGTTTTCATGTCCTCGTTGATACGATCTTTGAGACTCATCTTTCACCCGACTGAAGAACCAAGAGGAATACGAACCAGAAACAGTGAACGCTGAGCACAAAAACCCGCTTGGGACGCTTCCTCAAGCGGGTCTTGCGCGCTCCGCGCATTCACAAGCGGGATCGGGGCCAGACCTTGCATCCGGATCGGACACGAAACGTCGATCGGGATAGCGAGAGCGCCGATGCCGCGCTAAATCAAACACCGGCGGCGCCGCACGCGCGAAGCGCGACCGAGCGGCCGAAGCCGGTATGTGGGAATCAATAGAATTTCTTCGGCAACATCTGGCTGCGCAGGCGCTTGAAATGGCGCTTCACAGCGGCAGATTTCTTTCGCTTACGTTCAGCCGTGGGCTTCTCGTAGAATTCACGCGCGCGAAGTTCGGTCAGGAGACCGGTCTTCTCGATCGTGCGCTTGAAGCGGCGCATCGCGACTTCAAAGGGCTCGTTTTCTTTTACGCGGATGATCGTCATGTTTCCAAAACGGAAATCTTCCAAAGGTCGGGGAGTATAGCAGACGTTCTGCACATATACACGAAACTTGTCAAGTGTTGCGTGTATATTCGACCGCAGCCTCGCCTGCGGCCACGCCGGATGCCCACGCCCATTGGAAGTTATAGCCTCCGAGCCAGCCCGTCACGTCGACGGCCTCGCCAATGAAATACAGCCCCGGGACACGCGCACTCATCATCGTCGTCGATGACAATTCCCGCGTATCGACGCCGCCCTTCGTCACTTCGGCCTTACGATAGCCCTCGGTGCCGGACGGCGTCAGAACCCAGCGGGAAAATGCCTCGCCGAGCCGACGCAGTGATTTATCAGACAAATCGGTCAAGCGAGCCTCGGCGGAAACGTCGTGTGTGTCGAGCCAGGCGTGCGCCAAGCGCGCCGGCAGCCACTGCCCGAGCAAATTGCCGATCTGGCGTTTGTTCCCGTCCGCTTTCGCTTCGAGCAGTTCAACCGCCGCATCGCGTCCGGGCAGCAAATCGATGACGATCGGCTCACCGCTTTGCCAGTAGCTCGAGATCTGCAGCACGCCGGGCCCCGATAGCCCTCGGTGAGTGAACAGCAAGTCTTCGACGAACGAACCCTGGGCGCGCTTCGCGCCAGCCGAGACCTCGACTTCCAGCGATACGCCGGCCAGCGCCGAAAACGGCGCCCACTCTTCGGACGTGAACGTCAGCGGCACGAGGGCAGGCCGGGTGTCGACGAGTTTGTGGCCGAATTGTTTACCCAGCCGATAAGCGAAGTCGGTCGCGCCGATTTTCGGAATGGAAAGACCGCCTGTTGCAATGATCAAAGCGCGCGCCGCCAGTTCGCCGCCGCTTGTTTCCAATGCGAAAACGCCGGCCTCGCTGCGACGCACGGCCTGCACCGTCACGGGACGCCGCCACGCCACGCGGCCCGTTTCGCACTCGGCCTTGAGCATGTCGATGATGGATTCGCTCGAATGGTCGCAAAACAGCTGACCCCGATGCTTCTCGTGCCAACTGATGCGATGCGACTTCAACAGCGCCAGAAAATCGCGCGGGGTATAACGCGCAAGCGCCGAACGGCAAAAATGCGGGTTGGCCGAAAGGAAATTGACGGGGCCGGCTTGCAGGTTCGTGAAGTTGCAGCGCCCACCGCCGGAGATGCGGATTTTCTCCGCGAGACGCGGCGAGTGATCGATCAGCACCACGCGCGCGCCGCGCTGTCCCGCTACCGCTGCGCACATCATCCCGGCAGCGCCTGCGCCGATCACGGCGATATCGAACGATTCCATGGCGCGCATTCTACCTGCGCGAGCGGCCGCAGGCTGCGCGCTGGTATACTTTCGTGCTTTCCACGCCTTCTTTGGGCAGCGCTGCCCGCCGCTCCCTCGCCCACCTCACCATGCTCGTTCTCGGTATCGAAAGCTCGTGCGACGAAACGGGGCTCGCGCTCTACGACACCGAGCGCGGCTTGCTCGCCCACGCCCTGCATTCGCAGATCGCCATGCATCGCGAATACGGCGGCGTCGTGCCCGAACTCGCTTCGCGCGACCACATCCGCCGTGCTCTGCCGCTGCTCGAGGATGTGCTGGCTCGCTCGGGCGCCGCACCGGCCGACATCGACGCCATCGCGTTCACGCAGGGCCCCGGCCTTGCGGGTGCGCTGCTCGTCGGGGCGAGCATCGCGAACGCGCTGGCGATGGCGTGGGACAAACCGACCATCGGCATCCATCATCTCGAAGGCCACTTGTTGTCGCCGTTGCTCGTCGATGCGCCGCCGCCCTTCCCGTTCGTCGCACTGCTCGTCTCGGGCGGCCACACCCAGCTCATGCGCGTGACCGATGTCGGCGTCTACGAGACGCTCGGCGAAACCCTCGACGACGCGGCCGGGGAAGCCTTCGACAAAACCGCGAAGCTGCTCGGGCTCGGCTATCCAGGCGGCCCGGAAGTGTCGCGGCTGGCCGATTACGGCACGCCGGGCGCCGTCACGCTGCCGCGGCCGATGCTGCATTCGGGCAATCTGGATTTCAGCTTCAGCGGTTTGAAAACAGCCGTGCTGACTCAAACCAAGCAATTCGGCGCGAACGTCTGCGAACAGTCCAAAGCTGATCTCGCCCGTGGCTTCGTCGATGCAGCCGTCGAAGTATTGGTTGGCAAATCGCTGGCCGCACTGAAAAAGACGCGGCTCAAGCGGCTCGTCGTGGCGGGGGGCGTGGGAGCAAATCGCCAACTTCGCGAGGCGCTGTCGGCAGCCGCCGCGAAGCGCGGCTTCGAAGTCCATTACCCGGACCTCTCGCTATGCACCGATAACGGCGCAATGATCGCGCTGGCCGGCGCGCTACGACTGCAACGCTGGCCGCATCAGGCGAGCAAGGACTACGCGTTCACCGTCAAGCCGCGCTGGGATTTGACCTCGCTCGCGCGGTAGCAGCCTGCGGGCTGCGAGCAAAAAGGGAATACCTCGCTGATGGGCCCGCTCGCGCGGGCCACGCAAGTCAGACCGCAGCCATTGCACCGCGCTTGTCGTGCTCGATCACCGCGTAAGCGCTGTGGTTATGGATCGATTCGAAGTTTTCGGCCTCGAGCACGTACGACACGATGCGCTCGTCGCGATTGAGCCGCTGCGCCACATCACGCACGAGATCTTCGACGAATTTCGGATTCTCATAAGCACGCTCGGTCACGAACTTCTCGTCGGGGCGCTTCAGCAATCCCCACAGTTCGCACGAAGCCTCTTCCTCGGCCATCCGAATCAACTCTTCGACAGGCAGATCGGCCAGCAACTCGACTTCGATCGTCACGTGCGAACGCTGATTGTGAGCGCCGTACTGAGAGATTTCCTTCGAGCACGGGCACAGGCTCGTTACCGGCACAAGCACGCGCAAGAAGGTGCGCACATCGCCGTCGCGCGCCTGCCCCGCCAACGTCACTTCGTAATCGAGCAGGCTCGACACCCCCGAAACAGGCGCCGTCTTCGATACGAAGTAGGGGAACGTCACCTCGATGCGGCCGCTCGTCGCTTCGAGCTTTTCGAGCATCTCGGCCAGCAACGCACGAAATGTGGCGGCCTCCAGCGGCGCCTTGTTGCCTTCGAGCAATGCAACGAAACGCGACATGTGCGTGCCCTTCTGATGCGCCGGCAAATGCACGTCGAGGTTCCATGTTCCGACCGTCGGCTGGGCGTCGCCGCTCGGTGTGCGCACCATCAAGGGATGGCGCACGCCCTTCACGCCGACGCGCTGAATCGGAATCTGCCGCGTGTCGACCGTACTTTGAACGTCGGGCATCACGAAGGCGGGATTCATCTGGTTCATCGTTGTTTTGTCCTAATGGGCGCAGCTAAGAAACCGGCGCGGACGGGCCGGCGTAAGTCACGCCAATAACGAAACATGGGCCCGAAGGGCCCATGCATGCATCTCCAAGAAACGCTGATCTCCGAGAAACGCTGCTGCTGTGGGCCGCACATGCGACCGGTGCAGCGTCAGGCTACGCGTTGCGCCGCCAGCTTCGCCGCCGGCTCGAAAAAGCGCGCGCGAATCGAACGTTCGATGCCCGCGCCGTCGAGGCCGCACTCCGCGAGCAGCTTGGCCGGATCGCCGTGATCGATGAAGCTGTCGGGGAGGCCCAATTGTAGTACGGGGCGAACAACCCCATTGGCAAGCAGGGATTCAACGCACGCAGAGCCCGCGCCGCCCATGATGCATCCTTCTTCGACCGTCACGATCGCGTCGTGCGTTTGCGCGAGTTCGCGAATCAGCTCGGCGTCGATCGGCTTGACGAAGCGCATGTTGGCGACCGTGGCGTCGAGCGCCTCGGCAGCGGCCAACGACGGCGCGACCATCGTGCCGAACGCCAGAATGGCGATCCGGCTGCCCTTGGGCGCCGTCGATTGGCGGCGAATCTCGCCTCGACCGACCGGCAGCGCCGTCATCTGCTTGACAGTCGCCACGCCGGTGCCCGCGCCGCGCGGATACCGAACCGCCGTCGGGTTCGGCTGCTGCAACGCCGTGTACAACATTTGGCGACATTCGTTTTCGTCCGCAGGCGCCATCACCGTCATATTCGGAATGCAGCGCAGGAACGCGAGGTCGTACGCGCCGGCGTGCGTCGCACCATCGGCGCCGACAAGCCCCGCTCGGTCGATCGCAAAAACGACAGGCAGGTTCTGCAGGGCGACGTCATGGATCAACTGATCGTAAGCGCGCTGCAGGAATGTCGAATAGATTGCGACGACGGGCTTCAGGCCTTCCGTTGCAATGCCGCCCGCGAACGTCACGGCATGCTGTTCGGCGATACCGACGTCGTAATAGCGATCGGGGAACCGCTTCTCGAATTCGACCATGCCCGAGCCTTCGCGCATGGCGGGCGTGATACCGACGACGCGCGAATCGAGTTCGGCCGCGTCGCACAGCCATTCGCCGAATACCTGCGTGTAGGTTTTCTTCGACGGCGAGGTGGGCGGCTTGATGCCTTCGGCCGGGTTGAACTTGCCAGGGCCGTGGTACAGCACGGGATCAGCCTCGGCCAGCTTGTAACCCTGCCCCTTCTTCGTCACGACGTGCAGGAACTGCGGGCCGCGCAGCTCGCGGATGTTTTGCAGCGTCGGGATCAACGAGTCGAGATCATGGCCGTCGATCGGGCCGATGTAGTTGAAACCGAATTCCTCGAACAACGTGGCCGGCACCACCATGCCCTTCGCATGCTCTTCGAGCTTGCGAGCGAGTTCGAGCACCGGCGGCGCGACGCGCAGCACGCGCTCTACACCCGCGCGAGCAGCCGCATAGAAGCGCCCCGACATCAACCGGGCCAAATGGCGGTTGAGCGCGCCGACGGGCGGCGAGATCGACATGTCGTTATCGTTGAGGATCACGAGCAACGGCAAATCGTCGCACACGCCGGCGTTGTTCATGGCTTCGAACGCCATGCCGGCCGTCATCGCGCCGTCGCCGATCACAGCGATCGAGAAACGATCGATGCCTTCGAGCTTGCTCGCGATCGCCATGCCGAGCGCCGCAGAAATAGACGTGCTCGAATGGGCCGTTCCGAACGTGTCGTACTGCGATTCGGTGCGACGCGGGAAGCCGGAAATCCCGCCGCGCTGACGCAACGTCGGCATGCGATCGCGGCGCCCCGTCAGAATCTTATGAGGATACGTTTGATGGCCGACGTCCCACACAATCCGGTCGTGCGGCGTATCGAAGACGTAATGCAGGGCGATCGTCAGCTCGACGGTGCCGAGGTTCGACGACAGATGGCCGCCCGTTTGCGACACGCTGTCAAGCACGAACGCACGCAGCTCGTCGGCCAGCGGCTTCAATTGACGGCGGTCGAGGCGGCGCAAATCCGCCGGGTCGTCGATGGTTTTCAACAAGTCGTACATCGTCGTTCCATTCTAGGAAAAGTTACGCGCCCGCTTTCTTGTCACGCTTCTCGAGGCCAATGGCACGCGCTAGCGGGCTTCGCGTTCAACTCACCCGGTGTACCACCAGGTCGGCAAGTTCAGCCAAACGCCGTGCATGCTCGCCGAAAGGCGCGAGCGCGTCGTGCGCTTCGCGTCGCAATTGCGCCGCCAATGCCCGCGACGCATCCAGCCCGATAATCGACACGTACGTCGGCTTGCCGTCTTTCGCGTCCTTGCCCGCTGTCTTGCCGAGCGTGGCCGAATCCGTGGTCACATCGAGGATGTCGTCGACGACCTGGAACGCCAGCCCCACGGCCGCCGCATAGGTGTCAAGCGCCGCCAGCGCCTTTGCGTCGGGCGTGGCGCCGGCCAACGCGCCCATGCGGACCGACGCGCGCAACAGCGCGCCCGTCTTCATCCGGTGCATCGTTTCCAGCTGCGGCCGCGTGAGCGTCAGGCCCACGCTGGCCAAATCGATCGCCTGCCCGCCCGCCATGCCGATCGAGCCGCTCGCGACCGCCAGTTCGCGCACGAGCGACGCTTGCGCGCGCGCATCGAGGGCAGCGTCATCGGTCAGCACGATGAAGGCCTGCGATTGCAGCGCGTCGCCTACGAGCAGCGCCGTGGCTTCGTCATACCTGACGTGGACCGTCGGCTTGCCGCGGCGCAGATCGTCGTCGTCCATGCAGGGCATATCGTCATGCACGAGCGAGTAGACATGGATCATCTCGAGCGCAGCCGATGCCGCCTCCAGCGCCTCGGGCCGCGCGCCGGTCAGCTCGCCCGCTGCATGCACGAGCAGCGGCCGCACGCGCTTGCCGCCGCCGAGCACGGCGTAGCGCATGGCGTCATGCAGCCGGGCCGGCTCCATGGCCGCGGCAGGCAAGTAACGATCGAGGGCCGCTTCGACGCGCGCGAGCACCGCGCGCATCCATTCTTCAAAAGTCATAGGTCATCTCCGCTGTCCGCGGGGGCCGTACCGGGGGGCAGCGGCTTGAGCGTCTCGCCATCGAGCACGCGCACCTGTTGCTCCACCTTTTCCAGCTGTTGCTGACAATACGCCACGAGCGCCGCACCGCGCCGGTACGCGGCCAGCGACTCCTCGAGGCTCAAGGCGCCGCCCTCCATGCGAGAAACCAACGCTTCCAGCTCGGCCACCGCTGCTTCGTAGTTCTGAGGCAGCGCTGTATCAGCCTGTTCGCTACCTGAGTCGGGCGCGGCGGTACCTTCGGGTGCTGTCTTCGCCATCGGATCGGGGGTGAATTTAAAAGCAAGTCGGACATTCTACGGCAAAAGCGCACAACCCTCTCCATCCGCGCCCCCGCCACGATGCCGGGAGCACCGACAAAAAAACAACACTTCCGCGGCTCGCCTTGCGGGCAGGATTGCTTCTTGCGCGCGCTTTTTTAACCCAAATCATGCACTTAAGCGCCCCAAGCGAGGGCAAACGGGTATAATCGCCGGTTCCCTAAATCGAATCTTCGATGGTTGGGTTGTTCACTGCTTTCACGTTTTTCGGGAGTGGGAATGTCCAATCTGAGCAATGCTTTGCAGCTCAAGGCCATTTCGAGCCAGCTGCCGGTCACGGCTTACTTCGACGAAGCGCTTCTCGCGCGAGAAATCGAAATACTTTTCAAGAAGGGTCCTCGCTACGTCGGGCACGAACTGATGGTGCCCGAGGCGGGGAACTATTTCGCCCTGCCAAGCGAAAACGAAGGGCGCGTGCTCGTGCGCAACCAACGTTCGCAGGTGGAGCTGCTGTCGAACGTCTGCCGCCATCGTCAGGCGATCATGCTCAATGGGCGCGGCCAAGCTCAGAATATCGTCTGCCCGCTGCATCGCTGGACCTACAACCTCGACGGGGAACTGCTCGGGGCGCCGCACTTCGCCGACAATCCGTGCCTGAACCTCGGCGCCACCGCGCTGCAGAACTGGCACGGCTTACTGTTCGAGGCGCAAGGCCGGGACGTCGCGAAAGATCTGGCGAAACTCGGCACGCAGCATCACTTCGACTTTACGGACTACATGTTCGATCACGTCGAAGTGCATGAGTGCAACTACAACTGGAAGACGTTCATCGAGGTGTATCTCGAGGACTATCACGTCGTGCCCTTCCATCCGGGCCTCGGCAGCTTTGTCAATTGCGACGACCTGACGTGGGAGTTCGGCGATTGGTACAGCGTTCAGACGGTCGGCGTGCATAACGGGCTCGCCAAGGCCGGGAGCCCGACTTATCGCAAGTGGCACGATCAGGTGCTGCGCGTGCGCGATGGCGAGCCGCCCGAGTACGGCGCGATCTGGATGGTCTATTACCCGGGTCTCATGATCGAGTGGTACCCGCATGTGCTCGTCGTCTCGTGGCTGATTCCGCGCGGCCCGCGCAAGACGACGAACATCGTCGAGTTCTATTACCCCGAGGAATTTGCGCTGTTCGAGCGCGATTTCGTCGAAGCGGAACGCGCCGCGTATATGGAAACGGCGCGCGAGGACGATGAGATTGCCGAGCGCATGGACGCGGGCCGTCTGGCACTGTTGAATCGGGGCGAATCGCAGGTCGGGCCGTATCAAAGCCCGATGGAAGACGGAATGCAACATTTCCATGAGTTCCTGCGGCGGGAATTGGGCGAAATCTGACGAGTATCGCCATCAATCATTGCGGCCCCGTGGCCGCCGGTCGAACGACGGGCAAGACGACGAACGTGTCTCTTGCCCGTCTTTTTGTTTAGACTGCAATCAATCATCCGCTTTTGACGCGGGAGTTCGCTCGCCAACGAGGAGCCCAATCATGCCGCACACGCACTACACCACGCTCATTTCAGCCGACAATCTGGCCGAGCGCTTGTCCAGCGCCCCCGACAACGTGCTTGTCTTCGATTGCAGTTTCGACCTCGCCAACCCGAACGCCGGCGAGCAAGCCTACGCCGCTGGCCATATCCCGGGCGCGCGCTATCTGCATCTCGATCGCGATCTTTCCGGCGCCAAAACGGGCAAGAACGGACGGCACCCGCTGCCCTCGCGCGATGCGTTGGTCGCGATGCTCGCCAAGCAGGGCCTGAAGCAGCACCAGCAAGTGGTCGCTTACGATGCACAAGGCGGCGCCTATGCGGCCCGACTCTGGTGGATGCTGCGTTGGCTCGGTCACGATTCGGTGGCCGTGCTCGACGGCGGGTTGCAAGCATGGCAGGCCTCCGGTCGGAAACTCGACACCGCATTGCCCGCGCCAGCGGCACAGGGCGACTTCAAGGCCGCTGCGCCGCTGGCCGTCACCGTCGATGCGCAGCACGTATTGGCCAATATCAAAGGCGGCGAGCAGGTTGTCGTGGACGCACGCTCGCCCGATCGCTATCGCGGAGAAAACGAGACGATCGATCCCGTCGCCGGCCACATTCCCGGCGCACTGAGTCGATTCTTCAAAGACAACCTGACAGTTGACGGCCGCTTCAAGTCAGCCCACTCACTGCGCGAGGAGTTCAGCGCAGTCATCGGTGCGAAAGCACCGGAGCACGTCGTCCTTCAATGCGGGTCCGGCATCACCGCCTGCCACAACGCGCTTGCAATGGAAGTGGCTGGGTTGCACGGGGCGGCGTTGTACGCCGGCTCGTGGAGCGAGTGGTGCGCCGACCCTTCGCGTCCCGTCGCGACCGGGCCTAATCCGTGATGGCGACTGCCCCCCAAGCTTCGCAGACGAACTCACGTTGGCCCGGCCATGGAACATGCTTGCGTTTGTCGTCGCTCCAGCTGACGCTAACCACCAGGCCAGTCTTTTAGAAAGCTCACGCTCGCGGACGAATCCTTCGCAATCGACGCTTGCGACGAGAAGACTCCGTTCTTGAGCGCGCTGCCCGGCGCGCTCAGATTGCGAATCTCGACGGTAGAACCTATCGGCATATTGCACCGCCATCGCCCCAAGGGCGTGACGGTGGTCAAATTGCCTGTAGGGATCGAAGCCGTGCCGTAGTAAAGCGCGACGTCGGCTGGATAATGCTGTGTGCGCGACGTGTGGATCGCCACCACATCTGCCGGTGACCGGTGTTTCAAGCGCCTGGGTAGCGCGCTCGTCGTTGAGGTTTCAGCGTCGAGGACATGTAGGAATTCCGGCTGCCCGGGCAACTTCAACCATTTCACTACGACTCTCGTTCCCTGCATCACGCGCCTCGGCCAAGCCAGGCCGAGCGGGCTCAGTGCGACCGGCCGATCAGGATCTCGTGAGTTGCCAGAACAATAGCCGAGCGCGTTATTGCCTATGCGGCCGTCGGGAAGCGACACCATATGCGTCGCGAGCGGAGGGTGGGTCATGGTGGCGATGGATCGGGCCGCCAGCGCCGCCGGCCGCCCGCTTTGGTTGAAAGTGGGAAGGCTAGTCGCTTAAGCCAAGGCAAACGGCGACCGGCGATCAAATTCAGACGGAAAGCAAGCGATGCCCGGCGGCCGTCCACTCGCGAGCCGCCGCCCCACTTCTAATGCAACTTCACTCGCGGTAACGTCGTGCGTCGCAGCCAGTGCGCAACGGTATCGAGCATCATGCGCGGATAGCCATGTAATGCCGCGATATGCAGCCGATATAGCGACATATACATAAAGCGCGCGAACAAACCTTCGACGAGCATGCTTCCGCCGATCAGGCCACCCATCAGGTTGCCCACCGCGCTGAAGTGGCCGAGCGACACGAGCGAGCCGAAGTCGCGATAAGTAAACTCCGGCAGCGCCCTGCCTTCGAGCCGATGCGACATCGCCTTCAACAAAAAGCTGGCTTGCTGATGAGCGGCTTGAGCGCGCGGAGGAACGTTGCGCTCCTCCCCGGGCCACGGGCAAGCCGCGCAATCGCCAAGCGCGAAGACGTTCTCGTCGATTTCGGTTTGCAGCGTGCGGCGCACACAAAGTTGGCCCAGACGGTTGACCGTGAGCCCGTCGAGTTGTCCAAGCACGGGCGGCGCCTTGATGCCAGCCGCCCAGACCGTCAAATCGGCACGCACGGTCTTGCCGCTCGCGGTGCGCACGACACCGGGCGCCACTTCCGCCACCGTCTCGCCGATCATCAACTTCACGCCGAGCTTGCGCAGCAACCCGGCCGTCGCGCTCGATACGCGCTCTTGCAGCGCCGGCAAAATACGCGGCCCCGCCTCGATCAACACGATGCCGATGTCGTGCCGTGGATCGAGCTTATGCAGCCCATATGCGGACAGTACCTGCGCCGTGTTGCGCAGCTCCGCGGACAGCTCGACACCGGTCGCACCGCCGCCGACGATCGCCACCTGGATGCGCGGCTCTGCCTCGGCGGAAGCGCCCAGACCCGACTCGACGGCCTCGTGCGGCTGGTGCTCGGCGCGCATGCAGGCCGCGATGAGCCGCTTTCTGAACCGATCGGCTTGCGCCACCGTGTCGAGCGCGATCGAGTGCTCTGCTGCGCCCTGGACGCCGAAGAAATGGGTGGTACTGCCGATCGCGATGACGAGAGTGTCGTATTCGAGCTCGCGCCGCGGCAAGAGCTCCGCGCCGTCCGAATCGATGACGGGGGCGATCGTGATGCGTCTGGCGCTGCGATCGAGACCGTTCAGATCGCCTTGCTGAAATTCGAAGCCATGCCAGCGAGCCTGCGCCGCATATTCGAGCTCTTGCGTGAAGGGATCGAGACTGCCCGCCGCCACCTCATGCAGCAATGGCTTCCAGATATGTGTCGGATTACGATCGACGAGCGTAACGAGTGCGCGCGGCTCGCGGCCTGGCTCGCGCGCGCCGTAACGATCGCCGAGGCGGGTCGCCAATTCGAGCCCCCCTGCTCCTCCTCCCACGACGATAAAACGATGCATGCCGATACTCCCTGTGCCGTTGATGATTCGGTTCGGTCGCGCGCCCGCTCGTAAGCGCCGCGCGAGCGCGGTTCGGTCATTGTCCGCGAAGCGCCATGCTCACGCGAGCCGTAGCCGGCTTATTGAAGCCATACGACCACGAGCATGAGCGCGAGATCAGCGCATCAGTGCGCTTCCTCCCAATTGGCGCCGGCGCCCACTTCGGCCACGAGCGGCACCTTCAGCGCAGCGACGCCGCACATCAATTGCGGCAGCTTTTCGCGGACGACGGTCAATTCGTCGTCCGGTACTTCGAGCACGAGTTCGTCATGCACCTGCATGATCATGCGGCTCTTGGCGTTCTCTCGTTCCAGCCACGCCTGCACCGCGATCATCGACAACTTGATGAGATCGGCGGCCGTGCCCTGCATCGGCGCATTGATGGCCGCACGTTCGGCCGCTTGCCGGCGCGGGCCGTTGCCGCCGTTGATCTCGGGCAGCCACAGCCGGCGGCCGAAGACGGTTTCGACGTAGCCCTTGATCTTTGCGCTCGTGCGAGTCTCGTCCATATAGCGGGCGACGCCCGGATAGCGCGCGAAGTAACGGTCGATATAGAGCTTGGCCGCGTCGCGCGTGATGCCCAGATTCGACGCGAGCCCGAACGAGCTCATGCCGTATATCAGGCCGAAGTTGATGACCTTCGCGATACGACGCTGATCGTTCGATACTTCGAGCGGCGTGACGCCGAACACCTCGGCCGCGGTGGCACGATGGATGTCTTCGCCGTGCGCGAATGCGCGCAGCAGCGAATCGTCGCCCGAGATATGCGCCATGATCCGCAATTCGATCTGCGAATAATCGGCGGAGACGATCTTGCTACCCGCGGGCGCTATGAACGCCTCGCGAATACGACGGCCTTCCGCCGTGCGCACCGGAATGTTTTGCAGATTCGGGTCGTTCGACGCCAATCGCCCCGTCACGGCGACAGCCTGTGCATAGTTCGTATGCACCCGCCCCGTCTTCGGATTGACCATGCGCGGCAGCTTGTCGGTGTACGTCGATTTCAACTTCGACAGGCCGCGGTGCTCGAGCAGCAGCTTCGGCAACGGATAGTCTTCGGCCAGCTTTTGCAGCACTTCCTCATCGGTCGAAGGCGCACCGCTCGGCGTCTTCTTGATGACGGGCAACTGCAATCGTTCGAAAAAAATCTGTCCGATCTGCTTCGGCGAGCCGAGATTGAACTCGCCGCCGGCCAGTTCGTAGGCCTGCGTCTCCAGTTCGATCAGCCGCGCCGCGATTTCATTGCTCTGGCGGCGCAGCCGTTCACTGTCGATCAGCACGCCGTTGCGCTCCATCTTGCGCAATACGCGCGCCGTCGGCAATTCGATATCGCGGTAGACGCGCAGCAAGCCCTCGTCCTCCTCGATCTGCGGAAACAGCGCCGCATGCAATTGGAACGTGATGTCCGCATCTTCGGCCGCGTATTCGGCCGCTTGCGCAAGCGGCACCTCGTCGAAACCGATCTGTTGCGCACCCTTGCCCGCCACATCTTCGTACTTGATCGTTTTGACGCCCAGATGGCGCGACGCAAGGCTATCCATGTCGTGCGGACGATGCGACTCGAGCACATACGATTCGAGCAGCGTGTCGTGCTCGACGCCGTTCAGTTCGATGCCGTAGTTGGCCAGCACCTGCTCGTCGTACTTCAAGTGCTGACCCAACTTCTTCTTGTCGTGACTTTCAAGCCACGGCTTGAGCCTGGCCAGCACCTCGTCGCGCGGCAACTGCGCGGGCGCGTCGGGCCCACGGTGCGCAATCGGAATGTAGGCCGCGCAGTCGACGCCGACCGACAGCGAAATGCCGACGAGTTCCGCTTGCATCGGGTCGAGCGAAGTGGTTTCGGTATCGAACGATGTCAGCGGCGCGCCTTCGATCCTGGCCAGCCACTGATCGAAATGGTCCCATGTCTGCACGGTTTCGTAGCAGCGCTTGCGCACGATCGTCGGCGCCGGCTCGGCGGCGAGCACGCCCGTCGGCTCAACCACGCCTGCGGCGGCTTGCTCATTCTCGGCGCCCTCGATCAGCGTTTCGACCTCGCGCAGCCACGTCTTGAAGCCGTGCCGCATGAACAGGTCGCGCAATTCGAGCGGCGATTCCGGCCGCGCCGGCAACGATTCTTCGATCGACGCCACGTGCGCGGTCAGATCGCAGGCGCGCTCGACCGTCACCAGCTTTTTGGCCAGCGGCAGGAAATCGAGCGCACGGCGAAGGTTCTCGCCCACGACGCCTTTGATCTCGTTCGCATGCTCGACCACGCCATCGAGCGTTTCATATTGCGTAAGCCACTTGACGGCCGTCTTCGGGCCGCATTTTTCGACGCCGGGCACGTTATCGACGGTATCGCCGATCAGCGAGAGGTAATCGACAATGCGCTCGGGCGGCACGCCGAATTTGGCGATTACGCCTTCCCGATCGAGCGTTTCGTTCGACATCGTGTTGACGAGCGTCACATGGTCGCTGACGAGTTGGGCCAGATCCTTATCGCCCGTGGAGACGACGACGTTCATCCCCTCGCGCTCGGCAACCGCTGCGAGCGTGCCGATGACGTCGTCGGCCTCGACGCCTTCGACCATCAACAGCGGCCATCCGAGGGCACGCACGGCGAGATGGATCGGCTCGATTTGCCGGGCGAGATCCTCGGGCATGGACGGACGATGGGCCTTGTATTCGGGAAACCAATCGTCACGGAACGTCTTGCCCTTTGCGTCGAAGACGCACGCGCTATACTCTGCCGTGACGTCCTTGCGCATGCGCCGCAACATGTTGATGAATCCGTACAGCGCACCCGTCGGCTCGCCGTCCGGGCCGCGCAAGTCAGGCATCGCATGGTAGGCCCGATAGAGATAGCTTGAGCCGTCGACCAATACGAGGGTCTTACCTTTCAGGTTCCGTTCTGCAGGCATTATGAACAAGAGAAAAGTGATTCCGAGTCTGCGATCGCTCGCAGATCAAGAACGCGCTACGGCCAAGAAGGCCCGCGCGTCATGGCAGATGTTCACGATTATGGCAGAGTTCATTGAGGCGACCGAGTACCTCTCGGAGATTCGCCCGGCTGTCAGCATCTATGGCTCGGCCCGCCTCAAACCGAGCTCGCCCCACTACAAGCTCGCCACGCAGATTGCGCGCAAGCTGTCCGACGCCGGCTTCGCCGTGATCTCGGGCGGCGGCCCGGGCATCATGGAGGCCGCGAACAAAGGTGCTCATGCCGGCAAAGCACCTTCGGTGGGCTTGAACATCGAATTGCCGCACGAGCAGTCCGGCAACCAATGGCAGGACATCTCGCTGCGTTTCCGCCACTTCTTCACGCGCAAAGTGACGTTCGTCAAGAACTCCGATGCGGTGATCGTGATGCCGGGCGGGTTCGGCACGCTCGACGAACTGGCCGAAGTGTTGACGCTGATCCAAACGAAGAAGTCGCGGCACGTGCCGATCATTCTCGTCGGCAGCGAGTTTTGGAAAGGGCTGCTGCATTGGTTCGAAACCGCGCTGGTGCCGATGGGGCTCATCAACCCCGAGGACATGAATCTGATGCAGGTGATCGACGATCCCGATCAGGTGCTCGAAGCCGTGCTCAAGTTCTACGAAGATCGTGGGGAAGCCGAGCCGCATGCCGCCAAGTCGGATGAGGATCGGATGTTCTATCTGTGATCAATGAAGAAGGGAGCTGATCGCGGCTCCCTTTATTATGATTTTGTCGATTTAGTTAGTACTCCTGACTTGCTTTCTGTCGCTATCGTCGAATAACTGCAAGGTCGAGTCTACCCAACCCGGACAGCGCTTCAGCGGGTTGACGCTTCGCCGGTCGACCCCCGCACCACGAGGCGAGGTTTTGACGTCACGCACACACGCGCCCCGCCCGGCCCGTCACCACGCGCGCCGTTTTCAGGCGCTTCAACGAGCTCAAGTAACAATTCGACCGCAAGCTCCGCTGCCTCCACAGTTGGCACCGCGACTGTCGTCAACCCGGGCCGCGACTCGCGCGCGAGTTGAATATCGGTGATGCCGATCACCGACAAATCGCGAGGCACTTCAAGCCCAAGATCGGCTGCAGCTTGCATCGCACCAAGCGCCGGCAAATCGTTCGTCGTGAATAGCGCGGTCAAATCCGGGTGAGCCTTCAGCAAATCGCGCGCAGCCGCATATCCGCCTTGCGTCGTGTCCGGTGCATAAACCACAGGTGCAGCCGCCCCATCAAGCCCCGCCGCTTGCATGGCATCGACGAAGCCGTCATATCGCGCCGCATGAATCCCATACACTTTGCTGCCGACGATCGCTCCAATACGCCGATGCCCCTGCGACAACAAATGTTGCGCCGCCAATTCCCCCGCCAACCGAAAATCCACCGCGACACAAGGCAATCCGGGCGGATCGAGCGGCCGCTCCCACATGCAGAGCACAACGGGCGCCCCACGCAACTCGGTCGTGCGCAGGTCCTCGAAGTCGAGATTCGCGTTCATCACCAACACGCCTTCCGATAACGTACCGGCAATTTGATCGAGGTAAGCCCGCCCCGTCTGCGGATCGCCATCCGTATTGCAAATGATCAGGAACTGGCCTTTGCGTCGCAGCGCATTCTCCACCGCCAACGCGAACTCGGGATAGAACGGGTTCGCGATGCTCGACACCATCAGCGCGATCGTCGGCGCACGCCCCTCGGCCAGCGCACGCGCCGGCAAATGCGGCCGATAGCCGAGTTGCGCGATTGCCTCGAGCACGCGCTGTCGCGTCTCGGCCCCCACGCGCCCCTTCTTGCGCAGCACGTTCGAGACCGTCGCGGGCGTCACACCCGCATGCAATGCCACCTCGTTCAATGTCGGCATGGGCTTCTCAATAAATGGGACGGTTATTCAGCATTTGCATGATCACACCCGGCACGGCTACATTGCCCGGACACCCAACGCGCAATTGCCGATAGGCAGTCCGCTATCTTCCTGCGGCCGATGTTGCAGATGTGCGTGATTAAGCGCTTAATCATCGCGTTGAGGCGATTAAAACATGGAGACGAGACGATGGCGAGCATTTCGTTGCGCGGTGTTCAAAAGGCTTACGGCGAGGGTCCGCCGGTGATCCGCGACGTCGATCTGGAGATCGGCAAGAACGAGTTCTGTGTCTTCCTCGGGCCGTCCGGCTGCGGCAAGTCAACGTTGCTGCGCATGATCGCGGGCCTCGAGGATGTCACCGACGGCGACGTGTCGATCGGCGACAAGCTCGTCAACGATGTGCCGGCGGCGCAGCGCGGCGTGGCCATGGTCTTTCAGAGCTATGCGCTGTTTCCGCACATGACCGTCTACGAGAACATGGCCTTCGGGCTCAAGCTCGCAAAGACGCCGAAAGCCGAAATCGATCGCAAAGTGCGAGATGCCGCACGTATTCTTCAACTCGACACGCTGCTCGATCGTCATCCGAAAGCGCTATCAGGCGGCCAACGGCAACGCGTGGCGATCGGCCGCGCGATCGTGCGTGAACCCGGCGTATTTTTGTTCGACGAACCGCTGTCCAATCTCGACGCCACGTTGCGCGGGCAAACGCGCATCGAAATCGCACGACTGCATCGACAGTTCGCCGATGCGAGCGTCGTCTACGTGACGCACGATCAGGTCGAAGCCATGACGCTCGCCGACAAGATCGTCCTCCTGCACGCGGGCCAGGACACCGAGCGCTTCGGCAGCATCGCGCAGGTGGGCGCGCCGCTCGATCTCTATCACCGCCCCAAGAGCAGGTTCGTGGCCGGCTTCATCGGCTCCCCGCGGATGAATTTTTTGCCGGCGCGGGTGGCTTCAATCGACGCAAACGGCGTAACGGTCACGCTCGAAGGGACTGGCGAAGTGGTGCGGCTCCCCCTGCAAGGCTCGCGGCTTAGCGTCGATGTCCCTGTGACGTTCGGCGTGCGGCCCGAGCATCTCGAGCCCATATCGACTGAGGCGCCGCCGCCCGGCGACGGTCGCGCCGTCACGCTTACCCGCCAGGTATCGCTGGTCGAGGCGTTGGGCGAGCACAGCTACGTTCACCTCGAACAACCGCGAGGTGGCGTTCTGATCGCGAAGGCGCCAGGCGACGCCGGTTTGAAGCCGGGCGACCGGGCGCACTTCCGCGCGCCCGTCTCGGCTTGCCATCTGTTCGCCGAAGACGGCTTCGCCATCGAACAGCTCGACGCCATCGAACAACACGCGTAAGCGACAACAACGACAAGAGGACAATCGGATGCGCCTAGGAGTCTGCTATTACCCGGAGCACTGGCCCGAAGCCATGTGGAAAGACGATGCCGCGCGAATGAAAGCGCTCGGCATCGATCGCGTGCGGATCGCCGAATTTGCGTGGAGCCGCATCGAACCGTCGCCCGGCGAATTCGACTGGGGCTGGCTCGATCGCGCCATCGAAACGCTCGCGGCCGAAGGGCTCAACGTCGTGATGTGTACGCCGACTGCGACTCCACCAAAATGGCTCGTCGATCGTCACCCCGACATTCTGCCCGTCGGCGCCGATGGACGAGTGCGCACGTTCGGCTCGCGCCGCCACTACGACTTTTCCTCGCCCGCCTACTTTGAAGCGTCGAAAGCGATTTGCGAGGCCGTCGCTTCGCGTTACGGCAAACACCCGGCCGTCGCCTATTGGCAAACCGATAACGAGTATGGCTGTCATCAAACGGTGGTCAGCTATTCGGCTGCGGCGCTCACGCGTTTTCGCGAGTGGCTGAAGGCCCGCTATGGCAGCATCGATGCGCTCAACCGCGCATGGGGCACCGTTTTCTGGAGCATGGAGTACCGCAGCTTCGACGAAATCGACGCGCCGATCGGCACGGTCACCGAAGCGCATCCATCGCATCGGCTCGACTATCGGCGCTTTGCCTCCGATGAGGTCAAACGCTACAACCGCATGCAGGTCGAGATCATCCGCAAGCATTCGCCGGACCGGCCGATCGCGCACAACTTCATGCAGTTGTTCACCGAGTTCGACCACTACAAGGTGGCGGACGATCTCGATATCGCCTCATGGGACAGCTATCCGCTCGGCGCGCTCGAAGAACAGTGGTATGAGCCGGAGATCAAAGCGCGGTACCTGCGAACCGGGCATCCGGATTTCGCATCGTTCAATCACGATCTCTATCGCGGCATGTCGAAGCTGCCGTTCTGGGTGATGGAGCAGCAGCCGGGCCCCGTCAATTGGGCCAAGTGGAATCCCGCTCCGCTGCCCGGCATGGTGCGGCTATGGAGTTGGGAAGCGTTTGCGCACGGGGCGGGCTGCGTATCGTATTTCCGTTGGCGGCAAGCGCCATTTGCGCAGGAGCAGATGCATGCAGGTTTGAATACGCCCGACAATCGACTCGATATCGGCGGCAGCGAGGCCCGGCGCGTGGCCGAGGAGATCCGCGCGGTGAGCGAGGCGAACGCCGATGCGGACGGCGAGGTACGCACGCCGGTTGCGCTCGTGTTCGACTACGAAGCCAAGTGGCTCTTTGAAGTGCAGCCGCAAGGCGCCGATTTTCACTATCCGCGTTTCGCCGTCGAATACTATTCGGCGCTGCGCGCGCTCGGATTTGACGTCGACATCGTGCCGACGCATGCGCCGCTCGATCACTACAAGCTCATCGTCGTACCGCCGCTGCCCGTCGTATCGGATGCTTTGGCTCAGCGACTCGCGAGCACGCGCGCGCACGTCGTCCTCGGGCCTCGCACCGGATCGAAGACTGCCGACCTGCAGATTCCCGCCAACCTGCCGCCGGGGCCGCTCGCGTCACTGATGCCGGCCCGCGTTTGGCGCGTCGAATCGATGCGGCCCAATGTCACCGCGAGCGTCAACTTCAGCGGCAGCGTCCCGCCGGGCCATGCCCGCCACTGGCGCGACTTGCTCGACGTCGACCTGAAACGCGAGGGTCATGAAGCGATGCAGATCCGCGCGGCGTTCGGCGATGGCCACCCCGCTTACGTCAAGCATGGGACCGTGCACTATCTGGCGAGCCTGTTCGACGAAGCATCGACGCAAGCGCTCTTCGCACGGATCGCGCACGAAGCGGGCCTCGCGCCGACGCATCTTGGCGACGCCGTGCGCGTGAGCCGGCGCGGAGCACTGACCTGGGTGTTCAACTACGGACCGAGCACACATCAGTTGGGCGCCGAGATACCGGGCGATGCATTCGTTCTCGGCTCGCACCGGATAGAACCGCAGGGCGTCGCGGCCTTTCGTACGGAGATGCGTTGAACGCGACGCCACACCAAACCCGATGCAGCACCGACAACGACGTAAAACACAGGAGACAGGCATGACGTACAAACCCCGCACGATGCTCGCTACCGTCGCGCTGGCCACGGCGCTGGCCACGGGCGCGCTCGCCACCCAGGCGCAGGCTGGCACGCTCGAAGTCAACATCGCATTCAAAGGCGCGAGCCAGCGCGCCGTGTGGACGCAGGTGATCGACGAATTCAAGAAGGCGCATCCCGGCACCGACGTGAAGGTCGCGTTCATCGACGAAGAAGCCTACAAGGTACAGCTTCCTGCCTGGTTGACCACGGCGCCGCCCGACATCGTAAACTGGCACGACGGCGAGCGCATGGCCTACTACGCACAGCGCGGCTTGTTCGCGGACCTGTCGGGCGACTGGGCGAAGAACGGCTGGGACAGCACCTATGCGTCGACGAAGGAAGCGTCTTCGTACAAAGGGAAACAGTACGCTGCCCCGACCGTCTACTACTCGTGGGGGATGTTCTATCGCAAAGACCTGTTCCAGAAGGTTGGCATTGCCGGCGAGCCGAAAACCTGGAACGACTTCCTCGACGATTGCAAGAAGCTGAAAGCCGCGGGCATTACGCCGATTGCCGTCGCCGGCCGCGATGCCTGGACGCTCGCAGGCTGGTTCGACTACCTCGACCTGCGTTTGAACGGCAATGCCTTCCATCAGCAGTTGATGGCGGGCGAAGTGCCGTACACCGATGCGCGCGTGAAGAAGGTCTACACGACCTGGAAGCAACTGCTCGACGCGGGCTACTTCATCGACAATTCCCTGTCCTACGATCTCGATGCGGCCCAGCCGTTCTTGTTCCAAGGAAAGGCGGCCATGATGCTGATGGGCACCTTCATCACCGGTGGTTTTTCGCCGACTGTGAAGTCGGAAATGGGCTACTTCCAATTCCCGATCATCGACCCGAACGTGCCAACCGCCGAGGATGGCCCGGTCGAGACGTTGAACATTCCCGCGAAGGCCAAGAACAAAGCCGACGCGCACGCGTTCCTCGCGTTTGCCGAAACGCCCGAAATCGGCGCGCTGTTGGGCAAGGGGCTGGGCTCGCTATCGGCGAACAGCAAATCGCCCGAGCCCGAAGACCCTATTTCGAAGATCGGCTTTCAGATCCTGTCGAACACGAAGGGAGGCATCGCCCAGTTCTATGATCGCGACATGACGAAGGAAATGGCCGACGAAGGCATGAAGGGCATGCAGCAGTTCGTGTCGGATCCGACGAAGCTCGATTCGATCCTCGCGCAACTGGAACAGACGCGGCAACGGATCTATAAGAAGAAGTAATTCTGTCGGGCGCGCGGCATCGATCTCGATGTCCCGCGCGCCACCTGTGGTTCGATCAGGAGATAGTCGTGTCTCACCTCGTCACTCATCGCACCGATAGCGCCGGCCAGCCGGGTGCACGCGACGGTATCCCGCCCATGCCGCGCGCCGGCCGCCCGGCAGGACGAGGACAGCGCCGCGTCTCGCCCACCGCGCGTCGGCAACGTCGTGCGGCCTGCCTGTTTCTCGCGCCCGCCTGTTTGATGGTGGCGATATACGTCGTCTGGCCCGTGCTGTCGACGATACGCCTGAGCTTTTACAACTGGGACGGCATGACCGACGCCACGTTCGTCGGGCTGGCCAATTACATCGAGTTGTTTCACGCTCCCACGTTCTATACCGCACTGAAGAACAACGTCATCTGGCTTGCGCTGTTTCTACTTGCACCGCCGATGGGGCTCGCGATCGCGCTATACCTCAATCAGGCGGTGGCCGGTATTCGCATCGTCAAATCGCTTTTCTTCGCACCGTTCGTGCTGTCGGGCGTGGTGGTCGGGCTGATATTTTCCTGGTTCTACGACCCCACGTTCGGCCTGCTCGCGCTCGTCGTCGGTCACGGCATTCCGGTTCTCGGCGATCCGCGCTATGCGACGCTTGGCATCATTTTCGCCGCGCTGTGGCCGCAAACGGCCTACTGCATGATTCTGTATCTCACCGGTCTGACGACGCTGAGCAGCGAGCAAATCGAAGCGGCCCGAATGGAAGGCGCCAAGGGATGGTCGCTGCTGTGGCACGTCGTCCTTCCGCAACTGAGACCTACCACGTTCATGGCGATTGTCGTCACCGTGATCGGCGCACTACGCAGCTTCGATCTGATTTCGGTGATGACGGGCGGCGGCCCGTTCGAGAGTTCGACCGTGCTCGCGTATTACATGTACGACCAGGCCATCAAGTACTACCGCCTCGGATACTCGGCCGCGATCGCAGTCGTCCTGTTCGCGATCATGCTGCTTTACATCGTCTATCAATTGCGGCGGTTGCTCAGGAACGAACGTTAAGGAGTGCTGATCATGTTTCCCATGCCCGTCGATAAGTGGAAGCGCACATCGCGCCGCGCGTATAAGTTGTCGCTGCCGGTGGCGCTCGCGATCTGGTTGCTGCCTATGATCGCCGTGATGGTGACCTCGGTGAGATCGTCGGAAGAGTTGAGCGAAGGCAATTATTGGGGATGGCCCAAGCACTTCGCGCTCATCGACAACTATCGCGAAGCGCTGACCACGTCGCCGATGCTGCACTACTTCTGGAACAGCGTGCAGATCACGTTGCCTGCGGTGGCCGGTGCGATTGCGCTCGCCGCGATGGCCGGCTTCGCGTTGGCCATCTATCGCTTCCCCGGCAATTCGGCCTTGTTCGCAACATTTGTTGCCGGCAACTTCGTGCCGATTCAGGTGCTGATGATTCCCGTGCGCGATCTATCGTTGAAGCTTGGCTTGTACAACTCCGTAGGCGGGCTGATTCTGTTTCATCTCTCGTTTCAAACCGGCTTTTGCGCGCTGTTTCTGCGCAATTTCATCAAGCAGCTGCCATTCGAACTAATCGAAGCCGCACGCATCGAAGGGGCAAACGAATGGACTGTGTTCTATCGGATCGTACTGCCGTTGATTCGACCGGCATTGGCCGCATTGGCGATTCTCGTGTTCACTTTCGTGTGGAACGATTACTTCTGGGCGCTCTGTCTGACGCAAGGCGACGATGCGGCGCCGATCACCGTGGGCGTCGCTGCGCTCAAGGGGCAATGGACGACAGCATGGAATCTCGTCTCGGCGGGGTCGATTCTGGCGGCGTTACCATCGGTCGCGATGTTCTTCGCCATGCAGAAGCACTTTGTCGCGGGCCTTACATTCGGGGCGACGAAGGGGTGAGCGGGCCGGGCCGATCAAACTCCTCCACGAGGAATGCGATGAACGCCCTGATCTTCGGCGCCACGTGTTGCCGCGACGAATAGATGGCATAGAGCGTGGTTTCCACGGGCGACCAATCTTCCAGCACGGCCTGCAGCCTGCCTTCCCGCAAGTCGTCTTCGACATAGGGGCGAGGGATCAGGCTCACGCCGAAACCTGCGCGCAGTGCGTCGCGAACTGCAAGGCTCGACGACACCGAATAGCGCGGCTCAACCGCGATTCTTTCTACCTGCTCGCCCCTTGTGAATTCCCAGAAGTCGGCATGCCCCGACAGGCTGAAGCGAACGCAATTGAGCGACTTCAAATCCGACGGCGTTCGAGGCATGCCGTAGGCCTCGAAGTACGAAGGCGCGCCGCACAGCACATGCTGCATGACCGTGAGCTTCTTGGCGATCAGGCTTGAATCCTCGATATTGTCGCTGCCGCGAATCGCCAGATCGAAGCCCTCGCGGACGAGATCGACGCGCCTGTCGTCGAGATGCAGATCGAGCTTCAGGCCCGGGTGCTGCGCGAGAAAGCGAGGGATCGCCGTCGACAGCCATGTCAGGGTGACTGTCAGCGGCGCGGAGACTTTGAGCGTGCCGGTGGGGGCCGTTTTGATCGGCGATAGCGCTTCATCGGCTTCGGCCAATGCGTCGAGCCCGCGCGTGATGTGCTCCAGATAAATCCTGCCCTCTTGCGTGAGCGCCATTCGCCGCGTGGTCCGGTTGATGAGCCGTATGCCCACCGACGCCTCCAATTCGGCGACGTTCTTGCTGATGGCGGCCGACGAAAGGCCGAGCCTGCGCCCCGCTTCCGCGAAGCTGTTCAACTCTGCAACGTAACGAAAAACCAATAACGCGGTATAGCGATCCATCGATAATTCACCGTCGGTAGATAATGTTCTTCCCGGACGTGCATTATCATCCAATGGTGATTTTTGTATCCTTGCGGAGTCGTTTTTTGCAAGGGACGTAATGAAGATCAACGCCGTGCTCTCTCTCATCGACAAGCGCATTTCGGCCGATCATTTCGATGCATCGCATGCGATGTCGGATGCGCTGATCGGCGAGCTCGTGCGCCTCGCGACGCGCGCGCCCACCGCTTATAACCTTCAAAACTGGCGCTTCATTGCCGTCAAGACGAGCGACTCGAAGGCAAGATTGCGCGCGCTTGCGTATAACCAGGCAAAGGTTTCGGATGCAGCCGTGACCTTTATCGTCTGCGGTCTGTTGCCTGATCACACGACGCTTGCCGAACGCCTTGCGCCTTTCGTCGAAGCCGGCCATATGCGCGCCGAAGTCTCCGCCAGTTGGCAGGACGGGGCGCGCACGAAATATGCAGATCCGCAGGAAGCGCGCGACGAAGCCTTGCGCTCGGCCAGCCTCGGCGCCGCCACGCTGATGTATGCAGCGCAAGGGATGGGCTTCGCGTCGAGTCCGATGGGTGGGTTCGACGCCGCAGGTGTTGCGCGAGCGTTCGGGCTCCAACCCGACGAAGTGCCGGTCATGCTTGTTCCCATTGGACGGCCGGCGCCCGGCAATAGACCACAGAAGCCGCGCCGGCCGATTACCGAAATACTAAAGATCGCATGAGAAACAATGGATCCGATGTGCTGCTGACGGCGATCGCGCCTATCGTATGGGGCAGCACGTATATCGTCACTACGCAGTTTCTGCCGGACTTTTCGCCTATATCGGTGGCGATGTTGCGTGCGTTGCCGGCCGGTTTGCTGCTGCTGTTGATCGTGCGCCAGTTGCCGCGAGGCATCTGGTGGTTACGCACGTTCGTCCTCGGCGCGCTCAACATCTCGATCTTTCTGAGCATGCTGTTCGTGGCGGCGTACCGGCTTCCCGGCGGCGTTGCGGGCACCGTCGCGGCCGTGCAACCGCTATTCGCCGTGTTCCTGGCGAGGCTGTTGTTGTCGAGCCCGATTCGTCCCTTGTCGATCGTTGCCGCGCTCGTCGGCATCGCCGGCGTGGCTTTGCTCGTATTGACGCCGCGTGCCGCGCTCGATCCAATCGGTATCGCGGCGGGGCTGGCGGGTGCTGCTTCGATGGCCGTCGGCAACATTCTCACGCGCAAGTGGCAACCGCCTGTCTCTTTGCTGACGTTCACGGCCTGGCAACTGACGGCGGGGGGCGTCTTGTTGGTCCCGGTCGTGCTTGCCTTCGCGCCTCATTTGCCTGCGCCCACCGCCGTCAATCTGGCAGGACTGGCGTGGCTCGGATTGATCGGTGCGGCGCTGACGTATGTGCTCTGGTTCAGGGGCATTGCAAAGCTCGATTCATCGGTGGTTTCGCCGCTGCTCTTTATCAGCCCTCTTACAGCGGTAATACTGGGGTGGACGTTTCTGGGTCAAACGCTTAGCCCGATCCAGCTCGCCGGTGTAGGATTCGTGATCGGCAGCATCTGGCTTAGCCAACGGCCTGCGCGTTGAGTCGACTGGTGGCTGCCGTTTGCCTTCCTTCATTCAACCCACCGAGAGAAAATCGCCATGCGACTCGTGCGCCTTGCTTTTACGCTGCTCGCTATTCTCGCTTCCTCGTCCGCGCTGGCCAAGATGGTCGCGCAACCGGTCAGCTGGACGCTCGACGGGACCACGTTCAAGAGCTTTCTTGTTTATGACGATGCCACGCAAGCAAAGCGGCCTGGCTTGGTGATGGTGCCGAACTGGTCCGGCGTCAACGATATTGCCATTGCGAAGGCAAAGCGGATCGCCGGCAAAGACTATGTCATCTTGCTTACCGATATGTACGGTGCGGCGGTGCGGCCGAAAAACGACGAAGAAGCCAAAGCCGCGGTGGGGCCGCTTTATCACGATCGAAGCGTGATGCGCAAACGCGTTGGCGAGGCTTTCGCGCAGTTGAAGGCTGCGGCTGCGCATGCGCCCATTGATCCCTCGCGGCTGGCGGCTATCGGGTTTTGTTTCGGCGGTGCCGTTGTGCTTGATTTAGCGCGCAGCGGGTCCGACGCGAAGGCAGTGGTCGCGTTTCATGGGGATTTGAGCACCGACGATCCTTCGCTGGCTTCGAATATCAAAGCGCGCGTACTGGCGATAAATGGCTCCGATGATGCGTTCACCATGCCGGATGTTCCCAAGTTCACCGAAGAAATGAAGCATGACCCCGCCGACTGGCAGTTCGTGGAGATCGGGCATGTCGTGCATTGCTTCACTGAGACCGAAGCGACGGCGAAGACCGGCAATTGCCGATACGACGCGAAGGCCGCGGCTCGCTCGTACGTGATGATGCGGGATTGGTTGAAGGAGAGTTTTGGAGGGGAGTGACGGCGCCCGTGTAGCCTGGCCTGGCCTACCCTAACCAAACCGCCCCACCCCAAACGGCGCAGGGTCGACCACGGGCCGCGTTCCCGTCATCATCTCCGCAATGAGCCTGCCGGTCACGGGTCCGAGTGTCAGCCCATGGTGCGCGTGGCCAAACGCAAACCACATGCCCTTATGTCTCGGCGCCGGCCCGATGATCGGCAGCATGTCGGGCGTGCAGGGGCGACACCCGAGCCAGGGCTCCGCATCCAAGCGCTCACCCAGCGGAAAGACGTCACGCGCGAACGGCTCAACCGCGTCAAGTTGGACCGGCGTCTTGCGCGTGTCGCGATAGCCAAGTTCGGCGCCCGTCGTCAGCCGGATGCCACGCGTCATCGGCGCGATCAGGTAGCCGATTTCCGCATCGAGCACAGGCTGATTCAGGTGCGCGCCACTCTGTGCCGCATAGTGCATGTGATATCCGCGCTTCACTTCAAGCGGAAGGTCATAGCCGAAGGTGCGCACAAGATCTTTCGACCACGGCCCGAGCGCGACCACGACGGACTCCGCTTCGATCGGCCCTGCCTGCGTCATCACCCTCCACGAAGGTTCAAGCGTGCCGGCGTCGCCGATGAATACCCGCCCGCCCAGTTGCTCGAAGAGGTTCGCATACGCGGTGACGAGACCGCCCGGATCGCTGACCGAATCCGACGACGTAAAACGCACCCCACCAATGAGCACCGAACCCAACGAGGGCTCGGCCGCATGCAGCGCCTCGCGATCGAGTCCTTCGTATGCAACGTCGTACTCGTCATGCCAGCGCCGCGCGTCGTCCAGTGTTTTCTGCAGCGCCTCTCTGGTGCGAAAGACCTTGATCCAACCGCCCTTGCGCAACAGCGATTGCGCACCGGCCGCTTCGATCAACGCACGATGCTCGGTCACGCAGTGCTCGATGAGCGTCGAGTAAACGCGCGCAATCCGCGCATGCCGATCAGGCCGAGAGTTGTACCAGTACCGATAAAGGAATGGCAACAGCTTCGGCATCGCGGCGGGATGATAGCGGACATCCGTCGCCCGATTGCCGGCGTAATGCACGAGCGAAGCAAGATCCCGCGGAAATGCGTAGGGATAAACGCCTTCGCGCTGGATCAAGCCGGCGTTTCCAAATGATGTCTCCTGCCCCGGCGCTTTTCGGTCGACGAGTGCGACAGACACATTGCGACGCTGCAACTGCAACGCCACTGAGACGCCGACAATGCCACCGCCCAGCACGAGGGTATCAACCTTCATCGTTACGAGTCCTGTAGAAGAACGCGCCCTGTGCGCGTCCGACGCCACCGATAGTAGTGCTCGCGGGCGATTCCGTCGATATGCTCGCTTGTCGGATCTGGCTCAATCGCATGGAGTACCATTCCGACGACAGCGCAGCGCAGCGTCCCCCGCGCGCCATGTTCGCATGCAATGAATACGAACCGTGTGTCGACGGAAAGGAGAACGGTAAATGGAGGCAGTGACATCCCCAAAGGGTGGCGCGGAGATTCCGGCGATCGTGCCGGCACAAACCGCACTCATCGTCATGCACTATCAGACCGACATCGTCGGGCTTTTTCCGTCAGTCGCGCCAACCCTGCTTGCCAATACGCGCCAACTTTGCGATGCCGCACGGGCCCAGGGCGTCAGTGTCTATTTCGCCAATCTTCGGTTCGCGCCCGGCTATCCGGAAGTCAGCCCACTGAACAAAAACGGGCAAGGCATCAAACGATTGGGTCGCTTCGTCGAAGATCGCACTGCACCCGAGTTGGACCCACAGTCCAGCGAGCCGTTGATCATCGCGCACCGCGCGAGCGTGTTTTATGGCACTGATCTCGAAGTGCGGCTCTCCGCGAAAGGCATCAATTCGTTGATCATGGTCGGCATCGCGTCGACAGGGGTCATGCTGTCTTCAATCGCATATGCAAGCGACGCCGACTACCGCCTGTTCACCGTCAAGGACTGTTGTTACGACCCGGATGAGGTTGTACACGAACACTTGTTCGCAACCGCATTCGAATCGCGCACTACGGTGCTATCGCTCGGCGAAGCATTGCGGATGCTCGGGGCGAATCAGCATCGATGGTCATAGTTCACCGACGTACTCGCCGCGCGCCGGATAGTCATGCTCGATCATGAAATCGACAGCCTGGAGCAGCCCTTTAAAATCAGGCCGCACGAACGGCATCGACTGCACGGACAAATAGTAGATGGTCCGGTCTGGACGCAGCAAAAACAGACCAGGCTCGGAGAACATTGCGGGCTCGTCGATTCCAATGGATGTCTTGCCGCGCGATGTCGAAATAAAGAGGCCCCACCTGCGCGCCTCAGATAAAGCGAGTCCATAACCGAATCGCAAATTGTTCGCTGCAATCTTTTGCTGCATCGCACGCGCACGAGGCTCGCTATCGGAACTGATGGCAATCGTCGTGATTCCACGCGCAGCGAATTCCGGCGTCAGGCGCTCCAATTCCTTTAGATACATTGCGCAGATCGGGCAATGAAGACCGCGGTAAAAGCAGATCAACGTCATTCGCTCCGGCGCCTCCAAGGCGAGATCGAACGAGCCGTGGTCCAGGGTTTCAACGACAAGGCCGGGTGCCATTTGGCGGGGTACAAGCATGGCGCAACTCCTTTCCGATGGATAGTTCGCGCCGATTGACGCGATGGCTTGACTCTCGCATACTTTCTGAAATGAAAAATCCAGAAAACATGACCGAAAGTCCAGCGATGCGTCCCGCCCTGCCGCCCAGAGCCGATCGGTTGTCCGCCTTTTTCCGCGCATTCGATTTGTCGGTCAGCGTGTCGGACCGCCCGGCGCCCGATTCGGATGCGAGGCTCCTTGTCATTGGCGACACGCGGCAGCCGGCGCAGCAACTCGTTCTCTATACAGGCTCGCCCGCGGGCCCGCAGGTCGAGCGCAACGCGTGCGTCCGAGCTTCGGTCACGTTCGGTGGCCCGACGAATCCGCTGATCGCCGCTTTGCCGAAACAGGTCACGCTCGACCTGAGCGAATCGCCGGTTCTGCAAGCAGTGACGCATGCATTCGTGGAAGAAGCGTTGAATGCGCGGTGCGGACAAAGCGCAGTGATCGGCCGGCTATGCGAGGTGATGTTGCTGATGGTTTTGCGGCAGGTCATCGAGGCTGGCGCGACCACACCCGGCCTGCTTGCCGGGCTTTCGCACCCTGCCCTTCATCGCGCGCTCGTTGCGATGCACGACGCACCGGACAGGCCTTGGCGAGTGGAAGATCTCGCCTCTGTCTCCGGTATGTCGCGTAGCCAATTCATGGCGTCGTTTCGGCAAACCGTAGGTACCACACCCAGCGCATACCTCACTGCGTGGCGTCTGATGCTGGGTCGTCGCGCCCTGGCCGGTGGCGGAAAGATCAAGACCGTTGCGCAGCGGGTTGGCTTTGGCAGTGCGGCAGCATTTTCGCGGGCGTATACGCGCGCGTATGGGTGTCCGCCCATCGCGACGCGCCCGAGCTAAGCTGCACGAGGCGCGATTAACGCCCCGCGGTGCAGGGTCTGTCGAAGGCGTGCCTCAAGGCCGGCCGCGATGAGCTTCGCGCAGCCGCGCCCAAGGTTGGCTACGTTCTCAGCAATTGCCTTTCTTGGCCTGTCCCGGCGGACAGAACCCATTGCCGGGGCCGCCCTGCGGACGCACGACCACACCCGGTTCGTCCGGCATGTATACGGCGCACCCGGTCAGTACGCCCGAAGCAATCGCCAAAGTGATGATGATTTTTTTCATGTTGATCCCCGAAGCGAAGGGGCGATTGCCCCTTCGTCGATCATGCCGTTGTTAGAAAGAGAAGTTCACGTTGGTCTGACTGCCGCTCGAAATGTTGACGGCGGTCGATTGCGTGACGCCGGAGGAAGCATCCGCTTCGATGGTGTAGTGGCCCGCCGACGTCGTCGCGGCAATCAGCCCGACGGGCAAGGTGGCGCTATAGGCACCCACCATGGGCGCCGCAACGGGCAAGCTCATCGTATAGACGCCCGTATCGAGGTTCGCATTCGCCGAGCCGATCTCATAGACACCCGCCGACGTTGTCTGCAGCGCACGCAGGTTGGCCATCGCAGACGCGGTCACGGTGCCGCTCACCGAATTCATTGTCGAAGCGGGAAGCGTGATGGGTTGGGCTGCCGTCGATACATGGGTCGTTGCCCCAACGGTCACAGGCACCGAGGAGATGATCCCTGTCGTTTCGTTCGGTTGCACAACCACGATGTCGTAGTTGCCGTTCGTCGAGCTTTGGACCAGCGTCGAGAACACGAAGTGGCCCGTGCTATCGGCCACCGTACCGCTTACCACTTTGCCGTTCTGCTCCGCATACACCGTCGCGCCGGCCTCGGCCGTGGCGACATAGCCGTCGATCAGACCGGTGACGGTCGTGGGCGTGGCAGTAATCACGGGTTTCAAAGCGTACGAGCCGTTGCCCATCTGGACGACTGACTTGCAGGCGTTAAAGTCGAGCACGAGATCGACCGTCGAGTTCGCGGCAACGTCGAAGGGACGAATGATCTTGAGGCCGCTTTGCGTTGCGCTCGGCGTCGCAAGCGCTTGTTCGGTCGTCGTTCCCGACACGACGACCGAATTGGCCAGCGTGTTGCCCTGGTTCTGGGCAAGGACGAGCCGAATCTGCTGGTATTGGCCTGCCGGTAACGTCGCCTGGCCGAGGGTGGCCATCGTGCCGTTCGTCAGTGCCAGGAGATCGATTTTTTGCGGAGTAGCAAGCGTGATGTCGGTCCATCCGCCATCGCTGTCGGCGGCCGTCGAACTGGCGTTGATCCGCACCTTGCTTACTGTTGTGTAGACATGGTCGAAGCCGCATGAAGGGGCATCGGTCATCTGAACGTTCACGGTGCCGGTCGGGGTGCTCCCACCGCCCCCACCACCGCAGGCCGCGAGCGCGGCCGACATGACAATTGCGACTGTGAGCGCTTTCCGCATCCCGTTCATTTCCACCACCTTGAATTCTGTCTTGGTGCGCGAAGCATAGCGCCGCGGAATGCAAGTGATCTTGTCAGATTGCAACATTCAGTAAATGTTGCGGCAAAGCGTTAAACTGGCCGCGGCAGATGACCTTTATACCTGCATCTGCTTTAACTGGATCGCCGTAGGATGACATGCGTGGCTTTCGGGGACGCGACGGAATCAACGCATTCGTACCCCAGCGCCCGCAGGTCGATTCCTTCGAACAGCGATTCTCCCCTGCCGAGCAAGACCGGCGTGACAGCGAGGTGCAGTTCATCGATCAGGCCTTCACGGAGATACTGGCGGATCGTATTGGGCCCGCCGCCAATACGCACGTCCATCGAGCCAGCGGCCTCGCGTGCACGATCGAGCGCCTCGCGAATGCCGCCCGTGACGAAGTGGAACGTCGTGCCGCCCTCCATCTCGATGGAAGGCCGCGCATGATGGGTCAGGACGAAGACCGGAACGTGATACGGCGGGTTGTCTCCCCACCAGCCCTTCCAGTTGGCGTCGGGCCAGTCCCCGCGGATGGGGCCGAACATGTTCCTTCCGAGAATCCAGGCCCCGACGTTCTCGAAGCCACGCGCGGCGAAATCATCGTCAACGCCGGTCGTGCCTTCATCCTTGCCGAACAAGGTACGCTGGAACGTGCGTGTCGGGACCAGCCATTGATGCAGTTCCGTGCCGCCGGCACCGAGCGGATGGTTGATGTCTTGATTCGGACCCGCTCCGTATCCGTCGAGCGAGAGGGTGAAGCCGTTCACACGAACTCGTGCCATCCTTTGCCTCCGTTTCAAACGCCAGCCATGGCGAAGATGTGAAGAACGCGTTAGCAAAAACCGACGGCAACGCATTCGAAGCTACGAAAGTCGACCCAACTGGCCGCGCAGCCGATCGATCTCGCCTTTGGAAAAGGACTGCTCGATCTGGCATGCGTCCGCTCCCAGATAGGGAACGCTTTGGCGAGCAATCGCTGCGCCCGGTGTCAGGCTGAGCCGCGCGACCCGGTTCACGCGCCCGCTACCACGCAGCAGATGCTCGACGAGCGCGGGTACTGCGACGCTTTGCAAACCGGCGCTCAGGCCAACTGCCTACCGGCAGCGTGCCAACGCTACGCGTATTTATCGCCCACTGTACTGCGAATAGGATGCGTGTCATAGACGATGATCATCCGCTCGATGCGGCCGCTTTCATCGAATTCGAACACATCGACGCATTCGAATTTCACCGTAGAGCCGTCTTTCAATCCCCAGTCGTAGACAAAGTAACCGGTCGCACGTCGGGCTCCCGTCGTGCTGACGCAGATGTCGATGGGCGTAATCCGGCTTTCTCCCGACGCTGCTTCGACCTTCGCAAAAAATGGCGCGGGATGCATCCACCCAAGAAACGGTGAGAAGATCTGTGCGTCCGGCGTGAACAACGCACAGATCGCAGCGACATCGCCGCGCTCCAATTCGCTCAGGTAGGTGCGAATCTGCCGTGTATATAGTGCTTCCATTGATGAGGCCACCCTCACTCTCCTATCGAAAGATTCTCAACCCGGGACGAGCCGTGCTCGAATCGACGCCTTGCGCCACGACACCGTAACATGACATTGCAGCAGGCGACTCGCGGATGGCAACGACTGCCCGCGCCAAATTTGCCTGCACCATCACGCGATGATACGGCGCAATTGTCGCAAGATAGATTCACCGCAGTCTGTTATCGCAATGCACCACGGTGCTCGCGAGCAGCGCTCGAATGCAGCGAAACTAGGGGGACACGGCACCGCGCGCGTTGCGCCGGATGGCTTGCGGCGGAAGGTGCAACTCGCGCATGAACGCTTCGCGCATATGGCGGCGGTCGCGGAAGCCCGTTTCCTTCGCGATCACATCGAGCGGGTGTCTGCTTTGCTCGATCATCAATCGCGCTGCCTCTATGCGCAACTTCTCGATCGCCTTGGCTGGAGGCTGCCCCGTTTCGAGTGTGAACACACGGCTGAACTGGCGCGGACTCAGATGAACGCTCTCGGCCAGTTCTTGAACCGTGAGCGACTGCCTCAGATTGTTACGCGCATAGTTCAGCGCGTTCTGGATACGATCGGACTTCGGCGCAAGGTCCAACATTTCGGAATGTTGCGACTGGCCGCCCGAGCGGCGCTGCTGCATGACCAGCTTATGTGCAACCGATCGCGCCACTGCCGGGTCGAGGTCCGTTTCCACCATCGCGAGCGCCAGATCAAGACCCGCAGTCATGCCAGCCGAAGTCCAGATGGGCCCGTCAATAATGTAGATACGATCCTCCTCGACACGGATGTCAGGAAATCGCTTCTGCATTTCTCGTGCATATGCCCAGTGTGTGGTGGCATGCCGCTGGGCGAGCAAGCCCGCCTCCGCCAGCACAAATCCGCCCGTGCAGATCCCTGCGATTCGCCTCGCGCGTTCGCTCGCCTTGCGTAGAAACCTGAGGGTTTTGTCTTCAGCCGGTGAACTGAGCGGATCGTTAACGCCGGCGACGATCCACGTGTCGATATCGATCCGACCGCGCAGCGATCGCGTGCCTACCGCCATGCCGAGCGATGAACGTATCTCGCCACCTGGTATCGAGAAATTTTCGAGTGCATAGAACGACTCGCCCACCACGACGTTGGCGTATTCAAAAACCGATTGCGCCGCGAGGGCCATGATCTGGAAGCCGTCACTGAGCAGGAAGCCGATCCGGTGCATGCCCGCGCTCCGTTAAGTCATGGCATGAATCATACCTATCTACGTCATTTCCGTCACGCCCAAAAAAGGCCAGAATGCGCTCACGCAATCACCGGCACCTTTCGGAAGGAGTGAGAACATGACCCAAGTACATCAAGGCACCGCCCTTATTACCGGCGCATCGTCGGGTATGGGCGCCATCTATGCGGACCGGCTGGCCCGCCGCGGCTACGACCTGATTTTGGTCGCGCGCAACCGCGATCGCTTGGCGACCGTCGCCGATCGCATCACGAACGAGACGCAGCGGAGCGTCCAGACCGTCGGGGCCGACCTCAACGACCGCTCGGCGCTGGCCACCATCGAAGCAAAACTGAGACAGGATTCGGGCATCACGCTGCTGGTCAACAACGCTGGCGTGGGCACGCATACGCCGCTACTGGAGAGCGATGTGGATGCGATGACGCGGATGATCGACCTGAACGTTACCGCGCTCACCCGCCTCACGTACGCTGCCGTGCCAGGCTTTGTCGCGCGCGGCAAGGGCGCCGTCATCAATATCTCGTCGATCGTCGCGATAGCGCCGGAAATCCTGAACGGTGTTTACGGGGGCAGCAAGGCCTTCGTGCTCGCCTTCAGTCAATCGTTGCACCACGAACTCGCCGACAAGGGCGTACAGGTGCAGGCGGTGCTGCCGGGCGCGACGGCCACCGATTTCTGGCGAGCCGGCGGCCTGCCGCTCGAGCACTTGCCCAAGGAAATCGTCATGTCCGCCGAGGACATGGTCGACGCAGCATTGACAGGCTTTGATCGTCGTGAACTCGTTACTATCCCATCGCTCCATGCCGGCGAAGAATGGGCGGCCTATGAAGCTGCGCGCCGAACGATGTCGGGACATCTGTCGAGCAGCGTTCCTGCCCCGCGGTACCTGAGCGACGAATTAAGCCAGGCTTGATACCGTACGGCCACAGGCATCCCTTGACGACGATCGTCGCTCATTGCGGCGGCGGCGGCGGCGCAGGCACGAGCCCGTACCGCGACATGACATCGATAAGCTTGTCGCGGTCGGGCGGGCCGCCGGCATTGACGACTGCTGCCACATCGACAAAATATTGGGCGCCGATGTCGGGAGTCAGTACGATCAACGCGCGGGCTGTATCACTGTGAGGATTGCTGAAGTGGTGAACCGATCCTCGTGCAGTAAACATCCATTCTCCCGGCGCCAGGTCACGAACCGTCCCATCGACCGAATACCGAAGCTTGCCCTCGAGGACATAGACGCATTCTTCGTTGCGTGTATGGCTGTGTGGCGGCGGGACGTGCGAGCCAGGGGGCACGGTCAACTCGAACACACCCATTCCGCCCGTTGCAGTCCCATCGATAAGATACCGAATGCTCAATTGGCCAACCCTGATCGGCTCGCGAGCCGCTGCGCCAGTGACAGTCATGGCAAGCTCCTTCCGACTGAAGATTCTCATCAATCCGCCGACGTGACAGGCAAGAGAGAAAGCGCTTGCGGTGCGAGCGGCGACCGAGACGAATTGCATTCACCGAAGAGTATGCGCCTTTCAGGAGGCATCAATCACCGTCGCCGGGCGACAAGTCGATGCACGCGTCTGCCGGAAGATGCGTTGACCGCTTCGGCATCGAGCAGGATTTCGGCATCGCCAAGCCCCTCTCTGACCCGCGCGGCGTCGAACGTAGCGTAGAGTCGCCCGGCAGCATCGCGCGTGGAGGCCGATTCCGCGACTCGCCAGCTCAGATACAGCGTACCTTTTGGCCTGAGGATTTCGAAGAGACGCGCACACGCTTGCGTAACCTCATCAGGCGGCAAATGCATGAGCACGGTTTCGCACAGCACATTGTCGTAGGCGTCACTTGGGATCGCCTCCAACCCGGGAAGCTCGGCGCGCTTGAAAGCCAACGATGGGAAATCGGTCGCGGCTTGGGCGAGCAATCCTTCCGCGGCGTCGTAACCGACGGCGGGAAAGCCATGTTCGTTGAGCCACGCCACGTCGCGGCCAGCGCCACAACCAATGTCTGCAGTTTTACCCCCCGGTGCGAAGTAGCGCTGCAACAGGGCGTACATGTCAGTCGGCGGAGCCTGGTCGCGCCACTCCGCAGCATAGCGGCCTGCGTTTGTCGAGTAGGTTTCGATGGTCTGTTCGTCCACAGCAAATGCCCTCGGTCAGGTGGTAAGGATGATTGCGGCCGGACGAATGACTACCGGCTTCCCTAACGTCCGCGCAACGGGTGACATTCGAACGGCGTCTCTTGCCAGTGCCTCATGGTCGGGAGACGGTGCAGCCGCGACGTGCAGCGAGACCCCTTCGACAAACAGGGGTAGTTTCGGCTCATGATGCTTCGCACGGAAGGCTATTGACTATCCCGGTATAACGTGTGACAGGCTTTGCTGCGCTGGCACCGCCAGAAACGCCTCCGGCCCCGAGGTGTCGCCCTTCAGCAGTTATTGTTGTAGACAACGCTACAATCATGTAACGTTATCTACATGAACACAATCACTACGTGGTCGCTCCTTGTGCTGACCCTGCCGACCGAAAACGCGACGGCCCGCATGCGCTTCTGGCGCGCGCTGAAGGCGAAGGGATGCGCTGTGCTGAGAGATGGCATTTATCTGCTGCCTTACACGGACGAGCGAGAGCAGATGCTGCGCGAACTGTCGGGCGCCATTGCCGAATGTGGCGGCACGGCGCACCTGCTGCGTGCACCGAGCCTCGATGCCGCGCAGGACGAGGAATTCCGGGCGCTTTTCGACCGCAGTGAAGACCATGCCGGGTTCATGCGCGCGCTGAAAGATGCGCGCAAGACGATGTCGGGCCAGTCGGCAGCCGAATTGACGAAGCTGCTTCGGAAGCTGCGCAAGGACTACGAATCGATCGTCGCGATCGACTACTTTCCGGGCGACCCTGCAACGCGCTCAGCGGCGGCATGGCAGGACTTCATCGGCCTCGTCGACACCGTCCTGTCGCCGGGCGAGCCGCATTCCGCCGAACGGCCGATCCGGCGCCTTTTGGTTAGCGACTATCAGGCGCGTACCTGGGCCACGCGGCAGCACATGTGGGTCGATCGCGTGGCGAGCGCCTGGTTGATCCGGCGCTTCATCGATCGCGATGCACACTTCATCTGGCTCGCGTCACCGAGCGCCTGCCCGGCCAACGCGCTGGGATTCGACTTCGACGGTGCAGCGTTCACCCATGTCGGCGAACGCGTGACGTTCGAGGTCTTGGTCGCGAGTTTCGGCCTCGATGAGGACCCCGCGCTGCTTCGACTCGGTGAGTTGGTCCATGCGCTCGATGTCGGCGGCGCCCCCGTGCCCGAAGCGATCGGCTTCGAGGCCGTCATGGCCGGTGCGAGAGAACGTGCAACAGACGATGATCAGTTGCTCGACGAGATGGGGCAGGTCCTGGATTCGCTCTACGCATACTTTGCGTCGGCCGCGAAGGGTCGGGACACCGGGAGGCAATCGTGAGCACAACCACCGTAGCGGCACCGTGCTACACACTGGGTCAGCTCGTGCTGTACATGCTACGGCTTGGCGCGTTCGGATTCGGCGGTCCGGTGGCGCTCGTCGGCTACATGCATCGTGATCTCGTCGAGCGACGTGGCTGGATCACCGAGTCGGATTACCGCGAGGGGCTGGCGCTCGCGCAGATGATGCCCGGGCCACTGGCGACGCAGCTCGGCATCTACATGGGCTACGTGCACTACCGCCTCGTCGGTGCGACGCTCGCCGGTTTCGCATTCGTGTTGCCGTCGTTTTTGATGGTGCTTGGCCTTGGCTGGGCCTACGCTCACTTCGGGGGGCTGTCGTGGATGCAGGCCGCCTTCTACGGCGTAGGTGCGGCCGTCGTCGGCATCATTGCGATGAGCGCCTACAAGCTCACCACGCGTGCCCTTGCAAAAAACCGGCTCCTGTGGGCGATCTACCTGACGCTCGCCGCGGTGACTGTCATCACCGAATCGGAAATCGCGTGGCTCTTCATCGCGGGTGGCCTTGTCAACTGGTTCGTTGTTGCTCCGCCGAAGTGGTTAAGCAACGGTGGACTGAATGCAGCGGCCGCGACGCAGGTACCTGTCGCCAGCGGCGTGCTTGGCAGCTTTGACTGGCCGCTGCTGGGGCAGATCGGATTGTTCTTCACGAAAGCCGGCGCATTCGTGTTCGGCTCGGGATTGGCGATCGTGCCATTCCTTTACGGTGGCGTGGTCACCGAACACCACTGGCTCAACGACAAGCAGTTCGTCGATGCCGTGGCCGTAGCGATGATTACGCCGGGACCTGTCGTGATCACAGTGGGATTTATCGGCTATCTGATCGCGGGTTCCGCGGGTGCCTGTGTGGCGGCGCTTGGCACCTTTCTGCCGTGCTATCTCTTCACCGTGCTACCTGCTCCGTATTTCAAGAAATACGGCAAGCTGCCAGCCGTCAAGGCATTCGTCGACGGAATCACCGCCGCCGCTGTCGGCGCGATTACCGGCTCGGTGATTGTCATCGCGCGGCGCTCGATCGTCGATTGGCCGACCATCCTGCTGGCGCTTGCGACCGCGCTACTGCTGTGGCGATTCAAAAAGCTGCAGGAGCCAGTCGTCGTCATCGCCGCCGCGCTGATCGGCCTTGTCGTGTACCCGCTCGTCCACGCGCACGCGCTCTGACGCGTTTGCGCGTGCCCGCACAGCCGAATCATGCAGATGCAACGGACGAGCCGTGCTGTGGCTTTAGAGATTGGTTGATGTCGACCGTCCGACTCGAACTTAACCTCGGGTTTCGAGGCGCCTGCGAATGGCCTGCAGTTCCCGCTTGCGGCTTGCGGTCGACAAGGGGTAGGTCATCTTAAGCGACTCGAGTGCGTCCAGTATGATCTGAGAGACGATCAACCGCGTATTCTTTTTATCGTCGGCAGGCACGACGTACCACGGCGCGTATCGGGTACTCGTTGCGGCAAGGCATTTCTCGTATGCCTTTCTATACTGATTCCAGAATTTGCGCTCCTCGATATCCGCTTCACTGAATTTCCAGTTCTTGTCAGGATCGTCGATACGGTCCAGAAAGCGTCTGCGTTGTTCCGCCTTGGACAGGTGAAGAAAGAACTTGATGATGCGCGTGCCATTTTTATCGAGGTGGCGCTCCAGATCCACGATCGACCTATAACGCTCCTGCCAGATTGTCTTCTTGTCGGGCGACGCACTTGGCAGTCCTTCCCCAAGCAAAATCTCGGGGTGGACGCGGACGATCAGAACTTCCTCGTAATACGACCGGTTGAAGATGCCGATTTGCCCTCGCGCAGGCAAATCGCGAGAGGTACGCCAGAGAAAATCATGTTCCAGTTCGGCTGGCGTGGGATGCTTGTAACTGAAAACCTGGCATCCCTGCGGATTCACGCCCGACATCACATGTTTGATCGCACCGTCCTTGCCGGCCGCGTCCATGGCCTGAAAGATCAGCAGAAGCGCGTGGCGGTTCGATGCGTAGAAGAGTTGCTGCAGCGAACTCAATCGCGCCACGTGCGCGGTGAGCAGTTCCTCGTAGTGCTCTTTTGAGGTGTACAAGGGGTCCACCTTGGTTGGCCATTTGCCAAGATTGACTTCATCGCCCTCTTGCACACGAAAATCGTCCGACCAGGTTTTCATCTCGATCCCATTCGCGGTCAAAGCGGCGTCAGCTGCCGCCAATCTATCGACAGTCGCCATGTCACGATGTCACCAGAACGACAACAGTGCTACGCGATCCTCAAGTGCGCGAAGAGGGGAATCTTCAGCGCGTTCAGCACGACAGCAAAAGCCACTGCAGCAGCAAGCATTCCCGCTACCACCGCGACGGGAAGCGCCGTCATCGCAATGCCACCGACGGCAAGGATCACGGCAAGCAGAACATCGGTCACCGACGACGCGACCAGCCACAGGCTGGGACGGGAGCCCCACATACGCCGGCGTTGACGAATCGCGTAGAGCGTCGCCTGACTGCCGAAGACAAGGGCCACGAAGGTCAAGGACTGTAGTGCGCCAGCGCTCAGATCCATCGCGAACCGGCCAATGGCGAGCGCGCCGGTACAAAAAGCCAGCAGAGCGACCCCGATGGCCACGCCCGCAATCGTCAAATTGCCGATTTGCCACGTATTCGGCGACTGCGAGGGGTCGACGGCGTCCGTCGTCAACGACATCGCGAGAAAATCACCTGCGATCATCAGGATCACCATCAGCAACGGGGTGAGGATCGCACGTCCCGTCATGACCAGACCGAATACCAGCAAAAGCGCAGTCACGATCTTCTTGGTGATCGAATTCAGTGTGTAGGTCAGCATGCGCTGGAACGTCACGCGGCCCTCCTTCACCGCTGCCACGATGCCGCCGAGCCCGGGTTCCGTGAGCACCATCCCGGCGGCGGATTTGGCGACGTCGGTCGCCGTCGACACCGCGATGCCCATTTGCGCCTGGCGCAGCGCGGGCGCGTCATTCGCGCCGTCACCGCACATGCCGACGACATGGCCGCCCTGCTGGAACGCCTTGACGAGGTTGTATTTGTCCTCGGGCAGCACGCCGGCGAACACTGCGAATGCTTCCGGCTTCACGCCGTCTGGAATGGGGCCCGGCGGGCAGATGGCACCGTCAAGCCCGACCGCCTGGGCGACACTGCCCGCGGTCGCCGGCGCGTCGCCGGTTACCATCACGGCCCGCACCCCGAGCGCGTGCAACTCCGTAATAAGCGCGGCCGAATCGTCGCGCGGCGGGTCACTCAGCGCAACCATCCCGACCAGCTTCAGCGCCTGGGGTGCGCCTGCCGCCACGGCGAGCACCCGAAGGCCCTTCGCCTCGAGTTCTTCGGCCAGCACTGCCGCTGTCGGCGACGGCTCTGCAAGCTTCGTGATGACCGCGAAGGCGCCCTTCACGATCCGCTGCGTGCGGCCGGTCGAATCGGTGGCGCTTGCTTCGGACATCTTCTTCGCCGGATCAAATGCAGTGAATTTGACCAGCGTCGGTGCATCGGACGCGACATGGCCCGCGGCGGCCGCGCGAATCGCGGTGTCGACCGGGTCTTGCCCGCCCTCGGCGCTCGCGAGCGCCGCGAGCGTCAGCACATGTCGGTCATCGAAGCCGGGCATCGGCTCGACAGCCGCGACGGTCAGCTCGTTGCGCGTCAATGTGCCCGTCTTGTCGGCGCACAGTACGTCCATGGTGCCGGCCTCGTCCACGGCAGTCAGGCGCGTGGACAGCACGCCGCGCGCTGCCAGGGCGCGCGCGCCGAGCGCGGCCGATAGCGTAAACGTGGCCGGCAATGCAACCGGGATCGACGCAAGCAGGGCTGTCAGCACGAGCGGAACGATATCGGCGAGCGGCATGTGAAGATACAGCGCGCAGGCAAGAAGCATCGCAATGACGACGCCGTTGAATATCGCCAGATTGCGCACGACGTGCAATACCGCCTTCTGTTGCGAACTCACAACGCGCGCAGTGCGGACCAGCTCCGCCGTGCGGCCAAAGCGGGTATGCGCACCGGTCGCGGTCACCACCGCCACCGCTTCACCGCGTCGTACGAGCGCACCGGCAAATGTCTGCGCGCCGGCCGCGGCTTCGATCGGCACCGATTCGCCGGTAAGCATCGAATGGTCGAGCAGTACGTTGCCCGAGACGAGCTTCATGTCGGCCGCCACTACGCCGCCCAGCGATAGCTTGACCACATCGCCCGGCACCAGATCCGCAGCCGGGACGATCGACCATGCTCCGTCGCGCCGAACCGACGCGTTGAGCGCAAGTCGCGATTTCAGCGCAGTCAGCGTCGCTTGCGCGCGGCTCTCCTGTAAGAGCCCGAGTGCGGCGTTGAACACGAGGAGCCCCGCAATGATTCCTGCTTCAGTGAATTTTCCAAGGGCACACTCCAGCACGATAGCGGCTTCAAGCATCCACGGCACTGGCGCCCAGAACTTCCCGAGCGCCATGCGCAGCGGGCGCGCCGAAATGTCCGGCATTGAGTTCGGGCCTGACTCGGTAAGTCTGCGGCGCACCTCGGTGCTGCTCAGACCGGCCGCCTGCGATGGTTCCGACGACCTCGCCGCACCGGTTGCCGGAGCGGCCTCGCTCGCTGCGCCTGGGCTCATGGATTCTCCTGTATCGCAATGTCCCACGCGTACATCGCAACCCTTCAAGCAACGTACCCCGCCACGCTGACGAACTGACATAAGCTGCCCGCCAACACGAACAGATGCCAGATGCCATGTCCGTGACGAATGCGCTCATCGTTGATGAAGAAGTAGATCCCCGCGCTATAAATCAGCCCACCCGCCAGCAGCCACGCCGCCCCCGCCGCGGGCAACGCATGCAGCAACGGACGAATTGCCACGAGCGCGAGCCAGCCCATCAGCAGGTACAGCATCATCGAAATGCTACGGGTTCTTCGCCCGAGCGTGAGCTCCTGCGCAATGCCTAGCGCAGCCAATCCCCAGCTCACGCCGAACAGCGTCCATCCCCACGGCCCACGCAGCGTGACGAGCGTAAACGGGGTATAGCTCCCCGCAATGAGCAAATAAATCGCGGCGTGGTCGCACTTCTGCAGCACGGCTTTCAACAGCGGGCCCCGCACGCTGTGATAAAGCGTCGAGATCGTGTAGAGCACGAGCAGCATTGCCCCGTATATGCTGAAACTTACGACTTTATATGCGTCCCCGGCAATGGCGGCCATGGTCACGAGCGCCGCCAGCCCGGCCACGGACAATACGACACCGACAAGGTGCGTAATGCTGTTGAAACGTTCACCGATATACACGACGCCGTTCTCCCGGGCGGATTTGTCTGGTCAACGCAAGGGTCGTTCTTTGCCTGCGTGCAGACGTTTGCAGCAACATGCTACGCTCCAAACGATTCGGCGGCCATCCGGCTGCGCCCTCAAACCGCACCCCGTAGGAAGACAGCAATGACAGCACAATCGTTAGAAATTGATTTCGTTTCCGATGTCGCATGTCCATGGTGTGCAATCGGGCTTTCGTCGCTTCAGCAAGCGCTTGCGCACATCGGCCGCGATGTCGATGCACGAATCGCCATGCATCCGTTCGAGCTCAATCCGGACATGGGGCCGGAAGGCGAGAACGTCGTCGAGTATCTCGGCAAAAAGTACGGCCGTACGCCGGAGCAGATCGCCGAGACCCAGGCGACCATCCGCGAGCGGGGTGCCGAGGTAGGCTTCCGATTCGGCGAACGCAAACGCGTCTACAACACGTTCGACGCGCACCGTCTGCTTTATTGGGCGAAACACGAAGACAAGCAGGTTACGCTCAAGCTCGCCTTGCTGAAGGCCTACCACACCGACGGGAAAGATCCGAGCGACCGCAACGTTTTGATCGAGGCGGCAGGTTCGGTCGGGCTCGACGCCGAAGCCGCGCGCGAAGTGCTCGAAAGCGGGCAATTCGCGGACGAAGTTCGCGCAGAAGAACAGGAATATCAGGCCATGGGCATCCATTCGGTGCCGGCCATCATCTTCAACCGGCGCTATCTGGTGAGCGGCGGGCAGCCCGCCGAAGTCTTCGAGCAGGCAATCAGGCAGATCATCTCCGAAGCGCAGTGACGTTCGGGCGTTCCGGCGCTGGCGGCACGCATTCGTGAACTTGCGACGGCGGTGCGAGCCTCGCCTGCAACGTTTTCTACTGTTCTTGCCGCTTCTGATTCGACCCATCGGACTTGAAAGGTAACGGCCGCCTGCCCGCATCCTGACGCCCGATCATCCAGTCCGGATACGAAGGCGGCAGAACACTCACGGCATCAAGACGCGCAAGCTCTTCGTCGGTAAGAACGAGATCGACGGCGCCAAGATTGTCTTCGAGTTGTTCGACGCGTTTGGCGCCGATAATCACGCTCGTGACATGCGGCTTGGCAAGAAGCCAGGCGAGTGCGATCCGGGCAACTGAAACACCGCGCGCCTCGGCGATCACGCGCATCTGCGCAACACACGGCCAAGCCCGCTCGAGATCAACAGGCGGGAAATCGAAGTGGGTTCGCCGTGAACCTCCCTCGGTTTGTGAGCCGGGGCCGAACTTCCCCGAAAGCAATCCGCCTGCAAGCGGCGACCAGACCAGCAGCCCCATCCGTTCCTCGACAACGAGCGGCACCAGTTCGCGCTCCACGTCACGTCCGGCAATCGAATAATAGGCCTGGAGCGTTTCAAAGCGCGTGGCATGTAGCGCTTCGCTGAACCCGAGCGCTTTACCGATCTTGCCCGCGCGCCAATTCGAAACGCCCACATAACGAACGAGGCCCTGCCGCGTGAGATCGTCGAGCGCTCGCAGCGTTTCTTCGATCGGCGTGACGGAATCGTTGGCGTGAATCTGGTAAAGGTCGATATGGTCGACTTGAAGCCGCTCCAGGCTTCTCTGCACGGAATCCATGATGTGGCCACGCGACGCCCCCTGCTGGTTCGGCTTCGGGCCCATGACGCCGGCGGTTTTTGTAGCCAGCACAATCTCGCTTCGCGGCACGCCGATGTCTCGCAACGCCTGTCCGACAACGCGTTCAGACTGCCCAAAAGAATAGATGTCGGCGGTGTCGATGAAATTGATCCCCTCATCGACCGCGCGGGCAATCAGCTGGTTCGCCTCCTTCTGCCCCAGTTCGCCGATCGCCTTCCACATGCCGGCGTCCGCATTGCCGCCCAACGTCATCGTGCCGAGGCACAGCTCGGAGACATACAGGCCGGTGCGGCCGAGTTGCTTATATTTCATTGCGATGCCCTTCAAAGATTGGCCGAATAAAATGCGGCAGAGTCGCGGCTGTCGCGTCCCGCGCGTCTGGATTTCAGTTGCTTTGGGATCTTCCCGACACGAGCTGTCCGGCGATCATCGCGACGCGTGTGCCATAGCGGCGTGCAGTCTCCAGATCTCCTTGCGACATCTCGTCGGGCGACGCATCAGCAGGCGTCTGCGCCATGGGCGCGAGATAGGAACCCATACGATTGAGGTCGTCGCGCAGCGAGGCTTTCATGTTGGCCGGCTTGATATCCATGCTGACCCAGATGCCGCTGTGCTGCCCGGCGAGCAGGACAAAGTATTCGAGCGTATTGAGCTTGTCGCCGTTCATGCTCGCGCTATTGGTGAAGCCGCCAAAGACCTTGTTTTTCCAGGTCCCTTCGAGCCACGGTTTCGACGATGCATCCGCGAACTTCTTGAACTGCCAGCTAGGGCCGCCCATGTAGGTTGGCGAACCGAACAGGATCGCATCGGCGGCGGCAAGCATTTCCCAGGCGTGCGCGGCGAGGTTTCCTTCGCTATCGATCGCGACGAGTTCGGCGCCGGCGCCTTCGGCAATGGCCGTGGCCATGCGTGCGGTGTGCCCATATCCAGAGTGGTAGACGACAACGGCTCTAACCGGCGAAGCGTGCTGAGTCATGACTGTTCCCTTTTGTGCAATGTGTCCACTGCGGACGACATGGGAACGCACTCTACTGAGTCGCGATTGAGTTATAAATGACGGCAAATTGAACGCTCCGTTTCTCCCAGGATGAACAATGCAGAACCTTGACGCGCTTTTGATCTTCGCCCGTGTCGCCGAACTGACGAGCTTTACGCGTGCGGCTGAAAGCCTGGGCATCCAGAAGGGACGCGTCTCCACGGTGATCCGCGAACTCGAACGTGAGATGGGCGTAGCTCTGCTGCATCGGACCACGCGGACCGTCCAGCTGACCGAAGATGGACGCGCGTTCTATTCGCGCGCACGCGATCTGCTGGCCGAAGTGGAAGAGCTGCGATCGATGTTTTCGGGCAATGGGGCAGCGTTACGGGGAAGACTGCGCGTCGACATGTCGACGGAACTGGCGCAAAGCGTCGTCATTCCCGCGATACCGCAATTTATCGCGGCGCATCCCGGGTTGGAACTTGAAATTTCCAGTACCGATCGCCGCGTCGATCTCGTGCAGGAAGGGTTCGATTGCGTGATTCGGTTGGGACCGGTCGTCGATGAATCGCTCATCGCTCGGCCGCTCGGCAAGCTGCGCATGATCAACGCGGCTAGCCCGGGCTATCTGGCACAGTACGGCACGCCGCATACGCTCGATGACTTGCTCAACCAAGGGCATCAGATGGTGCATTACACGCGGACATTCGGCGCCAAACTGACGGGGTGGGAATATCCGGACGGCAATGGATATGCGTCGCTTTCCCTGCCCGGCGCGATGCAGGTCAACAGCGTGCAGACTTACCATGCAGCGGGGATTGCCGGCATTGGGCTGATCCAGGCGGGATATTCGGGGCTCGCACGTCACATCGAACGCGGCGCGCTGGTGGAGATTTTGCCCGACCTGCGCCCGAAGCCGCTCGACGCGTGGCTCGTCGTGGCCCATCGGCGCAACATGTCGCAGCGGGTCCGGGCCTTCATGAATTGGATCGAAACGGTGTTGAAGCCGTACTTCGACTAGCGACGGGCGCAGAGCAGCATGTCGCTCAGATGCTCAATGGACTCACGGACATCGTCGAACAACGGCTCGATGCAGGTGAAAGCATGCCTTGGGCGTCCGCGTTCCGAGAATCATCGGGGTAGGTCGAACCTTCGCCGTCCGGTATACTCCGTCACTTCGCAAGGTCGTTCCCCGAATCTGATGATCACGTCGGTACCGGATGGTCCACGGCTGATATCTCGAGCGGAACCATGTCGACGGAGCAGCGACGAACAGAAACGTCGCGTGCCCGGCATTTGACTTCGCTTCCCGCCTCTCCACCACACCAGGGGACAAATCTTTGGAACGCATCAGCCTTGCGCTCATCGTGGCATTGCTGCGCACGCTTTCGGTACTTCCCTACAAGTTCGTCGCACGGCTCGGGATGGTTGTCGGCACGGCACTGTATGCGCTTCCGAGCCGCCGCAAGCACATCGTCCTCGTGAACCTGCGTCTATGCTTCCCCGAGAAGTCCAGCCACGAGCTCGATACGCTCGCACGAGAGCACTTTCGCCATGTCGTTCGCAGCTATCTCGAGCGAGGTGTCCAGTGGTTTGGTAGCGCGCGTTCGATCCAAAACATCGTACAGATTGAAAGCAAAATTGATCTCGATGACCGTGACGCGCCGCCGACCATCTTCATGGGCTTTCATTTTGTTGGCATCGAAGTGGGCTGCATGCTTTATTCGACGCAGTTTCCGGTGGCGTCCCTGTATACGCGTATGTCAAACGCAGGTATGTGCGACGTGGCCAAGCGGCAACGCGGCAGATTCGGCGCACAGATGATCGAGCGCGCGACAAGCGCCAGAAAGATCGTGGGCTTGTTGCGTTCGGGCACACCCGTCATGCTCGCTGCGGATATGGATCAGGGCGTCGAGAACTCTGTGTTCGTTCCATTCTTCGGCGTTCCCGCCTGCACGCTTACTGCTGTTTCGCGTCTCGCGAGACTGGGGCAGGCTCGGGTTGTTCCCTTTGTGACCGAGGTACTCCCGAACTATGAGGGGTATAAGTTGACGATTTTCGAGCCGCTTCTGGATTTTCCGTCGGGGAATGATGAAGTCGATGCACGTCGCATGAATACATTCCTCGAAGAACAGGTCGCGAAATTTCCCGAGCAGTATTACTGGGTGCATCGACGCTTTAAGCACCGGCCGCCGGGGATGGCGTCGGTGTATTGAGCGGGTTGATTGGGTGGTGCGCTTTCTCAACTGAAAGGCGGACGAGAACAGCGTTTGTCGGTGGGTCTTGTCCGTCCCCGGCATGGGAAAGGACGCACCATACTCGCCATTGGAGCGACGTCTTTGTGGGCGGACCTGCCGTTTGACCGTATCGCCTAAGACGGTGGACGGACGGCGGCGCATGGCCGGCGGACTAAACCGCTCGCGCGGTAGGGGCTACGGTCCGGCGCTGGAGGTCAGGGAGAGGCCGGTCACGCGGCTTTATGTTGGCGAATGAGGCAATCCGCCTCGTTCTTCAACAGGAGCCGAATCATGAC
>NZ_PNYB01000032.1 GCF_002879855.1 Trinickia soli | reverse complement strand
GGACTCGTCGCTACCGTGCGCCTGCCGGTTTGGAAGGATTGAAACGATGAAGCTGTTGCTCGTGGAAGACAATGCCGAACTTTCGCATTGGATCGTCAATTTGCTGCAAGGGGAAAACTTCACCGTCGATTGCGTGCCCGACGGCGAATCGGCCGACGCCGTGTTGCTCACGGGGCGCTACGACCTGATCCTGCTGGATATGCGGCTGCCACGCATGAGCGGAAAGGACGTGCTCGCGCGTTTGCGCAGGCGCGGCGACAACGCGCCGGTCCTCATGCTCACGGCGCACGGGTCGATCGACGATAAGGTCGACTGCTTCAGCGCCGGCGCCGACGATTACGTCGTCAAACCGTTCGATGCGCGCGAGCTGATCGCGCGCATCAAAGCGCTGATCCGGCGTCAAGCGAGCGGAAAAGCCGTTTCCCTCGTCTGCGGCGATCTTCAGTACAACACGAACACGCGCGAGTTCAGTCATCAAGATGTCCCACTCGCATTGCGGCGACGCGAGCATGCGATTCTCGAAGCGTTGATGCTCAAGCAAGGCAAGACCGTATCGAAGTCTGCGCTGATGGAAACCGTCTACAGCCTCGAAGACGAGCCGAGCGCCGACGCCATTGACATCTACATTCATCGCTTACGTAAGCATTTGATGCATTCGACCGCCCAGATCATGACGTTGCGCGGATTGGGCTACGTGTTGCGCGCGAAGGACGGATCGTAGCGAATCGGTTCCAAGAAAATAACGCAGACATATGCCCGTTTACGTGAAAATACTTAGTAGTACTAACGATCGGCGAAAGGATCGTGAAGGATAGGGAAAGATACGATTCTCTCCATTGCGGCGATGCAAAAGCAAAGCACGGAGACTTGAGCCGGCTTCGCGCAAAACATAATTTCAACGCAGTAAGAGAGGAGACGATCTTGAAAAAGACGTATCGAACGTTGGCGCTGACGGCGGGCGCTTTGGTAGCAAGCGGCGCCCATGCGCAATCGAGCGTTCAGCTTTACGGCCTGATCGACATGACGGCCCTGGCCTATACGACGAACGCGAACGCGGCCGGCAATCACGTCATTGCGATGGGGCACGACGGCGAGCCGTGGTTCAGCGGCAGCCGCTGGGGCTTGCGCGGCGCCGAAGATATCGGCGGCGGCAATAAAATCATCTTCACGTTGGAAAGCGAGTTCGTCGGCACGAACGGCAACATGGAAGACCCGGGCCAGATCTTCGATCGCGATTCGTGGGTCGGCCTCGTGAACCCGACCGTCGGTCAGGTGACCGTCGGTTTCCAGGATACGGTGGCGAAGGACTTCTCGGGGCTGTACGGCGACCCGTACACGAGCTCGCAGTTTTCGACGAAGGAAGGCGCCTACTCGAACTCGAACAACTTCAAGCAGCTCGTGTTCTACGCGGCGGGACCGACCGGCACGCGCTCTGAAAACAGCATCGCGTGGAAGAAGCTGTTCAGCAACGGCATCTACGCGGCGGCCGACTATCAGTTCAGCAACTCCACGCAGTTTGCTACGGGCTCGGGCTACCAGGCGGCGCTCGGCTACAACGGTCCTTCGTTCTCCGTGGGCGGTTTCTACAACCACACGAACAACGGCGGCTTCACCGATCAAACGTACTCCCTGGGCGGCAACTATCGGTTCGGCATCGGCAAGGTCAACGCGGGCTATTTCCACTACACGGGCAAGCAGGGCTCGCTGCCGGAGCGTGAGGACAATGCGTGGACGGTGTCGTTCAAGCTCGCGCCGCACGGTCCGCTCGACTATGAACTCGGCTACCAGCAGATGCACGTGAAGAATGCCGCGTACAACGCGGACGGCAACATTCCGAACGCCAACTCGGGCGCATTCGACACGACGGCGACGACGGTTCACAACGGTTACAAGGAGACGGTCTACGCATCGACCTTCTATCACCTGTCCAAGCGCACCGAGCTTTATCTGGCAGCCGACTATATGAAACTGCATGGCGGCTACACGGTGGCGGGAACCAACGGCCACAACAGCCAACTCGAAGTCGCGACGGGCATGCGCACGCGCTTCTGATTTTCCCCTCCTGGTCCGAGACGACCAGCCGCCTCGCGGCGGCCTGGGCGGCGGCGATCCGGTTCGTCCGCCGCCTTTTTTTTGGGGAAGACAGCATGGTTAGGATTACTAACATTCGAGCCGCGCTGACCGCGACGGTTGTCGGTTACACGGGCGCGCTCGTCCTGGTCATCGTGGCGTCGGTAGCGGGGCTCAAATCCGCCAACGTCGCGCTCGAACGAATGTACAGCGGCGAGACCGCCGCATTGACGGCTTTGGCCGACAGCACCGCTGACCTTTTACAGGCGCGTGTGGAGTTGGGCGGCTATGAGACGCTCGTCGCCCAAGGCAAGCCGACGGCGGCCACGCTCGAGCGCGCGCATGCCGCACTGGCTGCGAGCGATCGCGCGCTGTCGGCATACGGAGCACTTCCCGTATCCGATAATGTCGAAGCTGCGCTGGGCACGGCGCTGCGCGCGGTGCGAGACAAGCTGATCAAACAGGTCATTGCGCCGGAGGTGGCGGCACTCGATCAGGATGACTTCGCGTCGTTTCGGATGATCGAGCGACAGGCGCCCGATTCGCTGTTCGAGGACTATAAGCGGGCATCGCGCCAACTCGTTGACTTTCAAGTGCGGGCACAGCAGCTTCATTTCGCGCAGGCGCAACAGCGGTTCCATCAGTTGCTCGGGCTGTTCGCCATGGTCGGCTGCGCGTCGGTCGGATTCGCGCTGCTCGCGCGCAGGTTTTTGCGCGCCGCTGTCATCAAACCGATCGGCGCGGCGATCGACCATTTCGAGCGGATCGCAACCGGCGATCTGACTTCGGCGATCGATACGTCGTTCGGTGGCGAAATGGGCCGTTTGATGGCCGCGCTGGCCAGCATGCAACGCAGCTTGGCCGATGCCGTGACGCGCGTGCGCGAAGGCACCGCCGAAATCAGGCGCGGCGTGCATGAAATGGCCCACGGCAATGCGGACCTCTCTGTGCGTACGGAGCGCCAAGCGGCGGCGTTGCAGCAAGCCGCGGCGAGTCTCGAAGCGTTGACGAGGACGGTTACACAGAATGCCGGCCATGCGCGCAATGCCGACGCGTTGGCCGAGACGGCATCCGCAACGGCGCGGCGGGGCGGCGGTGTCGTGAGCGAGATCGTCGATGCGATAACCGATATGTCGGCCGACTCCGAGCACATTGTCGACATCATCGGCGCGATCGAAGGCATCGCTTTCCAAACGAACATTCTTGCGCTCAATGCCGCGGTTGAGGCGGCGAGAGCGGGCGAAGAAGGGCGCGGATTCGCTGTAGTGGCCGGGGAAGTGCGGGCGCTGGCGCAGCGCTCTGCCGCGGCGGCCAAGGAGATTCGCGAATTGATGACGACCTCCGTCGCGAAGGTACAAGCCGGGACGGAACTCGCCGAACGCGCAAGGGCGACGATGACGCAAGTGGTCGATGCGGCAGGTGAAGTGACGCAGATCGTCGCCGAAATCAGCCTGGCGTCGGAGCGTCAATCGTCGGGTATTGAACAGATCAACCGCACGGTGTCGCAGATGGAAACGACGACGCAGCAAAATGCCGCGCTGGTCGAAGAGGCGGCGAGCGCTGCGGCGTCGCTTGAAGAGCAGGCGCGCATGCTCGATGAAACGGTGGCGTCGTTTCGCCTTGACCGGGACGGGCGACGCCTCGGCAGGCGGGAATCAACGTCATCGGGCTCGCGGCAGCGTCTCCCGATCATTCACGCATGAGTACGATAGACGTTTGCCCGAAGCCGGCGGACACCTGTCGAAGCGAGGGGCACCGCCGCACCGGCCATCGCATCGTCGGGCTCATGCACAGCGGCAAGCCATTTCGTCCGGGCGACTGGGCCGAGCGGCTCGCGGGCGTCATCGCGCTGTTCGTCAAGGAGCGGCGCCCGGGCAGCAGCGTCGCGGCGACATGGCTTGCCGTGCCGTACGTCGATGGCAGCGTCAAATGTCTCGACGTCTGTGCGGAGCTTGCCGAAATCTGTCCCGAGGCATTCGACTTCGTCATGCGGTTCGCCGAGGACAACGAACTGCGGATTCAACCTGGACGATGACCGAAGCGGACCGGTCGCGTGCGACGCGCTTGCGCGCTAATGGGTCGGCTTGCAGCGAATGACCGGCGCCGTGTAAGGCGTGGGGTATTCCGAATAGGGACCGCTCAAGACACGCAACCGCTGGGTGGCCAGCACCTCGGCTTGCCGTTGTTCGGTCAGGCTCAAGCCGTTGGGCGCGCCGCTCGCGCTTGCGGGCCATTCGTTGACGTCGCAATCGACCGTCTTTCCGTCGGGTAGGCGCACTGTCGTCGAATAGGCGTAATCGGACGATATCGGCGTGCATGCCGCTTCCGCCACAAGGACGGCGATGCACGCGACAAGCGAAGATGAGCGCGTCGTCATGATGCTGCCTCCCGTTGCAACGCTGTCCTGGTTCGACCTTGCAAACGCCGATGCGTTGCGGCGGTCTCGCACGCTGGATGGTTCAAACAATAGGCGAACGTAGTGCTGGCCGACTGCGGCGTCGGCATTTCTTCCTTCTTTTTCTGCCAATTGAGTGCCACCCGCAGACAACCGGGTTGCCGCGAGCGGCCATGGACGGCAAACTGTTGTCCCGCTTTGCGCACCCCGTGTTTTTCTCTACATGAAAGAGAGGCATCGATGCAACTGATTGGCATGATGGATTCCCCGTTCGTGCGCCGCGTGGCCATTTCGATGGCTGTGTACGGCATGCCGTTCGAGCACCGGCCGCTGTCCGTATTTCGCAGCTTCGACCAGTTCCGGGAGATCAATCCCGTCGTCAAAGCGCCCACGTTCATCGACGACGATGGCACGCAACTGATCGATTCCACGCTCATCCTCGATTATCTCGATCAGTGCGTCGCTCCTCAAGCGCGTCTGATGCCGCAGGAGAACGCGATGCGCCGCCGGGCGCTGCACCTGGTCGGGTTTGCGCTGGCAGCTTGCGAGAAGACCGTCCAGACCATCTACGAGCGTAAAGTGCGGCCGCAGGAAAAGCAGCATGCGCCGTGGCTCGAGCGGCTGCAGAAGCAATTGACTGCCGCATACGATACGCTCGAAAGCGACATGGCGAGCCTGAGGGCCGACGCGTGGCTGTGCGGCGACCGTCTCATGCAGCCGGATATCACAGTGGCCGTGGCTTGGCGCTTCACGCAGTACATCCTGCCGGGCGAGTTCGATGCGAGCCGTTATCCGGCGCTGACGGCGCTCTCCGAGCGGGCCGAAGCATTGCCGGCGTTTCTCGGCGCGCCGCTGGAATAGGTCACTGAGCCCGGCGCGTCGCGATTGTTCGTTTCTTGCGGCTTCTGACTTTCGATTTGACGCATTTATCGGCATCGCGCGCGTCTCTAGAATGGCGATCAGGCTGCATGACGGGGCATAGGCTGCCCCGCAGCGCCAGCCAGGAGAGTCGCCATGAAGAAGCTCATCGAACAACGGCTGTATAGCCCGACCGTCGTCTTGCCGATGGTCGAACTGATGGAATTGATGGTGTCGCTCGATTTCAACCTGGGGCAGGTCGGCGCGGTCATGGCCACGCGCGGCGCGCGCGCGGCGTTGCATCGCTCGCGTGGCTTGCTCGGGCACCGTCAAACCAGCGCGGCCGCAGCGGTCTAGCGGCGCGTTTCCGGCCGGCGCCGGCTCTGGCGGGGCTGATCGGCGATCGATCTCCATGCGCAACCAAAGCGCTACCATCCGCATCGGTCTCATTTCCGACACGCACAATCTCGTGCGGCCGGAGGCGTTGGCGTGGCTGGCAGGCGTCGATGCGATCGTGCATGCGGGCGATATTTGCAAACCGGACGTGCTCGACGCCTTGGCGCGGATCGCGCCTGTCACCGCGGTGCGCGGCAACAACGATCGTGGCCCGTGGGCCGACGGTTTGCCACATGCGACGACGTTGACGACGGGCGACGTTGCGATTCATGTCGTCCACGATATCGCCGACTTGCGAATCAACCTGCAGCAGGCGCGAATCGACGTGGTCGTGACGGGGCACTCGCACAAACCGTCGATGGCGACGCGCGACGGCGTGTTGTTCGTCAATCCGGGCAGTGCGGGCCCGCGGCGTTTCAAATTGCCGATATCGGCGGGTATGTTGCTGATCGAAGGCGCGCACGTGAAGGTGGAGCTTCGTACGCTGGTGGCGGGATGAGTCGGCTCGCCAACGTTGGCGAGCCGCGGGTATCAGGTCAAACGCATGAACTGAAGGCAGGGCAGAGGGGCAGTGCAGCTCACCCTTCCGTCGGCGGCACGTATCCCGCCGCTTGATCGGCGCCTTCGCCGAAGAAGAACTTCTCGGTCTGCTTCATCAGGTACTGGCGAGCGCGCGGATCGGCCATGTTCAGGCGATTCTCATTGATCAGCATCGTCTGCTGTTTGAGCCACGCTTGCCAGGCTTCCTTCGAAACGCCCTCATAGATGCGCTTGCCGAGCTCGCCCGGCAGCGGCGGAAAATCGAGTCCTTCGGCTTCCTTGCCGAGCTTGACGCATTGAACCATGCGGGCCATCGTAAATTTCTCCTGTAGTCGATAGAGTCGGGCAGCGATGCCGGTGCGCTCAGAGGTGCTTCATCAGCACGAGCGACTTACGCTGCCAGTTGTAGAGGCGACGGCGGTCTTCGGGCAGGTCGTCGACCGTTGCCTTGACGAAGCCGCGCTTCAAGAACCAGTGCTCCGTGCGCGTCGTCAGCACGAAAATACGGGTCAGGCCACGCGCGCGCGCGCGTTGCTCGACGCGCTTGAGCAGCCGCTCTCCGTCACCCGCGCCTTGCGCATCGGGCGCCACGGTCAGGCAGGCCATTTCGCCGATGCGCTCTTGCGGGTACGCATAGAGCGCCGCGCAGCCGAACAGCACCCCATCGTGCTCGATGACGGAGAAGTGATCGATGTCGCGCTCGATCTGATGGCGGCCGCGTTTGACGAGCGTGCCGTCTGATTCGAGCGGCTCGATCAGCGTCAGGATGCCACCGACGTCGTCCGGCGTCGCTTCGCGCAGGCTTTCGAGGTTTTCATACGAAATCATTGTGCCGACGCCGTCGTGCAGGAACAGTTCGAGCAGAAGGCTGCCATCGAGCGCATACGGAATGATGTGCGCCCGTGCGACGCCGCCGCGGCAGGCGCGCACGGCATGTTTCAGATAGAACGCCGCATCGCCCTTGACCTCGCCGCTGTCGAGCAGCTTGTAGGCGTCGTCGAGCGACAGCTCCTGCACGAGTTCGCCGGCGTCGTCCATGAGCCCCGGCGTTTCGGTCAGGAAAATGATCTTGTCGGCGCGCAGCGCAATGGCGGCTGCGGAGGCGACGTCTTCCATCGACAGATTGAACGCCTCGCCTGTCGGCGAAAAGCCGAGCGGCGAGAGCAGCACGAGCTTGCGGCTCGCCAGCGAATGGCGGATCGACTCCGCATCGATCTTGCGCACGACGCCCGTGTGCGCGAAGTCGACGCCGTCGAGAATGCCGACCGGGCGCGCCGTGACGAAGTTGCCCGAGACGACGCTGATGTGCGCGTGCGCCATCGGCGTGTTCGGCAAGCCCTGGCTGATCGCCGCTTCGATATCGAGGCGCACTTCGCCGGCCGCTTCCTTCGCCGACTCCAGCGCTCGCGCGTCCGTAATGCGCATGCCGTGCGAGAACTCCGACTGCACGCCATGCAGATTCATCTGCTCTTCCACCTGCGGGCGCGATCCATGCACGAGCACGATCTGGATCCCCATCGCCTGCAGCAGCGCGACGTCGGAGACGAGCGCGTTGAGCAGCCCCTGGTGGACCACTTCGCCCCCGAACCCGACGACGAACGTCTTGTTGCGGAACGCGTGAATGTACGGCGCCACCGATCGCATCCAGTCGACGAACTGGGCGGGCGAGACGGCGGCGGTGTCGGGTACGGCGGAACGCGCAGCGGCGCTCTCCGGCGTGGGGGCGAGGTCGGTTTGGGAATTCATGCCGGGATTATAATGCGCCCCCATGTCGAACGTACCCAAAAGTCCGGCCGCAAGTGAGGTCCGCGCACAACACGCGCAACCGGCGCAGCAGGCCCCACGCACGCCTCGGGCGGCTCGCGGCCCAGGCCCGCGCCGTCCTGCCGCCCCGCCCAATCCCGTCCCACCGATCGATTTCCCGGCCGCACTGCCGGTATCGGCGCGGCGCGACGAGATCGCGCGCGCGATTCGCGACAATCAGGTCGTGATCGTTTCGGGCGAGACAGGGTCGGGCAAAACCACACAACTGCCGAAAATATGTCTTTCCCTCGGTCGCGGGCTCGGCGCCGGCGGCACGGGGCTCATCGGCCATACGCAGCCGCGGCGGATCGCAGCGTCCGCGACGGGCCGGCGCATCGCCGAGGAACTCGGCACGCCCTTCGGCGAGGTGGTCGGCTACAAGGTTCGATTCACCGATAACCTTGCGCCCGGCGCGTCGGTCAAGCTGATGACCGACGGCATTCTGCTGGCGGAGACGCAAACCGATCCGCTTTTGCGCGCCTACGACACGCTGATCATCGACGAGGCCCACGAGCGCAGTCTGAACATCGATTTTCTGCTCGGTTATCTGAAGGAAATCCTGCCGCGGCGGCCCGACCTGAAACTGATCGTCACGTCGGCCACGATCGACGCCGAACGCTTTGCGCGCCATTTCGACGGCGAAGAGACGCCCGCTCCCGTGATCGAGGTGAGCGGCCGGCTTTACCCGGTCGAAATCCGCTATCGTCCCGTCGAGGAACAGAGCGCGGCGATCAAGGCCGCACAGGGCACCGCGGCGCGCCCCAGAAGCGCGCGCGACGCCGATCGCGACCTCATGGACGCGATCGTCGATGCCGTCGACGAGCTGTGCCGCGAAGGCCCCGGCGACGTGCTCGTGTTTCTGCCTGGCGAGCGAGAGATCCGCGAGGCGGCCGAGGCATTGCGCAAGCATCATCCGCCGCACACCGAGATCTTGCCGCTGTTCGCACGGCTTTCGGCTGAAGAGCAGGCGCGCGTGTTCAAGCCGTCGAACGCGAGGCGTCTCGTGCTCGCGACGAACGTCGCCGAAACGTCGCTGACCGTGCCCGGCATTCGCTATGTCGTCGATACGGGCCTCGCGCGCGTGAAACGCTATTCGTACCGCAACAAGGTCGAGCAGTTGCAGGTCGAGGCGATTTCGCAGGCGGCCGCGAATCAGCGCGCGGGCCGCTGCGGCCGGGTGGCGGACGGCGTCTGCATCCGGCTGTTCGACGAAACCGAATTCCAGGGCCGCGCGCGCTTTACCGACCCCGAAATCCTGCGTTCGTCGCTGGCGGCCGTCATCCTGAGGATGAAGGCGCTGCACCTGACGGCAATCGAGACGTTCCCGTTCATCGAGCCGCCCCCGGGCCGCGCGATTGCCGACGGCTACCAGCTCCTGGCCGAGCTTGGCGCCGTCGACGACGACAACGCGCTGACGCCGCTCGGCGGCGAGCTTGCGCGCTTGCCGCTCGATCCGCGCGTGGGCCGCATGATTTTGGCCGCGCGCGACCAGCAGGCGCTGACGGAGGTGCTCGTGATCGCGAGCGCGCTGTCCGTCCAGGATCCGCGCGAACGCCCGGCCGATGCCCAGGAGCAGGCCGATGAAGCACACCGCCGTTTCGCGGACGAGCGTTCCGAGTTTCTGCAGTGGCTGCGGATATGGAAGTGGTTCGGCGAGGCCGTCGCGCACAAGAAGTCGAACCGGCAACTCGTCGATGCCTGTCGCGCGCAGTTCTTGTCGCATCTACGGCTGCGCGAATGGCGCGACGTTCATTCGCAGTTGCTGACGGTCGTGCGCGAGCACGGCTGGCGCTTGAACGAAAGCGAAGCGACCTACGAGCAAATCCATCTGGCCCTGTTGACGGGCTTGCTGGGCAATGTGGGTCTGAAAGCCGACGACGAACCGTATTACCTCGGCGCGCGCGGCATCAAATTCTTCCTGTGGCCCGGCTCGACGCTCGCGAAGAAGGCGGGGCGCTGGGTCATGGCCGGCGAACTCGTCGAGACGAGCCGGCTCTACGCACGCTGCCTCGCCAAAATCGAGCCGGAGTGGATCGAGAAGGTCGCCGGCCATCTGCTGAACAAGCAGCTCTCCGAGCCGCACTGGGAGAAGAAGCCGGCGCAGGTGACGGCGTTCGAGCGGGCGACGCTCTATGGGCTGCCTGTCTATCATCGCCGCCGCGTGGCCTTCGGTCGGCAGGATCCCGCGCGTGCGAGGGAGCTTTTCATTCGCGGGGCGCTCGTCGAAGGCGAATTCGACACGAAGCTCCCGTTCTTCGCTCATAACCGGAAGCTGCTCGCCGACATCGAGCAGCTCGAGCATAAGTCGCGTCGTCAGGACGTGCTCGTCGACGACGAACTGATCTTCGCGTTCTACGATCAGGCGTTGCCCGAGGGCGTCTATACCGGAGCGGCGTTCGAGCGCTGGTATCGCGACGAAGTGAAGAAGAGCGGTCAGGGCGAAGACAAGCCGCGTCTGCTCTATTTGTCGCGCGACGACCTGATGCGTCACGAAGCGGCCGGCGTCACGACCGATCTGTTCCCGAAGCGAATCACGATGGCCGGCATCGAAATGGGGCTCGGCTACCATTTCGAGCCCGGTTCGCCGCGCGACGGCGTGACGCTGACCGTGCCGCTTTACGCGCTCAATCAGGTCGACCAGCGGCGCACCGAATGGCTTGTGCCGGGCATGCTCAAGGAGAAGGTGCATCTGCTGCTCAAATCGCTGCCGCAGAAGCTGCGCCGCCATTGCGTGCCGTTGCCGGACTATGCGGCTGCGTTCGTCGATCGTCAGGCGCAGCGGGAGCAGGCCGCGCGCGGGGACACGCTGCGCGGCGGGCTCGTCGAGGCGATCATCGCCGATGTGCGCGAGCAGACGCAGGTTGCTTTGAGGTCGACCGACTTCAAGCTCGAAACGCTGCCCGCCCACTTGTTCATGAACTTCAAGATCGTCGACGAGCACGGCAGGCAGCTCGCGATGGGCCGCAATCTCGCGCAGCTGCGCGGTGAACTCGGCGCCGACGCGCAACGGCATTTCCAAAAGCTTGCGGCCGGCGCAGCGTTGACGGGGAGCGGGGCCGGGCGGCTCGGCGCGGCGGCCGACACGCCAGCGGCGCCCGCGCGCTCGCACGCGTCGGCTCATACGTCGGCCAATGCGTCGAAGGCGGGCGAGCGCGCGCCGGACACCGGCCGCAGGAGCGGTGAGGCGGGCGCTGCGGCCCCGGGCACGACCACCACCGCCCTTTATGACAACCTGACGACGTGGAACTTCGGCAAGCTGCCCGAGTTGCTCGAGATTCGGCGCGGTGGACAGACGCTGTTCGGCTATCCGGCGCTGGTCGATCGCACGACGCACTGCGACGTCGAAGTCTTCGATTCGCCAGAGGAAGCCGCCCGGATTCATCGCGCGGGCTTGCGGCGCCTGTTTGCGCTGCAGTTGCGCGAGCCGATCAAGTACCTCGAAAAGAATCTGCCGGGCTTGCGCGAAATGGCCATGCAGTTCATGCCGCTCGGCACCCAGGAGGCACTGCGTGATCAGCTGATCGATACGGCGCTCGATCGCGCCTGCCTGCAGGATCCGTTGCCCGACGACGACACGAGCTTCCACACGCGTCGCGACGAGGGCAGGGGGCGACTGTCGCTGCTTGCGCAGGAGATCGCGCGGCTCGTCGGGCAGATCCTGACCGAATACGCCGCCGTGACCAAAAAGCTGGCACAGGCCAAGCCTTTCGCCGCGGCGTACGCCGACATGCAGCAGCAGTTGCAGGGGCTGATCGGCAAGCGGTTCGTCGTCGATACGCCTTACTCGCAACTCGCGCATTTCCCGCGCTACCTGAAGGCGATCACGCAGCGAATCGACAAGCTCAAAGCCGATCCGACCCGCGATGCGCGTTCCTTTGCGGAAATGCAGCCGCTGCTTCAGCAATATCAGCGTGCGCAATCGGCTCGAGGCGGGGTGACCGACGGCCGGCTCACGGAATTTCGCTGGCTGCTCGAAGAGCTGCGCGTATCGCTGTTTGCGCAGGAACTCCGTACGCCGATGCCGGTCTCCGTCAAGCGGCTGCATAAAGTGTGGGAATCGATGCAGCGATGAGCGCACGGGCGGCGCGATGCCGCCCTTTATGGGTTCGCGTTCCGGCTATGCCCGTTTGCCGTCGTTGGCTGCGTTTTTTGAATCCGGGTCAACCGTACTGCGTGGCAAACGTTTAATGATGGCGGCGGTTTTTCAAACGGGTTCTCATGCTTACCTCTTTCTCCTCATGCGTCGGGCGCGTCAAACGTACGCTCGGCGTGCTGGCGACCGCGCTTCCCGCGCTCCTCGCGGCGGCATTGCTTGCTCCCGCGGCACACGCGAACAACGTCATCGTCCTCAATTCCGGCGAAGCCACGCTTTCGCTGATCGACGAAGCCACGCAGCAGGTGGTGGGCGCGAAGACGCCGACGGGCAAGGAGCCCCATCACCTGATGGCGACGCCCGACGGCCGGTTTTTGATCGTGGCCGATTCGGTCTCGAACGATCTGATGTTTGTCGACCCCAAGACGGGGAAGGTGCAAAAGCGCCTGGAAAACATCGAGGATCCTTATCAACTGGGTTTCTCGCCCGATCGCAAGTGGTTCGTGACGACCGGCCTGCGCCTGGACCGTCTGGACATCTACGCTTATGACGACAAGACGGAGACGCCGACGCTCGTGAAGCGCCTGCCGCTGGCGACGATGCCGAGCCACATGGCCTTCAGCAACGACAGCAAGACGGTGTTCGTCACGCTGCAGGTGTCTGGCGAAATCGCAGCCGTCGATCTGGCGTCGCAAACGGTCAAGTGGAAGATGAAGGTGGGCAACACGCCCGCCGGCCTCTGGCTGACGCCGGGCGACAAGTATCTGCTCGTCGGCATGACGGGCGAGGACGACGTCGCCGTTGTCGATTGGCGCAAGCAGGCGGTCGTCAAGCGGATTCAAACGGGCAAGGGCGCCCACAATTTCCGCTCGCTCGACGACGGCACGCACGTCGCCGTCAGCAATCGCGTGGCCAGCACGATCAGCATCATCGACGAAAACACGCTGACGAACGTCGGCGACATCACGGGCCTCATGCCCGGCCCCGACGATATGGAGCTCACGGCCGACAAACGCTACCTTTGGGTGACGTTTCGCTTCTCCAAGCATGTCGGCGTGATCGACCTGGCGTCGCGCAAGCTCATCAAGACGATTGCAGTGGGACGATCGCCGCACGGCATCTACTTTTTCGACCGTGCGCCGGTAACGGCACCGAACGGTGCCTGAGCGCTCCGTCAGGCAGGCGCCCAGGCGCCCACTCATTTAATCACTTCGGTCCGCCATGCTGCACCTGATCGTTGCATCGCTCGACTCGCTCGTTTCGTCGCTGCAAACCTGGGTCTTCATTCATGTCGCCCAGCCTCTGCTGTTCAGGTTCGGCTGGATGGACTACGACGAAGACACCTACGACGCCCTGTATCCCGTCATCGTCGGCTTTCTGACGATCCTCGCGATGTATGCGTTGTTGCGGCCGCTCGAAATGCTGCGGCCCGTCGAAAAGTGGCACGATCGCAAGGCCGTGCGCGTCGACGTGTTCTATACATGGATCAGCAAGCTCGGCCTGTTCAATCTGTTCTTCTTCGTCGCCTTCCAGCCGATCTTCGATCGCACGCAGGTCTGGCTTCGCTACCACGATATCGCCAACGTCAATCTCGATACGCTATGGCCGGGGGTGACTTCGCAGCCGCTCGTCGCCTTTGCGATCTACCTCGTCGTGCTCGATTTCGCCGGCTACTGGTATCACCGGTGGCAGCATCGAATCGGTATCTGGTGGGAACTGCACGCCGTGCACCACAGCCAGCGGCAAATGTCGCTGTGGTGCGACGATCGCAACCACTTGCTCGACGACGTGCTGCAGGCGGGGTTCTTTGCGGCGATCGCGTTGGCGATCGGCATTGCGCCGACCCAGTTCGTCGTGTTGTCTGCCGTGACGAACTTCTTGCAAAGCGTCCAGCATTGCAACGCACGCCTCGATTTCGGGCGTGTGATCGAGCGGCTGATCGTCAGCCCGGGTTTCCATCGACGCCACCATGCCGTGGGCTACGGGCATGAAGGAACGGCGTACGGTTGCAACTTCGGCGTCCTTTTCCCCTGGTGGGATATGCTGTTCAAGACCGCGTCGTGGGATCGCACGGTCGAACCGACAGGTATCCGCGAAGAGCGCGAGGGGCAATTGTATGGGGAAGGGTTCGTTTCGCAGCACTGGCTCGCCTTCGTGCGGATCGCGCGGCGCCTTGGCGCGGCACGCTCGGCCGCTCGCAGCGGGGGCGCGGCATCGCTCTGAAGGGGCCTGCGCATGACCGATTTTCTGCGTTCGTTCGGCAAGGCCGCGGCCAGTGCGCTGCATCCGCGTATGCTTTGGCTCACCTTCATGCCGTTCTTCGTCGCGACGGCGGGGTGGGGGCTGTTCTTTTGGTTCATGTGGCAGCCGCTCGTCGACAGTGCGCGGGGCTGGCTTGCGGCATCGTGGTTCGGCCAATCGCTCTACCATGCCTTCGATTGGATCGGCCTGACTTCGCTGCATGCCGCGCTGGCGCCGTTCATCATCGTCGCACTCTCGGTTCCGCTGATCGCTACGACGGTGCTGCTGCTCATCGCCACGATTTCGATGCCGATGGTCGTGCGCTATCTTTCCGCGCGACGTTTCGCCGGCCTCGAACAGCGTCGCGGCGGCACATGGTTCGGCAGCCTGGTGCATACGCTCGTGACGACGCTCGTCTGCATCGTGCTGTTCGTGCTGACGGTGCCGCTCTGGTTGTTTCCGCCGTTGTTCGCCGTCATTCCGCCGTTGCTATGGGGCTGGCTCACCTACCGGGTGATGACCTACGATGCGCTTGCGCTGCACGCCAGCAGCGAGGAGCGCCGTGCTTTGATCCGACGCCATCGCGGCCCGCTATTCGCCATCGGCATCGCCACGGGCCTGATGGGCACGGTACCGACGCTGATCTGGGCCTGGTCCATCTGGCTCGTCGTGCTGTTTCCCGTAATCGCCGCCGCCACGATTTGGATTTATGCGTTTATCCTCGTGTTTTCGGCGCTCTGGTTCGGTCATTATTGCCTGGACGCGTTGCAGCGCCTGCGCGCCAATGAGGCGCTTCCATCCACATGAGGGCGAGGGCAGTCTATGGCATTTGGCGTGATCATCATCGGCGATGAAATTCTGTCCGGCCGGCGCGTCGACAAGCATCTGCCGAAAATCATCGAATTGCTGAGCGCGCGCGGCCTCGCGCTCGACTGGGCGGAATACGTGGGCGACGACCGCGACCGCATCACGGCTACGCTCAAGCGCACCTTCGCGTCAGGCGATATCGTCTTCTCGACGGGCGGCATCGGCGCGACCCCGGACGACCATACCCGGCAATGCGCTGCCGAGGCGCTCGGCGTGCCGCTGGAGCTGCATCCCGAAGCGGCCGAACTCATTCGTGCACGCATCCGCGAGATGCATGGCGCCGCTGCAGGGGCGGGCGGCGCGAGTTCGGCCGCGGCGGCGTCGACCCCGCTCGACCTCGATTCGCCCGAAAACCTCCATCGCTTGAATATGGGCGTGTTTCCGCTCGGCGCGTCGATCATTCCGAACGGCTACAACAAGATTCCGGGCTTTTCGGTCGGCGACCACCATTTCGTGCCCGGCTTTCCGGTCATGGCGTGGCCGATGATGGAGTGGGTGCTCGATACGAAGTACGCCCATCTCCATCATGCTGTCGCCCGTGCCGAGCGCTCGCTTTACGTCTTCGAACTGATGGAGTCGACGTTGACGCCGCTCATGGAAAAGATCGAGGCCGATTTTCCGGGCGTGCGCGTATTCAGCCTGCCGAGCGTCGGCGACGCCGAGCGCGGCGGTCTCTTCGCGCGGCGGCACATCGATTTGGGCGTCAAAGGCGAACCCGAGGCGGTGGCCGCCGCTTTCGTCAAGCTAAGGGAAGGCGTGCATCTGCTCGGCGGCGATATCGTCGAGCCGGAGGCCGGTTAAACACGACCCCATAGACTGGAGGCCTGATTGCGGCTCAAGCCCCCATCCACGGCAGCCCGCGGAAGCACCAGCCGCTGACCATCTTTCGGTGACCATTCCCATCCTTGTCGCCCTCGAAGCCTTCGAGCAGGTCGTACGCTCGTGTAAAGCCCTGTTGAGCGGCGGTCACGGCCGCCAGCTTCGAGCGCGCGGCGCTGCGGCACAAGAACAGCACCGGCGTATCAGGGGAGCCCACCGCTTCCCGCAACTGAGCGACGAACTCCGGATTCGGCACGCCGCCCGGATACCGCGTCCATTCGATATGAACGTACTGGCCGTCGCCGACGAGCGGCCTTCCTACCCAATCGAGTTCGGCGCGCGTGCGCACGTCCACGAGTCGGGCCTTTGGTTCGAGCTGCAAAAGCTCGAACGCCTCCGCCGGCGACAGCGCCCCGGCGTAGGTCAATTGATGTTCGGCGCGGCGCTTGTCGGCCTGCGCGAGGATTTGTTCGAGCGAGCTCATGAGCCGTTGTCCCCTTCGTTCGGAAAACCGTCATCGTAAAAGTGCATTCTAGCGCGGCGGCACCCGGTGCTTCAGTGCGTCGTGGTGCATGGCTCGCGCATGATGTGTGCGCCAAAGAGGTGCATTTTTGGGGGTAATGCACCACAATGAGAGTGGCTGGCCGTTGCGTACGCGAATGAGCACCAAAACGGTGCTGTTTCGGCGCGGGCGCTGCGCATGCAGCGTCTCGTCGGTTCCCCAGCGCGGGGCGCGCTGCCTCGCGGCTTTGCGCCCGGTGGATCGAAAGTCTGGGCGTGATATCGAACGCTTGGCACGGAAGCTGCTTTTACCCGCGGCGATCGCTTGATAGACCGGATTTGGCGTCGGAAGGCGCGATGAGCCGAAGCGGCAAGAAGCGAAGAACCGCCGAACCTATTAAATGGAGAAGAGGATATGAGTAAATCCGTGGCCGACGTCATGCAGCTCGTGAAGGACGAGGACGTCAAGTTTGTCGACTTTCGCTTCACCGACACGCGCGGCAAGGAGCAGCACGTCTCGGTGCCGCTGTCGGCGTTCGACGAAGACAAGTTCGAGAGCGGCCATGCGTTCGACGGTTCCTCGATTGCCGGCTGGAAGGGCATCGAGGCATCGGACATGCTGCTCATGCCCGATCCCAACTCGAGCTTCATCGATCCGTTCTATGAAGAGCCGACGCTCGTGATGACCTGCGACGTCATCGAACCGGCAGACGGCAAGGGCTACGAACGCGATCCGCGCTCGCTCGCCAAGCGCGCCGAAGCGTATCTGAAGAGCACGGGCCTGGGCGATACCGCCTTCTTCGGTCCCGAACCCGAGTTCTTCATTTTCGACTCGGTTCAATGGAACACCGACATGTCGGGCTGCTTCGTCAAGATCGGCTCCGAAGAAGCGCCGTGGTCGTCGGGCAAGGAATTCGAAGGCGGCAACACGGGTCACCGTCCGGGCACGAAGGGCGGCTACTTCCCGGTCGCTCCGGTCGATACGTTCCAGGACATGCGCTCGGAAATGTGCTTGCTGCTCGAACAGATCGGCATTCCGGTCGAAGTGCATCACCACGAAGTGGCGGGCCAAGGCCAGAACGAAATCGGCACGAAGTTCTCGACGCTCGTGCAGCGCGCCGACTGGACCCAGCAATTGAAGTACATCGTCCACAACGTCGCGCACACGTACGGCAAGACGGCGACGTTCATGCCGAAGCCTGTCGTGGGCGATAACGGCTCGGGCATGCACGTCCACCAGTCGATCTGGAAGGACGGCCAGAACCTGTTCGCGGGCAACGGCTACGCCGGCCTCTCGGAATTCGCGCTGTTCTACATCGGCGGCATCATCAAGCACGCGCGCGCGCTCAATGCGATCACGAACCCGACGACGAACTCGTACAAGCGTCTCGTGCCGCACTTCGAAGCACCGGTCAAGCTCGCTTACTCGGCGCGCAACCGTTCGGCTTCGATCCGTATTCCGCACGTGAGCAACCCGAAGGGCCGCCGCATCGAAACGCGCTTCCCGGATCCGATGGCGAACCCGTACCTCGCATTCTCGGCGCTGATGATGGCCGGTCTCGACGGCGTGCAGAACAAGATTCATCCGGGCGAAGCCGCGGATAAGAACCTGTACGATCTGCCGCCCGAAGAAGACGCGAAGATCCCGACCGTTTGCGCAGGTCTCGAGCAAGCGCTCGAGGCGCTCGATGCCGATCGCGAGTTCCTGACGCGCGGCGGCGTGTTCACGGACGCGATGCTCGACGCCTACCTCGAACTGAAGGAAGGCGAACTGCAACGCTTCCGCATGACGACGCATCCGATCGAGTTCGAGATGTACTACTCGCTGTAAGCGACGCGATGCGCTTCGCTTGTTGTCGTCGGTGGAGCGCATCAGCAAGCTGATCGGTCTCGAAGGGACGGCGGCGCCGTCCCTTTTTCGTTCCGGTGAATCGACGATGGTGCTCAACAATTTGATCAAGGCGCAGAAAGGCCAAACCGAGCCGCTTTCAGACGACGATGCGCTCACGCAGTCGGGCTTGTTGCCGGGCTTCGAGGCGTTGCCGACCGTTGCGCTCCTGCTCGAGACGCGCACGCTGCGCGTTGCGTTCGCGAACCCGTCAGCGGAGTCGATGCTCGATTTGTCGCGTCGGCAGCTCATGCAGATGTCGTGGTCGGAGTTGTTCGTCAACAGCGACGACCTCGTCACGACGATTGCAGCCATCGCGGAGCATCGCTTTCATGCGACGCATCTCGACACCGTGCTCGAGCGGCCGGGGCGCGAGCCGTTGCATGTGCATGTCGTGGTCGGTTTCCTCGAAAGCGCGCCCGATTACGTTTTGCTCGAGTTGTTCGAAAACGAGCGCCATTTGCGCACCGATCGCGAAGAGCGTATTCACGATCTGTCGATTGCGAACAAGCAATTGATCCGCAATCTTGCGCATGAGATCAAGAATCCGCTCGGCGGAATACGCGGCGCCGCGCAACTGCTCGAATTCGAGTTGGGCGCACGCGAGCGACAGGAGTTGCGTGAATACACGCAGGTGATCGTGAAGGAATCGGATCGCCTGCAAACGCTCGTCGATCGGTTGCTCGAGCCGCATCGACATCCGCACATCGTCGGCGACGTCAATATCCACGAAGTGTGTGAGCGCGTGCGTGCCGTGATTCTCGCGGAATTCCCGCGCGGTCTCACGATCGAGCGCGATTACGACGTGAGCGTGCCCGATTTGCGCGGCGACAAGGAGCAGCTCATTCAAGCGCTGCTCAACATCGTGCGCAATGCCGCGCAGGCGCTGCGCGAGCGCATCGGCCAGGGCGATGCGCGCATTGCATTGCGTACGCGCGTTGCGCGCAAAGTCACGATCTCGAAGCGCCTGTGCAAACTGGCATTGGATTTGCGAGTGATCGACAACGGGCCCGGGATTCCCGAAGAAATCCGCGATCGTATTTTTTATCCGCTCGTGTCCGGCCGCGAGGACGGCAGTGGGTTGGGTCTCACACTCGCGCAGACGTTCGTCCAGCAGCACGACGGACTGATCGAAGTGGAGAGCCGCCCCGGACACACCGAGTTTCAGATTTTGCTGCCGCTCGTCAATTGATAAGACCCACTCCATGAAGCCGATCTGGATAGTAGACGACGACCAATCGATCCGTTGGGTGCTCGAGAAAGCCCTCGCGCGCGAGAATTTCCCGACGCGTAGTTTTGCCAACGTACGCGAGGCGCTCGCCGCCCTCGATCGCGAAAGCCCGCAAGTGCTCGTCTCCGATATCAGAATGCCGGGGGCGTCGGGCCTCGAATTGCTGCAGGCGATCCGTACGCGACTGCCCGAGCTGCCCGTCATCATCATGACCGCGTACTCCGATCTCGACAGCGCGGTGGCCGCGTTCCAAGGCGGCGCGTTCGAATATCTGGCGAAGCCGTTCGACGTCGACAAGGCCGTCGAATTGATTCGCCGCGCGGTCGACGAGAGCCTGCGCGGTTCGCCGGCCAGCGAAGTGCTCTCGAGCGACGCCCCCGAAATGCTGGGCCAGGCGCCGGCGATGCAGGACATGTTTCGCGCCATTGGGCGGCTTTCGCATTCGGCCGCCACCGTTTTGATCACGGGCGAGTCGGGCACGGGTAAAGAGCTCGTCGCGCGTGCATTGCATCGGCACAGCCCGCGTGCGAATGGGCCGTTCATCGCGCTCAATACCGCTGCGATTCCGAAGGATCTTTTGGAGTCCGAACTGTTCGGTCATGAGCGCGGTGCATTTACGGGCGCTCAAGCTACGCGACAAGGACGCTTCGAACAGGCCGAGAACGGCACGCTGTTTCTCGACGAAATCGGCGACATGCCGTTCGACCTGCAAACGCGACTCTTGCGCGTCCTTTCGGACGGACAATTCTATCGCGTGGGTGGGCATAGCCCGCTGCGCGCGAACGTGCGCGTGATTGCCGCGACGCACCAGAATCTGGACGCGCGCGTGCGGCAGGGATTGTTCCGCGAAGACCTGTATCACCGCTTGAATGTCATCCGTCTGCGCTTGCCGGCGTTGCGCGAACGGCGCGAGGATATCCCGTTGCTGACGCGCCATTTCTTGCAAAAGAGTGCGCGCGATCTTGGGGTTGAGCCGAAGCGCGTATCCGAGGCGGCGCTCGCCTATCTGACGACGTTGCCGTTTCCGGGCAATGTGCGGCAGCTCGAGAATCTCGCGAATTGGCTGACCGTGATGGCGCCAGCGCAGACGATCGAGATCAAGGATTTGCCGCCCGACCTCGTGCCCGGCGCGACGCCCGAGAGCAGCGGCGACATCGTTGCGGGGCCTGCTACGAGCGCATCGGTTTCTGCGAATCCGGCCGGGCTTGACGGTAGCGAGCGCAACGGGGTCGCGATTGCGCCGGCTGCGCTGGCCGGCGTGGCCACGGGGCTGCCTGTCAGCGTGTGGGAAAGTGGTTTGCGCGCGGAAGTCGCGCGCATGCTGCGCGAAAATACGGGCGACGTCATGGACGAACTCGCGCGGCGATTCGAAGCGGCAGTCATTCGAGAAGCGCTCGACTTCACGCGCGGTCGCAAGGTCGAAGCGGCGGAGCGGCTTGGCATTGGCCGCAATACCATCACGCGCAAGATCCAGGAACTGCATCTGGAGCCGTGACGCGCGAGGGGTAGAGCGTTGTCAGCCCAGCTGCGCGATGACGGGAGCGTGATCTGACGGCTGCTCCCATTTGCGCGGGGTTTTATCGACTTCGCAAAGCGTGCATGCTTGGGCGAGCTCGGGCGAGAGCAAGATGTGGTCGATACGTAGCCCGGCGTTGCGACGGAAGGCGAGCATTCGATAGTCCCACCAGGTGAAGGTTTTTTCGGGCTGCTCGAATTGACGGAAGGCGTCGACGAGGCCCAGTTCGACGAGCTTGAAAAACGCTGCGCGCTCTTCGGGCGAGACGAGGTTCTGACCTTCCCACGCTTTGGGATCGTGAACGTCGCGATCTTCGGGCGCGATGTTGTAGTCGCCGAGCAGCGCGAGCTTCGGATGAACGTGGAGTTCGTCTTTGAGCCATTGCGCAAGGGCATCGAGCCAGCGCAGCTTGTACGCGAACTTTTCGGTGCCGGGCGCTTGTCCGTTCGGAAAGTACGCCGATACGATGCGGGCGCCGCCGACAGTCAGGGCGATCAAGCGCTGCTGTTCGTCGGCGAAGCCGGGGATGTTGCGCACGATTTGCGTTTCGTCCACTTCGATGCCATCGCGCACGATGATCGCCACGCCGTTGTAGGTCTTCTGTCCGGCGAACCAGCTTCGGTAGCCTTTTTCAGCCAGCTCGGCGCGCGGAAATTTCTCGTCGGGCATTTTCAATTCCTGCAGACAGAGCACATCGACATGGCTCAACTCGAGCCAATCGATGACGTGTTGCTGGCGAACCTTCAGAGAATTGACATTCCAGGTGGCGATTTTCATTGTGTTCTCACGTCTTTGCTGCACGGGGCAGGCGTCATATCGTTGGCTCTTTTCGCTCCGGGCGAAAGCGAAAGGTTCGCTGGACTACCGATGCGCACGGGTGCGATCTGCGGCGGGCGGAAGCCAGACGTGATGGTAAACGAGGACGGCCGACGCCGTCCCGAATCGACGGTTTTGCTATGCAGTGGCCGCAGCGCCTATGTCGGCTTGCGAGGCGGCGCCGTGGTGCCTGACGGGCATTGCGTATGACATGCGCCTCGGGCTGTCGACATGCTTACCGGTAGTACATGAGGAACCATTTTTTATCGCTGCCCGATTGCGCATGTGCGAAGACGACCAGTAGGAGGTTTGTCAATCCTTTTGTAGCCAGGTCGTGTCGATTTCGTCAATGGTGCAGACTGAACGTATCGGACGATGCTATATTCGGCGCCGAATGAGTCCAAGAACTCTTACAAAGTGTCCACGAGACCTTTAATAACCACTTGCTATTCCGGGGCTTAGACAGATGCAAAGCAGCAATCCTATCGTTCGACTCGTCGCGCAATGCGGCGTTTCGGTCGTCAATCGTTTCCCTGGTTCATCGCGCAAAGGCTGCGGGCACGGCGTGCCTATGGGCCTACGATCGCGGCGCGTCGGCTCGCCGTGGGCGCGCGTAGCCGCGTAACGTTTTTGGTTCGACTGGTGTTTTCCGGTCGAATCAAGCGACTCCGAGAAAAGCATTCCGCAATCGCAATCCGAGCGTTCGCCGTTTTGTTCGCGCGGCGTCCGAATGCGCATGGTTGTTTTATCGGAATTCGTTAGGGGCGGCATGGCGGCCCCGTCTATTAAAAGCAAAGAGGAGCTTTACCTGATGCGTAGTCACCCCTTGTTTCGTCGGGCCGGCGAATTCGCCGCGGCAGCTATTCTCACGTTCGCCTTGGCCGCTTGCGGCGGCGGCAATAGCGCGGTCGGCGTTTCTTCCGGAAGTACGTCCACGACAAACGCGACCGTCGAGCAGGTATCGACCGTGGCGGGATCGACCGCATGGGGCGCGACGAATGGCCCGGTAGCGACGGCAACGTTCAACGATCCGTGCGACGTGGCCGTCGATGCGGCGGGCAATCTCTACGTGGCCGATACGGGTAACCATCTCATCCGCAAGATCGATACGAGCGGGAACGTCACGACGGTGGCCGGAGCGGGTACAGGCGGCAACGTCGACGGCAATGGGGTAGCCGCAAAATTCACTTTCCCGAACGGCTTCGCGCTCGATTCGAGCGGAAACCTGTATGTCGCGGATTCGGGCAACAACACGATCCGCAAGATCGATACGAGCGGCAATGTGACGACGCTCGCGGGCTCGAGCACCCCGGGCTCGGCCAATGGTCGTGGCACAGCCGCCTCGTTCGATTTCCCGGCAGGTATCGTCGTCGATCCGGGCGGAAACCTTTTCGTGGCGGACGATGGAAACAACCTCATCCGTAAGATCGATCCGAGCGGCAACGTCACGACGTTCGCGGGCTCCGGCGCCCAAGGCTCGGCTAACGGACTGGGCACGGCCGCGTCGTTCAATGCGCCGCATGGCCTCGTCCTCGATGCGAGCGGCAATTTGTATGTGGCCGACGCGGGAAACAACCTGGTCCGCAAGATCGATCCGAGCGGAAACGTCACGACGCTCGCCGGCTCGGGGGCACAAGGCTCGGCTAACGGCCAGGGCACGGCTGCTACGTTCAACAAGCCGAACGGCGTTGCTGTGGACGCGAGCGGGAACGTCTATGTCGCGGATACGGGCAATAACGTGATTCGCAAGGTCGACTCGGCGGGGAACGTGACCACGCTCGCAGGCTCGGGCGCGGCAGCTTTGACGAACGGTCAGGGTACGGCGGCATCGTTCGATAGCCCCGACGGGCTCACCGTTGACGCAGCCGGTAACGTGTTCGTGGCCGATACGCTGAACAACGCGATCCGCAAGATCGTTGCTACGCACTCCTAATGGTTAGAACGTACTCGAAAGACGCCTTGCCGTTGTCTCGCGGCAGGGCGCGACGCCGCTAAGTCCTCGCGCTTTGGCTCGGTAAATAGAAAAAGCCGACCGAGTCGCGTTCAGCCACACCTCGCCGCCGAAATCCAGGCTTCAAGAGAAATTGGGATGCGCAATCCGTTCTGGGACAAAAGAGGGAAAAACGTTTCCGTTTGGACCCGGGACGACCATGACCGACGAAGTCGGCGTCGAGTCCGTACGCCAGCATCGCGCGAGTTCGATCTTGCAGCGCCCGGGCACGGTGGAAGAGGTGCGAACCTTGTCGTCTATGTCTGCTCGCCGCAAGCCTCGGCCACGACAGGTGCGGCGCTGCGTGTAGATGGTGGCGTCGTCGACAGTATTGTTTGACGCAGCGCACGAAGTCTCGTATAATTTATTTCTCTGACGCGGGGTGGAGCAGTCTGGCAGCTCGTCGGGCTCATAACCCGAAGGTCGTAGGTTCAAATCCTACCCCCGCAACCAAACACAAAAACCCGCTGATTTTGGCGGGTTTTTGCTTTTGTAGTCTTTCCGCCTTGTCTTTCTGCCTCTCTGGCATGAGCGACATGGCCACCGGCACGGTGGCTTCAATCAACGCGGCTGCATTTTCATCTTCGCACCCCCCTTTTCCGTGCGTGCTGACGCCCGCAACGATCGCATCCACCCTCAGGCATTCGCGGCGCGCGCCGATATTGCATGCAGCAGTCTGGGCGAGCGGATGTCGGCCTCGAACCCTTGCTCGCTTGCGTGCGGAACGGTTATTCCTCTGGGCGCGTCCGTCCCCATTCGATGTTGCGTACAAACGTTGTCGCGTGTTCTCCCGGATTACTTAGGAGAACTGAATGAATGTACGAGTCCCGCGCTCGTTCACACTTTCGCCCATCGCACGATTGGCGCCGTTCGCGGTCAGGGGTTTCGGCATTTATCGGTCGCGACGCATCTACGACGCCGCCAGCTACGGTACCGAACACCGTGCGGAGCTTCGAAATGCTCGACCGCGCTTTGAAGGCTTACGAGGGCGAGCACTTGGTCACGGATTTGCGCCGACTTCGCCTGAGCCGCTCGTCACCCGCGCCGCTTGATATGATTACTGTGTTTTTGTACAGTAACGCTCACTTTGCATACGCGCGAACCGACCCCACCGGCCCCCGTTCCTGCGCCATCGGGCGCGGCGGCTGCGCTCGCGCGCAAAATCATCCACTGCGATTGCGATTGCTTCTATGCCTCGGTCGAAATGCGCGACGATCCGAGCTTGCGCGGCAGGCCGCTTGCGATCGGCGGTCGGCCCGAGCATCGCGGCGTAATCGCCACGTGTAACTATGAGGCGCGTCGCTATGGCGTGCATTCGGCCATGTCTTCGGCACTCGCCATGCGCAAGTGCCCCGATCTCCTGATCCTGCCGCCAGCGATGGAGAAGTACCGCATCGCATCGCGCCAGATCATGGCGATCTATCGCGATTACACGCCGATCGTCGAACCGCTGTCGCTTGATGAGGCGTATCTGGACGTGACGCAGGCCACGCACTGCAAGGGCAGTGCGACGCTGATGGGCGCCGAGATCCGCGAGCGCGTGCGCGAGACAGTCGGCGTCACGGTATCGGCAGGCGTCGCGCCGAACAAATTCGTCGCGAAGATCGCCTCCGATTGGAACAAGCCCGATGGCCTCTTTGTCGTGCGCCCGCACGAAGTCGACGCCTTTGTCGCGGCGTTGCCGGTGCGCAAGATCTTCGGCGTCGGCAAGGTCACGGCCGCCAAGCTCGAAAAGCTCGGCATCGAAACCTGCCGTGATCTGCGCGAATGGACGCTCGTCGATCTGCATCAACGCTTCGGCGCATTCGGTCGCCGGCTTTACGACCTCGCTCGCGGCATCGATCATCGCGCGGTCGAGCCCGATCAGGAACGCAAGTCGATCAGCGTCGAAACCACTTACGTGACCGACTTGCAGACGCTCGATGCCTGCGCGGCCGAAATCCGGCAGTTGGCCGGGCAACTCGACGCGCGCATCGAACGCGTGGGTGCGGCGGCCGCCATCCGCAAGCTCTACGTGAAGATTCGCTTCGCGGATTTTCAGCGGACGACGGTCGAATGCGTGGCCGGCGAGACCAACGTGCCGACATTCATTGCTTTGCTCGAAAAGGGCTTCGCACGGCGCAATCGGCCGGTGCGTCTGCTCGGGGTTGGCGTGCGACTGGAAGAGGACGACGGCATCGCCAAGGGCCAGTTTCCGTTGTTCGACGACAAAGATGATGAGGAAAGCGACGCGGCTGGCTAGAATCATTGCCAGACGCACGCTATGCACGCCTTGCCGCTCGTTGCCGCTTGCGCGGCGCAGTCACGCAAAAGCAGGAGCTTCGCTGCCCCGGCAGCGCACGCCGGCCCAACGCCCGAGGAACCATCCATGGATCTCATCATCCGTCGCGCTGCATTGGCCCACCACGTTGCTGGTCGCGATGCACTCGTCGATATCGCGATGAAAGACGGGCGCATGATCGGCGTCGAGCCGAACCTTGCGGCGAAGGCCGCGCAGGAGATCGACGCAGCGGGCCTGCTCGTCATACCGGCTTTCGTCGACGCGCACTTCCATCTGGACGCCACGCTTTCATACGGTTTGCCGCGCGTGAACGCGTCGGGGACGTTGCTCGAAGGGATCGCACTATGGGGCGAGTTGAAGCCGCAACTGACGCAAGAGGCGTTGATCGAGCGTGCGCTCCAGTATTGCGATTGGGCCGTTGCGCGCGGTCTGCTGGCAATCCGCTCTCACGTCGATGTCTGCGACCCCCGCTTGCTGGCCGTGGAAGCGCTGCTCGAGGTCAAGCGCCGGGTCGCGCCTTACCTGGACCTGCAACTTGTAGCGTTTCCGCAGGACGGGTTGCTTCGCTCACCGGGCGCTTTCGACAATCTGAAGCGGGCGGTGGGGATGGGCGTCGATGTCGTCGGCGGTATTCCGCATTTCGAGCGGACGATGGCGGATGGGGCGGAATCGATTCGGCTTCTCTGCGAATTCGCGGCCGAGAAGGGCCTGGCCGTCGATATGCATTGCGACGAATCGGACGATCCGCTCTCGCGCCACATCGAAACGCTTTGCGCGCAGGCGCATCGGCTCGGGATGCAAGGCCGCGTCGCGGGCTCGCACCTGACGTCGATGCATTCGATGGACAACTATTACGTCAGCAAGCTGCTGCCGTTGATGCGTGAGTCGGGCGTGGCTGCCATCGCCAACCCGCTCATCAACATCACGTTGCAAGGGCGTGCGGATACCTACCCCAAGCGGCGCGGCATGACGCGCGTGCCCGAGATGTTGGCCGCCGGCATCAATGTCGCGTTCGGCCACGATTGCGTGATGGACCCTTGGTACAGCCTCGGTTCGGCCGATATGCTCGAAGTCGCGCACATGGGCCTGCACGTCGCGCAGATGACCGGCGTCGATGCGATGCGCGCCGCTTTCGACGCAGTCACGGTACGCCCGGCGCAAATCCTGAATCTCGATGGCTACGGTATCGCGCCCGGATGTCGCGCCGATTGCGTCTTGCTCGATGCGCGCGACCCGATCGAAGCGATCCGGCTGCGGGCGACGCGCCTTGCCGTCGTCCGGCGCGGAGCGATCGTCGCGCGCACGCCGTCGGCACGTGCGACGCTTTCGTTGGAGGGGCGCCCTGGCGAGATCGACTTCAAGCTAAGCCGCTAAAGCCGACACGCGCAGGGCGCCCCGTTCGATCCCCGGCAGTGCGAGTGGGGGCGTCAGCTCGTCTGCAGCGGCGCTTGCGCCATTCCGTGATGGCGCAGCAGCGCGTCGATCGTCGGCGCCCGGCCGCGGAACGCCTGGAACGAATCCATCGCGGGACGGCTGCCGCCGACCTCGAGGATTTCCCGGCGATACCGTGTGCCCGTCTCGACATCGAGTACGCTGCCCTGCGCGGCTTTCGCCGCTTCTTCGAACGCGGCATACACATCGGCCGACAGAACTTCGGCCCATTTGTAGCTGTAGTACCCGGCCGCGTAGCCGCCGGCGAAGATATGGCTGAACGTATTGGGCCAACGCGAGAAGCTCGCTTGCTCGATGACGTGGTAGCGCGCGTTGATTTCACGTGCGAGATCGATTGCGCTTTTCGCGCCGGCGGGATCGAAGCTCGTATGCAGCTCGATGTCGTACATCGAGAACACGATCTGACGCAGCGTCGCCAGCCCGCTTTGGAAGTTCTTCGCAGCGATCATTTTGTCGAACAGCGCGCGCGGCAGCTTGGCGCCCGTATCGACGTGCGACGACATATCGGCCAGGACGTCCCACTCCCAGCAGAAGTTCTCGAGGAATTGCGAAGGCAATTCGACGGCGTCCCACTCGACGCCGTTGATGCCCGAGACGCCTAATTCGCCCACGCGCGTCAGCATGTGATGAAGCCCGTGTCCGAACTCGTGGAACAGCGTGATGACTTCGTCGTGCGTGAAGCATGCCGGCTTGCCGCCGACAGGCGCCGAAAAGTTGCAGGTCAGGTAAGTGACCGGCGTTTGCAGCGTGCCGTCGCTGCGCTGGTGGCGCGAACGCGCGTCGTCCATCCAGGCGCCGCCGCGCTTGCCTTCGCGCGCGTACAAGTCGAGATAGAACTGCGCGCGCAGCGTGCCGTCGGCATCTTCCACGCGGAAAAAGCGCACGTCCGGGTGCCAAACGGGCGCTTGATCCTGGCGGATCGTTACACCGAACAGCGTTTGCGTGACCTTGAACAGCCCCTGGATAACGGCCTGCTCGGGGAAGTATTGCTTGACCTCGTTTTCCGAGAACGCATAGCGCTTTTCGCGCAGGCGCTCGCCCGCGAACGCGACGTCCCAAGGCTCGAGTTGGGCCAGACCCAGCTCGTTGGCAGCGAATTCGCGCAGTTCCTGCCAGTCCTTCTCGCCATAGGGGCGGGCGCGCTGTGCGAGGTCTTCGAGGAACGTGGCGACCTGGCTTGGCGTATCGGCCATCTTCGGCACGAGCGAGACCTCTGCGAAGTTGCCATAGCCGAGCATCTGCGCTTCTTCTTTGCGCAGCTTCAAGATCTCAGCGACGTTGTCGGTGTTGTCCCACTCGGCCTTACCGCCGCCGTAGGTTGGGCCGAGCTCGGATGCGCGCGTGACGTAAGCGCGGTACATCGCCTCGCGCATCGGGCGATGGGCCGCGTACTGCATGACGGGAAAGTACGACGGGAAGTGCAGCGTGAACTTCCAGCCTTCGAGGCCGGCTTCCTGCGCCGCTTCGCGAGCAGCCTGGATTACATCGGCCGGCAATCCGGCCAGCTCGGCTTCGGTTTTCGCGATATAGGCGTAAGCGTTGGTCGCGTCGAGAACGTGATCGGAGAACGCCTTCGCGAGCGCCGCCTGACGCTCCTGCAATTCGGAGAATCGCGGCTTTTTGTCTTCGGGCAGCTCGGCGCCCGACAGACGGAAGTCCCGCAACGAGTTTTGCAGGATCTTTTTGCGTTCGGCCGAGAGCGCGGCATAGGCGTCGCTGGCGACGATAGCCTTGTACTTCTCGAACAGGGCCAGGTTCTGGCCGACGCTGGACCAGAATTCGGTGACGCGAGGCAGATTCTCCCCATAAGCGGCACGCAGCTCGGGCGTATCGGCCACGGCGTTCAAATGACCGACGACGCCCCAGGCGCGCGAAAGCGGCTCGGTTGCGGCCTCCGTGGCATCGACGACATCGGCCCAGATGGCGGGCGTAGCGGGATCGGTGGCGCGATCGATCGCCGCTTGAGCCTGGGCCAGCAGCGTGTCGAGCGCGGGCGTGATGTGCTCGGGGCGGATTTCGCCGAAGCGCGGCAAGCCGGAAAAGTCGAGCAGCGGGTTCTCGTGAGGAATGCGCTGATCGGTTGCGGGGGACGAATCGGATGTATTCGAAGCCATAGCGCTGGTCCTGTCTGTCGAGTGTAGAGAGGCGGGCGCTTCGAGCGCCCGATTCCGACATTATTGGGGCGAGGCGCGCCGATTCCAAATGCACGCGCGATTTTTCGTCCGCACGGCCGATCCCGATCGTCCGTGCGCCGACCGTGCCGCGGCTGGCTCAGCCTTGCGCCGCGCTGCGCTCGGCCGCTTCGATCGTATTGACGAGCAGCATCGTGATCGTCATAGGACCGACGCCGCCCGGCACCGGCGTAATGAGTCCGGCCACTGCCGATACGCCGGCGAAATCGACGTCGCCGCAGAGCTTGCCGGCGTCGTCGCGGTTCATGCCGACGTCGATGACCGTTGCGCCGGGCTTGACCATGTCGGCCGTCAGGATGTTGCGCCGCCCGGTCGCGGCCACGACGATATCGGCCGCGCGCGTATGGCCGGGCAAATCGCGTGTCTTGCTATGGCAGATCGTGACGGTGGCGCCGGCTTCGAGCAACAGCATGGCCATCGGTTTGCCGACGATGTTCGAACGACCGATCACGACGGCGTTCGCGCCCTGCAATTCGACGCCGTACGCTTCGAACATTTTCATGACGCCGTAGGGGGTGCAGGGACGAAACAGCGGTTTGCCGGTCATCAATGCGCCGGCATTCGCCACATGGAAGCCGTCGACGTCTTTCTCGGGCGCGATGGCTTCGATGACTTTGTGGCTGTCGATATGCTGCGGCAGCGGCAGTTGCACCAGGATGCCGTGAATGCGCGGATCGCGGTTCAGCGCGTCGATGCGCGCGAGCAGATCGGCCTCGGAGAGCGTGGCGGGATAGCGGTCGTAAGTGGAATACAGGCCGTTGTCTTCGCAGGCTTTCACCTTGTTGCGCACGTACACTTCGCTGGCCGGGTTGTCACCGACGAGCACCACCGCGAGCCCCGGCTGGTGGCCGCGCGCGGTGAGCTGGGCGGCTCGCGCGGCGACATCGGCGCGAAGGGTCCTGGAAAGAGCAAGGCCGTCGATCAGTTTGGCTGTCATGGTGGTCGGTCGAGAATGAGACGATGAAAAGCAGCGGTCGCGCGAGGGGCGGGGGCCAGCGGGGCAAGGCGCTCGGCTTCGATGGTTCGGGTGCGAACAGCAAAGCATGCGTGCCCGGCGACTGGCATGGGCGGCGGCGGCCGCCGACGCATCGCGGCGCGTGACAAAAGCGTGATTATAGCGTCGGACGCCATCCCGACGTGGAGGGAAGTCCCGGCGCGAACGCGCGCCGGGGCGGGAGCAGGCGGACCGGCGTGCGCCGGGCGGAACGTTACGCCTGGTTGGCGGGCTTGTTCGACAGCGCGAGGCGCAGCAGATCGGCCACCGTGTTGACGTTGAGCTTTTCCATGATGTTGGCGCGGTGCGCTTCGACCGTCTTGATGCTGATGCCGAGGTCGTCGGCGATCTGCTTGTTCAAGCGGCCGGCGATGATGCGCTCGAGCACCTGATGTTCGCGCGCCGTGAGCTTGCCCAGGCGCTCTGCTGCCGCGCGCTGCTGCTGCACGGTGCTGCTCTCGCTGCGCGCTTTGTCGAGCATGCGCTCGACCAGTTTGCGAAGTTCCGCTTCGTCGAACGGCTTCTCGATGAAATCCATCGCACCTTTCTTCATGGTCGAGACGGCCATCGGCACATCACCGTGACCCGTGACGAAGATGATCGGCAGCGAGGCGTTTTCTGCGATAAGGCGCTCTTGCAGTTCGAGTCCGCTCATGCCCGACATGCGCACATCGAGGATGAGGCAGGCGATCTGGCCGGCGTGTGGTCCAGGCTGGTAGGCCTCGAGAAACTGCTCGGCGCTCGAAAAGCACTGCACGCGATAGCCGTTCGCTTCCAAAAGCCAGCGCAGTGAATCCCGCACGGCTTCGTCATCGTCGACCACGAAGACGGTTTCTTGACTGGTGACTGGGCTGCTCATAGCTCTCCCGTAACGGTTTGTGGTCTCGGCGCCTCGACCGTGCCGATGTGGCTCGGATCGCCAGGCTCGCCGATCGGCAGACTACAGTGAAACGTGGCGCCTGTGATCCTGCCGTTGTCGTCGACGTTGTTGACAACCCACAGACGGCCCCGATGCGATTCGATGATCGAGCGGCAGATGTTCAATCCCATGCCCATGCCGTCCGACTTCGTGCTGTAAAACGGCTCGAACAGCCGTTCGATGGCCGCTTCGTCGACACCGGGGCCCTGATCGATGACGCTGATGCATACGAACCCGGCGTCGAGCCTGACGATGACGCGGATGATCGGGTCGATCGCGTTGGGCCGCGCGTCGTGCATGGCCTCGGCGGCATTCTTGAGCAGATTGACGAGAACCTGCTCGATCAGCACGGGGTCGACGTAAATGACGGGCAGCCGCGAGCGGATTTCGGTGAGGATGCGAATGCGACGCTTGCGCGCTTCGATCTCGGCCAGACCGACTGCGTCGGCGACGATATCCGAGACGCGTGCGGCTTGGCGCTTGGGTTCGCTGCGCTTCACGAACTCGCGGATACGCTTGATGATCATGCCGGCCCGCACGGCCTGCTGGGCTGTTTTCTCGAGCACGGGCAGCAGCGTCTCCTGCGTCGTGCGGCCCGCCTTGACGAGCGCGACGGTGCCCGAGCAGTAATTGTTGATGGCAGCGAGCGGCTGGTTGAGTTCGTGCGCGAGCGACGAAGCCATTTCGCCCATCGTCATCAGGCGGCTCGTGAAGTGCAGCTTCTCTTCCTGCTGACGCGCGAGCTCCTGCGCCTGCTTGCGCGTCGTGATATCGGTCGCGATTTGCATCTGCGCCAGATGGCCGTCGACCCACTGGATATACTGGCGCCGCACTTCGAACCATTTCTGGATGCTCTGGACGTAGATTTCCTGGGCGTCCGCCGCGCTTTCCGTCAGCGCGGCCGCGGGCAGGCCGGCGTAAGCATCGACCATGTCGATCGAATCGGACGACGCCTGCGCGCTGTCGAAGCCGCCTCCGGCCAGTTCGAGATGGCCGTCGGGCCGGATGCCGAACAAATGGCGGTAATAACGATTCGCGAAGAGCAACTCGGCTTCGTCGGCGGCCAGCACCGACACGGCCGCGTCGAGACTTTCGAGCACGGTCGTGAAGCGCTCGTGCGCGGCGGCCAGCTCCTCGCGTGCGCGCTTCGGTTCCGTGATGTCGGTCATCGACGACATCCAGCCCGTTTGACGGCCCGAGCTGTCGATGAGCGGCGAGACGTACAGGCGCGCATGAAACAGCGAGCCGTCCTTGCGCCGGACGCGCAGCTCGAACCCGGACGAAGGAGCCTTGCCGCGCAGCGTCATATCGAGCTGGCGCTGCATTTCGGGGTAGGAATCGCGCGGCCAATAAGGGAACGGCGCCGTCTTGCCGACCAGATCGCTTTCGTCCCAGCCCGTCATACGGCAAAACGCCGGATTCACGTGCGTAATGCGACCGTGCATATCGAGCACGCGCATGCCGATCAGCACCGAGTTTTCCATCGCGCGACGGAAGAACGCTTCGGCATAGAGCGCCTGCTGCGCCTCGAAGCGCTGGCGCGTGTGCTTCCACAGACTCCACAGGCTCCACAGCACGAAGCACGAAAGCCCGGCCACGAGCCAGACGAGCGTGTTGTTCGTGAAGTTCGTGATTTGCGGGAATGCATAGACGCGCACGGTCACGCCCTGGCCCGGTGGATCGAGGGGCAGGTCGTAGAAGATATCGCGCGGCAGGCGCGGGCGCGTCGAGGTCGTGGCGAGCTCGCGATTGTTGGCGTCGGTGATCGAAATCTTGTACTTGGCCGAAAGCTCGGGCGGGATGTCGTGCTTGAGAATCCCTTCGATCGAAAACACGGCGGCGATCGAGCCAAGGAACTCGCGATCGCGGTAGATCGGCGTTTGCAGCGTCAGATAACCGTTGCCGACATCGTCATAGATGAGCGGCGAATAAACCTGGCGGCGCGTGCTGCGCGCATCGGCGAACGCGGCTTTGACGGCCTCGTCCATTTGCGCATCGGTGAGCCGCGCGAAGCGCTGGCCGGCGAGCGGCAGCGGGGTGTTCGGCCAGCGCGGCGTCTTTTGCACCGTGTACCAGTTCAGGTACAGGACCTCGGGATGCCCCTGCATGACATCGGCCGTCGACATTTCGAACGAATGCTGATCGGCATGGCCGGCCGCGATGTCGCGCGCAAGCGCTTGCAATTGCTCCTGGGCGCCCGTCATCGACAGCCTGATCTGTTGCTGCGCCCATGCGACGTTGCGGTACAGCGTGTCTTCCTGTTGTTGCTGCTCGCGCCGGTTCAAGCTCCACAGAATGAGGCTCATCACCACCAGAAAGACGAGGATCGAAAGCAGCGGCGTGAGCAAATACGAATTGGACCACCACGGTCCGTGGTGCCAGCGAGACGGCGCCGAATCCGCCCTGGGACGGGACGGCCGCGCCGAACGTGCAAAAAGCCGATCGGTCAACATGGCTCGAATTGTAGCGCAGCACGCTCAGACCAATTGGCGTAAAACGAGCGTATTGACGGCTCAATCGGCGCAACTGACGTCACGTTGTCGCGCGGATGTCTGCAATTTTAGATGCATTGCAGCAATATTCCGCATTATGAGAAATGATCTCGTCATTCGAAAAATTGTTTGCTAAGGCACCGCAAGCTTCTTTACAATCGCCGACAACTGCCGCGGCCGGCCCCGGTCTGCGTAGCCCGTTCGAAGAGCATTCCCCATCCAGGAGACGAGAATGTCCGCTGTGCCCGACGAAGTCATGAAGTATGTCGCCGCCGATAAAGACGACGATCCCCAGGAAACCGGCGAATGGCTCGAAGCGCTCGAAGGGGTCATTTCTGCCGTCGGACCTGACCGTGCGCACTATCTGATCGAGAAGCAGATCGAATTCGCGCGCGTGCATGGCGAACATCTGCCGTTCTCGGCGAAAACGCCGTACATCAATACGATTCCCGTCTCGCACCAGGCGAAGATCCCGGGCGATCAGGACATCGAGCATCGTATTCGCTCGTATACACGGTGGAACGCGATCGCGATGGTGTTGCGCGCGGGCAAGCATACGAACGTCGGCGGCCATATCGCGTCGTTCGCATCGGCGGCCACGCTCTACGACGTCGGCTTCAATCATTTCTGGCATGCGCCTTCGGCCGAGCACGGTGGCGACCTCGTCTTCGTGCAGGGCCACTCGTCGCCCGGTATTTACTCGCGCGCGTTCCTGCTCGGCCGTCTGACCGAGAACCAACTCGACAACTTCCGTCAGGAAGTGGGCGGCGAGGGCATCTCGTCGTACCCGCACCCGTGGCTGATGCCCGATTTCTGGCAGTTCCCGACCGTGTCGATGGGCCTTGGCCCGATCATGGCGATCTATCAGGCGCGTTTCATGAAGTACATCCAGGCGCGCGGCATTGCGAAGACGGATGGGCGCAAGGTATGGGCGTTCCTCGGCGACGGCGAGACGGACGAGCCGGAATCGCTGGGTGCGATCGGCATGGCGGGCCGCGAGCGTCTGAACAACCTCGTATTCGTCATCAACTGCAATCTGCAGCGTCTGGACGGCCCCGTGCGCGGCAACGGCAAGATCATCCAGGAGCTGGAATCGGAGTTCCGCGGCGCCGGTTGGAACGTCATCAAGGTCATCTGGGGCAGCCGTTGGGATGCGCTGTTCGCCCGCGACAAGACGGGCGCGCTGATGCGCCGCATGATGGAAGTCGTCGACGGCGAATATCAAACGTACAAGTCGGAATCGGGCGCGTTCGTCCGCGAGCACTTCTTCAACACGCCGGAGTTGAAGGCGCTCGTCGCCGATTGGTCCGACGAAGACATCTGGAATCTGAACCGCGGCGGCCACGACCCGCACAAGATCTACGCCGCGTTCCATCAGGCGCAGCACGCCAAGGATCAGCCCACCGTCATTCTGGCGAAGACGATCAAGGGCTACGGCATGGGCGAGGCCGGTCAGGCGATGAACATCACCCACCAGCAGAAGAAGATGCAGGTGGATCAACTCAAGGTGTTCCGCGATCAGTTCCGCCTGCCGATCTCCGACGAAGACCTCGTCAACGTGCCGTACCTGAAGTTCGAGGAAGGCTCGAAGGAACTTGAATACATGCGCGCGCGGCGCCAGGAGTTGGGCGGCTATCTGCCGGCGCGTCGCGAGAAGGCCGAATCGCTGCCGGTGCCCGAGCTCGCCGCGTTCGAGCCGCTGCTCAAGGGCACGGGCGAAGGCCGCGAGATTTCGACGACGATGGCGTTCGTGCGCATCCTGAACATCCTGCTCAAGGACAAGACGCTCGGCAAACGCGTCGTGCCGATCGTTCCCGACGAATCGCGTACGTTCGGCATGGAAGGTCTGTTCCGTCAAATCGGCATTTGGAACCAGGACGGCCAGAAGTATGTGCCCGAGGATTCCGATCAGCTGATGTTCTACAAGGAATCGGAGACGGGCCAGATTCTGCAGGAAGGCATCAACGAAGCCGGCGGCATGTGCGACTGGATCGCGGCCGCGACGTCGTACTCGACGCACGGCGAGATCATGGTGCCGTTCTACATCTTCTATTCGATGTTCGGTCTGCAGCGTATCGGCGATCTCGTCTGGGCGGCCGGCGACATGCGCTCGCGCGGCTTCCTGCTGGGCGGCACGGCCGGACGCACGACGCTGAACGGCGAAGGTCTGCAGCACGAAGACGGCCACTCGCTGTTGTGGGCGCAATCGGTGCCGAACTGCGTGAGCTACGACCCGACGTTCGGCTATGAACTCGCCGTCATCATGCAGGATGGCCTGCGTCGCATGGTGCAGAACCAGGAGGATGTGTTCTATTACGTCACCGTGATGAACGAGAACTACGAGCACCCGGCGATACCGCAGGGCGAGCACGTGGCGCGGGACATCATCAAGGGGATGTACGCGTTCAGAAAGGGCGATGCGGCCGGCAAGGGCCCGCGCGTGCAACTGATGGGTGCCGGCACGATTCTGAACGAAGTGATTGCTGCGGCCGATCTGCTGAAGAACGATTGGAAGGTCGATTCCGACATCTGGAGCGTGCCGAGCTTTACGGAACTCGCGCGCGAAGGGCAGGACATTGCGCGCTGGAACCTGTTGAATCCGAACGAGCCGCGCAAGCTCTCGCACGTCGAGACGCTGCTCCAGGATGCGAAGGGGCCGGTCATTGCATCGACCGACTATGTCCGCGCGCTCGCCGATCAGATCCGCGCCTACGTGCCGAACCGCTTCGTCGTGCTCGGTACGGATGGCTTCGGTCGCTCGGATACGCGCGAGAAGCTGCGCCACTTCTTCGAAGTGGATCGCTACTGGGTCACAGTCGCCGCGCTGAACGCGTTGGCCGACGAAGGCACCATCGAGCGCAAGGTCGTTGCCGATGCGTTGGCGAAGTACAAGCTCGACCCCAACAAACCCAACCCGATGACCGTTTAAGGCATCGCCTTCGCGTGAGGCTATGCGCGCCCGCCGCTTGGAAACACGGCGGGCGCGCCTCTGTGAGCCCTGGAGACACGAACAATGAGTGAAGCGATCGAAGTCAAGGTGCCGGACATCGGCGACTACAAAGACGTGCCCGTCATCGACATCCTCGTGAAGGCCGGCGATGCCGTCGACAAAGAACAGTCCCTCATCACCCTCGAATCGGATAAGGCGACGATGGACGTACCGAGCCCCCAGGCCGGTGTCGTCAAGGAAGTGAAGGTCAAGCAGGGCGATTCCGTGTCCGAAGGCACGCTGATCATCCTGCTCGAGCCGGCCGGCGGCGCGCAAGCGCAAAAGCCTGCTCAGCCGAACGGCGCCGCGGCGCCCGCGCAGGCGGCTGCGCCCGCACAAGCCGCCGCCGCGCCTGCTGCGGCAGCCGCGCCGGCTGCCAGCGGTGGCGTGCAGGAAGTGAAGGTGCCGGACATCGGCGACTATAAAGATGTGCCCGTTATCGAAATCGCGGTGAAGGTCGGCGATCGCATTGAGAAAGAACAATCGCTCGTCACGCTCGAATCGGACAAGGCAACCATGGACGTGCCGAGTCCGGTGGCCGGCGTCGTCAAGGAAGTGAAGGTCAAGGTTGGCGACTCCGTGTCGGAAGGCACGCTGATCGTGCTGGTCGAGGCGCAAGCTGCAGCGGGCGCCGCGCCGGCAGGCGAGGCAGCCGCTCCGGCCAAGAAGGTCGAGCCGCCGGCCGATTCGCCGCGCCCGGACGTGCCGCACAGCGTGCCGGCTCAGCCGTCCGCACTCGCGCAAGCGCCGATCATTCCGGCCGGCGAAGGCGGCGCACGTCGTCCGAGTCATGCCTCGCCGTCCGTGCGCAAATTCGCACGCGAACTGGGCGTCGATGTGGGACAAGTGCCCGGTACGGGTCCGAAGGGGCGCATCACGCAAGAGGACGTCACCGCGTTCGTCAAGGGCGTGATGACGGGCCAGCGAGCGGTGTCCGGCGCGGCCCCGGCCCCGGCGGCTGGCGCGGGCGGCGGCGAGCTCAATCTGCTGCCGTGGCCGAAGGTCGACTTCACGAAGTTCGGTCCTATCGATCCCAAGCCGCTTTCGCGCATCAAGAAGATCTCGGGCGCCAATCTGCACCGCAACTGGGTGATGATCCCGCACGTCACGAACAACGACGAAGCAGACATCACCGAACTCGAAGCGTTGCGCGTGCAGTTGAACAAGGAAAACGAAAAGGCCGGTGTGAAGATCACAATGCTCGCATTCGTGATCAAGGCCGTCGTCTCGGCGCTGAAGAAATTCCCGACCTTCAACGCGAGCATCGATGGCGACAATCTCGTTTTCAAGCAGTACTACCACGTCGGTTTCGCGGCCGATACGCCGAACGGGCTCGTCGTGCCCGTCATTCGCGATGCCGACAAGAAGGGACTCATCGAGATCGCCCGGGAAATGGCCGACCTCTCGAAGCTCGCGCGCGAAGGCAAGCTCAAGCCCGATCAGATGCAAGGCGGCTGCTTCTCGATTTCGTCTTTGGGCGGCATCGGCGGCACGAACTTCACGCCGATCATCAATGCCCCCGAAGTCGCGATTCTCGGTTTGTCGCGCAGTGCGATGAAGCCCGTGTGGGACGGCAAGCAGTTTGCGCCGCGCCTCACGTTGCCGCTGTCGCTCTCGTACGATCACCGTGTGATCGACGGCGCGGAAGCCGCGCGGTTCAATGCTTATCTCGGCGCGTTGCTTGCTGATTTCCGGCGCGTGATTCTTTGATGTTGGGGGGGGGCTCGCGGGGGCGTGGGTTTTTATTTTTGTGGTTCACGCTCTCTCGTTGGACTTGCTTTCTTAGCGGTCTGCTAGCGTTGCCCCTGCGCGGGGCGGCGGTCACTTTTCTTTGCCCCCCAAGGGGATTTCCTTCGGGGCACACTTCCAAAGAAAAGTAACCAAAAGAAAGGCGCGTCCTTGGGCGGACAGCAAAGGTGGTCTCGCCCATACGCCCGCGCTGACTGTCAGGCCGTAGGCGCACGGTGGGTGGGTTCGCCCGAGCGCTTCGCGCTGACCGTTCAACACGCGAGTTGCCTCCCTCTGTCAGCTGCTAAACAAGAAGGGGACGTACATGAGTCTCATCGAAGTCAAAGTACCCGATATTGGCGATTTCAAAGACGTCGACGTCATCGAAGTCAACGTCAAACCCGGCGACGTCATCGAGAAAGAACAGTCGCTGCTGACGCTCGAATCGGATAAGGCGTCCATGGAAGTGCCGAGCGATGTCGCCGGCACCGTCAAGGAAGTCAAGATCAAGGCAGGCGACAAGGTCTCGCAGGGCACCGTTGTCGCGCTGGTCGAAGCGGCCGCTGCAGCAGCCGCACCCAGCCCGGCCCAAAGCACGCCCGCGCCGCAGGCGGCTGCTGCCGCGCCGTCCGCTTCGGCAGCAGTTGCTTCCGCACCGGCTGCCGCGCCGCAAGCCGGCAGCTTCTCCGGCTCGGCAGACATCGAATGCGACATGCTCGTTCTCGGTGCCGGCCCCGGCGGCTATTCGGCAGCGTTCCGCTCCGCCGACCTCGGCATGAAGACGGTGCTCGTCGAGCGCTATTCGTCGCTCGGCGGCGTCTGCTTGAACGTAGGCTGCATTCCGTCGAAGGCACTGCTGCATACGGCGCTCCTCACCGATGAGGTCGCGGCACTGGCAGAGCACGGTATTACTTTCGGCAAGCCGCAGATCGATCTCGACAAACTGCGCGCGTTCAAATCGGGCGTCGTCAAAAAGTTGACGACGGGCCTCGCCGGCATGGCGAAAGCGCGTAAGGTCGAAGTGGTGACGGGCGTCGGTGCATTCGTCGATCCGCATCACCTGGAAGTGCAAGGCGAGGGCGGCAAGAAAGTCGTCAGGTTCAAGCAGGCGATCATCGCAGCGGGCTCGCAAGCCGTGAAGCTGCCGTTCATGCCCGAAGATCCGCGCGTCGTGGATTCGACGGGCGCGCTCGAATTGCGTCAGGTGCCGCAACGCATGCTCGTGATCGGCGGAGGCATCATCGGTCTCGAGATGGCGACGGTCTATGCGACGCTGGGTGCGAAGATCGATGTCGTCGAAATGCTCGACGGCCTCATGATGGGCGCCGACCGTGACCTCGTGAAAGTCTGGCAGAAATACAGCGCCAAGCACTTCGCGAACCTCATGCTGAAGACGAAGACGGCATCGGCCGAAGCCAAATCGGACGGCATCTACGTCAGGTTCGAAGGCGAACAGGCGCCTGCCGAGCCGCAGCGCTACGACCTCGTGCTCGTGGCCGTCGGCCGCAGCCCGAACGGTAAGAAGATCGGCGCTGACAAAGCAGGCGTGGCGGTGACCGAGCGCGGCTTCATCGACGTCGACAAGCAGATGCGCACGAACGTGCCGCATATCTTTGCGATCGGCGATATCGTCGGCCAGCCGATGCTCGCGCACAAGGCTGTGCATGAAGGTCACGTCGCAGCCGAAGCCGCGCATGGCGAGAAGGCCTACTTCGACGCGATTCAGATTCCGTCGGTCGCTTACACCGACCCGGAAGTCGCATGGGCCGGCAAGACGGAAGACCAGTGCAAGGCCGAGGGCATCAAGTACGGCAAGGCGGTGTTCCCGTGGGCCGCGTCGGGTCGCGCCATCGCCAACGGGCGCGACGAAGGCTTTACGAAGCTGATCTTCGACGAGGAGACGCATCGTGTGATCGGCGGCGGGATCGTCGGCTTGAATGCGGGCGATCTCATCAGCGAAGTGTGCCTGGCCATCGAAATGGGCGCGGACGCAACCGACATCGGCCGCACGATCCATCCGCATCCGACGCTCGGCGAATCGATCGGGATGGCAGCTGAGCTATACGAAGGTGTCTGCACCGACTTGCCGCCGCAACGCAAGAAGTGACGCCCGCCCGCTGCCCGGGCCATGCCCGGCAGCGGTCGTTTCCGCAACGCGGAGCAAAAGAACGATTGCGAAGGTTTGCCCCAGCCGTGATTGCCGCGGAAGGCATAAAAGAGAAGGGCGCGCCTCCCTGGGGAAGCGCGCCCTTCTGGTACTTCGGCGCGGAGCGAGAGGCCGGTCTTAGGCTGCCGACTTCTTCGTGGCGGCAGCGCGCGAAGCTTGCGAGGCCGCTTGTTGCGCAGCCTTCTGCGCAGCCGTGGCGGCGGCGTTGAAGTTGCTTTCGGCGATTTCAACGGCCTGCTTCGTGGCCTTGTGAACCGTTTCGTACGTCGTGTTCGCAGCGGTGATCGCCGACTTCATTACGGCAACGGCGGTTTCCGAGCCAGCCGGGGCGTTCTTGGCAACGTTCTCGACGAGCGCTTGCACCTTGCGGTTCTGCTCTTCGTACTGGGCTTCCGCAACGCGCGCGAATTCGGCTTGCGTGGCCGAGGCGATCTCGTAGAGGTGACGGCCATACGACAAGACCTTTTCGGCGACCGGTTGCGTCAGGCTGGCTTGCAGCGCAACGAACTCTTGCGCGTCCTTGACCGACAGCGCACGTTGTGCGTTTTCCTGGCTTTCCGCGATCGTCGACTTCACCACTTGCAGGTTCAGTTCGACAAGCTTTTCGATTCCTTCGAATGCCTTGTTGGTCAGACCGAACAGGGCTTCGAGGTTCGCTTTTTGGGCTGCCGCGAATTGCTCAGGTGTCAGCAGAGTCATGTTTTCGCTCCTGAAAGTCGACCTGTCTCTTCAGGCCGAATGGGTTGGAATGGCTAAACTTGCGCGTCGCTTCTTATGCTCGACGGGTTTTGTGCGTCGCAACAACGGTTCCCATTTTAGGACGACTGGCGCAAATGTCAAGCATATTTGGTGCGTTGCACCATCTCGTGAATTTCCTGACAAAACAATGCGTTGCGAGTATTTGGGGTCGCTTGGATGGTAACGATTTCGGTTATTCTCGTCGCGGTGCGCAATGCACCGGGCGGGCTTGATGGCCAAGGGGTCGAGCCAGTGTGCGGGCGCAGACGGACGTTTTGCGGGCGGCGCTGTACACCGAATGGCAGGTTCGCGCGTTATGCCGGATTGCCCGCGGTGCGCCCGGGGCGGCTGTGAATTTAGCCGCATCTGTGAACGTTTTCGCTCAAGTTCGGACAAATATCGCCGTTATGCGGGTATGGCCCTAGAGGGCCGGGCGACGTTCGCGCAAGATTCGTGCATGACCGACGCATCACCGTCTTACAAATTGGATCAAGGACGGCACATAAGTGCTTAATATTGCTAATTTTTCGTAGCTTTACTACACTTGCCGTCAACCGTTCGCCACTCCTGCCTCAAGAACACCAATGAAAATCGCTCTGTTTTCGTCGCTCAACGTGATGCGAGGCGTGGCGCTCGGCACAGTCGTGTCCGCAGCTGCCAGCGCCTTGGTCATGGCGACGCTCGTCGCGCCGATCGACGCATTTGCCGCCAGCGAAACCGCTCCCGCTCATACGGTTCATCATAAAAAGCACCTTAAAAAGGGCGCGAAAGCCGCTGTGTCGACCGCGACGGCAGCCCACATCGGCGCCAAGGCGTCGACGAAGCACAAGCGCGTGACCTACACGTTGCGCGCTCACGGCCGCCACGGCGTCGTTCACCGCGTCGCGTTCCAGCCACGCTCGCCCACGGCGGGTCAGGCTTTTGGGCTGCAAGAGACGCCCGAGGGCGTCGCGCTGCGTTCCAATGTCGCATTCGTGGTCGATCAAAACACGTCGGAAGTGTTGTTCGACAAGAACTCCACCTCCGTCGTGCCCATCGCCTCCATTACGAAGTTGATGACGGCGATGGTCGTGCTCGATTCGAAGGCACCGCTTACCGATCAGATAGAGGTAACCGACGAGGACCGCGACTATGAAAAGCACACGGGTTCGCGCTTGCGCGTGGGCTCGGTGTTGTCGCGTGAAGACATGTTGCACATTGCTCTGATGGCGTCGGAGAACCGCGCAGCGGCCGCGCTGTCGCGCTACTACCCGGGCGGCCGGCCTGCCTTCATCGCCGCGATGAATGCAAAGGCGAAAGAACTCGGCATGAGCGACACGCACTTCGAGAACCCGACGGGGCTGACGAGTCATAACGTCTCGACGGCGCGGGATCTCGTCAAGATGATCAACGCCGCGTATCAGTATCCGATGATCCGCAGGTTCTCGACCGATCGCAGCTACGAAGTCTATCCGGGCCGGGGCGTGCTGGCCTACAACAGCACCAATGCGCTCGTGCGCAATCCGTCGTGGGACATCGGCTTGCAAAAGACCGGCTTCATCAACGAAGCGGGGGAGTGCCTGGTGATGCAAGCGACGATTCACGGTCGGCCGGTGGTCATGGTTCTGCTCGACTCTGCCGGCAAATATTCGCGCTTCGCCGATGCGACGCGCCTGCGCAAGTGGCTCGATGACACCGATGGCCCGCGCATCACGAGCGCGGACGCCGGCGGTCGCGGTACCTGAGATACGTCGGACACGTCGGCCCGCACGGGGCGACGTGCCGCAGAATGAACGAGCACTCGTACCCAAAATCCCAGCCATCGAGGCAGGGCTTTTTATCGGCTACGACAGTTTGCGCAAGTTCGCGTCAGGCGATGTTTTCGCGTCAATGCGCACCGGATTTGCGGTGTTCCCCGCCGGCGGTCGCATCGGGGTGGTAGCCAAGCGACTCGGAGATGACGAGCGCCGTATGGTTCAGTTGGGCGATCCAGGCATCTTGCAGGCGGTCGGCCGGCGCCGATAGCGATAACCCCGCAACGAGCTTGCCCGTATCGTCATAGATGCCCGCGGCAATGCATCGCACGCCCAATTCGAGCTCTTCGTTGTCGCGCGCACACGCCTGCTGGCGAACCTGCGTGAGTTCCCGCTCGAGCCGGGAAATATCGGTAATGCTGTTTTGCGTGTGGCCCGACAGCCCCGTGCGCATGGCATAGGCGCGCACGCGGGACGCTTCGTCGGCCGCCAGGAACAGTTTGCCGACCGAGGTCAGATGCAGCGGCGCGCGTCCGCCGATCGCGCGCACGACCTGCATGCCCGAGCGTTCGGAGTAGGCGCGCTCGATATAGACGATTTCATCGCCTTGTCTGACTGAAAGATTGACCGTTTGCCCCGTCATGCGGTGCAACTCACGCATCGGCGCGAGCGCTGCGTCGCGTACCGACAAGCGCGCCTTGACGAGGTTGCCCAGTTCGAGCAGGCGCATCCCGAGGCGGTAGGTGCCCGGGTCCGAACGATCAACGAGGCGGCATGTGACCATGTCGTTGAGGATGCGGTGCGCCGTGGACGGGTGCAGTTCGGTGCGCAGCGCGAGCGCCTTGAGACTGACCGGATCGGTGTGGTCGGCAAGGGCGTCGAGCAGGCGCATCATGCGTTCGATCACCTGGATCGACGTCTTGGAGTCCTGATTCGTCTCGCTCATTGGAAATCGATTGACTCGGCAATTAACAGGTTGAAGCCATTGTATCTCGTATTGTGAAAAAAGCGAACGCCGTTTGAATAGGCCTTCGGGTCGACGCTGTCCGCTTTTTTCGATTTGCCCCGCCGCTTCATGGCGCAAAGGAAGCATAATCGAGCCATTTCGTTCACCTTGAGCCGCCATGCGAGTTGGACTTTTCGTCACGTGTCTCGTCGACCTGATGCGCCCCGAGATTGGCTTTTCAGTCATCAAGCTGCTCGAGCAGGCCGGCTTCGAGGTCATCGTGCCGCCGGCACAAACCTGCTGCGGACAACCGGCGTACAACTCGGGCGAGCGACGCATCGCACGCGATCTCGCGGAGAAGATGCTGCGCGAATTTGAGCAGTTCGACTACGTGGTGGTTCCCTCGGGTTCCTGCGGCGGTATGGTCGCAGCGCATTACGGCGATCTTTTTCGTGACGATCCGGAACTGATGGGCCGGTATGAGCGGCTGCAGGCGAAAGTCTATGAATTGACCGATTTTCTGGTCAACGTAGCCCGGGTGCAATTGGCGCCGGGCTCGTTTGCGGGGCCGGTGACCTACCACGACTCATGCTCGGGGCTGCGCGAACTCGGGGTCAAGCAGCAGCCGCGCACATTGCTCGCCCAACGCGGCGTTGCCGTGACCGAAATGAAGGACTGCGAGCACTGCTGCGGCTTTGGCGGTACGTTCGCCGTCAAGTACGGCAACATTTCCACGGCCATCGTCGACGAGAAATGCGCGAATGTCCAAGCAAGCGGCGCGGGCTGCGTCGTGCTCGGCGATCTCGGCTGCATGCTCAACATCGAAGGGCGGCTGCGCCGAACGGGTGACACCACGACGCGCGTGCTGCATATCGCGCAAGTGTTGGCCGGCGACGCCGATCACTGAGCCGCTGGCCCGCGCCAACCGAACGTAACCGATCGAGCGATTCCTCATGCAAGTTCAATCGATGCACTTCAAGGCGCGCGCCAAAGCCGGCCTCGCCGATGCGCGTCTGCAGCAGAACCTGAAGAAGCTGTCGACCAAATTCGTTTCGGCGCGCGCGGCCTCCATTCAGGCGATCGATTTTCCCGCGACGCGTGCAGAACTCAAAGCTCGCCGTGACCGTGGGCTCGAGAGTCTCGACCTCTGGCTCGAAACTTTCGAACGCGAGGCTGCGCGGCGCGGCACGACGGTGCTGTATGCCGAAACGACGCGCGATGCGGCTCGGCTCGTGGCCGACATCGCGTGCACGCACGACGTCAAGAAAGTCATCAAGACGAAATCGATGGTGACCGAAGAACTGCAGTTGAATGCAGTGCTCGGTGAAATGGGCGTGCAGTCGATCGAAACGGATCTGGGCGAATACATTCTTCAGATCAACGACAATGAGCCGCCGAGCCACATCATTGCGCCCGTCGTGCATAAGGACAAAGAGCAGATTGCCGACTTGTTCGCGGCCACGCATGGCCGCGAGCGGCTCTCCGAAATCCCCGACATGACGCGCGAGGCCCGCGAAGTGCTGCGGCCGCATTTCCTGTCGGCCGATATGGGCGTGACGGGGGGCAATTTCCTGATCGCCGAAACGGGTTCGGTCGCGCTCGTGACGAACGAAGGCAACGAAGGGATGTGCACCGTGATGCCGCGCGTCCATGTGGCCGTCACCGGAATCGAAAAGGTGCTGCCGACGCTGGAGGATCTCGCGCTCGCCATGCGGCTGCTGCCGCGCAGCGCGACCGGGCAGGTCACGGCGAACTACTTCTCGCTGCTGACCGGGCCGCGCGAGACCGGCGACCTCGACGGCCCTGAACACATGTATGTCGTGCTCGTGGACGGCGGGCGTACAGGGCTGATCGGCGGTGCGTTCCAGGAGATGCTGCGCTGCATTCGCTGCGGCGCCTGCATGAATCATTGCCCCGTTTATCAGAAAGTCGGCGGCCATGCTTACGGTTGGGTCTATCCCGGGCCGATGGGTTCGGTTCTCACGCCGAGCTACGTCGGACTCGATAAAGCGCTCGACCTGCCGCAAGCCGCAACGTTGTGTGGTGAGTGCAACGCCGTTTGCCCGGTCGGCATTCCGCTTTCTGATTTGCTGCGGAAGCTGCGCGAAAAGCAGGTCGAACGTCACCTGCGTCCGCTGCCCGAGCGCCTTGCGCTGGCTGCCTGGGGATTTGTAGCGATGCGGCCGGCCCTGTATGCGATGCTTGCGAGGCTCGCCGTCCGGGTGCTCGAGCGTGCCGGGGGAAGTCGGCGCTCGATCGGCCGGTTGCCGTTCGGCCAGGGCTGGACGGCCACGCGCGAGATGCCGGCACCGGTCGGCCGGACCTTTCGCGAGCTATATGCCGCGCAACGCAGTCACAAGGGCTGAGGGGGCATGAGCGGGTCGCGGTGATCATGACCGCTGCGATTGTTTATACCAGCGCAACGCTGAATTCGCTATTCACCCCTTTGTCTCGATAGGCTGGATTTATAAAATACGTGCCATGGATAAGTGCGGGCGCTCGATGGGGCGCACGCGATCGGGCTAGGGGCACGCGCATGAAAACGACAAAATCGGGCTATCTCTCAAGCTATTGGCCGGTAGCGCTTGCAGTGGCGCTGATCGCCCTGGCTGCGCTGCGCGCCTACGGCGACGGCGGTGCGACGCGCGAGCCGCTGCCTGCCGACCGGGTCACGGCCGAACTGGCGCGCACGGTGGGCTACGGATTCATCGATGCGGCACCGACGCCCACCGCGTCGTCTGTGCGTTCGAGCGGCGTTCCCGCGCCGATGCCCCGGGCATCGTAAATGGCGGTATCCGATACAATGGGCCATTCGGCCGGCGCTGCCGCTCAGTTGCGGGACAGGCGCGGCGGGTACAGGCCCGGCTACCTGGCTTCTCGTCGATGAAAACCGTTTCGATCTGCTTCGTCTGTCTTGGAAATATCTGTCGCTCGCCCACCGCCGAAGCGGTGATGCGGGCGCAGGTCGAGGCCGCCGGCCTCACGGAGCGTATTTTCATCGATTCGGCCGGCACCGGCGATTGGCACGTCGGTAAAGCGCCCGACGAGCGCGCGCAACATGCAGGGCGTGCGCGCGGCTACGATCTCGCGCCGCTGCGCGCGCGGCAGGTGGCGCCGACCGATTTCGAGCAGTTCGACCTGCTCCTCGCGATGGACGACGCCAATATCGACCATCTGCGACGTCTTTGCCCGCCCCGGTTGCACACACGCGTGCGGCTGTTGATGGACTTCGCGCCCGGCGGTGGTCGCGAGGTCGTGGATCCCTATTTTGGCGATGGCGAGGGTTTCGAAGCGGTGCTCGATCAATGCGAAGCCGCATGCGAGGGGTTGCTCGCGCACCTGCAAGCGCTACTTGCGAAGGAATAGCAGCGATGCGCACCCGCTCCGGCACCAATAACCTAACTGCTGTAAGGGGATACTTGACTAAAATCGTCATGTATTTATACTTGACCAAAATCGTCGAGAATTCTGGTTTATCGCCCCTATGAGACTCACCACGAAAGGCCGTTTCGCCGTTACGGCGATGATCGACCTGGCCCTGCGCCAGGAGCAAGGTCCGGTGACGCTCGCCGGCATCAGCCAGCGTCAGCGCATTTCGCTGTCGTACCTGGAGCAGTTGTTCGGCAAACTGCGGCGCCACGGGATCGTCGAATCGGTTCGCGGCCCGGGTGGCGGCTACTACCTGGCGCGGCGCGCGCAAGAAGTGACGGTGGCGGACATCATTATCGCCGTCGATGAACCGCTCGACGCGACGCAGTGCGGCGGGAAGGGTTCATGCGAAGGCACGAAGCAGCACGATGGCCATTGCATGACGCACGAGCTCTGGTCGACGCTGAACCAGAAGATGGTCGAGTATCTGGATTCGGTTTCTTTGCAAGCTCTTGTCGAGCAGCAGCGCGCCCGCGAGGGGTCGCCGGCGGTGCTGCGGGACAGGCGCACCGAGAGCACGGCCGCCGAAGCGACGCGCGTCGTGCCGAAAGGACCGAATTCAGTATTCAACATTGCGAATTCGTGAAGTCGCGCTCGGACGAGCGCGCGAACGGACCGAACCTGGACCGAACGAACCGCAACAACGACAAGTTATAACGATCTCCCCCGGAGCTATTGATGACTAACGAGATGCCCCACCTGCCCATTTATATGGACTACAGCGCGACGACGCCCGTCGATCCGCGCGTGGTGGACAAGATGATCCCGTTTCTGCGCGAGCAGTTCGGCAACCCCGCGTCGCGCAGCCACTCGTACGGGTGGGACGCGGAGCGTGCGGTCGAGGAGGCGCGCGAGCAGGTCGCCGCGCTCGTGAATGCCGATCCGCGCGAAATCATCTGGACGTCGGGCGCAACGGAGTCGGACAACCTGGCCATCAAGGGCGCCGCGCACTTCTACAAGAGCAAGGGCAAGCACATCGTCACCGTCAAGACCGAGCACAAGGCGGTGCTCGACACGTGCCGCGAGCTCGAGCGCGAAGGATTCGAGGTTACCTATCTCGACGTCAAGAGCGATGGGCTCATCGACCTTGACGTTTTCAAGTCGGCGCTGCGCCCCGACACGATCCTCGTTTCCGTCATGTTCGTGAACAATGAGATCGGCGTCATTCAGGATATCGAGGCGATTGGCGAGATTTGCCGCGAAAAGGGCATCATATTTCACGTCGACGCTGCACAAGCAACCGGCAAGGTCGAGATCGATCTGAGCCGTTTGAAGGTCGACCTGATGGCATTCTCGGCGCACAAGACCTACGGCCCGAAGGGCATTGGTGCGCTCTACGTGCGCCGTAAGCCGCGCGTGCGCATTGAAGCGCAAATGCATGGCGGCGGACACGAGCGCGGCATGCGCTCGGGCACGCTGGCGACGCACCAGATCGTCGGCATGGGCGAGGCGTTCCGTCTCGCGCGCGAAGAAATGGCGACCGAGAACGAGCGCGTGCGCATGCTGCGCGATCGCTTGCTGCGCGGGCTGACCGAGATCGAAGAGGTCTATGTGAACGGCGACATGGAGCGCCGGGTGCCGCACAACCTGAATATCAGCTTCAATTTCGTCGAAGGCGAATCGCTGATCATGGCGATCAAGGATGTGGCCGTGTCGTCCGGCTCCGCCTGTACGTCGGCGTCGCTCGAGCCCTCGTATGTGTTGCGCGCGCTTGGCCGCAACGACGAACTCGCGCATAGCTCGATCCGCTTCACGGTGGGTCGCTTTACGACAGAGCAAGACGTCGATTACGTCGTCGATCTGCTGAAGAACAAAATTGCGAAGCTGCGCGATCTTTCTCCGCTTTGGGAAATGCATCAAGACGGCATCGACCTGTCGACAATCAAGTGGGCCGCGCACTAAGGCCGAACGAACGAATCCAGGAGTTTGATCATGTCTTACAGCAGTAAAGTTCTCGATCACTATGAAAATCCGCGCAACGTAGGCGCGTTCGCCAAGGACGACGACGCGGTCGGCACGGGCATGGTTGGCGCGCCGGCTTGCGGCGACGTCATGAAGCTGCAGATTCGCGTGGGCGCAGACGGCGTCATCGAAGACGCGAAGTTCAAGACGTACGGCTGTGGTTCGGCCATTGCGTCGAGTTCGCTCGTGACGGAATGGGTGAAGGGCAAGACGCTCGATGAGGCCCTCTCCATCAAGAACACGCAGATCGCCGAAGAGCTCGCATTGCCGCCCGTCAAGATCCACTGCTCGATCCTCGCGGAAGACGCGATCAAGGCGGCTGTGGCCGACTACAAGCAACGTCACGGCGGCGCGCAAGCGGCCGACGACGAGGCTAAGCAGCACGTCGCGTAAGCGCACCCGGCATCATGGCGATCACATTGACCGAAAAGGCCGCGCAGCACGTCCAGAAGTATCTCGCACGCCGCGGCAAGGGCGTCGGGCTGCGCCTCGGCGTGCGGACGACGGGGTGCTCGGGCTTGGCTTACAAGCTCGAGTATGTCGACGAACTCGAGCCGGAAGACCAGGTCTTCGAATGCAACGGCGTGAAAGTCGTCGTCGATCCGAAGAGCCTCGCCTATATCGACGGCACGGAACTGGACTTTGCGCGGGAAGGGTTGAACGAGGGCTTCAAGTTCAACAACCCGAACGTGAAGGACGAATGCGGCTGCGGCGAGTCGTTCCGCGTATAACGCATCCTGCCGCCTTGCGCGGACGATAAGGCGGCGCGGGCCGCCTTTTTGTTTCCGGGCGCCCGAGCCTGCCCAGCAACGAAGCGGGGCCGTGCAGCGGCGGCCACGTACGTTCGACCGACGTTTGACCGACGATTGATCCCATGTCCTCGATCCAAGACAGTCACTTCGATTTGTTCCATTTGCCGGCACGCTATTCGCTCGACCTCGATGCGCTCGAACATGCCTACCGCACGGTGCAGGCGCAGGTCCATCCGGACCGGTTCGCGGCAGCGGGCGAGGCGCAGAAGCGCGTCGCGATGCAATGGGCCACGCGCGCGAACGAGGCCTATCAGACATTGCGCGATCCGCTCAAGCGCGCAACGTATCTGTTGTCGTTGCGTGGCGTCGATGTCGGCGCGTCCGAGAACACGTCGATGGAGCCCGCGTTTTTGATGCAGCAGATGGAATGGCGCGAGCGCGTCGAAGATGCGGCCGACGCCAGAAATGTCGGGGAGCTGATGGCATTGCATCAGGAGCTACGCGACGAAGAGCGCGCGCGCTTCGACCGGCTTTCGGCGCTGCTCGACAACGGCGCCGATCAACCGGCCGCCGAGGCGGTACGGCAACTGATGTTTCTCGAGCGCGTCGCAGGCGAAATCAGCCGGCAAATCGAGCGGCTTGAGCATTGAACGCGCTTTCCCGTTGGTTGGGCCGTTTGTCGGGCCCGGACGACGTGGGCGCCGGTACGTCATGCGGGCCGGAGCCGCTTGGAGCGATAAGCGCAGCGCGAAGGTCGCGCCGCGCGAGATAATCGATGTTTCCGCCGCGACTCGGCGGCGCACGAACCACACTGACCAGAATGGCTCTACTGCAAATTTCGGAACCCGGCATGGCGCCCGCGCCGCATCAGCGGCGGCTGGCGGTTGGCATTGATCTAGGCACCACGAATTCGCTCGTGGCGGCTGTCCGCAACAGCATTCCCGAAGCGCTGCCGGACGAGCAGGGGCGCGTTTTGCTGCCCTCGGTCGTGCGCTACCTCGAACGCGGCGGGCGCCGCATCGGCCATACGGCCAAAGAGGAAGCCGTGCTCGATCCGCGCAACACCATTGTCTCGGTCAAGCGCTTCATGGGGCGCGGGAGGCAGGAAGTGGAGGGCGCGGAGAACGCCCCGTACGAATTCGTCGATGCGCCGGGCATGGTGCAGATCCGCACGATCGATGGCGTGAAGAGCCCCGTCGAGGTATCGGCGGAGATCCTGGCCACGCTGCGCCAGCGAGCCGAGGATTCGCTCGGCGACGAGCTCGTCGGCGCGGTCATCACCGTGCCGGCCTACTTCGACGAAGCGCAGCGCCAGGCAACGAAAGATGCAGCGCGATTGGCCGGGCTCAACGTATTGCGCCTGCTCAACGAGCCGACGGCGGCCGCCATCGCATACGGGTTGGATCATGGCGCCGAAGGCCTCTACGCCGTCTACGATCTCGGCGGCGGCACGTTCGATTTGTCGATTCTGAAGCTGACCAAGGGCGTGTTCGAAGTGCTCGCTGCCGGCGGCGATTCCGCGCTTGGCGGGGACGACTTCGACCACATCCTGTTCCGCCACGTGTTGACCGAAGTCGGGCTTGCGCCGCAGGGTCTCGCGCCCGAAGACGTCCGTCTGCTGCTCGACCGCGTGCGCAGCGCGAAAGAGGCGTTGTCGACGGTGCCGCAAGCGGCGGTCGAGGCGACGCTGGCCGACGGCACGTCGATCTCGGTGTCCATTACCGAAAGCCGGTTCGCCGAGCTTGTCCGCTCGCTCGTCGAACGCACGCTTGGGCCGACGCGCAAGGCGCTGCGCGATGCGAAGATCGCGCCGCAGGATGTCAAAGGGGTTGTGCTCGTCGGCGGCGCCACGCGCATGCCTGTGATTCGCCGCGCCGTCGAAGCGTTCTTCGGCAAACCGCCGTTGACCGATCTCGACCCCGACCAGGTGGTGGCACTCGGCGCGGCTATTCAAGCCGATCTGCTGGCCGGCAATCGCACCGGAGACGATTGGTTGCTGCTCGACGTCATTCCGCTGTCGCTCGGCGTCGAGACGATGGGCGGCCTCGCCGAAAAAATCATTCCGCGCAATTCGACGATCCCCGTCGCGCGCGCGCAAGAGTTTACGACCTTCAAGGACGGCCAAACGGCCATGGCCATCCACGTCGTGCAGGGCGAACGGGAACTGGTCTCGGATTGCCGTTCGCTCGCGCGTTTCGAGTTGCGCGGTATTCCGCCGATGGCCGCCGGCGCAGCGCGCATCCGTGTGACTTATCAGGTCGACGCAGACGGCTTGCTGTCGGTATTCGCCCGCGAGCAGCACTCGGGTGTCGAGGCATCGGTGGTCGTCAAGCCATCGTACGGCCTGGCCGACGATGAAATCGCCCGCATGTTGGAAGACAGTTTCCGAACGGCGGACGTCGACATGCGCGCGCGGGCGCTGCGCGAGGCCCAAGTCGAAGCTCAACGTTTGCTCGAGGCGACGCAGGCTGCGCTGGCTGCCGACGGCGAACTGCTCGCGCCCGATGAGCGAGCGCAAGTGGACGAGTCGCTCGCGCGATTGCGCGATGCGGCGCAGAGTTCCGACGCCGACGCCATCGAAACGGCGACCAAAGCGCTGGCAGAACGAACCGACGAATTCGCGGCGCGGCGAATGAACAAGAGCATTCGTCAAGCGTTGACCGGTCGCAAGCTCGACGAAATCTGAGGCCGGGCACCGCTATAAAATGACAAGGCGAGCGCCGCTTGCCGCCCCGCATCCTACAGTTAGAACGGAATTTTCTATGCCTCAAATCGTTGTCCTGCCCCACGCCGAACTGTGCCCGGAAGGCGCGGTGTTCGAGGCCACTCCGGGCGAGAGCGTCTGCGACGCGCTGCTCGAACACGGCATCGAAATCGAGCACGCATGCGAAAAGTCTTGCGCTTGCACCACGTGTCATGTGATCGTGCGGGAAGGCTTTGAAGCGCTCACGCCGTCCGAGGAAGACGAAGACGATCTGCTCGACAAGGCGTGGGGGCTCGAGCCCACCTCGCGGCTCTCATGTCAGACGCAAGTGCCGCAGGACAAGGATCTCGTCATAGAGATCCCGCGTTACTCGATCAATCACGCGAAAGAAAATCACTAAGACCGAAGGAGGGAGCAGCCATGAAGTGGACGGACGTGCAAGATATCGCGATGGCCCTCACCGACAAGCACCCGGAGATCGATCCGCAGCAGATTCGCTTCACGGACTTGCATCGGTGGGTCATGGAACTCGACGGTTTCGATGACGATCCCAACCGGTCCGGCGAAAAGATTCTCGAAGCAATCCAACTGGCTTGGATCGAAGACGCGGCCGAGTGAAACTCGGCGAGTGAGCGGTGGGCCGGGCAGGCCTGCTGCACATGCGTTGATTGCGGATATGAAAAAAGGCGACCGAAGCATGGTCGCCTTTTTTATGGCTGACGCCGGATTGGGTGGCTCGTTGGGTGGCTCATTGGCGGCGCGGGTCTGTGACCTGCGCTTCGCTGCCGGGAGGCGCTTTGCCTCCATTGCCTCCAGGATCTTCAGCCGGCCGCGAGCGTGCCGTGTTCGATGTGAACGCGTTCGCCTTGCTGGAACCCCGGCGGCTGGCGATAGTTGAAGTAACGCAGATGGCCGTTCTGCATGCGAACGCGCACTTGGTAGCTTGTTTCGCTGCGCAAATGCTTTTCCACTGCATTGCCGGCGAAGCCGCCGCCGACAGCGCCGAGCGCGGTCATGCCCAGCCGTCCGTTGCCGCGGCCGAATTGGTTGCCGAGCAGGCCGCCGACCACCGCACCGCCCACTGCGCCGACACCCGTTCCATGTCCCTCGTGCCTGACGGCCGCGATCGATTCAACGGTGCCACAGGTCGAGCAATAGGCCGATTGGCCGCTTGGCCGCTGCGGCTCAGCGTACGGTTGTTGCGCGAGTTGCTGTTGCTGCGCATATTGCCGCGGCTGACCGGGTGCCGGCTCGTAGGGCTGCTGCTGAGCGTACGAAGGTTGGCCCGGCTGCCCTGTGTAAGTGGGCTGGCCTGGCGCCGATGGTGCTGCCTGCGCCAAGCGCGACGGTTGAGCAGACAACGGCGCCGATGGCTGCGGTTGCTCGCTCGTCGGCCCGGCCACATTGGCCGTGTTGGCCGGCGCGGCCGAGTCGACGACCGGTTGCGAGCCCACTTGGGCCGTCTGCGATTGATCGGTTTGGAAGCTGGAACTGGACGCCTTCGGGAACACGCCCGTAATAGCGGCCGTGGCGGCCAGGCTTGCGACGATAATGGTGCCGGCCGCCACCGCAATCAGCGGGTGTAAGCGGCGAGGGGATGTGGTCGGATTGTTCATGTTGTGCCTCCGCGAATAACGAAGGATGTGCGGTCTAAACATCGCTAGTGTCCGTCATCGGCGGGAGGCGCTCGTTTCAATTTGTAACGCCGCTTAAACGATTCAAAGCAGGCCGGCGCGCGTTTTCTTGTGGGAGCGAACGAATCTGACGTTTTTGCAAGGGTGAGATCGGACGAAAAAAAGCCGCCCGAAGCGAGGCTGCGGACGGCTTTTACCGATGGTTACAAACTGCTGTGGCCGGGGCGCGTCAGTCCTCGCGGCGCAGGTGCGGGAACAGGATGACGTCGCGAATGCTGGGGCTGTCGGTCAGCAACATGACAAGGCGGTCGATGCCGATCCCGCAGCCGCCTGTCGGCGGCATGCCGTATTCGAGTGCGCGAATGTAGTCGGCGTCGTAGTACATCGCTTCCTCGTCGCCGGCATCCTTCTGCTCGACCTGCTTCTTGAAGCGGGCGGCCTGGTCTTCGGGATCGTTGAGCTCCGAGAATCCGTTGGCGATTTCGCGGCCCGTGATGAACAGCTCGAAACGCTCGGTGATGCCTTCCACGGAATCGGACGCACGCGCGAGCGGCGAAACCTCGACGGGGTAATCGATGATGAACGTCGGCTCCCACAACTGCGCTTCTGCTGTCTCCTCGAACAGCGCCAATTGCAAAGCGCCGACGCCGGCGTTCAGGAACATCGGCTGAGTCGTGTCGACGCCAAGACGCTTGAGTTCGGTTCGCAGGAATGCGGCGTCGCCCAGTTGCGCATCGGTGTAGTCGGGCGCGTACTTGCGAATCGCCTGCGTGATCGTCAAACGATGGAAGGGCTTCGACAAATCAAGCTCGCGCCCTTGGTACGAAATGTTTGCCGTACCGAGCGCATCGACCGCGGCCTGTCGGATCAACTCCTCGGTGAAGTCCATGAGCCACGTGTAATTCGTGTACGCGGCGTAGAACTCCATCATCGTGAATTCGGGATTGTGCCGCGGAGACACGCCTTCGTTCCGAAAATTGCGGTTGATCTCGAAGACGCGTTCGAAGCCACCGACGACCAATCGCTTCAGATAGAGCTCGGGTGCAATCCGCATGAACATCTGCATGTCGAGCGCATTGTGATGCGTCACGAACGGCTTGGCTGCGGCGCCGCCCGGGATCGGATGCAGCATCGGCGTTTCGACTTCCATGAAGCCGGCGTCCGACATGAACCTGCGGATCGACGAAATGGTTTTCGTGCGCGCAACGAACGTGTTGCGGGCCTCGGGCGTGACGATCAGATCGACGTAGCGTTGGCGGTAACGCGTTTCCTGGTCGGACAAGCCATGGAACTTGTCGGGCAGGGGGCGCAGCGCTTTCGACAGCAGGCGCAACTCGGTGCAGCGCACCGAGAGCTCGCCCTTGTTCGTGCGAAACAGCACGCCGCGGGCGGCGATGATGTCGCCGAGATCCCATTTCTTGAAGGCTTCGTAGGTTTGCTCACCGACGTCCGCCGGCGTCACGAAGAACTGGATCTGGCCCGAGCCGTCTCGGACGGTTGCAAAACTCGCCTTGCCCATGACGCGCTTGAGCATCATGCGGCCGGCGATGGCCACTTGCAGCGCCGTGGTTTCGAGCGCGTCTTTGTCCGCTTCGGCGTATTGCGTTTGCAGATCGCCCGCGCGGTGCGTCGGCACGAAATCGTTCGGGTAGGCAATGCCCGCCTCGCGCAGCAGACGCAATTTCTCGCGGCGCTCGGCGATGATCTTGTTCTCGTCGACGGCGGCGTCGGCGGGGGGGAGAGTCGATTCGGTCATGGTGTGTCCGCTGCTGCGCTTAGACGCCTTGCTTCAGGCTCGCGCTGATGAAATCGTCGAGATCGCCGTCGAGCACGGCCTTCGTGTTGCTCATTTCGACGTTGGTGCGCAGATCCTTCACGCGGCTTTGGTCGAGCACGTAAGAGCGAATCTGGTGGCCCCAGCCCACGTCGGTCTTGCTCGACTCGAGCTTGTCCTGCTCGGCCTGGCGCTTGCGCATTTCGGCTTCATACAGGCGCGATTTGAGCATCGCCATGGCCTCGGCACGGTTACGGTGCTGCGAGCGGTCGTTCTGGCATTGCACAACGATGCCCGTCGGCAGGTGCGTGATCCGCACGGCCGAATCGGTCTTGTTGATGTGCTGCCCGCCGGCGCCCGATGCGCGGTATGTATCGATCCGCAAATCGGCCGGGTTGATGTCGACTTCGATCGAATCGTCGATTTCGGGGTAGACGAATACCGACGAGAACGACGTGTGCCGCCCGCCCGACGAATCGAACGGCGATTTGCGCACGAGGCGGTGGATGCCCGTTTCGGTGCGCAGGAAGCCGTAGGCGTATTCGCCCTCGACTTTGATCGTCGCGTTCTTGATGCCGGCAACGTCGCCTTCCGATTCTTCGAGCACCTCGGTCTTGAAACCCTTGCGCTCGCAATAGCGCAGGTACTGGCGCAGCAGCATCGACGCCCAATCGCAGGCTTCGGTGCCGCCGGCGCCGGCCTGGATGTCGATAAAGGCGTTGTTCGGGTCGGCCGGGTTCGAGAACATCCGGCGGAACTCGAGATCGGCCACGCGCGCCTCGATTTTCGCGGCGTCGTCTTCGCAGGCGATGAGCGTGTCTTCGTCGTCCTCTTCGCGAGCCATGTCGAACAGATCCTGCGCGTCGCGCAAATCGGTATCGAGTGCGGACAGGGTCAGAACGACGCCTTCGAGCGATTTCTTGTCCCGGCCGAGGGCCTGGGCATGCTTCGAGTCGTTCCAGACGTTCGGATCTTCGAGTTCCTTGTTGACTTCAGCCAGGCGCGCGGCTTTGGCGTCGTAGTCAAAGATACCCCCGTAGCTCGCCCGCGCGTCGGCGCAGGTCTGCCAGTGAGCTTTCGATCGCGTTCAGGCGTTCGGCTTCCATGTCGATCTTTTCGGCTTCGTAAAAAGGAGAAATTATAGCCGATCGGGGCCTTGTCCCGGCTGCTTGAGCGAGGCGTCGCGGGAGATTGTGCCTCGCCCCTGCCTGGCTTTGTTTCAGCGTCTCGCGTTGTCCCCCGCCTGGACGCCTGTCGCGTGTTCGACGATGAGTTGCACGCGCACGACGCCGTTCCAACTGTCGGCCGCGAGCCGATACGCAAGCCGGGCGCGCGCCGGCAGCGACTCGGTGTGGTTGAACCAGATTGCCTGAAAGCGTTGGCGGCCGCGCGCGAGTTGCAGCTTCAAATGCTTGTCCTTCACGAGCGCTTGCGACACGACGTCGAATTCGCCCGAGAACGTGGGCGCCGGAAAGCCCTGGCCCCAGACGGCCGCATCGATCAGCTCGACGACCTGCGGCGTGAAATACGCGTCTTCCAGCTCGCCGTCGGTCATGACCACCCGGGCGAGGGCGTCGTCGTCGAGCTGCTCGCGCGCGACGGCTTCAAACGCGGCGGCGAAGCGCGGTACGTCGCGCGCGGCGAGCGTGACGCCGGCCGCCATCGCGTGGCCACCGAACGTGACGATGAGATCGGGCTCGCGCTTGGCGATCAGATCGAGCGCGTCGCGTAGATGGAAACCGGCAATCGAGCGGCCCGAGCCCTTCACGCGCTCGCCCTTCTCGTCGGCCGGGGCGAAGGTGAATGCCGGGCGGTGATATTTTTCTTTCAGCCGGCCCGCGACGATGCCGATCACGCCTTGGTGCCAGCTCTCGTTGAAAAGCGTGATCGTGGCGCGGTCCTCGGTTTCGAGCGCGGCGATTTCGATGAGCGCCTGCTGTTGCATGCCCGCTTCAATCTCGCGCCGCTCGCGATTCATCGCGTCGAGCTGCTGCGCGAGTTCCCAGGCACGGCCCACGTCGTCCGTCGTCAGGCATTCGATGCCGAGCGACATGTCCGACAGTCGCCCGGCGGCATTCAGGCGCGGACCCAATGCGAAGCCCAGATCGAAACCCGAGGCAGTGCGCGCTTCGCGGCCGGCCGCACGGAAGAGGGCGGCGACGCCCGGCTGCATACGGCCGCGGCGGATGCGTGACAAGCCTTGCGCGACGAGCACGCGGTTGTTGCCGTCAAGCCTGACGACGTCGGCCACGGTGCCGAGGGCGACGAGGTCGAGCAGACCATCGAGCCGCGGCTCGGCGATGCCGGCTTTGGCGAGCGCGCCCCCTTCGCCGAATGCGCCGAGCTCGCGCAGGCGGGCGCGCAGCGCGAGCAGCACGTAGAACATGACGCCGACGCCCGCGATGCATTTGCTCGGAAAACGGCAGCCGGGCTGGTTCGGGTTGACGATCGCGCGCGCCGCGGGAAGCGTTTCTCCGGGCAGATGATGATCGGTGACGAGCACGTCGATGCCGAGCGCGTTGGCGGCGGCGACGCCATCGACGCTCGCGATGCCGTTATCGACGGTGATCAGCAGATCGGGCTTGCGCGTGGCGGCAAGCTCGACGATCTCGGGCGTCAGCCCGTAACCGTACTGGAAGCGGTTCGGAACGAGATAGTCGATCTGCGCGCCGAACATGCGCATCCCGCGCACAGCCACGGCGCAGGCGGTTGCGCCGTCGCAGTCGTAGTCCGCCACGACGAGCAGGCGCTTGCGCGCGAGGACGGCTTGCGCGAGCAATTGCGCCGCATCGTCCACTCCCTTGAGATCGGCCGGCGGCACGAGGCGCGTGAGCGCCGTTTCGATCTCATCGGGTAGGCGCACGCCTCGCGCGGCATACAAACGGGCCAGGATCGGGTGCAGGCCGTGCCGGATGAGCGCTGCTTCATCGGCGGGCGGGCACGCGCGGGTGACGATTCGAGTCATGCGGAACGAGCAAAAAGAGAGGGCGGGCGGCGGG
>NZ_PNYB01000031.1 GCF_002879855.1 Trinickia soli | reverse complement strand
AGGCGGGAACGCTCGCGCAGGGCGGCGACGGCGTCTCCCCCCTGCGCGTTGCCGCTGATCGGTGTGTTTGTCAGGCCGGTCTTGCCGCCACAGCCCGCAAGGTAAGGCTTCGTGTCGCACGACGTCGCGCCGGCGCCGTTGCCGCCCTGCGCGAGCGTTCCCACCTGGCCTGCGCTGGCGCCGACGCTGCCGCCTGCACCCCCTCCGTTATTGCTGCCGCCGCTTCCGCCGTTGCCCGATGCAGCCTGTGCGCCCGCGCCGCTTCCGGGATTCAGGATGACCTGGGCGGCACAGGGCGAAACGCTCGCGGCGGTGATCGTGCCTGCCATCGAGAGCAGCACGACGGAGCGGCGCAAGCGATGTGTCGGTACGATTCCCGACAATGGGATGTCGCCTGAATCGATCGGCTTTACGTGCACGAATTGTTCGTGACGCACGACCTGGCTATCGCTTTCCCGATTTGCGGCGTCCTGGCGTCCCTTTCTTTGAGACCTTCTCTTTTGTGGAATCATCATGATTTGAGTGGCGCCTTCAGGCAATTGAAATCGGGGCGTGTTTGCTCAATATTTGGAAAATGTCCTCAATTGATCCTGATGTTTGAACATTCGATTTCATCGATCGATGAGAAGCCGCTCCATGGCGCGCCACTTTCTGGAAGCGGATCTTTCCCGTCTTTCCGGTAGTGTGGAAAAACCTTCGGCCATCCATTTTGCGAAGCAAAGGCTTAATGGATCTTAGCAAGGTTTGGAACCTGCGTCGGAGGGGGCTGCGTCGACATTTGCGAGGAAAGTTTTATATATTGAGATTTTGCCGGAATTTTAAAATTTGCTGTAAATCTCGTCAATTCGATCGCCCCGGGAAAATTCTCGAATGCTGCGTTGACACTGCATTGAGGGATCGGGAACATACGAATCGCAGAGCGTATGAACAAACGCCGCAGCCAGTGTGCGGTCAGGCGTGCTTAATCTATTCCCCGAAGTGCAAGTCCCCCAAATCATGGAGGGTAATTGTCATGTCCTACGGTCACAACACGGCTCTGCCTGGCGGCGGGAGTACCATCACGCTGAGCCCGGGCGATAACACGAATATTTATCAACACCAGGGACGGTATATCGTCGCGACCATCCAGATGGCTGTGGGAAACAATATTCCCAAGGGCGCGACGATCGATTTTACCAAGGGCAACTCGCTGCACAGCAGCGGCTTCGTTAAGCTTTATGGTGAACCTGATTGGCAAAACGTGCCGATATCAATCAATGAAGCCGATCCCACGAAGGGCACTGCGCGCCTTGGCATTCGCCACGATCCCGAAGACCTATCGGGCACGATAAACGTGTATGCGAAGGCCAGTGGAATGTGGGGCACCATCACGCCACCGACAGATGCAGCAGGAGTCACTTACCAGGTTTTGAACTACGACCCAACCGTGACCCTCTCGGGCCCGGACAAGATGCTGGTTCCCGTGCCGCTCGCTAGTGAGCCCAATCAAGGTGACCAGTTCGCTCCGAATGACGAAGGCGGGAAGTACACCACGCACCTCTCATGCACGGTCGTTGACAACACCACAGTCCCGCCAACCAAACTCTCTGACTATGTAGTCGAATGGCACGAGTCGGGCGCGAAGACGATCGGCCTTTTCGACAACCTGATGAACACGTATACGTCGAAGACGGCGGAGTATCCAGATAGGTTGCAGGTTGAACCCATAGGCGGATTGCTCGTCAAGGATGACCAGCAGGGCGGCTATTTCATCCGCATGGAGACGAATAGCGAGGGCGTCGCGGATCTCTATCTGGTTGCCGAGGCGCAAAGTGGTTCAGTCGTGGGGAGTGTCGTACCTCGCTACGATATGACGGATTTTACGCCCGCTCCAATGAGCTTCCTCGTTGTGGATGCCACCGACACGGCGTACCCCCGTTCGCCGACGGTCATGAATGTAACGCGCCAGCCCGACGGAACATACACGTTAGATCTCGACGACGACGATGACGACGATGACGACAACTACAACGACGACGGCACAACCGTCAAAGTCACGATCACGAATTTTCCCGGTGAGAAAGCAGGCGATCAAATCTATTTGGTCATCAACGGAGCGCTGTGTGCAGGCCCTTATACGGTGCCCGGCTCTCCTTACACCGACAATTGGCAGTGGAATATCCACGTGCCAAAAAGCGCTTTTTATTACAGCGATAACGTTGCGGTTCCGGGAAAGCTTAATCAGGTCCTTTTTGTTGCCGTTAACGTCGGTTCCAATGATCTGCGTCCGAGCAGCATTAACGGATTTTACGGCATAAGTACACAGTTGGAAGGTGAGCCGACGCCTGGCGTACTGACGGCCCCCGTGCTCAGCCCCACAGCACACACACAAGGCACGATCAACAAGACCTGGATTACCGCCTATGGGGTAGCCATCGATGTCGATCTTCAGCAAGCCAGCAACGGGTGGACGCCGAAAGTCGGTGACGTATTGACCGCGACCGCGGTGTTGAAGGGCTGGGCAGCAGGCGGCGACATACCGCAATCGGCTGTTATCAATGCGACGGCCTCGGTAACACTTGCATTGACGGGCTCTCCCCCCGCTCTTCCGCCGTTAGTAACGCTGACCTTCCCTGTGGAGGGCTTCAAAGGTTGGGATTCGAAGGACGGTGGCTCGTACCCGACAAGTATCTGCTATTTCGTCTATACAGTTCAGCCAAAGGGCTCGCGCGTCCTGATAAATTCCCGTGCGCTTAACGTCAATATCAACACGGCGAATATGAGTTAGCCGCGCGCATGCTGGCGCGCGCTTCGTGCGAGTGACGGCATCCGCGGGCATGGGTCTGCGGATGCCTCTTGAATGCTTCACACACGGTCATATCGAGAGCGTATCAATGGACAGCGACAACCGCGATCCCGCGGGGCAAGCGCCTGCCTCTGTAACAGTGGTCGCCACAACGCTGGCGGCGTACTACATCGACGACAATTCGATCAAGCCTTGCTGCTGGGTCAATGTCTATGGGCCCCCGGGCGATACGGTGTACTGCGACCTTACGGGTGGTGAGTTGATTGTGCCGCCGCCCGGTAACCTATATGACGGCGACGGAACGTCTTACGGCACGGGCCCCTACAAAACCACGTTCGACAATAACGGCGGGGGTGTCGCGTTTCTGGTTCGTGCTCCGTACTCATTGGCTCCCCCCGACGTATCGAAGCTGTTCGCTATCGTGGTCACAGCGAAAGACCCCAGCGGCGGACCCACTGCGACGGGGAACCCGTCATTTCAAAAGTACACCGATGCGAACCCCTACAACCATCCGAACAAGCATCTCGTCGGATACAACTTCACGACGGGTGCGGCTGCGGATGGCGTCGCGCCATGCTGCGTGTATGTAAAAGCGGATAGCGACAAGTGGAAGGTCGTCAGAGTCAGCGTTGACGGTAGTGCGACCATCGTTGCCTCTGGCGGAAGCCAACAGCGCGACGTGGAGTTGGAAGAGGATGGCACAGCGGTCATCATGATCGTCGATAAAACGGCGGAAACCGTCAACGTCAACGTTTCGCTTCCGAACTCGCCAGGCACAGAGGCGCTTGCCCCATTCCAGGTGAGTTTTGTCGATCCTCCGAAGGTGCAGGTGAGTGCAGCATGACGCACATGCAGACGCAGCGAGCGGCGTTGGATGAGTCGTTCTCACTGAACGCACCGTCGCTTCCGCAAGCCAACCAGGCGGGGGTCATCGATGTCGCAGCGCTGTCACCGGGTGAATTTGTCCTTATTCGGATTCCCAATGGTCAGATAGGTCTTTGGCATCCGACGCCGGGCGATACGATATGGGCGTATTTGATGGATTCAGAGTCCGGGGTCATCGTCACGTCTGAAATTGCGGTCGTTGTCGGCGACCCCCACGCGTCCTCATGGGACGCGAAAGTCGACCCGGCCAAGATTCCGAACGGAACTTACAAAGCGACATACCAGAAGTGGAACCTGGTGAACGATGTCGCCACTTCATCTGCTACCCCCGTCGCGATTCAGGGATCAACCGCGGTCGGGTATCCCGGACCAACGTTTCCTGAAGCTTCGGACGGTGTGTTGTATTACTCGACGATAGCAACGGTAGACGGGGCACACGTTCGTACGAATTACGGCCTTCAGCCAGGCGATCAAGTCACGTTTTACTGGCAAGGCTTGGATAAGTGGGGCAATGTGCTCCCCAAAGCGGCGTATAAGACGCAATCACCGATGACTGTCGCGAAGGCCGATTACGACAAGGGTTATATCGCCGACAAAATCCCTCTGCTCGATATCCGTGCGGTCGGTGATCTCGGATCCGGCGCGGCGTATTACGAGGTGCTGCGCCAGGGCGCGAAACATACTTCGCTCAAAACCAACGTTGTCACTTCCTGGTCCGACATCGCCTCGCTGCAGGTGACCTCCACCGTAGGCGCCCCGAAGGCGTCCATACAGCCGACAGACCTTTACCCCTGCAATTGCGGCACCGTCTTCGGCGAGCCGGGGCTGGATGTGACGATCTCGGTGACCGCGGGCCAGATTGTCGAAGCGGACCCGGGTGATCCAACGACCTATAAAACGCGACTCGATAGTTTCGGCCTTGCGAGCTTCACCGTATCTTCAGGCGATCGGCGCGTAAGCATCATCACCGTTTACGCCAACAAGGTTGCAGGCATGCCGAGCGTGCCCGCGACCTTCGGCGACTATCTGGACGGCAGTGCTGCCGCAGGCATCGAGAAATACGCCTATACGACCTACGTGCCGAGCGATGGCGTGACGGCCTGCACAATCTATTTCCAGGTAATGGACGCTTTCGTCGATCAGACCGTGACGGTCACGATCGTCGACACGAACAGTCAAGCGACGATCGTCGGCGCCGATTTGGAGACACCGAAAACGCGCGTCGTTTATTTGAACGACGACGGCAGTGGGTCTGCGCAGATTGTCGACAAGTGCGCGGAGAAAGTACAGGTCGCCTTTTCAGTCACGGGGCAGGCACAGATGCTCCCACTTCAGTATCCGGTGGAATTCATTTCGTTTCCTTCCGTTTAGCCATCGATGTTGACCGGTGATCGACAACGCCAACTCACGGATCAATCATGACAAAGCCGCAAGAGTCGCTTCCTTTGGCGCCGGCCGGCGAGGCCGACGCAGCCTACTACAATCTTTGGCTTCGTATCGACGGCGTCAAGGACGGCGTGATGACGAACCAGGCGTGCGCGAAGCTTGCATTCGGCGAATGGCTCGAGCCTGGCGAACCCATCGTGTTTGAAATCATCAGCGGGTCGGCGGTATTCGAGGATGGATCGCAGAAGAAGATCGCGACGACAGATTCATTCGGCCTCGCAACGCTGACATTCGCCGATACGAATACCGACTCGGGCGAGATGCTCGCTACGATGCAGAACGACCCGAGTGTCAGCAGCAAGGCGCCCTATGCGTTCACGGGTTCGACGGGCTACAACCTCGTGCTGCTCTCGATCAAGGACGGTGAGCCGGCCGACGGAACGTCAGAGGACCAGGGTCGAGCCGTAGTCACCCACAACGGCGGGGCGCTGCAAGCGGCGCAGGTTGTGCAATTCCAATTCGAGAACGGGGCGTCGGCCAGGTTCGACGTGAGCAGGCCCGACGTTCAACCGGGCTCAACCGACACGGTTCTCCAGGTGAAGACGCATTTCGACGCGTCGAGCGGTCATGACATCGCCGACGCCTGGTTGACCGACGAAGTGGGGGAAACGGTCACGGTCGAAGCTTCGCTCGTTGGTGACACGGCGCTCACGCCGCAAACGCTGGATTTCAGGTTCATTGCGAGTCAGACCTACGAGATTGCGCTGAACGCTCTGACAGACGGCCAGCCTGCCGACGGAAATGCCGAGGACGCGGCGCGCGCCGTCGTCACGCAAAACGGCGGCGCGCTCACAGAGCCGCAGATCGCCAAATTCGAATTCATGAGCGGCGCTGCCAGCTTCGACATCACGAAGCCGAACGTGGTGCAGTCCCTGTCCGATAGCCGGACGCTCTATGTCACGACGCACAGTGAAAAAGGCCAGGACATCGCCGATGCCTGTTTCTCCGATACCCAGGCCGAAAAGGTGGAGGTCAGGGCCTTTCTCTATAACCATCCCGAAGTGAAGCCCAAAACGCTGGATTTCACGTTTGCGACAAATGAGACCTATCACCTTGGGCTGAGCTCGCTGACTGACAACCAACCGGCCGACGGAAATTCCGAGAATGCAGGGCAAGCCGTCGTCACGGAAAACGGCGGACGGCTCACACAACCGCAGATCGTCAGGTTCGAATTCGATAGCGGAACGTCGGCGCGCTTCGATACAACCAAGCCGGCAGGTTACGTTCAACCCAATTCCAGCTCCACTGTCCTCTATGTAAAAACGCATTTCGATAACGACGCTCAGGAGGACATTGCTGAAGCCTGTTTCGCCGATAACGTGGCGGAGGCGGTGACGCTAACCGCTTGCCTGGATGGCCAGCCGCAAACGCAGCCGCAAACGCAGGGATTCGAGTTTACGGCGCCTCGCACCTACTTCCTCGGATTGAGTTCGATGACACCCGATGGTGTCCCGGCCGACGGCATCTCCGAGAACATGGCCCAAGCCATCGTCAGTTGCAACGGTTCCGGACTTCCGGGTCCGCAAACGGTGAAATTCGAATTGCAGGGAGAGGGTGCCTTCGATATGCGCGGAGCGGACGTACTGCCCGGGTCCACCGGCTCGACGCTCTACGTGAAGACCCATAACGACGGTAGGCAGGACGTCGCCTACGCCTACTTCACCGCGCCTTGGTCAGGGACGACAACGCTCCAGGCATCGCTTCCCGATCATCCGAAAGTGGAAGGGCGTTCCGTCGACTTCACGTTCCGTTCACCGTCTTGGCCATACGCCATCGCGCTGAGTTCGCTCACGCTCGACGGCGTACCGGCGGACGGCAAGTCCGAGAACCACGCGCAGGTAGTGGTCACCTACGGCGGCAAGCCGATGGGCCACACGCTGGTGACGTTCGAACTGGACGGAGCGTGGGCGGCGAAATTCGACACGGATAAACCGTATGTCCAATCGAGCTCGGGCAACACGATGACGGTGAGCACCTATGTCGACGAGCAGGGACGTGACGTCGCTGATGCCTTTTTCACCGATACGTCTGCGGAGAGGGTCATGCTGAAAGCTTCTTTTCCCGAATACATCCAGCAAGGTGGCAGCCCTGCATGGAGGTACTTCTTCTTTTCGACAAACGGCGATGAACCGCGCTGAGCTACTCGCATTCCGGCACCTTCTTTCGATGCCGATCGCGCCCGATGTCAGCGTGTCCCGCGCCCCGTGCCGCCCCGTCGCGAGAGGAACGCGACCAAGCCCAACCACCCTACAACCATCGCCGCCCCGACCGCGGCGCCACGATGCGTATCGATCCATAGTGAGGCGCATGTCGATTTGGCCTCGTTGCTGAAGGAGCCGCGCACGCTGTGCAACCCCGGAACCGAATGCCATAGATCGACGGAGTGCTCGGGATCGGTCGCGCTTTTGCGTTGCTGAGCGCCGAACGCACGCTTCGCAAGATAACGATCCAGGCATCCCGGCGCGATCTTATTGGCGACGATGGCTGCGATCGACGAGAGCCCGACATGCAGTTCCCGCCGCGGGTGCTGCGCCGACCAAACGATTGCGCGCGCAGCGACTTCCGGCTCGTAGACCGGCGCGACCGGGCGCGGCGCACCGGGCATACGACTCAGCGCCCAATCGAACTGCGGTGTATTGAGCGCAGGCATCTGCACCATCGTCACCCGCACGCCGCTTTTGTCATGCATGAGTTCGCAGCGCAGTGCGTCGGTGAATCCTCGAATCGCATGCTTGGCGCCGCAATAGGCCGATTGCAACGGAATGGCACGATAGGCAAGGGCGGAGCCCACTTGCACAATGACACCCCGGTCGCGCTCACGCATTCGTTTTAGCGCAGCCATGGTGCCCCAGACGTAGCCCAGGTATGTCACGTCCGTGATACGCGCGAACTCAACGGGCTTCATCTCGCTGACAGGCGAAAACATCGTCACCATAGCGTTGTTGACCCATACGTCGATCGGGCCGAGTTCTCTCTCCACACGCTCTGCCGCCGCTTCGACGGCATCCGCGGCGGTCATGTCCATCGGAATCGTCAACGCGCGCACGCCGTGGCCGCGTGCGGCTTGCGCGACTTCTTCCAAGGCTTCTGCGTCGCGCGCAATCAATGCGACGTCCGAGCCCTGCTCGGCAAAAGCGAGCGCCGCCGCGCGACCGACACCGGCACTCGCACCGGTGATGACGACGATATGGGGAAGGTGAGGTAAGCGAGCCATGACAGTCTCCGGGAGGCGGTTTTGTTGTCGATGCGCCAGGCGATCGCACACCGGTGCGTTCATTGCTTGCATATCGCATGCCGACATCAAAGCGACCCGGCTGGGCTTCACCGGCGCCGCGGCGGGAGGGCTACCCCTTTGCCCCGCTACCCGTGCGTGTACCCCTTCCCTGTCCGCTCCAGGGTGAACACCTGCTCGGCGCGCGAGCCGTTACGCCGCTTGACATCGACCGTCCCGTGATACGCGACGCGCCAACCGTCGCGTGTTGTGATGATCGGCACGTTGCCGCCCGGGCGGCTATCGAAATCGACCAACCCCTGCGCACGCACCGGGATGTTGTTTTCGAGGGACGCATTGGAATTGATCACGTTGTCCTGCCATATCGACGCGTCGCGTCGCGCCTCGAGCCCTTTGCCGTCCGTGTCCACTGTGTCGTCCGAAGCGGCCATGCCCGCATTGTCCACCGATACGATCCGCGCGTTCGCGCGTGCGACGGGGTCCGGGCTGTCGGCGTCCCTGGTCCCGTGCTCGATCGATGGCAACGGAGCGGGGTCTTTGGCTGCAACGGATTGCGCCGACGTCGCACGCTTGTTGTTGCCGAATTCGCGGGCCTGCGTCTCCGCGTCGGGCATATCGCCGGCAGCAGGCGTTTTCGCAGGGCTCTTCGCGGCGATTTCGTTTTGCTGACTCTGCGTCGGATTGTTTTGCGCGTTTTCCACGATAGCTTGTCCTCCATGACATGGACGTTCCTTTGTCGTTTCGCGCAACCAGCGTGCCCGGGCGGGCGAGTCGACGAATCACAATTCCCCGCGCGAGCGCAGCGCCGCAATGCGGTCGGCCGTGCGGCATGCGATCGCCTGAATGGTCAGTGAGGGATTGACCCCGCCGACGGTCGGAAACACCGAGCCGTCGCAGATCCAAAGATTGGGAATGTCCCAGCTGCGGCAATCGGCGTTGACCACGCTCGTGTCCGGGTCGTCGCCCATGCGGGCCGTGCCGTTCAAGTGACAGGTATCGTCTTCCTGCCGCCAGACTTCTTTTGCCCCGGCTGCTTCGATGGCCGTCGTCATGAAATCGAGCGCATGCTTGACGAGCCGTGTGTCGCTGTCGCAAAGAGAATGCGTGACGCGTGCGATCGGCAATCCGTAGGCGTCTTTCTCGTCGGCAAGCGTGACGCGATTCATCTCCTGCGGCAACGTTTCGCCGACGATCTTCAGCCCCGCCTGGTGGTTGTACTTCTCCATTTCGCTGTGCAGCGCCTCGCCCCACAAGCCGCGTCCCGTTTGCACGGCGGCCCACGCATTCGGTAGCGGTCCCTGGCTCATGTAGCAATAACCGCCGAAGAAGTCCTTACCCTTATCCGTATAGTTCCAGTGCTCGGTCATCGCGAGCGAAGGTGGTCCCTTGTACCAGCGAATCTCTTCGTCCATCAGGCCCCAGACGGCTTGATTCGACTGCACCATCAGGTTCTTGCCGACCAGCCCTGAACGATTCGCGAGGCCGTTCGGAAAGCGCGGCGTCGCCGACATCAACAACAGGCGCGGCGTCTCGATCGCATAACCCGCGACGACGACGTTGCGTGCGCGTTGAAATTGCCACCGTCCTTCGCGGAAATATTCGACGCCATGGGCGCGGTCGTGTTCGTCAAGGACCACGCGCCCGACCATCGACAAGTCGCGTATCTCCGCGCCAGCCTTCACGGCGCGTGGAATCCAGGTCACCAGCGCGCTTTGCTTCGCATTCGTCGCGCATCCCGTCACGCAGAAGCCACGATAGACGCACGGATGGGACTTGCCACGCGGCGCCGACACGGTCGCGAGCGGCGTGGGGCACCAAGGGATGCCGAGCGCATCGCAACCGCGCGCGAGTACGAGTGCCGCAGCATTGAGCTCGTGGGCGCGGTACGGATAGCGGGGCCGATGCGGCCCCCACGGATAATTGACGGGCCCGGAGATTTTCAACGCATCTTCGACATAGGCGTAATAACGCCACATCTCGCGCCAGTCGATCGGCCAGTCGGCGCCGTAGCCGAGCAGTGTGCGCGCTTTGAACCATTCGGGGCGAAAGCGCAGCGACACCATGGCGAAGTGGACCGTGCTGCCGCCCACCGCTTTGCCGCTATTGTTGCTGCCGAGCTTGAGCGGCTGTTCGCCGTCGCAAATGCGCTCATCGGTCCAGTACAGCTTGGCTTGATGCGTCTCGTCGGAAGCGAATTCTTCGAGCGGCCGCCACCATGCGCCCGCATCGAATGCGACCACGCGAAAGCCTTGCTCGGCGAGGCGGCAAGCGAGCGTGCCGCCCCCCGCACCGGTACCGACGATCGCGAAGTCGACCGGGTCGTCCTGCGGATATTCCTGCATCGGCACCCAGCCGCCTACGGTGAATACGTCGGGTGCGCGCCCGTCTTTGCCGCGCGGCGTGTGCAAAGCGTCATCGCGCACGACGATTCTCCTCGAGCGCACGCGCTTCACGTCCCGGCTTCGCTTCGGAGGCCTCCCATGGATCGCGGCGATTCGCCTGCATCCGCACATAGCCGCGCGGATTCGCGGGGCCGCCGAAGCCGATTTCGTTCCACGCTTGCGGGTGGGCGTAATAGGCGCTCGCGATGTCGTGTAGCACACGCAAGCTGAAGAAGACATTCGCTGCCATCCCTTCCCATGCGCTGTCTTTAAGCTCGCCTCGTTGCATGCGCGTGACGAGTTCGCGCTGATGGCTTTCGTCGATATCCGCGAATGCCGCGCCGTATGCCTGTCGGCTTTCCGCATCGAGAGCGGCCAGACCGATACGCCATGCATCGCGAAGGGGCGGCAGCCGTGCATCGCGATAGCCGTCGCGGCCGTCGTGAAACAGCTTCATATCGACGAGTGCGGCGACGGGCACGGTAGGCGCGACGAAACGATCGCTTTCACGTTCGCGTTTTGCCGTACTGTCTTGCGCAGACGCTTCATCCGTCGCCCGATGCGAACGAGGGACGATGAGCGAACAGAGCGCGCTTAACGTACGCCACTGCGCGTCGTTGCAAAAACGCGGGAGATTGGGCTGCGCGAGGCGCTCGTCGATGACTTCTCGCGTCACGTCGTCCCATGACGGCGTGTCGCGCTTATGCATGACGTCGTAGCCCGGATAGCGTGGTCGGTGGTCGATGCTCAACGTTCGGTCTCCCTCAAACGCAAGGCGGCGAGGCCCGCCGTCGCCAATGCGGTAAAGCCGGGTGGGGCAGGCAGCGGCGGCCCGTTCAGGACGTTTTGCGACCAGTTGCGCCAGCCGCCCTGATTGCGCGCCACGCCGCGGATATGGAAGCCGACGCCGATCGCGCCGAGTGCGGCCGTGACGCGGAGCCAAAAGCGCGTCCACCTGTTCGCTCGCGGCGGTGCGAGCGCCGCGCGTGCCAGCAGGGCCGCTGCGATCGGCGGGATCGTCACGGGTGCATACATCACGCGGTTGTGAAAGGCGCCGCGAAAATGCAGTAGTGCAACTTCGCCTACGGTGCCGATCATGCCGGCAGCCGCGACCCATGCGAGCGCTTTTCCGGCTGGCATGCCGAACAGCCGTGGGTCATGTGCGGGTTCGTCGCGCAACCGCTCGCCGACGGCGCCGAGCGCGCCCGATAGCAGTAACGCGGCAGGCGCTCCCAGCGGCGCGCCGTAAAACAGGTTGTGCCAGCTGAATCGTCCCGGCCGCTTCGTCACGTTATACAGATGAAACCCTGTGCCGGCCACGCCGACGCCGGCAGCCGCCAGATAGATCGCATTGCGCAGCGGGTGTCGGCTGCCCATATCATCGGCGCCGCCGTGAATCCCCGCCGCCAATGAAAGGGTGCCGACGATGAGCGGCGCAAACATCGCGCGATTCTCGAACGAGCCACGGTAATGTTCGATAGCCGAGTCCGCCAATGCCGACCAGGCGAGCAACGCGGAACTGCGATTGAATGCGCGGGCGGCATGGATGTGTGCATCCACCTTCTTGCCCATGCGCGTCGCCTGCAATGCCGGGGCGACGACAAGGCGCGCCGTTCCCAACGTATCGGCGATGCCGGGCCGGCGTTGTCTATCCTGCGATTGGGTGGCTTTAACAATCGTCGCGGCTGCCAGCGCGCCCGCGGCGACGCCGATGGCAGCGACGATTCCGTCGGCCGTGCGATTCATGAGCGCATGTCTCCTTGCATACTGCCGTTCATACTGCGAAAGGCGCGGCATCGGCCCGTTTGAATTCGAGCCCGCAGCCCGGTCGCGAGAGATCGGGCGCGATCGTGCCGTGCGCGACGCGCGGCGCGCCGTCGAACAACATCGATTCGATGCGGACGTGATCGTGAAACCATTCGATATGCCGCAAGCGCGGAGCCGCAGCGGCCAAATGGCAATGCAATGCGGGCGCACAATGCGCCGAGAGCGGGATGTGCCACGCGTCGCATAGTTGTGCTGCCTGCATGAAGCCCGTGACGCCCCCACAGCGCGTCGCATCGGCTTGCAGTACATCGACGGCCTGCGCTTCGAGCATTCGACGAAAATCGTCGCACGTGTAGGCGTATTCGCCGGCGGCGATATCCATCTGCGCCGGCGCGCCATCGCGCACGCGTCGCATGCCTGCGAGATCATCCGACGAAACGGGTTCCTCGAACCAGGCGACGCCGTATTCGGCGAAATGGTTCGCCGCTTGCAGCGCACCGTTGACGGTCAATGCGCCGTTCGCATCGACGAACAGCGCGGCGTCAGCGCCGATCGCATCGCGCGCCGCTTTCACGCGGCCGGGATCGCGCGAGGGCTCGGCGCCGATTTTCATCTTCACGGCAGTGCAACCGTCGACCTTGACCCAGTGTGCCAGTTGCTCGCGTAACCTGGTGTCGTCGTAGCTCGTGAATCCGCCGCTGCCGTAGACTTGCACGTGCTCGCGTAGTGGCCCGCCGAGCAAGCGGACGAGTGGTAGGTTCAATAAGCGCGCGTTCAGGTCCCACAGTGCGAAGTCGAGCGCCGATATCGCGGTGGCGCAAAGTCCGGCGCGCCCGATGTTGCGCACGCGGCGCCACAGGCGCTCACTCAACGAGCGGGTACTTCCGGCGTGCTGATGAAGCAATTCGTTGGCGAGCGTGTCTTCGATCAGCGTCACGGCGCACGCGTCGGTATAGGTATAACCCAGGCCTGTGCATCCGCCCGCTTCGATTTCAACGACAACGAGCGTGGTCGAAGTCCATTCGAATGTGCCGTCCGCTTCCGGTGCATCGGTTGGAATTTTGTAGGCGTGCGCGCGCACCGCGCGGATCGGCGTTGCGGTGCGGGCGTCATCTGCAGCGTTTTCGGGGCCGGCGTGTTGCGTCTGCATAGCGCGCGAACTATCGGTGGAGACGGACTTCATCGTGGAGTGCCAATCAATGTCGATGCGATGCGCAGGGAATGCGGCTTCGCAGCGGAAATGCTGCCGCTCTCGGCGACGCAGCAAGCGTTATGCCGCGTTCCTGCCGCCGCCTCCGAACAAGCGGGCATGTCATTTGCGTCGTAGCGTTGGTTTCCAAGCGTCGTGGAGGGCGTGTCATGTCAAACGCAAGCGGCAAGAAAGCGAGCCAAAAGAATCATGAGGAAGAACGCATCGACCACGGTGGAGACGAGTCGTTTCCGGCCAGCGACCCGCCCGCCGTGGGCGGTGCGACGCGTATCGATCCGAAGCAGTCGCCGAAGCCGGGAGAAGGCGGTGCCAGCGAGGACGGTGGCGGTAGCGACGATACGCCTGGCAGCGACGATACGCCTGGCTCGGGTTCGAAAGGCAAAGCGAAGAATCCGACCGGAGACAGCGACAACGGCTTGAGCGGCATCGCCGGTTGACCGCATCGGGCGATGAGCGCCGCACCGCTTCAATATTTGACGCACGCGGCCGGCCCGGCCGCGGCGCCGACTTATCGACTGGGCTGGGCGCTGATGGCGCTCGTGTCGGCCGTGATGATCGTCATCGCGGTGCTGCTGGTGGTCGCGATTGCGAGGCGTCGCCAAGCGCCCCCGGCCGGTGCGGCCGAAAGGTTGCCGCCTGATGCCGGCGGGTTGCGATGGTTGGCGATCGGCACGGGCATCTCGTCGATCGCGCTGTTCGGAGCGCTCATCTACGCGATGATCACACTTGACTCGGTGGCCTCGCCTTCGCGTGAGCCGCCGTTGACGATTGAAGTGACCTCATACGATTGGTGGTGGAAGGTCGCCTATCCCGACGCGGCCGACCCTTCGCGCACATTCGTCACGGCCAACGAAATTCACATTCCGGTAGGCGTACCCGTGCGCGTCGAGCTTCGCAGCGCCGATGTCATCCATACATTCTGGGTGCCGAAACTCGCAGGCAAGACCGAGATGATCCCGGGGCAAACGAACGAGCAATGGATCGAAGCCGACGAGCCCGGCGTGTATCGGGGGCAGTGCTCCCAGTTTTGCGGGGCGCAGCACGCGCATATGGCCTTCGAAGTCGTGGCGCAGCCGCAGGCCGAATTCGACGCATGGCGCGAATCGCAACGACGTAGCGCTTCGACTGCCGCTACCGCCGATGCGCGCGCGGGCCAGAAAATCTTCGATGAACGCTGCGCCGGGTGTCATGCCGTGCGTGGCAGCTCGGCCAACGGCATGCAGGCCCCGGATCTCACGCATCTCGCTTCGCGCCGTTTGATCGCGGCGGGGCAATTGACGAACACGCCCGAACACCAGCTCGACTGGATCGAGCACGCGCAGCGCATCAAACCCGATTCGTTGATGCCGTCGATAGCGTTGTCCGCTTCCGATGCGTCCGCGTTGTCGGCGTACCTGTCCACTTTGCAGTGAGCGATGAACGATGTCAGAGACGCCTATCTCCGCCTTGCCCGGTGACCCGCCCGGCACCGTCCGTCTATCGCGCCCGCTGCAACGCGGCACGATCGATGAGGCCGGCAAGGCGCGGTTGCACGACCTATGGGAGGCGCGCCCCGGGTGGCGCGGCTGGCTCTCGACAGTCGATCACAAGACGATTGGCCTGCGCTATCTCGTGACCGCATTCATCTTCCTGCTGATCGGCGGCATCGAAGCGTTGATCATGCGGGTGCAGCTCGCACGCCCCAATGCGGGCATCCTGACGCCGGAGCAATACGATCAACTGTTCACGATGCACGGCGTGACGATGATCTTTCTCTATGCATTGCCCGTGCTGTCGGGGTTCTCGAACTACCTATGGCCGCTCGTGCTCGGCGGGCGCGACATGGCGTTTCCGCGCCTGAACGCATTGTCGTATTGGGTGTTTCTCTTTGCCGGCCTCTTCCTCTATGCGAGCTTTCCGTTAGGGCAGGGTGCCGATGCAGGCTGGTTCAACTATGTGCCGCTGTCGAGTCTCACCTACGACGTGGGACCGAACATCGACGTCTACGCCCTCGGCATGGTGCTGCTCGGCATCTCGACGTCGGTTGGCGCCGCAAACTTCGTCGCCACGTTGCTGCGGATGCGCGCCCCGGGCATGTCGATCGATCGCATTCCCGTATTGGTCTGGGGCACGTTGACGGCCTCGGTCGGGAATCTGTTTGCCGTGCCTTCGGTGAGCCTGGCGTTCTTCATGTTGTGGCTCGATCGGCGAATCGGCATGCATTTCTTTGACGTGACGGGCGGAGGCGGACGCGCGCTGCTCTGGCAGCACTTGTTCTGGATGTTCGCGCACCCCTGGGTCTATGTCGTGGTGTTGCCGGCCATGGGCATCGTCTCCGACGCACTTCCGGTTTTTTGCAGAAGGCCGCTCGTCGGCTACGGGCCCGTCGCCATTTCGACGGTTGCGACCATGGTGATCGGCTTCGTCGTTTGGATCCACCACATGTTTGCGACGGGCATCCCGCCGCTTGCGCTTGCGTTCTTCGGATCGGCCAGCATGATCATTTCGATCCCGAGCGCGGTTGCGACCTTCGCATGGATCTCGACGATCTGGCTCGGGCGTCCTGTCTTCAAAACGCCGTTTCTCTTTTTCGCGGGGTTCGTGCTGCTGTTCGTCATCGGCGGCGTATCGGGCGTCATGACGGCAGCCGTGCCGCTCGATTGGCAACTGACCGACACCTATTTCGTCGTCGCCCACCTGCATTACGTGCTGATCGGCATCAACGTGTTTCCCGTCGTCGGCGGTACCTACTTCTGGTTTCCGAAATTCACGGGCCGCATGATGAGCGAACGGCTTGGACGCATCGCGTTCTGGCTCATGTTCGTCGGCTTCAACCTCGGGTTTTTTCCGATGCATATTGCGGGGCTGCTCGGCATGCCGCGCCGCATCTATACGTACTCGCCCGATATGGGCTGGAACACGGTCAATATGTTGACGTCGATCGGCTCGTTCGTTTTCGCGTTCGGCATTCTCGTGTTTCTCGTCGACCTCATCTACAGCCTGAAGCGCGGGCCGCTGGCCGGCCCGAACCCATGGGACGCACCTTCGCTCGAATGGTCGGTCCCGTCGCCGCCGCCGCCCTACAACTTCGCAGTCCTGCCGATCGTCGCGAGCCGGCATCCGCTTTGGGAGGCCCGCATGGAAGAGGAGGCCGAGAAGCCGCCCCGCGCGCGTTCGCATCTCGACGAGGGCTATTTGCTCGGGCAAGGGCGCGAGGCGCTGGGCACCACCGCGCTCGGCGGCAAACCGTACGTGATATTGAAAATGCCCGAGGATTCGTATGCGCCCTTCATGTTGGGCCTGTTCGCCGCTTTGTTCTTTGCCGCGCTTGCGCTGCGCTGGTGGGGGGCGGCGCTCGCGATGTCGTTGGCATGCGGCGTGTCGATCGTCGTCTGGCTATGGCCGCGGCGCGAACTTGTGCAGCGCGAGCCCATGCCGGTGGAGGAGCGGTGAGATGAGTGACGATGCGCAAGCGGTCCAGCTTCATCCGGCGAACGCGTTACCGGTCGGCAGCGCCGGCGAGCGCGCGAGCGGCATGCTCGGCTGCGTGATGCTGATCGCGACCGAGGCAGCGCTGTTCGGCTATCTGATCTTTTCCTACCTGTACCTGGCCGTGCAGCAAACGGTGCATTGGCCGCCCGAAGGGTTGCCGAAGCTCGGCCTTTCGTCCGTCAACACGGCCATTCTCATATCGAGCAGTGTCTTCGCATGGCTGTGTGAGCGATTCGTGCGCAGTCGGCGCAAGCGCTGGGCCGTGGCGATGATGGCGGTGGCCGTCGTGCTCGGCATTGCGTTCGTCGGCATCCAGTTGCATGAATGGCACGACCATCCCTACGGGCCGACATCCCACTTATACGGTTCGCTCTATTTCACGATCACGGGCTTTCATTTGGCACACGTGCTCGTGGGCCTTTGCGTGCTTGTGCTGCTTGGCTGGTGGACCACGCTCGGCTATTTCGATGAAAGGCGCCATGCCGCGCTGACGATCGGCAGCTTGTATTGGCACTTCGTCGATGTCGTCTGGCTGTTCATCTTCACGACGCTTTACCTGACGCCCTATTGGTTGAAGTGAAATGCAAGCGAATCGTGCCTTGAGTGGCGAGCCCGTTTCAACGTTGATCTTGACGATCGGCGTGCTGGCGACGCCTGCCGCGTGGGTGCTGCAGATTTGCGCCGGCGAGGCGCTGATCGCGCGAGCCTGCTTTCCGCACGATGTCCCGCTGCGCGTTCCGCTGGCGCCGGCCGTTAGATGGGGCGTGGTAGGCATGAGCGGGTTGATGTTGGCCATCGGCATGTTCGGCACATGGCTCGCGTGGCGCAACTGGCGCCGCCTCACGCAAGCGCGGCGCAGTCAGACGCCCGAGACGATCGATAAGAAGGTCGAGGGTGAAGCGTTTGTGGCGCGGTTGGGCCTGATGGCGAGCGTGTTGTTTCTGTTTGCCCTCGTGGCGACCGATGTGGCGACGGCGCTCGTCAAGGCCTGCATGTGAGCTGACGCGGGCGCATCGATGACGAAGGGGGTTACGTTGATCGGCCGGAGCGGTGTTAGACGATTGCTGCAAAGACGATTCGCTCGACGCGCATCGGCGATGGCGGCCGCATGCTTGTGCGCGGTTTTGCTGCTCGCGGTGATTGCTCCGGGGCGTGCGGACGAGGCCGCTCGCGGCAATACGCCGAATACGCCGAATGTGGCGACCGGGGTGGCTGCAACGAACTCCGCCGATACTGCCCTCATCGCGCGTGGTGCATACCTCGCCAAACTTGCAGATTGCGCCGGCTGCCACACGAACGCGCCAACGGGCACGCCGCCGAAGCCTTCGCCCCCGTTCGCCGGTGGCTTGCCGATGGGTTCGCCGTTCGGCACGATCTGGACGAGCAACATCACGCCCGACCCTGCGGCCGGCATCGGCCGCTACACCTATGACGATTTCGTTCGCGCCGTGCGAGACGGCGTCGCACCGGGGGGCAAGCGTCTTTATCCTGCGATGCCGTTCCCTTCGTTTTCAAAGATCAGCGACGACGACATGCATGCGCTCTACGCGTACTTCATGCACGGCGTCACACCCGTGCCGAAGCCTGCACCTGAGACGAAGCTTCCGTTTCCGTTCAACCAGCGTTGGGCGCTTGTCGCATGGGACGAGCTGTTCGCGCCCCACGAGCGGTTCGATCCGCGCGCGGACCGCAGCGCGCAGTGGAATCGCGGGGCCTATATCGTGCAGGCCCTCGGCCACTGCGGCGCGTGCCACACGCCACGCGGCCCGGGTTATCAGGAGCGCGGCTACAACGACGGCGATCGTCTTTATCTGACGGGCGGCACGAACGACCATTGGTTCGCACCGAACCTGACCGGCGATCCCGATTCGGGTCTGGGCCGCTTTTCGGCCGACGACATCACCGCGTTTCTGAAGCATGGGCACGGTGGGGGCCTGGCTGCGTTCGGCAGCATGGTCGAAGTGATCGAAGACAGCGGCCAATACATGACCGATGACGATCTGCATGCCATAGCCACTTACTTGAAGACGCTGCCGCCGCGAGAAAAGAGCGGGCATGTCGATACGGACCCCGCGCGCAACGCCGGCACGGTACAACTGTTGCGCACCGGCGCGGTCGAGTATCCGGGTGCAGGCCTCTACAACGCGTTTTGCGCGCGCTGCCATCACGCGAATGGCCGGGGCGAGCCGGATAAGTATCCGCAGCTCGCGGGCAACCCGATTGTCGTCGCGCCGCATGCGACGTCGCTGATCCGCCTGCTGCTGGAGGGAAGCCGCAGCCCCGAGACGATCGGCGGCCCGCAGCCGCACCGCATGCCGTCGTTCGCGCAGAAGCTCAACGATACGGAAATTGCGCGCGTCCTGAGCTTCGTTCGCAACGCGTGGGGCAACGAAGCGCAACCGGTCGCGCCGCGCGAGGTCCAGCAAATGAGAAGGACGTTGCGCCGCTGAACGATCCCACGGCCCGCCGCGACGCGGCGGCCGTGCGAACGACCGGCGGCGCAGACGATCGAACCTACAATTTCACGCCACCCGCTTCGGGTGCGTCCGGGTCCAAATCGTCGCGCGCGACGTCGTAATCGGCCTCGTACTCGTCATCTGCGCCGAGGCCGCGCCAATAGGGCTCACGCCCGTAGTACTGGTGGACCGAGGTCGCCCAGGTCGCGTCGGCCATCGACGGCCATTGCTGCTTATCGAAGCCCGGTGCGTTCTTGATCCGCTCGGACGACAGCGAAACGAGGAAGCATTTGCGTGTCGTATCGAGGGTCAGCGCGTTCCAAGGGATGGCGAGCAGTTTGTCGCCGATACCGAGAAAGCCGCCGCAGGACATCACGACGTAAGCGATGCGGCCCGCCTGAACGTCGAGCATGATTTCCTTGACCTTGCCGACTTCTTCGCCGTCCGTGCTCAAAATCTTATCGCCGTCGAGCGTGCTGGCGGCCATGACGTCGGGCCCCGGCCCGGACGAAGACTCGTTGCCTTCGCCGACGATACGCGCGCCTTGCGCGGCGCCTGGGGTGGTGGAAGTGCTGTGAGGACGCATAACTTTCTCCTGTTCGTGCGGTGATGCGTCGATGCGACGAAGCCGGCGCAAACCAACCGCGCTGGCTCCGGCGACCGGCGCGAGGTCAGCGACACTTGCCGCCGCCGTCCATGCCCGTTCCCGTTCGCCAAGCGCGCTTGCCGGCTTCCGACAACTCGCCGCAGCTATGGGTAGAGTCGGCCTCGGTGCCTTCGACGGCCATTGCGCCGCCGGGCTGTTCGAGCGACGGCTGCTTCTGCCGCTTGCGGGCGGCAACGCGTTCATCCTGCGATTTGCCGCTGTGGATGTTCATGACAGTCTCCTTTCGAAAACGCTTTCGCAATGGTGAAGGCACGCATAAGGCGTGCCGGAGACGAGCGGGCAGGTGGCGCGCGCGTTGCTGAGGAGAGGGAAGGTTGACGGCAACGTCGATCTGCGGCTCGTCGACGTCCGTTTTGGCAATATCGATCAGCGGGCATCGATATCGATCAACGTTGATCGACATCGTCAACATGACTCCACCACGGATAGGTCGATTCCACAGGAGATCTCATGAGTACATTGAACCCCGATAACTTCCCGGACGCGGGCGGCGGCGAGGCGCCCGGTCGCGACACGGGCGCGCTGGGCCCGAGCGATTCGTCCGATAGCGGAAGCGACATCGCCGGCGCAAAGCGGCATGAATTCGACAGAGACTCCGAACTCGACGAGCACGCGCTCGAACTTGGCGATGCCGAGCTGGCGAGCGACACGGACCGTGCGGGTACCGGGGAGCGTTCATCGGCCGATGGCGACGCTAACCTGATCGACGATGCCGACATCGAGCCCGATCGGATCGACACGCCGGTCGATCCGAACGAGGGCTTGGAACCCTAGCCCGCAGACCCCGAGGCCGACGCAGCCGGCCGGGTGGCCTGCCGGGTGGCCTTCGAAACGGCCGGCACCGCAGCGCGGACATCGACCGCGTTCGGATAAAGCTGCAGCAGAGCGCGCAAGACGCCGTTGGTCCACCCGAAGCCGTCTTGCAGCGGATACTCGCCGCCGCCGGCCGAGGCCTGCGCCGCGTTGCCACCGATGTCGTACTTTTCGACGAGCTTGCCCGTGCGCGCGTAGTAGGCAACGTTCGTCCGTATCCAGCGCGTGGCGATCGTCTGCGCCAAAGCGGCTTCGCCATAGCGCCGCAGGCCGATCACGGCCAGGTATTGCAGCGGTGCCCAACCGTTCGGTTCATCCCATTGCTGGCCGCTTGCCACCTGGGTGGTCGCCATCCCGCCAGGCCGCAGCAGCCCACGTTTGACGGATTCCGCTACGGCCCGCGCCTGTTCGCGCGACGCGACGCCTGCGAACAACGGATAGACGGTGGCTGCCGTCAATCGGTGCCGCGGCGTTCGATGCACGTAGTCGTAATCGGCGAATGCGCCGATACGCGGATCCCACAGCCAATGACGGATCGCTTCGGCGCGTGCGGCGGCGCGCGCTTCGAAGTTCTCGCCGCGCGTCGCGTCGCCTTGCAGCCGGTACGCCTTGGCGAGCGTGCGCTCCAACCCGTAAAGCAATGCATTGAGGTCCACGGGCACGAGCGACGTGACATCGATCGTCGCGAGCGTGCGGTTGTCGCCGAACCAGCGCGAGCTGAAGTCCCAGCCCGTTTCTCCGCCGGCCCGCAGGTTGCGCCAGAGATCCTTCGAATTGCGTTGCGGCGTGGCGCGGGCTGTGTCGACATCTTCCCGATACGATTCGTCGCGCGGCGCATCGCGCTCGTCCCAATAGCGGTTCAGCACCGTGCCGTCGAAAAGACGAACGACGTGCCGCACGGCATGACCGGGGCCCACTGACGACGCTCCCTCCATCCAGTAGTCGTACTCGGCCTTGAGCTCGGGCAGATACTGCAGATAGACGCTGTCCCCATCGCGCTGCGCGAGCAGACCGACCATCTGCGAGAAGAACGGGGGCTGCGAGCGGCTCAGGTAATAGGTTCGATTGCCGTTCGGAATGTGCCCGTAGCGATCGATGAGCGTGGCGAAATTTTTGAGTTCGTCGTTCGCGAGATCGTTGCGGCCGCTCGCGACGAGCCCGAGCATGATGAAGTACGAATCCCAGTAATAGACCTCGTCGAAGCGGCCGCCCGGCACGACGTAGGGCGCTGGCAGCGGTAGGAGCGACGACCAGGGTCTGGCCGCTGCGTCGGGATCGCGGCGCAACACGTCCCACAGCGTGTCGGTATGCGCGACGACAGTCTGTTTCGGATCGGAGATATACGGCCGCGCATCATGGCGCAGTCGTACGAAATGCGCCTCTACGAACCTGCGCAGATCGAAGCCCGCTTGCGTGCGCGCCGTTTCATAGGCAGCGACGATGCGCGCGGGCGCCTCCTTCGGCGTCATATCGGCAAAAGTCTTGCTGTCGGGGAAAAGGTGTGCAAGTTCGACCGCACGATATAGCGCGCCCAGCGTCTCCGAAGGCGGCGCGGCAACGAGTGGGGCCTGCGTCGAATGCGCAGCGGATGCGGGAGCGCTCGATGTCGCCGTCGCGGTTGCACGCTCGCTCGAGCGCGCAGCCGCAGCGGGCGGCGTGGGCGGTTCGGCTGCCAGACAGGCGGCGGCGGACAGCAAAGCGGCAGCGAGCGCGTGGCGCGCCAAGGCGAACTGCATGGGCGTTTCCTCTGATGGTCGTATCGGCGCGGGTGCCGGCGCACGCGGGAGCCGCTCGGACTCGATCGGCCCACGCGTCGGCGCCGCCGACGAAGCAACGCTCATGCCGCCATGCAGATCAGCGATCGTTGCGCCACCGGGGCGCGCTCACTGCAGATGCTGACCGCCGTTGATCGAGATGTTGGCGCCCGTGACGAACGCGGCCTCGTTCGAGCACAGGTAGGCGACGAGCGCCGCGACTTCCTCGGGCTGGCCCAGGCGGCCGACCGGGATGTCCGGGAGGATTTTCGTCTTCATGACGTCGTCGGGCACGGCCATGACCATGCGCGTGGCGATAAAGCCGGGCGACACGGTATTGACGGTCACGCCTTTGCGCGCGACCTCCAGCGCCAGCGACTTCGTGAAGCCGTGCATACCCGCTTTGGCCGCCGCATAGTTTGTTTGCCCAAAGCCGCCTTTGCAACCGATGACCGACGAGATGTTGACGATACGGCCCCAGCCGCGCGCCGTCATCTCCTCGTACCACTGCTTCGTCATGTTGAAGACCGAGTCGAGGTTCGTGCTCAGAACTGCGTCCCAGCCATCTTTCTCGAGCTTTTTGAAGCTCGCGTCGCGCGTGATGCCGGCGTTGTTGACGAGGATGTCGATCGGACCGATCTCGGCTTTGATCTGTGCAGCGCAGCGAACGCACGAGTCGTAATCGGCTACGTCGACGGGATAGGCGCGAAACTGCCGGCCTGTCGCTTCCATGCGTGCGAGCCAATCGTCGGCGCCCGTGTTGTTCGGCGAATAGGTGACGACGACAGCGTGGCCGACGTCATGCAGCCTGATGCTGATTGCTTCGCCGATGCCACCCATGCCGCCCGTGACGAGCGCTAACTTTTTGGTCATGTTCTTTCTCCATTTATGAGCGATTGACGAAGTGAAGCGAGGCCGGCGCAACGCAGGCCTCGCAAATGACATCGCGGTGAGCCGCGACGGCCCGCGCGCGCTAGCGCAAGCGCGAACAGGCTTTGAGAAGGGAGTTGCCGTTTTCGGTGATGCGCGGGCGCGGCAGGCCGATGTCTTCCGGCTGTTCGAGCGCAATCAAATGGCGTTCGAGCAACGTGCAGAGCTCTGCACGATCGACGATCTGGTCAGGAGCGTCCTTGACGAGCATCAACGTAGCGAGTTCATGTGGGCTCAGCATGCTTATCTCCGATCAGCAAAAGAGGGCCGATTGTTCAAACCAATTGACGCCGCGGCGCAAAGTTGCACCGGTTTGACCGCATCAATCACATCGTCGACGTAAAGCACTGAGCGAAACCGGAAGGGCCGCCGGTCGAAAAAATGCAAAACTGCGAGAGGTAGGAATGGCTATTCATATGACGCTATAAAACGTTTTCGATTATTTATTTGAACCGGGTGATTCAAGGTACTAATTACCCGCCCCAGGCACGCATCCAGGAGCGATACGGTAATTGTTTCGGAATGCGTGGCTCGCTTGTGTTGAGCCCTGCCTGATTCGTGGTTGGCGCAATACTAATACCGTCTTTCGCAGTTCGCAATACGGAAGGACGACCTTTGTCTACTTCCCCATTTGTTTTGATGGGTGCAACCCAATGCCGGTTGCACGATAACTTTCATAGCCGTCGCCGTGAAGTCCGTGATAGATAATGCGGCCCGGTTTAATTGGCTCGTCATAATCTTCAGGGCAAATATTGTTGGCGCGACGAATGCGGCCCGTTTATTGCTGTCGGCTCTCATGCCGGCCCGGCCACGTGCGCCGGGGGCCGCTAACCGAGGAAACCACGTCCATGCAAGATACCCAGGAACCGAAGAACCCCGGCGACGAAGCGCCGCCCGATGCGCCGGGAGTCGGCGAAAGTCCCTGTCGCGTCTGTCGCGGCACCGGCATGGTGGAAGGACAGCCTTGCACGATATGCGGCGGGACCGGACGCGTGCTGCAGGGCATTGGGGGCGGTTGAAAAATCGCCGCGCCCTGCGGGCCAACAACTTGCAGGACGCGGCGCGGCGTGCCGTTACGACACGTTAGTGATGCTCACCCCTTGGCGGAATGGAACCTGACGCGACGCCGGTGGTTTCGACGCGCTCGACGTTCGAATCCCAGTAGGGCGAACTGCCGTAGTAGGTATGAAGTTCGTTCGCCCACGTTGCGTCCGCCATCGTCGGCCAGTGATCCTTATCGAAGCCCGGGGCGTTGCGGACGATTTCGGAAGTCACCGACAGCAGGAAGCACTTGCGATCGGTATCCAGCGTCAGCGCCTTCCAAGGGATGGCGAGCAATTTATCGCCGATGCCGAGAAAACCGCCGCTTGACATGACCGCGTACGCAATGCGGCCCGTATACACGTCGAGCATGATCTCCTTGATCTTGCCGACATCTTCGCCATCGGAACTCATCACCTTATCGCCGTCCAGGGTGCTCGCGGCCATCACATAGGGGCCCGGGCCTTCCGCGGTGGAACTGCCTTTGCCGACAACGCGCGCTTCGCCGCGGCTGCTCATGGGGTCGGGTGTAATGCTCATAGCGATGCTCCTTTCGAAGTGATCAATCGTTGCGGCCGGCATCGCTCGTCATCGACGACCGATTGACACTTACCGGCGGTTGTTGCGTATCGATGATTCGTGAACGGCTACTGCACCTGCGAGATCGCCCCGGGTGCCGATGGTCTTGCGAGTGGGCCGGGTGTTGGGCCATGTATTCCTCCTTCCACATTCGTTGAACACGCTTTCAATTCAGCAACGACCGTTCCATCGAGCTTCTCGCGATTGGCATTGCCGCGTGTGTTCATCGTGCTTCTGCGAAGACCGTAATTCGTGCAGAGACGGTGCAGAATTTGCCGGGGAGTCCTATTCCTGAGGCGAATACGCTAGCGCTCGCGATATTCGTCTGTTGCGCCCTTCGCAGGGACCGAGGGGGCAGACCTCTCCTGCCTGACCGGTGCGTTCGTGCCGGCCAGGCATTATTGATTCGTACTGCTAACGGTGACCTATTCCTTTCCGCCTCCGCGATAGGTCGGGTCGTTCTGCTGCGGCGAGGAGCCATCGGTCGTCCCCGACGGGTGGGTTTGCTCCGTCCCCGGCGATACGGTGGTCCGGCCCGATCCCGTGCCCGTGGTACCAGGGCTGCCGTAGCCGCCCGTGCCCTTGCGGTGACGGCGCATCGTCCGGTCTTGATCGTAGGTCGAACTGTTGCCACCGTTCATCCCAGGTTGGATACCCGGTTGCTCGAGCGTATTGCCGCTCGGCGCTGCGCCGCCGCGCATACCGGCACCGGCGCCGCCACCCGCGCCAGCCGAACCGCCGGCGCCCTGGGCATAGACCCCGCCCGCACATGCCATCGCGATTGCAGAAACCAGTAGCGTCTTCGTGGTCGTCTTCATGTGTGATCCTCCGTCCATTAAAGGTTGGTTGACTCGATGCGCGTCCAATTTCAACTTCGCACGCACATGTTCTCCGCCGCAACGCGCATGCCTCGTCCCGCGTTGCGGCGTTCCCGCGGCCGCGGGAACGTGCGTTGCGTGATGACCTCGATGGCCTTTGGATGCCGCTATGAGGGGAGCGTGAAGAGAATCGAGCACCGTGCACGAGCGAGGATCAAAGGGCGCATCGCCGCCGATATCTGGCAGGCGATGCGGCGCTACCGTGCGCAGACGTTCGGAGCGGCGGCATTGATGATTGTCGCCAAGCTGGCGGGTGTCTCCGTGCCTCTCGCGTTGCGGGCGATCATCGACGATCTCGGCCATCGCACGGCGCTCGCGCTTTTCCCCGTCTTTCTTGTGTTGGCCTATGCGCTGTTGCGCTTTGTCGGCGACGCGCTCGGCGAGGCGCGCGACGTCGTCTTCAGCACGGTCACGCAGCATACGGTCGCCGGACTCGCAGAGCGCACGTTTGCGCGGCTGCATCGTCTCGGGGCGCGCTTCCATTCGCAGCGCGAAACGGGTGCGATCGTGCGCGACGTGCAAAAGGGCACGGAAGGCGTGGGCTATCTGCTCGGCGTGGGGCTGTTCACGATTTTGCCGTCGTTCATCGAGATCGGCACAGTGATCGGCATCATCGCCACCCATTTCACGGTCACATTCAGTTGGATCATTGCCGCCACGCTGGTCAGCTATGCCGGTTATACGATGATTTTTACGCGGCGTCGCATGGTCGTGCAGCGCGAAGTGAACCGGCTCGAAGCCGCATCGGATAGCCGGCTCGTCGATAGCATGCTCAATTACGAGACCGTGAAATACTTTGCGGCAGAGGAGTTCGAAACGTCGCGTTATCGCGGCGTGCTGAGCAATTGGGTCGTCGCGCGCCTCGCGAATCAACGCGCACTGACGGCGTTGCACATCGGGCAGAGCGCCGTCGTCTGTCTCGGCATCGCGGCGATGATGCTGCTGGCGGTGCAGTACGTCGTGGCCGGGCGCATGACGCTCGGCGATCTCGTGCTGGTGAACGCCTATATCGTGCAGGTATGCATGCCACTCAATACGCTCGGGTTCGTATTTCGCGAAACGAACGACGCGCTCGTCAATGTCGAACGCATGTTCGCGGTGCTGGCCGGCGACAGCCTCGAACACGGCGACGAGGCCGCCGATGAGGATCGCGACGAACCCGACGCGAAGCCGTTGATCGTCACGACGGGCGAAATAGCGTTCGAGAACATCGATTTCGGCTATGACCCGGCGCGGCAGATCTTGCACGGGGTCGATTTTCGGGCGAAGGCGGGCGCGACCCTCGCGGTGGTGGGCGGCAGCGGCTCGGGCAAGTCGACGCTGATGCGGCTTTTGTTTCGCCTTTACGCGCCGACGCATGGCAAGGTCACGATCGACGGGCAGGACGTGCGGTACGTCACCCGTCGTTCGCTGCGCGAAGCGATCGGCATCGTGCCGCAGGACACGGTGCTGTTCAACGATACGATCGCCTACAACATCGGCTATGGCCACGAGAAAGCGACGCGCGCCGATATCGTACGCGCGGCGCGTGCGGCCCAACTGGACGAATTCATCGAACGGCTTCCCGACCACTACGACACGCGCGTCGGCGAGCGGGGGCTGCGGCTGTCGGGCGGCGAACGACAACGCATCGCGATTGCGCGCGCCTTCCTCAAAGATCCGCCGATCATCGTCTTCGACGAAGCAACTTCGGCACTCGATACGCGTTCCGAACGCGCCATTCAAAACGAGTTTCGCCGTCTCGCCGAAGGGCGCACGTCGATCGTGATTGCGCATCGGTTGTCGACCGTCGTCGACGCCGACCGCATCCTCGTCATGGAGCATGGGCGCATCGTCGAACAGGGTCGGCACGGTGAACTCATCGCAAAGCCGGGTGGAGTCTATGCCCGGATGTGGGCGTTGCAGCGCGAGCAGGGGGAACTCGAGCATACGCAACGCAAGCTGGCAGCGAAGCCGATGCGATTGGGCGATCTCGCCGCCGAAATCGCGAGCCGCGTCGTGACCGAAGCGAGCGAGCAAGGCGTCGACTTTGGGCTCAGCGTGACCGATCCCGATGTGCCCGTCACGGGCGAAACCGAGCAGATTCAGCGCGTGGTCGCCATGCTGTGCGCCAACGAAATCGCTCACGCCCCCCCCGGCGCGCGAGTGCAGTTGCGTGCAAAAAGGGAAACCAATTCAGCCTCGCTTGCGGTATTGGGCGCGTACGCCGAGCCCGCTCCGCTGACGGCCGAACAGGCGGCCGAAGCCGAACATATCCTGGGCGCCGCGGGCGGCACGTTTTTGCCGATGTCGGTCGACGGCCACGTGGCCTACGTGGCGTCGCTTCCGTTGCTGCCCGTTGTCGGTATTGACGGGGTGGGGGCGCCGCTTGCAACCGCGGCCGCCCGGCTCGAGGGCATCAATGTGCTGGCGATCGATGACGATGAAGAGGCGCGCGACGCGCTGGAGGCCGCGCTCGTTGCGAACGGCGCACGGGTCGAACTCGCAACGTCGGGCGAGGAAGCGTTGCGGCGCCTCGAGCAAAGCGAGCGATCGCAATGGCCGGGCGTGCTCGTTTGCGATATTTCGATCGGCGACGAGGACGGCTGCGAGGTGTTGGCGCGCATTCGCGACATGGCGAGCAAATTCGACGGCGCGTCGCCGCCGGCCATCGCCTTGACGGGGCACACCGACCCGGCTGTACGTGAAAGGACGACGCGCGCCGGGTTCGCGGCGCATTTCGTCAAGCCCGTGCCGATCGAAGTGCTCACCGGCGAAATCCATCGCCTGACGGCACACGCCTGACTTCGTCGCAGCACGCGGCGCGTTCACGGCCGGCGAGGCGCGCGCGGAAATGATCGGCCGTCGCGCTCAATCCCGCATCGAGCGAAGTCGTGGGCGACCAATCGAGCAGCGCGCGAGCGGCGGAGATGTCGGGCTGACGGTGCCACGGGTCGTCGATCGGCAGCGGCCGAAAGACGATCTCGCTGTCCGACCGCGTCGCCCGCCTGACATGCTCGGCCAATTCAAGCATCGACACTTCATGTGGATTGCCAAGATTGACCGGGTCGCAAGTGCCTTCGGGGGCATCCATCAGGCGTATAAACGCATCGATCATATCGTCGACATAGCAGAGCGAGCGCGTTTGCGAGCCGTCGCCATAGACAGTCAACGGCTCGTTCGTCAGCGCCTGCACCATAAAGTTCGATACGACGCGCCCGTCGGCCGGGTGCATGCACGGGCCGTAGGTGTTGAAGATGCGGGCGATGCGCACTTCGAGTCCGTATTGACGCCGGTAATCGACGAACAACGTTTCGGCGCAGCGTTTTCCTTCGTCATAACAGGCGCGCGGGCCGACCGGATTGACATGGCCCCAGTAGTCCTCTTTCTGCGGATGAACGCGCGCGTCGCCATACACTTCGCTCGTCGACGCCTGAAAGATCTTTGCACGCACGCGCTTGGCGAGACCGAGCATGTTGATCGCACCATGCACGCTCGTCTTCGTCGTGCGCACGGGGTCGTACTGGTAATGGACGGGCGATGCGGGGCAGGCGAGGTTGTAGATTTCGTCCACTTCCACATAGAGCGGAAACGTCACATCGTGCCGCATCAGCTCGAAGTTGCTGCGGCCAAGCAGATGCGCCACGTTCTCGCGTGTGCCCGTGAAGAAATTGTCGACGCACAATACGTCGTGGCCCGCTTCAACGAGCCTCTCGCACAAGTGCGAGCCGAGAAATCCGGCTCCGCCCGTCACGAGTATTCGCTTGCGACCGAGTTCTTTCATCGTCACTTTCTCCCGTTATGCGTGATTGTTCGAAGGCATGGTGCCGGCGCGCATCACAGCGCGACCTCACGCAGCACGGTGTCCCAATCCTTGACGAATCGAGCGATGCCGAACCGTTCGAGCGCCGTGCGTCGTGCGCCCTCGCCGAGCCTGCGCGCTTCGCCGGGATCGGCCAACAACGCCCGCATTCTTTCCACGAGTACGTCGACATCGGTGGCGACGTAGCCGTTTTCGCCGTTGACGATCACAGTTGGAAGCTCCGTGCTCGCCAGTCCGACGATCGGCATGCCGATCGTCATGGCCTCGATGATCGCGAGCCCGAGGCTCGTCCAACGTATCGGATTGAAGAAGAAGCGATAGCGCGCGGTGAACGCGGCCAGATCGAGATTGCCGATTTCTCCCAGGCCGCCCGCTGCCTGAGCGTTCATGCCGACGAGGTCGAGCGGAATGCGGCCGGCCGCTTGCGCGAAGATGTCGGCGCCAAGCCGACGGCCCCGCGTCGGCAGGTTGTTGATGACGACCACGCCACGCTCGAGCTCGCCTGTATAGCGCACGCCGTCGGGCACGAGTACCCCATGTTCGACGACGCGCGTGGGCACCTTGTCGCAGTCCCACATCAATCGATTGAAGTGCGTCACATGAACGATCAAAACGGAAGGATCGGTCACCCAGTGACGCTCGGAAAACGGATTGTTCTGCGGCGGATCGTGTTCGAGATAGATCGTCGGCAGCTGGCGTTGCGCTTCCGACAGCACCGTCAGGCGATCGCGTTCCCAGTGGTCGCGGTGCTGATAGAGCACGACGTCGAACTCGCGCTGCGCGACGACCGCGGCATCGACCTCATGAACGTTGTCGCCCCAGGGCAGCACGCCCGTTCGGCCTGCATGCCCGGGCGGATTGCCCGGCCGCGTCACGAGCCAGAACTCGTGCGGCGCCTGGGTCAGGTAATACAGGTAATTGCCGTGGACATGCCACGTCAGCACACGTAGCGGCCGGTTACGTCGCATGGCGGGATTCCTTTGGAGGGTGCGGAGTGCGCGCGTGCAGCACGCTGGCGTCGGCTGGCTGGGCACGGGCGCTGTGCGCAAGCTGTTCGAGCGCCGCATCGACCACGTGGGATACGCTGACGTTGAGCGCGCAGGTGTGACCGTATGGGCAGTCGCGGAACGCGCAGGGGCGGCAAGGCGGGTAGTCGGCAAGCACGTGGTGCCGCGAACGATCGAGCGGCGCCCAGCGGTGCGTGTCGCTGCCCGATGCGATCACCGTGCTGGGCGTGCGCATCGCGGCGGCCACATGCGAAATGCCCGTGTCGTTGCAGACGACAAGCCGGGCCCGCGCAACGAGTGCAGCGAGGCCGCCAAGCGTCGTCGATCCGGTCAGGTGGAGCGCCGGCGCAGTCATCGCCCCGAGCACCGCAGCCGTGATCGCCGCTTCGTTCGACGTGCCCGTGATGGCAATCTGCCAGCCGTGCGAGGAAAGGGTGTCGGCTACTTCGGCAAAACGCTCGGGCGGCCAGCGCCTCGACGGCAGTTGGGCGCCCGGATGAAGAACGATGAGCCGCTCCGGCTCAATTCCGTGCCGCGTCTCCAACGCGGCGTATTCGCAGCGATCGTGCGGCGTCAGTGGAAACCATAGCGAATCGTCGTGGGCTTTGATGCCGAGCGCTCGCATAAGCGCGAGATAGCGATGAGGTTCGGGCAGATCGTCGGGCCAGGGGATGAAACCGGGCTCGGGCGTCTCTTGCGGTTGATGGAATCCCGCAGACGCCGCCGCACCGAAGCCCCGGACGATATCGTTGGCGGGTCCGCCGCTGCCATGCATTTGCAGCGCGAGATCGAACCGGCGCTCGCGCATCGCGGCGAAGAACCTTGGCAGGGCGGCGTCGGTTTCTTCCTGTTCGGGGAAGCCGATCGCGCCGGGAAAGACGATGAGCTCGTCGATCAGCGAGGCGTACCGTTCGACGAACCTCGCTGCCCACGGCAGCCCGATCAATGAGATCCGCGCAGCCGGCCATGCATGACGCAGGGCGCGAAGCGCCGGCACGGAACACAACATGTCACCCAGCTGAAGCGCGCGGAAAATGGCGATACGCCGCGGCACAGCATCGGCCGACGAGACAGGCGAAGAGACGGAACGTGAGCGCATCAGATAAACCATGTGTGATAGCGGATCGCGCCGCGCAGCCGCCAGTAGAGGGAAAGAAACGGAATCAGCGCGGACGTGGCGGCCATTTCCGCGATGTGTGTCCACGCGCGGCTGCGGCCACGCATACGCAATGCGAAGAATCGAAAGGTCAGCGCAAACCAGATCAGTGCGCCGACGCCCGCTATCGAAGGCAGGCCCAGGAGCAATCCGGCGACCGCTATCAATGCCGCCGAAACGGTCGCGTAATAGGCGATCGGCGGCGTCTTGGCGATGCGTTGACGATAGAGGACGGGGTGTTTGCGATAAAGCAACGCTTCGAAGGCGCTCTTGCGCTGCTGCGAGAGGCTCACGCCCCAGCATGCCGGGCGTACGGGGTGCAACACCACGGCATCGCGTGCGCGCACGATTTGACCGCCCGCACTGAGCAGCGAGAACTGCAAATCCGAATCTTCGCGCCACGCCGAGGTAAACCGCTCGTCGAAGCCGTCGACCGCGATGAGTGCAGCGCGCCTGACGAAGGCGTTCGCCGTGGCGAATTCCGCACGCGCGAGACCGCTTGCATCGGCTTCGTAATCGGTCGGATAGTCCGATAGCGGGACGACGATCGCGCCTGCGGCCGCGCACGCGCCGCCTGCCAACGCCGCCAGTCCGGCTTCGAGCCAACGCGGGTCGGGAATCGTGTCGTCGTCGGTGAAAGCGATCGTTTGCGCGCGCGCATGCCGCCAGCCTGCGTTGCGGGCGCCGGCCGGACCCTGGGTTGCCGTGACAGGCACATAGTCGATTTGCAAACCGCGTGCGCGGTGCGCATCGGCGATCCGCTCGACGAGTACGCGCGTGGCGTCGTCGGGCCCGTCGTCGCAGACGACGATCTCATAGCACTGCGGCGCGAGCGTCTGCCGCACCAGCGCTTCGAGACATCGTTCGAGCATGGCAGGGCGGCGCCACGTCGGCACGACGACCGACACGTCGGGACGCAGGCCCGTCGTATCGGTCGGCTCCGATGGTGCGTCGAGGCGCGCTTGCGCTTCGGTGTGCGCTTGGGTGTACGCTTCGGCCGGTGCATCCGCTTCCGCTTGCACCTTGTACTGCTGGGCCTGCGTAGCCTCCGGCGTGCTCACGCTGCGGCTCCTTGCTTCTTCGTGATCAGGAACGGCCCGATGACGAGCGCATCGAGCGGCGAGGTCCAAAACGATTCGAGCGCATCGCGCGGCGAATTGACCATGGGCTCGCCCCGTGTGTTGAACGAGGTGTTGACGAGAATCGGCACGCCCGTGCGAGCGTGGAACGCGGCGAGCAGATCGTAGTAGAGCGGGTGTTGCGCACGATTGACCGTTTGCACGCGTGCGGTACCGTCCACGTGCCGCACTGCCGGAATGCGCTCGGCCACTTCGGGACGGACATCGAAGATGAACAGCATGAACGGGGCCGTGCGCCCGTCGACGAACCACGCATCGGCATGCTCTTCCATGACGACGGGCGCCACGGGCCGAAAATCTTCGCGGTCTTTGATTTCATTGAGCTTCGCCTGCATGCCGGGATCGATGGGCGATGCGAGGATCGAACGCGCGCCGAGCGCGCGCGGCCCGAACTCGGTGCGCCCCTGGTACCAACCGATGACATGGCCCGCCGCGAGCAGGTCGGCCGTTTCGCTGGCGACATCGGTCAAGCGCTTGAAAGGAACCTTGGACCAGCGCAGGAATGCCTCGATTTCATCGTCGGGGTACGACGGGCCGAGGTATGCATGATTCATGTGCCATGGCCGTGTCTTGTCGCCCTTGAGATTGCGCTCGCGCCAGTCGATCCAAAGTGCCGCGCCGAGCGCGGTGCCGGCATCGCCCGCGGCCGGCTGCACCCAGAGTTCGTCGAAGGGGCCTTCATCGCGAACGCGTGCGTTCATGACGCAATTGAGCGCCACGCCGCCGGCCATGCATAGGCGCGGCAACCCCGTTCGCTCATGCAGCCAGCGCGCAAGCTCGAGCACCGTCTCTTCGAGCACGGTTTGCAACGAGCTCGCGACGTCATAGTGGCGTTGTCCGAGTGGTCCGCCGCGTTCGCGCGGCGGGCCGAAGCGCTCGACGAGATTGGCGTCTTCGACCGTATAGCTGCCGTTGCCGCGATAGCGGACGATTTCGCGGAATGCGTCGGCGTACGCGGGACGACCGAACGCCGCGAGCGCCATCACCTTGTACTCGTCCGACGAATGCAGGAACCCCAGCCAGCTCGTCACGGATTCGTAGAGCAAGCCCAGCGAATGCGGCAGTTCGACTTGCTTGATCCGCTTGTAATGCCCATCGACGAATTGACCGAGGCTCGTCGTGACGCCTTCGCCGCGGCCGTCCATCGTCAGCACGGCCGTATCGTCGAATGGCGCGGCGAGGAACGCGCTGGCTTCGTGGGCAAGATGATGCTCGACATAGTGCCAGGCGAAGCGGTGTCCGCCCTCGGGCGCGCGAAACCGTTTGGCCAGATGATGCGGCGCGCCGTCGATGAGTTGCGCCCGCGCATTGGCGATGTAGCTGACGAACAGCGGGTCCCACGGCGATGCGTTGGGGTGGTTCACCCGTTGCAACCCCGGTTCGAGCGGCAGCGTGATCGTCGCCGCGCCGCGCGCCGGGCCCGGCATCGTCGGCAACAATGCCGGGTCGTACGAGTAGGCGACATGATCGACGTCGGCCAAGGTAATGCCGGCCTCCTTGAGGCAGTAGTCGATTGCATCGAACGGCATCTGCCAGGTCGAGAAAGGCACCGGCCGTTTGGCGTGCTTCACATGCGTGAATCGCTCGTCCTCGGCGGCGGCGATCACCGTTCCGTCCTTGATGAGCGCGGCTGCGCTGTCGTGATAAACGGCATTGATTCCGAGTGTGTACATGGCGGGATTCCGGCTGCGGTCAGGATGGGATCGGAGCGTGCGTGACTGCGGTGTCGGCAGCGCTCGCCTGCGCGATGCGCGGGGCCGCAAGTTCGAGCGCGGCCGCGGCCACTTCCTCGGCCGGCACGCCGAGCAGGCAGCGGTGATGCAGTTCCGGGCAAACGCCGCGGTAGCACCAGCGGCAGTCGACATCGCGAAAAAGCACGCGCTGCTCGGTTTGCCAGGGCGTGTGCTGTGGATTGGTCAGCGCGTATAGATCGACGACGGGCGTCATCAGCGCCGAGGCGAGATGAACCGGCCCGCTATTGTTGGTGACGAGCACCGTCGTGTTATCGATCAATGCGGCGAACTCTTCGATATTGAGGAGTCCTGATAAATCGTGGAGACGGGTTCGGATCGACGTGCCCGCTGCCTCGATGACTTCGCGCACGAGCGGCGCTTCCTCCGCGCTTCCGGTCAGCACGATCGGCCACGGCGTGGCGGCTGCCAGGCGCACCGCGACTGCGGCGAAACGGGCGGGCGGGTAGCGTCGCGATGGCGCGCTGGCGCCGGGGTGAATGACGAACCGCGGCGAATCGGCGGCGACGCCGTGGGCAGCGAGACGGACGTTCAACGCGTCGCGCGCCTGACGGCCTATGTCGAAGCGCATGCGCGTGTCGGTGCACACCGCGCCGACGTTGGCGACGAGTGCCAACTGACGCTCGACTTCATGCCGGATGCCGCCGTGCGGCTCGGTATCGCAAACCCAATCCGTCAGGAGTCCGTAGGGATTTTCCCGGCAATGCGCGAGTCGTCGCGGAATGCCGGCCAGATAGCAAAGCATCGCGGCCGGCAGTGCGCTCTGACTGTAGACGGTGAAGATGGCGGCCGCGTCGAATCGGCCGGCTTCGAGCCTTCGTTGCATCGCCAGGTCGGCTTGCCGCGACGATTCGCCCGACTGTCCATGCCACGGCGCGTCGTAGGCGATCACGTCGTCGACGTCGCTCAGAAACGGCGCTGCCGCCGCGCCGGCGCTCGACGTCAACAAGGTAATGTGCCGCCCAGGCATCGATGCGCGCAGGGCATGAATGGCCGGCGTGGTCATCAGGATATCGCCGAGCCGATCGAGGCGCACACACAGAATCCGCTTCACTTCCTCGCCCCAGGGGGCGATAGAGGTGTCGCGTGCGGCCGCCTGCGAAAGCAGCGGGGCGATCTTGAAGGGAAGCGCACTCATCGCGGATTCGCAGGTAGACGGGTTGACGTTGGCGGGGCGCCGATGGGGGTTTTGACGTGTGCGCTCGTTGATGGGGCGGCGTCATGGTCGCGCACGATGGCCAGCGCGGCGCGCATCAGATCGGGTTCGCGCAGCGTGGGCACGCGGTCGGGTCCGGGCAGCCACTCGGTCTCGTGGCCATTGTCGAGCAAGACCGTGCGGCATCCGGCACGCGTGCCGGCCTCGACATCGTCGAGAATGTCGCCGACGAACCAACTCGCGGACAAGTCGAGCGCATGCTCGCGCGCGGCGCGCAGCAGCATGCCGGGCGCTGGCTTGCGGCACGCACAGCGGTAGCTGTAACGCGCTACGACGCCGTTCGGATGATGCGGGCACCAATAGGCGCCATCGAGCGTTACGCCGCACGCTTCGAACATGTGTCGCAAATGCGTTTCCATTGCTTCGATCGCGTCATAGGGGAAGCGGCCCAACGCTACGCCGCTCTGATTGCTGACCACGAACAAACGGAAGCCGTGCGCGGCCAGCACGGCGAGCGCCTCGGCGGCTCCCGGGGTGAAGCGCATGAGAGCAGGGTCGACGTTATAGGGAACGTCCTCCAGCAACGTCCCGTCCTTATCGAGCAGCACAGCGGCGTTCGTCATGGGGCGTTTCCGCGTTCGAGCGCGACGGACATGGCGGGCATCGGGATCAGACGCGACCCGCGGCCGCACGCGCCGGTGCGATGCTTGGCGCGCGCGAGGCGCGTTCGGGTTCGACGCACACTTCGTCGGCCGGCGTGCGCGCGACACGTCGATAGACATCCTCCAACAAGCGGGCCACTCGCGCCCACGTAAAGCTTGCATGCACGCGTTCGTAACCGGCGTTCCCCAGGCGCTCGCCAAGGCCCGGATCGTGCGCGATGCGCGCAAGGCGCTCGGCGAGCGCATCGTGATTGCGCGGCGGCACGAGAAATCCCGTCTTGCCGTCGACGACGGTATAGCGAATACCGCCGACATCGGCGCCGATGACGGGACGCGCGCACGCCATGGCCTCGATCGGTGTAATGCCGAATGGTTCGTACCACGGCGTGGTCACGAATACGTCGGCCGCGCCATAGAACTCGCGCAGTTGCGCGCGACCGCGCCGCCCGACGAATGTCACGTGCTCTTCGACCCCGCACGTCGCCGCTATACCGCGCAAGCGTGCGATCTCCGGCGTCGCGATTTCGTTCGGCAGGTCGGCGTTCCCGCCCACGACATAAAGATGCGCATCGATGCGGCCGTTTTTCCGCAGGCGCGCGAGGGCGCGCACGACCGTATCGATCCCCTTGCGCGGCACGAGGCGGCCCAGTTGCAGCACGGCGAACCGGTGTTGCGGCCAGCCCAGCGCTTCGCGCGCGGCGGTGCGATCGACGCGGCTGAACTCTGCCGTATCGAAACCGCATGGAACGATTTCGACGCGCGAAGGTTCGGACCCGTAGTGTTCTTGGAGGTCTGCTAAATCCTGCGGGCACTCGGCGATGATGATGTCCGACTTGCGAACGAGTTCCTCTTCGATATCGAAGCGCGCATCGGGAAAGCCGTCGTTGGCGCCTTGATGCAGCCGGCGCACTTTGCCGAGCGCGTGAAAGGTCGTCACGAGGGGAATGGCGAGGGCGGCTTTAACCTTCAGACAAGCGAGTCCCGACATGAAGAAGTTCGCGTGGATGACGTCGTAGGGCGTGCGCTCGCCTCGGCAAAAACCCACGAGAAAATCGGCGAATGCGGGCATGAACGGCAGCAGCTGTTCCTTCGGCAGTTGCGTCGGCGGGCCGGCCGGGACATGGATCACGCGCACGCCGTCCATATCCGACACGGTCGGCAGCAACGCGCGATCGCGCCGCGTGAACACGTCGACTTGATGTCCGGCTCGCTGCAATTGGCGAGCGACATGCGCGACGTAGATGTTCTGTCCGCCGCTATCGACGCCGCCCGCCACGGCGAGAGGCGATGCGTGTTCGCTGACGAGTGCGATTTTCATGGGGTGTCCTTGCCTTGTATTGAGAGACCGCCGGGGCGCCCGCGGAACCGGCCAAAGCCAAACGCGCTTGGAGCGCGTCGCTTCTCGATCGAGCACACCGTGTGCCCATCGTCTCTGACGATCGGGCAAAGCTGCAGAAGCGTTGCAACGATGAGAAGCGCTGCTGTGTTTTTTACCCGGCGCCCTCACGTCCGGTATGCCGCCGTTACAGGGCCGATGTAATTAAGGAAATGATCTGAATCTTCTGCCGTGCTTCGCGATTCGAACGCGGGTGCGGACGAAGCATCGATGGGAGTACTTTTTGCTGCGGTCTATGCCGCAAACGGATGACGGGCTTGGCTGCCGGGGAAACGACGGCACCGCTCAGGCCGCGAGGAGGCACAAGCATCATGAATGCTCGCATTTCAGTAGTCGTGCTCACGCATAACCGATTGAGTGAGGTGACGCGGACAGTCGAGCGGTTGCTGGCATTACCCGAAAGCCCCGCTGTCATCGTGGTCGACAACGGCTCCGTCGACGGCACGCCGCAGGCGTTGCGGCAGCAGTTTCCGGAGGTGCGCGTGGTCGCCTGCGGGGCCAATCTCGGCGCGGCGGGTCGCAACCACGGCGTGGCCGCGGCGACGACCGAGTACGTTGCGTTCAGCGACGACGACACGCACTGGAAGCCCGGTTCGCTCGCGCATGCGGTGAAGGTGCTCGATGCTTCGCCACGCGTTGCCGTGTTATCGGGGCGCGTGGTCGTCGGCGACGACGCGCATATCGATCCGACCTGCGTGCGCATGAGCGCGAGCCCGCTCAGGCAGGCCGGGCTGCCCGGCCCCGCATTGATCGGCTATATGGCGGGTGCCTGCGTCTTTCGCGCGTCGGTCTTTCGGGAGGTGGGGGGATACGAGCCGCGTCTATTCATCGGCGGAGAAGAGTCGCTCGTTTCGCTCGATGTGCTCGATCGCGGCTACGCCATCGTCTATTGCGACGAACTCATCGTCACACATCATCCGTCCCCCGCACGCGACGCCGGCTTGCGTCGGCGCGTGCTGGCGCGTAACGCGGCGCTCGTCGCATGGTTGCGTTTGCCGCTGGGCGAGGCCGTAGCCGCGTCGGGTCGCGCGCTGGCAGTCTGCGCGAAAGAGGGCGCGTTCGTGCGCGATCTCGCCGCGTTGGCTGTGGGCATCGGTTGGGCCTTCCCGCGGCGGCGCGTCGTCAGCGATCTGGTGTTGGACATGCGGCGCCGCGTGCGCGAAGCGGAGGATGGGGCGACGCCGATGTCGCCTATCGCCGCGGCGGCCGAGCTCGATCGATAGCGAGGCGCACATAGCGCTCGGGCTCTGTCAGGTCGTGCGGATGGGCATCGTTGAACGCGCGCAATTGACTGCGATACGCATGGACCGCGCGCCATTTCGCGTTGGCGGCCCCGGCGCGGCGCATCGATGGATCGTTCGCTTGCGATTCGCTAAGGAGTGCGAATCGATATCCCTGGCGATTCAATGCCTCGTACCGTCGCCGCGCCACCGCAGGGATCGTCCGATAAGGGGACTCTTCGTACAGAATCATGTCCGGCAGCCGTTGCTCGTGCGCCAGCAAGCGGCACGCGTCCGCCACGAGCACGTGATCGGAATGATGAAGCCCAAGCGGTGCGACCACAGGCAGCCTGCCGTTTTGCCGCCATGCCGTCGCGAGCGCCTGGGCCACTTCGGCCGATGAAGGCGTCGCCTCGTATTGACTATCGAAAAAGGGCAGGCGCACCGCCCGCGCGCCAAGCAGCGCGAGCGCCTGCTCGTCTTCGACGATGCGCGAGCGCATTGCCTGCGTCGAATCGCTATGCCCCGCGCTCTGATCCCACGGCGTGCGCATGGGCGGTTGCGGTATACCGCAGAAGACCGTACATACCACTGACCCGGGCCGGCTCGCGAGCAGCATGCCGCAACTGAAGACGGCGTCGTCCAGGTGCGGCGAGACGACGAAGCATGGCGCGACGTCGAGGCTGAAGGAGGGCAGGGGCGCTTGCATGTCGCGACGCCGACGCAAGGACGATGCCAATGCGCTTGCGCTACCATCGCTGCTTCGGAAACGACAGGTAGCCACGCATGACTTTGGACAAGACCGACCGGGCCATTCTGATGGCGATGCAAGGGGACGGCCGCATGACGAACGCGAGTCTCGCCGAGGCCGTCGGCTTGAGCGAGACGCCATGCGCGCGCCGCCTGAAGCGGCTCGAGGCAGACGGCTACATCGAGGGATACCGCGCCGTACTGTCGAAATCGGCGCTGCATATCGGCGTAACGGCGTTTGCACTGGTCCGGTTCGGGGTGCATGACCGCCGGCTGGCCGACGAATTCGAGCGCGAAATTCAGGCTATCGAGCGCGTCGTCTCGTGTCACAACGTGTCGGGCAGCGCCGACTATTTACTGCATGTGGTCGCTCGCGATCTCGAAGATTACGGCGCGTTCATCCGCGACGTGCTGCGCGCATTGCCCGGCGTGACCTCGGTCGAATCGGTGCTCTCGCTGCGGGAGGTCAAACGCGACGCGGGCCTGCCGCTCTTATGAGCAACAGGCCTGCGTTGTTCGTTCCCGAGCCTATCGTCCGTTAATAGCGTTTTCGGACGATCGTGCGCTCATCAAGCGTTCAAGCGACGAGCGCCTGGCGAATTGCCTCGGCCAGGTCGCCCGCGGCGAACTTGGCGACATAGCCGCTGGCGCCCGCATTTTTGACGTGCGCTTCGTTGGCCGTGCCCGTCAACGACGAATGGATGATGACGGGGATGTCATGCATGCGATCGTCGGCCTTGATCTGGCGCGTGAGCATGAAGCCGTCCATTTCCGGCATTTCCAGGTCGGTCAGCACGAGCGCGATCTTGTCGCGCGTGCGCACCCCTTCCTTCTGAGCCTGCGCTGCGATCTTCGTCAACGTGTCCCAGGCTTCCTGCCCCGTCTTCGTGATGATGTACTCGGCGCCGAGCGCCGCCAGGCTCTGCTCGATCAGCTTGCGTGCGAAGCCCGAATCGTCGGCGGCCAGGATCTTGGCGCCGCCGGTGATCTTGAGCGAAGTGCCGACGTCGGCCGCTTCGACGCTCGGGTGCTGGGCCGGGAACACATCGCGCAGCACCTGCTCGACATCGACGACTTGCGCAAGCCGGGAGTCTCCCGTATTGCCGTCGATGCGGGCAATGCTCGTGACCGATCCGCCCCCGGCCGATGCTTCGGCCGACAGAACCTGATTCCATTCGAGGCGCACGATGTCGTCGACCTCCTCCACGGCGAATGCCTGCGTCGACCGTGCGAACTCGGTCACGAGCAGGATGTTGAGCCCGCGCGTGGGGTTGCAGCCCATTACCTTGGGCAGATCGATGACGGGGATGATCTGGCCGCGAATATCGACGGCCCCGAGCATATGATCCGATGCGCCCGCGATCGGCGTGATCGTCGGCATCGTCATGATCTCGCGCACCTTGAAGACGTTGATGCCGTACAACTCGTGCGCGTCGTCGTTGCCGGGCGCGGCGCCGAGCCTGAATAGCAGCAGCTCGAACTTGTTCGTGCTCGTCAGATTGGTGCGTTCGTCGATCGAGTGATGATCAGCGGCCATCAAAAATGTCCTCTTGGGTTGCGCCCGCGCCCGCCAGTTGCACCCTTGAGTGCGGGGCGCGCGCCGGAGACGGTCGGGCTATACCGCTGATAACGGCGCATTTTGAAAAAAATTTATACGCGTCCGTGTTTCCCCCGACAAAATGACCAGATCCGGCGAAACATCTGACGTTATCGGCGCTGCGGCCCGAAGCGGCCTGGTCAGTTGCGATGGGCGAGGCAGAGCCGTGCGGCTTCCTTGTCCGATGGGGTCAGCTGGGGGGCGAACTCGAACTTGCCGGCGATCAACGTAGCGACGCATTCGCCGTCGCGCAATGCGATGCGATTGCCGACCAGGGCGGGCACTTTCTCGCCGGGCAGGATCGTGCCGACGATGTTCAGCGGGTCGGCGCCGCATACGCAGACGAGATGGCCGTCGGGTGGGCGCTTTCGTACCTCGCGCAGCAAGGCAAGCGCTTCGGGCAAGGCGAACTGTTCGCCGGAAAGTCCGTTGACGAAACGGCCGCCGCGCACGAGGCCGCGCGCTTCCAGGCGATGGTAAACATGCAACAGATCGCGCCAACGCGGCAGCCAGGCAGGTTCGCGTTCGAGCAACTGCCAAAACACGACGCCATAGCGGCGTAACAAGGACATGGCGACGTGCTCGGCCACTTCGGGCGGCAGCGCGTAGGCCGCTACGCGCGAATGCGCTGACGGTCGGCCCGGAGGAGATGACCCGGCAGCCCCGGTCGCCGCCTGCTCCGTCATGGCGGGCCGCCGTAACAGCGCCCATCTGCCGGCATCCTGCATGCCGCCGATGAACGCACCCCGATGTGCGCCGCGCCGCGCGATCGCGCGCGACCCGCGATGGCGCGACGTGGCGGGTGCGACGAGCGCGCGTAGCCCCGCGAAGCTGTCGGCGTTGACATACCCGGCCGCGACGAGTTCGCCCAGCGCGGCCTCGACTTCGAGCGGCAAGGCGTGCGCTTCGCCGACGAGCTCGTCGAAGAACATCGCACCGTGCCGCGACAGCGCTTGAAACAACAGCTTGGCGCGGGCGGAAAGCGCATCGGGATCGGCCGCCGATTGCGCGGCACTGCGATCGGTAAGCCCGTGCCAGATCGGCAGGGCGCGCCGCGGCAGCAGGACGATCGGCGTGGTGCGCACCGGCGTGCTCGCGGCCCGGCCTTCCGCAGCGAATCGTGCCCAGACGAACGCGCCGGAGCGGCACAGTTCATCCAGCGTCACACCCGCATAGTCGCGCAGACGCGCAGGCAGAATGTCTTCTTCCCAGGCCGCGGCCGCCGCTTCGAAGCCTTCGAGTTGTTCGAGCGTCGCTGCGAGCGCATCCCGGCCCATCCCGCGCGCGGCAGGTGCAAGGCGCTGCCACTCGACGAGGAAGCGGACGAACCCGGCTCGCTCGACGGGTTCGATCTCGCGACGCAGGCGCTTGATCGTGTAGCGATGAATGCGCGCCAACAGATGTCGCTCGCACCATTGCTCATCGTGTGCGTCGGCGCTGAAGCGGCCCCGCATCGCATAGCCTTCGCTTTCCAGCTTGACGAGCGCCGCCGCGACGTTCGACGCCGGCAACGCGAGCGACCGCGCCAGCAGAGGCAAGGCAATGGGACCCAGGCCCGACAGCCGTGCTCGCAGGATCTCGACGAGGGCCTCGTCATAGGTCCATTCTTCGTCGAAACCTTTCGGCGCTTCGAGCAGCGGAGCAATGGCCGCGTCGGCATAAACCGCGCGCAGACAGGTGAGTCGCTCGACGGGCAGCCAGAGCGCCTCGCGTTCCGCGATCTGCATGCGCGTCGCGCGGCCCGAATGCGCCAGCGCGGCGAGCCATTCGCGCCAGCCGTCGTTCGTATCGGCCTCCGTTTCGGTGATGCAGGCGAGTCCCGTCAGCGCCTCGTGCATTTCATCGACGCCGCGCGCTTGCGGCCACGCCTCTTCGCGCACGGCGTCGATCGCATCGGCATCGAGCGCGCCGAGATCGGATGCGTCTTCAGGATCGCTCCAGCGTCGCGACAGGACCGCTTGCGTGCGGCGCTCTTCGAGCGGCGCATCGTCGAGAAAGGCATAGGGGCGTGCGTTGAGGATTTCCGCGGCCAGCGGCGAAGGCGCGGAAAGCTCCCTTGTGACGAGCGTGATCTGTCCTTGTTCGATGCGCCGCAAAAGCGCGAGCCATCCCTCGCAATCCATGGCTTCGTGCAGACAGTCGTCGACGGTTTGATCGACGAGCGGATGATGCGGCAATTCGCGCTCGCCCATGATGTTTTCAAGGCATGCGACCTGATCGGGGAACACCGCCGCCAACAGATCCTCGCTTTTCATCCGTTGCAGTTGCGGCGGCGTCTTGCGCCCGCCCGTAAAGCGCGGCAATGCCAATGACGTCGTTGCGTTCCAGCGCCAGCGGACGTTGAAGAGCGGCGCATCGAGCAGCGCCTGAATCAAGACATGTTCGGCGCTATTCGAGTGCAAAAAGCGCCACACTTCGTCGAGCGCGAAACTATGGCTGCCGGTCAGCGACAGGATGATCGCGTCTTCGGTCGCCGCGGCCTGCAACTCGAAGTTGAACGTTCGGCAAAGTCGCTTCCTCAGCGCAAGGCCCCACGCCCGGTTGATGCGGCTGCCGAATAGCGAATGAATGACGAGCTGCGTACCGCCCGATTCGTCGAAGAAGCGCTCCATCACGAGCGTTTGTTGCGACGGCAATACCGTCAGCGCGGCGCGCGCACGCGCGAGATAGTCGACGATCTGGCGGGCAGCGCTTTCGTCGATGGCGAGTTCGTCCATCAGGCTCTGCACGACGCTCGCGAGCGCGAGGGCGCTTTCGCCTGGTGGCTTCGACGGCTGCGATTGCTTCGATTGGTTCGTACTGCCGATCAATTGATCGACGCGCCTATGCAGCCGCGCCACGGCGGCGGACAGTTCGTCGCTGCGCCCGGGCGCTTCGCCGAGCCAGAACGGAATGTTCGGTGCCTGCCCCTGCGCGTCGACGACGCGAACTCGGCCGGGCTCGACGCGCAAGATGCGATACGACGTGTTGCCGAGTTGAAAGATATCGCCCGCCAGGCTTTCGACGGCGAAGTCTTCGTTGACGGTGCCGATATTCAACCCTTGCGGTTCGAGCAGCACAGCGTAGTCGGCGTTGTCCGGAATCGTGCCGCCCGACGTGACGGCCGTCATTTTGCCGCCGCGGCGCCCCCGCAATGTGCCAGTGACGACATCGCGATGGATATACGCGCCACGCGGGCCATGACGGCTCGTGTAACCTTCGGCAAGCATGCGTAGCACGGCGTCGTATTGCTCGCGTTGCAGGGCGGCATAGGGCGCGGCTCGTTTGAAGCTGGCGAACAGCGCATCTTCGCTCCATTCTTCGCAAGCGACTTCCGCGACGACTTGTTGCGCCAGCACGTCGAGCGGCGCCTGCGGCATCGTCAACGCATCGAGCTCTCCGCGCCGCACGCAATCGATCAGCGCCGCGCATTCGACGAGATCGTCGCGCGAGGTCGGAAACAGCCGCCCTTTGGGCATGCCGCCCACCTGGTGCCCCGAGCGGCCGACCCGTTGCAGGAACGGCGCGATCGCCCGCGGCGACCCGAGCTGGCAGACAAGGTCGACGTCACCGATATCGATGCCCAGTTCGAGCGAAGCCGTTGCGATCAGCACGCGCAAGGCGCCCCGCTTCAGGCGCTGCTCTGCGTCGAGACGATGCTCCTTCGCCATGCTGCCGTGATGGGCGGCGACCGCCTGCTTGCCGAGGCGCTCGGTCAAATGACGTGCGGCGCGTTCGGCCATGCGTCGCGTATTGACGAAAATCAGCGTCGTCGCATGCGCGCTTGCGAGATCGGCCAGGCGATCGTAGACGCGCTCCCAGACCTCGTTCGGCATGACGGCTTCGAGCGGCACAGGCGGCAGTTCGAGAGCGAGGTCGCGTGCGCGCTGATGCCCGACATCGACGATCGCGCAGCGCGCGTCATCGCCGAGGCCCACGAGAAAACGAGCGACCGCTTCGATCGGTTTTTGCGTGGCCGACAATCCGATGCGCGGCAAACGCCGCTTGCACAGCGTGTCGAGGCGCTCCAACGACAGCGCCAGATGCGCGCCGCGTTTGCTGCCGACCATCGCATGAATTTCGTCGACGATGACGGTGCGCGTCGTCGACAGCATGCGACGTCCTGAATCGGAGGAAAGCAGCACGTAAAGCGATTCGGGCGTCGTCACGAGGATATGCGCGGGGCGCTTCTTCAGCGCGTTGCGCTCTTGCGCCGTCGTGTCGCCGGTGCGCACGGCCGTGCGGATTTCCACGCGCGGCAATGCGCGCGCGGCGAGTGCTTGGCCGATGCCCTCGAGCGGGCGCTCCAGATTCGCATGAATATCGTTCGACAGCGCCTTGAGCGGCGAGACATAAACGACGAGTGTCTCGTCGGGCAATGCGCCGTCGTGTTCGAGACCGTCGCGCACGAGCTCGTCGAGCGCCCACAGGAACGCCGTCAGCGTCTTGCCTGAGCCCGTGGGGGCCGCGACGAGCGTCGAGACGCCGCTGCGAATGTGCGGCCATGCACGCATCTGCGCGTCGGTCGCAGTGTGGAACGTCGACCTGAACCACGCGGCGACGGCCGGGTGAAACGTGGCAAGCGGGTCGACGTTCGAGGGCGCGTTCATGATGCCAATGTGAAGGTGGGCCGCAAAATTATCAAGGACACCTGATGAATCCGCACTGTCTCGATACGGGGCCGGACCACCTTGTTGCCGGGCGGAATCGCTCCGATGATCGGCAACCGCTCACCGCTCATCGGTTGCGCGGGAACATATCGAGGCTTGCCGCATACGTGGACAGGTAGAGCAGCGGGGCCACGACGACCGTCGCAACGCCGAGCGTCAGCACGCAGGCAATGAACAGACCCACTGCGACGATCCCGTAAACGAGTGCGGCCGCCCCGTTGCGCCAAGTGGCCGTAAAGCTGGCGCGCAGCGCATCGGCGGCCGTGGCGCCGTTCAGGACGATGAGGGCGGGCGCGATCCAGAGCGCCATTGCGCCGATTACGGCGGTAGTCAGATAAAGCACGCCCGCGCACAATGCGAGCACCGTCGGCAGATCGGTTTTCGCCCCGCCGAACGCCATCAACCGCAACGCGCCCGCGGCGCGATCACCCGTCAGATCGCAGACGATCGCGATCAACAGGCCGAACACAGCGGCCGCGAACAGTGGCTCGAAATGTGCGCGGATGCCCCGCACGACGTCGGCCAGTCCCACGGTGCCTGTGGTCCGGCAATGATCGGCGGCAAAGACCATGCCGCCGCTCCACAGGACGGTGAACACGGCTGTCAGATCGCTCGCGTAAGGCAATTCGTAGAGCACGATGGTGACGAGCAGATCGATCAGGCCGAGCATGATCCACATGCCGGGCCGCTGTTGAAACAAGGACCAGCCATCGGCGAACCATCGTGTGCCTTGACGTGCAGCGACCGCGCGCATTTGCATTGAGAAAAACTCCGGATTGAAAGTAAGTCGAAGGCTTGAAGCGCCGATCCGCAATTATGGCCCGGCGCGGATGGCTTGCGAGCGAGCGGATCGAGGCCGCGCTATGACATCGTCAAGCCGCCTACATCCTACGTGAATGCCCGGTTTCGGAAACGATTTGCGCGTGCTATAAGCGGCAAGGCATGCCTGTTGACCCCTGTCGGGAGACGACTATGGAGATGCCACATGAATTCTAAGAGTCGAATTGGAAATGCAGCCCGCCTGGCGGGTTGGATCGCAGCGGCCACCGTTGCAATAGGGTTTGTGCCTTCTACGCCTGCGTGGGCGAAGACGAGTTCGGCCACGCCTGTGTTGTCGGCGTCGGCCATGGCCGTGGCCGACGAATTCAGCGCCGATGCGGCGCAGCGCATCTTCAAGGAAGGCGGCAATGCCATCGATGCCGCAGTGGCCGTGGCATTCACGCTGGCCGTGACCTACCCCGAAGCGGGCAATATCGGCGGCGGCGGCTTTATGACGCTTTATGTCAATGGCAAACCGTATTTCATGGATTACCGCGAGCGAGCGCCGTTGGCCGCGACCAAAGACATGTACCTCGATAAAGACGGCAATGTCATCAAGGGCATGAGTCTCGTCGGCATGCGTGCGGTTGGCGTGCCGGGTACTGTGGAAGGGATGTGGGAGGTTCAAAAGCGCTTCGGTAAATTGAGCTGGAAGCAGGTGCTCGCGCCGGCGATTCACTATGCACGCGACGGCTTTGAAGTGAGCGAGCAATTGCAGCAGCGGCGCGACGCATCGGCCAAGGATTTCGGCGATCAAACGAACTTCGGGCAGTACTTCGGGCAATTGAAGGCGGGCGAAATATTCAAGCAGCCGCAATTGGCCGCGACGTTGACGCGTATCGCCAACCAAGGCGTCAAGGGGTTCTACGAGGGCAAGACGGCGCAGCTCATCGCCGCTTCGATGAAGGCGCATGGTGGCCTCATCACGCAGCAGGACCTTCACGATTACAGGGCTGTATGGCGCCAGCCCGTCGAGGCAGACTGGAATGGCTACCGCGTGATCACGGCGCCGCCGCCGAGCTCGGGCGGCATCGGGCTCGTGCAGTTGCTGAAGATGAAGGCGGACCTGAAAAGCGACTTCACCGGCGTCAAGCTCGATTCGCCGCAATACATCCACCTCGTCGCCGAAATCGAAAAGCGCGTGTTCGCCGATCGTGCGCAATACCTGGGCGATCCTGACTTCTACAAAGTGCCGATCGCGCAATTGACGGACGACGCCTACATCGCCAAGCGCGCCGCGGAAGTCGATCCGCAGAAGCCGTCGGATACGAAGTCGGTGCAACCAGGCCTTGGCACGTCGATGCCGGAGAAAGCCGAAACGACGCACTTTTCGATCGTGGACAAGTGGGGCAACGCCGTTTCGAACACCTATACGTTGAACGGCTACTTCGGCTCGGGCGAAGTGGTGGACGGCACGGGCATCATCCTGAACGACGAAATGGACGATTTCTCGGCCAAGCCGGGCGTGGCGAATATGTTCGGCGTCGTGGGCAGCGATGCGAATTCGATCGAACCGAAAAAGCGGCCGCTCTCATCGATGACGCCGACGATTCTGACGAAGGACGGCAAAGTGGCGATGGTGATCGGCACGCCGGGCGGGTCGCGCATCTTTACGTCGATCTTCCAAGTCATTACGAACGTCTACGATTTCCATATGTCGTTGCCCGACGCTGTTGCAGCCATGCGTTTCCATCATCAACTGCTGCCGCCCAATACGATTTTCTGGGAGCCCTACAAGCCGATCGAAGGTGAGCTCGCACAGGAACTCGAAGCGAAAGGCTATGTGCTGAAGGGACAGAACTTCAACGGTGACATTCAGGTGATCAAAGTGGATGGCGCCGCGCCCGAAGCAGTGGCCGATCCGCGCGGGCGAGGTGTCACGCGCACCGTTCAATGAGCGCAGGCCAGCGTATGAACCTGTAGTGACAGCGAGGCGGCCGCTCGCATGCATGGCCGCCTCGCGAATGAAGCACGCGTTTGAAGCCGGGAACGATGCTTGCTGCGATGGAGCTTCGACGTCAAGCAACCCGGCACCATGACGATCCACATCGGCATATCCGGCTGGCGCTATGCGGGCTGGCGCGGCATCTTCTATCCGAAAGGCCTTGCGCAGGCGCGCGAACTGGCTTACGCCTCGCGCGCCGTCGATACAATCGAAATCAACGGCTCGCACTATTCGCTGCAGACCATCGACAGTTATCGTGCCTGGTACGACGCGACGCCAGAGGGGTTCGTCTTCAGCGTGAAAGGCCCGCGCTATCTGACGCACATGCTGCGCTTCCGCGATGAAACGGCGCGTCCGGCGATGGCGAATTTCTTCGCATCGGGGGTGCTGGCGCTTGAAGAAAAGCTGGGCCCATTCCTCTGGCAATTTCCGCCCAATTTCCAGTTCGACGTTACCCGGATCGAACGATTCCTGGCTTTGCTCCCTCAAACGATCGAAGAAGCGATCGCACTCGCGCGAACGCACGATGCGCGTGTCAAAACTGCCTGGTGCCACCCGAAGCGCCGCGGCGCGCTGCGCCATGCGGTAGAGGTGCGGCATGCGAGTTTCTGCGTCGCGGAGTTTCCCGAATTGCTGCGGCGCCATCGTGCGTCGCTTGTCGTATCGGATTCGGTGGCTGGCTGGCCGTATTTCGAGGACGTTACAGCCGACTTTATTTACATGCGGTTGCATGGCACCGAAACGCTTTATGGCGGCGCCTATTCGGAACCTGCGCTCGATCGATGGGCCAAACGCATTCAAGCGTGGGCCGAAGGCGAAGAGCCGAGCGACGCCCGATGCGTGTCGCCGGCGCATCCGCCGCGCGAGGCACGAGACATCTTTTGCTATTTCGACAACGACCAGAAAGTGGAGGCGCCATTCGACGCTCGACGATTGAAGCAACGGCTCGGCGCCGATGCCGCGCCGCAGCCGGTCGTGCAGCACGCGCAGCGGCGTCGTTCAGCGCGGGCCAAAGCAGCCGCGCCCAAAACAACTTAAAGTGGAGGGCTCGCGGACTGCCGCACCGCGCATGTCGCGATACCCGATAGACACCAAGATCGAGGTCGGTCCAATGCCGGCCGACATCCACCCATGGACAGGAGCGATGCGATGAGCGTCGTCGTATCAGGATTGCAACGCGCTTACGACGAGGTTCGGCAATACAGCCTCGCGCTAGCCGAGCCGCTTTCCGCGGAAGACCAGGGCGTCCAATCGATGCCCGACGCGAGCCCGACGAAGTGGCATCTCGCCCATACGACCTGGTTCTTCGAGACGGTCGTGCTGAGGCCGCATGCGCGGGCGTATCGGAGCTTCGACGATCGGTACGCCTACCTTTTCAATTCGTATTACGAAGCGTTGGGTCCGCGGCATGCAAGGCCGCAACGCGGCGTATTGACGAGGCCCGGGTTGCAGGAAGTACAGGCGTATCGGCGCCACGTCGACGAAGCGATCTCGGCGCTGCTCGCATCGGCCGATGACGAGACGCTGGCCATCGTCGAGCCGTTGATCACGCTGGGCTTGCACCATGAGCAGCAACATCAGGAGTTGATCCTGACCGACATCCTGCATGCGTTTTCCTGCAATCCGTTGCTGCCGGCATACCGTGCCCGACCAACCGATGCCTCGCGAAAGCCGATCGAATCGCTTCCGCTGGAATGGTTGCGTCAGCCGGGCGGCATTGTAGAAATCGGCCATGACGGCAACGGCTTTTGCTTCGACAACGAAGGGCCGAGGCATGAATATTTATTGCGCCCGTTCGAGATGGCGAATCGGCTCGTGACCTGTGGTGAATACGCCGCGTTCATCGCGGACGGCGGGTATGCACGTCCCGAGTTCTGGCTATCGGATGGCTGGTCCATGGTCCAGCGCGAGGGTTGGACGGCACCGATCTATTGGATGCGGGCCGACGATGCCGGGCAGGGCAACTGGCGCGTCTTCGGGCTCTCGGGCGTGCATGCGCTCGACCCCGATGCACCCGTGTCGAACCTCAGCTTTTATGAAGCGGCGGCTTACGCCGAGTGGGCCGGCGCGCGTTTGCCGACCGAGTTCGAATGGGAGGCTGCGTTCGGCGCGCCGGGCATCGAGCAGATGATGGGACACGTCTGGCAATGGACGCGTTCTTCGTACGACCCGTATCCGGGGTTCCGGCCATTGCCCGGCGTGGCGGCCGAATACAACGGCAAGTTCATGGTGGGGCAGCAGGTGTTGCGCGGCGGCAGTATCGCGACGCCGCCGGGGCATACGCGGTCCACCTATCGCAATTTTTTCCCGCCGGCGGCGCGCTGGCAATTTACGGGAGTACGCCTTGTACGAGACTACTGACGCATCCGCCCTCGTCGGCGCCGCGCCTCCCCGGCGCGTGCAGGCCGATCTTGCCGACAACGCGTTTTGCCGCGACCTGTTGGAAGGGTTATCGCAATCGCCGCGAAAAATTGCGCCGAAGTATTTCTATGATGCGCAGGGCTCGGCACTGTTCGACCGGATTTGCGAATTGCCCGAATACTATCCGACGCGGACGGAGCGGCGCATCCTTGAACGGCATGGGCGAGAGATCGCCCACGTGATGGGCCCACAGGCCGACATCATCGAATTCGGAGCAGGGTCGCTGGAGAAGATTCGCATCGTTTTGCGATCGTTCGAGGCGAGTGCGTTGCCGCGCCGGTATTTTCCGATCGACATTTCCGGTTCGCACCTCGAAGAGGCTGCCCGCAGGCTACATGACGAATGTCCATGGTTGCAGGTGCGGCCTGTCGCGGCCGACTACATGGATGAAGCGCAGCTGTCGGGGCTCGATGCATCGACTGGGCGTCGGGTGGGCTTCTTCCCGGGGTCGACGATCGGCAACTTCGACGCGCACGAAGCGCTGGCTTTTTTGCGATTGGCGGCGCGGGTGCTCGAAGGCGGGGGCTTGCTCGTCGGCGTTGATCTCGTCAAAGACCCGCAAACCCTGCATCGTGCTTACAACGACGCGCAAGGCGTAACGGCTGCGTTCAATCTGAATCTGCTTCGGCGTGCCAATGTGGAGCTCTCGGCCGATTTCGATTTACGCGAGTTCGCGCATTACGCCTTTTACGAGCCGCGCAAACAACGGATCGAAATGCATCTCGTGAGCCAATGTGCGCAAACTGTTCGCGTGGCAGGGCAGAATTTTCGCTTCGAGGAAGGAGAGAGCCTTCATACCGAGAACTCGCACAAGTTCACGATAGAAGGCTTTCGTAAGCTGGCCGTTGCTGCGGGCTTCCGCCCGGGGCCGGTCTGGACTGACGAGGCGCGCCTATTCAGCGTGCATTGGCTCGAAAGTCCGAGGCGGGGCGCTGCGTCGGAGTAATCGATTCACGACGCCCGCCGTGGCTGGGCCGGGCCCGTTCAGTCGCGGCCCCAGCCGTGACGCTCACGCCATTCGTGTTCGCGCCACTGATGTTCGCGCCATTCGCGGCGGCGCCATTCGCGTTCGCGCCAGCCATCGTCGCCTCGCCAATATTGGACGGGGGCATAGGCCACCTGCGGCGGCGCGACATACACGGGCTCGGGTGCGACATAGGCCGGGCCGGGGATGCCGATGCCGACCGCCAGATCGACGTGTGCCGATGCGGCCCTTGACATGCCGAGCGCCGCGACGCCGATACCGATCACTGCTGCGACGAGTTTCTTGTTCATGAGGTCTACTCCTTGCGCGGTGGTTGCGCTCGTTTTGTGTGGAAGACGAGCCCAGTGTAGGAGTGCCGGCGCGATACATGTGAAAGCGGCATGCGAGATTCGTAACGCTCGATTACGAGGGGCAGGCCTTTGGCGGCGCCGTTTCGCTTGACAGGTCGCCGTTGCGCGGCACACCGAGGGCAGGCGTCAATGCCGCCCTGCCTCCCGCAAGCGGCGCAAAACATCGAGCACGTACTCCGTTGCCCGGTCGGTGTTCTCACTGCGATGCGCGATACCGAGCGCTCGCCACAGCGTGGGCCGCAATGGCCGCACGACGATGCGCGGGTCTTGCGTCGCGACCGCACTTTCATGAGGAAGCAGCGTCGCGCCATATCCGGCCGCGACGAGACTCTTGATGGCGTCGGTGTAATTGAGCTTGATGCGCGGCGTGGGATGCTGTCCGGCGGCGGCGAACCATTCGGTGGTAAGGCGTGATAGCCGCGTATTCGAATCGTTGAGAATGAGCGGTTGTGCCGCCAACCATTGAGGCGTGACCTGGCGAGGACTCTGGCATTGCGCGGGCATGAATGCCGCGACCCGATCCTTGCGCCATGGCTCGATGCGTATGCCCTTTACCGGCGATTGCGGCAGTGCCACGATACCCACGTCGAGTCCCCCATCGCCGAGTTGTATCAGCGTCTCTTCGGACGTCAACACCGATATTTGCACGTCAATTCCCGGATGCGCAGCGCCAAGGCGCTCGAGCGCCTGCGGTAGATGATGCGCAATAGCGCTGGTAGACGCCCCAAGCCGCACGCGTCCTTCCAGCCCCTGTGCCTGGCGGCGTACTTCTTCTATGGCTTGTTCGGCATCGGCCAGCAGCCTGCGTGCATGTGCGATCAACGTCTCGCCGACGGCGGACGGTGCGATGCGGCCACGTTGACGCAGCAGAAGCATGGCCCCCACGCGGCTTTCAAGATCCGAGATATGAAGACTGACCGTAGGCGGCGCGAGGTGCAGCAGGCGCGCGGCTTCGGCGAACGAGCCGCATTCTGCGATGGTCACCAACGTTCGCAGGCGATCCAGACTGATTTGACGCATGTCGGGTCTCGTTTATAAAAAATGAACGTGAGCCACAGGAAATTCAACTTTTCCTATTCCAGATCGTAACGCAAGATGCGCGAAACCATCCCCTTTGGACGGTCACGAGTGGAGTCCCGACATGGAACAGTCAGCGATAGACAGCACGCAGCAGTCGAAAAGAGAAACACCGCTCAAGCGGAGGCGGCGTGCAACGAATGCGCGTTCCGCTGCGGTTGCTACTGCGTTGACACTCGTTGCATTGGCGGCCGGCACGTTCGTCTATGGTCGGCTGCACGCGCCTACGCCTCGCGAAGCTTGCGTGCGCAAAGCGGCGAACGATGCGCACAGTCTGTTCGAAGCCGCTTTTCAGAATCCGTTGGAGACGAATGCATTGGCTCGAATGGAGCGCGCCTGCGCTCGCTGAAACAAGCCGCCACGGTTAGCGCGCGTTACGCTTTTCCCGCCCCCTGCGCCGCCAACGCGTGTCGCAGAAACTCGTCGATCAAGCCGTTCATCCCTTCCGGATGGGTGGCTGCGCGTTCCTTCAGCGTAGAGACGAGTTCGCTATCGAGCTTGCATGCGAACGGCACGAGCCCTTTGGCCTGATCCAGCTTGCGCTGCTCGCGGCGATTGACGGGTGGTTCGGTCACGCCTTTGCCGAAGCGGTCCGATTGGGCTTGCTTCATCGATTGAGTCAGTTTGAGCGCCTTGTTTTTTTCAAGGTCGGTTTTCTTCATTGCCATGGAACGTGTCCTGCGGTTGGAATCGAACAGCGCGTATTGTACGCAGTCCTAAGCGGTACCCCGACGAGCAGCATGTCACGCGCTCAACGCCTGCCGCGTCGCCGGTCGGCTTGAATCAACCGCCCGAGCTGTCGAACGAGCGGAACGAACAAGGACTCCGACGTGTTCCCATACCCGAGCACGAGGCCGTTGTCGTCGGGCCGGGGCTTCAACGCGAAACGCGATAACGGCATCGGCGCCATGTCGTACGTGCGGGCCGCTTCCGCGATGCGCATGTCCGAGCAATCGGCGGGAAGCCTGACAGTCAGATGCATGCCGCTATCGCCGCCCGTGATGACGTGCGGCGTATTCAAATGCTGCGTCAGCGCCGCGCGCAATGCGTCTTGTCGTCGCCGATAAAGCCGTCGCATGCGGCCGAGGTGCCGAGCAAATTGCCCGCTCTCGATGAATTCCGCTAAGGCGAGTTGCTCGAAGCGGTGGCCGCCGCGCAGCGTTTCGCGCAGCAAAGGAAGCGCTTTGGCCAGCAATGCTTCGGGCAGTACGAGGAAGCCCAAACGAAGCGACGGAAACAGCGTCTTGCTGAACGTGCCGACGTACAGCACCGGCGAGTGAGGCACCAAACCTTGCATCGCGCCGATCAATTCTCCCGTGTGGCGGTATTCGCTGTCGTAATCGTCTTCGATGATCCATGCGCCGTGAGCTTGCGCTTTGGCGATCAGCTCTAAACGCCGCGATACGGTCAGCACGGAGCCGGTGGGGTATTGGTGCGATGGCGTCGTATAGATGAGCCGCGGCGCATGCGTCTGCCACGCGCTCTCGGGTACGCACAAGCCGCCGTCGTCGACGCGGATCGGCACGACGTCTAAGTCGCCGCACGTGAAGGCCGATTGCGCGCCGCGGTAGCCCGGCTCTTCGACCCACGCGTGCTCGCCGGGATTCGTCACGAGCCGAACGCAGAGCGAGAGCGCCTCTTGCGCGCCCTCGGTGATCACGACTTGGTCGGGTTCGCAACGCACCCCGCGCGCGACGGCCAGGTGGCGCATGATGGCGACGCGAAGCGCCGATTCGCCCTGCGGGTCGCCATAACCGAGGCCGCCAACGCCCGCCTTGCGCACGGCGCGATCGAGGCAGTTTTTCCAGGCGCCCAAAGGGAAGCGGGCAAATGCGGGCACGCCGGGCCGCAACGGCAATGAGTTGCCGGCATTGAACGACGCGCCTCGAATCAGCGAGGCGCGATTGGACACACGCGGCGCGGCGGCACGGCGCGTTGTACGTCGCCCCGCTTCTTGCCGGTCGAGGCTGGTGACGCGCGTGCCCTGGCGACTCAGTTCGATGAAGCCTTCCGCGCCAAGCAGTTCATAGACGGCCGTTACGCTATTGCGTGAAATGCCCAGCGCGACGGCAAGCGCGCGCGAACCGGGGAGACGGCAACCGGACGGAAAACGGCCGTCCAGGATCGCGCCGCGCATGCGCTCGTGCAATTGCTTCTGCAGCGATGCGCCGCTTCGATCTCTGACGAGCGGTGTTTCGAGCAACAAGTCGAGCACGGCGCTCGCGGGCTCATCAACGGTGGACATGAGCGGATGCACAATGGGAGGCGGGTTGTGGGGTGCTTCGAACGGCGCGTGAATCGTGCTCGGATCGTGGCACCATCGAATTCGTCACGCGTGGCCCTTTGAAGCAGGCCACGACGATTTTAAAGTCTTCCCCACCACACGCAAATCGGGAGTCGCCATGTCCATCACGACCAATGAATACGGGCAGCCAATCGGCGCGCCCGTGCCGGGCTGGTCGCCGCGGCCGTTGCCAAGCGCGGAAACGCTCGAAGGCGCTTACTGCCGGCTCGAGCGCCTGAACGCGCAGCGCCACGGCGAAGATCTCTACGCGGCCTATCGCTCGGCCAGCGACGATCGAGACTGGACATATCTGAGCGTCGGGCCGTTCAACGATCCGCAAGCGTTTCAGCGCCACCTGGAAACGGCTGAACGCAGCGTCGATCCGCGGCACTATGCGGTGATCGATAAACGCACGGGAAAGGCAGTCGGTACGTTGGCGCTCATGCGTATGGAGCCGAACTCGGGCGTCATCGAGGTGGGCTTCGTGACGTTTTCCCCTCTGCTCAAACGCACGCCGATTTCAACGGAAGCCCAGTTCTTACTAATGGCTTACTGTTTCGACGAACTCGGCTATCGCCGCTATGAATGGAAATGCGACAGCTTGAACGCCCCCTCGCGCGCGGCGGCCGAGCGGCTTGGATTCCAGTTCGAAGGGGTATTCCGGCAGGTGGTGGTGTACAAGGGGCGAAACCGCGATACGGCGTGGTATTCGATTCTCGATAGCGAGTGGCCGGTGCTGAAGCAGGCGTTCAAAGCCTGGTTGGCGGCGGACAATTTCGACGCGCAAGGTAAGCAGCGTGCATCGCTGGGTGAATTGCGCAAGCGGCTGTCGTAGTGGTCGTGTAATCGTCGAGCAGTGCGGCGTCCGCATGCAACGCGAACGCCGTCGCCGGATCATCGGCCGGGCTATGCGATCTATCCGTCCATTCTGGCGATTGCATCCAACTGCGCATAAACATCCCCTGACAGGCGGATTTGCGCAGCCGCGATGTTCTCGCGCAAATGCCCGAGCGAGGACGTGCCCGGAATCACTAGGATATTCGGCGCCCGATGCAGCAGCCACGCTAACGCGGCTTGCATCGGCGTGGCGCCGATCGATTCGGCGATGTTCGACAGCGCGGTCGAGCGCAGCGGAGAAAACCCGCCCAGCGGAAAGAACGGCACATATGCGATGCCTTGGGCCGCGAGCGCATCGACGAGCGCATCGTCGTCGCGGCTAATCAGGTTGTACTGATTTTGTACGCAGACGATCGGCACGATGCGCTGCGCTTCTTCGATTTGCGCGGCAGTGACATTGCTCAGACCAATGTGGCGAACGAGTCCCGCACGCTGCATCTCGGCGAGCGCCTCGACCTGCCGCGCAATCGATCCTTCGGCCGGCGCATGCACGTTGCCCATGACGCGCAGGTTCACGACATCGAGCGCTTCGAGCTTCAGATTGCGCAGATTGTCATGCACGGCTTGCCGCAGTTGCTCCGGCTCCTGCGCAGGCAGCCACGAACCGTCGGACCCGCGCACCGCGCCAATTTTCGTGACGATAACGAGCGATTCGGGGTAGGGATGCAAGGCCTCGCACAGGATCTGATTCGTGACATGAGGTCCGTAAAAATCGCTCGTGTCGATGTGCCTGACGCCCAGCGCCACGGCTTCCCGCAGCACCGCCACAGCGGCGTCGCGATCCTTCGGCGGGCCGAACACGCCGGGACCGGCCAATTGCATCGCGCCATAGCCCATGCGCGGAATGCGGTGTGTTCCCAGGATGAATGTGTCTTCGAAAGCTTGTTCGGACATGGCGTCCTCTCCATTGGTACAAGTGGTACAAGTTGAATCGGTGACGCCAGTATCGTCACGATTGCACTGTTCGATAATCCGGTTTAAGTTGTACGGGTTGTTAAAAATAATGAACAATCCCCATGGATTTCAACGACCTTGCAGCCTTCGCTTCGGTGGCCCGCGCAGGCGGCTTTCGTGAGGCGGCCCGCGCCAGTGGCGTTTCGGCATCGAGCTTGAGCATTGCCGTGCGCCGGCTCGAGGCGAAGCTCGGGCTGCGATTGCTGAATCGAACCACGCGCAGCGTCGCCCCCACCGAAGCAGGCCGACGCTTGTTGGAGCGCCTGACGCCGCTGTTCGGCGAAATGGAAGCGGCGCTCGACGTCCTCAACGTCTTTCGCGACAAGCCATCCGGCACGCTGAGACTGAACGTGCCCGCGAGCGCGGCGTGGGTCATCTTGCCGGATATCGTCGCCTCGTTTATGGAGGCGTATCCCGCCATTCGCCTGGAGGTGTTCGTCGAAGATGGCTTTGTCGACCTGCTTTCGATGGGATGCGATGCCGGCATTCGCTACGACGAGCGACTCGAGCAAGACATGATCGCGGTGCCGATCGGGCCACGCGTGCAGCGCTTCGCGACGGCGGCGGCTCCGGCTTACCTCGCCGCACATGGGTCGCCCGAGCACCCGCGCGAGTTGCTGTCTCATGCGTGTTTGCGCGGACAGTTTTCGAGCGGGGCGATGGCGATGTGGAATTTCCAGCGCGGCGACGAAGTGTTTCGGCTCGATCCACCAGGGCCGCTGCTCGTCAAACCGGTCGCGTCGCTCGAACTGGCCATCGCCGTTGCGGTGCGCGGGGGAGGCATCGTTCATTTGTTCGAGGGCATGCTGCGCCCGCACCTGGACAGTGGCGCGCTCAAGCCTGTGCTCGAACCGTGGTGGCAGCCCTTTCCCGGGCCGTTTCTCTACTACCCCGGGCATCGTCATGTGCCGGCGCCGTTGCGGGCCTTCATCGATTTCATCAAGCGGTTCGATGCATGAGGTTCAAGCATGCAACGCCGAACCTCATAGTTTTTCTTGGCTCTGTTTCAACTTAATGTCGTTTGTGATCGACGGCAATTGAGCGGATATTTCCGCGGCGACACGGCATGGCCGTCGTGCACATCACCGACCCCAAAGCAAGAAGGAGATTCGAACCCATGAAAGGCAGCATGTTTCGCCTCATCGCGGCATTCACGTTCGCGACATGCGCGATGACGGCAGTCAGCCGCGCGGCCGAGCCGGCGCGAGACAGCCTCAAGAAGACGGTCGATGCGGTCATCGAACCGCTCATGAAGCAAGACGGCATTCACGGCATGGCCATCGGCATCATCATCGCGGGCAAGCCCTACGTGTTCAACTACGGCGTGGCATCGGTTGAGACCGCTCAACCCGTGACCGACCATACGTTGTTCGAGATCGGGTCCGTCAGCAAGACGTTGACGGCGACGCTCGCGTCGTATGCCGCCGTAAGCGGCCACCTTTCGCAGTCGGATACGACCGGCCAATACATGCCCGCACTGCGCGGCACGCGATTCGGCAGCGTCGAACTGCTCAATCTGGGCACGCACACGCCGGGCGGCGTGCCGCTGCAAGTGCCCGACGAGATCAAGACAGAGGCCGATCTGGTTGCTTACCTGAAAGCGTGGCGGCCGACGTATGAGCCTGGGACATACCGCACGTATTCGAATCTCGGCATCGGCCTGCTCGGCACGATTGCCGCGCGCAGCATGAATGCCGATTTCAATTCGTTGATGCAGCAGCATCTTTTCCCCGAACTCGGCATGACGAGCACTTATATCGACGTGCCCGACGCGCGAAAGGCCGATTACGCCGAAGGCTATACGAAGCAAGGCGCACCGGTTCGCATGCGGGGCGGCATGCTCGGCGCGCAAGCGTATGGCGTCAAAACGACGGCGGCGGACCTGGTTCGCTTCATGCAGGCGAACATTGACCCGTCGGCGCTCGACGCCGGACTGCAGCAGGCCGTCACGCAAACGCACACAGGTTACTTCCAAGTCGGGCAGATGACGCAAGACCTCATTTGGGAACAGTACGCGTACCCCGTCACGCTCGATGCGCTGCTCAAAGGCAACTCGTCAGCCGTCATCCTGAATCCCACGCCCGTGTCACGCATTACGCCGCCGCAAGCGCCGAGCAAGGCGGTGTTGATCAATAAGACCGGCTCGACAAACGGTTTTGGTGCCTATGTCGCATTCGTGCCAGAGCAACGAATTGGAATCGTCATGCTTGCCAATAAGAATTTTCCGATCGACGTGCGTGTGCGTGCCGCGTACGAAATATTGAGCACACTCGCAGCGAAACAACGATAAGCAGCGTAAACATCGTTGAACCGCTATCATTGTTCACCCTATGCTTGCTTCGCGCGCATTGCGATGCATGCCGTCGATGCTGCCGCAACGGGCGAAACGGCTGCGACGTAAATGGACATTGAATGGCGCCGCAACGGGGAATCGAGATCCCCGTTTCAACGATCGAATTATCAAATGCAAAGAAAAATAGAACAAAACCCAGGGTTGGCGACAGACCTCTTGCTTCACGCCGAAATGGGCACCGTGTCGCACGACGATCGTTATATCGTCATGCGCACGCCGGAAGCACCCGAATACTTTTTCGGAAACAGGCTCGTGCTTCAGCGTCGCCCTTCGCAAGAAGACCGGGCGCAGTTGGAGAGCGATTTTGCCGCGTTGGTCGGCGTGCCGCCGGCCATCGTTCATCGCAGTTTCGCGTGGCCGGAAGACGGCACAGATGAAATCGGCCTGGATGCGTTCGTCGCGCACGGCTACGCCGCTTCAGTATCGAGCGTGCTGGTTTCCCAACGCGACGCTTTGCGCCCGACGGCGACGAACAATGCGGTGCATGTCCGGCTTTTCGATTCCGACCGCGACTGGGCCGATTGGGTGCGTATTTCGCTGTCGGAGATGCCCGATCCGACGTGCGAGGTGTCGCGCCGATGCATCGACTATCAGCGCTCGGCTTATCGTCGGTTGATCGACAAACAGGTCGGCAATTGGTGGGGGGCGTTTATCGACGGCGAGCTGGTCGGAAGCCTCGGGTTGTTCTTCTTCGGACATATCGGCCGCTTCCAGTCGATCGTCACGCGAGAGGATCATCGAAACAAGGGCGTCTGCCGAACGCTGTTGACGGAGGTCGTCAAACGGGCGGCGGGCATGCGCGACCGGTTGGTCATCGTCGCGGACGAGTCGTACCATGCGCTGCGCATGTATGAGGCGCTCGGGTTCGCGCGGCAGGCGCGGATCGGCAGCGTTTGCTACGCGCCTGCAACGAGCCCCGTCGATAGCGTGGCCTAGGGCACGTTCCCCTGAAGTCAATACCGTTTTGGGGCTTGCCCTGTCAATCCAAAATTGAAATGTCCCCTTTTGCCCAAGATAGAGATGTCCCCTTTGGCGGCGGGCTAGACTAGGTAGTGCTTGTGCTCAGGCTGTTCGATAGAACGGCCTGAGCACCGGCTGTGGACT
>NZ_PNYB01000030.1 GCF_002879855.1 Trinickia soli | reverse complement strand
TCGGTCGCGTTCATCCCCGCCGCCGGCTCGTCCAGTGCAAGCAGCTTCGGATCGGTCGCCAACGCACGGGCGATTTCCAAACGGCGCTGGTGGCCATATGACAGATTGCGCGCCGTGTAGTCGGCGTGCGCGAAATTGATGATGGCGATGATGCCGTAGACCATCGTGTAGCCGAGCGCAATGATCGCATAGACGCTGCCTAGCACGAGGCCGTTGATCAACTGCTGAATAAAGATATCCATGTTTCCATTCACAAATTGCAACTGCGGTGCGCTCATCGCAAGCCGGTCGGCTGCTTGAATGCATACCGGCGCAGAAGGGGCCGGTTCCGGATCGGTTCTACGCACTCCAAGTGCGCTCGACCGCCCATCGGCTTAGCGCACCACAGCGAGACACGATCGACGAATAAAGCCGGCAAAACGAATTGCCGGCTCGCCTGCATCAATCAAGCCCCCCGGCTGAGTTTGACGTTCCAGCGCAAGCGCTTAGTTCTTCACGTAGTCGAGCAGCGGTTGCTTGCCCCCGACGTACTTGTAGAGCGAAATCGTGCCGTGCAGCGCCCTTGGCGTCGAACTGCGTTTGGCCGAGCACGCCCTGGTAGTTCGTCGACGGCATCGCCGCGAGGATCTTGGCCCGATCGGTCGAGCCCGCGCGCTTCATCGCTTCGGCGATGACGTACACCGCGTCGTAGGCGAACGGCGAGTTCAAGACCGGGTGCATGCCGAAGCGGTTCATGTAAGCCGCTGTAAATGCCGGGCCGCGTGGCATCTTCGCGAGCGGCACGCCTGCGATCGAGCAGATCACGCTGTCGGCCGCGTCGCCGGCGAGCTTGGCCAGATCGTCCGCGCATAGGCCGTCGCCCGCGAGAATCTTCTGCCCGAGCCCGAGCTGCCTGGCTTGCTTCGCGAACGGGCCGCCCGTGCCGTCCAGCCCGCCGTACATGATTGCGCCGGGTTGCTCGCCCTTGATCTTGGTCAGAATCGCGCGGAAATCGGTGGCCTTATCGTTCGTCGCATCGTGCGACAGCACGATCATGCCGTCCGCCTTGTGCCCGAGTTCATATGCCCGACCACGGCGACGACCTCGTCGTCGACGAGCTTTTGCGCAACTTGCGTCGCTTGACGAGGATCACCCGCATCGTCCTCGGCGTCGAGCACCAGCTTGACCTTCTGGCCGCCCACCACGAGGCCCTTCTGGTCGATTTCCTCGACCGCAAGCCGTGCTCCGTTCTCCGTATCCTTGCCCAGATACGATGCCGGGCCGGTCAACGGTGCGACTTCCCCAATCTTCACGGTGACATCGGCATACGCCGTCCCGATCAGGGCACTCAACATTCCGACGGCCGCCACGCCGCGACTCAACGTTACGCTCTTGCTCATTGCTCCACCTCACCAATAGTTATGGCTTAACCATAAAAAGGGCGGCCACCGCGGGCATCCATTCGCAACATGGCAATTGCCCCCAAGCCGGTCTCACTCGCCTGCTTTCCGACGATCCACCGGAGCGGCTCCGTCGGATCCGTGATGCATCGCACGCACGGCGCCATCGTCATGACAGCGATGACGAATTTATGTGGACACAAACCCTCGGCATTGCACCGATCTGCCAGAAAATAGAAGATATGCGCCACCCGCGGAGAGGGGCCGCTGAGTCCAATAATGTTCGCGTTCCCTTCTGGCCGCGATGCATGCTCCCCTCCGACGATTCCCTTGCCAGCGATGCTTCGGCCCATGCACCGGTCGACCGGCTGGACGCACTCTCAAGTGCGCCGGACGCATCGCACCCGCGTTCCGGCGCAGATCTGAACGTCGGAATCGTGCTATGGCCCCGCTTCCCGCTTTTGTCGCTCGGGGGGCTGTGCGACGCGCTGCGGCATGCTGCCGATCGCGGCGATCAAAGCCGCCAGCTACGCTGCCTGTGGACGACGATCGGCGCCCCGAACAGCACCGTCGAATCCAGTTGCGGCATTGCGGTGCCCGTGCGCGCGGCCTTTCCGGACGTGCGGCAATTCGATTACATCGTCGCCATCGGCGGCCTGCTTCCGCACCTCGATCAAGTCGACAAGCGCTGCTGGGATTACCTGCGTGAGGCGGCGCAGGCGGGTGTGCCGCTCGTGGGTATCTGCACTGGCAGCTTCGTGCTGGCGCGTGCGGGTCTGATGGAAGACCACGTCGCGTGCCTGCATAGCTTCCACTACGACGATTACCGCAACATGTTCCCGGGCTTGCGCGTCATGACGCATGCCGACTATCTGATCGACGGCGAACGCATTACCTGCGCGGGCGGCATTTCGGTAATCGAACTCGCGGCGCGGCTCGTCAATCTCCATTGCGGGCCCGATCGCGCCTCGAAGGTCGTTCATCAGATGACCGTGAGCCGCCGGGCGGGCTCCTCTTTCGTCGAGCGACGCCAAGCGCTTGGCTACCTCTCGGTGGAAGATGCCACGGTGCGGTACGCGGCCTTACTGATGGAGGAAAACCTCGAAGCGCCGCTGAACATCGCGGTCATCGCCAAGATGGTCGGCACGAGCGTGCGCCAACTCGAGCGGGCCTTCATGGCCGAAATGAAGGTGTCGCCCAATGAGTTCTACCGCCGCATGCGCCTGCGCTACGCGCGCTGGATGCTGCTCAATACGTCGCGCAAAGTGACCGACATCGCCTACGACTGTGGCTTCGCCGATTCCGCGCATTTCATCCGCGTCTTTCGCGAAGCCTACGGCGTGACACCAGGCAAGCTCCGGTCGTCGCACACGGGCGCGCTCGCCGATTGACGCGCGCCCGAAGCCGCCCGCTCCCCTCGCTCCCGTTCCATCGGCCCGTCGCGGTCGCTGTCGCTTCTGTTCTATTTTTTTACCGATAGATGCAATCTCGCACGCGCCCCTTCACCGTACATTTCCCTCACTGAAATCAGGCGTCGTAGCCCCGGCCGTGGCCGTCAGAGCTTGGAGCCGGCGCAGTCATCCCGCCGGCGTGTCGATTTGCGACCACGCCAAAAACGACAACGGGAAAGCCGCATGAACATCACAGTTTTGGGGGCGGGCGTCATTGGTCTGACGAGCGCTTACTATTTGAGTCGCGCCGGGCATGAAGTCACCGTCGTGGATCGACACGCCGATGTGGCGGCCGAAACAAGTTTCGGCAATGCCGGGCAACTGTCGTACAGCTATGTCGCGCCGCTTGCGGGACCCGGCGTGCTGTCCAAGCTGCCGGTATGGCTCACGCGCGGGGATTCGCCCGTGCGGTTCCGGCCGTCCGTGAACACCGAGCAATGGCGCTGGTGCATCGAATTCGCGCTCGCCTGCTCGCGCAAGCGCAGCCAGATCACGACACGGCGGTTGCTCTCGCTGTCGTTCTCCAGCCGCACGCTGATTCACGAGCTGATGCGCGACGAGCCGAGGCTTGATTTCGATTTCCAGCAATCGGGCAAGCTCGTTTTGCATCGGGATGCCAATGCCATGCAGAGCGCCGTCAATCTGCTCGAATTCCAGCGCTCGCTCGGCTGCGAACAGACGGCCCTCACCCCCGAGCAATGCATCGAGCTCGAGCCCGCGCTCGCGGACGTGAGGCAAGACATCGCCAGTGGCATCTATACGCGCAGCGAGGACACAGCGGACTGTTATCGATTCTGCAAGGGGCTTGCGGCGATCCTACGCGCGCGCGGCGTGAAGTTCGCGCTAAACACGCCGATCGAAGAGCTGCGCCGTTCGGCGCGCGGTGATATCGACGTGCGCAGCGGCGGCGCGCGCCTTCGCACTCAGCCATTGATCGGCGCCGCTGGCATCTTCGCGCACCGTCAAAACGAACGACACCGCATCGACTTCTCATGAGAGACAAGCCCAATATCGTAGTGATCGGCACCGGAGGCACCATTGCCGGTCGCGGCGAGAGCGCCGCCAACACCTCGGCCTATGCGTGCTCGGTGCTCGGCATCGACGAGATTCTGTCCGCCATTCCTGAGGCGGCCGCGCATGCCCTCACGCAATCACACCGTTCGCACCGAGTGGTCGATCGATGCGCTCCACAGCTTGCCGAAGGTCGACATCGTCTATGCCTACGGCGCGCTCGAACAAGAGGTCATCGGTACCGTGGCTGCGGACGCACGCGGCCTCATCATTGCGGGCACGGGCAATGGCAACATCGCTGCGCGCATGGTCGAGCCGCTGCGCGCGGCCGCGCGCAGCGGTCTGCATGTGGTGCGCGCCTCGCGCACAGGTAATGGCGTGGTCATCCGCAACGGCGCCCAACCCGACGACGATTACGGCTGGCTCGTCGTCGACGATCAAGCCCCGCAGAAAGCGCGCATATTGTTGATGCTTGCCATATCCAGTCATTCTGACGACCGCAGCGCACTGCAAGCGGCGTTCTATCGGTATTGAACGTATCGAACCGGAAGAACGTTTCGAAAGAAGGGAGGGTTTCCAATCTCTTGCTCGTACACATATGCCGCTGACCGAAATGAGCCGAGCCCTCCGCTGACGTGGCAAGTGCCTGAAGCGCAAGTCGATCGCCCGGAGGTGCGACCTGCGTATGACGCAGGCCGAGCGCGATTGGCATCAGTGCCGCAATTACGCAGACGAGCGACCGGACGCGTCCGGATAAACGATCGTCCGGTCGGCTTGAATCACTGCGCCGGGAGTCAGGTGAGCCGGCTCCTGGCGCCCCCGCCCCATGAGATGGACAACGGTTTTCCCCGATGCAATCAGGTAGTCGGCGACGATGCGGCGGTGACACCGCCACCATACGGCTTCTGAACACATCATCACGCAGCGTCGCTCTCGCCCTATATCCAGCAGACGGTCAAGGCCGGCACGAAAAGCGTCCGACAGCGCGTAATCGGCGTAATTGTGAAAGCTCTCATTCGTCCAGAAGCCGTTGACATTCCGAGGCAAAGTTCGGGCCTTTCCGCGAAGGCCCCCGAGTGCCGCCACGTGTTCATACGAGACGCCGAATGCTGCCAGTGCGTCAGGGAACGTCTCCTGATTGAACAGCGGGTTGGCTCTCGACCTCGGAATCTTTCTGATGTCGACAACAGCCTCTATGTGGGCGTCACTCAACAACCCGACAAACTCCGCAAGGGTTCGGTTCGAATGGCCGATGGTGCAGAATGGAAGCGGCACAGTTTCGCCGCATGGCGCGGCGTCACTTCGCGCGGCGCGCCGGCATCGCTCTGAACTGGGCGATGGCATACGTGGAGGCCCAGGCGGTTCGGGCAGATGATGTCGAATCACCCTTTGCTGATCTTCGCCTGATAGCCTGCCTCCTCGAACGCAATCAGGAATTCGTCGGCCATCATCCACGAGTCGACCTTGACGGTTCTGGCATCAACGTCGACGTCGACTTTTGCGTCGGGGTCGACCGCAACGATGGCCCGGGCGAGCGTTTGCGCATCGCCATGACCGGTCATCTTGTCGACCTCGAATTCCAAATGATCGAGTTCCATGCACGACTCCTGGCTTCAAAGATGATCTCACCCGGCGTCCCCACAGGTATATGACGCCCCTTCCCTTCTGCATCATGGACTTCGTCAATTCAATTGAATTTAATCTATGTCACGACATGATCTATAGTGAAATGCATCCGCGTAGTATCGAACGATGATCGCCGGCGTCGCCCCGTTCCTGACCGTTGATGTTCGAGGCGCTGCATGTTGATAGTGGTCTGGCGTCCGACTGAAGAGCCGATATCGTCGGCTCGTCGGTTCTTGGAACCCGGTGGCGTTATCTAACGCCTTACCGGCACAGTGATCGTAAGACGGAGCATCCTGGACACCGTCCGACATAAATGGGCCTTATGCTGCACACAAGCACCCGTTGGTTTCTCGGCTCCGGTTCTAACCGGCGGCGTTGAATGCCTGGCAACAAGCGTAACGACGCCACGTCGCCGCCCTTTTGCCAGATTGCCGCGCTACACTGTCACGCCCGGCTACCGATGCATTTCATGTTCTCGTCCCTCAATCATCCGCTGAGAGATTCGCTCTCGAAAGAACTGCACGCTCGACCCTTTCTTCGTATCGACGGACCCGCGTCGTTGAGCCATCTCGCGATTTATTCGGAGCGCGACGAGGAGATTCATATCCGCCTGCTGGCAACATTGATCGCAGCCATGGGGCTACCGCCACCGCCCCCGCAAAACAATCACTACACGGCGAAGAAGGGCGACTGGCAAGTCAAGTGGGAGAAGCACACTGAATTCTCCACTTTCACGTTTGTCCAAACTGCCGCTGACGACAAGTTTTTCTCCGGCGTCGCCATGAGGGACCTCCCCAGTTCGTGGCTCGCTTCGCTGAAAGAATGCGTCCTCGTCGCCGTTCATGCGGAACTGCGCTGCGGCGTGCATGCCAAGCAAGCCCGTGAACGCGTCGACGAGCTGCTGCCGGGGCCGGTGCTCGTCGGCACCACGGTTCTTGCAGGGGGCGAGGTCTATTGCGACTGGCTCGTTCACGAGGACCACTTCTCGCGCTTTCTCGTCCTCGACCTCGGATTCCGCGAAGCACAAGCAGGCCGCTTGATCCAGCGCCTGTTCGAGATCGAGACTTACCGGATGATGGCGCTGCTCGCCCTCCCCGATGCGCGCCGTCACAGCCAGTTTCTCGGGAAGCTCGATGCATCGCTTTCCGTTTTCATGCGGCGAATGGAACAACCGGGCAACGATCACGACGACGCATATCTGCTACGCGAACTCACGCGACTTGCCGGCCAACTCGAAGCGAATGCGGGCCTCGAAACGCGCTTCAGCGCATCGGCGGCATACGAAAAACTCGTCCTCGCTCGCATTGCCGAGCTTCGCGAAGAGCGAATCGAAGGCTTTCCGACGATCGCCGAATTCATGCAGCGCCGGCTGTTACCCGCCATGCAAACATGCGGTTCGGTCTGGACTCGCCATCAGCAATCCGCCACGCGCGTGGCTCGCGCCGTTGACCTATTGCGGACTCGGGTGAATCTGACACAGGAAGAACACACGACCGCATTGCTCGAAGGGATGAACCGCACCGCGCGGACGCAACTGCGGATGCAGCACGCGGTTGAAGGTCTCTCGGTCGCGGCCATCTCTTACTATGTGCTGAATTTATCCGGCGCGGCACTGCGAGCACTGCACGCCGCCCATCTGTCGCTGGACCCGGATATCCTCGAAGGCTTGCTGATTCTCCCGGTGGTCGCGGCGGTCGTGCTGTTCACCGGGCGGATTCGCCGGCTCGGTCACGATGAGCCGCACCGATTAGAACGCAAGTGACGTCGCGAAGGCCTTCTCCGTCCGCCTTCGGATGCCCGCCAGGCAAACTTCCGCGGCCGCGACGTCAAATACGCCTTTGCTAAAGATCGTCTCCGCTTATATCCAGCAGAAAGCGCAAGGCATTCCCCTCGAATTGCTCGACCGCGACCAAGCCAAGGAACTCATCAATGTGAGTATCTGGCTTTGATATTGACGGTGATGCGTTCAAGGTTTTCGGCTCGCTCCATTGCTGCGCGAAGACAGCGGGTGGCCAGCCTGTCTACACAGACTTCAAAAGAATTTCCGCGAGAGCCTCGGGGGCCAGTCGAGGAATATCGTGTGCACAGTCGAGGCGATGCGTGACCCATTCAGGATCCAGTCGCAACCGTTCGTATAATTCAACGAACGGGCTCCCCTCCCAGCCGAACGCAGCGACGAAGGCCTTGCAGGGAACACTGCGCCAATTACCCGTCAACTTTATCGCCTGCAGAAAGGTGGCAATGGGATGGGGACGGCATCGGCGGTCGAGATGGGCAGGGGGTATGCAATTCAACCCATCCGCAGCGACGCCCGCGATGAAACGTTCCCGATAGCTCTGGGTGGTGAGCGACCACACCGATGCACCGTCGTTCGGCACATAGGCATCGGCATAGACAATCGCATCTATGCGCGAGGGCTCCTTGTCCGCCGCGCCAGTGATGACCATTCCCCCGTACGAATGACCGACAAGAACGACACGCGTGTCGCTCCTGCGAATGGCCCGAACCGCCTCGTCAATGTGACGATCGAGATTGACCCTCGTCGAAATCTCGTCAGCCATCCCCGAGAGGGTGAGCGCCTGTACTTCGTGACCTTCGCTTGATAGCACTTTGCTGACAGCATCGAAGGCCCAGCCTCCATGCCAACCACCCGGCACCAAAACGAATCTTGCCATCGGATTTATCCTCGCAAATGCGCAAGCCTGGCCAGCGCTGCGCAATTGGGCACAGCAATGACGACACGCGCGCGCTCATTGTCTTTTGGATATCGCGCTCACGCAATTGGCGATTCCGGCCCTGCTCTGCTCACGCTTACCGCGCGGCACCCGGCGGTATCAGGGGCCGCGGTTCTCAGGCCTTCACCGACCCGGGCGAGCTGGGCCGCCGTTTCGTGCCACCAAGAAGAAGTAGCACCACTCCGAGCGAAATCCCAATGTCTGCAACATTAAATATACCTGTTCGCAAATGCCCGATGCCCATGTTCAAGAAATCGAAAACGCGGCCATCATAGACACAACGATCGATCAAATTGCCAAGTCCGCCGCCCAGAATGCAAGCAATCGCAATCACTTCTACACGGCCCAGCCTGGACGAACGCACCAGCCATCCGAACAGCCCCACCAAAATCGCGAGAACACCGTATATGAAGACAAGATTTCGAGTGGCATCAGACATTTCAGCCCCGAAGCTCAGGAACGCTCCGTGGTTATAAGTCGGAAGAGCCAGAAGGCCTCCAGCAAGAAGCGACACCACCTCGCCGGGCGCCAATATGTGCTTGAATAATGCCTTGGTCGACTGGTCAATGATGACCCAGACAAGCGCGCCAACCAGCGCAGTAGCAAGTCTCTGTTTGGTTGTCATTTTAGAAACGGTCTGTAGACGGGCAGGAGCATATTCTATCCACCCTTGAATGCAGTGGATCGACGATTTACGCACTGATGTCGAAGGGCCGATGTCGGCCGAATACTGTCGGAGCGTTCGATCGACCGCGCAAACGCTGCCGCGATGGTCATCACTGAGCCCGCGTTGTTGCCAGTCGCCTGGTGCCCCACTGCACGAGCATCGCTAGGACTGCCGCCTCAGCAAACGCCAGGAGCGGGCGTTGGTAAGGCAGTGAGAACGAAAGCAACAAACAAAATGCGGCGAACGAGAATCTGCCAAGTACCATGCCCCGAAGCAGCGAGATCACAAAAGCCGCTCCATGTGCGCGGTGAGACGAAACCGATAAGACAATCCCGAGCAGCGGAAATACCGCGAGCAGACCGCTCCATGCGGGGCCTGCCCATCCAGACAGCGAGGTGACCAGTACCGTCAGCACCGCGCCGGCAACCATCCTGCCTATCAGGTCGGGCCGCGTAAGTGGCGCGCCCGCTGCGACCGCTGAGCTTCGCGGCAAGAACGACTGGCCGAAGCACACGGCGGCGAGGGCGGCGGCGGCGGCCCACATAGTTGAACTGGGCAACATTGATAGGCCACACGCGGATATAAACCACGCGATGAGCCCGACAGCCAGTGCAACCGGCCACGTACGCGAGCGGCAGGTCCATGCATACGCGAAATTGAATGCTTCTGACGCGAGGATCGCAGAGAGAGACAGCGTGGCAGCACGCGCTCCGAAGCTCGGACCATGCGCGAGCACAAGAAGGAACAGAATCGGACCGGCCACCACGGGCAAACCAGCCAACCAGCCAGCAATCGAAGGCCCCCACCATTTGCCCGACATTGAAACGACAAGCAAAAATAGCGGGACGAGCGTAAGTTTGAGCGCGAGCATGCTGAAATCGAGCGGATTCGAAGTGGGATCATACCGTCGTCCCCGACGTCACGGCTCCTGATTATTGTCTGACTCGCCGCGCCGCTGAATGCCTGTTATCCGGACCCCGCAACAAAGGACTGCTTCCGGCCATCTTTCGCCTGATGCCGGCCAAGACTAGCCCTTAGGTGCCGTCTTTGACGAAGGCCAGTTGGGTCCATGTCACGCCCATGCGCCGATTTCCGTGCTGGATGGATTCGGTCTCGACGTTCAGCACAGTTCGCAAACGATAAGCGCTTGCAAGTTGAATGGTCTCTTCCGCCGAAACATCGAACATCCGTCGCCCTTTCGGAACCATGCCGTGACGTAAGGACATGACCAGCATGGCGCCGTCGCGCAGCAGAGCGCTGACGATCGGCATCGCCCGATGACGCTCGGTTTCGTCAAGGTGCATCCAAACGGCCGACAGCATCGCAAAGTCAAATTCTTTTCGTTTTGAGCGCAGGATCGCGAGATCCGGCAGGCTATCGTCCAGCCATTCGATCCGGGGGGGATGCTGCCTGGATCCGGCAACGCGCAACGCGTCCACCGGTTCTACCGCTACGACTGTATGCCCCATCGCCGCTAAAGCAGCGGCGTCGGTTCCGATACCGGCCCCAACGTCGAGAATGCTAGCCGGGCGCGTCGGAATGAGATGCGTGATGGGCTCATGATGTTCCGCAAACGAAATGTCTTGCCATTGCTCGATGAGCGATTCAGCGCTGTCTTCGTAGCCTTCCGTACCGCTTACGTTGATAGACATCACCGCCACTCGTGCCCCGCTTTTTGCGTGAACTGTTTCGATTCAAATGAATTGGTCGCCTTGGTACTCAGTAGTAGATCAACGCGATACATGGCCGCCGGTGTTCCGAGAGGTCTTTCTCGCATTCGACGCCGGAGAGTTCTTCCGGGCTGGTGAGCGCGACAGAGCACTTCTCAAGGCCAGAGCATCTGCTTCGACCAAGTCGAGGCCATCCGCGCATACTTGAGCCGAGCATGCTTGCGATTGCGGTCAGCTTGCCAAAATTCAATCTCTATCGGCTCGACCAAGTACAGCGTCCAGTCCGCAGCTACCAGCGACGGGTCTTCCTCCTGACGTTGGCGAGCAAGCTCAATTGCTTCTTCCCAATCGCTCCATGATTCGAGTGGTTGGCTTTGCTTTCCCAATAACGACTCAGCGCGCGCCTCGGCAGACCGCGCCCGAAAATCGGCAACGCTACGTTGCGGATCGCATGGAGTGACGGTGCCACGAACCCGAATTTGCCGCCCAAACTCTCGCCAGTAGAAATTTAAAGCCGCGCGAGGCAACGATGCAAGCTCAGCGCCTTTTCTGCTGTTCGCACTGCTGGCGAAATACAACCCTTGCCTGTCGAAGTCTTTCAAAATCAAGGTCCTCGATGACGGCCAACCTTCCTCGTCGATCGTCGAAAGCGTCATCGCGTGCGGTTCTATGGCACCGTGCTTAACGGCATCGCGAAACCATTGATCGAACAACAGCAATGGATCTTCAGGAGCCTGCTCGATGTCGAAAAAGGCCAATTCACCTTGGAATACTTTCAACTGCCGCACGACGCGACAAGCATCCGTCGGCAAAGTATCTTTCGTGTCCGTCAAAGTACCCCCTTTCGGCATCACTCAGTCGCCTGAAATTGTCAGAGATCTGAACCGCACCGTCTAGCGTCCGCTTCTGGTAACCAGATCCCTCCGGCGCGTCGAAGCGACAATCCAACGCGATTTTCAATTCGGCTTCTTCCGCAATGGTAGCGTAGCGTTCCAGCAATTCGTCTTCTGCGGCCCGTACGGCATCGGCAGCAGACTTGTTTTCAAGGATACCCGCCGCCGTCAGGCAATAAAGTGCACAACACAAGGAAGCACCAATTGCTCGACGCCTTCAACGACCCCCAACGATACCGTTGCGCTTTTATATAAGCACAGGCGCGGAGCGCATTATCGCCGTTGCGGATGCTCAAGAAAGAAGCGCAGCATTTCGGCACTCGCATCAGGACCGGCGGGATCCGTGTAACTGCCTCCTGCATTGCCGCCCGCCCACGCGTGCGCCGCGCCATGAATTGTCCATAACTCAGCATCGATACCGTCGCCGGAAACCAGCCGCGCGACGGTACATCCGCGTCGGCCTGCGTCGGTCCGACGTGCTTCGCTGCCGACGTCCACCTGTACATCGAAGCCATTCACGATATGCATGGCATTCGATATATGCACGGTGGCATCAGCATCACCGTGAAAGACGATCACGGGCCGTTGCGGTGCGTCCGTACTGGCGCGCTGTGCCTTGGAACGTTTGCCGCCTTTCATCGCCGCCAGCGCCGACGGTACATCCTGCGCGCAGCGCGCTGCGAGACCGGAATGAATTCCGGCCGCAGCATACAACTCGGGATACTCGGCGATCATGATCGCTGCCATTGCGCCCCCCGCGGACATGCCGGCGACGTACACGCGCGCAGAATCAACGTTGTGGGCGGCGATGATCTCGCGCGTGATGCCTGCGATCAATGACGGCTCGCCGCGCTCGCGATGCTGATCGTCAGGCTTGAACCAGTTCCAGCACTTCGACGGATTGGCCCGCCGCGGCTGCACCGGATAAGCAACGAGGCATCGATGCGACTCGGCAAGTGCGTTCATCTGCGTGCCGGCTGCGAAGTCGTCGGCGTCCTGCGTGCAGCCGTGCAGCATCACAATCAGCGGCAGCGGCAGCGGCTCGCCGGCGGCCCCCGCTGGCACATAGAGCCGATATTGACGGCTGCCAGCGGCATTCGAATACGCGTGAGTGCCGAAATGTCCGCGATCCTCCACGTCGATGCCTGCGTCCCTTGCCGTATACGGGGCGGCTTCCTTCGTCTTTGCCTCGGCAAACGGGAAGGGAATGGGTCCCGGCAACTTGTCATGCCACACGGTTTCGTTCGCCGCACCAGCCGTCTCGCCTCGCAGCGCGCGTTGTATGACTTCTGTCGCTTCGGCAGGGCCGCGGGTACGCAGCACCGTCATCGCTTCCTGCATTGAGTTCAGGAAGCCCTCGTTCAGTTTCATGTCATTTGTCCGGTTAGCGGGTTGGGCGTCGCGCGGCTAGCGGATTCTGCCGGCGAGTGCCGTCTTGACGGCAGGCGAAGCGTGAAATGCGCCCAGCACCACCACGCTTTCGATGGTCGCGAGCGCGAGTTCCGGTGAGACGTCGGCGGCGATACTGGCCAGCCCCAGCACCTGAATGTTCAGGCGCTCGTGCGCAGCCTGCACCGTCTCCAGATCCTGCCTGGAAAAATGCTGCAGCCCGAGCACCAGCGCGCGTCGCGTAATGGTTTCCTGAACGACATGCGCGTGCAGCGCGAGCTGGTTTCGAATCGCCGTGCGGATCAGGTCGGTCCGGTTCGAATAAAAGCCTTCCTCGACGAGCAGATCGATCTGCCCAAGGTCGACGGGACCCAGGTTGATCGTGATTTTTTCCGAGTCGCCACCTTTGGTGCGCATCGTGTCGGGTAACGTCGATTTCTTCATCGAACCATCCTGATACCATCTACATGGATGGTTTATACGGAAGTTTTATGTGCCGTGCAACATCAAAATTTGGGGCCGAGACGGGGGTTGGCGCGCGTCCCTTGGTTGCGCATGCGCGCGGCGTATGGCTACGCCAATGGCAATGTTGGCCACGCTGGTGCGCAGTCGCGCTTCGGTCCTTACCTATGGCGCCGTGATGAGCTCGCATGGGCGAGTCGGCCTGGAGGACAGCCTGTATCTTGGTGCCGGGGAAAAAGCAAAGTCGAATGCCGAGCAGGTGCGCAAGATCCGGCGCATCCTGGAGGAACTCGGAATCGAGGTTGCCGCACCGGATGAAGCGCGGCAGCTGCTCTGGCTTGAAGGGACGCGATGAGGTCGCGTTTTAAAGCGGCGGACTAGCGCGATACGCATCGAGACTTCTGCGCGCTTGCGCTCGGATTGCGCGCTGCACGAAAGGTGTCCAGCCGAGCAATGCCCCCTTCGGGCCGAGCGCTTGGCGCGCCCAGCGCCACAAATCGAAGCTGTCGCGATGCTGGACAATGCGCCCGTCACGAAACGCGAAGCGCGCCTCGATCCGGTTCTCCACCGTGCGGCCGGTCTGACTGAACAGATAGCGCGCGATCCACTGCGCCCGCCCGGTCTGATCGTTCGCGTCGACATCCGCAAACGTCAAGGAAAACGCTTGCGCGCGCTGCACCAGCATGCGCCACATGTCGCGTGCGGCCTCACCGCGCAGTTCACCGAATACGGGATCGCTGAACACGACGTCGTCGGCATAGCAGGCAACCATCGCGATGGCGTCGCGCCGCTGAAAAGCGTCGTAAAAGCGTTGAATCAACTCGGCGTTGGGATGAGTCATCGTGGGTGTCGTGGTTGCTGTCGTTGTCGTTGTCGTTGTGAACGAGCCTCCGCGCTGAGCTTAGCCGCGCTCCACGCTGTCGGCGAGTCCGCGCAGCAGGGCCGCGCCGTCACCACGCCAAGCGCTACCATGCATGCAGGCAAGCGTCGTCGGCTTCAGTGCAGCGAGGCGCTCCAGCATTACGCGGGCGTTCCTGGTGTGTGAGAAGTAGTCCATCTCGCGACGGAATGCCTCGCTCGGTTCGAGGATATCGCTCTCGGTGAGCGGCGGGAGATGCGAACCGCCTTGGGTAAACAAGTCGCCGCAGAGCAGCGTTGCCGACGTAGTTTCCATGAGGAAGCCGCATTCCCACGCGTGTGGTAGATGCGGTGTATACAGCCAGCGCACACTGTGCCGTCCAAGCGAGACTGTCTCGCCATCATCGAGCGCGCGTGGCGGCCGGTCGGCATAATCACTCACCGAGACCATGGCCGCGATCTGGCCGCACAGTGGCTCCGCACGCGGCGCTACCGCGAGAAACGCATTGAGCGCGCCGCATTCGTCGGCCTCGAAATGCGAGAAACCGACATAGCGCAGACGATCGAGTGCCACGATCCGCGCGACCGCATCCGCGACGACAGGGAACATCTTGCGCAGGCCGGTATGAAACAACAACGGCTCGTCGTCATCGATGAGGTACTGATTGAACGAGAATCCCCCCCCGCCGGGAATCTCGACCGGAGTGGAAATGCGATAGATGCGGTCCGCAATCTCGTCAATCGTTGTATCGCTAGAAAAGGATGGGGTCGCCATGATGCGCTCCTTTGATGCGCTCCTTTCTTGAATCACCGACGTAGGGGGCGTGTCAGCTCCCCCCGTGCAGCTTCGTCGATTGTTGCCCATCCGCGTATTGATGTCCAATGGCCACCGCTCGGCCGCGAGCACATGCCGCAGAACTGCTGCGTGACCGGAAACATCATATGAAGCACACGGTCGCGCCGGGGCATGTCCGTTGTCGGGCCAAGCCTCTGGATGCCATGCTGCCCCCAGTCGATCGCCACGCCCTTGGTCAGCATCTTCACCGCTCCTTTACTCGACTCGCGGGTATAAGCCGCAATGCTCGGACGCCCCAGTTCATGCCCGCTCCCTCTCCATACAGGAAAATCACCGTGCATGCACTCGTCATTCACGCGCCGCTGGATCTGCGCATCGAGGACGCTCCGACTCCGGAACCCGAAGCCAATCAGTTGCTCGTGCGCATTCGTGCCGAATTCGCGGTTGCCGTCGAGCTGTTGAACAAGGGGCTCCTCGACGTCAAGCAACTGATCTCCGACGTGTTTCCTTATCGCGAATCGGTGCGGATGTTTCGAACCGCGAGTGATAGATCGAAGCCGTGTGCAACTGATTGGGCACCTTGAACATTTCTTCTTTCTTGGCTTTCGGTCGACGCCGGACACGACCTCCCGAAAGGCGAGACTCCCAAGGAAGCTCAGACAGTTGCGTGACTACGAGATTTCTATTCTGAGCGCTGTAAGCCTTCGCTGGATCCTGCCTACCGCCGCCGGAGTTCGCTACCGGTAAACCCGCGAGCACACGATTCGCCTTTCAGCACGCTTGAAATACCGAAAGGTTTGCCCTAAACCCGTATCAATACTTCAAGAAATATAAAAATTGTGCGCCGTACCCATTCGGCAGTGCGATCACAAGTCATTCGAGCGAACGACATCAATCCACACACAAATCCAATCAATTCGCTCCCTCACAACTCATAACGGAGGAGACTATGAGTCTTAGCCGCAGGCAATTTCTCAAGCTCACTGGTGGTGCGGCCGCCGGAGCCACCGTCACCGTCGCAGGCACTCCGGCCGCTCAAGCAGCTCAAGCAGCCCGAACCGATGCTGGTCGAACGACTTTGCCCTACACCCCAAAGGTGATCGCACATACTGCTCAATTACGAGAGAACGCCCCGTTCGCGTTCACTTTTCCAGATGCCTCGTCGCCGTGCGCCGTGGTTAAGATGGGCACGCCCGTGCCCGGTGGCGTCGGCCCCGAACGCGACATCGTGGCGTTCAGTGTGTTGTGCACGCACATGGGCTGCCCGGTTTCGTACGATTCGGCCACACGCGAATTTAGATGTCCATGCCATTTCAGCACGTTCGATGCCGAAAAATCCGGTCAGATGATTTCGGGTCAGGCAACCGAGAAGCTCCCGGCCATCGTGCTCGATTACAACGCGAGCGACGGCACAGTGCGTGCAATCTCGGTCGACGGTTTGATCTACGGCCGTCAATCCAATCTGCTGTAGAGAGGGGCGATCATGGCTACCAACAAGGATCGGGTGGCGCTGCCGCCCGTTCAAGCCCAGCGCACGAATCTCACGTGCCACTTTTGTATCGTCGGATGTGGATACCACGTCTTCAAGTGGCCGGAAAACACCGAGGGTGGGCGCGCACCCAATCAGAACGCATTGGGGCTGGACTTCCGTACGCAATTACCGCCGTTGTCCTTAGTCATGACACCGGCAATGCAGAACACGGTCATCGACAAGGATGGGCACCGGTACAACATCATGGTCGTGCCGGACAAGCAATGCAGCGTCAATCACGGCTTGTCGTCGACGCGCGGCGGGCAGCTTGCGAAGGTGATGTACAGCCCCGATGGCGGGGTAGCGAAGGAGCGTTTGCGAAACCCACGGGTGTACTTGGCTGATCAATGGATGGACACGAGCTGGGACGATGCGCTTGCGCTGTATGCTGGCCTCACCAAGAAGATTCTCGATAGCACCGGCCCTTCGGTGCTCGCCTTCGATTGCTTCGATCACGGCGGCGCCGGCGGCGGCTTCGAGAATACCTGGGGCACAGGTAAACTGATGTTCACCGCGCTCAAGACGCCGCTCGTACGCATCCATAACCGTCCTGCCTACAATTCGGAGTGCCATGCGACGCGTGAAATGGGCATCGGTGAGTTGAACAACAGCTACGAGGATGCCGAACTGGCCGACGTCATCATGGCGATCGGGTGTAACTCCTACGAAACACAGACCAACTATTTCCTCGCCCACTGGGTGCCGAATCTGCAAGGGCAGACAGTCGACAAGCGCAAACAGCGCTTCCCCGGGGAGAGTGTTCAGGCGGCGAAGATCATCTTCGTGGACCCGCGTCGCACCACCACGATCGCGATCGCTGAGCGCGTTGCCGGGAAACAGAACGTATTGCATCTGGACATCGAGCCCGGTACCGACATTGCGCTCTTCGACGGCCTGTTGACATACGTCGTGGATCAGGAATGGCACGACAAGGAATTCATCGCGCAATTCACCAACGGATTCGACGATGCATTGAAGACCAACCGTCTTTCCATGGACGAAACCAGTCGCATCACGGGAGTGCCTGTCGAGCGCCTGAAGCAGGCGGCTGAATGGGCGTACAAGCCGAAGGCGTCTGGGCATCGCCCACGGACCATGCACGCCTATGAAAAGGGAATCATCTGGGGAAACGACAACTACCTCATCCAATCCGCGCTGGTTGACGTCGTATTGGCCACCCACAACGTCGGGCGCCGCGGTACCGGTGTCGTTCGAATGGGCGGACATCAAGAGGGCTATACGCGCCCGCCATATCCGGGAGACACGAAGATCTACGTCGACCAGGAGATCATTCACGGCAAGGGCATGATGTACACAGCGTGGGGGGCGAATCCGTTCCAGACGACCTTGAACGCGGAGGAGCATCGTGCGGTCATCCTGCATCGCGCCGGCATCGTACGAGAAGCGATGTCGCGCCAACGTGGCGCGTCGACAGCGCAACTCGTGGATGTCGCTTACGACGCGGTGAAAAACAAGGGGGGGTTGTTTGTCGTCGCTATCAACCTGTACCCGACCAAACTTGCCGACGCGGCGCATCTGATGTTGCCGGCTGCACATCCGGGCGAAATGAATCTGACCTCGATGAACGGCGAGCGGCGCATGCGTCTGTCGGAGCGCTTCATGGACCCGCCCGGCACCGCGTTGCCCGACTGCTTGATTGCAGCGGCAATCGCGAACACCCTCAAGCGTATGTACGAAGCCGAGGGCAAGCATGACATGGTCGCGCGGTTTTCCGGCTTCGACTGGAAGACCGAGGAGGACGCGTTCAACGATGGCTTCCGGCAAGCGGGACAACCGGGCGTCGCTCCGATCGACAGTCAGGGCGGCAAGACCGGAAATCTAGTGACGTACGCTCGGCTGCGTGCGATGGGCAACAACGGGGTTCAATTGCCGGCCAAGTCGTATGAAGGCGGCAAGCTGATCGGCACCGAGATGCTCTACACCGACGGCAAGTTCGACACTTCTGACGGCAAAGCGCAATTCAAGCCGGCGAAGTGGCCGGGCCTGCCCAAGACAGTTGCCGATCAGAAGGCAAAGTACAAGTTCTGGATCAATAACGGCCGCGTGAACGAAGTCTGGCAGACGCTTTATCACGATCAGTACAACGAGTTCGTTCGCGAACGCGTGCCGATGGCGTTCCTCGAACTCAATCCGGAAGACGCACGTTCGCTCGGTATCGCTTCCGGCGATGTCGTGGAGCTCTATAACGATTATGGTTCGACCTACGCGATGGCCTATCTCGAGCCCGCGATCAAGCACGGCCAGACGTTCATGCAATTTGGGCATTTCAACGGGATCGTGGGCAACGTAACGACACCGTGGACAGACCGCAACGTCGTGCCGTACTACAAGGGGACGTGGGCGAATTTGCGCCGGGTGGGCACCGTGCAGGACTTCAAGGAAACCGTGAGCTTCAAGAGCCGACGGATCGATGCGACCTGAGCGCACTCGTCACTGTCCTTCGACATGACGGAGCTCACCGATGCGAATCTCGTCACGGTCGAGCAGCGTGGCCGCATCATGATCTATTTTTTTGACAGTTGCGATCCACGGCGAGACGGGCCGTGGATCCGGGGAGAGGGAGCTGCCTGGATCCGGCAACGCGCAACGCGTCCACCGGTTCTACCGCTACGACTGTATGCCCCATCGCCGCTAAAGCAGCGGCGTCGGTTCCGATACCGGCCCCAACGTCGAGAATGCAAGCCGGGTGCGTCCGAATGAGATGCTTGATGGGCTCATGATGTTCCGCAAACGAGACGTCTTTGTAAACAATTCCGCGCCGCCGACCCAATGTCTGGAACTGGCTGCCATGCAACCGACGACGATGCGTCGACGCTCTCAGCGATCATGCAAGGGCGTCCACGATATTCCGTACGGCATCGATACGCGGCACCTCCCTGGCCAAATCCTCCACACGGCACCACGGGTACGGAAGATGATGGGCCCACAGAAGAAGAGGCCCGGCAGCCTCCTTGGGCAAGACGACCATCTCCTGAATCGTGATCTGCAGGCGCGAGATTTTTCCTGAAGCGTCCGCACATTGCCAGTCGTATCGGCCATAGCCGATTCGCGCAGCTCCGGTTTCCTTTTCCGTCATGCAAACGAGCCAGCCGCATTCGAACGACCTCGCATCGTCCCGCGGAGGCTCGCTCAGGCAGAACGTAAAAACGTTCTCGTAGCGCAGGGCAAATTGCGTTACCAGCACCGACGATATTTCAGTTCTTCCACGGGCTCCGGCCGGAAACGAGATCTGATCGGTCTCGACGACCATAACCAGCTCAGCATCGTCTTCGAAGGCTTGCGCCATCAAGTAGGGACGATTGTTGTCTTTGGCGCGAATATAAGCTTTGATGGAATGTGCGAGCTGCATCATGTGGATCGACTCCCGATTTGATTATCCACAGCAATAGCCGTGCTTCCCGTAGGCGCGCCCGGATCGTGCTCGATCTTCGGGCTGCGCACGTATCCGGTTTTGCAGCGTGACGGCTAACGATTTTCGATCAACGCCCTGCGTTTGTCGATAAAGACCAGATTGAGCACGGCGCCATAGTTGCCGGCGGCGAACTGCAGCACGTTGCAGAAGGCGCTCCGGAAGTAGGCCTCGTAGCTTTGCTCGGCCACATAGCCGAGATGCGGCGTGCATAGCACGTTGGGCAAGCCGAAGAGCGGATGCTGCCGGTCGTAGACCGGCTCGGATTCATAGACATCCACCGCTGCGTACCCGGGCCGGCCGTACCGCAGCGCCATCTCCAGTGCGCCGGGCGCCAGCAGTTCGGCGCGGCTCGTGTTGACGAAAACCGCGCTGCTTTTCATGGCCGCCAAGTCGTCCAAGCCGATCGATCCGCGCGTCTCGTCAGCCAAGCGCAGATGCACGGTGACGACATCGGCGTCGCGGAAAAACGCTTCGCGGCTCGCGCTTGCAACGCAGCCGGCGGAGATGGCCTCCGCGCGAGCGCGTTCGCTCCCCCACACCTGCACTTGCATGCCGAATGCGTGGGCATACTGCGCTACTTTCTTCCCCAACTTGCCGAACCCCAGAACGCCCAACGTTTTACCGTAGACCTCGCTGCCGATGTTGACCTGCCACTGTCCTTGACGGAAGGCATCGACGGCCTCGCTAAGGCGGCGGCAGGCGCTCATGATCATTAGCCATGCGAACTCGGCCGGCGCGTGCGGCGAGCCGGTGCCCTGCATTACGGCGACGCCGGCCGCATCGCAAGCAGCCATGTCGACGTGGCGGCCGACCGGTCCGGTCTGGCTGATCAGGCGCAGCGCCGGCATCTTCGCCAGCAAGGCCGCATCGACCCGCGTGCGCTCACGTATTAGCACGAGGCATTCGGTACGCGCGAGGACGGCTTCTACATCGTCTGCTCGACTCACATCGCCCAAGATCGTGAGATTGTGATCAGCCAGTAATTCGACGCACTGCAGCCGCGCGACGGCCCTTTGATAGTCGTCCGGGATCAGTATATTCATGTCACTGACTCGATGATGATTGGCGGGTGCGTAACTGAGCGTTCATTCGACCGTGGCACCGACGATGCATCGTGGCAAAGTCGACAATGCCTCTTTAAAAAAATCGATGATACGCCATTCAATACCATTTATTCGTCTGTCGCATCGTATCTTAATAATCGCTAAAGAATCCCGTTCCGCAGGGGGCCGTATCCTTCATTCTGCGCGGCGCGCCTCCATATACCGGCTCGGCGTTTCCCCAAGTACGCGACGAAATGCGGATGAGAACGCGCTGGGACTTGCGTAGCCCAGGTCCAACGCGACTCGAGTCACAGGCTGCCCTCCACTCAATCGTTCGATGGCTGTGAGCAGACAAACCTGCTGGCGCCACTCGGCAAAACTCACGCCCGTCTGCACTCGGAAGAGCCGGGTAAATGTTCGCCGACTCATTCCGACCTCGGCAGCCATCACGTCGAGGCCGATGGAAATTGACGGCGCCTCAAACAGCCGCTGACACGCGCGAGCGAGACGGGAATCCCCCGGCAACGGCGCGTGGAGTGACAAACGCGGCATGGAGGCTATTTCTGCGACGAGCAGATCCATTAGCTTGCCGGCACGGCCATCGACGTCGTACATGGCTGGTAGCTCGACAGCCTCCTCAAGGAGTTGCTCGAGAAGTGCCGAAACGCCATAGACGCAGCAATGGCCCGGCAGTTGCACGGCCTCCGCTTCATCCGGCGACACGAAGGCATTGAGCATGGTCACGGGGCCGCTCATCGTCATCTCGTGGGCAATACCGGCAGGTACCCAGCAGGCTCGCCGCGGCGGTACGAGCCACCGGCCTTCGGGAGTGGCCACGCTAATCGAGCCGCGAGAGGCGAACGCGAACTGCCCGCGTCGATGCGCATGCACTGGAAACGATGAACTTGCCGCAAAATCGTTCGCGGTCACAACCACACTGCGCGGGATGTCTTCGAATGGATCGACCAGAGTGTTTCGCATGGCCCAAATTCTACAGTGAATGACCCGCCATAGAAGGCGGGCCCGCATCGACCGGCTTACTATCCGCCGAATCTGTCGCGAGAAGCGCTATGGAGTCTGCGAGACGTTCGTGTTGCACGCGATGAAGACCGCATCCCATTCACATCGGAGTTGATATGCCCAATACGTTTCATCGCGTGGGGAATGGCCCTCGCCCTGTCCTCGTTCTACACGGCTGGTTCGGGGACGCTGACTCGTTCGCACAAATTGAACCCTGGCTTTCCGGTCACGCGTTCAGTTATGTATTCATGGACTATCGCGGCTACGGGGGCATGCAGCAGACGCACGGCGACTACACGATCGATGAGATCGCCTCCGATGCGCTGGCGCTCGCTGACGCACTGGAAATTCATGCCTTCAGCCTGATCGGCCATTCGATGGGCGGCATGGCGATCGAGCGGATAGCGACACGTGCCCCGGATCGGGTGCATGCACTCGTTGCCGTTGCCCCGGTTCCTTGCGGCGGGATTTCCTACGATACGGCGACGCGGCGTCTACTCGAAGATGCCGCCGAGCATATCGACATTCGTAGAACCGTCATCGATCGAAGCACTGGCGGCCGGTTGCCTACGTCCTGGATCGAATGGAAAGCGGCGTATTCGGCAACGCATTCCTCTCAGGAAGCGTTCGCCGCATACTTCCATGCGTGGGCCGATACGGATTTCAGCGACGAGATTACCGGACGGCATCCAGTGAAGGTGTTGGTGGGGGAGCACGATCCAACATTCAACGCCGGACTGATGGCCGAGACGTATCTGCGCCGATATCCCCGCGCCACGCTCGAGATCTTGAAGAATGCAGGCCATTATCCGATGAACGAGACGCCGCTCGCCCTTGCCACCGCCATCGAATCCTTCCTTCTCGATCCGGCGACGGTTGCGGATGCGCGCTTATCTTCCGAGCAAGCCACGGACTCGGAGCCTGTCAGTGACGCTGCGCGACCCACCAGAGACAGTCGGCTCGCCTGAAGTCGGACAGTCGCCACCCAATCATGGTCGAATCGTCAACCGGTATGCATCGCAGTTGATAAGGCATCACGAAATGCGACCATCTCTGCCGTAGTGCCGATGGAAACTCGAAGATATCCGCTTGGCCCGATCTCGCGAACGAGAATCCCACTGCGCAGCAACTTATTCCATATCAGATGACGATCATTAAAACGCCCAAACATGACGAAGTTGGCATCTGAATCGGCAACCTGAAGCCCTTGCTGTCGAAGCCAGGATACCGTCGCATCACGTTCGGCCTTTAGTGTTGCCACTTGCGATAGCATCTCGTCGCGTGCAGCGAGTGCTGCGCATGCGGCAGCCTGCGTGAAAACGGACAAGTGGTAAGGGAGGCGGACAAGTTTGATCGCTTCAATAATGGGGGCTGCGCATGCGCAGTAACCAACCCGCCCCCCGGCAAATTTGAATGCTTTGCTCATCGTTCGCGACACAACAAGACGAGGATTGCACGGTAGCAGCGTCACGGCACTAGCTACGCCGTCACGGCGAAATTCTCCATATGCCTCATCCACGACAACTATTCCAGGAGCGACATCAAGAATTGCTTGTATGTCTTCTATAGGAAGTGCTGTCCCGGTCGGATTGTTCGGTGAAGTCAGAAAAATCACGCTTGGCTGCAACGATTGAATAGCGTCAATCGTCTGGGGCAGATCTATCGCGAAACTTTCAGTCCGTGGCAAGCTGTGCAACCGGGTAAAGGTCGTGCGGCAATACTCGTCATACATTGGATAGGCAGGCGTAAATGTTAGGGCTAGCCGGCCCGGGCCGCCAAACACCTGAAGAATTTGTTGAAGTACTTCGTTTGAGCCATTACCGGCCCAAACCTGACTGGCGTCAAGATAGACACCCGTATCATGCGTCAGGTAAGTGGCCAAGCAGGTTCGCAGCTTGGTGAAGTCGCGATCCGGATATCGATTTGCATTCGCCCCGGCCTCGGCTATCGCCTCGGCGATGCTTGCAACCAACCCTTGTGATGGCGGATACGGATTTTCGTTGACGTTTAGGCGCACCGGGACGTCGAGTTGGGGCGCCCCATATGCTTGATGTAGTCTGAGATCCTCACGGATAGGTAAGTCTGCAAACGAAATCTCTGTCCAAGTCCGTCTCATCAAGGTAACTCCGTTGTCGGCGGTGGCAATAAAAAAGGCGCCTAGGGCGCCTTGGTCGTTTATGCGTGGAAAGGGAGAATCGAAGTCTCAAGTTCCTTGCTATGGACGTAACGAACCACGGCGCGTCGAGTCGCGACCGTGATGATGGTGGTGAGGTTTGCTCAAGAGGTTACGGATTTCCATGCTGTGAATATTGACACACAAATCTCGGTCTGAGCGCATTCGTCTCGGATGGGTTTGTTGCGGCAACAGCATCGAGTGACCGCTCATGGCCGCACAGGGTCCCCCCCCGGCTACGGCGATGGCCTCGGCACGGCATGCAAAGAGGTAAGTCGACCCAGAGCCGGACTTCCCCACCGCCCGCCAGCTAGCCACAAACCGCATCCATGTTTCATGGGCTGGCGTTACTCATCCCCACGGATCAAGGTTGGCGTTTGCCGCGGCCCCCAGCGGGTTTGCCAGCCGGCTTACCTGAACCCGCCGCTGGCTTGCTGGCGGGTTTGCTGCGTGGCTTTTGCAGGCTGAATGGGCTACCGCTGGACAAGCTTGTGCCTTTACCCGTGGCCATTGCACGCTGCGCCACAGGCTTGCGTTTGTTTTCGCCGCTTTGTGGGCGCGGCTTTTTGCCGATCACCTGCATGGCGCCCGACGCAGCCTGCAGCGCTTTGGGCTTCTTGGGCTTTTTAGGTTTCTTGATGATCTGGCCCGTCGCGCTGGTTTGCGGCACGCGGTGTTCGGCTTCAAAACCCGGCTCCTCTTCGCGGGGCAGCGTTTGCCCGATCAGCGCTTCAATCGCGGCCAGTTGCGGCGCTTCGTCGGCGCACACGAGGGACACCGCCACCCCGCTGGCGCCTGCGCGGCCGGTACGGCCAATACGGTGCACATAGTCTTGCGCCACGATCGGCAGATCAACGTTGATCACCAGCGGCAGGTCGTCGATATCCAGCCCGCGCGCAGCCACATCGGTGGCTACCAGCATATTTACTTCGCCCGTCTTGAAGCGCTCCAGCGCACGCAGGCGCGCGGGTTGCGGTTTGTCCCCGTGGATGGTGTCGACCGAGTAACCCGCTTCGTCCAGCACGGCCGCCAGGTAATCCACGCCATTGCGGGTTTTAACGAACACTAGCGCGTGCTCCCAGTTGTTCTCAGCCACAAGGTGCATGAAGAGGTCAGGCTTGGTCCTTTTATCCACCGGCACCACCCACTGCTTGATCTTGCTTACCGTGGTATTGGGCGGGCTGACGCTGATATTGACCGGGCCGCGCAGAATGCCCGCCGCCATGGCGCGGATATCATCGGTAAACGTGGCAGAGAACAGCAGGGTCTGGCGCTGAGCGGGCAATGCTGCAAAGACGGCGTTGAGTTCGCGCGCAAAGCCCAGATCCAGCATGCGGTCGGCTTCATCCAGCACCAGCGTTTGTACTTGATCAAACTGCACTGCGTTCTGGCGATGGAGATCCAGCAAACGGCCCGGCGTGGCAACGAGCACATCCACGCCTTTGCGCAACTTCATCATCTGCGGGTTGATACTCACACCGCCGTAGGCGGCCAGAAATCGTAAATCGAGGCCTTTACCATACTCGAGAAAGCTTTGCAGCACTTGTTCAGCCAGTTCACGCGTGGGCACCAGCACCAGAACACGCGCGCGGTTGCTGGACACCGCCGGGCCGTGTTGCACCAGCCGTTGCAACAGCGGCAGCGCAAAACCCGCCGTTTTGCCCGTGCCGGTTTGTGCCGAAGCCATGACGTCCTTGCCACTGAGCACAGCAGGAATCGCCTTGGCCTGCACCGGCGTAGGCGTCTGGTAATTCACGTCCCGCACATTACGCAGCAAGGGATCGATCAGGCCAAGAGAGGCAAAAGACATTGGCGTGTTCCGGGCTAAAACCGCAAATTCTAACGGTTACCGCCTGATCGCGCCGGGCCGGTGTCATCGGCAACCTGAGCTTCCCCTGAAATTTCGCCTTCCAGTAGGTCGTGTATAAACTCGACCCAAAGGAAGGAAAGAAGAAATAAAGCGCGAAATACGAATACTCCAGGCGGGCAAAACACTCAGTGCAAAAGCGCCATCAAGTTCTTCGCGGTAGCCGTCGAGGAAGCCGGATTCTGGCCCGTGACCAATCGGCCATCGGTAATCGAAAAGCTTTGCCAATCGTCCGCCTTCTCGTAAATGCCTCCGAGTCGCTTCAATTCATCTTCGACAAGAAACGGTACGACATTCGTCAGTTGCACGGCTTCTTCCTCGGTATTTGTGAAACCGGTGACGCGTTTTCCTTTCACAAGTGGTTGGCCGTCGATCGTCACGTGGTGCAAAACGGCCGGGCCGTGGCACACCGCGGCCACGGGCTTGCCGCCCTTCCAGAAGGCCTCGATCAACGCGATCGAATTTTTTTCCTCTGCCAAATCCCACATCGGGCCATGGCCACCTGGATAGAAGACTGCGTCATAGTCCTGGGCCTGCACGTCAGCAAGCTTGACCGTGTTGGCCAGGACGGACCTGGCAGCCGGGTCCGCCTTGAATCGCTTTGTCACATCCGTCTCGCCTTCAGGCGTGTCGCTCTTGGGGTCGAGAGGTGGCTGGCCACCCTTCGGGGACGCAACCGTGACATTCACACCCCCATCGAGGAATGTGTAGTAGGGAGCGGCAAACTCTTCGAGCCAGAACCCAGTTTTCTTCCCGGTATTTCCTAACGTATCGTGAGAGGTCATTACCATCAGAATTTTCATTGTCTGCTCCGAATCAAGAAGGCCCGAATCGACTCCGCCACCTCCGGTTCTTGAACGTACACGCCCGCGTTGTGACTTATCCCCTCCTCGAAGGTTGGCGGTGTGCGGCTTCAGGCTGACACCGGACTCGAACGATGCGATGCGTCGGCAATCGGCCAAGCCCGTCCGCTATACAGAATAGGTTGCTTTTCGAATGACGACCGGATTTTTAGTCGACGATGCAGGGTGATCGCGGAGTCAAGCCACCGCCCTTGCCGCGCTCTTGCCCCGCAGCCATTCAAGCGCTAACAAGAGGCACGTTGAGAAAACGATGAGGATCGTTGCAAGCGCCGCGATCGTCGGCGTGATGTTTTCGCGGATACCGGTAAACATCTGGCGCGGCAGCGTCTGTGCAACCGCCATTCGAAGAACGTTGGAGAAATGTGTGTAAGTCGCAGTGGACTTGACTCGCCTCCGGCGAGTGAGTTAGCGTAATAATATGCAACGCAATCTGATTCCCTTCGTGACTGTCATCACAACGACGACCATCGGCAACGGTGGGACGTCCTTGATGCGCACGCGGTAATCTTCGTCGCTGCATATCTTCAAGGGCCCCGCCGGCAAAAGACGGGGCCTTTCGCGTTTACGGCTGATCGTCTTTCGTCGGCATCACACCAGCACGGAGTCGTCATGAGCAAAGTAGATTGTCACAGCCGAAATAGCGAACGGGAGGTGATGCTTGTTATCTCGATTCAAACCATTCCAGGGAAAGGCCACGAGCAAATCGCGGCGTATGAAAAGTTAGCGCCGCTTGTGCGTGCGGAACAAGGCTGTCTCCAGTACGATCTCCATTCTGTCGTCGGTGACGAAAACAGATTTGTCTTGATCGAGCGCTGGGCATCAACTGAAGCATTGGCGGCACACGACGTAACGCCTCACATGATTGCAGCCGATGCACATAGTCCGAGCTTCAGGGCGGCACCCGCACGGGTTTTACAACTTGCCCCCGATCGCCTCGCATAGTCGATCTGCCAACGCAACCAGCGATCAGGGCCGGCCCAGATGACGAAGTGATGGGCCGCCCATCGCCGAGTGGACGTTCTGCCGAACGTTCGTCGCCAGAGGTAGACAGGCCGCTTGAACGCGAAGTGGCCATCTTTGGTGACGAAAGTCCGCTTCGGCTTACGACTTATTCGATATCTCTCGGTCGCGAAGGTCCGCCGGCCCGCGCGGAATCGACATTCGACCGTCGGCGAGAGAGTTCAGGTGAATAGCGCTTTATGGCCGATCTCCGCCTGACGGCGGATCGGCAGCACTCGGCCCCTTCTGCGCCACTCGCCCCTCCTGGCGGCGAGCGGCAGTTCTCCGAGGTCGCGCTGTCACACGCCGTGCCGTGCTCGCTATTTCCACTTCGAGCCAAGCATTTCGAGTCCGCTCTTCTTGAGGTCCTCCGCTAGCATCACCACGCGAAACTCACAGTCGGCATTGAACGTAAGAAACCATGGCTCCGAAAATTTTGGAATGTGCGACGGCTCCTCAAGGTCAACCACGAGGATTGCTCCCCGCGTTCCGTTCTGCTCGGTAAAGTAGGCGGCCTCCGGCTTCGTCTCTTCGAGAATCCTCTCGATTAACGCGCCGACGGAACCATCGCGCACAAAAGCGTTGAATGGCTCGTGCGGTATTCGTATGTTCAAAAGCATGCGCATCGTCAGTCTCCTTGATCCTGTCCAAATGGACACTTCAAGAATAGGAGTTTGCCGGCTCGCAACGGCGGCATTCCGCTACCGGCACAATCAATTTCGAAAACGGGCGCTCGCCACACGCGGCGCCAAGATTGGCAAGCTCTATAATCACCAAAGGCGCGCCTCGATCGCCTGCAGAACGCTGACGCAGCCCCTGCCGACTGGCTCAGGCGCATTGGCCGGTCACTTGGCGCCAGCTTGGCACGCCGCCCGACCGCACGGCGCGATGCGCGACGGCACTTCCACCGACAGGCAGCGATAGATCAGTGAGGGATTTATGGAAATTGAGCCAACCGACTGGTTTCCGCTGGACGACTACGCCCCGGTGCGCGATGGATGGTACGAGGTTCAACTTGTCAGCGGGGACACTGCCTTCGCGAAGTTTGGCGATGGTGAATGGACCGAAAAGCCTTTGCTCGTCTTCACTCATTGGCGCGGCTTGAGCGCCGACCCGGCCGGGTCCGGCGAAACGCAAACGATCAGCGCGGAAGCGACGCTGGCTGAAGGCGTCCGCGACGTTCTGAACGTGTTTTTCCCTGGTCGGGGCGATGAAGTGCATCAGCCGTCCGAAGATTCCGGGCCCAGTAAGGGCACCTGACAAAATCCCCACGCCGTCCGCACCAGGCGGCCAAAAGTACGTCAAGCCCGGATAACGCACGCACAGTTAAGGTGCCTGTTCCGCACGCGCAGGTGCGTGCCCTCCCCGAAACGGCGCGGGAACCCGACGCGACGCCCGCCAAATGCGGCGATTCGCGGTTGGCACGCTTCTCGCTCTACTCCGCTGGCAAGGAGCCGGCGCTGCATTCGGTTCGCACACAATCTGGAAATGGACGGCTAGGGTTCCGGCCTGCTTCACGCAGGTGCTGGTCCGAGAGCTGTCGACCTCTGGCGAGGTTACACGGCGGGACAAAAGCCCGGGAGAGAACGCGATGTCTGCGCTGCTCCCTGCCGTTGCTAACCGTCCCCTCCGAGGTCAACCTCATGCGCAAGCTCGTTCGCTTTCTTGGCATCGCCACCGTCTCCCTCGCCGCCTTCGCCTCCCCATCCACGTTTGCCGCGGGCCGTACCGACTTCAAGGTTTGCTGGACCATCTACGCCGGCTGGATGCCGTGGGGTCAGGCAAAGACCCAGGGTATCGTCTCGAAGTGGGCAAAAAAATACGGCATCAACGTCGATGTCGTGCAACTGAACGACTACGTCGAATCCATCAATCAGTACACCGCCGGCAAGTTCGATGGCTGTGCGATGACCAATATGGATGCGCTGACCATTCCCGCCGCCGGCGGGGTGGATTCGACGGCCCTGATCGTCAGCGACTATTCGAACGGCAACGATGGCGTGCTCATGAAGGGCAAGGGTAAGCAGATTGCCGATCTGAAGGGCCAGCAGGTCAATCTCGTGCAGTTCTCCGTGTCGCACTACCTGCTGGCTCGCGCATTGGAGAGCGCGCATATGAGCGAGCGCGACCTCAAAGTCGTGAATACATCCGATGCCGATATTTCCGGCGCATTCGCGACGCCCGCCGTCCAGAACACGGTGACATGGAACCCGATGCTCGCTGACCTGAAAGCGCAGCCCGCCGTCACCGAGGTCTTCGACTCGAGCAAGATCCCCGGCGAAATCATGGACATGATGGTGGTCAACACCAAGACCCTGCACGAGAACCCCGCGCTCGGCAAAGCACTGACGGGCGCATGGTTCGAGATGGTCGCGCTGATGCATGCCAACAACGCTGCCGGCACCACCGCGCTCACTGCAATGGCCAAGGCATCGGGCACCGATCTCGCGGGCTTCAAGGGTCAACTGTCGACGACCGCGCTTTTCTATACGCCGAAAGCCGCACTGGATTTCATGACGAGTCCCGACATGCCGAAGATCATGACGCGCGTTGCTAACTTCTCGTTCGATCACGGTCTGCTGGGACAGGATGCCAAAAGCGCGGACGTGGTCGGCATGGCGTTCGACAAAGGTGTCGTGATCGGCAATAAGAGCAACGTCAAGCTGCGTTTCGATCCGAGCTACGTCGAAATGGCGGCCGCCGGAAAGCTCTAAGCCAAACACCTCACGTATTCGACAAGGCAGCATCCATGCGACTCATCAATCGACATCCCAGCCGAAGCGGCGGCCTGATGCTGCTGTTGCTGCCCTTCATCGTGCTCGTGGCGGTGTATTTCACGGGCTCGTCGATGCGCCTCAAGCTCAATCCCGACGACAAGTTGCTGCCAGGCGCGACGCAAATGAGCGAGGCCATCAAGGAGGTCGCCTTCACCGAGGACAAGCGTACGGGGGAGTATTTGCTGTGGGCGGATACCGTGTCGAGCTTGCGGCGGCTCGGCATCGGCCTCGTCGTCAGCGCTGCAATTGCACTGACAGCGGCCATCGCCACCGGCTCGTTTCCGCTGGTGAGTGCGACGTTTTCACCGTTCATCACGGTGATTTCGATGATCCCGCCACTCGCGGTGCTGCCCATTTTATTCATCGTCTTCGGGCTCGACGAATTGTCGAAGGTAGTGCTGATCGTGGTTGGCATTACCCCGATGATCATCCGTGACCTGCATGCGCGATCTCGTGAAATCCCCGTCGAATTGTGGGTCAAGGCGCAGACGCTCGGCGCCAACAGCTGGACGTTGATTCTGCGTCTCGTGCTGCCGCAATTACTGCCGCGTCTTCTGGTGGCCATGCGTCTGTCGCTGGGTGCGGCATGGCTTTTTCTGATCGCCGCGGAAGCGATCGCTTCGACGGATGGCCTCGGCTACCGCATTTTTCTGGTGCGCCGCTACCTCGCCATGGACGTGATCCTGCCTTACGTGGCGTGGATCACCCTGCTCGCGTGGCTCATCGACGAACTGCTGCGCCGCGTGACGCAGTGGTCGTTCCCCTGGTTCGGAGGCGCACGATGATCGAAGTTCGCAACGTCTGGAAGGAATACGGCGATCAGGTCGTGCTCGAACGATTGAACCTGCGTATCGAAGAAGGCGAGTTCTGTTCGCTGGTCGGCGCATCGGGCTGCGGCAAGTCGACCTTCCTGCGGCTGTTGCTCGGCCAGGAACGCGCGACGCGCGGCAAGATTTTGCTGGACGGTCAACCGTTGCCCGCTGAGCCCGATGCGCATCGCGGCGTGGTATTTCAGCGCTATTCGGTATTCGACCATCTCACGGTAGTGGCCAACGTGATGCTGGGACTCGAATTGCCGCGCGCAAAGCTCACGGGCCGACTGTTCGGTGCGCGACGGCGCGCGGCGCGCGACGAGGCCGCAGCGATGTTGGAGCATGTCGGCCTGGGCGCGGCGTTGAACAAGTATCCGCAACAACTGTCGGGCGGCATGCAACAGCGCCTCGCGATTGCCCAAGCGCTGATGATGAAGCCGCGCATCTTACTGCTCGATGAACCGTTCGGCGCGCTCGATCCCGGTATCCGCAAGGATATGCACGAATTGCTGCTGAGCCTGTGGCGCGAATCGAAGCTCACCATTTTCATGGTCACGCACGACCTGAAGGAAGGCTTCACGCTGGGTAGCCGCGTGCTGGTATTCGACAAGGTCCGCGTCGATCCTCAGGCACCTGGCGCCTATGGCGCGCGCATCACCTACAACATTCCGCTGGACCACAGCCGCGACTGCGCTTCGTCCCTCCATTTGGCGCAGTCCGTGGTGGACGGCTCATCTCGTGTCGAAGCGGTTTCAGCCTGACAGGAAGCTTAACAACATGGATTTGCTACTCGAAGAAACCGTCCCCGGTGGCGGCCATACCTCGCTGATCGTCAAGCGCGGCCAGTCGTTGCGCGTGACCGACCTGCGCGGCGGCGCGAACGTGAGCGTGATGTTGATCAATGCCACAGAGAAGAGCGAGCGGCTCAACCTGCCCGATACGTTGAAGTGCCAGCACACGGCGCGACTGACGGCCGGTCATTGCCTGTACTCCGATATGGGCCGCGTGCTTGCCGCGATCGTTGCGGACACCTGCGGCTGGCACGACAGCATCGGCGGTGTATCGAACGCCGAGGAAGTGCAAGAACGCTACGGGTCAGGCCGCTACCAGGAACTGCGCAACGCGTTCTATCGCAACGGCACCGACAATCTGCTCGTCGAAATGGGCAAATGGGGGCTGGGGATCCAGGACCTGCTGATGACGCTCAATCTCTTCAGCCGAGTCGACGTCACAGATGCGGGCGCCCTGAATTTCGTGCCGGGCAATTCGAAGGCCGGCGACTACGTCGAGCTGTACGCGCCAATGAACACGCTCGTCGTGCTCACCGCGATCCAGCATCCGCTCGATCCGCATCCGCAATACGCACCCAAGCCGGTCCAGCTTGCGTTGAGCCGCGCGCAGCACGATGTCGCCGAGCTCTGCCGAACCGCGTGCGAGGAAAACATGCGCGGTTTCATCAACACCGAACGTTTCTTTCTTTGAGCGGAGCCCGACACCATGACCACGACGCTTACAGTGAGCGACAAACGCCCCGAACACGCGATTTTTCGCGAGACACTCGCGGCCGGTGAACCGTGGCTGCACGAACTGAAAGGCGGGCAGACACTCCGCATTCTCGATCTGGAAGGCAATCAGGCCGTCGATACGCTCTTCTACAGTCTCGCCGATCCGCGTGAGCGCTTCGATCCCCAACGCACGCTGCGTCGGCAGAAGAGCCTCTACCTGACGACCGGCACCATACTGTATTCGAACCTCGGCAATCCGATGCTGACGATCGTCGCCGATACCTGCGGCCGTCACGACACGCTCGGCGGCGCTTGCGCGCAGGAGAGCAACACCGTGCGTTACGCACTCGAAAAGCGTTACATGCATAGCTGCCGCGATAATTACTTGCGCGCCTGTGCGCACGACGGACGTTTGTCGAAGCAGGATATCGGCGCGAACATCAACTTCTTCATGAACGTCCCGGTGACGTCCGAAGGCGGTCTGACGTTCGAGGACGGCATCTCGGCGCCAGGCAAGTACGTGGAATTGCGCGCGGAGATGGACGTGATCGTACTGATCTCCAACTGCCCGCAGTTGAACAACCCGTGCAATGCCTATAACCCGACACCCGCGGAACTGCTGATATGGAACTGAAGCGTATCCGCGCGCGGCTCGACTGACGCATGCCGGTTCGCTCCGGACGATGCCTTACTGGCGCGCGCGAGCAATGACCTACGCAGATCGCTGATGCCGATCTCTGCCGCGGACGACCGCGGCATGCATTCCCACTGGCGGGACGGCCCGCCCATGAATCAAGACCCCATTCATGTTCGAGAAAATCCTCATCGCCAATCGCGGCGCGATCGCGTGCCGCATTCTTCGAACGCTGCGCGAACTCGACGTCACCGGTGTCGTCGTCTATGCGGAAGCGGATCGCGCGAGTCGTCATGTGAGCGAGGCACCCATCGCGCACGGGCTCGGCGAAGGCCCGGCATCGGCCACCTACCTCGATACGGAAAAGATTCTCGAGATTGCTCGCCGGGAGAACGTTCAGGCGATCCATCCGGGCTACGGGTTCCTGTCGGAGAACGCAAGCTTCGGCGAGGCGTGTGAAGCGGCAGGCATTGCGTTTATCGGACCGACGCCCGCACAGCTGCGGGCTTTTGGGCTGAAGCACACAGCGCGTGCAATCGCCGCGGAAGAAGGCGTCCCGATGCTCGAAGGCACGGGGCTGCTCGACGATCTTCCGGCAGCGCTCGATGCAGCGGCAGCGATCGGCTATCCGGTGATGCTCAAGAGCACGGCAGGCGGCGGCGGCATTGGCATGCGGGTGTGCTGGAACGTCGACGAACTGCGCGCGCATTTCGACGTGGTCAAGCGCCTGGGCCAGAACAATTTCAGCGACGCCGGCGTGTTCCTCGAAAAGTACATCGAGCGAGCACGGCACCTCGAAGTGCAGATCTTCGGCGACGGCCGGGGCGACGCGATCGCGCTGGGCGTGCGCGACTGCTCGGTGCAGCGGCGCAACCAGAAGGTGCTCGAAGAGACCCCCGCACCTCATTTGCCGGACGGCATGCCGGCGGCATTGTGCGACGCTGCCGTGAAGCTCGCGAAAGCGGTCAATTACCGCTCGGCCGGTACCGTTGAATTTGTCTACGACAGTGCCGCACAGCGGTTCTACTTCCTCGAGGTGAATACGCGCCTGCAGGTCGAGCACGGCGTGACCGAGCAGGTGTGGGGCGTCGATCTCGTGCGTTGGATGATCGAACTGGCGGCGGGCACGCTAGCGCCGCTGCAAGCACTCGCGGCAGCGTTGACGCCGCGCGGGCACGCGATCCAGGCGCGCCTCTACGCCGAAGACCCAGGCAGCGATTTCAAGCCGAGTCCGGGCTTGCTGACCGATGTCGCGTTTCCGTGCGCCGACGGCCGCGCGCTGCGCATCGATACCTGGGTGGAAGCCGGCTGCGAAGTACCGCCCTACTTCGACCCGATGCTGGCGAAGGTGATTGCGTGGTCGCCGACACGCGATGCGGCGCGCCTTGCGCTCAATGAAGCACTGCAGCGTACGCGCATCTATGGCGTGGCGACCAACCGCGACTATCTGACGCAAATCCTCGACGATCAGCCGTTTGCGTCGGGCGAACCGTGGACGCGATGCCTCGAAGGGCTCATGTATCGGGCGAGCACGATCGAGGTGGTCAGCGGCGGCACGCAGACGACCGTGCAGGATTATCCCGGCCGCGTTGGCTACTGGGCCGTCGGCATTCCGCCTTCAGGTCCGATGGATGACCGCGCGCTGCGGCTCGGCAATCGGCTGCTCGGCAATGCGGCAGACGCGGCCGCGCTCGAAATCACCATGAGCGGACCGACCTTGCGTTTCAAAACGGATGCGGTCGTGGCAGTGACGGGCGCGCATCTGTCCGTATTGCTGGACGACGTCGAGCAGCCGCTGAACACGACCTTCTTTGTCGGCGCAGGTTCGACGCTCGCGCTCGGCACGATCCGTGGGGCGGGCGCGCGTTCCTATCTGTGCGTGCGTGGCGGCTTCGATGTCGCGGTGTATCTCGGTAGCCGCAGCACCTTCACGCTCGGTCAGTTCGGCGGACATGGAGGGCGAGCGCTCCGTGCGGGCGACGTATTGCATTTGCACCCGCTGCAGGACGACAGCACGGGCGCAGTGCTGGCCCATGTCCCTGAACTGGAAACCGTGCGGACGCTGCGCGTCGTTTATGGGCCGCACGGCGCGCCGGAGTATTTCAGCCAACGTTATATAGAGCGGTTTTTTGACACCGAATGGGAGATTCATTTCAACTCCAGCCGCACAGGCGTGCGTCTGATCGGGCCGAAGCCGGAGTGGGCGCGCGAGGACGGTGGCGAGGCCGGGCTGCATCCGTCGAACATTCACGATAACCCCTATGCGGTCGGCGCCGTCGACTTCACCGGCGACATGCCTGTGATTCTCGGGCCTGACGGCCCGAGTCTTGGCGGCTTCGTGTGTCCGGTGACAATCATCGAAGCGGATCTTTGGCAAATCGGCCAGTTGAAAGCCGGTGACAAAGTGCGCTTCGTGCCGGTGCAAATCGATGAGGCGCGCGAGGCGGCACGCCACCGTATGCATGAATGGCAGACGCTCGAATTCGACGCGAAGCCGGTTTTCACGAAGGCAGCGCCGCTGGTATCGCCTATCGTCCTCGATACCGGTTCGGATCGCGAGCGGCTCGTCGCGCGGGTGTCCGGCGACACGCATCTACTGCTCGAAATCGGCCCGCCGGAGCTCGATCTCGTATTGCGTTTCCGCGGCCACGCGTTGATGCAGTCGCTCGAAGCGATGGCGCTGCCGGGCGTCATCGATTTGACTCCCGGCATCCGCTCACTGCAGATTCACTATCAGCCTGAGCGCTTGCCGCTACCGCGGTTGCTCGCGCTCGTCGAGCGCGCATGGCAGCACGTTTTGCTGCAGAAGGATTTGCGCGCGCCGTCACGGATCGTGCATCTGCCTCTGTCGTGGGACGACCCCGCCTGCCGGCTCGCGATCGACAAATATATGACGACGGTGCGCCGGGACGCGCCCTGGTGTCCGAGCAATCTCGAGTTCATCCGCCGCATCAACGACCTCGATTCGATCGACGCCGTCAAACGAATCGTCTTCGATGCGAGCTATCTGGTGATGGGACTGGGGGACGTATATCTCGGCGCGCCGGTCGCGACCCCGCTCGATCCGCGCCATCGACTGGTGACGACCAAATACAACCCGGCGCGCACATGGACGGCCGAGAACTCGGTCGGTATCGGCGGCGCGTATCTATGCGTCTATGGAATGGAGGGACCAGGCGGTTATCAGTTCGTTGGCCGGACGTTGCAGATGTGGAATCGCTACCGTCAAGTCGCTGATTTCGCGGGGCGGCCGTATCTGTTGCGCTTCTTCGACCAGATCCGCTTCTATGAAGTCCCTGCCGACGAATTGCAACGCATCCGCGCGGACTTTCCGCTCGGACGATATCCGCTGAAGATCGAAGAGACCGAGCTATCGCTGGCCGACTATCAAACGTTTCTGACGAGGGAAGCGGTGGGCATCGAGCGATTCCGCGCGCGGCAGCAAGCCGCGTTTCAGGCCGAACGCGAGCGCTGGCGGGAAGCGGGAACCGCGGAGGAAGAATACGACGCACCGATCGCGCAGGACATGGAACTCGCGCCGCTGAAAGAGGGCGACGTCGCCGTGGACAGCGAGATCGCGGGCAGCCTCTGGCAGGTGCGCGTGGGCTCCGGCGACACCGTCGAGGCCGGCGACGTTCTGCTCGTCATCGAGTCGATGAAGATGGAAATCTCCGTGTGCGCGCCGTGTGCGGGGACCGTCGGCGAGATTTACGTAGCGCCCGGCTCCGCGGTGCGCGCGGGGCAACGCGTCGCTGTCATCGAACGCCTTTGACTTTACGGTGAACACACCCATGTCTTCATTTGATCTGCGCCTGCCTACGCTGCGCGCCGCTTACCGTGCCGGCACGCTCACGCCGCGCAAGCTGATTGGCGAGCTGCTGGCGAAAGCCGCTGCCCTCAATCCCGAATTTCATTTGTTCATCCGCATGCTAAGCGAAGCGGAAGTCGCACCCTACCTGGAGTGGCTTGACACTCAGGATATCGACGCATTGCCGCTCTATGGCATTCCGTTCGCGATCAAGGACAACATCGACTTGGCCGGTGTTCCGACAACGGCGGCCTGCCCCGCGTTCGCCTATACGCCGGCCGAATCGGCGACGCTCGTCGCACGGTTGATCGCGCTGGGCGCCGTGCCGCTCGGCAAAACCAATCTCGACCAGTTCGCGACCGGCCTGAACGGCACGCGCTCGCCCTATGGCCAGTGCCGCAACAGCGTGCATCCCGACTATCCGTCGGGCGGATCGAGTTCGGGGTCGTCGCTGGCCGTCGCGCTGGGCGTCGCGAGCTTCGCGCTCGGCACCGACACCGCGGGCTCCGGCCGCGTACCGGCAGGGCTGAACAACCTCATCGGACTCAAGCCGACCAAGGGTCTGCTGTCCACCGCCGGCGTCGTGCCGGCGTGCCGTACGCTCGATTGCGTGACGTATTTCACGGCGACCGCGCGCGAAGCCAGCGAACTGCTGGCACTCACCGCGCAGGTCGATCCTCGCGACGCATACAGCCGCAGGAACCCGCAATGGAACACCGGGCGTGCATTCGGCAAGCTCACGAGGTTCCGCTTCGGCGTACCGTCCCAACTCGAATTCGCGGGCTGTGCGCAAAGCCCGGCGTTGTTTGCGAAGTCCCGCGCGGCGCTCGAAGCCGCGGGCGGCGAAGCCGTTGAAATCGACTTTGCGCCGTTCCTCGAAGCGGCGAATCTGCTGTATGAAGGCCCATGGGTCGCAGAGCGCTACAACGTCGCGGGCGAATTGATCGAAGCGGATGGGGACGCCGTGTTGCCGGTCATTCGCGATGTGCTGGCAAAAGCCCCTGCTGCCACCGCGGTGGAGCTATTTCGCGCGCAATACCGTCTGCAGGCGTTGAAGGTTATCTGCGACGCGGCGCTCGAACCCCTCGACTTCGTTCTCACGCCGACTTATCCGCGTCCCGTCACACTCGCGGAGTTGGAGCGCGACCCCATCGCACCCAATTCACTGCTCGGCTACTACACCAATTTCATGAATCTGCTCGACTATGCGGCCGTAGCGACGCCGACTGCGTTCATGACGAACGGCCTGCCGTGGGGCGTGACCGTGTTTGGCCGCGCATTCACGGATCAGTATCTGCTGAGCGTGGCCGACATGCTGCAGCGAATAAGCGGCATTGAATGCGCTGGGGGTGGTGGCATACCCGACGCAGGTGACCGGCCGGCAGTGTCCAACGATCGCGTGCGCGTCGCGGTGTGCGGCGCTCACATGCAGGGCTTGCCGCTCAATCGCGATCTCGTGTGCCGTGGCGCACGCCTGGTGGAGGCGACGCAAACCGCACCGCACTACCGCTTGTCCGCACTGGCGGCCACGCCGGATGGCACGAGGCGGCCCGGCATGCGGCGAGTACCGGACGGAGGCAAGGCCATCGAGATCGAGGTATGGGAAATGTCCAGCCTGGAACTGGGTTCGTTCATCGAGACCATTCCCTCCCCCCTTGCGCTAGGGAAAATTGAACTGGCGAATGGCAAGTGGGTGACCGGCTTTGTGTGCGAACCCTATGGTCTGGAGTCCGGGGGTGACATTACGGCGTTGGGCGGCTGGCGCGCATGGCTCGCCAGCCCGCACGCGCCGACGAATCGTTAGCCAATGGATTAACCGTCTATGGGATATTCGCGGTCTTCATCAGTTCCTCCCACTGCGCGTGCGAGAACTGTTCGAGCGGCGCACGGCGCTGCATGCCGGCGTTGTTGACCAGGATGTCGATCGCACCAAGATCACGCTCGATGCGAGCGACGCCGAGTTGAACGTCTTCCGGCGAGGTCACATCGAAGGGAGCAGCATGCGCCGTCGCCCCCTCTGCGCGCAATCGCGCGACGGCCCCGGCGAGGATCGATCGAAATCGATGACGGTGTTGATGACGTTCCCCGCGCAAGCCGCGCAAAGACAGGATTGGTCTGGCGCAATAGCGAAGTCTTATGGCTGGGTCGCATCGATTTGAACCTGTCGGCCCCGAACCCGCGCTGGCGCCCTATCGCCTCATCACTGAGAAAACTCCTCGAACACCAGCTGCCGGAGCCACTGATTGCTGCGCTCGCGATGATTCCTCGCGTGCCAGAGCACATTGATCGTGATATCGGGGATCTTGACCGGGCATGGGGCACTGTCGAGACCGAAGGGCGCGAGTGTGCGCGCAGCGTATGCCTCGGGAACCACCGCGATCAAATCGGTCGTATGAAGGATATGCCCGACGGCCACGAAGTGCGGCACGCGCAGACGAACGCGACGCGGCACGCCGGCGCGCTGGATCGCGGTATCGACCATGCCGTGCCCGGTCCCCTCGGCGACGATCGAAACGTGCTCCGCTTCGAGAAACGCCTTCATCGTCATGCCCGCCTTCGCGAGCGGGTGTCCCTTACGAAACAGACACACGTATCGCTGCTTGAACAATCGGCGTTGGAAGAAACCCGTTTTAAGGTCAGGCAAAAAGCCGATGGCGAGATCGACCTGGCCCGTCTCCATGGCATCGCACAGCGCATCGGCCTGATTGCGCACCGTGCTGATCGTGACGCCCGGTGAAGCCTCGGCCAGCCGTTTCATGAGAGCCGGCAAAAAGTAGATTTCGCCGATATCGGTCATGGCAACCGTAAACGACCGGTTGCTCGAGGCCGGCTCGAAACTCGACGTCGCATTGAGCGTGTTGTAGATCGCGCCAAGCGCGTAACCGATCGGCTCGGCAAGCGACTCGGCGAACGGCGTCGGCATCATGCCCTTGGATGTGCGAAGAAAAAGCTCATCTCCGAGCAACCTACGCAATCGGTTCAGCGCGTTGCTGATCGCCGGCTGCGAAATGCCCAACGTAGTGGCAACGGTCGACACCCGCCGCTGGCGAAGCAACTCGTTGAAGACCACGAGCAGGTTCAGATCGATGTCCTGAAGCTCCATTGCTTTGTCTTCCTCCTGACCGGCCTCTCGCGTGCCCGCGTTTCCATGCGTGCATTATCACTATCGATGATGTGAATTATCAAGCGGATTCTATTTATCAATAGCGCAGCCGGCGGCATCATGACGTCGTGAATTGACCAGCCTCGGAGACACTGGCGCCATGGATGTTTCGATTTTGCCGTTGCAGCGGATGCTCAATGTGCGTGCTGGCGAAAACCTGCTCGATGTGCTGCGCGCGCATGAGATCCCCGTTTCCTACAGTTGCATGGCGGGCCGCTGCGGCACCTGCCGTTGCCGCGTTGTTTCCGGCAACGTGCTCGTGACGGGATCGCGAGAAACGAACGCCCCCGCAGCGACGGGTCAATCCGTGCTGGCCTGTCAAACGACGATCGTCGAGGACTGCGCGATCGAGCTGCCCGAAATCGACGAGATCGTCGTGCATCCGGCGAAGATCATCAAGACGACCGTCATAGGCATCGAAGACGTGACGCACGACATCAAGCGCGTTCGTCTCGCACTGTCGAAGCCGTTCGAATTTTCGCCGGGACAGTATGCGACGCTGCAGTTCACGCCGCAGCATGTCCGGCCGTATTCGATGGCCGTCACGCAGAATCCGTACGCGGTGGAGTTTCATATCCGTCTCGTGCCGAACGGACGCGTGACCTCTTATGTGGCGAATCACCTCAAGGTGGGCGATACGGTACGTCTGAGCGGCCCGCTCGGCACCGCCTACTTGCGTCGCAGGACCACCGACCCGGTCGTATGCATTGCCGGCGGGACCGGCTTGGCTCCCATCCTTTCGATTCTGCGCGGCATGGCCGAGGCAGACATGGCCACTCCCGTGCATGTGTATTTCGGCGTGCGCTCGCCACGCGACGTCTACGGCACGCATTGGCTCGACGAACTGCAGGAGCGACTGCCGAACCTGACCGCGCACGTCGTCGTGGCTTCCTGGGACATGTCGGAAAAGTATCGCAGGGGCGTGGTAACCGAGGCAGTCGGCGCGGACTGGTCGAGCCTGAAAGGCTGGAGGGCCTATCTGGCCGGCGCACCGGTCATGGTGGACGCCGCCTCGATCCTGCTTCGGCAAAAAGGCGTCGCCAACGAACATATCTACGCCGATGCGTTTTATGCGAGCGGCGTCTGACCGCTTGGTCCATGTCATCGCAACACCTACAGCAAACTCAGGAGACAGCGTATGAACGACACGTCGCTCGTTTTCACGACGCCGCAGTGGAAGCGGGAAGGTTCGAGCCGCATTCCGTTCTGGGCATATACCGATGCCGACATCTACCGCCGCGAACTAGAGCGCTTCTTTTATTCGGGCCATTGGTGCTACGTCGGCCTCGAAGCCGAGATTCCGAATCCGGGCGACTTCAAGCGGACGGTTGTCGGCGAGCGTTCCGTCATCGTCGCGCGCACGCAGGAGGGCGACATCAGCGTCGTCGAGAACGTCTGCGCGCATCGCGGCGTGCGCTTTTGCAGGGAGAAGTTCGGCAACCGCAAGGACTTCACCTGCCCTTACCATCAATGGAACTACGACCTGAAGGGCAACCTCGTCGGCGTGCCGTTTCGACGCGGCGTCAAGCTCGACGGCAAGATCAACGGCGGCATGCCCGCGGATTTCGACACGAAGGAGCACGGGCTCACGAAGCTCAACGTGGCAACGCGTAACGGCGTCATCTTCGCGTCGTTCGATCACGACCTGCCGTCGCTCGAAGCCTTCCTCGGCCCGACGATACTGCGCTACTTCGACCGCGTATTTGACGGGCGCAAGCTGACGATCCTCGGATACAACCGTCAGCGCATTCCCGGCAATTGGAAGCTGATGCAGGAAAACATCAAGGATCCGTACCACCCGGGCCTGCTCCACACGTGGTTCGTCACGTTCGGCCTTTGGCGTGCCGACAACAAGTCCGAATTGAAGATGGACGAGCATTTCAGGCATGCCGCGATGATTTCGACACGCGGCTCCGGCGGCAAGGGGGAAGTGACGAGCGGCGTATCGAGCTTCAAGGATCAGATGACGCTGAACGACAACCGCTTTCTCGATGTGGCGCATGAGCCCTGGTGGGGTACGCCGACGGCGGTCATGATGACCGTCTTCCCGAGCGTCATCATCCAGCAACAAGTGAATTCAGTGTCGACACGGCACATTCAGCCCAATGGAGAGGGCTCGTTCGATTTCGTCTGGACGCACTTCGGCTTCGAAGAAGACAGCGAAGACATGACGCGCCGCCGGTTGCGCCAAGCGAACTTGTTCGGGCCTGCGGGCTTCGTCTCCGCGGACGACGGCGAAGTCATCGAATTCTCTCAGGAAGGATTCGAGCAAAAGCCGTTTCATCAAACCATCGCGGAACTAGGCGGGCGCGAAATTGGCGACACCGACCACATGGTGACCGAGACACTGATTCGCGGAATGTACGACTACTGGCGACGCGTCATGGAGATCTGACATGCTCGATTTCGATACCTATCAGAAACTCCTCGCGCTCTACGCGGACTACGCGGCTGTCGTGGATAACAACGAGTGGGACAAGTGGCCAGAATTCTTTACCGAGCACTGCGCCTACAAGGTCCAGCCGCGTGAGAACTACGACCGCGGCCTTCCGCTCGCGACGCTTTCGTTCGAAAGCAAGGGCATGTTGAAGGACCGCGTCTACGGCATGACCGAGACGATCTTTCACGACCCCTACTACCAGCGGCATGTCGTAGGGATCCCGCGCGTTCACCGCGCCGATCACGAGCGCATCGAGGCGCAGGCGAACTACGCCGTGTTCCGTACGAAGCCCGATGAGATGTCGACTGTCTTCAACGTCGGCCGATACATCGATACGATTCGCCGCACGAAAGACGGCTTGAGGTTCGAGTCGCGGCTTTGCGTGTTCGACAGCGAGATGATCGCTAACTCGCTCATTTACCCGATTTGAGGTCAGTCATGTCGAAGCAGTGGACAAAGGTCATCGATTGCGCGGCCGTACCGAGCGCCGATGTGGTAGCCGTCGAGGCCGCCGGGCGCGAACTCGCCATCTATGGCGTGGACGGCGAAGTGTATGCAACGGACAACATTTGCACGCACGGTCACGCTCGGCTGTGCGACGGATTCCTCGAGGGTCATGAGATCGAATGCCCGTTGCATCAAGGCCGCTTCGACATCCGTAACGGAAAGGCGCTGTGTGAGCCGCTCGCCACCGATATCCGCACCTATCCCATCAAGATTGAAGATGGAAGCGTGTACGTCGAGATCTGATCACTCATGAACCGAAGGAGACGCTGATGACGATAGCTTCGATGCGCGAAGCACGCTCGACCTACTACGAGAAACTCGGAGAACAGCGGCTCTCTCCGTTGTGGGAATCGCTGCACCACCTCGTGCCGAAGGCGCCTCAGCCGCAAGCAGTCGCGGCCATCTGGAAATATTCTCAGACTCGCGACCTCGTCATCGAGGCGGGCGCCGTGATCAGCGCCGAAGAAGCGGTCCGGCGCGTGCTCGTTCTAGAGAACCCCGGCTTGCCCGGAAAGGCGAGCATTACGTCGACCCTTTACGCCGGTCTGCAGCTTATCTTGCCGGGAGAGATTGCACCGAGTCACCGGCATACGCAATCCGCGCTGCGGTTCATCGTGGAAGGCAGCGGTGCGTGGACCGCCGTCAACGGCGAGCGCACCACCATGCGCCCGGGCGATTTCATCATCACGCCCACTTGGACCTGGCACGACCACGGCAACCCAGCGCTGGACCAGGGCGGCGAACCGGTCATCTGGCTCGATGGACTCGATATTCCGTTGATCGCCAGCCTCAATGCAGGATTCGCGGAAAACTATCCAGAGTCGACTCAACCGATCTCGCGCCCCGAGGGCGACAGCTTCGCGCGCTTCGGCCACAACATGTTGCCGGTTCGTCATCGCGTAACCGATCCGACTTCTCCGATCTTCAGCTATCCCTATGAGCGAACCCGGGAAGCGCTGGATGAGCTCTATCGGAACGGCGATCTCGACGAATGGGACGGCGTGAAGCTACGCTACGTCAATCCGGCGACAGGCGGATGGCCGATGCCCACCATCGCCACCTTCATGCAGTTTTTGCCCGCCGGCTTTTCCGGCAGAACTTATCGCAGCACCGATGCGACTGTGTACTGTGTCGTGCAAGGGCATGGCCAGGCATCGATCGCCGGTACGCCGTTCGCGTTCGAACCGCACGACGTGTTCGTCGTGCCTGCATGGCAGCCAGTCAGTCTCGCCGCTTCCATGGACAGCGTGCTGTTCAGCTACTCGGACCGGCCCGTGTTGTCCGCGCTCAACCTGCTGCGCGAAGAACGCACATAGTCCCACCAGTACCCATCGATCGAGGGCGAGCCGTTGCGTTGCATCGAGTTGCATTGCGCTTCGTCCCCTCGCCTCGCCCGGTCGATGCCAATTATCCGGATCTCTTCACTCGATAATCGAGGCTACCGTCATGTCATTCGTCTTTCCTCCCGAACCGACCGTCGCGGTCCCCGTCGCCGGCACTCAGGACGAGTTCCCCGTGCGGCGCGTTTACTGCGTCGGTCGGAACTATGCCGCGCACGCCCGCGAGATGGGCTTCGATCCCGATCGCGAGCCGCCATTCTTTTTCTGCAAGCCCGCCGATGCCGTGGTGCCCGTCGCCTATGGGGACACGCTCGAGCTGCCGTATCCTGCGCAGACGGCCAACTACCACTACGAGGCAGAGCTCGTGGCTGCGATCGGCAAGGGCGGCTCGGATGTCGCGCTCGCCGATGCGCTCGATCATGTCTGGGGTTATGCCGTTGGCCTGGACATGACGCGCCGCGACCTGCAAATGAAGATGCGTGAAATGGGGCGGCCGTGGGAAATCGGCAAGGCCTTCGATCGTTCGGCGCCGATCGGGCCGATTCACGTCGCGAGCGAGGTCGGGCATTTCGAGCGCGGCCAATTATGGCTGAACGTGAACGGCGTTCCGAAGCAGAACAGCGACGTCTCGCACTTGATATGGTCCGTTGCCGAGACGGTCGCCGATCTCTCGAAGTTCTTCCGTCTCGAGCCGGGCGATCTCATCTATACCGGGACACCGGAAGGCGTTGGCGCGGTGGTCAAAGGAGATTTGATGACCGTCGGCGTCGAACGTCTCGGCGAGCTGAACGTGCGCGTAGCCTGAGCCGGAGCCTCCATGGATCTTTATAGCTTCTTCAACAGCTCGGCGTCGTATCGCGTGAGGATCGCACTCGCACTGAAAGAGGTGCCTTTCGATTACATTCCCGTGAACATTCGCACCGGCGTGCATCGCGAGGCGCAATACGTTGAGCGAATCAATGCTTCGGCGAGCGTCCCTGCTTTGGTCGACGGCGAACTCGCCCTCGGCCAATCGCTGGCCATCATCGATTATCTCGATGCGCATTACCCGGAGCCCCGCCTGGTTCCGGTCGGCACAATGCAGCGAGCGCGCGTTCTCGAGTTGTCATATCTGATCGCCTGCGACATCCATCCAGTCAACAATATGCGCATCCTGAAGTACCTCGACACGGTGCTCCACGTTAGGCCCGACCAAAAGGAGGCTTGGTACAAGCACTGGATTGACGAGGGAATGAGCGCCGTCGAACGGATGCTCGCACAACACCGCGACGGGCCGTGGTGCTTTGGCGATACGCCGACGCTTGCCGATTGCTGCCTGGTGCCGCAAATGGCAAACGCGCAGCGGATGGGGTGCGAGATCGGCCGCTATCCGTTGAGTCTTGCCGTCTATCGCCATGCCATGGCGCATCCGGCGTTCGACGCCGCACAACCGAACCGGCAGCCCGATTTCGTCGGGACGTGAGGCGCGAGCTTCGCGGGCGCCGTGACAATTGAATCGCCCGCGGCCGATACGGCACGCGGGCGATTCACGTCGCTTGGAAGAACCTTAGAACTTGTGGCGTATGCCGAGACGCAGGCCGATCTGCTTGTCGGTCGAAGAAGGCGTGAAGCCGCTGACGTTAGCCACGGCGGGCTGCCCCAGCGAATCGCGTCCCATGGCGCGCTGGAGCACGGCGAGCGCGTAAAGATCCGTTCGCTTCGAAAGGCTATAGATGGCGCCGAGATCGAGTTGCAGATACTTTGCCCCACCGTCTCCGTTGACGGAATTGCGCTTCGTGTAGTCGAAGGCGACGCCGGTCAGCAACGCAGGCATCCAGCGGTACCGCACACCGAGTTCAGCGCTCGTAAAGGCTGCATGTCCCACGTAGCCGCGCGGATTCGGACCCGAGGAAGCGCCCAGCGAATCGAACCGCGTATTCGTCACGACAGCCGACACCGTCGCCGCACCGAGCGTATAGGAAGCGCCGCCGCCGAGTATTTCGGTCGTATGTGCGGATGCGTATCCCGCAATCGCCGGCGACGACTCGGGCGTCGTCGCCGATCCGAACGACCCCAGGTTGTCTGCCGACGCGAGCCCCTTGTTTGGCGTGTTGCCATAGAACGAGACGTTCGGATTGCGTGCATTCAGATAACCGATGCCGGCCGCAAACGTGTCGCTGCTGTAGCTCGCGCCCACCGACCAGATCTGATTCTGGCTCTGGTTGCCCGCGACGCCGCCGAAACTGTAAAGGGCTCCCGCGCGTAGCCCATGAAAAGTCGGCGTAGTGAACTTGATCGAGTTATTGATCCGATTCGTGTTGCTGAGATTGTCGACGTCGTTCAGGTGCGAGGACATGTAGCCGCCCCACGCACCTGAGGCGCCGAATGGCTGCACCGAGTCGACCAAAGGATCGTATTGGCGCCCGAGCGTGATGGTGCCCACGTTCGCCGACATCAAACCCACGTAAGCCTGCCTGCCGAACTCGGCGCCGCCTTGCGCGAGGGCGCCGCTATTCGCCATGAAGCCGTTTTCCAGAACGAAGATCGCGCTAAGGCCACCGCCGAGCTCTTCTTTTCCTCGCAATCCCCATCGGCTTCCCGAGAGGCCCGTGGTATGCGCATCGGAAATCGCGAACTGAGCGCCGCCGCGCGGGACGCCGCCCGTCACCCCCGTTTGCGCGTTGTTCGTATAGGTGAGCCCGATATCGACAATGCCGTAGAGCGTAACGCTGCTCTGGGCATGCGATGCGGTGGCCGCGACGGCGAGGCCGCAAGCGGCGAGTTGCTTCTTCATCAAGTGTCTCCGTGATGTCGTTAGGACTGCTTAGGGTTGGCGGGCGATGGCGGTCTGCGACACACGACGAATTGCAGACCGCTCGACCGCTTCTCTTAGGAATGTTCGTGGTGCAGTTGGATGCCGAGCGCGCCGACGACGCTGCGCTCAGGACGCATCGGCCCGGACCAGTGCTGCGAGCGCTGTCCGTGCTGCGCGGCGGCTCGCTTGCAGGCCGCACAGGTAGATGGCGGCGGCCGCGATGACCGCTGGCGCGGCAACGATAAGGAACAGCACCGGCAGACGGATATTCGCGGCGAGTAACGCGCCGCCGAAGAGCGCGCCGCATACGGAGCCGAGGCGGCCGATGCCGAGCGCCCAACTGAGGCCGGTGACGCGACTCGCTGTGGGGTAGTAACGTGCGGCGAACGCGTTTGCGCCGATTTGCGAACCGCTGATGCAAAAGCCGATACCCGTTACGGCCAGGCCGAGCGCGGCGCCGTGCGCGGAGCCTGTCACCCCGAGAAAGACGGCGCCGAGTGCGTAGGCGAAGGCGAGCACGACAGTCGCGGAATATCGATCCATGAGCCGCCCAATCACCAGCGCGCCGAGCGTGCCACCCACCTGATAGAGGACGGCGATTCTCGACGCGGCGACCAGGGACAGGCCCGACGCATGAATGAGCATCGGCAGCCAGTTGGTCATGAGGTAGACGATGAGAAGGCTCATGAAGAACACGCACCACAAGAGCAGCGTTCCGGCACGAAACGGCTCGTCGAATAGCTGCTTCACCGGCGATCCCTCGGTCTTCACCTCGTGCAATACGAAGCGCGTGTCGGCTTCGCTCGGCACCGGCGCGATACGCTCCAGCAATGCGCGGACGTTTTTCGGATCTGCGCCGCTGACGACCAGGTAGCGGACCGATTCGGGCAGCCAGGCCGCCATCGCGGCTACGAGGACAAGGGGCGCCACGCCGCCGAAGACGAACACGCCGCGCCACCCGTAGTCAGGAATCAGTTGCGCCGCGATAACGCCGCCCAACCCTGAGCCCATCGTAAATCCGCAGAACATGACGGTCGTCAAAAATGCCCGGCGGCGTTCGGGACAATATTCAGACGTCAGTGCAATGGCGTTGGGCATCGCAGCGCCAAGTCCAAGGCCGGTGGCAAAGCGCAACGCAACGAGGACCGATACGCTCGGGGAGAAAGTGGTGGCGAGGCTTGCTATGCCGAAAAAGCCGACGGTCGCCATCAGCGTTTTCTTGCGTCCAATGCGGTCGGCGACCGGCCCGAGCAGCAATGCGCCGATCATCAAGCCCCCGAGCCCCACACCAAACAACACGCCGAGAATGTGCGGGCCGATGTGCCAGTCACGCATGAGAACGGGTGCAATGAAACCCACACATGCGGTATCGAAACCATCTACGGCCACGATGCAAAAGCACAGGAAAAGGGTTCGCCATTGAAAGAACGAGAACGGGCGCTCGTCGAGCCAGGCTCGGACGTCGATAACGGATACCGGGGGTTGCTGCATTGACGTGTCTCCTTTCATTTCGGCCTGTGTGTGGCCTTCGTTATGGAAGGAAACTAACCGCGCCGCGCGCCCCCGTCGACATAGGAACGTGAATGCGCCGCATTCACCGCGTCAATATTGCTGAACAGGCAGCGCTAGGGACGAGCGTGCCGTCGAGAAGCCGACTTTAAAAAATTTCGTTACATCTATTACGGTCTGCGAACCGCCAGGCAACATTTTGCTTTCTGCTGCTGGATATACTTCGCGCGGTCACTTAAGCCAGAATCAAAAGGTCTGATATGCGGAAGAAAAACGTTCGTATTGCTGTATCGGCAACGGTGGTCGCCCTGGCCGCGTTGGGTTCCTTGCCAGTCTTTGCCGGCGATTTGAACAATGCGCTCGGCGGTGCGGTGGGCGGTGCGGCCGGCGCGGCCTTGGGCGGCGCCGTAGGCGGCAGCACCGGCTCCGTCATCGGCGGCGCCGTGGGCGGTGGCGCGGGTGGCGCCATCACCTCGAATCGACGCGAACGCACCGGCGCAATTGTCGGCGGCGCGCTTGGCGGCGGCGTAGGCGCGGCGGCCGGCAACGCAATGGGCGGGCGCACGGGCGGCATTATCGGCGCTGCTGCCGGCGGCGGGGGCGGTGCGGCGCTTGGCGGCCATATCTCCCGCACGAATTCCTACGCGAACGACTACCGCGCTCACACGAGATGGCGGCATCGCCGGCATCATCATCGCGACTAACTCGCTCAGCGTTGGCCAAGCGGACGTAGCCTGACGACCCGAAAGCGGATAGCGTGTTGCCACTACGCCTCTCGTGTCGCATGGTAGTGGCGCTGTGCTTTTGCGCGATTCCCACAGGTCGCCATCGAGCACCATCGTCGTGACCTGCTCCGCGAGAGATCGAGGAACAACCACGAGCATGCGCTGCACTCTCGGACATTAGAGAGGATCGGTTGTGAAAGCAGCTCGTTCGCGGCGATGGCAAGCCGGTCCTTGATGAGCGAGCTGCCAGCCTTCTCAGGGCGTACCGTCCAGCGCACCGCTGCTCGTCCTTCGACGCACAGCGTCGAATGCCTCATTGCCTCGACGATGTCGCCCTCGAGACGCAGCCGAGCGGTGTCCGAAGGCGGAACGCCGCCGGCGATCGCAGAGAACACGGCGTGCATGGCTTCTCGCAGTTCCGTTAGCTCTCACGCCATAGTCCAATGCTCAAGGTGATTCATGACGGATACTTCGCGGCAATTTCATCAACCGTTTCCCGGGACGTTGCCTTTGGCGCATTCTTTTGACTTCGAGGGCCAATCAGTAAGATACGGCGTCATCGGCTCGGGGCATTTGATGCAGGAAGATGCACCCGAAGCGATCGTCGGCGAGATGATGGATTTCATGCTGCTGGGCGGGCGACATTAAATGGCTGTCATCCGCGCGACCCGATCACCTTCGAAACGTCCGGCTCGCGCTGCGTGGCGATGTAGCTTTCGAACCGGCGCGTTCGAACATCGAAGACCCCGACGCGATCGTCGTCTTGCGATACGAACGCGACACCACGCTCGCGATCGAAAGACAGGGCGATTGCGCGCGCCTGCATCGGCACGTGGTCGACTTCCTCAAGCGTGTGAGGATCCACGAGCGACACGCTGCGTTCGCCGTAGTTGGTGACGAGCAATAAATTGTCGCTCCAGCGATAAATGCGCGTGGGATCGTCGCGCGAGGGCGCGCGTTTGCGAACCGTCATGCTTTCCGTGTCGATCGCGGCCAGCGTCCCGCTCCACCGGTTGCTGACGAACAGCGTGCGCTCATCACCGCTCAAACAATATCCCTCGGGCTTGTCGCCCGGGTGGCAGGCGACCGGCGCCGCCAGCGGGTCCCACGGTTTGACTTTCGTCACGGTGTGGGAAAGCAGATTCATGCAGTAGGCAGTGCCACCGTCCCGCGTCAAAGCAAACAGATGGCTCTTGATACCGCCCGAGGGCACCGCGCGGCGGGGTCCGTCGTCGATCGACGGCCGATCGAGCACGAGCAGCGTAGCCTTTTCCTCGCTCAGCGCGTATAAGCGATCCTGCTCGTCCATCTGCAAGCCATGGATCCGGTTGAACGGTGCGAGGTCGATCGTTCTTACCAAAACGCCCGCGGCGATGTCGATCTGCAATAGCGAGTGGCCGCCCGCGCCCGCATGGCCCGACGTCTCCACACCGTAGTGTCCGACCCAGGCGTATCGATCCGCGCGGTCCGTCACAAACTCGTGCGGGTACGACGGCAACGCGACGCTATGGACGCGCCTGCCCGATTCGATGTCATACCAGCTGATGCAATGGCTGCACTTTTCGACCAACAGCAGCGTGCCGTGCGCGCTCATGTTGCACCTCGCGTGTTGACTCGGATGCGATAGAGGGAAGTCGATGCGCAGATGTAAAGCTCGTCGCCGTCCCGCCCGCCGAACGTCAGATTGGCCACCTTCTCCGGCACGCCGATTCGTGCGATCCGCGTTCCGTCAGGGTGATAGACCTGCACGCTGTCGGCGCTGCTCGTAAAAATCCAGCCTTGACGATCCACGCGGAAGCCATCCGCCAAACCGGGTTCGATCACAGCGAAAATGCGCGGGTTAGTCAGTTCCCGCCCCGCGACGACGTCGAATGCGACGATGTGGTGATGGCCGCCGCCATCGGAGCGAAGCGCGGCAGATGTGTCGGACACGTATAGCACCGATTCGTCCGGAGAAAACGCAAGGCCGTTGGGCTCTTCCACGAAATCCGATACGACAGCGAGCGTACGCGTGCGCGGATCGTAGCGGAATACGTAGTTGTCGCCCAGTTCGGATTCGGCGGCATGACCCTCCCGATCCGACACGATCCCATAGGGAGGATCGGTGAACCAGATCGTGTCGTCGCTTTTCACGATGATGTCGTTGGGCGAGTTCAGGCGCTTGCCCTCGAAACGGTCCACGACGATCTCGTCCTGCGTCAAGCCCAGCCCGTCGCGCAACCGCGTTCGAACGATCGCGCGCTGCCCATGCGAGCAGTGGAGAATCGATCCGTCGCGCTCGCGGGCGTGGCCGTTCGTAAACTCCACGCCGTCACGCCAGATCGTCATGCCGTCGCGTTCGGACCAGCACAACATCCGATTGTTCGGAATGTCGCTCCAAAGCAGCACCTGCGCTTCGTCGATCCACACGGGACCCTCTCCCCATTGCGCTCCCGTACACAGCCGTTCGAGCGCCACGCCGGCGGGGAACAACGAACCTGCCCGCGGGTTGTAGACGGTGATTTGTGTTTCGACGGTATTCATGTCGATCAGCATGTTCCTTATTCACCCATAACGTCGTTTAACGTTCGATTTATTCATTTGCCCCAAATATGCCGGTACGCCTCGCGATAGTGGTTGGCAGGGTCATAGATATTGTTCGGCCCGACATCGGACGCGATGTTTTCGGGCGTCACGAGATGCACCGGCGTGCTGTAGCCGCTCGCCGGAGCACCCGCGAACGCACGATTCAGTTCGTCGACGAGTTGCCATCCGTGGAGCATGAGCGGCTCGGGGATTGTGCCTACCTGATAGCGATTGCCGCGAATGCGCTCGTACGCCGATTGGCTGCCGTCCCCTGCGGACACATTGAAGGGGGGGCCCGCCGGCTTTTCGCCCGCGCTCGCGAGCGAAGGACCCATAAAATCGAAGTACAGATCGTTGATGCCGAGCGAGTAGTTCCATTTGCTGCCGTAGCGCTGCAGCAGCGCGGTGGACAGTTGCGGAATTCTCGTCGACGTCTCCGACAGCGGCGTGTCTTCGACCGCCAGCAAAGCACAACCCTTGCATTGCCTGATGACATTCGCCATGGCGTTCGACTTCGCCACGGCCACTTTGTACAAGGAATCGGTAAACACCACGACCCCGGCCGTGCCGTTGGACTTCACGACGGCGTAGTCGGCCGCCACCCTCGCCACGGCGATTGGGTCCGTGCTCACGTTGGTGAAGAGCCCGGTCGACGGATCGGGGCCAGCCTTCGACCCGGCATGCCAGCCCACGACAGGAATTTTCAAGCTATGCGCCTTCCGGATGACCACCGCCTGCTCGGCAGGATCGAAACCGCCGAGGATGATGCCCGCCGGGTTCAACGCCATCGCTTGGTTCATCGCCGCCGTGCGGCCCGAGACGGTGCCCTGCCCATCGAGAATGCGCACCTTCCAGCCAATCACATGGACAGCCTGGGCAACGCCGTCGCTGACCCCGAGCACGCCACCGTTACGCAAATCGGAGGCCACGTAGACGATCGTCTTGTCGGGCTGAGCCGTCGGTCCCGTGGTCGGTCCGTCCCAAGGCGGCGACGGTTGAACGGCGGCGGCAACGACCTTCTGCGCCTTGGCGAGATAATCGTCTGCTGCGGCGGCGTGGGTCGCAAAGGTTGTCAATGCCGCCGCGGCAAGCGCCGCCGCGATCAGGTTGAAACGCCGGCGAATCGACTGCATGTGCTTCATTGTCCTATCTCCAAGGCTATTCGTTGTTCATGCCGATGAGGCATGCGATGAAAATCGGCGACTACCGTTTCGCGGCGGAGGTACTCGCATTCGAGGTCGTACTCGACGGGACACGTCTCGGGGCACGCGAGCGCCGGCGGCTTCCATAACCGGCGATGCCGATGGCAATCAGTAAGGTCACGCCGTTGAACAGCGGCTCGACGAAGAACGCACCGCCCAATTGCTGAATCCCCGAGATTCCCACAGCGAGCAGACCCACGCCGACGAGCGTGCCCCAGACGTTCACGCGACCGGGCCGGATCGTCGTCGAGCCGAGGAACGCGCCGACGAGCGCCGGCAGCAGGTATTCCAGGCCTACGCTGGCCTGCCCGATGCCGAGCTTTGAGGCGAGCACGACACCCGCAAACGCGGTCAGCAACCCCGACGACATGAACGCGCCAATGACATAACGCCGTACCGGTATGCCGTTGAGTTGCGCCGCGCGAGGATTGGCGCCGATCGCGTACAGGAAGCGTCCGACTGGCAGATATTCCGTGGCGACCCAGAGAAGCAACGCGATCGCAACGACATACCATGTGGAGATCGGCAGCCCCAGGAGCGCAGCGCCGTTGATCCGATAGAAGGCGTCCGGCAGCGTGCCGACCACCTGTCGCCCACCTGTGTGCCACAGCGCGATCGCGTAGACGATCGTGCCGCTGCCGAGGGTCGCGATGAACGAATCGATCTTCGCCATTTCCACGAGCAGCCCATTGAGCAAACCGAACCCGAGTCCGAGCAGCAGCACAATCGCGACCGCCGCCGGCCAGGGAAGGCCGAACCGCGTTTGCAGGGTGATGGCCAAGATGTGCCACAGCACAATGCCGTACCCGACCGTCAAATCGATCTTGTTCGTCAGCATCGGAATCATCGCGGCCAATGCCAGCATCGCGATGATCGCCTTGTCCGACAAAATCGAATTCAGATTCATTCGCGTCGGGAACGTCTCGGGCAGCACGATCGAAAACAGCACGATCAACGCCACCATCAAAATCGGCAAGCCGTACACGGGCAGGATCGTCGAAAGGCCCTGCGACAGCGCGCGGGGCGACGCCCTTTCGTTGGTTCGAGGAACGGAACTCATGATGTGTCCTTTCAAAATACGTATCGATCAGGCAGCCGCACATTCGCTGGCGGATGCGCGCTGCAGCAGCGTTTCGATCGTCAACGCCGTGCGCGGGACGTTGTCGATCACGCGTCCGCGATTGAAAATCAAGGCGCGGTGAGCAATGTTCGCGACCTCCTCGAAATCGGTCGAGACGAGCAACACGGCAAGACCCCGTTCGAGCGCGCGGTTCACGAGCGCATAGATGTCCGCCCGTGCTCCGACGTCGACGCCCGCGGTCGGCTCTTCGAGGATGAGCAGCTTCGTGGCGATCTGAAGCCAACGCGCCATGACGACCTTCTGCTGATTGCCGCCGCTCAGGTTTTCGATGGCCTTGGCGGGGTCGTTCGGGCGAACACCGAACTGCGTCGTCAAGGCGAGCGCTTCCCGATGTTCACGGCGCGCGCTCATCAAGTTGAAGAAACTGCGCCCCGAAGCGAGCGGGTTGAGGAACACGTTCTCGCGAACCGAGAGCGGCATCGCAAGCGATTCTCCGGTCCGGTCTCCCGCGACGAACCCGATGCCTTGCTTGATCGCCTCTCGAGCGCTGCGAACGTCGAGCGCTGCGCCGCCGAGCCGGATTTCCCCCGCATCCAGGTCGGTCTGGCCGAACAACGCGCGCCCCACCGTATCCTGTCCGGCGCCGCGCAGCCCCGCGAGGGCCACCATTTCGCCCGCGGCCAACTCGAACGAGACGGGGCCCACGTCGCCGAATACCGCTTCGCGCAGTTCGAGCACGATGTCCTTACGACCGCGCGCCTGCGGCACGTGGATAGGCTGCGGCTTGCGCCCGACGATCATGGCGACGAGATCCTCGGGATTCGTTTCTTCGATGCGCTTTTGCCCGACCAGCCGGCCGTCGCGCATCACGGCAACGCGATCCGCGATTCGGAAAATTTCGTCGAGACGATGGGAGACATAGATCATCCCCACGTCACGCGCGCGCAGCGAGGACAGCACCGTGAACAAACGCTCGACGTCATCCTGCGGCAGGCTGGCCGTCGGCTCGTCCAGCACGATCAGCCGCGCGTCGGTGGCGAGCGCGCGCGCAATCGCCAAGAGCGACTTCTCAGTGCGCGTCAGTTCGCTGACCGGGGCGTCGGGATCGATGTCGGCGTCGACCGACGCCAGCGCCTCGACCGCGCGCCGGCGCACGGCGCGCCAGTCGATGAGCCCCGCCCGGCGCGCGAACCCGCAGCCGAACGCGACGTTCTCGGCGGCGCTCATCCAGTCGATGAGGCCCAGGTCCTGGTGAATGAACGCGATCGCATCCCGCGAACGCTCGCCCGAAAGCGGCGCGCCGCGAAACGTGATCGATCCCGAATCGATCGGGTAAACACCGGCAAGCAGCTTGATGAGCGTCGACTTGCCCGCGCCGTTCTCGCCGAGCAGCGCGACCACCGAGCCTTCATCGATATCGAGACTGACGTGGTCGACGGCAAGCGTGCCGCCGAATCGCTTCGTCACGTTGTCGAAGGACAGTAGGGATGACATCCATGCCTCCATGTGTTGCATCGATCAGTCTCGACGCCTTTAAAACGTATGGCGCAAACCGGCCCGAATGCCAAGCTGATTGCGCCCGCTCGATGCGTTGAAACCCGTGATCTGCGCTTGCGTCGCGGCGCCCGCCGCATGCTGATAAACAGCCATGACGTAGGTGTCGGTACGCTTCGAGAGGAAGTAGTCGGCGATCACATTGAACTGGTGGTACTTCGGCTTGGTGCCGTTCGCATCGTCCTTGCCGGTCAAAAAATCATAGGAACCCGACAAAAAGAATGCGGGCGAAAACTGGTAGCTGGCACCGACCTCGACGTTATTGAACGACACGTTCTGGCCCGCGTCGCCCGAAGCGAACACCGTATGCGAAAGATTGAGCAGCGCTTTCAGATTACCGAACGCATACGAGCCGGCCAATGCCGCCACGCGTTGACTCGATGCCTGCGCCAGGTAATTGCCGTAGATGACGTTGGTGAACGTCGTCGAATTTGTGTAGCCGTCTACGGCGACGGCCGGATTCTTCACATTTAAATAGGCGGCCGCGAGTTGAAGCGGGCCGCTCGCGTAGCCGGCGCCGATGCTCCACACGCTGTTTTGCGAAAGCTTTCCGGGCACGCCACCGAAGCTGTAAAGTCCGCCGAACGTGAAGCCACCGTAGTTCGCGCTCGAATACTTCACGCTGTTGTTCACGCGGAAGCCACTGCCGGTGTTGTCGATGTCTTCAGGGTGCGAGAAATACCAGCCGCCCCAGCGGCCGTTGGAAGAAATCGGCTGAATGTAGTCCACGACGAGGTCGTACTGGCGGCCCATCGTCAACGTGCCGTAGGGCGTCGAAAGGCCGGCGAAGGCCTGCCGTCCGAATTCGCGCCCGCCGGGGCCCGCTTGCCCGGAAAATCCGTCGAAGCCGTTTTCGAGGGTGAAGATCGCTTTCATCCCGCCGCCGAGATCCTCGGCTCCAGTAAAGCCCCAGCGGCTGCCGGCCACGACGCCGCTGACCGCCTGCCAACTATGGGCGCCACCTTGATTGGTGGCGTATGTCACGCCGTTGTCGATGATGCCGTACAGCGTGACGCTGCTTTGCGCCATTGCCAGCGGTGCGAAAAGCGAAACGGGAATGGCAAACAGGGCAGCACTTCTCATGACGTCTCCTTGCTTCTTGTCGGTGAATCGAAATTTTTTGCAAGTGTGGACGTCCGACAGTTGCTGCGCTAATCAAAAGATTTCAGCGAACGATAACCTCCGTTTATCAATCACCCGGTATTGCGATCTGCCGCATCGGCGCGATCGACGCGCCGGGCTGGCCGCCGCTCGGCGGCTGCGCCCCGACTTCACGCGGCGCTGCACTCTCCATGAAACATCTCGAGGAAATGCCGCGCGGGCACGCTTAGCGGGCGGTCGCGCCGCACAATGCTGCCGTACGACGGCAGCTTGTAATGGAACGTGTAATCGATCATGGCGACGAGTTCGTGCTCGGCGTTGCACTGCGCGACAGTGGCCGGGATCGCGCCGATCATTTGCGACCGCGCGACGAGACTCATCGTGGTCAGGATTGAGCCGGTCTCGATCAGCCCGCGGGGCATCGGCCGGTGGTGTTCGCTGAATTCGCGTTCGACCACGTCGCGCGCCGGGCTGCCAGTGGGCTGCAGGATCCACGGATACTCGGCCAGCATGCCGAAATCGACCTCGCGTCGTTGCGCAAGCGGATGATCGCGGCCCGCGACGATGGCAAGCGATTCATCGTCGACGGCGCGAAACAGGCATTCGCTGAGTTCGCGCGAGTCGCGGCCGATGACCACTTCGAGCACGCCCTCGTGTAACTGCGGCATCAGTTGGTCGCTCGTATCCACGGCGATCTCGATCGATAGCAGCGGGAAGCGCTCCTTCAGTTGTACGAGGGCCTCAGTCAGCCGTCCCGGCGTGGCGGCCATGATGCTCCCGATCGCCAGCCGCCCGGCACTGCCCAGCTGCAACTCCGAGAGCTCGCGGTTCAGCGCTTCCATGCTGCCACGAATGCCGCGGAAGTAGCCCATCACGCGCTCGCCCGCCGGATTCAAACGCAGGCTGCGTCCCGTGCGCTCGAACAGCGGTTGCCCGAGCGCGCTTTCGAGTTCGTGAAGCATCTTGGTCGCGGCCGGCTGCGTGAGGCCGAGCTGTGCCGCGGCGCCGCGCAGCGTCGAACAATCCTCCACGGCGAGCAGCAATGCAATCTGCCGCATCCGCAGCCGGTTAAGCAACTGCGGCGTGGAATCCCTTCTGTCTATTGAGCCCAAGCTGATTACCTACGGTTATCGATTCATCAAGAGTTTTCAATTTACGGAAGCATAGCGTCTACCTAGGATCAACCCTGAATCAGGTCGGCCGATGAACGGTCGCTTCAAGGAGATCACGTATGACCATCGAACGTCAGGCCGTGCTGCATCGGTCGAATTTTGCGGAGGCTGCATGACCAGCGCATCGTCCCTTCCCGTCGTCGCGCTTACGCTGGGCGACCCGGCCGGCATCGGCCCCGAGCTGATCGCGAAGCTGCTCGCGCGGCCGGATGCGACGACGCACGCGAATATCGTGTTGATCGGGGACGCTTGGCTTTGGGAAGAAGGTCAGCGGCTCGCGCACGTATCCATCGAAGTCGAGCCGATCGGCTCGCTCGCCGATGCGCGCCACCGCCGCTCGCCGGACCGCCCGGCCTTCTTCGCCGTCGACACGGTCGAACAGAGCGACGTCGTATACGGCGAAGCGCGCGCCGCCGGCGGCAGATCGGTGCTGCAAGTGCTCGACCGCTGCATGGATGCGACGATCGAAGGCAACGTCGACGCGATCTGCTTCGGCCCTCTCAACAAGCACGCCATGAAACTGGCGGGCCTCGCGCACGAAGACGAGCTGCATCATTTCGCCGAATATCTTGGCGTGAAGCACTACTTCTGCGAGTTCAACACGCTGGGCGACCTCTGGACGGCGCGCATTTCGTCGCACGTTCCGCTGAAAGAAGCCGCCGGCTACCTGAACGTCGAGCGGATCGTGCAGGCCGCCGAATTGATCTACCGCTCGCTGCTGGATAACGGCGTCGAAGCCCCGAAAGTCGCGATCGCCGCGTTCAACCCACACGGCGGCGACGGCGGCATGTGCGGCCGCGAGGAGATCGAGGTCATCGTGCCGGCCGTGGCCGCACTGCAAGCACGCGAGTGGCCGACCGCCGCACCGTTCCACGGTCCGTTCCCCGCCGACACTATCTTTTTGAAGGCGCAGGCCGGCGAGTATCAGGCGATCGTCACGATGTATCACGATCAAGGACAAATCGCGATCAAGCTCATGGGCTTTTCGCGCGGCGTGACCGTTCAAGGGGGGTTGCCCGTGCCGATCACCACGCCCGCGCACGGTACCGCCTACGACATTGCAGGGCTCGGCCAGGCCGATGTCGGGGCTACCTGGCAAGCGTTCCTGATCGCGTGCCGCATGGGCGCCGCGCACCGGCGCGCCCTAGCCGCGATTCGCGCGTAACGGCGCGCCCCTTTCATCTCATCGATTACGAAACAACGGAGACATCCGAATGAAAATCAAGTCCGTGCGCGCACGCCTGTTTCAATGGAAAGGCAAGACCGTGCCGCCGCAAGGCAACTTCTGCTCGAACGCGATGGACCTGCTCTACGCCCCGCAGGAGACGATGAGCACGTACCGCTTCCACTCGTGGACCGTGGTCGAAGTCGAAACCGACACGGGTATCGTCGGCTTCGGCAACGTCGCGCTCGCGCCGCAAGTCGCGAAGGTCATCATCGACGAGTATCTCGCTGCGCTCGTGATCGGCCAGGACCCCTGGGACTACGAGTATCTGAATCAGCGCATGTACCGCGCCACGCATGCGTGGGGACGCAAAGGCATCGGCATGGCCGCAATCTCGGCCGTCGATATCGCGATCTGGGACATCCTCGGCAAGAGCGTCGGCAAACCCGTATTCAAGCTGCTCGGCGGCCGCACGAAGGAAAAGATCCCCTGCTATTACTCGAAGCTCTACCGTACCGATCTAAAGCAGATGCAGGCCGAGGCGCAGAAGTTTCTCGACCAAGGCTTCCGCGCGTTCAAGATGCGCTTCGGCTACGGGCCGGCGCACGGCCAGCAGGGCGTGGTCGAAAACTTGAAATCGGTCGAAGCCGTGCGTGAGGTGATCGGCTACGACAACGATCTGATGCTCGAGTGCTACATGGGCTGGAACGTCGAATACGCCAAGCGCATCTTACCCAAGCTCGAAAAATTTCAGCCGCGCTGGCTCGAGGAGCCGGTGATCGCCGACGACATCGACGGCTATGCGGAGCTTAACCAGCTCACGAGCATCCCGATTTCAGGCGGCGAACACGAGTTCACCCTATACGGCTTCAAGCAACTGCTCGACCGCAAGGCCGTATCGATCGTGCAGTACGACACGAACCGTGTCGGCGGCATCACGATGGCGCACAAGATCAATGCGTTGTGCGAGGCATACAGCGTGCCCGTGATTCCGCATGCCGGGCAAATGCACAACTACCATCTGACGATGAGCACGCTCGCCTCGCCGATGAGCGAATACTTCCCGATGTTCGACGTAGAGGTCGGCAACGAGTTGTTCTACTACATCTTCAGCGGCGAGCCTGTTGCCGAAAACGGCTTCCTGCAGCTTCGCGACGACGTTCCGGGCCTCGGCCTCTCGCTGAAGACCGAATTTCTCGACCAATTCGAGATCGTGGAGTAACCATGGGCGCACGTTACCAGGGTGTTTTTCCCGTCGCGCCGACGATCTTCACCGAACAGGGCGAACTCGATCTCGACGGTCAGCGCCGCTGCCTCGATTTCATGATCGATGCGGGCTCTAACGGCATCTGCATTCATGCGAACTATTCCGAGCAGTTCGCACTGGCCGACGAGGAACGGGAACTGATCACACGGACGACGCTCGAGCATGTCGCCGGCCGTGTACCCGTAATCGTGACGACATCGCACTTCAGCGCGCGCGTGTGCGCGCAGCGCAATCGCCGCGCGCAAGCCATGGGCGCAGCGATGGTCATGGTCATGCCTCCCTATCACGGTGCGACGTTTCGCGTGTCGGAGCCGCAAATTCAAGCGTTCTTCCGCGAAGCCGCCGAAGGCCTTGATATTCCACTGATGATTCAAGACGCCCCGGCAAGTGGAACGGCGCTGTCGGCGCCGTTTCTCGCGAAGCTCGCGCGCGGAATCGACGCGGTGTCGTACTTCAAGATCGAAACGGCCGGCGCGGCCTCGAAGCTGCGCGAGCTGATCTCGCTCGGTGGCGATGCGATCGAAGGGCCGTGGGACGGCGAGGAAGGTATCACGCTGCTGGCTGATCTTGATGCGGGCGCGACGGGCGCGATGACGGGCGCGGGCTACCCCGACGGCATCCGCCGTATCACCGACGCGCACTTCGCCGGCCGACGAGACGAGGCGGTCGAGCAGTACGCGCGGTGGCTGCCGCTCATCAACTACGAAAACCGCCAAGCAGGCTTTTTGGCTGCGAAGGCATTAATGCTTGAGGGCGGCGTCATCACATGCGACAAGCCACGCGCGCCGTGGCCCGAGCTGCCCCCGCCGGTTCGCGCGGGCCTCGTCGACGCCGCGCGCCGGCTCGATCCGCTCGTGTTGCGCTGGGGCCGTTGACGTTTCCAACCGCTGCACCGCTGTATCGCTGTATCGCTGAACCCGGACAGGCGGCCCGTCAGAGGCGGCCGCCGGTCAAGAGTCTGAAGGGACCGAGTGAACATACCTTCCCGGCGGAAGACAGCCGAGTCCAACCACTGGCCGCAAAGGCACGCCAGGTAAGGGTTCTGGGTTCTTCGGTTTTGGCTACCCACACTTCTACCCGCAATTGCGTCGGCACAGTGTTGCCACTGGTCTCCAGCCGTCCGTGCCCGGGTGTAGACGATCTAACTTTCTAATAGCCGGCAGCCTGCGATTGGGCGATCGACCCCGCATCTACGGTAATCTCGCGCCGCTCGCTTTCGTCGCAGATAGCTGCACTCAGCCGTTTTGTCAGTTATCTACACCCAGTTGTTGAGCAAGTGCCATCGCGAATTTCCCTTCACCGACCGACCAATCTGAATAATCGTTTTCATGCATGAAAATGAACACGTCCTTGGGTGATACGCCCGCATTCGATTCGAGGTTTCGTGCGACGTTGGCATAGAGCTCGCGTTTCATCGCGTCGCTGCGGCCGCGCCGCAGTGTAATCTCGACCACTACCACGCGATCCGAGCGCGCGATTCCGTTGAACGTTCGACTGCACCAGAATTGCGACGACTCGTACTCAGCCAACATATTGAAGAGTTCGTCGCTCGGCATACCGATACTGTCCACCAACGCTTGATGTATGCCATCGACGATGCATTGTCGCTGTTGTTGGCTGATGTCTTTGTGTACGCTGGTACGGATGAACGGCATGTGACTTTACCTCAAGTTGAAAATGTATGACCCAACGTGGATTTGGCATTCTCGCAGTAGAATCTTGCCTTCCGAAAGCGATTTTTACTAACGATCTATTTTCAATAAACTCACATAGTGAAGCGCCATCTACCATCGCTGAACGCTTTGCGTGCATTCGAGGCCGCCGCACGGCTCGGCAGGATGACAGCCGCCGCAGACGAACTCGCTGTCACGCCTGGCGCAATCAGCCGCCAGGTTCTTCAGCTTGAGTTGCAATTGGGCGTCCGATTGTTCGAGGGACCGAAAAGCAGGCCAGAACTGACCAGTGCTGCAAAGACGCTGCTACCTGCGCTGTCTGCGGCTCTTGACCAAATCGAAGCAGCGGTGCGCGAAGTGAGTGATGAGGACCACGGGACGTTAGACGTTTCATGTTTCAGCACCTTCACTGTAAAGTGGCTGATTCCACGCCTCTACCATTTCAACGCACTGTATCCCGACATCGAGATCAAACTAAGCGCAACGGAACGGCCCGCAGATATCGATCGCGAACGCTACGACCTGGTCATTGCAGTGGATGATTCGACGGACGCCGATCATGTCGAGGTGTTGCCGCTGTTCCCCGAATGGTTAGGCCCAGTGTTGGCACCGTCCCTAGCGGCCCGCATCAAATTACGAAGACCAACAGATGTAGCCGGCAAGCCGCTCCTGCACACGAGGACCCGCTCGAATGCGTGGCAGATGTGGAGCAAATCGATTAACACTGCGCTACCCCCGCAGCCCGGCCCGGAGTTCGAGCACTATTACTTCACACTCGAGGCTGCTATTGGAGGCTTGGGAGTCTGCGTTGCGCCCTGGCACTTGGTCATCGACGATATCCGGGACGGTCGTCTAGTGGCGCCTTTCGGATTTCAGGATAGCGGATACCGGTACGTCGCGAAACGATTGCGGAAACCAAACAGAAAATTAGATAAGTTCTGTGCATGGTTGCATCTTCAGGCGCAGGAGGCGCCGTCGCCACAGGACCAGATTGGACGGTCCCGTACCCCAAGTAGAACGGGAAAACGGTCCAATTCGGAGCAAAAATGAATGGCCTGAATTGGCCGCGATCGGTCCGATGTAGCTGCGGCGAACGGCCGCGAAGCAGCACAGTTCGCGTCCGGCCGCACCCGTTAAGGGTTATTCGATGCCTGCCATCGGCCACAGGAATGTGACGGTGCCGCCGCGCGTGTGGGCAGGCGTCGAATAAGCCTCGATGGAGGAAACCGCGGAGTGCCCCGAAGCGCTTGAAGTCTTC
>NZ_PNYB01000002.1 GCF_002879855.1 Trinickia soli | reverse complement strand
GTGCCACGGGGCCGCCGGCTTTTGGGGGGCGCGTCCTGCTGCCTGTGTCGGGTTCGAGGGCGCGCCGGTCGCGTCCATATTGTCCACTCTGCAATCATTGATTAAAATGCCATCAATGATTAACGGAGGGTCGGGAGATGGCAAGTATGACGATTCGCAACATCGACGAGCAACTGAAGGCCCGCTTGCGCGTTCAGGCGGCGCAGCACGGGCGTTCGATGGAGGACGAGGCGCGGGACATTCTGCGCGCCGCACTTTCGACGGAGGCAGAGGGCAGTGGACAAGATCTGATCGAGTCCATCCGCTGCCGCATCGCGCCGCTTGGTGGCGTGGATTTGGAATTGCCGGTTCGCGATCCGGTCTCGAATCGGGTGGACTTCGGCGCATGATCGTTCTTGACACCAACGTATTGTCAGAAACACTGAGATCGGCCCCCGATCCGCGCGTAATGGAATGGTTTGGCGGTCAACGACGCGCCGCGCTGTTTACCACCACCATTACGCATGCCGAGATCTTGTACGGCGTGGGACTGTTGGCTGACGGTTCGCGCAAGCAGGCGTTATCGGCCGCGGTCAAAGCCATTTTCAATGCGGACTTCGCCGGCAGGCTGTTGAGCTTCGATAGCGATGCGGCCGAGGTCTACGCGCAAATTGCCGTTTCGCGCAAGGCGGCCGGGCGGCCGATCAGCCAGTTCGACGCGATGATCGCTGCGGTTGCGCGTTCGCGCGGGGCGACGCTGGCAACGCGTAACGTCAAGGACTTCTCCGATTGCGGGCTGGCCGTTGTCGATCCATGGGCCGGCTAGCCCTCTGCGTCGCTGAACGCCCCTGGCGCGTTCTGGCATATCGGCGTTGGGCCGCCGCCCAGTAAAGCGCGACCGATGTCGTGGCCATTGCTATTGGCACCCCAATGCCGTCCGCCACGGCGCTACGGGGGAAAAACGCTGCGCGATCCAGTCGATGAACGCACGCGTTTTGGCAGGCATCAGGCGGTTGCTTGGAACAACGGCATAAATCGCGCCTTCGTCCTCGGGCAACCATTGATCGAGGATCGGCACGAGCGTCCCGGCCGCGAGTTCGCGCCCAACGAGCCAGTCTGTCGTCAACATGATTCCGAAACCTTGCACGGCCGCGTAGACGAGCCCTTCGGCATCGTCCGACACCAACGGTCCGTCCGCGCGAACCGTCACGCGCTCGCCATTCGTATGCCCGAACGTCCAATTGGGATGCGCGGCGAGTCCGCTGAACGCGAGGCACGGCAGCCGAGCCAAATCTTCTGGCCGCTCAGGCGCGCCATGGCACTTCAGAAACGAAGGGGCGGCGCACAACAACCGCCGACGCGGCGCGATGCGACGCGCTACGAGCCTGGAATCGGCCAGTTCCCCGAGCCGCACGGCGACATCGAATCCCTCTGCCACGAGGTCGACGAATTGATTGGCGTACGAGGCGTCGATGCGTACTTGCGGGTGGGCCGCCATGAACTCCGGCAGCGACGGCGCGATCCACATCCGTCCGAACGTGGCCGGCAACGCAAGACGCAGCGTGCCGCGAGCTTCCCCGCCGCCGTGCGCGGAGGCCTCCTCTTGCGCGTCGTTCAGCGCCGCGACGATCGCCTGCGCTCGCGCCAGAAAAATGGCGCCGGCTTCAGTCAATGCAACATGCCGCGTAGTGCGCGCAAGTAGACGGACGCCCAGCCGCCGTTCGAGCGATTGCACGCGGCGCGACAGCACCGTCGCGTCGCGGTCAAGTATCGACGCGGCTTTCGTGAACGAGCCCTCTTCGGCGACGGCCGCGAACGCGGCGATCTCGGCGACATGATTTGTGTCAGGCCATTGCTGCATGGGGTGCATGAGTGTCGTGCGATTCGCCCACTTTATCCCAATTTGATGCATCGGTAACCTGTCTCCAATCGTTCAACACTTAAAGGAGGCAAAACCATGCAAGCAATCGAACTCACCGGGCCGTCCCTCGACTCGTTACGTGCGGTGACGTTGCCGGAACCGCAGCCGGGTCCCGGCGAGGTGCTCGTGCGGATGCGGGCCGCCAGTCTCAACTTCGTGGACCTTGCTGCCGCCACCGGCCGGTATCCGGTGCCGCGCTTTCCGGTGATCCCGGTCGCCGACGGCGCAGGCGAGGTAGCAGCGCTCGGCGCAGGCGTGACGGAATTTCACGTGGGCGAGCGTGTCATTCCGCACTCGAAGCCTCTTTGGGTGGGCGGTCCGGCGCGCGCTGGAATCAGTGGCGCGACGCGTGGTGTGGTGCTGCCCGGCTCGTTGGCCGAGTATGTCGTTCTACCTGCGACGGCGCTGGTGCGGACCCCGGCTCATTTGACCGACGCAGCAGCTGCAACGCTGCCTATTGCCGCGACGACAGCTTGGCGCGGCCTGCGGCTCGCGGATGTCCGCCCTGGCTCGGTCGTCGTGTTGATCGGAACGGGCGGCGTCAGCGTGACCGCATTGCTGCTCGCAAAGGCGGCCGGAGCGACGGTGATCATTACCTCATCGTCCGACGAAAAGCTCGAGCGGGCGAGGGCGCTCGGCGCCGACTACACGATTAACTACCGGAGTACACCGGCGTGGGACGAGGCCGTGCTGGAGATGACGGGAGGCAATGGCGCTGACCTCGTCGTCGAAACCGGGGGGACGCAAACGTTCGGCCGCTCGATCAACGCCGCGGCGCTCGGCGGCACGGTGTTCGTCATTGGTTTCGTAACGGGCATGACCGCATCGGCCGATCTGTTCGCGATAATGAAGAAGGAGTTGCGAGTCCAGGGCGTCAGTACCGGATCGGTAGCGGATTTGCGCGATGTCGTGCGTGCCGTCGCGGCGAGCCGGATCATGCCCGTCGTCGATAAGACCTTTGGGATCGACGAGACGCCGCAGGCCTATGCCTACCTTGCGCAAGGCGGCCAACACTTCGGCAAGATCGTGATCACGCACGCCGCGCGCTGACGCGCGGGCCGAGGTCGATGCGCTGCCGCCCCATCCGCCCGTCGGGGCGCAGCGGCGCATCGGGTCAACGAGCGGATGGCCGCTGCATTTCCAGCGCCCCGCACTGGGCGGACACGGTTTCCCGCAAGAGGTCCGCAAGCACCCGAGCGTCCGACGCACACCGCGCGGCGCAATGCAGGACGATGTCGACAGCGCCGAGCGGAGGCGCCCCGGTCATAACCGCCAGCCCCGCTGGTAACGCGAGCGCCGTGCGCACCGTTACACCAAGCCCCGCGAGGACTCCGCACCAAAGGCTGGCCAGGCTGGGTGTCGTCATCGAGAGGCGCCATGGGACGCCGGCGCGCGAAAGCGAATCGATCGACATGTCCCGGAACAAGCACGGGCCATCGAATACGGCCAGCGGGACGGTCGATGGTGCGCCGGCCCGATGCAGCGTCGCCTCGCACCCGAGCCACACCGCGGGCACGGTTGCGATGCGCGTACCGCCGCCGTTGCCGGGCAAGGCGAACGCAACGGCAACGTCGAGCTTGCCGCTCGCTACATCGGCGGCGAACTCGAAGTTCCGGCCTGCCTTGATCTCCACCTGCACGCGCGGTCGTACCACCGCATAGCGGCTCAGCAAATCCTGCAAGATCACATCCGCGAAGTCCTGTGCAATACCCAGGCGCACGGCCGAGCGCGTATCGACCGCGCCAAGTGCGGCGCCAAGTTCGTCGTTGAGCGCAAGCACACGGCGTGCGTACTGAAGCAGGACGTCGCCGGCCTCGGTGAGCACCAGGCCGCGGCCTTTGCGTTGGAACAGTCGCTGCCCCGCTTGCGACTCGAGTTTGCGCAACTGCATGCTGATAGCCGAAGGCGACCGGTGCAGACGCGCCGCGGCATGTGAGAAGCCGCCGAGCTCTACGCCCACGACCATCGTTCGCAGCGCATCCATGTCGAAGTTCAGAGGGTGCGTCATTTTCGATTTTCAGAAGTGAAGATTCAGGACAAGTCGATTTTCGAAACAATAGCAAAGTCATAGCATTGCCCAAAACGCACGCACGTCTACGCCCGGCGCGCACCCGCAACGCGGACGTGTGCGTGGTTCGACGCATTACCAGACGACATGGAGACGATGTGATGGTGCAAATGCAAATCCCGGTGGGGTTCATCGGCTTGGGGGCAATGGGGGAGCCGATGGCGTTGAACCTGAGAAAGGCCGACGTGCCGCTGATGGTGTGGAATCGCTCGCTCGCCAAACGATCCGTGCTCGAGCGGGCGGGCGCGACTGTGGCGCACGACCCTGCGGAAGTGTTCTCCCGCTGCGAGATTATTTTGCTCATGCTGGCGAATGCCGAGGCTACCGACCTCGTCCTTGCGCGCGGCGAACCGAATTTCAGGCAACGGGCGCGGGGCCGCACGATCGTCCATATGGGAACGACTTCACCCGGCTATTCGAAGGGGCTCGAGCAAGCCGTGCGCGCTGCCGGCGGTTCCTACGTGGAAGCTCCCGTCTCGGGATCGCGCAAGCCCGCTCAAGCAGCTCAACTCGTGGCGATGCTGGCCGGCGAGCGAGAGGCCGTCGACCGGGTGGCCCCGCTGATTGCAACGATGTGCAGGCAAAGCGAATACTGTGGCGATGTGCCGGGTGCGTTGACGATGAAGCTCGCGGTCAACCTGTTTTTGATCGCCATGGTGACGGGGCTTGCGGAAGCCACGCATTTCGCGCGCCGGCACGGTTTGGATCTGGGCCGGTTCGTTGCCATCCTGGATGGAGGGCCCATGGCGAGCGACGTGTCGAGAGTCAAGGCCACGAAGCTGCTGCACGAGGATTTCGACGTACAGGCGAGTATCGAAAACGTCCTCGATAACAATCGACTCATCGCGGCTGCCGCGCGGGCGGCCGGCCTGGCCTCGCCGCTGCTCGACGTTTGCCACGCGTTGTATCGCGAGGCGCTCGAACTCGGCTTGGGCAACGCTGATATGGCGGCCGTCGTGCGGGCGATCGAGGCCAGGACCGAAGGCGCGCTGGTTGGCGCCCGGATCGATGAGTGAAAGGCAGGGTCGCAACGCATGGACAGTGCGCCAAGGCCGATCAGGCAGTAGACGATGGCGGCGGGCCGGTATATAAGGGTTGGACGAGGCTGGCGCCGCAGGCGAGCGATGCGGCCGCCGCCACCTGAAACCGATAGGAACGCTGAACATGACTCCCGATCCGAACAGGCCCGATCAAGAACCCAAGGCTCCCGAGCTCGACCATCTGAACGACGCGCTCAATCACGTCGACACGCTGCTGTCGTCGGGCCATATTGCTGCAAGCGCTGCCAAGGGCATCTTGTACAGCTTGATTGAGACGCTGGGCACGCTCGTCGGCGATCCCGATTTGCCCGAGCACAGCCGGGCAGGCTACGAAGGTCTGCTGGAGACCGCACGCGAGTTGCGCGCGAAAATCGGTAAATGAGCGTGCATCGGGCCGCCGGAGCGTCTCCGGCTGGTCGTGCGCACGCCGATCCTGCCGCCGATTTCACTGCGTTGCGAGCGGCGGCGGGGGGGCGCAGCCGGGCTTGGAGCGAATGTTCCAGAAAACCCGGCTCGACTCCCTGCTAAAATGCGCTCGCCGCAATGTAGTGGATCGCAGATGAAATTGCTTGATGCCTTGGTCGAACAGCGCATTGCCGCTGCCGCCGCCCGTGGGGAGTTCGAGGACTTGCCGGGCGCCGGGGCGCCACAGGAACTTGACGACGACTTGCTCGTGCCCGAGGAAGTCCGGGTCGCCAATCGCATTTTGAAGAACGCGGGGTTCGTGCCCCCGGCTGTCGAGCAATTGCGCTCGCTCAGGCATTTGCAAGAGGAACTGAGCGCGGCGGGCGACGCTGCGACGCGCTGTCGGCTGCAAGCGAAGCTGCTCGCGCTCGACATGGCCCTCGAGTCATTGCGCGGCGCCCCCACAGTGGTCCCGCGCGAGTACTGCCGCCGCATCGCGGAACGGCTGTCGGAACGCGTGCAAGGCGGCGAAAGCGAAGCCGCCGAATCCCAGCAGGCGAGGCTTTCTTGATCGATCCCCTCACGCGACCTGCTACACGCGCGATCGAGTCGGGCGGCGTAAGCGACGTCGACGAGGACGCCGCGGCGTTATTGGCGCGTGATCGTCGTTATATGGCTCGAGCGATCGATGCGGCCGAGTCGGCTCGTGCGGCTGGCGAAGTGCCTGTCGGTGCCGTGCTCGTGCGGGGAGACGAGGTGATCGCGACGGGCTTCAACCATCCGATCGGGGCGCACGATCCTTCTGCGCATGCGGAAATGGCCGCGTTGCGCGCCGCCGCTCAATCGTTACAAAACTATCGGCTTCCCGGCTGCGAGCTTTATGTGACGCTCGAGCCGTGCCTCATGTGCGCGGGCGCTATCATGCACGCCCGCATCGCACGTGTCGTCTTTGGGGCGCACGATCCAAAGACGGGTGCGTGCGGCAGTGTCGTCGATGCCTTCGCCAATCCTCAGCTCAATCACCATACACACGTCGCGGGCGGCGTGCTCGAGACCGAATGCGGCGATGCGCTAAGAGCGTTTTTTGCGCATCGGCGGCGAACGATCCGCGAGCAGCGCGCGGCCGCTGCGGCGCACGCACAGGCTTGCGTTCCCAAGCAGCCGGTCTGAACGACGCGTCCGCGCATGCCTTCATTGCTCCCGATCGACCATGACACATTCGCGCACCATCGAAATTGTCGCTCCTTCCGGCTATCCGCCTGACCCGGCTGCAGCCGAGCGAGGATTGGAACGGCTCCGCGCGCAGGGGCATCGGGTGTTGGCGGCGGAAGTCGCGCAGCGTCGGCATCTGCGCTTCGGCGGCACGGACGCCGAGCGTGCGCATGACCTGAATCGGCTGGCGGATCCCGCCCGCGAGCTGCCCGATATCGTATTGGCACTGCGCGGCGGCTATGGCGCCGTCCGTATCCTCGACTCGCTCGATTACGTCGGGCTCGAACGCCGGCTCGTCGGCGCTCCCGTCGCGATTTGCGGACATAGCGATTTCACGGCCATCCAACTGGCGCTGTTTGCGCGAGCGGGGCTCGTTACGTTCGGCGGGCCGATGCTGAGCTCGAATTTCGGCGCTGAGGTCGTGAGCACCTTTACGACCGAGCGCTTCTGGCAGGCGCTCGAGTCGCCGGAATTCACGGTTCGCGAATCGGCTGCCCAAGCGTATGAGATCGACCTCACCGGCACTCTCTGGGGCGGCAATCTGGCCATGATCGTCGCGCTGATCGGCACACCTTATATGCCGCAAATCGATGGCGGTATTCTGTTTCTCGAGGATGTGAACGAACATCCGTATCGAATCGAACGGATGCTCTATCAGCTACATCACGCCGGCATCCTCGCGCGTCAGCGCGCGATCGTGCTCGGCGATTTCACGGGCGGCAAGCTTTCTCCCTATGACAACGGTTTTGACCTGCCGGCGGTGGTCGAGCAGATCGCCCGCGTCGCCAGGCTGCCGATCATAACGGGCCTGCGTTTCGGCCACGGTGCCGACCTCGTCACGCTGCCGTTTGGCGCGAAATCGCGGCTGCAAGCGAATGCCGATGGTTTTTCGTTGACCGTGAGCGGGCATCCCACGTTGCGCTGAAGAAGGGCGCCATACGGCGCCAGCGACGATAACCATACGCGGACGGTGACCCCCGTTATCGGCCCGCTCGTATGGGCGCGGCCGGGTGTTTTCTATACACTGATTCGACCGAAATGACTCACTGCGGCAAGCAGGTAGCTTGCCGCGGCGCCGCATCGTCACTCAACGTCGTCTTGCCTAAAGTCTTTGCCATGACTTCCAACTCCCGCTATCCGCGCGATTTGATCGGCTACGGCCGGCACCCGGTTCAGGCCGATTGGCCGGGACGCGCGCGCGTCGCCGTCCAGTTCGTGCTCAATTACGAAGAGGGCGGCGAGAACTGCGTGCTGCACGGCGATGCCGCTTCCGAGCAGTTTTTGTCGGAGATCGTCGGTGCCGCAGCCTATCCGGCGCGACACATGAGCATGGAGTCAATTTACGAATACGGTTCGCGTGCGGGCGTGTGGCGCATCCTGCGTGAATTCGAGAGGCGAGGCCTACCGCTGACCGTGTTTGGCGTCGGCATGGCGATCGAACGCAATCCGGAAGTTGCACGCGCGTTCGTCGAGCTCGGGCATGAAATTGCCTGCCACGGGTGGCGTTGGATCCACTACCAGGATATGTCGCCGGAGCTTGAAGCAGAGCATATTCGTCGCGGTATGGAGGCGATCGAGCGCGTGACGGGCGCGCGACCGCTCGGCTGGTATACGGGGCGCGATAGCCCCAACACACGCCGGCTCGTGGCCGAATACGGTGGCTTCCTTTACGACTCCGATTATTACGGCGACGATCTGCCGTTTTGGACAGAAGTCGCAGTGACGGGCGGAGCGACGCAACCGCAGTTGATCGTACCCTATACGCTCGATACCAACGACATGCGCTTCGCGACGCCGCAGGGGTTCAACACGGCCGATCATTTCTTCACCTATCTGCGCGACGCATTCGATGTGCTCTACGAGGAAGGCGACGAAGCGCCGAAGATGCTTTCGATCGGAATGCATTGCCGGTTGCTCGGTCGGCCTGGGCGATTCCGCGCGCTGCAGCGGTTTCTCGACCATATCGAAACGCACGACCGGGTCTGGGTGACGCGCCGTGTCGACATCGCACGCCATTGGCGTACGCATCATTCTTATCAGCCCACAACCGACCGCTCTCACGCATGAAGCCGATGCACTACACGCTGGAACAACTCAACGCAATGCCGCCCGATGCATTCGAGGCCGCGCTCTCCGGCATCTTCGAGCATTCTCCGTGGGTGGCCGGCCAGGCTGCGCGGGGGCGGCCGTACGAGAGCGTCGATGCGCTCTATGCCGCGATGCGCGATATCGTCGCCAACGCGGGAGACGAGCGCCAGCTCGCGCTGATCAACGCCCACCCGGAGCTGGCCTGCAAGGCTGCGGTGCGCGGTGAACTGACGGCCGAGTCGACGCGCGAGCAAAGCGGCGCGGGCCTCGCCCAGTGTACGCAAGAGCAGTTCGACAAGCTCCAGCGCTTGAACAGCGTCTACCGTGAGAAATTCGGCTTTCCGTTCATTTTGGCCGTGCGCGGGTACGACCGCGCCGGCATCATCGCAAATTTTGAAGCCCGCGTGGGCAACACACGCGATCAAGAGCTGCGCGCGAGTCTCGAGCAGATTTACCGAATCGCGCGGTTTCGTATCGACGAGCTTGTGACCGCATGAAGCAGTGCCGGCTCATGTGCCGATATGACGTTTGATTGGCAGTCACCACGAATTGACAAAACCGAAGGACGACAACGATGGCTCTCCCGATTCTCGACCCCAACGCTCCCGACTTCACACGCCGCTACGTCAATCTGGCCGATCCGCGGCTGGGTGCGCAGGCGATCGAGGCCAGCGATGAATTCTTCGCGCCGAAGGAGCGCATGCTGAACCCCGAACCTGCCGTTTTCATTGCGGGTAAATACGACGATCACGGCAAATGGATGGACGGTTGGGAAACGCGCCGCAAGCGCACGACCGGATACGATTGGTGCATCGTGAAGCTGGCGCGCGCAGGCGTCGTGAAGGGGCTTGATATCGACACCAGTCATTTCACGGGCAACTTTCCGCCGGCCGCATCGGTCGAGGCTGCCAATCTGCCGGGTGACGCGCAGCCTGACGCCTCGACCGTCTGGACGGAAATCGTGCCTTCGACGACGCTGCAGGGCAATCACCATCATTACCTCGAAATTGCCGATGCCCAGGCTTACACGCATCTTCGGCTGAATCTGTACCCCGACGGCGGCGTTGCGCGATTGCGGGTCTATGGGCAGCCACAAGTCGACTGGGCCGGTGCCAGCCGTAGTGCGAGCGTCGACCTGGCGGCGATGGAAAACGGCGCGTACATCGTCGCCGCGAACAATCAACATTTCGGGGCAGCCTCCAACCTCCTGATGCCAGGCCGCGGCGTGAACATGGGCGACGGCTGGGAAACGCGACGCCGGCGCGAGCCGGGAAACGACTGGGCCATCATTGCACTCGCGCGGCCCGGCACGATCAAGAAGATCGAAGTCGATACCGCCTTCTTCAAAGGCAACTATCCCGATCGCTGTTCGATCCAGGCGGCGTACGTGAAAGGCGGCACGGATAGCTCGCTGGTCACCCAGGCGATGTTCTGGCCGACGCTGCTCGACGAGCAGAAGCTGCAAATGGACAAGCAGCATTTCTTCGAAGCGCAGTTGGCGGCGATCGGTCCTGTCACACACCTGCGGCTGAACATCATTCCGGATGGCGGCGTTTCGCGCTTGCGCGCATGGGGCGTGCTCGAATGAGCGGCGAGCACATCACGGCGTTGACGATCGAACCGCTGACAAAGTCGGCGTTCGCGCCGTTCGGCGATGTCATCGAACTCGAGGGCGCTCGCGAGATTCCGATCAACCTCGGCACGACATTGCGTTATCACGATCTTGCTCGCGTCGACGTGGCCGACGAAGACGGGCGGCCGCTCATCAGCCTGTTCCGCGGCCAACCCCGCGCGCTGCCGTTCGAAGTGACGATGCTGGAACGTCATCCGCTCGGTTCGCAGGCATTTTTGCCGATGACGAACAAGCCGTATCTCGTCGTCGTCGCGCCGGCCGGGACGCTGGACTCGCAAGCTGTCCGCGCATTCGTCACGCGCGGATGGCAAGGGGTGAATTATGCAAAAGGGGTCTGGCACCATCCGCTGATCGCGCTGGATGAAGTCAGTGATTTCATCGTCGTTGACCGCGGTGGACAAGGGCATAACTGCGACGAGCAGACGCTGCCCCGTTCGTTGTGGCTGACCGCCGAGGCAATGCTAGCTGCGCACGGCTAAACGGTCCTCCCCTGATCCCCCATAGCACGCCCGCAAGCGAAAAATGCGGGCGTTTTTACTTGTTTTTTTTGGGTTTTGCGTTTGTGCGCAGCACTTGCGCACCCCCGGCGTAGGAAAACGCTGACAAGCGGGCTGCTACGTATTACGTGAGGTTCAGCGGCGGCTGATTTGTTTCCGCGCGGCACTCGCCGATACTTTCATCACAGGAAAACGTTTCGTGCGACGCATTCAAGGCACCGACGTTCCTAACCTTGAAACACGGAGAGATCGCCATGAGCCGCTTCGCCCAAGACCTCCTCGAGCTCCAACGCCTTTGCCTCGGAGGCTCCGGCGCCCTCACTCAGCATCTGCTGCGCGAGATCGCGTGCAATCTGATTGCGGCCGGCGTCGCCGACCAACGCGGCGGATGCTGATATCTGCAGCGCGATCCGGCAAACGTTTGCTACTCGTCAAGGCTTTTTGCGACGGAAGCCTCCCAGCCTCGACTGGGAGCGCAATCAGGTCCGTCAATCATCAATTCGAAACACGACACCCCAGGCGGAGACAGTCATGAACGGTAGCGAGACGCTCGAATCGATCCGCGAGATCAACTTGTCGTACCTTTCGCTCGCGCAGCGCCTGTTGCGCGCAGACCGCGCCGAGGGCATGCAGCACCTTGGGCTGTCGACACATGTGGCAGACATCATCGTGGATCTGTCCGGGCCGCAATTGCTCAAGCTGGCCGGGTGCGATCAACTTGTCTGCTTCTTCCGCTTCAACGACCGCTCGATGTTCTCGGCGCTGTCCGCGCCCGGCGCGCGCGTGTCGCCTACCCAGGAACTGGACGCCCAAGCTGCCTGACGCGCACTCGCGGACGCATGCCGAACCGGTTTCGGTGCATATTTTCTCGGCCGACCAGCTAACGCTCGCCCCACTGCCGATCTCCAGGCTCCGATCGGCGGTAAGATCCGACGCTCGATCCATACCGTTCGCGAGCCCGGCCGATGAACGCATTTCTCTGGTGGCTTCTCAACATAGGCGTGCCGATCGTAGGGCCGATAATCATGCTCGGCTTGTTCGCCGTCACTCATGGAAAAGCCTTGGCGCGGCTTTTGATCTACGAGTCGATCAAGGGCGGCCAACTCCTATGGTCTGCCATCGCTGTTTCCGCCGCGGCGGTCTATGAAAGTACGACTGCGCTCGAGCGGGAAGCGGGGCCGGCTGCGCTGCTCGAGTTGGCCATCGTTGCTTTTCTGATGATCGCTTTCGCTTGTTCGATGCTGGTCATGCTCGTCACGCTCAAACAGCACGACGACCGTTCGTTTGCATGCTCCCGACGGACGGGGAGCGCGATCACATGGCCTCGATCGACGGGTAGCCCTCTTCCTGAGAATGCGACAGTCAGCGCGTCACTGTGGTTGACCGCAGGTGCGGCCTTGCTGTTTGGAGCTTTACATATGATCGTAAGCTGATTGAAGGGAATGTGTTAGACTTGGGCACCTTGTAGGAGGAAAGATGAACAGGCTACTTGATCTCGTCGGGGCATCCCCAGAAAGTGTCGATCGCTTTGCGCTGCGTTTGAGCGCAAGCGTCTCAATCTTCGCGATAGCGACGGCCGCCTTATTGGCGGGCGTCGCTATCTTGAAATGAATGGGAGCAGGTAGCGCGACGTAAGCCCTTGCGGCTCTACCGGTTTGACCCGTTTCAGCCCCTTCGGCCCGCTGTTGGTCCAAGGGGCTTTGTTTTGCCCGACACGCCCGGCGCGGCCCCGTCTGACGGAGCCATGCGCCGGTCGTCCGCAGCGTGTCGGCAGCCGAAGTTTACTGCTGCGTGTGCGTGTTGTTGAACCAAAGCGCCACTTTTTCGCGCTCCTCGCTCGTCATATGGGTGACGTTGCCGAGCGGCATGGCCTTGAGCACGACGGCTTGCTGATAGAGACGCGCGGCGTTCTTCGAAATTTCGTCAGACGTATCGAAAAGCACGCCGGCAGGGGCGCTGCCCATCATTGTCGGATGCGCCGAATGGCAAGCGACGCACCGCTGCTGCAAGATCGGTTGGATGTCTGCCAGCTTGACGGCCGGAGCATTGGCTGCTTGGGCCTGAGGCGTGGTCGGCTTGGGTAGCGTGACGGCCAACGCCGCGGCCAGAAGAGCGACGCCGCCGACCGGGAGATACCAGAGCACCTGCCCGCGGTGGCGCATGACGAAAAACTGCCGGATCAGCGCCCCGGCCAGCATGATGACGACCAGCACGGCCCAATTGTACGGATGCGTGTACGTCATCGCGTAGTGATTCGAGAGCATCGCAAACACGACCGGCAGCGTGAAGTAGGTGTTATGCACCGAGCGTTGCTTGCCGCGTTTGCCGTAGATTGGATTCGGCGCGTCGCCCTTGAGCATCGCGTCCACCATCTTGCGCTGCCCCGGGATGATGACGAAGAACACATTGGCCGACATGATCGTTGCCAGCATCGCGCCCACAATGAGGTAAGCGGCGCGACCGGCAAAAATGTGACAAGCGAGCCAGGCTGCGATCACGACATAGAGGCCGACGATGATGCCCAGCAGGCGGTCGTTATTGCCGAGAAGGCGACACAGCGTGTCGTAGACGATCCAACCGGCAGCCAGAAAGCCGAGTGCCGCCGCGATTGCGACGACGGGACCCATGTCCAGCACATTCGTGTCGATGAGATAGGTTTCGGGCGAGCACAGGTAGAGCACCGTAAACAAGCCGAAACCCGACATCCAGGTCGTGTACGAGGGCCACTTGGACCAGTGCAGATCGTCCGGCATTTGCGCCGGCGCGACCATGTACTTTTGCATGTTGTAAAAGCCGCCGCCATGCACGTGCCACAGCTCCCCGAAAACGCCGCGCTCCACGAGCGCGGGATCCTTCGGCTTTTTCAAGCTATTGTCGAGTGCCACGAAATAAAACGATTCGCCGATCCATGCGATCGCGACGATGACGTGCAGCCAGCGAATGGCGAGATTCAGCCAATCGGTGATAAAACCTTCCATGTAGCGCCTCCTGCTCCTGATATTCGTTGATGTGGGAATCAGCTGCCGCGATAGGTGCTGTACGCCCACGGCGAGACGAGGAGCGGCACGTGATAGTGTGCGGCGACATCGGCGATGCCGAAGCGCAGGACAACGTGATCGACGAAGCGCGGCTCGGGCACACGGACGCCGGCTGCGGCGAAATAGTCGCCCGCGTGGAACACGAGTTCATATTCGCCCGCCTGCAATGCGTCGCCTTCGAGAAGCGGTTCGTCGCAACGGCCATCGTCATTCGTGACGGTGCGCTTGAGCGGCTGCCGCGCGTCGCCGTCGAGTTTGTAAAGTTCGATCGCGATACCGGCGCCGGGGCGGCCGTGCGCCGTGTCCAGAACGTGGGTAGTCAGCTTGCCCATTCGCAGTTTTCCTTTTGATGAATGCGAAAAGTGTGGAAGGCGACTCGATCCTATACGCAAGCGGCGGATCGAGGCTCCACATCAAGTGGCTACATACCCGTCGGCGATTTGATGCGAGCGCCGTATCGACATTCTAAGAAGTGCGAGGCCGCCGGCGCACACGAGATAGGAAAGATAAGAGCGGCCGCATAAGGCTGGCAAGACGCCCAGCCATGCCCGGATGCCCGAAGCGAAGCACTATATCGGATTCGTGAAGGCGGGTATGCCGCGGATGTACATTGCCAGCGCTATTTTGGCTCCCGATCGTTATGCCAGGTTCTAACAGTCCAACAGGGAAGAATCGAATGACCACCGCACACGCCGCGCAGGCAACGAGCGTATCGCGCCCGAAGACGATGCTCGTCAAGCACGCCGACGTAGTCGTCACCATGGACGGTTCGCGCCGCGAACTGCGTGACGCAGGATTGTTTATCGAGGGCAATCGCATTGTGGCGGTGGGGGCGACGCATGAGCTTCCCACTGCGGCTGACGAAGTGCTCGACCTGCGCGGGCACATCGTCATGCCCGGGCTCGTGAACACGCACCATCACATGTACCAGAGCCTGACACGGGCCGTGCCGGCCGCGCAAAACGCCGAACTCTTCGGTTGGCTGACGAGCCTTTACAAGGTTTGGGCGAATCTTACGCCCGAGATGATCGAAGTATCGACGCTCACGGCGATGGCGGAGCTGTTGCTGTCGGGCTGCACGACGTCGAGCGATCACCTCTATCTGTACCCGAACGGGAGCCGGCTCGACGACAGCATCGCCGCCGCCGCCCGCATCGGCATGCGGTTTCATGCAAGCCGCGGCAGTATGAGCGTCGGTCAGAAGGACGGGGGGCTGCCGCCCGATTCGCTCGTCGAGCGCGAAGCCGATATTTTGGAAGACACTCAGCGTTTGATCGAGGCCTATCACGACGAAGGGCGCTACGCGATGTTGCGGGTGGTCGTGGCGCCGTGCTCGCCGTTCTCCGTCAGTCGCGATTTGATGCGCGAGTCGGCGGCTCTCGCGCGCCGCTACGGGGTGTCGATGCACACGCATCTGGCCGAGAACGTCAACGACGTGGCTTACAGCCGCGAGCGGTTCGGCATGACGCCAGCCGAATATGCGGAAGATCTGGGCTGGGTCGGTGCCGACGTCTGGCATGCGCACTGTGTCCAACTCGATGCGCCAGGCATCGCACTATTCGCGCGGACGCGTACTGGCGTTGCACACTGTCCCTGTTCGAACATGCGCCTCGCATCGGGCATCGCACCGATCCGCCGTATGCGCGACGCGGGCGTTCCGGTGGGGCTGGGCGTCGACGGGTCGGCTTCGAACGACGGCGCACAGCTGATCGGTGAAGCGCGGCAGGCATTGCTGCTGCAGCGCGTGGGGTTCGGGCCTGATGCGATGAGCGCGCGCGACGCGCTCGAAATCGCCACGCTCGGCGGAGCGGCGGTGCTCGGGCGCGACGACATCGGTGCGCTTGCGCCGGGGATGGCCGCCGACTTCGTCGCTTTCGATCTGCGTCAGCCCGGTTTCGCCGGAGCGCTGCACGATCCGGTTGCGGCGCTCGTGTTCTGCGCACCGTCGCAGGTGTCGCTGAATGTGATCAACGGCAAGGTTGTCGTACGGGAAGGGCGTTTGACGACGCTCGAACTGCCGCCGCTGCTCGAGCGCCACAACCGGCTGGCACGCTCGCTGGGCGAGGCCGCGCGCACCGCGTAGGTGGGCAAGGTGGCCCGGGAGCGCGAGCGGCGCTGCGACTGCACGATAGGCCGGAAGCAGGCCGTAAGCCGCGCCCGGCGCGCGGGTCACGGGATCAAGGGCGATCGACGAGCGTGCGCGTCGCGTCGGCGACGAGGCTGCGCAGCCACCGTACCTCGTCGGAATAGTGGCAGCGCTCATGCCAGAGCTGGTAGTACTGCATGGGCGGGAAGTCGAGCGGGGCGGGTAGCACGGTCAGCGGCAGGAACTTCGCGTAGTGATCGGCGAATAGTCGCGTCGTCGTAAAAATCAGGTCGGATTTGACGAGCACGTACGGTGCGAGATTGAAGTAGGGCAGCGTAACGACGACATGGCGCTTGAGCCGCTCGCGGGCCAGATGAACGTCGATCGCGCCGCGCTGCCCGACCGAGTAGGGGGACGGCGCGAGATGCGGGGCGTTCAGGTACTGGTCGAGCGTGATCGTGCCGCGTTTGGCGAACGGGTGCGCGTTGCTCATGAGGCAGACGATCTCATCGACGAACAGGTTCGACAGATGCAGCTGCTCGGGCGGTTCGGGCCAGTTGCCGACGACGACATCGAGCTTGCCGTCTTCGAGCGCCAACTCGTAGTCGAACGAGGGACCCAGCGAATGAAACTCGAGTTGAGCGTTGGGCGCGGCTTGGCGGAAGCGTTCGACGACCGTGGGCACGAACAAGACGTTCAGATAGTCGGGACAGCCGATGCGATAGCAGCGGATCGACGTGGCGGGATCGAAGTTATGTTGCTGAAAGCGGATTCTCTCGATCTCGCGCAGTGCGTTCTGGACCGGTTCGAGCAGGCGCAGACCGTACTCGGTGGGGACCATGCCCGATTTGCCGCGCACGAGCAGTGGGTCGCCCGTGATGTCGCGCAGGCGTCGCAACGCCGCGCTGATGGCGGGCTGCGATTGATTGAGCTTGACGGCCGCGCGCGTGACGCTGCGCTCCATCAAGAGGGTGTGCAAGACGCGCAAAAGATACGTGTCGATCGCCTCGCGTTGCTGACTCATGATTACTCCAGTATATGTTGCGGCTGATAGAGTCGGGGTAGGGGTATGTGATTTTTAATATGAGTGTCGATGGGCGTCAAGGCCGCATATACCCGTGTGGCACTTTGGCCAAACCGAGCATCGGCACGATATTGTCGGCTCGACGCTCGGCCCCGATTTGGGTATCGTCGGGCCCACGGCGCCGCGGTGGCTTGCGCGGCCGGCCGGGTCGACTGCGCGCAATGGGGGCCGGCGAGCGAGGTGCGATGGCCGACACGGCCGGGCAACCGTAGGACGGGGAGCGCGACGCGCACAGCACGTCGCGTGGAAGCAATGGGCATAGAACAGGAACGTTCGGCGACGGATTTCATGAGCGATCAACCAAATTTGGGCGGTGCGGGGGGCGCGGCGGTCAACGCGGTGCCGCGGCTGGCGCTGGCAGGCATCTGCAAACAGTATCCGTCGGTGCGAGCCAATGACGACGTCCATCTGGTCGTCGCGCCGGGCGAGATCCACGCGATTCTCGGCGAGAACGGCGCCGGCAAGAGCACGCTGATGAAGATCATCTACGGCTCCGTGCGGCCCGATGCCGGAGAGATCCGATGGGAAGGCGAACCCGTCGACATCTCAAGCCCTGCGCAGGCGCGCAAGCTCGGCATCGGCATGGTCTTTCAGCATTTTTCACTGTTCGAGACGTTGACCGTCGGCGAAAACATTGCGCTGGCGCTCGACGAGCCGTTCGACCTGGCCGCGCTCGGCAAGCGCATTCGGGAGGTGTCGGCGCAATACGGGCTCGACATCGATCCTCAGCGGCATGTACACAGCCTGACCGTCGGCGAGCGGCAGCGCGTCGAGATCGTGCGCTGCCTGCTGCAGCAACCGCGGTTGCTGATCATGGACGAACCGACTTCGGTGCTGACGCCGCAAGCCGTCCGCAAGCTGTTCGATACGCTCAAGCAACTGGCGCAGCAAGGCTGCAGCGTGCTCTATATCAGCCATAAGCTCGACGAAATTCAAGAGCTTTGCGATACGGCCACGGTCATGCGCGGCGGGCGTGTGACGGGCCAGGTCAAGCCGCGTGAGGAGACGCATGCTTCGCTCGCGCAGTTGATGGTCGGCCATGCGCTACCCGCTTACACGCGCCGGGCACACTCGCCGGGAGAGGCGCTGCTGCGCGTCAAAGAGCTGTCCGTCGCGAGCGACGACCCGTTCGGCACCTCGCTCGAAAGCGTGACGTTCGACGTCCATGCGGGCGAGATCTTCGGAATCGCGGGCGTGTCGGGCAACGGCCAAGCCGAACTGCTTGCGGCGCTGTCGGGCGAGCGGCGCGCGCCGGTCGCAGCCGACGCCGTGACGATTTGCGGCAAAGGCGCCGCGCGGCTTTCCGCGGGCGCACGCCGTCGGCTCGGCTTTGCGTTCGTCCCCGAGGAGCGGCTTGGACGCGGCGCCGTGCCTGCCATGTCGTTGGCCGAAAACGGGTTGCTGACGGCCCATCGCCAGAGCGGCATGGTGCGCCACGGCTGGATCGCAACGCGGGCGATGCGTGCCTTCGCGACGCACTGCATCGAGGCGTTCGACGTGCGCTGCGGCGGGCCCGACGCACTGGCGCAGTCGCTCTCGGGCGGCAATTTGCAGAAGTACATCGTGGGACGCGAGTTGCTGCAGGCGCCCAAGGTGCTTGTCGTCGCGCAGCCCACCTGGGGCGTCGACGTCGGCGCATCCGCATTCATTCGACAGCAGTTGCTCGACTTGTCCGCCAGCGGCGTCGCCGTGCTCGTGATTTCGGAAGAACTGGACGAGCTCTTCGACATTTGCGATCGAATCGCGGTCCTTGCGCGCGGGCGTTTGTCGCCGGCGCGCAAAACGGGCGAGACGAACGCGGAAGAAATCGGCCTCTGGATGGCGGGCCTGTTCGGCGATCGCGGCGCCACGCCGCCCGCGCAACAGGCTATCCATGCGTAACGCAGCCTCGACTTCGCGCGCTGCGGATCAGGCAGGCACGATCGGCGCCGAAGCGGCCAGCCCGACGTTGACATTCGAATAATCGACGATTGCAGAGACCATGTATTTTCCCTATCGAATCGAAGCCCGCCCGACGCCGTCGCGATCCATGCAGTTAGCCGTACCGGTGATTGCGGCGGTGTTGACGCTCTTGATCGGCTTCTTGATTTTCAGCATCGTCGGGCGCGACCCGGCGCAGGCGATGCGGGCTTTTTTCCTCGACCCGCTTGCCGACGCGAACGGTTGGTCCGAGCTGCTGCTCAAAGCGTCGCCGCTGTGCCTGATCGCTCTCGGTCTCGCGATTGGCTATCGCGCCAACGTCTGGAACATCGGCGCCGAAGGGCAGATGCTGGCCGGCGGGATTGCGGCGAGCGGTGTCGCGATTCATTTCGACCAGGCGAGCGGCGCCTGGATCTTGTTCCTCATGATGGCCGCGGGCATGATCGGCGGCATGCTATGGGCGGCGATCCCGGCGTTTTTGAAGACACGCCTGAACACCAACGAGATCCTGACGAGCCTCATGCTGACCTACGTGGCTACCCAGCTGCTGATCTACCTCGTAAGCGGGCCCTGGCGCGATCCGCAGGGAATGAACTTCCCGATCTCCGAGATGTTTTCGGGCGATGCACTGTACCCGACCTTCGGCGGCGATTGGGGGTGGCACTGGCTGCGCGGGACACGCCTCAATGCCTCGATATTCATCACGCTGGCCGCCGTGCCGTTGGCATGGCTTTTCATGCGCAAGAGCTTCGCCGGTTTCCGCATGAACGTGGGCGGACTTGCTCCGCTCGCCGCGCGCTATGCGGGCTTCTCCGATACGCGTACCGTGTGGACTTCGCTGCTGATCAGCGGCGCGCTCGCAGGCTTGGCGGGGATGGGCGAAATCGCCGGTCCCATCGGGCAACTGCAGGCCACCTGGTCCCCCGGCTATGGCTTCACCGCAATCATCGTCGTCTTCGTGGGCCGGCTGCATCCGGTGGGCATCGTCCTCGCCAGCCTGCTGATGGCGCTGCTTTATCTCGGCGGCGAAGCGGTACAAACGTCGATGCAGTTGCCGCAGGCGTTGTCGGGCGTCTTCCAGGGGTTGTTGCTGTTCTGTCTGCTCGGGGCGGATTTATTCGTCAATTACCGTCTGCGCCACGTATCGCGCGTCATGCATGGATGAGCACGCGATGCGCGCGAACACGCGCCTCGCAACCGGGTGACTTTGCCAATCGGAATCGAATGGATCATGGATATTCAACAAGCCGGCACGCTGGCATCGAGTGCTGTCATTGCCGCCATACCGCTGATGTTCGCGGGAATCGGCGAACTCGTCACTGAAAAATCGGGTGTGCTTAACCTCGGCGTGGAAGGCATGATGCTGATGGGCGCCGTGACCGGTTACGCCGTGACTGCCGTGACCGGGCATCCCTGGATCGGCGTGGCGGCGTCCATCGGGGCGGGCGTCGCGATGGCGCTGTTGTTCGGCTTTCTCACGCTGACCATGCTGGCCAATCAGGTCGCGACCGGGCTTTCGCTGACGATCTTCGGCATCGGCCTCTCCGCTTATGTGGGCAGGCCTTATACGTCGGCCTCGGTCAGCGCGACGATCGATGTCTTGCCGGTACCGGGGCTTTCGAAGATTCCCGTGCTTGGGCCGGCCATCTTCTCGCTGACGCCGCTCGGCTATATGGCGTTTGCATCCTTCGCGCTCGTCGCCTGGTTTCTTTACCGCACTCGGGCAGGTCTCGTGTTGCGCTCGGTGGGCGAATCGCCGGCCGTCGCGCATTCGGTCGGCTTTCCGGTGATCGGCGTGCGCTACGGCGCAACGCTGTTCGGCGGTGGCATGGCCGGGCTCGCGGGCGGTTACTACTCGATCGTCTATTTGCATCTTTGGCAAGAACAACTGACGTCGGGGCGCGGCTGGATTGCGCTCGCGTTAGTCGTGTTTGCGACATGGCGGCCATGGCGTCTGCTGCTTGGCGCGCTGCTGTTCGGCGCGGTCACGGGTTTGCAGTTCTACGCGCAGGCAGTCGGCGTGCCGGTGCCGACCCAGGTGCTTGCCATGCTGCCGTATCTGGCGACGATCGTCGTGCTGGCGGTCATTTCACGCAACCCCAACACGATCAAACTCAATGCGCCTGCTTCGCTTGGCAAGTCGTTTTTCGCCACAAGTTGAGCGCCACGGCTGAACCGACCGATTCCCCCACACCACTGGAGATGTTCAATGACAAGAAAAACGTTGACTCTGCTCGCTGCCGGCGCAGCGCTTGCGCTGGGCGCCATGGCGGCGCCTGCGGCGCGGGCGGCCGACGGCCCCGGCGTCGCCTTCGTCTATCTGGGCAACCCGGGCGACGCAGGCTGGACCTACGCGCACGATCAAGGCTCCAAGCAGGCCGAGGCCAGGTTCGGCAACAAGATCAAGATCACTCGCGTCGAGAACGTACCCGAATCGGCCGATTCGGAACGTGTGTTCCGCGACCTCGCGAGCAAGGGCAACAAGATCATCTTCGGTTCGAGCTTCGGCTATCAGGATTTCGAGTTGAAGGTCGCCAAGGACTTCCCGGATACGGTGTTCCTGCATGCCACGGGTTACAAGAAAGCGAAGAATTTCGGTACCTATGACGTGCGCATGTATCAGGGCGCCTATCTGGCCGGGATCGTCGCGGGCAAGATGACGAAGACGAACACGCTCGGCTTCGTGGCATCGGTGCCGATTCCCGAGGTCGTGCGCAACATCAACGCCTATACGTTGGGCGCCCGCTCGGTCAATCCGAAGGTCCATACGAAGGTGATCTGGATCAACAGCTGGTTCGATCCGGGCAAGGAGAAACAAGCCGCCGAGACGCTGATCAGCCAAGGCGCCGATGTGCTGCTGCAGAACACGGATTCGAGTGCGACGCTCGCGACGGCTCAGGAAAAAAAGGTCCATGCATTCGGCTGGGACTCGGACATGAAGAAGTTCGGACCTGATGCGGCGCTCGGTTCGGTGGTGGCGCACTGGGGCGTCTACTACATGGCCGCGATCCAGCAGGTGCTCGACGGCAAATGGAAGAACGATCCCGTATGGTGGGGGCTGCCTCAGCAAGCCGTCGATCTGGAAGACCTGAACCCGGCCGTGCCGCAAGACGCGCGCGCCAGCGAGAGGGCGGCGCATGACGACATCGCGAGCGGCAAGCGCGATGTGTTCACGGGCCCGATCAAAGACCAATCGGGTGCTGTCAAGGTGCCGGCCGGCAAGACGCTGGGCGACGCCGAACTGCAACGGCTGAACTGGTACGTCGAAGGCGTCGACGGTTCGCTGCCGAAGTGATCGTTCGCGCGTGCCAATGCGCGGACGAATGGGGCGGCGCCGCAACGGGCGTCGCCCATTCCACATACATGGCGCTAGTCGTCGAGGCGCATGCCCACCTTCAGCGTCACTTGCCAGTGCGCGACGTTCCCGTTTTCGATGTGGCCGCGCGTCTCCGTCACCTCAAACCAATGCAGGTTGCGCAGCGTCTTCGAAGCCCGCTCGATCGCGCATCGAACCGCGTCGTCGCTCGATTTGGTCGATGAACCCGTCAGCTCAATGTACTTATAGACATGATCGTTCATCAGTCTTCTCCGCTTTTCGTCGACAATGGAAAAACCAGTATAGGCAACGACGCGCGTGCATGCCCGCAGGCCTCGCGGGCGTGAGGCAGTATGGGTGGCTTTCGACGAAAGGGAGTATGAGCGATGGAACTCGGATTTTGCGGGCCTGGCTTGATGGGCGCGCCGATGATTCGGCACTTGCTGCAGGCGGGCCATCACGTATGGGTCTGGAACCGTACGCGCGCCAAGGCGCAAGCATTGGTTGCCGAGGGGGCGCGTGTCGTCGATACGCCGCGTGCTTTGGCAGCGCACGCGCAAGCCGTTTTTTTGTGCGTATCCGACACGCACGCGGTCGATGAGGTCGTCTACGGCTTGGGCGGATTGCTCGGCGCGGACACGGCTGATGCGGGTGCGGGAAGCGTGCGTTGGATTGTCGATCATTCGAGCATCGCGCCGGCAGCGACGCGCGAATTCGCCGCACGCGCCGCCGAACTCGGTGTCGGCTGGATCGATGCACCTGTCTCGGGTGGCGTTCCGGGCGCGCAAGCGGGAACGCTCGCCGTCATGGCGGGCGGCCGCGCTGCCGATGTCGCGGCGCTGGAACCCGTCATCCGCGCTTATGCGGCGCGCGTGACGCATATGGGGGACGTAGGCGCCGGACAAATGACGAAGTTGTGCAATCAGGCGATCGTCTGTGCGACGATCGCGGGGATCGCCGAAGCGGTGGGACTTGCACAGGCAGCAGGGATCGATGCGGCGCGGCTGCCCGAGGCGCTCGCGGGAGGTTGGGCCGATTCCGTTCTGCTGCGCACTTTCGTGCCGCGCATGACCGAAGCCGGACACGAACCGATCGGTTCTCTAAAAACCTTCCAGAAAGACATCGACACAGTTGGCGACGCCGCACAAGCGACAGGCGCCGTCATGCCGGTGGTGGGCGCCGTGCAGCAGGTGTTGAGACTGGGTGCGGCGATGGGGCTGGGTCAAGCCGATCTGGCTGCGTTTATCGATATCGTGCGGCCGCGACGCGACGGCGTGACCGCAACGCGATAGGGAGACCGGCGCGCGCGTTTGCCTCTCGTGTAATCGACGCGTAAATGTCAATCAACGGAACGAACGCGGGGCGGCGTCGCCGGCGTTCTGCCGCCGCGTGCCTCCGCTCACCGCGCCGCTTGCACCGAATTCGGGCAGGATCTTCGTCCGTGCCCGGCTGGCGAACACCAGAAAGCCGAAACCATTCGTCTCGTACCAGTAGCCCCCGTTTTCGAGCCCCTCGAGCGGCTGCTCGAGCGCATTCGCAATCGACTCGATGCAGCGCCGGCGCAATTCGTCGACATCCGGATACGGCGGCTGTGCGCCCCGTACGGTGCATAAGAGGACGTCGAGCCCCGGCAGAACGTGTTCGTACAGCACAGGCTCGTCTTGCGAACGTGCGCGCGCGATCTTGGTATCGAGTTGCACGAACGGTTTGAACTGGCGCAGCACAGCGAGGAAAGACTCCTTGCTGTCCGCGCTTGCGCGCCTACGCTTTCTCGGGAAGGACATAAACATTCGCCTGAAAAAGAATTGCAAGAAACACAGCGTCCTCATGCGACCACTCCCGGCTCTCGCGCGCCGCACGTTCGATCTTTTATAGCATACGAAATCGGCCTCTTCACGACAGGCTACCGCTTCACTCGCGTGCTCGACGCTGCTCGTATGCAGTCATGCCGAGGAGGGGGCGCGAGTCGTGTCGCGCTGCGCTCGACATCTATGCCAATAATAGGCGCGAGTTTCGTCCGCGTGCTGATCCAACTCATAAAAAATGCCAATTTCTGTGTGCCGACGCGCCTCTATATCGTCCGTTGAAATATCTCGAAACAGCACCGATAATGGTCCGGTTTCACGTTTGCACGCCGTGCGATGCAAGCGCCGTGCCGCCCTCCAGGCTATACGGTGCGGCACGCACGAGGTGCGCGACCCGATGGATGCCGCCAAGGACGCATGAAACTATTCACCAAGGGCCTGCTGCTGATTGCCGTGCCGAGCTTGATCGAGCTCGCGCTCGTTGGCATGCTGTCGAAGACGCAGGAGCAGGCCACACGAGCGGCGCAATGGGCCTCGCATAGCAAGCAGGTGCTCTATCAGGCGTCGGCGATCGTCGATCCCTTGCTGCGGGAGGCGGTGCGCGTGCGTGCGGGTCTCATCGTGGGCGACCCTTCCTTTGTCGACCGGCATGTCGTCTGGGTCGATCTCGGCGATCGGCTGTCGCGGCTCGAAAAACTCGTTGCCGACGACCCGCTGCAGATCGAGCGCGTGCGGCGTATGCGCGAAGCCGTCAACGATTACCGTACCCAGACAGACCGCGTATTTGCCGCGCTGCACGACGAGCAGCGCATGCAGTACGTGTCGCTCGACAGCTCGCCGCTGCCGGCGCCGATTCGAGCATTTCGCGATGAACTCGGCGCATTTGTCGCGGACGAGTCGCGACTCGACGCCGAGCGCAGCGCGGAGCTTGCCGCGACGCGCGAGCAGCAGCGATATGCGCTGATCGCGGCAATCGTGGGCTCGATGCTGATCTGGGCGATCGCGGCGCTTGCCTTTGCCGGCAATATCGGGCGGCGGTTGCGCACGCTGACCGCAAACGCGCAACGCCTCGGGCGTTCGCAGGCGCTAGGGGCGCCCTTGGCCGGCAACGACGAACTCGCGCAACTCGACGCGGCGCTGCACCGTACGAGCGTGCGGCTCACGGAAGCCGAACACGATCAGGCGACGCTGCAGGCGACGCTCGAAACGCGGGCTCAGGAATTGACGCAGGTGAATGATAATCTGCGTCAACAAAAGCAGGACAACGACATGTTCATTTACAGCGTGTCGCACGATCTGCGCTCACCGCTGGTGAACCTGCAAGGTTTCTCGCGCGAGCTGCAAGTGTCGTGCGATGAACTGCGCACGATGCTCGATGCGACGCGGTTGCCCGAGGCGGAGCGCGCCCGGATCACGCGCGTGCTCGACGGCAATCTCAGCGAAGCGCTGCACTTTTTGCGCACCGCCGTGGCGCGCTCGGCGTCGATCATCGACGCACTGCTGCGGATTTCGCGCGCGGGCCGGCTGGAGTACCAGTGGCAGCGCGTGAGCGTGGCACGGGCCGTGGCCCGCGTCGTCGAATCGCTGCATCAGGCGATCGTCGAACGCAACGCAACCGTATCGGTTGGCGAACTGCCCCCCGTATGGGGCGACCCAACGGCGATCGAGCAGATCTTTGCCAATCTGATCGGTAACGCCGTCAACTATCTCGATACGTCGCGCCCTGGCCGCATTGAAATCGGCACGTTGGACCAGCCGCCGCGCGACGACGGCGAACGAGCGCCTAGAATGCGAACATACTACGTGCGCGACAACGGCCTCGGCATTCCCGATGCATGCATGCCGAAGATGTTCAGCGCCTTTCAGCGGCTGCACGGCGATCGCGCCAAAGGGGACGGTATCGGGCTTGCGCTCGTGCGTCGCGTGACCGAACGACATGGCGGGCGGGCATGGGTCGAATCGATGGAGGGTGTCGGTTCGACCTTCTACGTGACGTTGCCCGAACAGCCGTTGCGAATGACCTGATCCGTCAGGCCCTACGCTGCATAAGTCAAAAGTGAGCATGACCGACGTATCTCGCCAGGATTCCGCCCGCGTGCTCGTCGTCGATGACGACGAAGGCATTTTGCGGCTCGCGCGCAAGTCGCTCGAGCGCGCGGGCTGCCGCGTATTCGCCTATTCGAGCGCCAGGGCGGCGCACGCGCAACTCGCCGCGGACGCTCCCGACATGCTCGTGCTCGACTATCAGCTCGACAGCGCCGAGACGGGGCTCGATTTCTTTCGCCGCCTGCGCACCGAGGGCGTGACATTGCCGGCCATTCTCGTCACGGGCTTCACGGACGAATCGCGCGTGATCGAGGCGCTGCGGGCGGGCGTGTCGGACGTCGTGCCAAAGTCCGGCGGCTACCTCGACTATCTGCCCGAAGCGGTCGAGCGTGTATTGACCCAGGTCCGCTTGCAGCGCGCATCGGCCGAAGCGCTCTTGCTGCGCGATCGTGAGGCGCATTACCGCAGCTTGTCGGAGGCGTTGCCGCACCTCGTATTTACGAGCAATGCGCAAGGGGAGTGCGATTTCTTTTCGAAGCAGTGGTATGGCTACACGGGGCTCGATGAAGCGGCTTCGCGTGGGCTCGGCTGGCTGGATGCGGTGCATCCCGACGATCGCGATGCGCTGCGTCGCTCGTGGCTGGACGCCGTTACGGGCGCCGCGGGCGCGGATCACCGCCATGAATTGCGGTTGCGCGCCGCTGATGGGACCTACCGCTGGTTCGACATGCGTATTGCGGCCGTGCGCGATGCAAGCGGGGGCGTCGGCAAGTGGTTCGCGAGTTGCACCGATATCCAATCTCAACGCGAGGCGATGGAGGAGCGCGAACGTCTGCTGACCGCCGAACAATGCGCGCGCCAGACAGCCGAGGAGGCCAACCGCGCGAAAGATCGATTCCTCGCTATGCTGTCGCACGAGCTGCGCACACCGCTCACGCCGGTGCTGATCGGCACGCGCGTGCTGGAAACGATTCCGGGCCTACCGGCGGCCGCGCAGTCGAGCGTCAAGATGATTCGCCGCAACATCGAACTGGAGGCGCGCCTGATCGACGACCTGCTCGACCTGACGCGCGTGGCGAACGGCAAACTCAGGCTTGCGCTCGAGACGGTCGATGTGCACGACGTGATCGACAGTGTCCTCGAACTTTTTCATGCCGAGATCCAAGTCAAGGCACTCGACGTCCATATCGAAAAAGCGGCCGCGAATCACTACGTGCTGGCCGACCCGGCAAGATTGCAGCAGATGCTCTGGAACCTGGTGCGCAACGCAGCGAAGTTCACGCCCGACGGCGGGCACATCTACGTGCGCACGCGCGATGCACGCATGCGTATCGAGGTGGAAATCGAAGACACGGGCATCGGGATCGCGCCCGAGCAAATCGGCAAGTTGTTCAACGCGTTCGAGCAGGGCAGCCAGCGCATGACACAACAGTTCGGCGGTCTCGGCTTGGGCTTGGCGATTACGAAGGCATTGACCGATGCGCATGGCGGCACGGTGAGCGCGCGCAGCCCCGGGCCTCATTGCGGGGCAACGTTTACGATCGCGCTGCCGACGACTTCCGCGCCCGCGGTCGAGCCCGTGCCGGCCGTCTCGGCGCAGGCAGCGGCCGACGAGCGTATCGCGATCCTGCTGGTCGAAGATCACATCGATACGGCCGACGTGATGGCGCACCTGATGCGTTCGCTCGGCCATGACGTGGCGGTGGCAGCGTCGGTGGCCGAAGCGCTCGCGGCCACACGGGCACGCACGTTTGATCTCATCGTGAGCGACGTAGGCTTGCCGGACGGTACCGGCCTCGATTTCGTCAGTTCGGTGCGGCGGCACTCGCAGGTGCCGGCCATTGCGTTGACGGGCTATGGATCTGACGAAGACATACGGCGCTGCCTCGCGGCCGGGTTCACGGCGCACCTCACCAAGCCGGTGAACTTTTCACAGCTCGAGGTGCTGATACAACGAGCGGCGGAAAGGAAAGCGCAGGGCAGCGAGCCACGATCGGCCGGCCAGGTCACCAGTTCAACCTGAAGCCGCCCGGGCGTCGTTCAGCGCTGTTTGAGCGCGTCGCGGATTTCGCGCAGCAACACGACCTCTTCCGGCGGCGGCGGCGGCTCGGCGGGCGCGGCCTCGGTCCGGCGCAACGAATTCATGAACTTGACGATCGCGAAGACGATCAGCGCAAGGATGGCGAAGTTGATGACGGCCGTGATGAACGAGCCGTAGCCAAACACGGCCACGCCGGCCGTTTGCAGATCCTTGAACGAATCGGGGTTGCCTTTGAACGAGGGCGGAATATCGCCGAGGCGAATGAACTTGTTCGAGAAGTCCAGACCGCCCGTGGCGACGCCGACGATCGGCATGATGAGGTCCTTGACGATCGAAGTGACGATCGTCGAAAACGCACCGCCGATGATGACGCCGACGGCGAGATCCATCACGTTGCCTTTGACCGCGAACTCCCTGAAATCCTTGACGATGCCCATAGTTCTTTTTCCTCCTGGCTTGACGGGGTATCTGGCAAACGAATCGAGCGGCGCAAGGCGCATGCCATCGCGGCCATGATAGCGAACGGCAGTTCGATGCGGGAGGATTTTTGGTTCGCTGCCTTCGCCAGTTCTGTCAGCTCTTATAGGCGAGCCGCAGGCCACCCCAATGCCGGCCATGAACGAAGATCGGCGCCGACGCATCCTTCATCATGGCGAACGCGCCGCCGCCCATGTCGCGCCGGTAAGTCTGCAGCACGAACGGCTTCGTGTGGCTGGCCGCCGCGAGGCCCGTACGATCGTTGAAGATGCGCCGGTTCCGGCAGTTGGCCGCATTCCAGACCGCGTCGCCGGGCCGCGGCGGCTGCGAGAACTTGCGATTGTGCGTCGGCAGATAACCGCGCACGTCGACGGCGGCGCAAAACGCGACGCGCTCGTCGAGCGCAAGCAACGGCTCTTGCATCTCGGGCAGCACGCGATCGGTAAATGCGGTGAACTGCGTCATGAACTGCTGCGGGTCGGTGCCCGGGATCGGCGCATAGTGCGCGTCGAACAGCGCCGCCTCGGTGATCTCGCCGCGCGCGAGCGCTTGCTCGAAACGTCGGCCGATCAAGGCGGCTGTGCGTTGCGCCGCGTCGATGAAGCGTGTGTCCGGGGTCTCGACGCCGGCCGCCGCCGTCAGTTCGATCAGCGTCTCGGACACGGTCAGCAGGCTGGCCAGGCGATCTTTGGCTTGTTGGAAGTTCTCGCTCGATTGCTCGACGCCGCTTGCCATCTCGCCCACGCGTTCTTCGAGATGGTGACACTGTGTCTCAATGTCGTCGGTCAGCGTGGCGATCTGCTCGGCTTCTTCATGCAACTGGTTGATGGCCGTGCCGGTCGATTGCACAATGCCGCCGATCGTGGCCGAACCTTCTTTCACGCGATGCGCGCGGGCCGTGTTTTCGGTGCCGTCGGCGATGAGTTGCTCGGTCTGCCGGGTCAGACGGGCCAGCGTCGCTTCGATTTGCGACGTGGCCTGCGCCGTCTTGCCCGATAGGTTTTTGACTTCGGCCGCGACGACGGCGAAGCTCTTGCCCGATTCGCCGGCGCGTGCGGCCTCGATCGCGGCGTTGATCGCGAGCAGATGCGTCTGGCGCGCGATCAACGAAATCTCTTCGGACACGGTGCTCACGTGATCGAGCGCCTCGCGCAGCGCTTCGATTTGCGCGGCGATGCCCGTCACGCCTTCGACGAGCCCGTGAATATCGGCAAGCGACGCGTCGAGCGTTTGCCGCGACTGCTCGACGGCGTTCGATGCCTCCCGACTGACGACGCGCACTTGACGTGCGGCTTCCGCAATACGGTGATTGCCTTGCATCGTCACCGAGGCCGAATCCCGCAACGAGCGGCAGACGTTGGCGTGCAGGGCGACGCGACTCGCGACTTCCTCGACATGGCCCGCCACATCGCAAATCTCTATGCCGAGTTTTCCCGCTTGTGCCGCGACGTCCGCCACGAGCGAACGCGCGCGCCGGGGGCGGCGCAAGGTCAAACGCATTTGGGTCTCCTGTCGCGAACCCGCACTCGAGCCCGCGCGCATTGGTTTGTGATGTTCGTGGTTGTCGATCGCCGCCAAGCGTGGGCCGCGGGTACCGCAATATCTAGCGAGGTTTGCTTACACAGAACTTACGCCGATGCGCGGAAAAACGACCGGCTGGCGGCCTCTCCTTTGTGTTTACGGACGGCGCGGCGCGCGGCTTCATAGGGGATGACGATAGTATGACGATAGTGCTTCCAGCCATTGCGCAATCGTCCCGAAACCCTTAGATTGCGCGAGAACCTTCGCACGCACGACGCGCCCGATCAGACCTCTCGCAGCAGGCCGGGTCCATCCGACGCTCCGTAAGAGAGCCGTATGTGCGCGCTTCACCACCACCACGGAGGGAGTCGTGCCACGCTTGCGCACAAGCGCGCACGACGATGCCATGCTTAAACGCTTTACGATTCGCGGCGGGCTTACGCTCACGATCGCGGGCTATACGCTCGCTTTGATGGCGGCGATGGCCGCCGGCATGTTGGGCTTAAAGAAAAGCAACGACGCGCTTCAGCAGATGTATGCGACCGATACGGCCGCGCTCACGCATCTGAAGACGAGCTCCGAGCGGATGCTTCAAGTGCGCCTCGCGCTAGGCAGCTACGAGACCTTGTTCTCGATGGGCAAGGCCGGCGACGACTTGCTGCCGAAAGCGCATGGCGTGCTCAAAGAGAGCGACGCGCAATGGGCCGATTATCTCAAGAAGCCGCGCGACGAAAACGAATCGCGCCTGGCGGACGCTGTCACGACCGCGCGCACTGCGCTCGTGCAGCAGGCCATCACCCCTGAGTTTCAAGCGCTCGAACAGAACGACTTCAATACGTTCCGCACGTTGCAGGGGCAGACCGCGAACGAGCTCTACGCGCGCTACGAAACCGCCATCAACGAGCTCGAGGCGCTGCAGGTCGCACACCAGGAAGCGCGTTACGCCGCGTCGCAGTCCGTCTTCCACACGTTGGCGACAGCGGCGGCCATCATCGCCGCGATCGCGTTCGTCATCGGGCTGTTTGCGCGCGCCGCGCTCGTCTCGGCCGTGGTTCGACCGATCGACACCGTCATTCGCCATTTCGAACGCATTGCGGAGGGTGATTTGACGGGTGCGATCGTCGCCAAAAGCAATAACGAAATGGGGCGGCTGCTGGTCGCCCTTCAGCGCATGCAGACCGCGCTTGTCGCGACCGTTTCGCGTGTTCGCACGGGGTCCGAGGCGATCATGCACGGTGCCCGCGAAATCGCGACGGGCAACGCCGATCTGTCGCAACGCACGGAGCAGCAGGCCGCATCGCTGCAGGAAACGGCCTCCAGCATGGAGCAGTTGACGGCGACGGTAAAGCTCAACGCCGAGCATGCGATCGAAGCGAGCGGTCTCGCCCGCGATGCGTCGGATACGGCCACGCGCGGTGGCGAAGTCGTGGGCGATGTCGTGCGCACGATGGACGACATAGCGTCGAGTTCGAATCAGATCGGCGACATCATCGGCGTCATCGAAGGCATCGCGTTCCAGACCAACATCCTCGCGTTGAATGCGGCCGTCGAAGCGGCGCGCGCCGGCGAACAGGGCCGTGGCTTCGCGGTCGTGGCGGGCGAAGTGCGCAGCCTCGCCCAGCGCAGCGCGAGCGCGGCCAAGGAGATCAAATCGCTGATTGCGGCATCGGCCGACAAGGTGCAGACCGGCAGCGCGCTCGTCGGTCGAGCCGGCAAAACGATGGATCAGGTCGTGGCTGCGGTGCATCGCGTGACGGACATCATCGGCAAGATCAGTGCGGCTTCGGGCGAGCAGTCGACGGGCATCGAGCAGATCAACCTCGCCGTCGTCCAGATGGATTCGGTCACGCAGCAAAACGCCGCGCTGGTCGAACAGGCAGCCGCGGCGGCAGCTTCGCTCCAGGAACAGGCGGCGCAACTCGACGCGGCGGTTGCCGCTTTCCGCGTAGAAACGCGCGGGATCGAGCACGAACAGGGCGCTTTGACGGCTCGTCGCGCCCACGCGCCGCTGGCGGCGGAACCGGCGCTCGCCGGCTGAACCGACAGCGTTTCATTCGGGCCGGCCGGCGCTTGTCGACGCCGGCCGCTTGCCGCTACGGGATCAGTCGATAATCGGCAACCCGCAGGCGACGCGTGAGCCGCCGGAAGACAAACGTGAAGCCGGGCCACAGCACCGTGTTCCTGCCGCTGTTGGACAAGTACCAACTGCGGCAGCCGCTCATCCAGACCGTCCCTCTGAAGGCCCGCTGCAGGCGCTCGTTGAAGACGTCCTGCACTTCGGCGCGAACTTCCATCGTGCGTACGCCGCGCTCGGCCAACAGGCGCACGCAACTGGCGATATAGGCGATGTGGGCCTCGATCATGTAGACCATCGAATTGTGGCCGAGTCCGGTATTCGGGCCGAGCATCATGAAGAAATTCGGGAAACCTGCAATGCTCGTACCGAGATAGGCTTGCGGCCCCGCACTGCGCCAGCGCGCGTCGAGGTCCGTTCCGCCCGTGCCGGTGACGGGGAATGGCGCGCCTGCGTCCGCCACGTCGAAGCCCGTGCCGCAAATGATCGCGTCGACGCGATAATGCCGGCCGTCCTCGGTCACGAGGCCATCTGCGACAATTTCCCGTATCGGTGTGGTCACGACCCCGACGTTCGGTTGCGTGAGGGCAGGGTAGTAATCGCTCGATAACAGCACGCGCTTGCAGCCGAGCAGGTAATCGGGCTTGAGCTTCGCGCGCAGCGCCGGGTCCGGCACGCGGCGCTCGAGGTAGCTGGCGGCGAAGCGCATGGGCGCTTTCATCCATTTGGGATTGACGATGAAAGCGAGCGCGCGGGCTTCGTGACGCCAATACACCGACCAACGGGCAAGCCGCTGCGCAAGCGGCAGCAGACGAAAGATGCGCTGCGCGCGCGGGCCGATCGCCCGGTCGGGCCGCGGCATGATCCACGGCGGCGTGCGTTGGAAGACATGCAACTGCGCGACGGTAGGCGCAATGCGCGGAATGAACTGGACGGCGCTCGCACCGGTGCCGATGACGGCCACCGTCTTGCCTTCGAGCGGATACGTGTGATCCCAGCGCGCCGAGTGAAAGAGCGCGCCTCGAAACCGATCGATGCCGTCGATGCGAGGTAGAGCCGGCCGCGAGAGCGGACCACTGCCCGCGATGACGATATCGACTTCAACCGTCTCGCGGGCCGGAACGGCGGCCGCATCGCCGGCCGTGGTTCCGGTCGTCACGATATCGAGTCGCCATACGCGAGCGTCATCGTCGAAGCGCGCCGCCGCGACGCGCGCATTGCAACGAATCGACGGTTCAAGGCCGTAATCGCGCGCGCACTGTTTGAGATACGCGAGGATTTCCGGCTGCGGACCGAACGTGCGCGTCCACGAGGGGTTCGGGGCGAACGAGAACGAATACAGGTGGGAGGGAATGTCGCAGGCAGCGCCCGGATAGTCGTTGTCGCGCCACGTGCCGCCGATCCCGGCGGCTGCCTCGTAGACCGTCAAGGAGGCGACGCCCATCTGCCTCAGCCGAATCGCCATGCCGATGCCGGCGAACCCGCTGCCGATGATCGCGACGCGCAGCGGGATCTTGCAAGAACGTGCCACGCTCAGGTATCGCTCCAGCCGCCCGAGTCGTCGTTGCCGAAGTCGACGCCGCCACCGCCGCCGCTGTCGTCGTTCCAGTCGTTCGAACCTTGGCCGAAATCGACGCCGCCCGAATTGTCCCGTTCCGCGGTGCGGCGGCGCGCTTCATCGTCATCGACGATGACGTCGCGCTCGATCACACGGTCGCGGCCATGCGAGAGGGCCTCGCCGAGCAGCACGCCCGTCAGCAGACCGCCCATGCCGCCCATGCCGCCACCGCCTTGCTGAACGATAACCGGCGGTTGCTGTTGGGTCGGATAGGGCGGTTGCATGCCGTACGGCGCTTGTTGTTGCTGCAGGCGCTCGGCTTCCTGCGCATAGGCCGACGGGCCCGCGCCGGGGGCTTGCGCATTGGGATCGGGCCGCCCTTCGGTCCGTGCGCGCAAGCTATCGAGCTGGCGCGCCAGATCGTCGAGCTGGTAGGCCGGCACCGGGTTGCCGTTGTTCGACAACAACTCGACCAGCGCGCGCAGCTGGTTCTCGACGCTTTCGACTTCGCTGGCGAGCGTTTCATGGCCTTGCGAAGTGGATAGACGCGCGTCCAGCTTGAGCGAGCGGGCCGCATTGAGCAAGTCGGTCGCGCGCTTCAACTGCGCACGGCGTTCTTCGTCGGCACGGCCGTCCTCGTTCGAACGGGCACGCCGAAGCGTCCAGCGCAGGATCAGGACGATCGCCACGATCAGCACCGCCAAGCCGATCCACGCGGCCATCGACGGGCCGTGATGCTTGGGAGCGGGCGTAGAAGGCAGCGCCTGCACGAACGGGTTGGCCGCGCTGTGCGCCGTCGGGGCCGGCGCCGGCGTCCCTGCGCGATTGGCGGCTGCGCGCATGCGCGCTTCCACTTGCGCGAAGCGGGCGGGGTTCGTGAAACGGATCTGCGGATCGAGCGTTTTGGCCTGCTCGATCTGCGCCAGCGCTTCGGCGTTGCGGCCTTCGTTGGCGAGCACCTGGCCGTAAAGGTAGTGGGCGTGCGCGTTGTTCGGATGGTCCGCGAGCACCTGCGTGAGCTCGGCATCGGCTTGCTGCCAATTGCCTTGCGCCATGGCGCGTTCGACCTGCTGAGCGCTCGGCGCGGCGAACACCGCGCTCGACGCAAAGAGCAGTGTGGCGCCCACAGCCGCGAGGAATGTTTTCATTGAATCCACCGGGCGCGAACGCCCGTCTCCATAACCATCGACCTGTTTCAGTCTGCGTGCGCCTGGCTGCTCCGACCGCTCGGCATGGCTTGGCGCAACGCGTTGCCTTACGTCATTGCGCGGGCGTATTCGTGCTCATCTGCTTCTTGAGGGCCTCGAGCCGATCTTCGACCGTCGGGCCGCGGTCGAGCGCCGCGAGCTTGTCCTCGAGCGCCTTGCCCGACGACGTATCGGCCGAGTTCAACCGCGCGTCGGAGCGCGCGTTCGAGAGCGCGACCTTGTCCTCGAGCTTGCGGAAGTCTTCCGACAGATTCTTGCCGCCGATGCCACCCAGCGCGGTGGCGGCGACGTCCTTCGCCTGAGCGATTTCCTGCTTCGCTTGCAGGATATTCGAGCGGGCGTTGAGGTCATTGCGGCGCTGGCGCATGTCGGCGATCTGGCTTTTGAGCTGATCGACGGAAGGTTCGAGCGTGGCGAGTTCCTTGGCCAGCGCGTCGCGTTCCGCCTCGGCATTCGCTTGGGCGGCCAGCGCTTCGCGCGCGAGTCCTTCATCCCCCGATTGCAGCGCGCGTTTGGCGCCGTCTTCATACTTTTTCGCCTTTTCCGCAGCGGCGTCGTGCTTGCTCTGCTGCATGGCGACCTGCGCCTCGATCTCGATCAGCGCGTTTTCGGCTTTGCCGATGCTGTCGTCGAGCTCGCGCACGATCTGGCGCGCGTCGCGCGAAGGATCCTGCACGGAATCGGCAGCATCGTTGAGCAAGCCTTTGACAGTACGCGAAATTGAGTCGAATAACGACATGAAAACCTCCGTGAATTGAAATCGGCGCCGAACGCGGGCGGATGGCGGTGGGCGGTGCCCGTGCCTACATGCTACGCCGCGTTGCAACCGGCGGCGCGGCGCTGGGTCGGCGGCGCGTTGCGCTTGCCGAATGTCGGGACGCGCTGGCCGATTGCAAGAGTTGCCCGGTCATCGCTTCCCGTTTTTGCCGCCCGCGGATAGTACAACAGGGTATCGTTAAAAACGGCTTAAATCGCCCGATTGATTGGCGATCGCGCGGGCGACGACCGCTTCGTCGTCGGCGTCGGGCCGATCGTCGGGGCGAGTGCAGGCGTCGGTCGCCAGCGCTCGCGCCACCGCGGCGGCTACCGACAAGCTGGGCGCGACATTTTCGTTCTCCTCGTCGTCCCGGCCCGACGTCGCCGGCTCAGCCGGCGTGGAACGGCGCGAAGCAGCAGCGGCGGCGCTTGCTTCATCGGCCGTTTGCAGGGGCGCAAGCGTGCGCCCCGTGAGTCCGGGCGCGACGCCGGAGCCCGCCGCGAGGCGCCGCAGCCGGTCGCTCTCGGCAATCTGACTGCGCGCCGCGCCGAGCCGATCGACGAGACCCGCCGCTCGCACTTCTTCACCCGTTTCGTCAAAAGCGAGCACGGCGCGCCGCACGAGTTCGCTCAGGCTGATGCCCAAGCGCTCGGCGCGGGCGGCGAGGACGCGCTTTTGGGCGGGCGTAACGAAGAAGACGAGACGTTCGCTGCTTTGGCTCATGGTTGGCTCTCTAACATGGAGACGTCGTACGGCGCGCACAAGCGGAAAGGGCCGGCGCCACGGTGCCCTCCATCATAAGACGGCACGCGCTGCCCTCAAACGCACCCGGCCGCGATATTGGTGCGCCATCAAGCACTTATGCGCGTTTTCTGCAGGTTCTCCACAGGTCTTTCAACATTTTCTGTTGATAACCTGCGACTATCGGACAGGGTTGCCGCTCTGCATTCAATTCTTACAAAAGAAATTCCCGTGCCGGCTTGGCGATTTCGTTAAAATGCGCTGTTGTTTCACGCTCGGCGGTGAGCCGGATACGGCCGCCAGACCACTACACATACACATTGCGAGTCACGCTGCGGGTTTCGCTCGTGGCGAAGAGGCGCTGAGAGCCGCGCCATTCATGCCGTCATGCCTATCATTAAACGACCACCTTCCGATGGCCGCTCGGCCGACGACCGAGTCCCCTCCCAACCTGCCAACCGAAGCCCCCGAAGCGCAAGCCGTTCGCTCGGCGGCCGGATTGTGCTGGCGTTCGCGGGCCTCGTTGCCACCGCGGCCGTGGTCGGCGCGTTGATCGTCGGTTACGCGCTCATCGTCATGGCGCCGCAGTTGCCTTCGCTCGATGCGCTGACCGACTATCGCCCGAAGGTGCCGCTGCGGGTCTATACCGCCGATCACGTGCTGATCGGCGAATTCGGCGAAGAGCGGCGCAGCCTGGTCCGCTTTGCCGATATTCCCGATGTGATGAAGAAGGCGGTGCTCGCGATCGAGGATTACCGTTTCTATGAGCATGGCGGCGTCGATTTCATCGGCATCCTGCGCGCCGGCACGGCCGATCTGTTGCACGGCGGCGCCTCGCAAGGCGCGAGCACGATCACGATGCAGGTGGCTCGCAACTTCTTCCTGTCGAGCGAAAAGACCTACACGCGCAAGATCTACGAAATGATGCTCGCCTACAAAATCGAGCGGGCGCTCACGAAAGATCAAATTCTCGAGCTCTACATGAATCAGATTTATCTCGGTGAGCGCGCGTACGGGTTTGCGGCGGCCGCACGCGTGTACTTCGGCAAGGATCTGAAGAACATCTCGCTCGCCGAGGCGGCGATGCTGGCCGGGCTGCCGAAGGCGCCATCGGCCTACAACCCGGTGGTCAATCCGAAGCGCGCGAAGATTCGCCAGGAATACATCCTGAAGCGGATGTTCGAACTGGGGTACATCACGCAGGCGCAGTACGACGAGGCCGTCAAGGAGCCGATTCACACGAAATCCGCGGGCACGGAGTACAGCGTTCACGCCGAGTACGTGGCCGAAATGGTGCGGCAGATGATGTATGCGCAGTACAAGGACGAAACCTATACGCGCGGGCTGACCGTCACGACGACGATCGACTCGGCCGATCAGGACGCTGCATATCGGGCTGTGCGCAAGGGCGTGATGGACTATGAGCGCCGTCACGGTTATCGCGGGCCCGAAGGGTTCGTCGAGCTGCCCGCTGCGGGCGACGATCGCGACGAAGCGATCGACGACGCGCTCGCCGATCACCCCGACGACGGCGAACTCGTCGCCGGTGTCGTGACGGCCGCCAGCCCGAAAGAATTGACGGTGCAGCTCGTCGACGGCGGCATCGAGAAGGTGACGGGCGAAGGCCTGCGTTTCGCGGCGTTCGCGCTCGGACCACGCGCGTCGCAGGCTCAGCGTATTCGCGTCGGCTCGATCGTGCGCCTCATGCCCGATGCAAAGGGCAACTGGCAGATCACGCAGCTTCCGCAGGTCGAAGGCGCGCTCGTTTCGCTGGCCCCGCAAGACGGTGCCGTGCGTGCGCTCGTGGGCGGCTTCGATTTCAACAAGAACAAGTTCAATCACGTTACGCAGGCGTGGCGTCAGCCCGGCTCGAGTTTCAAGCCGTTCATCTATTCCGCGTCGCTCGAGAAGGGGCTCGCGCCGGCGACGATCATCAACGATGCGCCGCTGTATTTCCCGCCCAGCACGCCGGGCGGCGATCCGTGGGAGCCGAAGGACGACGATCAGCCCGAAGGGCCGATGACGATGCGCGTCGCGCTCGAAAAATCGAAGAACCTCGTCTCGATCCGCATTCTGTCGTACATCGGCACGAAGTACGCGCAAGACTACGTGACGCAGCGGTTTGGCTTCGATGCCGACAAGACGCCGCCGTATCTGCCGATGGCGCTCGGCGCGGGGCTGGTCACGCCGTTGCAATCGGCCGCGGCTTATTCGGTGTTCGCCAACGGCGGCTACCGCGTCAATCCCTATCTGATCGCCGAAGTGGACGATGCGCGAGGCCAGCCGGTGTCGAAAGCGCAGCCGATCGTGGCAGGGCAGAATGCGCCGCGTACGATCAGCGGCGCCAATGCCTACATCATGAACAGCCTGCTGCATTCGGTCGCGACGGCGGGCACGGGCGCGGGCACGAACGTGCTGCATCGTTCCGACCTTGCAGGCAAGACGGGTACGACGAATGACGCGAAGGACGGTTGGTTCGCCGGCTATCAGCCGACGCTCGTCGCCGTAGCCTGGATGGGCTACGATCAGCCGAAGAGCCTTGGAAGCCGCGAATTCGGCGCGCAGCTCGCGCTGCCGATCTGGGTCGACTACATGAGCCGTGCGTTGCGCGGCGTACCGGACCAGCCGATGCCGATGCCCGAGGGCGTCGCCACCGTCGACGGCGAAATCTACATGGCCGACCGCGTGCCCGGCAACGGTTTTGTCGCGAGCATTGGCACCGACTCCGGTAGCGCGCTGGCAGGGTCAGGGGCGAGCGACGCAGTCGGAACGGTCGGCCCGGCTGGCTTGGCGACGCCCGATGTGACCAAGCAGGAGCAAAAGCAGATTCTGAATCTGTTCGAGGACAACCGGCCGTAACGCACGGCGCCGCGCGACGCATCCAGACATGGCTCGCCTGCGTATCTTGGTCGATGGATTGACGAGAGACGACGGAGGGGCGAATGCAAGACAATTCGAGCGGCGTCCGTAGCGGAGTGGCGAGCGAGCGCGCGGCGCGTGCCGGAATTCCCGGACAGATCGTGCTCGTGCTGCAAGGCGGAGGGGCGCTCGGCGCTTATCAGGTCGGCGTCTACGAGGCGCTGCACGAAGCCGGTATCGAGCCCGACTGGGTGATCGGCACATCGATCGGCGCCGTCAACGGTGCCATCATCGCCGGCAACCCTCCCGGCGAGCGGCTCGCGCAACTCGACGCATTCTGGTCGCGCGTCGCGGCGCGCAGTGCCACGGCGGGATGGCTGCCGGCGTTCGACGACTGGTGGCGCCGCGCTTCGATTTTTCTTCAGGGCATCCCGACGTTCTTCACCCCGTCGCCCTTCGCCTGGCTGGGGGTGCAAGCGCCGCTCGGGCGAGAGCTCGCGTCGTTTTATACGACACGGCCGCTACGCGAAACGCTGCGCGACCTCGTCGATTTCGACTACCTCAACACCGGTGCCGTGCGGTTGACAGTCGGCGCCGTCCATGTCGCCAATGCGCGGATGCGCTACTTCACGAATCGCGACGTGGCGCTCAGCGTCGACCATGTGATGGCGTCGGCTGCGTTCCCGCCAGGGTTTCCTTCGGTACAACTCGATGGCGAGTCGTATTGGGATGGCGGCATCTACTCGAACACGCCGCTCGAGGCTGTGCTCGACGATCGGCCGCGCCGCAGTTCCGTCATCTTCGCAGTTCAGCTCTGGCCCGCGTTGGGCCGCGAGCCCAAGTCGATTCTCGAGGCCATGGTGCGCCAGCGCGACATCCAATATTCGAGCCGCGCGCAGAGTCACCTGGAGCGGCAGCGCCAGATTCATCGGCTGCGCCATGTGATCCGCGAACTGGAGCAATACATTCCCGAGGCGATGCGCGACACGCAGGCCGTTCAGGATCTTCTTGCGTGGGGATGCGGCACGACCATGCAGGTGCTCGAACTTGATGCGCCGAGTTTCGGCGAAGACGATTTTCATAAGGACATCGACTTTTCCGCATCGGGGATCGCGCGTCGCCGCACCGCCGGCTATGACGATACCCGCCGCATGCTCGAACGCGCTCCCTGGCGCGAAACGATGGATCCGATGGAGGGCATTGCCGTCTATCGCGAGGCACATGGCGACTGAATGCGGGCCTTGCGGGCGCGAGATTGCTCCGATCCGTCACGAACAAGGCGCGCCAAAAAAATCGTTGTGTGTACAACCGCTTAGCGCGATCGCCCAAAGCTTATCAACAGGTCTGTCAACAAAAACTGGGGATAAGTTCCATAGCGTGTGCCTTATCCCTGCGCGTTTTGGACGTGCGCTGCGAAGGTGGCCGCATCGGTATTCGAGCCGCACAGCAGCACGCCTACGCGCCTGCCTTGCAGCGTTTCGCGCAACGGCCCGAGCAGCGCAGCGGTGGCGGCTGCACAGGCTGGCTCCACCGCGATTTTCAACTGCGTGAAGAGCTTGAGCATGGCCGAGCGCAACGCATCGTCGGAGACGGTCACCAGCCGATCGATATGGCGGCGACAGAGTTCGTAGCTGTATTGCTCCGTGTGCGGGGCCATCAGCGAATCGGCGATCGAATGCATCGCGCCCATTTTGATCGTGTGATTGGCGGCAAAGCTTTTGCCCATCGCATCGGCCCCTTCGGGCTCGACACCATAGACATGTACGCGAGGGTTGGCGAGGCGCAGGGCAGTCGAGACGCCGGCGGCAAGCCCGCCGCCGCCTATGGGCACGATCACGGCGTCGAGGTCGGGCGTTTGCGTGGCCCATTCGTAGCCGAGCGTGGCGGTGCCCAGCACGGTTCGATAGCCGTTGAACGGATGGATGAAGAAACGGCCTTCCTCGGCTTCGATGCGGCGCACGATGTCGAACGCTTCCGCCGGCGTCTCGGCCACGACGACTTCGGCGCGATACTGTTTGCACAAGTCGATCCGCGTCGGTGTCGTCGTGCGGAAGACGACGACTTTCGCGCTGACGCCGAGCCGCATCGCCGCGTAGGCGACGGCAGCCGCATGATTGCCGCCCGAGACGCAGGTCACGCCGACGCTGCGCTGCGCGGCGTCGAGCGCGAGCAGATTCGTGAAGGCGCCGCGCGCTTTGAACGTTCCGCTCGCTTGCAGCAATTCGAACTTGAAGTTGATCGCCGTGCCTTCGAGCGACGGAAAATCGTGGCGCTCGAACACGGGCGTGCGCAACACCCAGGGCGTCAGCGCGAAGTGCTGCGTGGCGATCGCGTCGAGCGTCGGGATCGGCTCCGCATCGATCGTGCGATTGGTCGGTTGCGGAATGGCGGTAGACATGGCTCGAGGCACCTCGGTAGAGGGCGATCGCTGTGCGCTATGCGTGCGCGTCGACCGACATGCTGTGGATGAACTTGCGCAGGAAGTCTTCGCAGGCCGCGAGTTGCGCAAGTTCCACGTACTCGTTGGGCTTGTGCGCCTGCTCGATGTCGCCAGGCCCGCAGACGATGCTCGGCACACCGGCGCGCGCGAACAGCCCCGCCTCGGTGCCATACGCAACTTTGCGCGTTTCGCGATTGGCCGTCAGCGCGCGCACGAGTTCGGTGATCGCGGCTTGCTCGGAGGCGTCGAGACCGGGCGCCGCGGCGATCTTGGTGAACTCGATGGCCGCGTTCGGATGTTCGCGCCGCATTTGCGGCAGCAGCGTCTCGTGCGCGTAGCGTTGGATGCGTGTGAATACCGCCTCGGGATCGAGCGTGGGCAGATTGCGGAACTCGAAGCCGAACCGGCACTCGGCCGGCACGGTATTGATCGCGTTGCCACCTTCGATCGTGCTGGTTTGAGCCGTCGTGAACGGCACGTCGTAGTACTCGTCGAAGGGGCCGTCGCGACGCATTTCGTCGGCGAGGTCGCGGATGTGGCAAATCAGCCGCGCAGCGTACTCGATTGCGTTCAAACCCTTTGGCGTCAGCGACGAGTGCGCTGCATGACCACGTACGCAACAGCGGTAAGCGTTGATGCCCTTATGCGCAATGATCGGACGCATGCTCGTCGGCTCGCCGACGATGCAGCCTTCGGGGGTGAGCCCACGCCGCTGCAAGTCGGCGATCATGTAGGGCGCACCCGTGCAGCCAACTTCTTCGTCGAAGGAAAGCGCGAGATGAATCGGTTTGGCAAGCCGCGTCGCCTGCATCTCGGGCACGAGGGCGAGTGCTGCGCCAATGAAGCCCTTCATATCGCAGGTGCCGCGGCCGTACAGACGACCCTCGCGCACCTGCGGCTTGAACGGATCGCTGTCCCACGCCTGGCCGTCAACGGGGACGACATCGGTATGACCGGACAGCACGACGCCGCCGTGAGTCGCACCGTCGTGTGCGGGGATCGTCGCGAACAGGTTTGCCCATTGGCCCCGATCGTCGTGCGTCAATGTCGAGGCGATGCCCAGCGTCGCCAGGGCGTCACGCACCATTTCGATCAAGCCGATGTTCGGGACGCGGCTCGTCGTATCGATCGATACGAGCCGCTCGACCCAGGACAAGCTCAGCGGCGAACGCGCAGAGGATGCGGCGGAAGGCGAGGCCGGCGGGGAAGCCGGAGAAGGAGAAGACAAGTGCGCCGTTTCAACATCCTGCGACATGGCGAAGCTCCCGCTTTTTAAGTGGTCCGATCATACCGAAAAAACACGACCGGACCCAAGCGATCGCACAGGTTGATATTTGTGCGGTGCGCCATCGGGCAACGCTACCGGGTTGCCGCGGGGGCGTTTTGACGTGCGGGCGCCCCGAGCGCACGCAGCGATTCCTTCACGGTGGACAGGCGCACCGAAAGGTCGGGGCTACGCGTTTCGATGCGCAGTTTGTCCTGGCCCGCGAGCTTGATGTGCTTGTGCTTCTGCACCATTTCGATGATGCGCATGGCGTCGATCGGCGGGTTCGGGACGAATTGCAGGCTGATCGCGTTCTCGCCCGCATCGATCTTCGAAATGCCGAGCGGCTTCGCGGTGAGCCGCAATCGATGCGTTTCCACGAGTGCATATGCTTGCGGCGGTAGCTTGCCGAAGCGATCGATGAGTTCTTCTTGAATGTCGTCGATCGAATCGCTCGTCTCGCAGCTCGCGAGCCGCTTGTAGATCGAGAGGCGTTCCTGCACATCGCCGCAGTAGTCGGCCGGCAGAATCGCCGGCGCATGCAGGTTGATTTCGGTGGTTGCCGCCAGCGGCGCCGTGAGGTCCGGCTCCTGCCCGTTCTTGAGTGCCCTGACCGCGTCCGCGAGCATGTCGGAATAGAGCTGAAACCCGATCTCGTGAATTTCGCCCGATTGCTTGTCGCCCAGCACCTCGCCCGTGCCGCGGATCTCGAGGTCGTGCATGGCAAGGTAAAAGCCCGAGCCGAGTTCTTCCATCTGCTGAATCGCTTCGAGCCGCCGCTGCGCCTGTTTCGTGAGCCCTTGCGGGTCATGTACGAGCAAATAGGCGTAGGCCTGGTGATGAGAACGACCGACGCGCCCGCGCAGCTGGTGCAATTGCGCAAGACCGAACTTGTCGGCGCGATGGATGATGATCGTGTTCGAACTCGGCACATCGATACCGGTTTCGATGATGGTGGTGCAAAGCAGCACGTTTGCACGCTGCGCGACGAAATCGCGCATGACGCGCTCGAGCTCGCGCTCGTGCATTTGGCCGTGCGCCACCGCGATGCGTGCTTCGGGCACGAGCGCTTCGAGCATCGCGCGCCTGTTCTCGATCGTTTCGACTTCGTTGTGCAGGAAGTAGACCTGGCCGCCGCGCTTGAGCTCGCGCAGCATCGCTTCGCGAATGACGCCGTCTTCTTCGCGCCGCACGAACGTCTTGATGGCGAGCCGCTTTTGCGGCGCGGTCGCGATGACGGAAAAATCGCGCAAACCTTCCAGCGCCATGCCGAGCGTACGTGGAATCGGCGTCGCGGTCAGCGTCAGCACGTCCACTTCGGCGCGCAGCGCCTTCAGCGCTTCTTTCTGCCGAACGCCGAAACGGTGTTCCTCATCGATGATGACGAGGCCCAGACGTTTGAAGTGCACGTCTGACGACAGCAGTTTGTGTGTGCCGATGACGATGTCGATCGAGCCGTCGTTGATCTGCTCGATCGCCGCATTCACCTCCTTGGTCGACTTGAAGCGCGAGAGCTCGGCGATGCGCACAGGCCAATCGGCAAAGCGGTCGGTAAAGGTCTGCGTGTGCTGCTCGGCGAGCAGCGTCGTCGGTGCAAGCAGGGCCACCTGTTTGCCCGCCATGACGGCGATAAAGGCGGCGCGCAGGGCGACTTCGGTCTTGCCGAAGCCGACATCGCCGCACACGAGGCGATCCATCGGGCGCCCCGCAGTCATGTCGCCGATCACCGCGGCGATCGCCGCAGCCTGGTCGGGTGTTTCTTCGAAGCCGAAGCTCTCGGCGAACTTCGCGTAGTCGCGCGGTTCGAGTTTGAACGCGTGACCTTCGCGCGCTGCACGCCGCGCATAAAGGTTCAGCAGTTCTGCGGCCGTATCGCGGATCTGCTGCGCGGCCTTGCGCTTGGCCTTTTCCCACTGGCCCGAGCCCAGTGCATGGAGCGGGGCGCTTTCGGGGTCGGCGCCGCTGTAGCGCGAGATGACGTGCAACTGCGCCACGGGCACATAAAGCTTGCTGTCGCTCGCGTATTCAAGGTGCAGAAACTCGGTTTCGCCTTCGCCGAGATCCATCGTCACGAGGCCCATGTAGCGGCCGATGCCGTGCTGCGCATGCACGACCGGGTCGCCGACCTTGAGCTCGGAAAGGTCGCGCACCATCGAATCGACACTGCTGGCCTGCTCCTGGCGACGCCGCCCCGCGCGGCGCGCGAGTGCGCCGTAAAGCTCGGTTTCCGTGACGATGGCCACGTTCTCGCCCGGCAGCGAAAAACCGGTCGTCAGCGGCGCGACGCCGAGCGTGAAGCGCTCGTCGCTCGTCAGCCAATCGGCGAAGCTGTCGACCGCGGCCGGGCGCAGGCCATGCTCGGCCAACAACTGCGCGATCGTTTCGCGCCGGCCGGCCGATTCGGCTGCGACGAGCACGCGCCGCTCGCTGCCTTCGACATAGCGACGCAATGCGGCGACCGGATCGTCGGCGTGCCGATCGATTGCGAGCGAAGGCAACGCCGCGGACCAGGCGCTGTCGCCGTTGGCCGGCAGCACGAGCCGCGCGAACGGCTTGGCGAGGGTGTAGAAATCGTCGTCGGAAAGGAACAGGCGCTGCGGTTCGAGGATGGGCCGCTCGCGGTCGTGCGAGAGGAAGTTGTAGCGCTGCTTCGTATCGAGCGTGAAGCGGCGGATCGCGCCGTCGAGATCGCCGACGAAGGCCAGTTGCGCGCCCTCGGGCAGGTAGTGAAACAGTGTGGCCGTTTCGTCGAAGAAGAGCGGCAGGTAGTACTCGATGCCGGCCGACGGCACGCCGTTGCCGATGTCCTTATAGATCGACGAGCGGCTCGGGTCGCCTTCGAACACCTCGCGCCAGCGGCTGCGAAAAGCGGTACGCGCCGCTTCGTCGAACGGAAATTCGCGGCCCGGCAGCAGACGTACGTCCCGCACGGGATAGAGGCTGCGCTGCGTGTCCGGATCGAAGGCGCGGATCGAGTCCACCTGATCGTCGAACAAATCGATCCGATACGGCAGCGGCGAGCCCATCGGAAAGAGGTCGATCAGCGAGCCGCGCACGCAGTACTCGCCCGGTCGCACGACCTGGCTGACGTGCTCGTAGCCGGCCAGCGTCAGCTGCGCTTTGAGCTTGGCCTCGTCGAGCCGTTCCCCCTGTGCGAAAGAGAACGTGTATGCGGCGAGGAATGCGGCCGGCGGCATGCGATAGAGCGCGGTCGTGGCCGGCACGAGCAGGATGTCGCAGCGGCCTTCGCCCAGATCGTGCAGCGTCGCCAACCGCTCGGAAACGAGATCCTGATGCGGCGAAAACGTGTCGTACGGCAGCGTTTCCCAGTCGGGCAGCAGGCGCACACGGGCATCCGGCGCGAACCAGGGGATCTCCAGGGCGAGCCGTTGCGCATCGACGGCGCTGGCGCAGACGACGGCGAGCAGCGGTGTACGCCCTTTGGGCGACTGTGCGGGCAGCCCTTGGGCGCGCGCGGCCTCGCTATAGCGCGCGATCAGCAGGGCGTCGGACGAGCCGTGCGTGCCGTCGAACGCAAAGCGTTGACCGGCTTTCACGAGTGCGAGCGGTAGAGTAGGCGTGGCGGATGAGCTGGCGGTTTGCGACATGACTAGGAGCGTACGGCCTCGGCGTGAGCGTGACGAAAGCCCCGGCAGCGGCGCAAGACGCGTGCGGGCAGGGGCTTTCGAGCGCCGGGCGGTGATTGGCGATCAATCGGACGCCCGGGGCAAAGCGCCTATTATAAAATCCGTCGTCTATTTTTGATTGGCGGCTGCGCCGCCCGCCCGGATTTCGTGACTTCCGCCTCTTCCCGACCATCCCGTCCCGCCCGTTTATACGCGCTGATTCCCTGCGCGGGGACCGGCAGCCGCTCCGGCGCACCCATGCCGAAGCAGTACTGCACGGTAGCCGGGCGCGAACTGCTGTACTACACGCTTGCCGCGTTCGACGCCTGCGATGAGCTTGCGCAAACGCTCGTCGTCATTTCGCCCGACGACACCCACTTCGACGAACGCCGCTTCGCCCCCTTGCGCTTTGCCGCGCGTCGCTGCGGCGGCGCATCGAGACAGGCGTCGGTGCGAAACGGACTCGATGCGCTTGGGCAATCGGGCGCGGCCGACGATGACTGGGTGCTCGTCCATGACGCGGCGCGACCGGGTATCACGCCTGAGTTGATCCGCTCACTGATTTCGGCGCTGGCCGACGACGAAGTGGGCGGCATCATGGCGCTGCCCGTTGCCGATACGCTCAAACGTGTGGACATCGAGCACGGCGATCGCATTGCGCGCACCGAGTCGCGCAACGGCCTGTGGCAGGCGCAAACGCCGCAGATGTTTCGCATCGGCATGCTGCGCGAAGCAATCGCACGGGCCGAGCGAGACGGCCACGATCTGACCGACGAGGCGAGCGCCATTGAATGGCTCGGCCATGCGCCGCGCCTGGTTCAAGGCAGCTTGCGCAATTTCAAAGTCACTTACCCGGAAGATTTCGCGCTTGCCGAGGCGATCTTGACAGCAACAGGAACCCATCAACAATGAATTTCAGAATCGGACAAGGCTACGACGTACACGCATTGGTGCCGGGGCGCCCGCTCATCATCGGCGGTGTCACGGTGCCGTACGAACGCGGCCTGCTCGGTCATTCCGACGCCGATGTGCTGCTGCATGCCGTCACGGACGCGCTGTTCGGTGCCGCGGCGCTGGGCGACATCGGCCGCCACTTCCCCGATACGGATGCGCACTTTGCCGGCGCGAACAGCCGCGTGTTGCTGCGCGAGTGCGCCGCGCGCATCCGGCAAGCCGGTTTCACGATCGTGAACGTCGACAGCACGGTCATTGCGCAGGCGCCCAAGCTTGCGCCGCATATCGAAGCGATGCGCGCGAACATCGCCGAGGATCTGGCGTTGCCCCTCGCGGACATCAACGTCAAAGCGAAGACGAACGAAAAGCTCGGCTACCTGGGGCGAGGGGAGGGAATCGAAGCCCAGGCCGTCGTACTGCTCGCCCGGACGGGCGGCGCGGTCTGAACGCGATCAGGAAACTCATGGCGATGTGCAGCCGGCATTTTGTATTGGGTTCCCACTGCAGGCCGTGGTGGAACGAGACCGATCACGACGTCGGCGGTGCTGCCGGCGGGCAATATGAAAGGGCGAGTCGAGGCTCGCCCTTGATCACTTCGCACGCCACGCCACCCGGCTAATCCTGCTTGCACATCACTTGCCTTCGGCCGCGATGACCTGCGCAGCGGCATTCACGACGGCGGCGATACGGCCCACATCGCGCAATTGCTGCACCGACATCCCTTGCTCGTTCTTGAGCAGCGCGAAGTGCGACTGGATGCAGAAATGGCATTTGCCGACGATCGACGCAGCCAGCGCATACATTTCGAAACGACGCTTGTCGACGCCGCCGTGCGAGGCGTAAGCGCCCATCCGCAACTCGGCGCGTTGCGCCTTCAGATCGGCATCGTCGGCCATCTCGACGAACGGATACCAGACGTTGTTCATACCCATCAGCGCCGCAGCCGTTTGTGCGCCGGTCAGCTCTTCGGGCGAGAGCACGCCGGCGGAGCGGATCGCTTCGATGATCGTGCGGCTCTTCGCCGCGAACGCGGCGGCCAGCGCGACGCCGACGGCGTCATTGCCTTCAAGCGAAGAACGAACGATGGTGCCGTCCAGATTCAGGCGAATGTCCTTCGCGTAGTCAGGGATGAGTTCCTTAATCGAATTCACAAAATCCATTGTTTTCTCCTATCGGCATTTCGATAAAAAAGCCCGCCGGCTCCAGAACACCATAGCGGGCTTCGGGCCAACGCTGAGCTTGCGCTTACAGCGTCGAGCCGCCGACTGCGCGGTTGCACGGGCAGAGTTCGTCCGTTTGCAGGCCGTCGAGGATACGCAGGATTTCCTGCGTGTTGCGGCCGACGTTCAGGTTGTTCACCGAAACGTGCTGGATCGTGTTGTCCGGATCGACGATGAACGTCGCGCGCAGGGCCACGCCCGCTTCCTTGTCGCGCACGCCGAGCTGGTCGATCAGTTCGCCCTTGACGTCGCCGAAAGCATAGTGGTTCAGCTTGTCGAGGTCCTTATGCTCACGGCGCCATGCGAGCTTGACGAATTCGTTGTCGACGCTGCCGCCGAGCAACACGGCGTCACGCTCTTCGAAGTCTTTTTGCAGCTTGGCGAATTCGACGATTTCCGTCGGGCAAACGAAGGTGAAGTCCTTCGGATAGAAGTAAATGATCTTCCACTTGCCCGGGAACGATTGTTCGGTGATTTCTTCGAAGGCCGACTGGCCGTTTTCTTCGTGATGGTTGAAGCCCGGCTTCGCAGCGGTGACGGTGAATGCTTCGAGTTTATCGCCCACGGTTTTCATGCGGTGACTCCTGTGTCTGGTTGGGAAGAAACGCGTTGTTCAAAAGTACCTGTTCGCTGCAACGAATTCGTTACACAGGCTCGACTATATCCCTATTGAATTTACCAAGCAATAGAATTTATCTAATGAAGCGGATAGAATTTTCCAACTGCAGCGATAGTTTTGTTGACGACAAGCGGACCGACGTCACGCGCTCTTGGCGAGCGGAAACTCGATCGTGACTTCGAGCCCGGGGCCGGGCGTCCGGTTGCGCAGTTTCAAGGTGCCGTGGTGGCGGCTGACCAGACGCTGCACGATCGCCATGCCCAGGCCTGTCCCGTTGGCCTGCGTTCGCGCCGAATTGACGCGGTAGAAGGGACGGGTCACGAGCCCGATCTGGTCGTCGGGGATGCCAGGCCCTTCGTCCAGCACTGACAACTCCACACGGGAATGCGAAACGCGCGTTTCGAGCATGACGTGCGGGATGCCGTCGGTTTCACTGAGGCCGTACTTCTTCGCGTTTTCAAGCAAATTGCCGACCACGCGCCGCAGGTCGGTTTCATCGGCTTCGATGATGGCCGAATCGGCCAGCCGCGAGATGAGGCGCACGCCGTCCTCGCTCGCCATGCGCGCAGCCATCTCGCCCGCGACCAGCGACAGATCGACGGCACGCGAGAAGTGCTGCGGCGGGCGTGCGTAGTCGAGGAAGCGCCCGATGATCGAATCCATCTGCTCGATGTCGTCGATCATCGCGTCCTTCGTCGCCTGGTCGGATGGGCTCATTTCGGTTTCCAGCCGCAACCGCGCCAGCGGCGTGCGCAAATCGTGCGAGATGCCGGCCAGCATCAGTGCGCGATCGGCTTCGAGCTGTTCGAGGTCCTGGACCATCTGGTTGAAGCTGCGATTGGTCTCGGCGGCCACGCCCAACCCGCGCTCGGGCAGCGGTTCCGGCGCCTGGCCCAGGCCGACCTTGCGCGCGGCTGCTGCCAAGCGCGCGAACGGGCGGTTCACGAGGCTCGTGATGAACGCCGCGCCGAATAGCGACAACGCGAGCGCGAACACGCCCCAGCCAGCCCATTGCAGGCCCGTGACGCTATCGAGCTGGTCTCGGTCCAGCGCCACCCAGTAATCGTCGTCGTCGATTTTGAAACTGATCCAGACGCCGGGAATGTCGTTGACCGATTGCGCAATGACCGTGTCGTCGCCGAGCCGGCCACGGATGTCGTGCTCGATGAGCCGATTGAGCGATTCATCGGGCTGGAGCTTGAACTTATCGGTCGCCTCGCGCGGATAGACCCGCACGCCTTCGTTGCTTTCGAGATCTTGCAACAGCGCCCGCCGCAGATCGGGATCGGAGTAGAGCAGCGCCGTGCGCGTGAGCTTGACGACCGCCACGAGCTGCAGCGCGACGCGCTGCGCGCGCGGCTCGCGCTCGATCACCCGAAAGCTTTGAAACCACGCGGCAAGACTGACCGCGATCAAGAGCGCGATCAAAAGAAACGTGCGCCAGAACAAGCCCCCGAACGCGTGGGCGAGAAACCGCCGGTTGATGCGCATGAGGGCTTATTCGAACGCGCGGAGCGACAGGGCTGACGTTGACGTCACGCTGCGCCGTCGGGGATGAAGACGTAACCGAGACCCCACACCGTTTGGATAAAGCGGGGACTGCCCGGATCGACTTCGATCAGCTTGCGCAAACGCGAGATCTGCACGTCGAGGCTACGGTCGAACACTTCGTATTCGCGACCGCGCGCGAGCTCCATCAGCTTTTCGCGCGACAGCGGTTGGCGCGGATGGCGCGCGAATACCTTCAGCACCGAAAACTCGCCCGTGGTGAGCGGAATCTCCTGGCCCGACTTCGTCAGCGTGCGCGTGGCGAGATTGAGCGCGAAATCGCCGAATTCGAACACCTCTGCCGTTTCGGATGGCGCGCCGGGCAGCTCGGAGGGCGACTGGCGACGCAGCACCGCGTGAATGCGCGCCACGAGTTCGCGCGGATTGAACGGCTTGGGCAGATAGTCGTCGGCGCCCATTTCGAGACCGACGATGCGATCGACGTCTTCGCCCTTTGCCGTGAGCATGATGATCGGCGTGCGATCGTTGCTGCCGCGCAGCCGGCGGCAGATCGACAGCCCGTCTTCGCCGGGCAGCATGAGGTCGAGCACGAGCAGGTCGAATCGCTCGCGCACCCACAGCTTGTTCATCGCGGGGGCGTTCTCCGCAACATAGACGTTGAAGCCTTGCTCGCCCAGATAACGGCGCAGCAGGTCACGCAAGCGGGGGTCGTCGTCGACGACGAGAATCTTCGAAGGGTTTTTAGTTTCCATGGGCGGCATCTTAGCGCGATTGGAAAGCGGGTCGAGGAATACGAAATTAACGGGTTACAGACAGTTACAAAATTTACCCGTGTTGATGCGTCGCGTAAACGGCGTCCACTTAAACTGCTTCACGGATAGCGGCTGTTCGGTGGATACTTCATCCCATAACACCATTCTTTCGCGCTCGATGATCGAATCGGGCATCTGCACACGTAATTCGAGGTAGCCGGTTGCCGCATGACGAAGGGAACAAGATGACGGTGGGACGCGCGTTCCCGTGCCTGCGAGCGCGGATCGTCGCGGTCGCCATCGCCGGCGCGCTTGCCAGTCTGACCGTTGCCGTCGACGCGCGAGCGCAAGCGCCGCTGCGCGAGCGACGGGCCGAGCACCCGGTGCGTCCTTTGCGTCACCGCTATCTGCCGCCGCACCGTGAGCCGCTCGCGGCTCCGGCGCCTGCAAGCACGTCCGCTTCGATCGTGCGGACGGCTTCTTCGCCGGGCGAGTTCGGCGAGCATCAACGTGACGGCCACATGACCCCCGACGAGCGGCGCTTGTTGCGTCAGCACATCGAAGATGCCGTCCGGGAACTCTACAGGCAATAAGGGAACCCGCGCCTCAGCGCTTGCGCGCCGCGCGCCAGGCGATCCACAGCTTGCGGATCGGCGTGAGCGCTATCCGTTGATGAAGCACCTGGAACTGGTCGCGCTCGATTTCGTCCAGCAGCGCAAGCGCCATGGCCGCCTGCGCCTTCAGCGTGCGCTGCGTGGCGCGTTCGTCCGCCGGCACGCCGGCAAGCGCCGTCTGCAGCGAATCGCGCGCGCGATTCGTTTGAAACCGCATCAGTTCGGTGAACGCGGGGCTGTATTTGCGGTTGATCAGCTCAGCTGCCGTTACGCCGAAGCGGCGTAACTCGTCGATCGGCAGGTAGATGCGCCCGTGCCGCGCGTCGTTGCCGAGTTCCTGCACGAATTGGGCGAGCATCAGCGCATTGCCGAGCGGGCCCGCCCACTCGTGCGCCCGGGCAGGTTCGCGTGCCGTGACGCGCGCCACGACGCTCGCAAATGCTCCGCCGACGCGCTCGGTGTAGCGCGTCAGGTTGGCAAAGTCCAGATAGCGCGCCTGGTCGAGATCCATCTCGAAGCCGGCGACGAGCGCACGCAACATCGGCGCTTCCGCTTCGATATCGTCGCAGTGCGCAACGAGCGCATGCGAGACCGGATGCGAAGGCTGCCCCGCAGCCAGTGCGGCCGTTTCCTTTTGCCACCATGCCAGCTTCGTGCGCCCGACGGTCGGATCGCTCGTATCCTTTACCGTCTCTTCGAGCTCGCGGCGCAGCGCAAAGAGCGCGGTCAAGAACGCCTGGCGAGCGGCCGGCGCCTGGCGCAATGCGTAATAAGCACTCGAACCCGCAGGCGCAGCCTTTTGCACGCAGTATTCGTCGAAATGTTGAGAGGCGAAAGTTTGAGACGGCGACACGGCGAGCGGGTGGTCGGGCAGTGAATGATGTGGGGGGTGCGAACGCGGGCCGCGCGAGGCCCGATGTTCGCTTCGGTGCGGATACTACCGCACTTCGCGGCACAGCGACGCATCATGCCGCGGCCGCCCGATCATTCGGCGCCCATCGCGCCGGTGCTACTGCGGGCGGCGTGTCACGGCTTTGACAACCGACGCCCCGCGCGCCGTCAACCGCACCTGACGACCGCCGACCAGCCTGTCGAGCGCGACGAGCTGGCGCTCCACGAGCGACGCGAGGTCGCCTCGATCGAGCGCGTCCAAGTCGCGCGTGCCCCCCACGAGCAACAGCGCGGCGAATTCATGCGGGCTGAGCATGGCCTTCTCCCTTGCAGTTCAATCAGTGTCTGCTATTCAAGATAGAGTGGTTAATGCGCCTGGGGGGCGCGCAAATTGTCGCAGAGCCTCGATGTGATGCCGCGGCGCTGTATCCTGACGATGTTTGTATCACCACGTGAGCTATTTATCTGTGTCGCCGGTTCGGGCGATTTCGCGGTGCCGCCACCGCGTCGTATAGGGAGCGGACGCCACGAGCCCATGGCTACGGTGCGCGCCAACGCCACGCCTGATAAGTAAGCCCCGGGTGACGTATCGTCGCTGAAGGGGAACGCATGATGATGAAGATCGACGAGCCGCTCGGCCGCGGCCCAGCTCTGCAGGCGTCGGGGCTACCACTCTTACGGCTCGGCTTCCGGCCGTTTTATCTCGGCGGCGCGCTGTTCGGCTTCGTCGCGGTTGCGCTCTGGCTGTCCGCGCTCCGGGGCCACGGCGGAGCGGGGCGAACCGCGCAGTTGTCGGGCATGCTCTGGCACGTCCACGAGATGCTGTTTGGTTTCGTGGCCGCGATCGTCGTGGGCTTTTTGCTGACCGCCGTGCGTGCCTGGACATCGCGCTCGACGCCGACCGGCGCATCGCTGGGCCTGCTTTGGTTGCTTTGGGCGGCAGGGCGCGTGTTGGTGTGGACGGGCCCGGAAGCCATTGCCGCCGTCGTCGATGTCGCGTTCCTGCCGATTGTTGCGCTCGTGCTGCTGCGCGTACTGATCGCGGCGAAGAATCGCCACAACATTTTTCTGCCGGTGGCGCTCGCGCTGTTCGGGCTGCTCAACGCCCTGTTTCATTGGTACGCATGGGAAGGGCGTTTCGATCTCGCCTTGCGCGTGGCCTATGCGACGACGGGCCTCGTCATCATGTTCGTCTCGGTCATCACGGGCCGCGTCGTGCCGATGTTCACGACGAACGCGATTCCGGGATTTACGATCAAACGCTGGAAATTCATCGATAACTGGGCGACGCCGGCGCCGCTGATCGCGCTCGTTGCCGACGCGGCCGGCGCGCCCGCGGCGCTCGTGGCGGCCTGCGCAGCGGCGACCGCCGTCATCCACGCGGTGCGAATCGCCGGATGGCGTTCATGGCGCGTGGGACCACGGCCGATTCTTTGGGTCCTGCACGTGGCGTGTCTATGGATTCCCATCGGCTTTGCGCTGCTGGCCTGCGCTTCGCTCGGCGTGGTATCGCATTCGCTCGCGATCCATGCGCTGACGGTCGGTGCAATGGGCTTGGCGATCATCGCCATGATCACGCGCACGGCGCTGGGCCACACGGGGCGTATGCTCACAGCGGGGCCATTCGAGATCGCGAGCTACTGGCTCATGATCGTCGCCGCGGTTGCCCGGGTGATCGGCCCATTGGTCTTTGGCGGCGCGACCGACCTGTGGCTCGATATCGCGGGCGGCGCCTGGTGTGCGGCATTCGTCGTGTATCTGATCCGCTATGCGCCCTACCTGACCATGCCGAGGATCGACGGCAAGCCGGGTTGAGCGCTGCGCGCAAGCGGGCGCGTGCAGCAGCGTGGAGATCGAAGCGATTGATATGAACGTTGAGGCGCCTGCGCATCGAGGGATTTTCGTCAGTACGTTCGGGAACGCGCGGAGTAAAGCGCGCCACGTCGGGCATCATGCGGCTGGATCACGTCAACGGGCGGAGACTCCCATGCAGCTGACGCTCGACAGTGTGCTTTTGACCGATCTTTACGAACTGACGATGCTGCAGTCGTATTTCGACACGGGCATGAATGAGACGGCATCGTTCGAACTGTTCGTCCGCGCGTTGCCGACCGGTCGCAATTTCCTGATGGCGGCCGGGCTCGAGGAAATCGTCCGCTACCTGGAGCAACTGCGGTTCACACGCGAGGACCTGACCGCGCTCTCGAAGACGGGCAGATTTTCGACGCCATTCCTTCGATCGCTTGAACACCTGCGCTTTACGGGCGATGTCGACGCGATGCCCGAGGGCACCGTCTTTTTCCCCGACGAACCGATCTTGCGCATCACGGCGCCGATGCGCGAAGCGCAGCTCGTGGAAAGCCGTTTGATGAACCTCGCACACTTCGAGACCGTCGTCGCGAGCAAGGCGGCGCGATGCGTGCTTGCCGCGCCCGAAAAACTTCTCGTCGATTTCGGATTGCGCCGCGCACATGGCGCCGAGGCGGCGTGGCTTTCCGCGCGTGCGAGCTTCCTCGCTGGCTTTAGCGGCACCGCGACGCTCGCAGCCGGTTTGGCGTTCGGCATTCCCGTGTACGGGACGATGGCGCATTCGTATGTGCAGGCGCACGAAGACGAAACGCAGGCGTTCGAGCAGTTCGCCCGGTCGCAGCCGGCGAATGCGACGCTGCTCATCGATACCTACGACACCGAAGCAGCGGCGTGCAAGGTCGTCGCACTTGCGCCGCGTCTCGCCAAAGACGGCATCTCGATTCATGGCGTGCGACTGGACAGCGGCGATCTGGGGGAACACGCGCGACGCGTGCGGCGTATTCTCGACGCAGGCGGCTTGAAGGACGTGACGATCTTCGCGAGCGGCAATCTCGACGAGCACCGGCTGCGTCAACTGTACGACGACCATGCGCCGATCGACGGCTTCGGAGTCGGCACGCGCATGAACACGTCGGCCGATGCGCCATACCTCGACTGCGCTTACAAGCTCGTCGAGTATGCCGACGTGCCGCGTCGCAAGCGCTCGGAAGGGAAGGCAACGTGGCCGGGGCGCAAAGCCGTCTATCGGTTGTATCGGGCGAACGGTGTGATGGCGGGCGATTGGGTTACCCTTGCACGAGAAACGCGCGACGGCGAGCCGCTGCTCGAGGCGGTCATGCGCGCTGGCAAACGATGCGCGCCGCCCGTCACGCTGCAAGCTGCGCGTGAGCACGCGCGGCGGCAGTTGCGCGCGTTGCCGCCCGCGCAACGCACGCTCGATCTCGCCGAGCCGTATCCGGTGGCCATTTCGGATGGGTTGCGGGAGCTAGCGCGACGGCTCGACGAAGGGCGCAGGGCCTAGCGTGCGCTAGCAGCCCAACTGCCGTGCCGTTGCGTCGATCGCGCGCGTCGCTTTCTCCACGATCTCGTCGATCTCCTCTCGCGTGATGACGAGCGGCGGCGAGAGCAGCATGCGATCGCCGGAAGCGCGCATGACGAGATTGCCGTCAAAGCAGAAGTCTCGGCATAGGGTGCCCACTTCAGCGCCATTTTCAAAACGGGTCCGCGTGCGGGGCGACCGTGCGAGTTGCACGCCAGCGACGAGCCCTGTTCCGGCCACTTCGCCGACGATCGGATGGCCTTCCAACGCCTCACGCAGGCAAGCCTGGAAGTAGGGGCCGGTCTCGGTCTTCACGCGCTCGACGATATGTTCGTCGCGCAGCACCCTGAGATTGGCCACGGCGACTGCCGCTGCGACCGGGTGCCCCGAGTACGTGAGCCCGTGATTGAACTCGCCGTTCTCGATGATCGGCCGGGCAACGCGTTCATGCAGCGCGACGGCGCCCATCGGCACATAGCCGCTCGTGAGCCCTTTGGCGAGCGTCATCAAATCGGGCTCGAACCCGAAGTGCTGATGCGCGAACCATTCGCCGGTGCGGCCGAAGCCGCCGATCACTTCGTCGGCGATGAGAAGGACATCGTACCGGCGGCAGATCCGCTCGATCTCGGGCCAGTAGGTGGACGGCGGAAAGATGACGCCGCCTGCACCCTGAAACGGTTCGCCGATGAAGGCCGCAACGTTCTCTGGACCCAGGTCGAGAATCTTCGCTTCGAGTTGGCGCGCACGGGCGAGGCCGAACGATTCCGGCGTGAAGTCGTGACCCGCCTCGGCGAAATAGTAGGGCTGGTCGATATGGACGATATGTTCGACCTTCGACGGCATTTGCTCATGCATGTAGGCCATGCCGCCGAGCGTCGCGCCCGCGATCGTCGAGCCGTGATAGCCGTTCCTGCGCGAGATCACGTATTTCTTCGATGGCTTGCCTTGCGTCGCCCAGTATCGATAGACGATGCGCAGCGCCGTGTCATTGGCTTCGGACCCGCTGTTGCAATAGAAGAAGTGCTTGAACGGCGCGGGCGTCAATTCGGCCAGCAACGCGGAGAGCGCGATGATGGGTGGATGCGTTGTCTTGAAGAAGGTGTTGTAGTAAGGCAGTGTGAGCAATTGGCGATAGCCGGCGTCGGCCAGCTCTTTGCGGCCGTAGCCGACGTTGACGCACCAGAGTCCCGCCATGCCGTCGATGATGCGATTGCCGTCCGAGTCCCACAGGTAGACGCCCTCGGCCTTGACGATGACGCGACTGCCGACGCGGTTCAGCGCAGCCATGTCGGAAAACGGATGAAGATGATGCGCCGCATCGAGCGCACGATATTCTGCAGTACTGAATAACGGGTGCGTTGTGGTGCCGTGCGGCGCTTTCGCGTCGTCACTCGGGGTTTCGAAGGGGTGATTCATAGTCGTGCTCCGTTCGATTCGATTGCGAGCCCGGCCCGCCTCATACGTGCAGAAGCAGATGCTTGCGCTCCCATGAGCTGATGACGCGGAAGAATGCGTCGTATTCGGTTTCCTTCAGCGACAGAAATGCCTTGACGAACGGCTCTCCGAGGATCGAAGCGAGCGGCTCGGAGGCGGCCATCAACGTGAGCCCTTCTTCGAGATTGCGCGGCAGTTGATAAGGCATCCGGTACCCATCGTTGGCGAGCGGCTCGGTGGGCACGAGCTGTTGCGTGAGGCCCAGATACCCGGCAGCGAGCGTTCCCGCGATCGCGAGATAGGGGTTGCAGTCGACGCCCGGAATGCGATTCTCGATGCGTCGCGCAGCCGGCGACGAATGCGGGATCCGAAAACCCACGGTGCGGTTGTCATAGCCCCATTGAACGTTGATCGGCGCGGCCATGAAACGCGAAAGACGTCGGTACGAGTTGATGTACGGCGCGAATATCGGCATCAGTGCGGGCGTGTATTTCTGCAAGCCTGCAATGTATTGATAGAACAGCTCGGTCGGCTCGCCTTCGCGGCCTGCGAACAGATTGCGGCCGGTCTCGGCATCGACGAGGCTTTGATGAACGTGCATCGCGGAGCCGGGTTCGCCTTCCATGGGCTTGGCCATGAACGTCGCATACATGTGGTGGCGCAGGGCGGCCTCGCGCACCGTGCGCTTGAACAGAAACACGCGATCGGCGAGGTTCAACGGGTCGCCATGCAGGAAGTTGATCTCCATCTGCGCCGCGCCCACTTCGTGGATCAGCGTATCGACTTCGAGCTCCTGGATCTCGCAGTACTCGTAGATATCTTCGAACAGCGGATCGAACTCGTTGACGGCTTCGATCGAATAGGCCTGGCGGCCCGTCTCGGCTCGACCGGTACGGCCAACGGGCGGTCGCAGCGGCAGGTCGGGATCTTTGTTCATTTCGACGAGATAGAACTCGAGTTCCGGCGCCACGACGGGCTTCCAGCCCTTTGCCGCATAGAGATCGAGCACGCGGCGCAAGACGCGGCGCGGCGAGATCGCCACCGGTGTGCCATCGAAGTGGACGCAGTCGTGAATCACCTGAGCGGTAGGGTCGGTGGCCCACGGGATCAGTCGGATCGTTGCCGGGTCGGGCACGCAGACCATATCGGGATCGGTGACGCCGGCCAGTCCGCCATCGTCGGGGTATTCGCCTGTCACGGTCTGAACCATGACGGCTTGCGGCAAACGCATGGCTTCGCCCGATTCGAATTTGCTGCGCGGGATGATCTTGCCGCGCGCGATACCGGACATGTCGGGAATGATCGCCTCGATCTCGGTGATGTGATGCTTGCGGAGAAATTCGTCGATGTCTTGCATGGCTGTTCTCGATTCGTTGTGATGTGCGCGATTTCGATGGCAGTGGAACGCGCAGCGGGGGCACTGGCTCAATAGCGGCCGATGCGTGCATTCGCACGCCTACGACACGCGGCGCCGAATGCACGAAAGATCGCCGTGGAAAGCGGGTCGTCGGCATGCTGCCATTCGGGATGCCATTGCACGCCGAGCGCGAACGCGGGCGCAGCAGCGGGGCGAATCGCTTCGATCAGTCCATCGGGGGCGACAGCCTCGACGACAAGCCCCGGCGCGAGCGCGTCGACCCCTTGCAGATGCAGCGAGTTCACGGGCATTTCGGTGCGATCGCCGACGAGCGAATGCAGCAGTCCGCCTTCGACGAGCCGTACGACATGTGCGGGGCCGTACTGCACGTCCAGCGGGTCGGCGTGATCCTCGCGATGGTCGTCGCGGCCGTCTACCTCGTGCACGCGTTGATGCAGCGTGCCGCCATAGGCGACGTTCATCTCCTGAAGCCCGCGGCAGATGGCGAGCACGGGCACACCGGCATCGATGGCAGCGCGCATGAGCGGCAACGTCGTCGCGTCTCTCGCCGGATCGTGCAGCGTGCCGGGCGCGCTTGGCGCGCCGCCGTATCGGCAAGGTTCGATGTTGGACGCGCTGCCAGTGAAGAGCAGGCCGTCGAGCGCCCGGACCACATCGGCACATGTCTGCTTCGTGCCGAACGCAGGCACGGCGAACGCAAGCGCGTCGGCGCCTTCGACGACAGCTGCGACGTATTTGTCGCCGACGACATGCGCACGGTGCGCGCCGATTTCAGTTGTGTCGGCCGTGATGCCGACGAGCGGTTTATTTAGCATAACTAACTAATCGATCGTGAAGCGCCGTTACGGGAACGGTCAATGCTTGCGCGCCGTTTGCGATGGACGTGACAGTGCCGACGTCGGCCGTGAGACGGACGCGCGCGGGACGTGAGAAACCGCGGACGAAAGGAGGCGCTACGGCAGCAGCGAGGCGGCTTCGTCGATATGCACGGCGATGTACGCGCGCGCAGACGTGACGTTATGACGCCGGATGGAGCGGCAGGAAAGGATGGTGAAGACGGACAGGACTCGGCGGAACGCAAGCTTGCCGGTGCAGCCGTCGGCGATGGCGCGGCCGGCGCGGAAGCGATTCGCGCGCTGACAGCGGTTCCACCTGACCAAAGGGCCTCGGACTCTCACGATGACACTCGATTCGTTGACGTTCAGTGTGTTGTGCGTCGCGCCCGTTAAACATGGAGCATCTGCAGGAAGTAGGGACGCGCGGTTTCGGCCGGCGCGGCGCCATCGATCACCGCTGACGCTACTGCAACGCGGCATGACACATCACCGGCAGCAAACCTATTAGTGAGGATATACGAGCCAAAGTTGCCGTCAAACCCTTTTTGGGTATGCGGAGCCGACTATGATGGCGGCGCAGATACCGCGTTATGCCGTTTTTGCATCGTCGAACACAGTTTTGCGGCGAAATTCGCTGCTTTTTCGATGGCCGATGGCGATGAATTGGCATGGATGGCGCGGCGCTGAGATAATTCCCAATTCTTCTGCACGGGGCCAAGGTGGGTGGTCGGGCAATTCATCGCGGTCGAGTATTTGATGCATACGAACGTGAGTGGTGCGGTTCATCCCATCGAATTCGATACACTGCTACGTTGCGGGGACGGCATGGATCAATCACCTTATGACAGAACATCTTCGCGGCGACGGCGCGGTGCTGCGCCAGTCGCTTTATGGATCGTCGGTCGAGCGCACCTACGCGGGCGTGCTTTCGTTCATGCGTCGACGCTACACGCGCGAGCTTGCAGGCGTCGACGTCGCCCTCTCGGGCATACCGCTCGATCTGGCCACGACGTTTCGATCGGGTGCTCGGTTCGGGCCCTCGGCCGTCCGTGCGGCCAGCGTGCAGCTCGCGGAACTCAAGCCGTACCCGTGGGGCTTCGATCCGTTCGACGACCTCGCGGTGATCGACTACGGCGATTGTTGGTTCGACGGCCATCGTCCGGCAACGATCAAGCCCGCGATCATCGAGCATGCCCGCACGATTTTGCGCAGCGACGCCAGGATGCTGACGCTCGGCGGCGATCACTTCGTCACCTATCCGCTGCTGATCGCACATGCCGAGAAATATGGTGCGCCGCTTTCATTAATTCACTTCGATGCCCATTGCGATACCTGGCCGGACGATGAGCCGGACAGCCTCAATCACGGCACGATGTTTTACAAGGCGATCAAGGAAGGGCTGATCGATCCATCCAGTTCCGTTCAAATCGGGATTCGCACTTGGAACGACGACTTCATGGGCATGCACCTGCTCGATGCGCCGTGGATCCATGAGCACGGTGCGCGGGCGGCGATCGACCGTATCGTCGACATCGTCGGCGCACGACGCGCCTATTTGACCTTCGACATCGACTGTCTCGATCCGGCCTTCGCGCCGGGCACGGGCACGCCCGTCGCGGGCGGCTTATCGTCGGCGCAAGCGCTTGCGATCGTGCGCGGGCTCGATGCACTCGACATCGTCGGCGCCGATGTCGTCGAAGTCGCGCCCGCCTACGATCATGCGGACATTACTGCGATTGCGGCCGCGCATGTGGCGTGCGATCTGCTCTGTCTTTGGCGCCAGCGTAAAGTGCGCGGGCAGCCAGCAGCACAGAGCCCGCATAAGTGACGCCGGCCATCGCGCCCACGACGATCAGCGCCGTCGAAAGATGCGCGCACAGCAGGGTTGCCGCACCCGCGAATGCAACGCCTAGCAAGCTGCCCGCTTGCCGCAAGGCATTGAGCAAGCCCGATGCGACGCCCGCGGATTCGGCCGGCACTTGTTCGAGGACGGTCGCGATCATCGGCGGCACCGATAGCGCCGTGCCGGTGCCGAACGCAGCCATCGCGGCAACGACGAGCCACCATGCCGCGTGCAGGTCGAGCGCGGCAGCCATCGCGGGCCCGGCGATCGTCGCGAGCGCAAGGCCGATCGTCATCAGGCGCGCAGCGCCGGCGCGTCCCTGCAATTTGCCGGCCAATACGTTGCCGAGCGACAAGGTCACGGCCATAGGCAACATCGCGAGCCCCGTATGCCGTGCGTCGAGCCCGCGGACTCCGTGCAGGTAAAGGCTCAGCACGAACAGCAAGCCGAAGTAGCCGACGTAGACCAACGTGCCGCTCACGTTCATCGCAACGAAGGTCGTGTTGCGGAACCACGCGAGCGGAACCATCGGTTCGGCGATACGGCGTTCGATGGCAATCAATACGCCTGTGGCGACGATAGCGATGGCGATGGCTCCGAGCACTTCGCGTGCGCCGATTCCACGTGTCGGTAATTCGATGGCTGCAAAGCACAGTGCGGCGAGGGCCACCGTGCTGGCAATCTGGCCGCCCAGATCGAAGCGCCGCGTGTGCGCGTGGATCGTTGCGCGCACAACCATCAACGCACCTGCGAGGGCGGCGATGCCGGTCGGGACGTTCACGAGGAACGCGCTGCGCCAGCCGAACGCATCGACGAGCAATCCACCGGCCACGGGCCCGATAGCGGCCGCAACCGACGCGATCCCGGCCCAGGCGGCGATGGCGCGGGCGCGCTGTGCAGGATCGTCGAATGTGGCACGCACGATGGCGAGCGAGGCGGGCAGAAACAGCGCCGCGCCGATGCCTTGCACGAAGCGCGCAGCGACAAGCGTACCGACCGACGGAGCGAGCCCGCAGCCCGCGGAGGCGGCCACGAATAACGCCAAGCCCCACAGATAGACCGCCTTCGCGCCGAACCGGTCCGACGCGACGCCGCCGGCAAGGATCAGCGCGGCGAAGCTCAACGTGTAGGCATCGACGATCCAGGCGAGCCCCGCGACGGAGGCCCCAAGATGCGCGCGCATCGCAGGCAGGGCAACGTTGACGATCGTCGTGTCCAGCACGGCCATGAACATCCCGCTCGCGACGCAGGCAAGCGTCAGGCGCCGCCGTGTGGCTTCGCGCCGTTCGGCGCAACGGTCGGGCGTGACGGGTTGGGCGGCGCAGTCGGTCATGGTGGCTCCGGCTCGGGAAGTGGCGATCGATGGCGCAAGTCTATAAACTGTCCGCGCTGCAATAAAGCAGTGATTGTGCAGATCAGTGATGCATATTTGCATCATGTCAGCTACGCCTGCGAAGGCTTGTGGACTTGCGATGACGAACTGGGACAACGCACGTTTTTTTCTGGCCGTAGCCCGCACGGGTACGCTGCGCGGGGCTGCTGCGCGCTTAGGTGTCGACCAGGCCACCGTCGGCCGGCGCATCGCCGCGCTCGAAGAGGCGCTGTCGGCGCGGCTCTTTCTACGCACGCCGACGATGTACGTGCTGACGTCGGCGGGCGAGGCATTGATGGGGCCGGCGGAGGCGATCGAGCAGGCCGTGCATCAGATCGAACGGCGCATCGTCGGGATGGACGATCAACTGTGCGGCACGGTTCGTGTCGCGACCACCGATTCGCTTGGCAAGCGCTTCGTCGTGCCGGCGATTGCGAAGGTGCGCGCGCTCCATCCCGGCATCGACGTCGTGTGCGTGACATCGCCGAACATGGCGAATCTGACGCGGCGCGAGGCCGATATTGCGATTCGCACGTTGCGGCCGGAATCGCCCGACTTGATTGTGCGCCGGCTCGCCCAGCTCGAAACGGGCCTTTATGCTTCGCGCGCGTACCTCGCCGCACGTGGCGAGCCGCGAGAGGGCGAGGCATTCGAAGGCCACGACCTCGTCATGTATCAACGGGCCGTCGTGCCGTCGATGTGGGACGCCTTGTGCGGCGAGCCGACTCATCGGGGCAACGTGGCGTTCCAGACTTCATCGACGATGATGCTGTTCGAAGCGGCAATCTGCGGGCTGGGCGTGACCGAACTGCCGTGCTTTCGGGCAGACTCGGAGCCCGAGCTCGTGCGTGTGATGCGCAAGCGCCTCGATCGTTTCGATGTCTGGCTCGTCGCGCACGCCGACCTCTACAAGACCGCGCGCGTGCAAGCCTTCATCGACATCGTTGCGCGCGAATTCGAAGCAGCGGTGTAGGGTACGCGCTATACCTATTGTCTGAACAAAAGAATGGCCTTACGATGCGCGGGCGCCTGCACACGCAGGACATTACAAACCGATAACAATGGCCACCATATCCGATCCAGCCGACGGGGAATTCGGCGTAGCGCTGGCGCAGGCTGTGCGCGAAACACACGCGGACGATGCCCGCAGTGCTTTCGGCGCTCCGGCTGATGCCGCCATTGCCGCGAGTGCCGCCGTGGCCGAGGCCGCGCGCGTGCTGGACGCGGAGATGACGTGGCTGGCCGATCTCATCGATGCCTCGCTGCGGCTCTACTTCGGGCAGCCCTGCGACGTCGCGGACGTCACTGCGATCGCTGCACCGTCGCTTGACGCTTCCTCGACGTATTACGCGCAGATCGTTCGTGCTCATGCCGGCGCATTCGACGAGCGCGTCACGCTGGCGCTGGCGCTCGCCCCGCACATTCGTCCGCAGGTGCTCGATCCGTTTTTTGCGCGCAACCCCAACTTCGAGCGCGCGTTCTCGGAATTCGGCGGCGCGCCGCGCAGCGCGCATACGGGCTTCTGGCCGACGCTCGAAACAGCGGCATTCGTCGTGGGCGGCGCGCGTATCCTCGAACGCAGGTTGCATCTGACCCGGCTTGCCGACCCGCGCCATGCGCTGCGCGCCGCACGCGTCCTGCACCTGGACGTGGCGGAACACGCGCACAACAGCGCGGCAGCGCCGCTTCTGATCGACGCGCTGACGTTGTCGCGCATCGTGCGAGGTGTCGAAAGCGGCCCCGAGTACGGCAGCGCTTTTCCGGCACGCCTGCTGACGACGCCGCTCGATTGGAGCGATCTCGTGTTGCAGCCCGCGGTGCGCGCCGAAGTGGACGAACTGCGCGCGTGGATCGAGCATCGCTCGACGCTGCTCGACACCTGGCAACTCTCGCGTCATATCAAGCGCGGCTATCGAAGCCTGTTCTACGGGCCGCCCGGCACCGGCAAGACGCTGACCGCCACGCTGCTCGGCAAATCGACGGGGCTCGACGTCTATCGCATCGATCTCTCGTTGGTCGTGTCGAAATACATCGGCGAGACGGAAAAGAATCTCGCCCATGTATTCGACGAGGGCGAGCGCCGCGACTGGATCCTGTTCTTCGACGAAGCCGACGCATTGTTCGGCAAGCGAACGGCGACGACGAGCGCGAACGATCGCTACGCGAATCAGGAAGTCGCCTATCTGCTGCAGCGGGTCGAGGATTTTCCGGGCATCGTCATTCTCGCGTCGAATCTGAAGGGCAATATCGACGAAGCGTTCGCACGGCGTTTTCAATCGATGATCTACTTCCCGGCACCGGGGCCCGCGGAGCGCGCTGCGCTTTGGCGCAATGCATTCGAACGCGGGCCACGGCTCGCAGCCGATGTCGATTTCGAGCGGATCGCCGCCGAATACGAGGTGACGGGAGGCGCGATCACGAACGTATTGCGTCACGCGGCGCTGGCGACCGCGCGCCGCGGCGACGATGCGATACGTCAGGCCGATATCGTGGAAGGCGTACGGCGCGAGTTCCGCAAGGACGGCAAGACGCCATGAAGGTACCCACAGACGGGCGGCGGTTCAATCAGGAGTCCTTATGATCGACAAGGCGCTCGTCTTTTTGCTCGACGAGCTCAATCGCTTTCTCGCGCCGCGCGGGCCAGGCGGCGAACCGGCCGCCGTTTTGTCGAGCCTCGCCGCGCCCGACGGCGCGCTGCCTGCCGGCATCGACAACAAGCTCGTCGTCACGCTCCTCAGTATCGAGAAGGAAGGGGCGGCTGCTGCGGCGTCGATGCCCGTGCGCGAGCGGCCCGGCACCAGCCCGGCGAGTGCGGCGCCGGGCGGCTTCGCCCGCATGGCCGCGCCGTTGCCGCTCAATTTGAACATCATCGTGGCGGCCTCGTTCGGCGCGCAGTATCGCGAGGCGCTCAAGATGCTCAGCGCGGCAATCGGCTTCTTCCAGGCACGGCCGTTGTTCTCGCCGCAAAATGCACCTGCGCTGCCGGCCGGCATCGATCGCCTTTCGGTCGAACTGGTCAGCTGCGATCTGGCGATGCTCGGCAACGTATGGACGATCCTCGGCGCCGACGCGCTGCCGAGTGCCTTGTATAAGGTTCGCATGCTCAGCGTGCAGCAAGGCTGGGCCAGTGCATACGATCCCGCCGTCGGTGGCGCGGAAACCGAAGTCGGGACGCGGTGATGAGTCGCTATCGCCTGCTGTTCGCGCTCGAAGTACGGCACACCTGGTTCAGCAGCGGCTGGTGCGTCGGCGTCCGCATCCAGCCCACCGGTGCCTGCGAGCAACTCATGCGCAGATACCGGTTGCTGTTCAAACCGACCGCGCAAGGCGGCGAGATGTATTTCGACGAAGCGGCGCAGCAAAGCGACGTGCCTGGCTCGCTGCTCGATCTGAGCGCGCGCGAATCGTTCACGTTCACGCTCGCCAGCGGCTTTGCGCCGCTCGCCAATTACACGGCGATTGATGCGCAGCCGCTGGCGACGCCCGGCGTCTCGCTCTATGCCTTCGACAACGTTGGGGGCGGGGCGGCCACATTCGACGGCAAGCCTTACCCGCTGCTTCATCCGGCCGGCACGCCGTTCGCGCTGGGCGCGCTTGCCTGCGTTTCGCGGCGTTTGCGGTTTCATGCCGACGCGCCCGTTTCGCAAGTCACGGTGCGCGATGCAGTGACGGGTTCGGTCGTGCTCGGCCCGCAGGCGATCGCGCCGGCCGTACGACAGGTATCGCTCGCGATGCCATCTCAACCGGAGGGACGCTACATTCTCTCGGCACCGGGCGTCGAAGATTGGCCTTTCTTTCTGACCGATGCGCCGTTGAGCGGCGTCTTCGCGATGATCACGATTCATCCGCGCGCCGTCGCCGCCGCGGATGGCTCCGGCAACGCGGCCTGTTTGGACGCGAACGGCCATGTCATGGCGCAGCGTTATACGATCGCCCTCGATGCGCGCGCATTGAAGTGGCGATATCTGATCGTGCCGCATGCCTCGCAAACGAGCGACGGCTGGCATATCGAAGGGACGTGGCGGCGCGCGGGACGCGGCCAGAGAACGGAGCCGATCGAGTTCGTCCGGGCCGATGCGCCGCTGTCGGTCGACGGACGCAACGCCGTCGTGTTCACGTCGACCGGTGCGCTGCGCGTCGGTGAGCGGCTGGGCGAGGCCATGGCGATCGCGCTGAAGGGTGACGGCTTGCCCGAGGCGGTCACGTTGCCGTTTCCCGATGTGACGCGCGGGTTGTCGTCGTACCAGCCTTCAGTTGCGGAGGGCGCGGGTAGCGGGGGGACGCAAGACGCGGTGGCCGACGTTTTCGTTTATCTATAGCGCTACTTCGTACGGCCATCGAAATTGCAAACAAATCACAAAAAATTCGCTGGACGGCCCATTTGTCTGTTTTTATACTAGGCCCCGCAACGCGTACTGAATCAGTGGTGGCAGTCGGAAGTCGGCAGTCGGGCACACGTATTCAAGCATAAGCTGCAATAAGGAAAGAGAAATGAAAGTCGCCGACGAGCGACTCCATGCGAACGCGCCACGGCATTTCGCCCCGCGTCCGTTATGCTCCATAGAACGAGGCAGACCATCACCACGCACATTCCTTTTCGCATCGATTCGTAGTCCTAAATTTTTCGTATTCGGCGAATTCCGCTATTCGCACCGGTGCGGCATTGTCGCGCGGTGGGGGTCGCGCGCGCCGATTGCATCGGCGCGCCCACCTTCGTGGGCACGGGCGATTGTCGTCTCCCAACGATCAAGGAGAGAGCATGGCGCAGTACAAGGTACCGGGTGTCTACATTGTCGAAAAGGATGCGTTTCCGAATTCGGTCGTGGAAGTGGCGACCGCGGTTCCCGCGTTCATCGGCTATACGGAATCGGCGGCCAATGGAAACGATTCGCTCATTGGTGTGCCTTGGCCGATTCAATCGATGGCCGATTACGAGCGCTATTTCGGCGGCGCACCCGCGCCCGCATTCGACTTTGCGGCGGGCGAGAAAGGGGCATCGGCGCCTTATACGCTGACCGCTGGCGCCAATTCGCAGTTTTTGCTTTATTACAGCCTGCGAATGTACTTCGATAATGGCGGCGGGCCGTGCTATATCGTGTCGACGGGGCTCTATACGAAGCAGCAGCGCGCCGCGCAGGACTTTCTCGATGTGCTCGGCGCACTGACGCGCACGCCCGAGCCGACGATGCTCGTCGCGCCCGACGTCGTGCTGTTGTCCGATGCCAGCAAGGTGCCGCCGATCTTCCTCGGCCATTGCAACACGATGCAAAGCCGCGTGTCGATCTTCGACGTGCCGGGCGGCGACAAGGTGCGGGGCGTCTCGCCCAACGATCAGATCGAAAACTTCCGCTCTTCGGTCGGCACCGATTTCCTCAACTACGGGATGGCCTATTACCCGTGGATCAACACGCAGATCGTCGATAGCGTTGACTTCACGGCAATTTCGCCTGCAACGCTCGGCGCCTTCGCCACGGCGTTGACGGCCGACGTCACCGCCACGCTGACCGGCGCCAACAATCAGGCGAAGCTGACCGCGCTGACGGCGAAGATCGGTGAGATGCAAAAGCTCGTGCCCGCGCCGGCCGCGGACGGCGCCAAGAGCGACGACGCCACGCCGGCCACGCCGCCTTCGCCGCAGCAGATCATGTCGCTGCACAACGTGTTGCGCACGTCGAGCAAGCTTTACGTCCAGGTCATGGACGAGATCCAGACGCGGCTCAATCTGCTGCCGCCAAGCGGCGCGATCGCCGGCATCTATGGTCGTGTCGATGCATCGCAGGGCGTGTTCAAGGCGCCGGCCAACGTCAGCATCAACTCGACGGTGTCGCCCACGGTCAACCTCTCCGATTACGAGCAGGAAGATCTGAACGTGCCGCTCGACGGCAAAGCCGTCAACGCGATTCGCGCGTTCCGCGGCATGGGCACCCTCGTATGGGGCGCGCGCACGCTCGACGGCAACAGCCAGGATTGGCGCTATATCAACGTGCGCCGCACGTTGATCATGCTCGAGCAGTCGATCAAGTACGCCATGCAGGCCTATGTGTTCGCGCCCAATACGGCGACCACCTGGGTGACCGTGCAGAACATGATCGAAAACTTCCTGACGAACCAGTGGAAGGCGGGCGCGCTCTCGGGCGCGAAGCCGTCCGACGCCTTCTCAGTGGCGATCGGTCAGCCGGCCACGATGACAGGCGACGACGTCCTGAACGGCTTGATGAAGGTACTCGTCAAGGTCGCGCCGGTACGGCCGGCGGAATTCATCGAGCTCACGTTCCAGCAACAGATGCAGACGTCCTGATAAAAGAGCGCGCGCACTCAAGGAGAATCCAGCATGGCAGGTGAAGCACAAGGCAACGTTTGGCCGCTGCCCAAATTCCACTTTTCGGTCGATATCGGCAGCCAGTCGAACTTGCCGTTTCAGGAAGTGAGCGGCCTCGACACCGAAACGCAGGTGATCGAATATCGGGCCGGCAACAGCAAGACGTTCTCGACGATCAAGATGCCCGGCATCGCCAAGTTCGGCAATGTCACGATGAAGAAGGGCATCTTCGTCAAGGACAACAACTTCTTCGACATGTACTCGAAGATACAGATGAACCTGATCGAACGCGTGACCGTCACGATCAAGCTGCTCGATCAGGACGGCAACCCGACGATGGTCTGGACGCTCGCGAACGCATGGCCGACGAAGATCACGGGCACGGATCTGAAGTCCGACGGCAACGAAGTGGCGGTCGAGACGATCGAATTCGCGCACGAGGGGCTCAAGATCCAGAACAGCTGACGCGCCGTTCGAGCGATGCGGGGCGCGGTCCGTTCCAGGGTCGCGCCTTTCTTGTCTGAACGAGTCGAAAGCCGATGTCCGATTACTACCCGCCAGTCAGCTTCTACTTCACGCTCGCGTTCGACGGCATTCGAACCGCGAACGATGCGGCGTTCATGGAGGCGAGCGGGATGGACGCCGAGTTCACGACGACCGAGATCAAGGAGGGCGGCGAGAACCGCTTCGCGTATCGCGTGCCCGAGCGCGCGAAATACGGCAACCTCGTGCTCAAGCGCGGCATCGCGCCGTCCAACTCCCGGCTGGCCATGTGGTGCCGCGACACCCTCGAGGGCGACGGGGCGTACAAGATCGAGCCACGCTCGGTGCAGCTTTTGCTGCTCGATGCCGAGGCCAGTCCCGTCATGGCCTGGAACTTCGTCAATGCCTGGCCCGTCAAGTGGAGCGTGGCGTCGTTCAACGCGCAGGAAAACAAGCTCGCCATGGAGACGCTCGAATTCTCATACAACTATTTCACTCGGAAGATGGGCGGGCGTTGACCGGGCTCCTCTTCACGCATATTGGCGAACATGATCGAAATCCGTGAGCTCGTGATTCGGGTCAACGTGACGCAGGACGGCGGCGCGCCTGAATCGGCCGCACTGGACGAGCGGCTCGTCGCGCGCCTCGACGCGCTCAAAGCCGAGTTGCTCGAAGCCTGCGATGCGCGCATCGACGCGCTGCTCGCGCGTCAGGTGGAACGCTGATGGGCAAACTCGAGAAAGTCGTCGTCACCGGCTACAGCGACGATCGCTTCAGCGCAACGGCGGGCTCCTATACGCTGCGAATCAACCCGGCCACGTTCACGCAATCGGCCAAGACGACCTACAGCCCGAACCGCACGACCGATACAGCCGGGCGCATCATGCGCTATGTCACGATCGAGCCGCAGACCGTCAGCTTCGAGTTCTATCTCGACGCGACGGGCGTCATAGAAGGCATCGACAGCGTGGCCGACGAAATCGCGAAGTTCAAGAAGGTCGCTTACGACTACAACGGCTCCATTCACAGCCCGAACTACCTGCATGTGGTGTGGGGCCGGGCGCTCGATTTCAAATGCCGCCTCACGAGCGCGGACGTCGAGTATCTGCTGTTCGATCCGGACGGCACGCCGCTGCGTGCGAAGGTCAAGGCGTCGCTCGTGGAATTCGTGAGTGCAGCCGAACTCGCCCGGCGCGCGAACAAGAGCTCGCCCGACCTCACGCATGCGCGCGTGGCCGTAGCGGGCGATACGCTGCCGCTGATGTGCTTTCGGATCTACGGCGACAGCCGCTACTATCTTGAAGTCGCGCGCTACAACGGCTTCATCGATTTCCGCAATCTGCAACCCGGCACACGGGTGCTCTTTCCACCACTCGAGGGGACGTCTTGACTGCGCGCACGCCTTTATCCGGCCGCATCGATCTGGTTTCGGTGACGATCAAGGTCGGCGGTTCGACCATTCCCGATACCTGCGAAGTGGCCGACGTACGCGTCACGCGCGAGCTCAACCGCATTCCGCAGGCCCGCATTACGCTTGTCGATGGCGAGGCGACGACGGGCCGGTTCGCCTGGAGCGATTCTTCGTTGTTCGTGCCCGGCGCGGAGATCGAAGTGCTTGCCGGGTACCACGAGCAGCAAACCTCGCTGTTCAAAGGCATCGTCGTTCGGCACGGTGTGCGCGTGCGAGATTCGCGTGCTTATCTGATCGTGCATTGCGCCGACAAGGCGCTCAAGATGACCGTCGCGCGGCGTAACAACGTCTACCTCGACAAGACCGACAGCGATGTCATCGAATCGCTGATTTCAGCGAACGGACTGACCGCCGACGTCAAATCGACGAGCGAGACGCGCAAGAGTCTCGTGCGGTATTTCTCGTCGGACTGGGACTTCATGCTCACGCGTGCCGAAGCGTGCGGGATGGTGGTCATCGTCGATAACGGCACCGTGCAGGTCGCGCCGCCCGCGTTGTCAGGCAGCGCGCAGATCGCCGTGGATTATGGCGATGCATTGCAAGCGCTCGATGCCGAGATCGATTCGCGCGCGCAGGTTGCGTCGGTCACCTGTCGTGCATGGGATCCGAATGCACAGGCGCTCGTAGAAGGCAGTTCGAGCGAGCCGAGCCTGAACGAACAGGGCAATCTGACCGGAGCGACGCTTGCAAGTGTCCTGAACGTCTCCGGCTACGACTGGCAGACGGCGTCGATATTGGCCGATGGCGAGCTGTCGTCGTGGGCCAGCGCGCAACTGCTGCGCACCCGGCTTTCGGCGATGCGCGGCACGATGAGCCTGCCTGGCACCGCCGATCTCGCGCCCGGCAAGCTCGTGCAGCTCGGCGGCGTGGGCGCGCGCTTCGATGGCGTCGCCTATGTCAGCGGCGTCGTGCATACCATCGAGCACGGCGATTGGACGACGCAAGCGACCTTCGGTTTGTCGTCCAGGCCCTTCGTCGCGGAGCAGGGCGATATCGAGGCGCCGCCAGCCGGCGGGCTCGCACCGGGTGTAGGCGGGTTGCTGACCGGCAAGGTTGCACAAATCGACGAAGACCCCGACGGCCAAACCCGCGTGCTCGTGCATGTGCCGCTCGTGGGCATGACGGGCGACGGCATTTGGGCCCGGCTCGCGAACGGTTACGCGTCGAACGGCGCCGGCATGTTCTTCATGCCCGAGATCGACGACGAAGTCGTGCTGGGCTTCCTGAACGGCGATCCCGCGTTCCCCGTGATCCTCGGCAGCCTTTACAGCGGTGCGCGCACGCCACCGCGTACGCCCGAATCGAAGAACAACACGAAGGCCATCGTCTCGCGCGCGCAGGTGACGATCGAAATCGACGAAGAGAAGAAGCGCATCCAGATCAGCACGCCGGGTGGCCATGCGGTCACGCTCGACGACGACGCGAAGACCGTCACGATCGTCGATTCGAACAACAACTCGCTCGAAATGGCGTCGGGAGGGGTGACGCTCAAAAGCCCGGCCAACATCACGATCAAGGCGGACGGCAGCATGACGCTCGATGCGCAAGCGGGCGTGACCGTGAAGTCGGCCGCGAAGGTGTCGATCGAAGCGCCGCAAGTGCAGGCCAACGCCTCCGTCGCGTTCTCCGCCCAGGGCCAGGCGTCGGCCGAGTTGACGGCTTCCGGCAAGGTGACGGTGCGCGGCGCGCTCGTCACGATCAATTAGGCGCCGCGCGTCACCATTCATCGAAGCAACCGAGGAGTCGACATGCCGCCCGCCGCCCGCATCACCGATTTACATACGTGCCCGATGGTCACGCCCGGTCTGCCACCCATTCCGCACGTGGGCGGCCCCGTGATCGGGCCCGGCGTTCCGACGGTGCTGATCGGCAATTTGCCGGCCGCGGTGCTCGGCGATACGGCCATCTGCGTCGGCCCGCCCGACGCCGTCGTCAAAGGCTCGGCCACCGTGTTGATCGGCGGTCGCCCGGCTGCGCGCATGGGCGACAGCACCGCGCACGGCGGCGTGATTGCGCTCGGCTTTCCCACTGTCATCATCGGAGGCTGACCGTGGCGATGAACGGATTCGATCGCAAGCCGCCGTTTCTCGGCAGAGGTTGGAGCTTTCCGCCGCGCTTCGATGCTCAGACGGGCGAAGTCGCATTGGTGGCGGCAGAGGACGATATCCGCGAAAGTCTTTACGTCCTGCTCACGACGCAGCCCGGCGAGCGCATCATGGTGCCGAACTACGGCTGCGCGCTGCAGGGCTACGTATTCTCGGCGCTCGACGCCAACACGGAGACGCAGATTCGCCGGCTCGTCTCCGATGCGATTTTGTTTTACGAGCCGCGTATCGATCTCGTTTCGATCCAGTTCGTCATGGACGAAGCGAGCGGTAGCGCGGCGTTGTCCCTCGAGTACACGGTGCGTCAGACCAACAGCCGCAGCAATGTCGTGATTCCGTATTGTCGGGAAGAAGGCACCAACGTCGAGCGCTCGTTTGCGCCGTCGGAAGGCTGACGCCATGCGAGCGCGCAACCTATGATCGACCGCACGCATTCGTTCGTTTTCGGCCGCGGCGAGGCGCAAACCACGCGCGCGGCGCCGGCGCTCGCCCCCTCGTCGGCCACAGTCGACGAGCGCGGCTTGCCGGAGATGCTCGCTTATCTTGCCGAGCTTGCACGCTTGATCGGATTCGTCGACGAGCAAGGGCGGCCAGCCGGCGATTGGACTTCGTTCCTTCTGCGCGACGCGAGCTTCCTGCTCGCGCAAGTGTGCGCGACGACGGCCGATGCGCTCACCGCGGAAGTCGCGCCCGCGCTGCAAAACCAACTCGACGAAACCGCCCGGGCGCTGCCAGCCGATCCGTCAGGCGCGGCAGTGGAAGCCTCGGTCACGGACCCAACCGCCGGCCCGGTGCGGGGACGCAACGGCATGACGGCGCAGTCGTCGGCGCTGGCCCGGATTTTTGCGCTCGCGCGTCGAATCGACGCCTGGTACCGCGCTGCCTCGCAGATCGAGTCGGCCGGGCTCGGCGGTCATCCGTTCAAGCGCAACCTCGAACAGGTGATCGGCCAAGACCTTAGCCGCTATACGCGCGAGATCGGTGAGGACAGCACGCTCGGTCCGTTGTGGCGGCGGCTTGCCGAGCGCGCCGACGTTCGTTTCGCCGAAATCTGGTCGACCGATTCCGAGCGCGGCGCCGTCAACTTCGATCCCGACGCGCTCGATAGCGTGGAAGCGGCCTTTCGTCGCTCGCTCGACAACCTCGCCGCGTTGGCCCGTCGATACCTCGAATCGGAGCTTCAGGACGACGGTCGGCATGCGCCGCAAGCGGGGCTCCTGATCGCATTCGTCAAGCTGCTCGGCATCGTACAGGGCGAACTGAATACGTTCACCGAGCGCCATCTCGAGTTCTATTTGCGCGACGTGCTGCGGCTCGCGCCGCAACCAAGTCAGCCCGACAGTACGTTCGTTGCGTTTACGCCGGCACCGGGCGCCGCGCCGGTCGTGCTCGATGCCGGCACGCGCCTCGCCGCCGGGACGGACGCCGCAGGCGCCGCAATCGAGTTCGCGACCGATTCGGGACTCGTCGTGACGCAGGCGCAAATCGCGAGGCTGATGGCGCTGAAGATCGACTATGCGAGCAGCGGCGCATCCGAAGGCGCCACTTCGAGCGGCGACGCGCCGGTGCCGATCGCTTCCGTAGAGGCGTATCCGTGCGCGGATTCCGTTGACGGGCTCGGCCTGCCGCTGATCGATACGGCGCTCGGGTGGCCGCCGTTCGGGCCGCCACGCGCCGCCGCCGTCGCGGCCGGCAACACGGCGCCCGACGCGCAGCTCGGCTTCGTCGTGGCATCGCCGTTGCTGTTGCTCGAGGGCGGAGAGCGCACGATTCGCCTTGCGTTCGCCTACGAAGAAGCTGCTGCCGAACCTGACACACCGCCGGCCGGCGGCGAGCCGGGTAGTCAGCCATCGCCTTTGCCGCGTTCGACGACAGCGTCGCCGAAGGCTGCCACAGGCAGCGATACGGCGGCGGGGGCCGCGGCGAGCGCGCCATCCGCTTCGCAGCGGCTCGAACAGCTGGCTGCCGACTACGCCGGCTGGCTGACGCAGCGGCAAGACGGTGCGGCCGTTTCGCCCGATACCGTGATCGAAAGCCTGCTTGCCGACGCATGCCTCGTGACATTGTCGGGCGCCAAAGGTTGGTTCGCACCGCAATCGGCTCGGCTCGTCGCGGCCGGTAACGGGATGCTCGAACTCGTGGTCGAACTATCGGCCGCGGCGCCGGGCGTGGTGGCCAACGCTGCACTTGCGTTAGACGCCGCCAGCGGGGAGCCGCCTTTGCCGCTGCTCAAGGTCGTGATGAATCCGCAATCGGCCGTCTACGGATACTCGTTTTTCGAAGCGCTTTCGGCCACTCGCTTGAATCTGAGCGTGAACGTGCGTGGACTGTCGTCGGCGACGGTGCAGAGCAATCTGGGGCCGATCGCCATCGGCAAACCGTTTCAACCGTTCGGGCCTGCGCCGATGCTCGGCAGCTTCTTGCAGATCAGCGCGCCTGAAATCGCGTGCAAGCCGATCTCCGGGATCGGTATGACGATCGATTGGCTCAATCTGCCCAGCGGCGGTTTCGCTGCTTATTACGAGGGCTATCCGCCCGAAGCCGACGGCACGCGGCTCGCACGCGCGTCGTTCAAGGCGACGCTGTCGCGCCACGACGGCATCGCATGGCGAGACGCAAGCGAAGCCGGCGGGCCTGTCGCACTGTTCGCGCCGGCCGCGAAGAACGGCTTCACATCGGCTTCGGCGCCCGATCGTGCCGCACCTTCGACGCGGTTTGCGTTCGTCGGCGTAGGACATGGCGATTCGCTCGGCGCGAATGAAGAGATCGGAGCGCTACGCGTGACGCTCGCCGCACCGGATGGTGCATTCGGTTACGACGTCTACTCGCGCGCCTTGGCCGAAGCGGTGCTCGCCAATGCGCGCGCGAACCACCGCGCGAACAAAGCCGACCTCGTGCCGATCCCCAATCCTCCCTGGGTGCCGACGGCCAGCAGCATTGCGATCGACTACACCGCGCAGGCCACGTTGAGCTTCGACGCGCCGGAACACGGCGGCATGCTGCGCTTTTATGCGCTCGCGCCGTTCGGGCATGTGCGCGTGCGGCATCGTTTCGAACCGCACTTCGCCCCGCCCGGCGTGCGCGGCGCGCTATGTTTGGGGCTCGCCGGCGTGGCGCCCGGCGATACGTTCACGTTGCTCGTGCAACTTGCCGACCGCCATGCACCGCAGCAGCTCGACTTCACACGAGACAGCGCAGCCGGGCAGGGCGCAGGCGAGCCGGGCGGCGCGCTGCAATGGTGCTATCTTGCCGACAACCGCTGGCAGCGGTTCCGGCAAGAAGATGTGCTGTCGGATACGACTTACGGGCTGACGAGCTCCGGCATCGTGGCGCTGACGCTGCCGCCGCGACTCGATACGCGCACGACGCTGATGCCGGCAGGCTTTGCATGGATCGCCGCGATGCGCTCCGAGCCGCTCGACGAGATCGGCAACATCGTCGCCTTGATGCCCAACGCCGTGACGGCGCGCCGCGTGACCGACGGGCAAACCGTCATCGCCAATCTGCCGGCCGGTGCGATTGCGGGGCTGGCGACAAAGTTGCCGGCGATCAAAGCCGTCGCCCAGCCCATCGCCACGGTGGGCGGCGCGCCGGCCGAAACGACGGCCACGTTCGCAACGCGCGTGGCCGAGCGGCTCAGGCACAAGCAGCGCGCAATCCAACCGTACGATTACGAGCGCCTCGTCCTCGAATCGTTCTCCGAGATCGCGCAGGTCAAATGCATCGGTCCAGGCAACAGCGACGGCTATAGCGGTGCGGCGCGGTTGAGCGCGGGCGACGTCGTGCTCGTCGTCACGCCGGCTTCCGTGGCCTCGACGTCCGCCTCGGCGTCCGGTGCGACAGGTCTTTCGTTTGTGCCGCAAGCGACGATGCGCGCCGTGCTCGATACCCTGCGGCCCTACGTCTCCCCGTTCCTGCGGCGCCTGACCGTGCGTAATCCAAGCTACGAGCAGGTGCGCGTGGTGGCTGCCGTCCGCTTGAAGAGCGGCAAGAGCGCGACCTACTACCTGAACGAGTTGGCCGCGGGGCTCGATGGCGCGCTGGCGCCCTGGCGCACGCAGGCCGCGGGGCGACAGCCGATCGGCTATGGCGCGATCGACGGCAATGCCGTCGCGAGTTTCATTCGTCAGCGCGACTATATCGCCGAGCTTGTCGAATTTCATATCGAGGTGATCTACAACGTGTCGGCCGACGGCGCCGGCAACGACTGGCGCGTGCTCTGGTTCGATCAGAACCAGCCCGTGCGCCCGAGCACGCCGTGGTCCGTGCTCGTGCCGGCCGATGCCCATCGTCTCGGCCTGGCGGGCGGCGGGCCCGACCCCGCGCCGGCCGGTATCGGCAGCTATACGATCGGCGACGATTTCGTGGCAGCGCAAACGACGAGCGCAACCGAATCGGCCGCCGCACCGGCGATGGCGCCGGTGTACTACGTGAAGTTCCTCGAGCGCGAATTGCATCGCGGCGGGCGGCGCGACCGTACGCGCGGCGACCGCTTTTTCGATGCGCAAACGATCGAAGACACCTTCATCGATTTTCCCGACCAAGCCGATGCATCGCCGCGCGGCGACGCAGACGGGCCACCTGATTTCAACGAGGCGTGAAAACCATGGCTACGACTCTACCTGCCGATGTGGCTTCGCGTGCCGCGCTGAAAAAGCGCTTTGCGGACGGCGCCCGACCCACGGGCTCAGACTTCGGGGCGCTCATCGATTCGTTCGTCCATCGCACCGATCCCGAAGCGAACGGCGGCTCGCCGCAGAACGGCGCCGCAGCCGGGGGCGATCCCAGCCCCTTGGCGATCGGCTCGCGCAACTTCGATATCGAGGACGATCTGGCTGGCCGCATTGCGTTATCCGAAGGACAGCAGCCGCTGCTCACGCTCGACACCGATGGCCAGTGGACCGTGCCGGCCGGCGATGCCGCGGTCCCGTTTGCGGTGCAGGGTTGGCTGGGCGCATCGGCGCGCGTCGGCACATACGGCGGCACGGCGTCTACGACCGCCGGCTTTCCCGGCGGTGCCGCGGTGGCGCCCGGCAAAGTGCCGGCCGACGGCAAATGGCAGGTCGTGCTGCCGGCGCTGAACGGATGCTGTGCATTCGAACTCGTCGCCCAGGTCTCGGGCGCGCAGTCGGCCGGCCGCCAGGCCGTGCTGCACGCGGTTGTGCTCACGGCCTTCAACGGTAGCAGGAAAGGCCTTCGCGTCACGCGCACGTCGCGCGGTTGGAGCTGGCTGCGGCGGCTCGAAGTGCGCTGGCAACCCCGTCGAGCAGGGTGGTTCAAGCGGCCCACCGCTTACGATCTCGCAATCCGGACGCACTTCGCTTACGGCGTCAGCGACGACGGCAAGCCTGCGCAGATCCGCTTCCATGTGACGCGACTGTGGTGATGCCGAGCGAAACGACGGGACGCGTGGGCCTGCCCGGGCCGCAAGCGCCTGCGACGGAGCGCTCGCCGACGATCCCGCGCAGCGCGCCGCCGACAACCGCCCAAGACTATGCGGCGTTGATCGCGCGTGGGCTCGACTATTGCCAGCGGCTTACGCAGGATTCGTGGACCGACTACAACGAGCACGATCCCGGCGTCACGATCCTCGAGCAGCTTTGCTATGCGCTGACCGACCTGGGTCTGCGCAACACGCACGCAATGCCGGTGTTGTTGGCCGCGAAGCCGGGTACGGACGGAGTCGGCGCGGCGAGCGCAGCAAGCGGAACGAACGGGCCCGGCGACACGCTCGTGACAGGCGAGCGCATTCTGACGAACGCGCCGTGGACGCTCGCCGACTACCGTCGCATGCTCTATGACCGCGTCACGTTTCTGAAAAACGCGTGGCTTGCGCCGCCGCGGAAGAACGGCGCGCCGGACCTCGCGTCGGGGCTCTACGAGGTTCGCGTCGAGAGCTACGAAGAGGAAATGACGAGCGACGCCGATCGCGCATCGTTGCTCGCTTCGGTGGCTGCCCAGATGCGCGCGCAACGCAACCTGGGCGAGGATCTTGCCGGCATCACCTTGCTCAAGGCGCAACCGGTTACCGTTTGCGCAACGATCGAAGTCGGCGTGCATGCCGACACGGCCCAGGTGCTGGCCGATGTGCTGTTCGCCTTGCAGCAATCGCTCGTGCCGTCGCCGAAGGTACAGGCGCCGGGAGCGCTGCTGCAGAAGGGCGTGTCGCCCGACGCCGTGTTCGTTGGGCCGAGGCTCGGGCTCGGCGTGATCGAGGAGCGCGACCTCGCCGACTACAAACGGCGGGTCACGCGTGACGAACTGGTCGACATCATGCTCTCGGTGCCAGGCGTGCGACGGGTGTCGAAAGTGCGGCTGGAAGGCGAGGAGCCCGGTTCATCGGTGGCGACGCTGTTGCTGCGCGACGATGCAGTGCCGCGGCTCTCGCCCTCGATCTTCGAGCCGCCGAAAGGACCGTACAAGATCGAAGTCGAACTCGAAGGCGGTATTGCGCAAGCCGTCGATACCACGCGCGTCTACCGTTTGATCGAAGCACGCGTAGCGGATCTGACGGAACAGCAAAACTATACGGAGCTCGAAACGCAGGCGCTCGATTATGGCCGCGTGCCCACTGCGCCGTTCGTCGATCTCGGGCAATACACGTCGATTCAATATCAGTTTCCGATGACTTACGGCATCGGCCGTGAGGGTGTTCCGGCACTGCCGCATTGGCGCACCGAGGACGGCGCCGCCCGGTCCGCCGCGCCGCCCGTCATCCTCGATCGCCGCCGCCGCGAGGCGCTCGCGCAGCAGTTGAAGGGCTATCTGCTGCTATTCGAGCAGCTGCTGGCGAACCATCTCGCGCAACTGGCGAACGCCTGGCAATTGTTCGCGCTCGAATCCGGCGCTGGCGCAAGGCAGAGCTACTACTATCAACCGCTGATTCATACGCCGGTGCGCGAGACCGATCCGCCGGACGTTTTCGCGCTGCTCGCGCAGACGCCGGGACTAGACGGCACCGAGCGCATGCAGCATGGCGTCTATGTCGTCGACGACGAGCGGCGCGTGGTGCTCGTCGGGCGCGAGACGGGCAGCCTCGCCGACGCGCAGGCGGTGCGCGCCGAACTGGTGCGGCGCGGCGGCGACCCACAGGCGTATCGCGTCGAACGCGTCGAGCATCGACGCGAAGCGGCGCAGTGGGAGTGGCGCCTCGTCGTCGACGCCGCCGACGGCAGCGCGCTTGCGATCGGCGAGGAACGCTATGGTTCGAGCGGGACGGCGCAAGCCGCGCGTGCGCGCGTGGCGGCGCTGCTCGCGCGATGCGCCGATGATCCGCCATTTGCCGCACGCCATTTGGTGGTGCGGGCGCTGAGCGGCATCGTGCTGCGTATCGTCGATGAAAGCGGGCGCATCGTGTTGGACAGCGGATCGTTGCCGACGCTTGCCGAACGCGCGCAGCGCGAGTCGGACATGCTCGAGCACGGGACGATACGCTCACGCTATCGCCTGCGGCGGGACGACAACGGCTGGCTTCGTCTGACGCTGCATAACGCTCAGCGTGAACTGATCGCTACCGGCGAAATCCGCTTCGCGTCGATCGACAGCGCGCGCGACGGCCGTGAGCAGCTGATCGAATGGCTGCGCCGGTTGAGCTCGGAACCGACGTTGAATGCGGCCTACATCGAACGATTGCCGGCCTCCGATACGGCGACGACGAGCGGCTATCTCAACGGCCTCCAAGCGCTGACGGCTCGCTTCGATCCCGCCGTCCAGCGCCGCAATCGCTTTCTCGATCACCTGCTGGCGCGCTTTGGCGAGCACTTCGACAATGCGTTGCTGCAGCGTCTGGACCCGCGCCGCGACGGCGGCGCTGCGTTGCCGGCGAGGTTGCAGCGGGCCAAGACGGTTTTTCTCGCCAATATCGTGCCGTTGAGCTACGGACGTGCGACAGGTATCGACTACGGACCGGCTTTGCCTGAGAGGATGGCGGGCCCGGGCAAGCTGCCCGACGAGCCGGCTGGCGGCTATCGGCACCGCTTGGCGCTGCTGCTGGGGATCGAACCGCACACGGATGCGAACGGACGCTTGCGCACGGGCGAGGCGCGCCTGACGCGTGAGCCACCGCCGTTTCTCTACTACGTCGCACGCGACGAATCGAGCAACGAGAAGGCGTCGCGTGCAAACCGGCGCTCGTACACCTTCTCGTCGGCCCAAAGCGACATCGTGTCCGGTTTGCTGAAACATGGTGTATCGGCCACGCACTATGACGTGACCCGCGAGCCGGCCCAGGAACGCACGCACGACGGCACGGGCCGATGGATTCTGACGTTCACGCCTCCGGGCGGACAGCAGCAGGCCGTGCATCGCGGCGATTCGCGCGAAGCGGTGCTTGCCGCACGCGATCGGCTGATTCGTTATTTGAATGAACTGGCGAACGACCCACGCAAGCTGTATGCGGGTGAGGGGTTTCATGTCGTCGAGCATGTGCTGCTGCGCCCAGAAACGGCCAGCGTCAGCGACGACTTTTATCGCCAGCGCGTCAGCCTGATTTTTCCGGACTGGCCGGTTCGCTTCCAGGATCCCGAGTTTCGCGCGTTCGCGCAGCGCACCGTCTTCGAGAACACACCCGTCCATCTGGATGCGCGCTGCTATTGGATCGGCCTGAGCGAGATGACCGAATTCGAACGGTTGAACGACGCGTGGCGCGCGGGCCAGCGTGCTTTCGCCTCTGCCCAGGCGCCGTCCCGCCCGATCGATGAAGCCGCGGATTTGCGCCGCTTCATCGAACGTATCGACGCACGCGGCTACGCGTTGCCGTAATGGACCGTGCTTCGCGCGTGAGTCGGGTCGTACTGGAGCCGACGATTACCCGCCGCGCCGACGCCACGACGATCGGCGATCGCCTCGCGCGATTCGCGCGCGAGCGGCTGCCTGCGCTGATCGACGAAGCATTGGAAGGCTACGCCGGGGACGCGCGCGAGCGCATCCTCGCACGAATCGAGATCGACCTCGGGTCTGTCGCGCACGAACAGCTCGAAGCACGACTCGAAGAGCGGCTCGTGGGGCTTTTGCGTACGGCGCTGATCGACCGATTCGGCTTTCCGGCGTCCGTCGTCGGTGCCAGGCGAACCGTGGCGGATCAGAGCACGGACGCGCGCAGTGCGACATCGACCGCGCCAGGATTCTCGGATCTGGCCGCGTCGGCGGAGCCCCCAGGGAGCAGGGCGTCCAACCATGCGGGTGCGGGGTCGCATGCGTGGGGCGATGCGCGTCTGTCGAGGCTCGCTGCATGGTTCGAAGGCCGCGTCACCGCTGGCGCCGACACGATCGAACAGACCTTCCTCGATGCGCTCGATGCCGATACGGCCGCGCTCGTTCGGTTGATGCGCGAGCATGGACGGCATACGGCGCGCCGCGAGCGCTGGGTCGGTGCGATGACGGCGACGATGCGTGTGCGTGCGGTGCAAGCGCTTCGACCGAACGATGCGCAAGAGGTGCTCGGCGATGTGCGCTATGTCGCCGCGCGTCAGCGTGCAGCGCCCGTTGCGCGAATGCGTCCCGACGATTTCGACGACGCGCTTTGGCAAACGGTTTTTGCCTACCTGCTGGCGGACCGCGGTGGCCGCTTCAACCGACGTTCGTTCCTCTCCGCGCTGCTGCGAGGCTTGGCGACGCGGGCAGGGCTCGAGTACCTCACGTTGATCGATGCATTGCTCGAGCGGTTGGGATCGGCTTCCAAGGAGGTCGAGCGCGATGAATCGTTGCACCGGATTCTGGTCGACCTGCGCGAAGACGCCGCGCTGCGGGCCAGACCCGAGGGGCCGGGTATCCATGCCTCGCACGAGCAAGACGGAGAACATGTTGCGCGCGAGGTCGATCCGCAAGAAGACGACCGCATGCCGGCCGAAGGCGATGCCCGCGATGCGCAAACGCTCGCCTTTTACCTGGATTTCGGCGCACTGCCGTGGTTTGCAGACGAAAACTTCGACCCGGTGAAAGTGGCGTTACGCATCGCCCGCCGTTCGCCCTCCCGCATGGTTGCGTTGTTGCGCGGCGACGATGCATGGAGTGTCGGTGGCGGCGAAGGCGGCCCAAACCGCGGTGGTCGGACTCGCCTGCGGAGCGTCGACGTGCAAAGGCGGCAGGAGCGTTTGGCCGCTTCGCTCGACGCCAAGGCGCGCGCCGAATGGATTGCCGAAATCGAGCCTACGGCTGCGCGGAGCATCGTCGGCACGCTCGCGGCACTCGATGCATTGATCGAGCACACGCCGTGGCCGATGTCGCGACGCGCGACATTACGGCGGGCGATATCGGCGGCGACGCTCGAAACGCTCGTTGCACTACGAGCGGGGGCCTTCTCAGAAACGATTTGGCTTGAGCGGATGCTGACAAAAGCGGCGGAGGCGATGCAACTGCCCCCGGCAGAACTCGTCGACGTGCTGTTGCTGGCGACGCACAGTGCACCGGGGACTGTGCGGCGGATGCGTATGCTGCGCGCCGGGCTCGTGCGAGTGGCCACGAACGCCGGCCGTGATGCGGCGCCGGATGTCGTTGGCGAATCCGGGTCGTCGTTAGCTGCGGCCAAGCCGGTTCCTGCAGCGATAGAAGGCCTTCGTGAAGCATCGGCCGTTGCCGGGTCCGGCGACCTCGCCGCTGCGTTCGTTGCGTCGTGGCCCGGGTTGCTGCGCGCGCTGCGCTTGACGCCCACGCGATTCGATGCGGCCGAACTGAGTGCGCTGTCGCATCGGGCGAGATTGACTGCAACGGGCTCGCCCAAGCCTGGGGCGACATCGAGCGACGCGTCGATCGGCTCGGTCGATGCCGTGCTCGCGATGCTGACACGGCTTGCACGCTATCACGGCATACCGTTGCGTCGCTGGTTGGCGGCGCTCGCGCGCAACCCGGTCTGGAACGAAGCGGACCGCGGACGCGCTCAGCTTCGCCGTTTGTGGCGTAGGTTGCCGCGGGAGGCGGTGCGTACCGCGTTGGCCGATCGCAACGACGCGCCGGGCGCTGCGCAAGCATTCGTCGAATTCTTTTCGACGGGGCACGTTGACGCCGAGGCAGCGCCCTGGCTCGCGATGCCGTCCCGGCAGTGGCTCGAACTCGCATTGCAAGAGCGTGGCGGGCAGGTCATGGAGCGGCTGCGCGCGCGCAGCGCCGATCCGGCAGTGCTGCGTCGACTGTCGGCTTTTTTGAGGCCGGACGCGGTACCGCTTTTGATGTCGACGCTTGAGAGCGCGCATGGCCAGGCATCGAAAGAGCTACTCGACGCTGCCTCGGCAATGGCAAGGCGGCTGGGCCGGCCGGGGATGGCGCGCGAAGCCCGGCGTGCGTGGCTCGCGGCTTTGCTGTCGCCGTCGGGCGCGCAGATGTCGCTTGACACGAGGATCGCGCGCGTCGTCGAGGGCCTTGCCCGACGCACGGGTTTCGATGCGGGGACTGTCGCTGAACATCTGATGGCCTTCGTGTCACCCGGATCGACAGCGCTTCGTGAGGCGCTCGCTGCATTGACCGCGCAGCGCGTGACGCCTGGTTCACCCACGGATGAACGCGCGCAGCAGAGTGCCCGCATGAGCGCAGGCGGCATGGCCGGGGCAGCGGCCGCCACATCGACAGATGCCCTTGCCACCATATCGCAGGCAACCGCTGCGGCGGCCGCAAGGCAAACAAAGCTGACGAAGCTCACAAAGCCAACTGGCCCGCACGATGAGATAAGCCCGGCCGGGCAATCGACCGACGCGCCGCACCGGACCGGCGCAGACCTACCGTTGATCGTGGCCTATCTGCGCTACGGAGAGAGTCAGTCGCCAACTCTGCTGCACGCTGCGTTCCACCGATTGGCTCAAACCGCACCGCGCATATTGGCGCGTTTGATCGAGCGCACGGTGGTGACCGAACCCGGTTTCTCGCGATTGGCGTCGCTGCGCGGCGAAACGTTCGTACTCGTCACACGCATCTTGTCATTGCCTCTGGCGCCGGTGGCCGTTGCGCTTTGCGACGCGGCGATGGCGTTCGCTCCGTCGGCCGGCGAGCAGATGCGCCTGAAAGCACAGGCCATTTGGTTGCGCTATGCGCGGCGAGGCGGGGAGAAAGCCATGCTGGCGACGCTCGTCGAAGCAACGTTCGCCGACCCTGGCCACCGGGCGATCGAAGCATCCCGCGGGATTTCGCAGAGCCCGAGCGCACCGGCTCAATCCGTCACGCGGCGGCAAGTGCTCGCGCGCTGGCGCCGCGCTGTGACCGGTACGACTCGCGACGCCTCGCTCGCGCGCGACTGGATTGCCTGGCTGTCCGCGCGCGAGTCGATGCTCGACGCCGGCCCGCCGGCACGTAGCGCATCCGAAACGCCCGAGCGACGACAGCCTACCCGCGCCCCCGGCACACCGGAGGACAGAAAACCGGAGCCGCCCGATATGCCGAGCACACCGATCCAGGTTGAAAACGCCGGCATGGTGATGTTGTGGCCGTTTCTATCGCGGTACTTCGAAATGCTCGAACTCCAACGCGGCGGGCGCTTTGTCGATTTCGATGCCCAAAGTCGCGCCGTGCATTTGTTGCACGCACTGGCCTGCAACGCCATCGCTCGCCACGAGGCGCTGCTGCCACTCGCCAAGGTCATGTGCGGCGTGGCGCCCGCGCTGCCGCTCGCTGCCGGTGCAGACCGCGAACGCGACGAGCGCGAGCTTGGGTTGTCGGAGGGGCTGCTGAACGGCGTCAAGCAAAACTGGGACAAGTTGCGCGGCACGACCATCGAAGGGCTGCGCGAGTCGTTTCTGATGCGAAGCGGCCGGCTCGAACGCGAAGACGGCGCGGAGCCGCACTGGCGCCTGTCCGTCGAGGGGAAGGCATTCGATGTCCTGCTCGACACGCTTCCCTGGAACCTGTCGATGGTGCGGCTCGCGTGGATGCCGGAATTGCTGATCGTCAATTGGCGCGATCGCCGGTCCTGAAGGCCGGGATCAAGCGCGAAGCCGACGTCTGCGCCGGGCGATCGATGCTGCGCAATAAAACCCGCCGCGCGATCGTGATGCTCACTTGGCGCCATCATTCGAGCAAGTTCTCTACTATCGTCGGGGCGCGCCGCGCGTTAATCTTGCGCGTCGTTACTTGGAGCGAGCACAACAATGAAACGAAACAAGCCTCTTCTAGCCGTAACGGTTCTGTCTTGTCTCACCGCCTCGAGCGCTGCCTGGTCGGCCGACCTTCCCCCCGTCGCCCCCGTGCATCCCGTCACGAATACGTATTACGGCACGCCGGTCGTCGACAATTACCGCTACATGGAGAACCTGAAAGATCCCGTGGTCCAGGCGTGGATGAAGGCGCAGGACGACTACACGCGGCGCACGCTGGCGGCGATTCCGGGCCGCAATGCGCTGGTGCAGCGCGTCGAGTCGTTGATGGGCGGCGATCTGCGTCGCACGGATTTCATGCGACGAGGCCATCGGCTGTTTTACCAAACGGCCGCGGCGGGCGAAAACCTGCTGAAGCTGGCCTATCGCGACGGCGTCGACGGCGAAGAGCACGTGCTCGTCGACCCCGCCGCGTTGTCGAAGGACAGCGCGCGCCATTACGCGCTCGATTGGTACGCGCCATCGTGGGACGGCCGCTACGTCGCGTATGGCATTTCCGAAGGCGGTTCGGAGCAGAGCGTGTTGCACGTGGTCGACGTGCAAACGGGCCGGGCACTCGCCGAAGCGATCGACCGCACGAGTTCGTGCGTGGTGTCCTGGCGCAACGACAATCGCTCGTTCTTCTATCTGCGCTATCCGAAGGTCGGCCCCAATACGCCGCCTGCGCAAAGCGAGTACAACGCAGTGACGCACCTGCACGTGCTGGGGCAGCACGCCGATGGCGACGGCGACGCCGCGGTCTTCGGCCGCGGCGTGTCGGCGCAACTCGACGTGCCCGAGGGACAGGGGACTTACGTCTTGCTTTCGCCCGATTCGCCGTATGCCGTTGCCGTCGCGAATCACAACATGGATAACAATCCGAATACGTTCTACGTTGCCCGACTCGCCGACATCCACGGCGCCAAAACGCCGTGGAAGAAAATCGCGAGCCCGGAAGACGGCGTCGTCGACGTGCAACTGCACGGCGATCGTCTCTATGCGTTGACGGGCAAGGACGCCTCGCGCTTCAAGGTGGTGTCGATGCCGGCAGCGCGTCCCGATCTCGCGCATGCGACGACGATCGTGCCCGAGGGGCTCAACGTCATTGACTCCTTTGCACTGGCGAGCGACGGGATATACCTTGCCGAGCGCGCCGGCGCAACGTTCGAGCTGCACCGGACCGGTTTCGACGGCAAGGACGATCGCACGATCGGGCTACCGTTCGCGGGCGCGATTCGCGATCTTCAGCCCGACGCGAAGCTGCCGGGCGTGATGTTCGAGCTGCGCGGTTGGATCAAGGCGCCGCGCGAGATCGCCTATGCGCCGGGTGCGGCCGCGGCGGCCGACACGGGACTCATTCCGCCATCGACGACGGAGTCGGACGAACTGGAGGCGCAGGAAACGTTCGCCACGAGCTACGACGGCACGCGGGTGCCGATTTCGATCATTTCGAAGAAGGGCATTGCGCGCGACGGTTCGCATCCGACGATCATCTACGGCTACGGCAGCTATGGCTTGTCGCTGGACCCCAACTATCAACCGGCGTGGCGCGCCTGGTTCGAGCAGGGCGGCATCATGACGGTCGTGCATATGCGAGGCGGCGGCGAGTATGGCGATGCCTGGCACCGTGCCGGCCAAAAGCAGTGGAAGATCAACACGATGTTCGACTTCCTGGCGGGCGCGCATTACATGATCGACCAAGGCTATACGCAGCGTCGCTATCTGGTGGCGAACGGGCGCAGCGCGGGTGGCATCGTGATGGGCGGTGCCCTGACACTCGATCCGGGCCTGTTCCGCGTCGTGCTCGATGACGTCGGCGTATCCGATACGTTGCGCTTCGAGACGGAGCCGAACGGCCCGCCGAACGTGCCCGAAATGGGCTCGACGACGACCGAAGCCGGTTTTCATGGGCTCTACGCAATGAGTGCCTACGCGCACATTCATGACGGCACGCCATATCCCGCCGTCATGTTTACGACGGGGGCGAACGATCCGCGCGTCTCGCCGTGGCACATGCTGAAAATGACAGCGCGCGTGCAAGCCGCAACCTCGAGCGGGCGGCCCGTATTGCTGCGGGTCGACTACGATGCGGGGCATGGCATCGGCTCGAGCGTCAAGCAAACGGCCGACCGTTTCGCAGACGAATGGGCGTTCTCGCTCTGGCAGGTCGGCGCCGAGGGTTTTCAGCCGAAGGCGAAGTAGCGGTGAATGGCGCGCGCCGCGGCAAAGGCGCGGCGCGCTGACGCATCGCGGAACTGACGCTATGCGTCGTCCGCACGCTTGCCACCGTCTGCGAAACAAGAGGGCAACGGGGCAATGGGGCGCGACTTACGCCGTGCGGCGCGCCCCATCGCCGTCGTGCCGGTTGCCGGCGACGGGTGTCGGCTTGCCGAACCACGCTACTTCGCTTTGTATCGAAGCGGCATATGCGGCCCAGCCGTGCGGGTTGTCATGGAACAGGTGCTCGCGCACCGGGCTGGCGAGCGCCGCGCGATCGAGCGGTGTTTCCAACAGCAACTGTGGCCACAGGCAAAACGCGCGCAAGGCAGCCGCGACAAACTCACGCACGGTCATGCGTTGGTAAGCGTATTCGAGCAGCGGCACATCGGCGAGCAGAGGCTGCGCCTCGGTCAGCTCGCCCAGCGTTTCGTCGGGGCGCTCGTGCGCGAGCAGCAGGCTCGTCGTCTGCAGGACGCTGCCGAGCTGCAGCAGCAGGGCCCGGCGCTCATAGCTGTCGTTCATTCCGATGCTCCTTGCCGCTCCGATGCGGCCCTGATTGGCGTTCGCCCCATGGCGTCCGCCGCGCTGCACGACGCTCACGGCCAGCGTAAGCGCGTGCGAAATCGCATGCGTTGATCGGCGTCAAAGCGCCACGGCGAGAGGCGATGCACGCAGGTTTGACGGCGATCAAAGCGCACCGCAACGGGGCGGCGCACGCTAGGCTGAGCAGCGTACCGTGCGCCCATTGCGCCCATTGTGCCGCTGTGCAGCCTGCCGAACTGCGCTGTTCGAAGCCATTCGACGCCCTAACGGCCGACGAGTTGCGGCAGGGTGGCGAATTTTTTCGCCGTTGGTACGCCGAAGCGGTCACGCCCGGAAGGGGCGCCTGCATCGACAGCATGGAGCAGCAGGCGGCTCGCGCAAGCGCGCCGTACGTGGCAAAGGAGAGCGTCATGAATCAACGCGCGACCTACCTTGTCTACGAGCCGCACGGGCCAGGCCTGATGTGCGCCGTCGTCGTGCTCGTGGACGGCGAGAACGTTTACGGCTGGTACACGGGACCGTCACGCGGCGGATTCGTGGCGAGCTTCTTCATGCTCGAGCGCTACTATTCGATGCACGAAGCGACCTTCTATCACAGCGTCAGCGACGACGTTTACGACGATTGGGTGATTGCGTACCCGCCGACGGAGATCGTCCTTGGGAATCGCTCTCCGCTGCCGGAAGGCGTAAGCAACGCGTTGGCGTCAGCGCAGGCCGCCTTTGCCGCCGAGTGGCTCTGCTACAGCGACGACCCCGGCGCCGCCGCGGATATCGAGTGGTACCGCGCGCGCAACTTACCGCTCGTGCATGCAGGTATTCGCTGCGAAAAACTGCCGAAGCTCGCCGCTGGGCCGGTGACGTGGGTGTACGCTTCGCCCGCACTCGATCAGAACATCATCGACTTTCTGCGCAAGCGCTGGCCACTCGATTTCGCACTGGCGAGCTGAAAGGGATGGAGGCGCCGGCTCGCCGGCCCGTGTCACCGAAGCGCGTCACAAACTCCCAAACGCCGCAGGCAATCATGGTTGATTGTCCGCGCGCGACACATCTGCCGCCATGACGCGCATCAATACTTTGCCTCGTTGTGAGCGGTGGATTGCGGACACGCTGTCGCGCTCCATCGACTTTTTGATGTATTTGATCGACATCAATTCAGGCATCGGGCCGACCGGTTAGTTTCTGGTTCGTCGGCGTGAGCGCATTCGGAGGAAACCGATCGAACGCGTCGCGCCGCCGAGATCAAAACCAATCGATAGGGGTGCCGCCATGACCATCCGTTCGCTGACGCAGCGAAGCGGCCACACGCTGGACATCTGGACGCCCGAGGACAAGGCCTTTTGGGAGCGCGAGGGCGAAGCCGTTGCGAAGCTCAATCTTTGGATTTCGGTGCCGGCCCTGTTCCTGGCCTTTGCAATCTGGCAAGTCTGGAGCGTCGTCGCCGTCAGCTTGCCCGGGCTGGGATTCAAATACACGACGGATCAACTGTTTTGGCTCGCCGCCGCTCCCGCGCTGAGCGGTGCGACGTTGCGCATCTTCTATTCGTTTATGGTGCCGCTCGTCGGCGGTCGACGCTGGACGGCCATCTCGACGGCATCCCTGCTCGTGCCTGCGCTCGGCATCGGCTTTGCCGTGCAAGACAACACGACGCCTTACGGCACCATGCTCGCACTTGCGCTGCTGTGCGGCTTCGGCGGCGGCAACTTCAGTTCGAGCATGGCCAACATCAGCTTCTTCTTTCCGAAGGAGCGCAAAGGCTCCGCGCTCGGCGTCAACGCGGGTCTCGGCAATCTCGGCGTGTCTGTCGTGCAGTTTCTGAGTCCGCTCGTGGTCACCGCAGGCGTGCTCGGCATCTTCGGCGGCGCGCCGCAAACGATCGTCAAGGCCGGGCATGTATCGCAGGTCTGGATGCAAAACGCGGCGTTCATCTGGGTGCCGTGGATCGCGGTGGCATCGCTCGCCGCGTGGTTCGGCATGAACGACATCGCCGAAGCGAAGGCTTCCTTCGCGGCGCAGGCGGCGATCTTCCGACGCAAACACAACTGGCTCATGTGCCTGCTCTACCTCGGCACCTTCGGTTCGTTCATCGGCTATGCGGCCGGCTTTCCCTTGTTGATCAAGAACGAATTTCCGACCGTCAATCCGCTTGCCTATGCCTGGCTCGGCCCGTTGATCGGTGCAATCGTGCGTCCTTTCGGCGGCTGGCTCGCCGATAAGCTTGGCGGCGCACGCGTCACGCTCTGGAATTTCGTCGTGATGGCGTTGGCGGTCGGCGGCGTGCTGTTCTTCCTGCCCTCTGGGCCGTCGGGCGGCAGCTTCGGCGGCTTCTTCCTGAGCTTTCTCGTGCTGTTCTTCACGACGGGCATCGGCAACGGTTCGACGTTCCGCATGATTCCGGTGATCTTTCTCGCCTTGAACCTGAAAGAGGCCGATCCGCACGACCGCGCGGCGATCGAGCGCGCGACGAAGCAGGGCAACACCGAGGCCGCGGCCACGCTGGGCTTTACCGCGGCAATGGCGGCGTACGGTGGCTTCTTCATCCCCAAGAGCTACGGCACCTCGATCTCGCTGACGGGCGGCCCCGAGGCAGCGCTGTACGTCTTCATCGGGTTTTATCTGATCTGTATCGCGGTGACGTGGTGGCAGTACGCGCGCCGCCGAGCACCGATGCCATGTTGAATTCGGAGCATCCATGAGTCACTTTCTCGATCGACTGATTCACTTCGCACTGCCGTCGGAGCGCTTTTCGGAAGGCCACGGCGTCACGACCGGCGAAGATCGCAAGTGGGAGGATGCCTATCGCAACCGCTGGTCGCACGACAAGATCGTGCGCAGCACGCACGGCGTCAACTGCACGGGTTCATGCTCGTGGAAGATCTACGTGAAGGGCGGCATCGTCACGTGGGAAACCCAGCAAACCGACTATCCGCGCACGCGCTGGGACATGCCCAATCACGAGCCGCGCGGGTGCGCGCGCGGCGCTTCGTATTCCTGGTACCTGTACAGCGCAAACCGGGTCAAGTATCCGATGGTGCGGGGCCGCTTGCTCAAGCGCTGGCGCGCTGCGTTGGCCTTGCATCGCGATCCCGTCGATGCGTGGGCGTCGATCGTCGAAAACGACGAAGCACGGCGCGATTATCAGCAAGTGCGCGGCATGGGCGGCTTCGTGCGCAGCACCTGGGATGAAGTCAATCGCCTCGTCGCCGCCGCGAACGTTTATACGATCAAACGTCACGGGCCCGATCGCATCATCGGCTTCTCGCCGATCCCGGCCATGAGCATGGTCAGCTACGCTGCGGGCAGCCGCTATCTGAGCCTGATCGGCGGCGTCTGCATGAGTTTTTACGATTGGTACTGCGATCTGCCGCCGGCGAGCCCCCAGGTCTGGGGCGAGCAAACCGACGTGCCTGAATCGGCCGACTGGTACAACTCGACGTTCATCATCGCGTGGGGCAGCAACGTGCCGCAGACCCGCACGCCCGACGCCCACTTCTTTACCGAAGTCCGCTACAAGGGCGCAAAGACCGTTGCGATCACGCCCGACTATAGCGAAGTAGCCAAGCTGGCCGATCTGTGGCTGCACCCGAAGCAGGGCACCGACGCCGCGCTTGCCATGGCGATGGGCCATGTCGTCCTGACGGAATTTTTCTTCCGCAAGCGCAGCGCCTACTTCGACGACTACGTGCGGCGCTATACCGACATGCCGATGCTCGTGATGCTCAAGCGGCACACGTTGCCCGATGGCCGCACGACGCTCGTGCCGGATCGGTATCTGCGCGCGAACGATTTCGCCGGCCACCTCGGGCAGACGAACAATCCCGAATGGAAAACGGTAGCCTTCGATCGCACGGGCCGCGTCGCATTGCCGAACGGATCGATCGGATTTCGCTGGGGGGCGCAGGGGCGCGACGATGCGGGCAAATGGAATCTTGAAGAACGGGATGCGCAAAACGACGGCGCAGTGAGCCTGAAACTCTCCGTGCTCGAAGATACGCCGCAGGCGCATGAGATTGTCGACGTGGCGTTTCCGTACTTCGGCGGCGTGCACAACCCTCATTTCCCCGCGAACGCGCAAAGCGGCGCGATATCGGTCGCGCGCGTCCCGGCCGTTCGCGTCGCGCTCGGCGGCGATGCAAATGACGCGGGCGGCGCCAACGAAACCTACGTCGCAACGGTGTTCGACCTGCAGGCCGCGCAGTACGGCGTCGATCGCGGGCTGGGCAGCGGCGCAGCGAATTACGACGTCGACGCCGCTTACACGCCGGCATGGGCCGAATCGATCACGGGCGTCCCGCGCGGGCAGATCGTTGCGCTGGCGCGCCAATTCGCCGAGAACGCCGACAAAACGCACGGCAAATCGATGGTCATCATCGGCGCGGCGATGAATCACTGGTATCACGCCGATATGAACTACCGGGGCGTCATCAATCTTTTGATGATGTGCGGGTGCATCGGCCGCAGCGGCGGCGGTTGGGCCCACTATGTCGGCCAGGAAAAGCTCAGGCCGCAGACGGGCTGGACGGCGCTGGCGTTTGCGCTCGATTGGGCGCGCCCGCCGCGCCAGATGAACAGTACGAGCTTTTTCTATGCGCATACCGATCAATGGCGCTACGAGAAGCTGGGTCCGGACGAGATCGCCTCGCCGCTGGCCGACGCTTCGTACGCGCAAGCGAGCATGATCGACTACAACGTACGCGCCGAGCGCATGGGCTGGCTGCCGAGCGCACCGCAGTTGACGACGAACCCGCTGCGTCTCGCCGACATGGCGGAGCGGGCAGGCCAGGATGTCCGTGATTTCGTCGCTAACGGCTTGGAAAGCGGCAACTTGAAGATGAGTTGCGAAGATCCCGACGCCCCCGAAAACTGGCCGCGCAACATGTTCGTATGGCGGTCGAACCTGCTGGGTTCGTCGGGCAAGGGCCACGAATATTTTTGCAAGCATTTGCTGGGGACGAGTAACGGCGTGCAGGGCAAGGACCTTGGGCCGAGCGACGCCAAGCCGCAGGAAGTGAACTGGCACGCGCAGGCGCCGGAAGGCAAGCTCGATCTGCTCGTCACGCTCGACTTCCGGATGAGCACGACGTGCCTGTACTCCGACATCGTGCTGCCGACGGCGAGCTGGTATGAGAAGAACGATCTGAACACGAGCGACATGCATCCGTTCATTCATCCGCTCTCGGCGGCGGTGGACCCGGTTTGGCAGTCGCGTTCGGATTGGGAAATTTACAAGGGCTTTGCGAAGGCATTCAGCGAGGTGTGCCCGGACCATCTGGGGGTCGAACGCGATGTGGTGATGACGCCGCTCATGCACGACACGCCCGCGGAGCTCGCGCAGCCGTTCGAAGTGCGCGAGTGGCGCAAAGGCGAGTGCGCGGTGATACCGGGAAAGACAGCGCCGCAGGTGACGCTCGTCGAGCGTGACTATCCGAACCTGTACAAGCGGTTCACGGCGCTCGGCCCGTTAATGACGACGATCGGCAACGGCGGCAAGGGCATCGCCTGGAAGACGGAAGCCGAGGTCCAACAGTTAGGACAACTGAATGGATTGACACAGGAGGCCGGTGTAACGCAAGGCATGCCGCGTATCGTCACCGACATCGACGCGTGCGAAGTCATCCTGCAACTTGCTCCGGAGACGAACGGCCACGTCGCGGTCAAGGCATGGGAGGCGTTGTCCAAGGCGACAGGGCGCGATCATACGCACCTGGCTCTGGCGCGCGAAGACGAGAAGATCCGCTATCGCGACGTCCAGGCACAGCCGCGCAAGATCATCAGTTCGCCCACCTGGAGCGGCATCGAGAGCGAGACGGTCAGTTACAACGCGGGCTACACGAATGTCTACGAGCTGATTCCCTGGCGGACCCTGACCGGCCGTCAACAGTTCTACCAGGACCATCCCTGGATGATCGCGTTCGGCGAAGGCTTCACCAGTTACCGCCCGCCCGTTGACATGAAGGCGACGGATCTCATGAACGGCGTCAAGCCGAACGGCAATACCGAGATCGTGTTGAACTTCATTACGCCGCATCAGAAGTGGGGCATCCACAGCACGTACAGCGACAATCTGCTGATGTTGACGCTCAATCGCGGCGGTCCCGTCGTATGGCTCAGCGAAGACGACGCGCGTCGGGCCGGCATCGAGGACAACGATTGGATCGAACTGTTCAATGTCAACGGCGCGATCTCAGCGCGCGCGGTGGTCAGCCAGCGCGTCAAGCCTGGCATGGTGCTCATGTACCACGCTCAGGAAAAGATCATCAATACGCCCGGCTCGGAAATCACGGGCGTGCGCGGCGGCATTCACAACTCGGTGACGCGCATCGTGTTGAAGCCCACGCATATGATCGGCGGCTACGCGCAACTCAGCTACGGCTTCAACTATTACGGAACGATCGGCACCAACCGCGACGAGTTCGTGGTCGTGCGCAAGATGCGGCATGTCGATTGGCTTGACGAACCCGCGGCTGCGGTGAGCGCGGCGCAAACGCAAGGAGTCGAAAAATGAAAGTGCGCGCCCAAATCGGCATGGTGCTGAACCTGGACAAGTGCATCGGTTGCCACACCTGCAGCGTGACCTGCAAGAACGTCTGGACGAATCGGCCCGGCGTTGAATACGCGTGGTTCAACAACGTCGAAACGAAGCCCGGGGTCGGCTATCCGAAACAGTGGGAAGACCAGGAGAAGTGGAACGGCGGCTGGATTCGCAAAAAGGACGGTTCGATCGAACCGCGCCAGGGCAGCAAGCTCAAGGTGCTCTCGCGCATCTTCGCCAATCCGAACCTGCCGCAGATCGACGATTACTACGAGCCCTATACGTTCGACTACGATCATCTGCAAAGCGCGCCGGAAATGAAGGCGGCGCCGACAGCCAGGCCGCGCAGCCTCATCACGGGCCAGCCGATGGATAAGATCACGGGTGGGCCGAACTGGGAGGAGATCCTGGGCGGCGAGTTCTCGAAGCGCAGCCAGGACAGCAATTTCGAGGCGATTCAAAAGGACATCTACGGACAGTTCGAGAATACGTTCATGATGTACCTGCCGCGTCTTTGCGAACACTGCCTGAATCCCGCATGCGTGGCATCGTGCCCCTCGGGTTCGATCTACAAGCGCGAGGAGGACGGCATCGTCCTGATCGACCAGGACAAGTGTCGCGGCTGGCGCATGTGCGTCAGCGGTTGCCCCTACAAAAAGATCTACTACAACTGGAAGAGCGGCAAGGCGGAGAAGTGCATCTTCTGCTACCCGCGTATTGAAGCGGGGCAGCCCACCGTGTGCTCCGAAACGTGCGTGGGGCGCATCCGCTATCTCGGCGTGTTGCTTTACGACGCCGACCGGATCGAAGCGGCCGCCAGCGTCGAGAACGAGCAGGACCTGTATCGCGCGCAGCTCGACGTGTTCCTCGATCCGCACGATCCTGCCGTGATCGAAGCGGCGCGGCGTGACGGCGTGCCGGAGAACTGGCTCGACGCCGCGCGCAACAGCCCCGTGTACCGCATGGCCGTCGAATGGCAGGTTGCGTTGCCGCTGCACCCCGAGTACCGCACGATGCCGATGGTGTGGTATGTGCCGCCGCTGTCGCCGATCACGGGCGCCGCGCAAGCGGGCCATATCGGTGCGAACGGTGCGATTCCCGATGTCAGCCAGTTGCGGATTCCCGTGAAATATCTCGCGAATCTGCTGACGGCAGGCGACGAAGGCCCGGTCGTGCGTGCGCTCGAGCGGATGCTGGCGATGCGCGCTTACCAACGTGCCAAGCATGTGGACGGCATCACCGACGACACGGTGCTGCGCCAGGTTGGCATGAGCGTCGAAACGATGGAGACGATGTACCGCGTGATGGCGATCGCGAATTATGAAGATCGCTTCGTGATTCCGACGTCGCATCGCGAGTACGCCGAGAATGCGTTCGACATGCGTGGCGATTGCGGATTCAGCTTCGGCAACGGTTGCAATCACGGCGATGAGGACGCAAGCCTGTTCGGTGGCCAAGGCAAACGGACGATCCCGATCAAGGTGGAGAGCTGATCATGGAACGATTGGAACGATCGGAACAACCGGACCCTCAGCGGACCGCGTTCGCATTGACGCTGCGCGCGCTGGCGTATTTGCTCAGCTATCCCGATGCCGAGTGGCGACGCCACCTCGATGATCTCCGCGAGCTATTGCGCGCATCGAGCTTCATCGGGGCGCAGCGCGTTGCCGGGATCGAGTCGCTGTTGGTCACGATCGGCGCTGGCGATGAGCTCGAGGCGCAGGCAGCTTATGTCGAGCTGTTCGATCGAGGACGCGGGACCGCGCTGCATCTGTTCGAGCACGTGCATGGCGATTCACGCGAGCGCGGGCCGGCCATGCTCGATCTGATCGCAACCTACGAGCAAGCGGGCTTGGCGTTGCGTTCCGACGAATTGCCCGATCATTTGACGGTGCTGCTCGAATACGCATCGACGCAGCCACGCGAAGCGGCCGTCGCGTTACTCGGTGAGGTCGCGCATATCGTTCAGCGCATTTACAGCGCCGTCGATCGGCGCGGTTCTGGCTATGCGGCCGTTCTCGGCGCGCTGCTCGACATCGCCGGCGAGCGCGTCGACACCGATGCATCGCCGCCTGAGCCCGAGGTCGACCTCGACGTATCGTGGCAGGAGCCGGCGGCGTTCGATGGCTGCGGCAACGCGGGGCAGCAGGCCGCGGGGCGAGTCCAACCGGTGCATGTCGTTCGGCGCGTACCCGCAGATGAATCACATGCAGCGCCGAACGGTGCCGAAGGAGCATGGGCATGAGCACGTCACTGAATACGTTCTTTTTTTCGGTCTATCCGTATATCTGCCTGACAGTATTCCTGCTCGGCAGCCTCGCGCGATTCGAGCGCGCGCAGTACACGTGGAAGAGCGATTCGTCGCAACTGTTACGTCGTGCGCAGTTGCGTTGGGGCAGCAATCTGTTTCATATAGGCGTGCTGTTCTTGTTGTTCGGTCATACGGTTGGCCTATTGACGCCCCATGCGTTGTATTCGGTGTTCATCACGGCGTCGCAGAAGCAGATGCTGGCGATCGTCTCGGGCGGGGCTGCGGGCACGCTTTGCTTTATTGGCCTGACGATGCTGCTGCATCGGCGCATCTTCGACGCGCGTATCCGCAAGACGAGCCGTCGCACCGATCTGGCGCTGCTTCTCGTGCTCTGGCTGCAGTTGTGCCTGGGCCTGCTGACGCTGCCGTTTTCGTATGCCCAGCGCGCCGATGCGCACGAGATGCTCGTGTTGGCCGATTGGGCGCAGCGCATTGTCACGCTACGTCCCGACGCGAGCCAGATGGCGTTCGTGATGTGGCCATTCAAGCTGCATCTGGTTCTGGGCATGACCGTGTTCTTGCTGTTTCCGTTCACGCGCCTCGTGCATATCTGGAGCGGTTTCGGTACGCTTGCCTATGCGCTGCGTCCGTATCAGCTCGTGCGTTCCCGCCGGCTCGGGGCGAACGCACGGCGTAACGGCATACGGCATGAAATGTGATTGCAGGGCGACGGCGCGACGCCGTCCGTCCTGCATCGTGAGGTCTGGCAAGTGTCCCTGTCGGACGTCGATCGGAGAAGCACGATGAATGCCAACCCCACCCCGGAGTTGCCGGCCGCAACGGCCAGCGACATCCGCAGTATCGTCGGCCCGCTTGATGACGAAGTCATTGCTCAGATCGTCGGCGTCGGGGCGACGAGTGCGGAAGTGCTCGACGCCTATACGCGCTATCGATCCGACCAACTGCAAGAGCGACGGCTCGATTACGAACTGCACGGCAAAGCGGCGCGCGTATTCGATATCTTGCAGGCCGAGGAGGGCGAGGACGAGTAGCGTTGGTCTGCTGCTACCGCAAGTGGGTTCTACCGGCGAATGGAGCGATCGCGGATGTGGTCCAGGGCGCAGTCTTGAGCACCGGTTTCCTTTATAAATGTCCGTGAGCGCCCCGGGCGCGACGCGATCGCAACAGGCCAAGCATCGCTGCGCGTTCGCGCAACTCCGTCAGGCAAGAGGAACCGAGACATGCGGATCGTGATCGCATTGTGCGAGCGTGTGCTGCACAGACATGGCGGGCAAGGCGGCCCGGAGCAGGCGTCCCTCATCAGGCAGGCAGCTGCGCAGCTCGCTCAGGTCGCGTATGCCCACGACCTCGTGATCGTGCATGCCGGCACGAACCGAATCGCCGCGCCCGCCCCGCACGGGCATAACGGCCATAGCGGCTGCAACGGCCACACGAAACACGAGGTGCACGGCGACGCGTTTCCCGTCGAGGCAGATTTGAATCTTGCCTATCGGCTCGAACTCGAATTGCGCAATCTTCTGCCGAGCGATCGCCCGTGTGCGACGTTGCTGTCGATGGTCGAAGTCGATAGTCACGACCCCGCCTTCGCGCACCCCGATAAACCGGTCGGCTCGGTCTTGCTCGGAGAACGCGCGCTGGCGGTGGCCCGCGCGAATCATTGGCGGATTGCCCAGGATGGCATCGGCTATCGGCGCGTGGTGCCCAATCCACGCCCGCTGCGTTTGCTTCAGGCGGAACCTTTGCACCGGCTCGTCGAACAAGGCACCGTCGTGGTATGCGCCGTTGGCGGCGTGCCTGTAGCCGCCGACGGCGGCGGATTGCGCGGCGTCGAAGCGCTGATCGATTGTTATTCCGGCGCGGCGCTCGTGGCCGAGGCGATCGAAGCCGACTTGTTCGTCATCGTGACCGAAATGGCGGGCGTTTTTCTCGATTGGGGCACGGCCAATTCGAAATTGCTCCGCCACGGCCATCCAAGCGCACTGCGCGAACTCGCTTCGACCGTGGGATCGATGGCGCCGACGCTTCAGGCTGCTTCAAGCTTCGTCGAGCGGACGGGGCGGCGCGCCGCCATCGGCGCGCTCAACGATGTGGCGCGACTTGTCGACGGCTCGGCGGGGACCACGATATCGTGCGAACGCGCCGACCCGCGCCGCTTCGAAGGCGGGGCTGTCGCCTATTGAAGCCCCGCACCGCGTGCTGACGCAACAACTGGCCGTCAACGTTGAACAGGCTGAGCCGCTTGCATCAATGTTGACGAACGCGTATCGACGTTGACAGCCTTGCCCGGGTCATCGATGACCGATCAATCATGGGTCAAGACGATGCGCCCGTCGACCGTGCCGGCTTTCAATGCGGCGAAAATGGCATTGATGTTCTCCAGCCGATCGCGATGGATATGCGCACGGACCTTGCCTTCGGCTGCGAAATCGAGCGATTCCTGCAAATCGCGTCGAGTGCCGACGATCGAGCCGCGAACGGTGATGCCGTTCAGTACCGTCGAAAATATCGGCAACGGGAAATCGCCAGGCGGCAGACCGTTTAGCGATACCGTGCCGCCACGCCTGACCATGTCGAGCGCCTGCGCAAAAGCACTGCGCGATACGGCTGTCACGAGCACCCCGTGCGCGCCGCCGATTTCCTTCTGAACAAACGCGCCAGGATCCTGCGTGGCTGCATTGACGGTGAGCGTCGCGCCGAGCTTGCGCGCGAGTTCGAGCTTATCGTCGGACACGTCGACGGCGACGACGTGCAGCCCCATCGCGACTGCGTACTGAACGGCGACATGACCGAGCCCGCCAATACCCGAAATGGCGATCCACTGTCCCGGCCGTGTGTCGGTCACGCGAATGCCCTTATAAACAGTGACGCCTGCGCAAAGGATCGGCGCAATTTCATCGAACGCGATGTTATCGGGAAGTCGCCCGACGTAATTCGGATCGGCCACGACGTACTCGGCGTAGCTGCCATTGACGGAATAGCCGGTGTTCTTCTGCGCGTGACACAACGTTTCCCATCCCGTCTGGCAATACTCGCAGCAACCGCATGCGGTGTAGAGCCAGGGCACGCCGACGCGATCGCCTTCTTTCAGATGCTTGACTTGCGAGCCTACCGCGCTGACATACCCGACGCCTTCATGGCCGGGGATGAAGGGCAACGACGGCTTGACCGGCCAGTCGCCTTCGGCCGCGTGCAGGTCCGTATGGCAGACCCCGCATGCCTCGATCTTGACGAGAATCTGGTCGGGGCCGGGGGCCGGTACGGGGAGCGCCTCGATACTGAGCGGTTCGCCGAATGCTCTTACGACCGCCGCTTTCATCAATGTCGACATCCTCAACTCCTGTTGGTGTGAAGCCGAGCGGTCAGTATCGATGCGAGGCAACGACAAACGCTTGAGCCAGGTCAATCGGATGGGTTAGCGCTGCGGAGATCATTGCGCAACGGCACGCGTGGCGATTTGCCGCCGTTATATGTCACAACGTGACATATAGTGAGGCACATGCGGGGTGCTGCGCAGAGCGCGTAGTGCATGGCGCCGGGCATATGAATCAGGAAGCACAGGAGGGGCTATGAGATTCGAGGTGGCGATGATGACGGGAAACGATGATGCCGCGCGCATAGCGGCGGCGGTAGGCAGCGTCGATCCGCAGGCAGAGGTCGAAGTGAATGCCGGTGCGCGAGCGATCGAAGTCGATTCGTGGCTCTATCCCGAAGAATTCTTGATCGCGCTTTACGAGGCGGGCTATGACGCCCGCATCAAACAACGCTGATCGTGTGGCCCGGCACGTGCATGGTTACGTGCCGCGTGCGCGGCCGGCGCTCTCGCCTGACCCTATGGCACCGTGGGCAAGCCGTGCAAGCACTTGGGCGCCGCGAGGCGTCAAACGAAGTTCGACCGACTCGCCGGTTCGCGTGATGCACTGCACGAGTTCATGCTCGACCAGCGCTTCGAGTTCGGGGCTCGCGGCGTCGGCGCTTTCCGGCGCGTCCACGATAACGAACAACCTGGCAAGTTCGTGCGGCGTCAACATATGGCGTGTCTCCTATCCAAAACGCGAGGGCATCACCGCTCGGCCGGCGCCAACTTTTACCTACAGCCGCGACCAAAGCGTCGCTGCAGTTTCTCCGAAATGTTCGAGACGATCCATCGGTGACGCGGCAGAGTTTGCGTCGGCGCTTTCCGCGGCGCTGTAGGAATCATTCGAGTTTTCGTACGATCGGATCAATGTGGGCTTGCGCACATGGCGCCGTCGCGAGATTGCTTTTTCGCCTGCCGCCCTCGATTCGCAAAAACTAAAATGAAGAACGACCGAAGCACGATTGCTTGGGAGTCCTCATATGATTCGCGTGCTGCTGGCCGACGACCACGCGGTCATGCGCGAATGTCTGCTCCGCATCCTTCATGCGGCGCAAGACTTCGTCGTGGCGGGACAGGCACACGACGGCGTATCGGCGCTCGCGCTCACGCATGACACGCCGGCCGACGTGCTCGTGCTGGATCTGACCATGCCCGCGGGCGGTGGCATTTCGTTGATCGAGCGCATAAGAGCAGCCAGCCCGCAGCTTCGTGTGCTCGTTTTGAGCATGCATACCGCGTCGCACGTCATGGAGCGCGCGTTCAAAGCCGGCGCGGCCGGCTATCTGACGAAGGAATGCGCGGGCACGGAGCTCGTGGCCGCGGTGCGCAAGGTGGCGCAGGGCGAGTTGTACGCCGGGCTCGGGCAAGCCGAACGGCAGCCACAGCGGCTCGCGCGCCTGACCGAGCTTGGCCGGCATGACGCGCTGACTGTTCGCGAGCGCGACGTGTTGCGACGTCTCGCGACGGGCGCAACGAGCCGGCGTATCGCAGACGAGCTCGACCTGACGCCGCAAACAGTCAGCACGCACAAGAAGCATATCCTCGACAAGCTGGGACTCGAAAACGATGCGGCGCTGATCCGATACGCACTGCGCCACGGCCTCGCCGACGAGCCCGACGACCCGTAGCTGGCTACCCTCGCGTTAACCCCTATCCAAAAACAGGGACCGACGCCGTAATTATTAGAGCCGGTTCGGCAGGCATCCCGCTGGCGGACCGCGCGCTAACGTTTGCGCATAACGATGCTCTGCCTGCAGCGGACGCCCGGGTTGGTGCGATGGTTGCGTTTATCGGCTGGCCATCCATGAACTATTGGTGACGTCTAAAGCGATTCGTCTTACTACCGCCTCCTATGTCTCTCGCGACTTCGTCTATGCATCCGATCGACAACGATCGGCAACTGGCTTTCGCCGCAGATGCCCGCGCTGCGCTCAAAGAGCTTTACCTGGTATCGGGCGCTGCGGCCCAATTGGGTGCTTCCGGGCTCCAGGTTCAAGACATGCAATGGCAAGCCATCGAGCGTGCGGTGCGCAATGCGAGCGCCGTGCTTCGTGTGCGCGATGGAAGCGGTGCGAGCGATGGAAGCGGTGCGAGCAATGGCAGCGAGAGCGAGGCGATGAAGTCCTTGCAGCGCCTCTCTATGCTCTGCGATGAATTGCTCGGGCGTCGCGCGATGGGGCACGTCTGTCCTTCCACGATTTGGCGCGACCTGGCGCGAGCGGGCCGCGACGCCTACGAACAAATCGATGCCTGATGCCTGACGGCTGAGAGTCGTTATGCGGCCGTGGCCGAACGCTGTCTCAAGCGCTGCCTCGTGCTTACAGCCCGCTGTTTGCCGCGCGTTGGCGCAGCAAGCCGAGCACGGCGTCGCAAAACGGTGTGGGCACGTCGAGCCTGCGCCCCAGTTCTGGAAACACACCGAGGATCGGGTCGATTTCCAGTGGGCGCCGTGCCTCCATGTCTTGCAGCATCGACGTTTTGAAAGCGCCCAGTTGACGTGTGACGGCTACACGCTGCGATGCCGACATGCCCGTCGACAAACCGAGCCGTTGTCCGATCGCGTCGGCTTCTTCCATCATGCGCAGTGCGAGGGCGTGCGTGAGCGGATCGTCGAGCAAGCGGTCCGCGGTGGAACCGGTCAACGCGCTTAGCGGGTTCATGTTCATGTTGCCCCATAGCTTTGCCCATATTTCGGCGCGGATATCGTCGGTCGATTCGACGTCGAAGCCGCCCGCGCACAGGGCCGCCGCGAAGGCGTGGGCAGCGGCTGTGAAGGCAGGCGTCGCGGCGCCGACGATGAGTCGGTTGCCGCGGCCGCGTTTCACCACGCCGGGCGCTTCGTTCGCGGCCGACAAATGCACGACGCAGCCGATCGCGCGCGCGGCGGGCAGCACCGCACCGACGCAGCCGCCCGGGTCGATCGCCTCTAGCGGTTCGGCGCTGACGGCGGTGCCGAGACCTTGCAAGAACCACCATGGCAAACCATTCATCGCGGTGACGACGAGCGTGTCGGGACCGATCATCGGCCGCAATGAAGCGACGAGGCCCGGTAGCGCCTGCGCCTTGAGCGCCAGCACGACGATGTTTTGTTCGCCCAACGCCGTGGCGTCTGCACTGGCGCGCACGGGCACGACGCCGGCCGATGCATCGTCGGCGAGAATTCGGAACCCATTCTGCTCGAGAGCGCTGAGCGTATCGCCGCGCGCGAGAACCGACACGTGATGACCGCCGCGTACGAGCGCTGCGGCCAACAGCCCGCCGATCGCGCCGGCGCCGACTACAGCTGTGCGTATGGGGTTGGCCCCACGTTGAACATCCAGGTTCATCCGACAAACTCCTTATAGGACGAATCGATCTTATCGACTTGCCGCAGCAGCGCATCGAGCACGTCCTGTCCTGCGCCGTAGGCCGGATCGAACTGCAATGCATCGCGTGTGCAGCGCGCAGAGACTTCCGGCGTAATCGGTCGCGCGGCGCCGAGCGCTGCGCTCGCCAATTGAATCTCGCACGCGCGGTTGAGTGTCCACAGACGCGCGAAGCATTGCGCGATCGTCGAGCCGACGGCCAACAAGCCGTGATTGCGTAAAATCATGAGCCGTTTGTCGCCGAGATTGGCAACGAGCCGCGCGCCTTCGTCGGCGCGTACGGTGATGCCTTCGAAATCGTGATAAGCCACCCTGCCATCGATTTGCGCGGAGTAGAAGTTCGAATTCTCGAGACCTGCTTCGGAGCAGGCAACCGCGAGGCCGGCCGTCGTATGGGTATGCATGACGCAATGAGCGTCCGCTACGGCGCGATGAATGGCGGCATGGACGACGAAGCCGGCGGGATTTACGCGGTGAATCGAAGGGCCGACGATATTGCCGTCGAGGTCGATCTTGACGAGATTGGACGCGGTGACTTCCGAGTAATGCAACCCGAACGGATTGATGAGGAAGTGCGTTTGCGGGCCCGGCACACGCAACGTGATGTGGTTGTAGATCAGTTCGGTCCAACCGAGCATCGCGAAGATGCGATAGGTGCCGGCCAGCTGGACGCGCAATGCACGCTCGACCTCGTTCATGATTTGCTCTCCCGACGATTCCTTCAACTCATAAGTGAAGGGTAGGCTGGAGGCAGGATAGTGCAAACTAGTTGCGCACACAACCAATTTAGACTTTCTACGGCGTTTGCTCGAAGAGAGAAGCGCGCGAGATTGCCGTGTTCGTTTAATGCCGGCGACGATGCGGGCGATGGCATGCCGCTACGAAAATCATGCGATGTTCGACACAATGCCGAGTGGATGAGTTAGAATCTCGTGCTTACGCTTTCGAGCGCGTGCCGTTCCCGCGGCGCCGCGAAAGCGAGCCTGACATCGAGGCGCGGTAAGCGTGGCCTCGGCGCGAGGATGGCGAAATTGGTAGACGCACCAGGTTTAGGTCCTGACGCCAGCAATGGTGTGCGGGTTCGAGTCCCGCTCCTCGCACCAAGTATTACAGGAGAGCCGCTCAAATGCGTTCGTATTCGACAGCGAATAAGGATGCAAGCGAGCGGACGTCAGGTCTGTAGTGAGAATCCGGCGGCATACCCATTCGACGCGCACTGATCGAGTCTCCACACGCCGCGTTCGGTTTCCCATTTTTCCAATCGGCTGGGATCGCGTCGGCCCGCAGACGTTGCCCCAGCGCGCGCACCGTTATTCGCCCAGACCGGTGCCGCAAATGCGGCGGCCGGTGCTACCCTTGCGCGTGCGCAATCACCTTGTCGAGCGCGCGTCCAAACGCTTCCATCTCGGCCGCATCGAGACACCCGAACAGATCCGCGTTCCACTTGCGCGCGATCGGCATCACCTTGCGATAAAGCACACGGCCTTCGGGCGTCAGTGAGATCAGGACGACGCGGCCGTCTTCGCTACTGGCTTCGCGTCCAATGAGGCCTCGATTGATGAGTGCCTCGGCCGCGCGGCTCGCCTGGCTCTTGTCGAGATTGGCGTGTTTGGCCAACTCCATGATCGAGAAGGGCCCGAACGAGCCCACCGAGGCGATGACGCGCGCCTCCGGCAACGTGATCTCGAGCTTCGCTTGATAGCGCTCGCTGATCCCGCGGTCCGAAAGCTTGTTCAGTACATGCATGCGATAGGTCAAGAACTGCTCGAGCCCGGCTTTGGCTGGCGCCTTCATAAGTCGTATCGATCCTGTCGAAGAGGGCGGGAATCGTCCACTCGGGCGATTGTTGCTTCATCCCGGTCGGCGGTCAACGCGCGCTTTCATCACCGCTGCACGCTCGCAGGGGTCCGCAGGCCCGCTCAGCAGGCCCGTTCGGCAAACCCGTTCGGCAAACCCGTTCAGCCGCCGAACTTCAAGCGCGTGAGCTGCTCGGCTTCGTTCGTCAGCAGGTTTGCCGCATCGCGAATCGCGACTTCGAGCGTGATCGGCCCGGGGGCCGGCGAAAAACATCCGTTGAAATGCTCGCCAAGCCGTGCCAGAGCAGCGGGATCGATTCCGCCCGACAGCAGCGTGGCCGGCACGCCTGCGGCCCGCGCGTGACGGCAGGCGATGAAGGGCGCTTTGCCGTGCAGCGTTTGCGTATCGGAGCGACCTTCGCCCGTGATGAGCCAATCGGCATGTTCGAGCGCCGCATCGAGCCCGACCTGTGCCGCGACGACCTCCGCCCCCGGCTCGAACTGCGCCCCGAGCAAATGCAACGCGAAGCCGAGGCCGCCGGCCGCGCCCGCTCCGGGCAGGTCGCGAGCCTTGCGGCCGAGGGCCGCTTCGGCGAGTTCGGCGAAGTGGGCGAGCACCGCGTCGAGCGCGCCGATCCGCTCGGCCGCCACGCCTTTTTGCGGACCGAACACGGCGGTTGCGCCATGTTCGCCCGTGAGCGGGTTGTCGACATCGGACATGGCGACGAACGATGCCTGCGCGAGTCGCGGGTCGAGCCCGGCGACGTCGATGCGTGCGAGTGCGCCGAGCGCCGCCGGGGTTGGCTCCAGTTCGCGGCCTTGACCATCGAGCAGCTTGAGGCCGAGCCCGACGAGCAAGCCGGCTCCGCCGTCGTTCGTGCTGCTACCGCCGAGCGCAACGAAGAACCGTCGCGCGCCGCCGTCGAGCAGCAGGCGGATCGCCTGGCCCATGCCCAGGGTGCTGCGTGCTTCGACGGGGGTCTGCATCGCGACGGCGTCGGTGATGCCGACGATTTCGGCCGTCTCGACGACGGCGCTGCCGTCGGGCAGCACGCCTGCGGCCGCATCGCGTTCTGCCTGCGCAGCGCCGCGAACCCGCAGCGTGCGTCGTTCGCCGCCGCGCGCGAGCATTGCGTCGAGCGTTCCTTCGCCGCCATCGGCCATCGGGCACGAGCGCACCTGTGCGCCGGGCAGCGCGCGCCGCACGCCTCGCGCAATGGCCTCGGCCACTTGCTGCGCGCTCAGCGAGCCTTTGAACGAATCGGGGGCGATGACGACAGTGGGCGTACTGCGAAGCATGGTGTCTCCAGGTAAGTGGGCGCGCCGCGTTCGCGACATGCGCGCGGGTTCGATGTTCTATGTTCGCTCGGATGCGAGCTTATCAGTGCGCATGCCAGATTGGATACGCTTGGCACAATGGCCGACATCGCCGAGCGCCGAAGCAGTCGTGCTCGTGCGATCCAGCCGATCAAAAGCCGATCAGAATGAGCGACGCGGCGCCCTCGGGACGCCCCTATCGCCGAATCGGGGTGCCACCGACCAATAGTTTGCTAGAATATTCGATTCTTCCGATCCAACCGTGCCGCCGGCGGGACGACTCGGGCAGCTGCCCAGGCAACTTCCGAGCAACTCCCGAGGCAACTACCGGCGGTGATTGCGGCGCTTTCAGAGCGAGGCGCAACACGTGGGCACGGCGAAGATACCAATTCGCTTGAACAATTTAGGACGATTGAAGCCATGGCTAACGTTGTTGAAAACCTCGGCAAGCTTGAACGCCGTGTGACGATTTCCCTGCCGAAAGACACAGTGCAGAAGGAAATCGATTCGCGCATCCGCCAACTCGCGAAGAACGTCCGCATGCCGGGCTTCCGCCCGGGCAAGGTGCCGCTGAAGATGGTGAGCCAGCAGTACGCGGGGCAGGTCGAAGCCGAAGTGCTGAGCGACAAGGTCGGCAAGCAGTTCTTCGACATCAGCCGCACCGAGAACCTGCGCGTGGCCGGCCAGCCGAGCTTCAGCCCGAAGGAAGGCGCGGCGGACGATACGTATGCGTTCGACGCCACGTTCGAGGTTTACCCTGAGGTGAAGCTCGGCGATCTGGCGAGCGCCGAAGTCGAGCGCGCCGTCACGCAAATCTCCGAAGCCGAAGTCGATCGCACGCTCGACATCCTGCGCAAGCAGCGTGTGCACTACCACGCACGCGGCGAAGCCGGCGAGCATGGCGACGGCGGTGCGGACGTAGCGGCCAAGAGCGGCGATCGCGTGACGGTCGACTTCGTCGGCAAGCTCGATGGCGTAGCGTTTGAAGGCGGCACCGCGGAAGATTTCGCGTTCGTGCTTGGCGAAGGCCGTATGTTGCCCGAGTTCGAGCAGGCGGCGACGGGCCTCACGGTCGGCGAGGCGCGCGAATTCGATCTGAAGTTCCCTGACGATTACCACGGCAAGGAAGTCGCCGGCAAGACGGCTCAGTTCACGATCACGATGAAGAAGATCGAGTGGCCGCACCTTCCCGAAGTCGACGCCGAATTTGCGAAGTCGCTCGGCATCGCCGACGGCGATCTCGCTAAAATGCGTGCAGAGATCAAGGAAAACCTCGAGCGCGAAGCCAAGCGTCGTACGCAGTCGCTGGTCAAGAATCAAGTGATGGACGCGCTGCTCAAGGTTGCCGAACTCGAAGTGCCGAAGGCCCTCATCGAGCAGGATCAGGAACGCCTCGTCGAGATGGCGCGCCAGGATCTCGTGCAACGCGGTGTGCCTAACGCGCAAAACGCGCCGATTCCGGCCGAGATGTTCAAGGAACAGGCGGAGCGTCGCGTGAAGTTGGGGTTGGTGTTGGCCGAACTCGTCAAGGAGAACGGCCTCGAGGCGAAGCCCGAGCAAATCCGCGCGGAAGTCGAGGAATTTGCTAAGAGCTATGAAGACCCGAAGGAAGTCATCCGCTGGTATTATTCGAACAAGCAGCGCTTGGCCGAGATGGAAGCGTATGTCGTTGAAAGCAACGTCGTCGAATTCGTCCTCGGCAAGGCGAAGGTGACGGACAAGGAAGTCAGCTTCGAAGCACTGGCGAGCGCCTCGGCGCAAGCGTAAGGCATCGCCAGAGCGGCGTGCAGGCTGTCGGAGCGACGGCCGCACGCCGTTTTTCATGCAGCAACGCGTTGGCTGCGGGTAGCAAGCGCGTGCGGGCTGTCTTCCCGCCGTTTCAAGACCCATTCCGAACAAGGATCCTTTGCATGATCTCTCGCGCTCAACTGTTGGACACGTTGGCTTCGAACGCACCGCGCGATTTCGAGGCGCAAGCGCTGGGGCTCGTTCCGATCGTCGTGGAAACGAGCGGCCGCGGCGAGCGTTCGTACGATATTTATTCGCGCTTGTTGAAAGAGCGCGTCGTGTTCATGGTCGGCGAAGTCAACGACCAGACGGCTAACCTCGTCGTGGCGCAGTTGCTGTTCCTCGAGAGCGAGAATCCCGACAAGGACATCAGCCTCTACATCAACAGCCCGGGCGGCTCGGTGTCGGCCGGCATGGCGATCTACGACACGATGCAGTTCGTCAAACCCGACGTATCGACGCTCTGCATGGGGCTTGCGGCCAGCATGGGCGCATTCCTGTTGGCCGCCGGCGCGAAGGAAAAGCGGTTCGCGTTGCCCAACGCCCGCGTGATGATTCACCAGCCGCTCGGCGGCGCGCGCGGCCAGGCGTCCGATATCGAGATTCAGGCGCGTGAAATTCTGTATCTGAAAGAGCGGCTCAACCAGCTGCTTGCCCAACATACGGGGCAACCGGTCGAGCGCATCGCACGTGACACCGACCGCGACAATTTCATGTCCGGTGAAGACGCGCAGGCGTACGGGCTCATCGATCAGGTTTTGCATAAGCGTCCGTAGATCGCGCAAGCCGGCAGCCCGGGTATTTGCTCACTGAGTGGGACGGCCGGCTCAAGCGATCTCGGAAATGGTCGATAATAGTTCTAAGCGCGTCGGGGGACGTGGATTGCACATGTCCCGACGCGCCGGCCGATTGGATCCGACCCTGCGTTAGGGGCGGCAATCGGCGCACCTGTCATTCGAGTGTCCGGAGGCTCGTATATCCATGGCGGACAAGAAAGGTTCGAACAGCGAAAAGCTGCTGTATTGCTCGTTTTGCGGCAAGAGCCAGCATGAGGTCAAGAAACTCATTGCCGGCCCGTCGGTGTTCATCTGCGATGAATGTATCGACTTGTGCAACGAGATCATTCGCGACGAAGCCGCGGGCGCCGGCACGGACGTCGGCCTGTCGAAGTCCGATCTGCCGAGCCCGCAAGAAATTCGCGACATCCTCGATCAGTACGTGATCGGGCAGGAGCGCGCGAAGAAGATTCTGGCCGTGGCGGTCTACAACCACTACAAGCGGCTCAAGCATCTCGACAAGAAGGACGACGTAGAGCTGTCGAAAAGCAATATTCTGCTGATTGGCCCTACCGGGTCCGGCAAAACATTGCTTGCGCAGACGTTGGCCCGCCTGCTGAACGTACCGTTCGTGATCGCCGACGCCACCACGCTGACCGAAGCCGGCTACGTGGGTGAAGACGTCGAGAACATTATTCAAAAGCTGCTGCAAAACTGTAACTACGAAGTTGAGAAGGCGCAGCGCGGAATCGTTTACATCGACGAGATCGACAAGATCAGCCGCAAGTCCGACAACCCGTCGATTACGCGTGACGTATCGGGCGAGGGCGTCCAGCAGGCGCTGCTCAAACTCGTCGAAGGGACGATGGCGTCGGTGCCGCCGCAAGGCGGGCGCAAGCACCCCAATCAGGACTTCATCCAGGTCGATACGACGAATATTCTGTTCGTCTGCGGCGGCGCCTTCGATGGCCTCGAAAAGGTCATCACCGATCGCACCGAAAAGACCGGCATCGGCTTTGGCGCAAGCGTGAAGAGCAAGCAGGAGCGCGACGCCGGCGAGGTGTTGCGCGAAGTCGAGCCCGAAGATCTGATCAAATTCGGGTTGATCCCCGAATTGATCGGCCGTCTGCCCGTTGTGGCGACGCTCGGTAAGCTTGACGAAGCTGCACTGATGAAAATTCTCGTCGAGCCGAAGAACGCGCTCGTGAAGCAGTACAACAAGCTGTTCGCGATGGAGCGGGTCGAGCTCGAAATCCGGCCCGCGGCGCTGCAAGCCGTGGCGCGCAAAGCGATTCGTCGTAAGACGGGGGCGCGCGGCCTGCGATCCATTTTGGAACAGGCATTGCTGGACGTCATGTACGAACTGCCGGTCATGAAAGGGGTCAGCAAAGTGATCATCGACGACAACGTCATCGACGGTGACGGCAAGCCCCTGCTTATCTATGAAGAGGCCCCCAAGGTGGCGGGCTCGAATTGATCAGCCCTAAAGCTTTTGCTGGAACGGCCGTTCATGGAGACGTGAACGGCTTTTTTCGTTTATCTTGTGGGTAACACTGACCGCTTCTGAATTCATCGAACTTTTCCCGCACGCGCAGGCTTGCAATTCGTACCGCCAGCCTCAACTACCGAAAGAACTGATTCCACTCATGGGGAAATGAAATGTCAGGAACCCAACTCCTCCCTCAAGAGCGCATCACGCTCCCGCTGCTGCCGTTGCGAGATGTCGTCGTTTTCCCGCATATGGTTATCCCGCTGTTCGTGGGGCGACCCAAATCGATCAAAGCGCTCGAAGTCGCGATGGAGGGTGGCAAGCACATCATGCTTGTCGCGCAAAAGACCGCGGCCAAGGACGAGCCGACTGATAAGGACATGTATGAAGTAGGGTGTATCGCCAACATCCTGCAAATGCTGAAGCTGCCCGACGGCACCGTGAAGGTGCTCGTCGAGGGCCTGCAGCGCGCAAAGACGCTTTCGATCGAAGAGCAGGAAACGCAATTTTCCTGCGAAGTCATGCCGCTCGAACCCGACCATGCCGACGGCGCCGAAACCGAAGCGTTGCGCCGCGCGATCGTGTCGCAGTTCGATCAATATGTGAAGCTGAACAAAAAGATCCCGCCCGAAATCCTGACGTCGCTTGCCGGGATCGACGAAGCGGGCCGCTTGGCCGATACGATCGCTGCGCACTTGCCGCTCAAGCTCGATCAGAAGCAGCACATCCTCGAGATGTTCCCGGTCGTGGAACGGCTCGAGCACCTGCTCGCCCAACTCGAAGCCGAGATCGACATTCTTCAGGTCGAAAAGCGTATCCGTGGGCGCGTGAAGCGCCAGATGGAGAAGAGCCAGCGCGAGTACTACCTGAACGAGCAGGTCAAGGCGATTCAGAAGGAACTTGGCGAAGGCGAAGAAGGCGCTGATCTCGAGGAACTCGAAAAGCGCATCGAAGCCGCACGCATGCCGAAGGAAGCCAAGAAGAAGGCCGATTCGGAGCTGAAGAAACTGAAGCTGATGTCGCCGATGTCGGCTGAAGCGACTGTCGTGCGCAACTACATCGACACGCTGATCGGGCTGCCGTGGCGCAAGAAGAGCAAGGTCAACAATGACCTCTCGAACGCCGAGCGCGTGCTTGACGAAGACCACTTCGGTCTTGAGAAGGTCAAGGAACGCATTCTCGAATATCTTGCCGTGCAACAACGCGTGGACAAGGTGAAGGCGCCGATTCTGTGCCTCGTCGGGCCTCCGGGCGTCGGTAAGACGTCGCTCGGCCAGTCGATTGCGCGCGCAACGAACCGTAAGTTCGTGCGCATGGCGTTGGGCGGCGTGCGTGACGAAGCCGAGATTCGCGGCCACCGTCGTACGTACATCGGCTCGATGCCGGGCAAGATCCTGCAAAGCCTGACGAAGGTCGGTGTGCGCAATCCGCTCTTCCTGCTCGACGAAGTCGACAAGATGGGGATGGATTTCCGCGGAGATCCGTCGTCGGCGCTGCTCGAAGTGCTCGACCCGGAGCAGAATCATACGTTTGCCGACCACTACGTCGAAGTCGATTTCGACTTGTCGGATGTGATGTTCGTCGCGACATCGAACTCGCTGAACATTCCGCCGCCGTTGCTCGACCGGATGGAAGTGATCCGTTTGGCCGGCTACACGGAAGACGAGAAGGTCAGCATCGCGCAACGTTATCTGCTGCCCAAGCAGAAGAAGAACAACGGCCTGCGTGACGGTGAGATCGATGTGACCGAAGCGGCGATCCGCGACATCATTCGCTACTACACGCGTGAAGCGGGCGTGCGTTCGCTCGAGCGTGAAGTGTCGAAGATCTGCCGCAAGGTCGTGAAGATGTTGCTGTTGAAGAAGGCCGACGGCGCAGTCAAGGTCGACGGCAGCAATCTCGACACATTCCTGGGCGTGCGCAAGTACGACTTCGGGCTTGCCGCGAAGGAAAACCAGATCGGCCAGGTCACGGGCCTTGCGTGGACGGAAGTCGGCGGCGATTTGCTGACGATCGAAGCCGCGGTGATGCCGGGCAAGGGCAACGTCATCCGTACCGGTTCGCTCGGCGATGTGATGAAGGAGTCTGTCGAAGCCGCGCGCTCGGTCGTGCGTTCGCGTTCGCGTCGTCTTGGCATCAAGGACGAGGCGTTCGAGAAGCAGGATATCCACATCCACGTGCCGGAAGGCGCGACGCCGAAAGACGGTCCGTCCGCCGGTATCGCGATGACGACGGCGCTGGTGTCGGTGCTCACGGGTATCCCCGTGCGGGCTGACGTGGCGATGACGGGCGAGATCACGCTGCGCGGCGAAGTATTGCCGATCGGCGGGCTCAAGGAGAAGCTGCTGGCGGCGCATCGCGGCGGCATCAAGCTCGTGCTCATCCCCGAGGAGAACGTCAAGGATTTGGCGGATATCCCCGATAACGTGAAGAACGCGATCGAGATCGTGCCGGTCCGGTGGATCGACAAGGTGCTCGAACTTGCGCTCGAACGGGTGCCTGAGCCGCTGGTTGAGGAAGAGGTGAAGGCTACGCCGGTTGCCGATGCAGCCAAGGATGCTGCTGCGACTGAGGTCGTCAAACATTAAGCACGGTGGCCGCGCAGAATGCGGCAATCAAAACCGCGATTGGTGTGCAGTGCGCCTCTCGCGGTTCTCATCGAGGCAGTCGACCATGCCCCAAACAGCCCGATCGGCTTACGCTGATCGGGCTGTTTCCTTTCGGGAGATCGGTATCGACACCGTTTCGTTCATCGGAACCGGCCTTAGTCAGCATTGCTTCGACCTACATGCGTCGCGGCGCGGGCAGTATGCGAGTCACCCACGGCGTCTCATTTATTGTTCACATTGCGGGAAGGCGAGCCGACGTTCAATCGCAGAGACACCCCATCGAGCGAGCGCATCAATATAATCAATCGCAGCCTTTTTCGAGCAGTTTGGCGGAGCCGCGTCCCCTTCTTCGTTTGCGCTTTTTTGATCGAAGGATCGTCTCGTAGTCTCACCGACGTTGCGAGGGATCTCGCTGCTGCGCCGGAGTCGGCCCCGATCAATGAGGCCAAAAATCGTCGAGACGAGGGCCGGGAGCCGCTAGAAGGGGGGCGTTACCACCGGCGCGCCTCCGCTACCGGGACCTGGTTAACGAGGCCAAAAGTCTTCGAGAATCGCATGCCACCTGTAGACAGGTCGTGCATGTGATACGAATACGTTGAGGAACCGGGATATGGTCATCATCAACGAACCAAAAGCCGCAGGCATCGTTGCGCTCTGCTTACTTTTCGTCAACCCGCCCACTGCTTGCGCAAAAACCGACGCATGTTCGGAAAACAATATCGAAATCCGACAAATAGCGGCAGATGCTCCGGGTATGAGCAAATCCAACGCTTTTTTTGCCATTCTGAATGTGGGAAGTGCTCCATGCAGGCTCAGCGCGCAGCTCGTAAGGATTGGTGAAACCGCTCTAACGGTCGATTTCCACGACAACACCAAGGTTGATTTTGTGCTTCCGCCTTTACGTGACAACCACTTCATTCACGCCAAAGACGTAATCGGTTTTAACGTCAGTAACGATAGCGCCAGCGGCCCGACAAGACACATTGGCGCACTGTATTTTCAATTGGAAAACGGAGAATCGTTTACTGCCGACTATGCGGGATACGACACTGCGCCTTTCGCTCCGCAGGCGCAAATCATTCCGTTTTTTGCGTGGCCGGTTTTTCAGGGCGACCAATGCGTGATGCCGCGAGGCAAAACGCTGTCCTTTATAGAGAACCCCGAAATCGACGCTCGAAAACCGCTGGCGTGTGGCTAAAAAGGCGGAGAAGAAGGGGCACGCCGAACGCTTATCCCAGCGGCGTCGCGCGGGAATTGGCCAGTTAGGCAAGAACCGGCGCGGTCAGCAGCGAAACCGTCGTTTTATCCCGGGTGCGCCCAGGCGTGCGATACCGCGGCCAATGGTGGTTGCCCGTATCCGGCGCAACCCCGGTTGACACTGTAGTTTCGGCCACCTTTAATGGGCCAGCGCAGCTTGCCTGTGCTCTCTTTCGAGCACTTTCCGGTGCTCTCACAATTGCAGTCCAACATTCATCATCGGGGATTCGGATGAACAAGACGGAACTGATCGACCATATTGCAGAGCAAGCAGACCTATCGAAGGCGGCCGCGGGAAGGGCGCTCGAGGCTGTGATCGGCGGCGTCAAGGGGGCGTTGAAGAAGGGCGGTACGGTGACGCTGGTCGGCTTCGGCACGTTTGCAGTCGGCAAGCGCACGGCGCGCACTGGCCGCAATCCGCGCACCGGCGCGGCGATCAAGATCAAGGCGGCCAAGGTGCCCAAATTTAAGCCTGGCAAAGCGCTAAAAGATGCGCTAAACTAGCGGGCTCGCTGGTTGTGAACGTCCTGACACGTTCGCGAATGCAGCGGGAACCGTAAAAAGCTGCAAAGCAAAGCTTCGCGAACGGGTGCTTAGCTCAGTTGGTAGAGCGGCGCCCTTACAAGGCGTAGGTCGGGAGTTCGAGCCTCTCAGCACCCACCATCGTTCGTGAATGCACCCGTCAGCGCATCCTGGCGTGACGGTCAAACAAAAACCCGCGAGCCGTCCGGTTATGCGGGTTTTTTGTTTTCCCGGGGCGGATCGAGCCGGATTAAGCCAGCGCCCAAACGGCTCACAGAGCGGCTCACAGGGCCGCACTCATGCTGTGCTTCTGCGCATGCTCCTTAGGCCGCCTCTGCGCCAACGCTCACCGGCGCATTGATTGGCGTCTGCATCAACGGCTCGCGCGCAAACAACTCCGCCACCCAATCGGCAAACACGCGCACCTTGCGCGGCAAGTGCCGATCGCGCGCATACATGATCGAGATCGGCCGCTGGGGCGAACAATAGTCCTTCAATACTTCCCGTAGTTCGCCTTTGGCGAGGTAATGTGCGATCGGAAATATCGCAGTCTTGAGCAACCCAAGGCCATGAAGGCCGCACTGGACGTACGCGTCGACGTCGTTCACAGCGATCAGGCCTCGCATTTCGACCGTTTCTACTACGCCGTTCGCGACGTAGTCCCACATCCGCAATCGCCCTGTATTGCTCGATACGTAATTGACGCCAATATGTTGGTGCAAGTCTTCGATGGTCTTCGGCTCGCCGTATTTCTCCAGGTAGGCAGGCGATGCGCACGTAATGCGCCGCATGTTGCCGATGCGTCGCGCCACCAGCCCCGAATCTTCCAGGTCGCCGGTCCGAATGACGCAATCGACGCCTTCCTCGACGATATCGACCTGGCGATCGCTCAAACCCATCTCGACTTCAATGTCGGGATAACGCGCGAAGAAGTCGGGCAGCGCGGGAATGATGATCATTTTGGCGACCAGCGCAGGCAGGTTCACTTTCAGCCGCCCTTTGGGGTTCAGTTTCGCATGCGTGAGTTCGGCTTCCATCTCGTCGACTTCGGCGAGCACGCGAATGCAGCGCTGATAATAGGCTTCGCCGTCGTCCGTGACGCTGATGCTGCGCGTCGTACGGTTGAGCAGCCGCGCACCCAGATGCGCCTCAAGCGCCTGGACGATGCGCGACACCTGCGGCGTCGCCATCTGCAGCGATTCGGCCGCCTTGACGAAGCTGTGCGATTCGACGACGCGCGCGAACACCTTCATTGCAACGAAGCGATCCATAGGCCGCCTCCCTCCGTATCGTTCTCTGTTTGACCGCTCCGCAATTGTCGGTCAAGTCGCGCCACGGCGCTCGCAGGCTGCGCAGCCGGGTGCGAGCGGCGGCTTCGGATTGTTATCCCTACCGCACCAATGAATTCCGAAATCCCATATTTATCCGGGAAGACCCTAAGCCTACACTGCCTTCACCTGCTGCACACAACGGTGTTCGCAGCCCCTAAGAACAGTACCCGGAGGTAGTAATCATGAACTCGCTCATCAAGCAAATCGCTGTCGCCGTCGCCCTCGTCGCCCCCGTTGCATCGTTCGCTCAATCGAATCAGCCCGTCACGCGCGATCAAGTGCGCGCCGATCTGGTGCGCGTCGAACAAGCGGGTTACAACCCGCTCGACCGCATCCACTATCCGGACAATATCCAGGCGGCTGAGCAACGCGTGAAGGCGCAGCAAGGCATCGCGCAAGCCGATACGAGCGGCTATGGCCCGAGCGTGGAGGGCGCCTCGCAAGCCGGGAGCCCGCTGAAGGATGGCGCCGTGAGCTCGTACTCGCCCAACGTTTATCAACGCAACTAAGGTCTCCGAGCCGCTGGAGTTTCCGGTGGTGCTTTGCCCAGGCCGCAAGGCCTGGGCGTTTTCTCTTGCATCGCGCCGTGAAGTCAGGCCAACGTGAGCGTGACGTCAATGTTATTGCGCGTCGCGTTCGAATACGGGCACACGACGTGGGCCTTTTCGATCAGCGCTTGTGCCGCGTCGCGATCCATGCCGGGCAGCGAGATCCTGAGCTCAACCTCGATGCCGAAGCCGTTCGGAATCTGGCCGATGCCGACGCTGCCATCGATCGACACATCCTGCGGCAACGCGATTTTGTCGCGCGCCGCGACGAACTTCAGTGCGCCGATGAAGCACGCGCTATAGCCTGCCGCGAACAGTTGCTCGGGATTGGCGCCGTCACCGCCAGCGCCTCCGAGCTCGCGGGGTGTCGTCAAGCGCAGGTCGAGACCGCTGTCGGGTACGACGGCACGCCCGTCACGGCCGCCCGTAGCGCGAGCATGAGCACGGTAGAGAACTTTTTCGATCGACATGGTGCAACTCCTATCAAAGGTCAGTGTGAGAAATGCGGCGGGCCACCCGGTAGAAGATAGGCCATCCGCATGAAACCGCTTTTGCTTCAGCCACTACACGTCCAACTATTGGGGTTTGACGTGTTATCTATCTACTTATAGATAGATAACAACACCCATAAATAGGGCGCCTAACCGCGCCCTTGCTTCGACTGCTTACTTCGACGTCTTGAACGATGCTCCCACTTCATCGAGCCGGCTCCTCGTTCGGAATAGCCGACTCGTCAGTCCGGCGCCTTGCAGGGCCGCAAAGAATGTGCGCGCGGCCTGTTCCGGCTTGACGCCCATTGCGACGGTGCCATCATGAGCGCCTTCTGCGAATACCTTGGCAAGCCAGGTCTCATTCGCCCTGAAAAACGCTTGCACTGCCAAACGGACCGGCTCGGGCAACGTCTCGATGTCGGCCGCCAGCATGCCGCATAGGCAGATCTGATCGCCATCGCCAAGCGTGCGCCCGAACATCTTCGCGAACCTGGCGAGCTTCGCCTGCGAAGACAGCGACGCATCGATCGATTGCACCGCGCCTTGCACTTCCTGCGTATAGGCCTGAACGGCTTCGAGCACCAAGTCGTCTTTCGACGGAAAGTAATAGTGGATGCTCGATGTCTTCACGCCGACGAGTTCCGACAAATCCCGATAACTGAACCCGTTGTAACCCCGCAGCATCATCAACGTGATGGCATGGTCGAGTATCTGTTCGCGGATCGTCTTCGTCGTGTCCATGCCCGCTAATCTATCTACTAGCAGATAGATTGTCAAGCGTCTTCTGTGGTCACCGGGCGAGGGGCGGTGGTTGAAGCTTCGGGAGCATGATGGCGACGCTTGTCTTCGTACATGGCGGCATCGGCCTCGCGCAGCATGTCCTCGATGCGCTCGCCGAGGTCGCAGGTCGATGCGCCCATCGAGAAGCTCAATTTCGGCCCCGAATAGAACTGATTGTTCAGTTCGACAATTTGGCGAATGCTTTCGGCGACCACTTCCGTTTCGCGCTCGTTCGCGCCGGGAAGCAGCACCGCGAATTCGTCGCCGCCAATGCGCGCCGCCTGATACGGCTTGTGGATCGCCTTGAGCAGCACTTCGCCGGCGCGCCGCAACAGCGCGTCGCCCGCCGCATGCCCGAGTTGGTCGTTGACGGTTTTCAGATCATTGAGGTCGACGATGATCGCGCTGACGGGGAAGGGGCCTTTGCGTTCGAGGCGATTCAGCTCGTCGACATAGAACGAACGGTTTTTCAGCTTCGTCAGCACATCATGCTTGCCCAGATATTCGAGGTACGCCTCGGCCTTCTTGCGCGCGGTGATATCGGTCAGCGCAAGCAAGACGAGGTCCCAGTGCTGCTCGTGTCCGGGAAACACGGAGAACTGCAGATGCAGATGCACTTCGCTGCCATCGAGCGAATAGTTCAGCACTTCCCGCTGTTGAAAGAGCCGGCCTTCCCACAGCTCGATCAGTTGCTCGCGAAAGTGAGGGCGCATGTCGTCACGAAAGACTTCGGGCAGCCGGCTCAATAGCGAAGGCTTGTCGTCGGCCTTGAACAGATCGATCGTGTAGCGGTTCACGTCCAGCACGACGATCTCGGCCATGCAGCGCTCGACGAATTCGGGGTGCACGTCCGTGAATGTCCGGAAATCGGTGATGCCTTGCTCGCGTACTTCATCGATCAGCACTTTGATGCGCCGGAAATCTTCGATCCAGAGCGAGACGGGCGCGTGCTCGAACAAGCCTTGTGCGTACTGCTGGCTTGCGGCGACGCGTCGGCGCGCATCTTCGAGTGCGGTGATGTCGTCGATGGCGACGAGCACGCGATCCCACGAGGCTTCGTGCCCCGGCAGCATGACGCCCTTGAGCAGGATGTCCAGACGCCGGCCGCCGAGCGTGTAATTCACGCTCTTGCTTTCGAACGTCGCGCTGCCCGACCACATCTGCACGAGTTCGTCGACGTGCGCTTCGAGCATGTCGTCGCGCAGGACGATGTGCAGGTGCGCGCACAACTCGTCGAAATCGCGTGCGCCGTACATCTCGAGCGTACGGCGATTGACCTTCAACACGCGGATGCAGGCCGAACATTGCGCGACGCGGCTTGAATCGGCTTCGAGGAACGCGCGCAGATCCGCCACGCCTTGCTCGCGCCAGGTGTCGAACAAGGCGCGCAGGCGGCTGTAGTCTTCGAGCCAGAGCGACGTGGGCGTCAGATCGAACAAATCGGCGAGCGCGACGCCGGTCGCGTCGAGTCCGGTCGCGTCGGAGGGGGTGCCTGGTTTCATGGCGATGGTCGTTAAGGGCGGCTACACGATGTAGGGTGTGGGTTCTCTGCGGCTTGTTCTTTGTGTTAACGGCCAATCCGGCCCGAAATTGAGCACTCGACGCAGGCCGCCGCTACCTCGTTTCATGCATCGACAGCTTGTGCGCGGCCGTGCCGAGCATCGTCGTCACATCATCGAGCGACGGGGCGACGTATTCGTCGATGCGGCGCATGTAGGGCGTGGTCAGCGAGGCGATCGCATGCCCCGACGGGCCGAGGATCGGGAACGTGATATCGGTCACGCCGAAAGTTTGCGCGCTGTCCTTGCGCAAATGTCCCTGCTCGCGAATCATCGCGAAAGAGCTCGCGAGCGCGGTACCCGCGAGCGAGATTTCGCCTTTGACCTTCGTGTGCTCGGCCAGCATGCGGTCGCGCTCGGCTGCGCTTTGGAAGGCCAGCATGACTTGGCCCGACGCGGTATCGATCAGGCCCACGCGCGAACCGAGGCGAATCGACAGCCCCCAGGTGCCTGGTCCGTCCACCTGTGCAATGACGAGCAGGTTGCCGCGGTCATAGACGGTCAGATGACAGGACTGCTCGGCTGTTTCGGCGAAAGCCTGCATGACCGGCAGCGCCTCGGCGATAAACCGGTTCATGGGAGGGTGCCGATGCGCGAGCGCAAACAGCTTGAGACTCAACGAATAGCGATCGCCGGCGGCCGAGCGCATGACGTACTGGCGCGCGACAAGCCGCTCGAGCATCCGATAGATTTCGCTCGCGTTGCGGCCAAGCGCTTTCATGATCTCGGCCCGGGTAAGCCCTTCTTTTTGTTCAGACAAAAGTTCGAGGATGTCGAGCCCTTTGTCGAGCGCGGGCGCGCGGTAGCGCTCGGCTTCATCGGTCGTCGCGTCCGGATGGACTTCGTTCGCGGTGGATGGCTTGGCTGGCTTCACTGGCGTCGCTGCCTCACGGCGTGGGGACTGAAGGGTACACGATGATCGATCTCCTTGATGTATGATCGTCCGTATATGAATATTGCGTTCATACGCAAACGAATTATGCCGGCCGGCGCAAACGCTGTCACTTGCGAACGGCTTCGGCGAGCAGAAATCGTAGTGACTGACTGTAGCAACCCGCAGCATAGCGAAGGCGCAGCCTCGTCAGCCACCGCACGGGGGGCATGACGAGGCTGCATCGTTGCATCTTGCCGACGCCATCCGTTTCATCCATCTTGAGGAACAGCAACACAATGAAACTGCTTCGATTCGGCCCGAAGGGCCAGGAAAAGCCGGGCTTGGTCGATGCCGACGGCATCGTGCGCGATCTTTCGGCGGTGGTGGACGACATTGCCGGCGACGTGCTGTCCGATGCCGGTCTCGCCCGGCTGCGCGCGCTCGATACGTCGACGTTGCCGCGCGCGCCCGAGGGCGTGCGTCTGGGCGCATGCGTCGGTCGGGTGGGAAAGATGGTTTGTATCGGTCTGAACTATGCCGACCACGCGGCCGAATCGAATCTGCCGGTGCCGACGGAGCCCGTAGTCTTCAACAAGTGGACGAGCGCGATCGTCGGGCCGAACGACAACGTCGAAATCCCGCGCGGTTCGAACAAGACCGACTGGGAGGTCGAGCTCGGTGTGGTGATCGGCAAGCCGTGCAAGAACGTCGATGCGGCAGACGCGCTCGATCACGTGGCCGGCTATTGCGTCGTCAACGACGTGTCGGAGCGCGAATGGCAGATCGAACGCGGCGGCCAGTGGGACAAGGGCAAAGGCTTCGACACATTCGGCCCGATCGGTCCGTGGCTCGTCACGCGCGACGAGGTGGCCGACCCTCAGCAGTTGGATTTGTGGCTCGAGGTGGACGGCCATCGCTATCAAAACGGCAATACGCGCACGATGATTTTTGGCGTCGCTGAGCTCGTCGCCTATCTGAGCCGCTGCATGAGCCTGCAGCCCGGCGATGTCATCTCCACCGGCACGCCGCCCGGCGTCGGGCTCGGTATCAAGCCGACACCGGTCTACCTGAAGGCGGGGCAGACGATCCGGTTGGGGATCAGCGGGCTGGGCGAGCAGTTGCAGCGGACGGTCGCCGCGCAATAAGCTCAACATGCCTGATATACACAGCTGCGGGGCGCGGATGCGCGTCCGCAGTTGAACACCGCAGTTGAACACCGCAGTTGAACACCGCCGTTGAACACCGCCGTTGAACACGGCTGTCGATACGACCACTGATGCGGCGTCGCTCAGAGGCTGTCGTCGTCGGCAAAGACGCCGTGTTCTGCCAGGGTAGTCTCATCGTCGATGCACTGCACGTGCCAATGGCCACGGGATCGGTTGCCGCACCATTGCGCCGAACCGGTTTCGCCCTCAAACGGGCCGTCCTTGCGCTGAAGATCGAAACCGTCCAGATCGCAAATCGCAGTGCCATCGTGCGGATCGCATAAACGCGTCAGTCCGGGCTGTACCTCGACTATGCCCCAAGTGGGCAAATCCAGGCCATAGTGGCTCTCGCGCGACCATTTCCGCGCGTCGCGATCGATCCAGACGATCGCATACGCGCAGGGATTGATTTCGTCGAACGTACTGAGATGGATAGTGATGCGCATCGTCGTGTCCTCTCCTCGTACTGCTTCCTCGGTTCAGGTCGATTTGCGTTTTTGTTCGAAGCCGAAGGCCTGCCTGGCGTTGCCGGCGTCGCTTCGTTAAAGTCAATCATCGCGCGGACGGCACCCGTCAACCTTGCTTTGGGTCAAGTTCTGGCCGACGGCGTGCGCTGAAATGGGCAATGAGCAGAGGCGCCGATAGTCGGAGCCCGGTGCCCGGTGCCCGATTCCCGGCGCCGGATCGGCGCATGGCTCGACCCAACACACTGGGAGGTACGCAAATGCGAGCGATGGTTTTCGATGGGCATTCGCCGGTGTTGCAATTGCGCGAGCTGGCCGATCCAAGGCCGGAGCCCGGCCAGTTGTTGATCGATGTCCATGCGTGCGGCGTATGTCGCACCGATCTGCATGTCGTGGATGGCGAACTGACACAGCCGAAAACGCCGCTCGTGCCGGGGCACGAGATCGTCGGCGTCGTGGCGGCGATCGGCGCAGGCGTCAGCGCATTTTCGGTCGGCGACCGCGTCGGCGTGCCGTGGCTCGGCCGAACGTGCGGGCATTGCACATATTGCGGGCGAGGAAGGGAGAATCTCTGTGACGCGCCCCAGTTCACGGGTTATACGATCGACGGCGGCTACGCCGAACGCACCGTCGCCGACAGCCGCTATTGTTTTCGCTTGCCGCAGCGCTATGACGATCGGGAGGCGGCGCCGCTACTGTGCGCCGGCCTGATCGGCTATCGGTCGTTGTCGATGGCGGGCGACGCAAGGCGCATCGGTATCTACGGGTTTGGCGCGGCTGCTCACATCGTCGCGCAAGTGGCGCGTCATCAGGGGCGCGAAGTCTATGCGTTCACGCGTCCCGGCGATACGGCGGCGCAGGCGCTCGCGCGGCGTCTCGGGGCACACTGGGCCGGCTCAAGCACCGAGCCCGCGCCGCAGCCGCTCGACGCCGCGCTGATTTTCGCCCCGGTGGGCGCGCTTGTGCCAATCGCATTGCATGCGCTGGTCAAAGGGGGCATCGTCGTATGCGGCGGCATTCATATGAGCGACATTCCCTCGTTTCCGTACGACGATTTGTGGGGCGAACGTCGAATTGTTTCCGTGGCGAATCTCACGCGCGAGGACGGCCATGCGTTCATGAAACTCGCCGACGAAGTCCCGCTCGAGATCGAGACCACGGTATACCCTTTGGCCGAAGCAAATCGAGCGCTGGCCGACTTGCGGGAAGGGCGCCTGGCAGGGGCGGCCGTGCTTGACGTGCGGGCTTGAGCCACGCGCCTCACGAGCGCGCGCTGTGACACGCCGACATCACACGCGGCCGAGAGCGTCGATATCGACGATGCGGATTTGCTTGCCGTGCGTATGGACGAGCCCATCGCGTTGAAACTTCGAGAACATGCGGCTCACGGTTTCGAGCTTCATGCCCAAAAAATTGCCCATCTCTTCGCGGGTCATGCGCAGATTGAATTCGGCTGGGGAATAACCACGCGCTTTCATCCGGGAAGACACATTGAGCAAAAACGAAGCGACGCGCTGCTCGGCGCTCATCGTGCCCAGCAACATCATCAGCGATGATTCGCGCACGATTTCGCCGCTCATTGTCCGGAGCATCTGTTGCTGAAGCGTTCTCGATTCGGCGCAGAGCGCTTCGAGGAGCTCGTAAGGGATGATGCACACGCTGCTGTCTTCGAGTGCGATGGCGTCGCTGCTGTGTCGTTCCGTGCAGACGCCGTCGAGTCCCAGCACTTCGCCGGCCAGATGAAAACCTGTGACCTGCTCGCGGCCGTCACGGTGCATGACGACCGTTTTGAACGAACCGGCGCGAATCGCATAGATACTTTGGAACGAATCGTTCGCGCGGTAGAGCGAATCCCCGCGTTTGACGATACGCGTGGCGCTGACGATCGAATCGAAGCGCGAGAGGTCTTGCGCATTAAGTGTTTGCGGCATGCAAGCCGAACGCATCGAACACGTGGTGCATTGCTGCGCCACACGAGCGGGCTTGGACGCACGGCCGGTGCAAGATGTCGCGGGCGCTGCAGATGGAGCCGCGATATCGTCGGCGAAAACTGCTTCGTTGAACATACGACCTCCGTTAAGGAGCTGCGCATAGCCAGGGGGCGGGCGCGCCTATTTCCTGAATGACAGTATCGGAGGTCGGCCAAATGAAAGAAATCGGCGGCGGTTGAAAGTGCGGTAAGTGTTGACGAAGGCGTGTAAGGATTCCCCTACAAGCGTTCGTGGCAAAGTCGGGTGGAGTGATTTCGACTGTGAAATGTAATCGATTTCGCTCGAGGCTGATCGAGCGCATGCAGCCGCAATCAGTTGCGCGCGCAATCATTGCACCGCGCCGCTCGCCCCGCTTGCCGATGCGGAAATCCAAAACTCGCGCAACGTCGGATGAATAACGTCGTGCCAACGCGGCCCGGTGAACAGATCGTAATGGTCGCAATCGTTAATGGTCAGACGCATGCGCATTGCATCGGGCACGGCGCGACAGAGGTCGTGCGCTGCGTGCGTCTGGCCTGCGCCCGTGATGTCGTCCCGATCGCCTTCGACTGTGCAAAGCGCCGTAGCACTCAGCGCCGCCGGTGATACGCGGCGGGCGCCGATCGACCACGTGCCGCGCGCCAATCGCTGCTCCTGGAAAATGACGCGAACCGTATCGAGGAAATATTCCTCGTCCATGTCGAGCACGGCCGAATATTCGTTGAGCGAGCGCAGGCTCGAGGCGACGGCCTGGGCGTCACCCGAGATACGGCTGGTCCAATAGCGGGATTCCAGGGCCAATTGCCGGTGCGGGTGTGCCGCGACGATCGCCGCGTGCTGCAGGTAGCCAGGATAGATACGTCGACCGGCCCCCGGGTAGGGGGGCGGCACGATGTCGATGACGGTGCGGCGGAACCATTCGATGTCATGCGTCGCGGCAAGCCGGTCGATCATGGTCGGATGCGGACGCGTGTCGATGGGGCCGCCCATCAGCGTGACGCTCAGCGGCGCACGGCCTTCGCCGGCAGCGGCGACCAGCGCGGCGGCGGCGAGCGCTGGCGGGGCCGCTTGGCATACGGCCAGCACATGCACGCCGCGTTCGGTCAACGGCCGTAAAAAACGCTCGACCGCGAGGACATAGTCGTCCAGGCCGAACCGGCCTTGATCGAGCGGGACGTCACGCGCGTTCGCCCAGTCGGTGACGAAGACGTCCGCCTCTTCGAGCAACGTTTGGACCGTCTCGCGCAGCATCACGGCGTGGTGTCCGGCGAGCGGGGTCACGAGCAGCACGCACGGTGGGGGCGGGCCGTCGGCGGCGCCAGCGGCTGCTTTGCCTCGCCGCTCACGCTTCGGTCGCACTGCCGGGCCGCTTTCGTCAGGCGGGGCAGGCGTCGTTTCCCGTTCGCGAGCGAACCGTCGCAGTTCGCAAAAGGCCGTGCGATCGACGACCGCCTCGGACACTTTGATGGTGCGCCCATCGATTTGCACCGCTTCGATTCCGAACGGCGGGGGCTCGGGCGTCGTTTGCATCAACCGATAGATCCAGTCGCAGCCGGGCAACGCGACGCGCGCAAAGCGGCCTTCGTCCGGTTCCGATGTGCTGACCGGCGGCGCGCCCTGTGAGCAACCCGGCAAACCGCCCCACGGTGCCGCCGCCAGCGAGGCCCACGCGTCGATCGACCGCAGCAACGCGCGCTGGGTTTCGAGCCACTGGTAAAACATCGTCGCCTCCTCGGTCCAAATTGCCGTCTGCCGTTGGACCTGTTGTACTATTGGGCGTTTTTGTCCAACGTAACCGATCACGCATGCTCGATTTCTTTCGCAACCATAAGCGCCTGATGATGCTCATGCTCGTCCTGGTCATCGTACCGGGGTTGGGTTTCGTCGGTATACAAGGCTTTCGCAATTTCTTTGACGAAAGCGCGAACGTGGCGAGCGTGAACGGGCACAAGATCGCCCGCGCCGAATTCGACAGCGCCATGCGCCAGCAGCTCGATCAGGCTCGCCAGTTTCTCGGTGCGCAGTTCGATGCGAAGGCGCTCGATACGCCGGCGCGTCGCAGCGAATTGCTCGACAACCTGATCCAGCAGCGCGCCATGGCCGACGAAGCGCAGCGCGAACACCTGACGGCGTCCGACAATGCCGTGCGCCGCGCGCTGCTGGCCGACCCCGTCATCGCGTCGCTGCGCAAGCCCGATGGTTCGATCGACATCGATCGCTACAAGCAACTGCTCGCGATGCAAGGTATGACGCCCGAGCAGTACGACGAGCGCGTGCGCTACGGGCTCGCCATGCAGCAGATTCCCGAAAGCATCGAGGCCAGCGCGTTTACGCCGAAGTCGCTGGCCGAGCGCGTCGCTCAGCTCGCCGAGGCGCAGCGCGTCGTGCAAGCGCTCATGTTGCATGCGAGCGATTACGCGGCCAAGGTTCAACCCACCGATGCGCAGCTGTCGGCTTACTACGACGCCCATCAAGCCGATTTCGCCACGCCCGCCACGGCCACGATCGACTACCTCGTGCTTTCGCCGGCCACGCTCGCGGCCGGCGTGTCGCCCACCGATGCCGACGCGAAGAAGTACTACGACGATAACGTCGCGCACTACACGACGCCGCGCGAAGTGCGCGTGAGCCAGATTCTGATCGCCTCGCCGAAATCGGCGAGCCCGGCCGACGATGCGAAGGCGAAGGCGAAAGCCGAAGCGGTGCTGGCCGACGTCAAGGCGCACCCCGATCAATTCGCCGCGATCGCGCAAAAGGAATCGCAGGATCCGGGATCGGCGGCGAAGGGCGGCGACCTCGGCTGGTCGACAAGCGGCGTGCTGACCGGCGAAAAGGCGTTCGATACGGCCGCGATGGCCTTGAACAAAGACGAAGTGAGCAGCGTCGTGCATACGTCGTTCGGCTATCACATCATCAAGGCGACGGACGTCAAAGCGGCGGCGACGAAGCCCTTCGCCGAGGTGAAGGACGCGATCGTCAAGGATCTGAAGACGCAACTGGCCACGAAGTCCTACAGCGACGATGCCGATGGCTTTACGTCGACGGTCTACGAACAGGCGAAGAGCCTGAAGCCGGCTGCTGACAAGTTCAAGCTGACGATCCAGACGGCGACGGTCACGCCGAAGGCGAACCCTGCGCTGCCGCCGGACAGCCCGCTCAACAATCCGAAGTTCCTGGCGGCCGTGTTTGCCGACGATTCGGTCAAGAACCATAACAACACGCAAGCGATCGACGTCGGGAACAACACGCTGATCGCTGCCCATGTGAACGACTACAAGGGTGCCGCTACGCCGCCCCTCGCGTCGATCAAGGACGCGGTCAAGGCCAAATATATCGCGGAGCAGGCCGCGGAACTCGCCCGCAAGGATGGCGCGGCCAAGCTCGCCGAGCTGCAAAAGTCGAAATCGACGGCCGGCTTCGGGGCCGAGCAGAAGATCTCGCGCACTGACGCGCAGGGCATCTCGCCGCTCGCGCTGAGTGCGATCTTCAAGGCCGACGACACGAAACTGCCCGGTTACGTCGGCGTGGATCTCGGCAACGACGGCTACGCGATCTACCGCATCAACAGCGTCGTACCGCCGGCGCCGATCGACCCGAACCGCCTGACGGCCGCACAGCGTCAACTGGCGCAGGTGGACGCGCAAACGCAGTTGGAAGCGTATATGGCGTCGCTGCGAAAGCGCTCGAAGGTCAAGCTGTATGGTTCGCTCGGCGGGTCGCAAGCCGATTCGCAGTAGCAGACGAGAAAAACGCGCCGCAAGGCGCGTTTTTTGTTTAAGGCGCGACCGCCGCGGCTCCGCCGTCCCGCCAGACGAAGTTGCGCTCAGTGGCCGGTCTTGCCCAGCAGCGGCGACAGTACAGGCCAGACGTTGTCGAGCAACACCGGCTGTGCCTGCTGCGAGGGGTGCATCTGATCCGATTGAAACATGTCGGGCCGGTTTTCGATGCCGGCGAGGAGAAATGGCACGAGCTTCACGTGCATATCATGCGCCAGTGTGCTGTAGAGGCCATGAAAACGCTGCGTGTACGCTTGGCCGTAATTCGCCGGCACATACATGCCGACGAGCACGACCTTCGCGCGCCCTTGTTGCGCCTGTTCGACGATCGTGCGCAGGTTGTCTTGCGTCGTCGATAGCGGCACGCCGCGCAGCGCGTCGTTCGCGCCCAGTTCGACGATCACGATCGACGGCTTCAGGCGCGCCATCAGTTCCGGCATACGTGCGCGCCCGCCGCTTGTCGTATCGCCGCTGATACTCGCGTTCGCGACGCTATAATCGATTCGCTCGTCGGCCAGCCGCTTGCGTAGCAGTGCCACCCATCCTGTGTCGCGCGGCAAGCCGTATTCGGCCGAGATGCTGTCGCCCAGCACGACGATGACGGGCCTCGTCGTTTCGGCACTGTGAGCCGGCGACGAGGCGAACGGCGAGACGGCTATGACGACGGTTGACGCCACAATCGCGGCCGCGGCGGCCGTACCAACAATCCAGCGACGCTTGTTCATGCCAGAAAATACCCATGCCATTATCGAAGTGCGCAGTTTATGCAAGCGCGTCAAGGATGCAACGGGAGAACTGACGATACTCGAGGACATCGACCTCCGTGTCCTTGCGGGTACGAGCGTTGCCATCGTTGGCGCATCCGGTTCGGGCAAGTCGACGCTGCTCGGCTTGCTCGCGGGCTTGGACAATCCCACGTCCGGTTCGGTTCGCCTGCTCGGACACGATCTCGCGATGCTGTCGGAAGACGAGCGCGCGCGCCTCAGGAACGGGGCGGTCGGCTTCGTCTTCCAGTCGTTTCAGTTGATGCCTCATTTGACTGCGCTCGAAAACGTCAGGCTGCCGCTCGAATTGCAAGGCGGGGTCGATACGCAAGAGGCCACGGCGCGTGCCAAGGCATTGCTCGAAAAAGTCGGGCTGGGAGCGCGAACAAGGCATTACCCGAAGCTGCTGTCGGGAGGCGAGCAACAGCGCGTCGCATTGGCTCGTGCGTTCGTGACGCGCCCGGCCGTGCTGTTCGCCGACGAGCCGACCGGCAGCCTCGACGCCGCCACGGGGCAGGCCGTGATCGATCTGATGTTCGAACTCAACGCCGCGCAAGGGGCGACGCTCGTGCTGGTCACGCATGATGCCGACCTCGCGCGCCGCTGCGCGCATACGATTACGATCGACGCGGGCCGGGTCGTCCGACCCAGCCCGCTCACCGCCTGAACGCTGTGGCGCCTGAGCGCCGGTGAGCGCCGCGTCGGGCTCAGGCCCGCTTGGCGGCGTTGCGTGCGCGTTCGATCAGCGCCGAGGTGGACGAGTCGTGCTTGTGTGGATCGAACGTGGCTGCCGTGAGGTCGGCTTCGACGACTTTGCCCAGGATCTTGCCCAGTTCGACGCCCCACTGGTCGAACGGGTTGATATCCCAGATCGCGGCTTGCACCAGCACCTTATGCTCGTACAGCGCGATGAGCGACCCGAGCGAGCGCGGCGTCAGCGCATCGAGCATGAGGGTCGTCGAGGGCCGGTTGCCGGGGAAGACGAGGTGCGGCACGAGTTCGGGTTTGTCGGGGCCGGCGACCTTGCGCGCTTCCTCTTCGGTCCGGCCGAGCATCAGCGCTTCGCTCTGCGCAAAGCAATTGGCGAGTAGCTTCGGATGGTGGCTGACGAGCGCGTGCTCGGGCGTGAGCACGGCGATGAAGTCGATCGGCACGATCGTCGGGCCTTGATGCAGCATCTGGAAGAACGCATGCTGGCCGTTGGTGCCCGGCTCGCCCCAGGTAACGGCCGATGTGGCGTAGTCGACGTAGGCGCCGTCGAGCCGCGCCGACTTGCCGTTGCTCTCCATTTCGAGCTGCTGCAAATACGACGGCAAGAAGTGCAACGCTTCCGAGTACGGCGCGACCAAATAACTTTGCGAGCCGAAGAAGTTGCGATACCAGATTCCGATGAGACCGAACAGCACGGGCAGGTTGCGCGCGAGCGGCGCTTCGCGAAAGTGCCGATCCATGTCGTGCGCGCCCGCAAGCAACGCATCGAAGTTCGCGGCGCCCACGGCGATCATGATCGAGAGTCCCACTGCAGACCACAGCGAATAGCGGCCGCCCACCCAATCCCACATTTCGAACACGTTCTCTTGGGCGATGCCGAACCGGACGACTTCGGCCGGATTGGCCGACACGCCGACAAAGTGCTTCGCCAGTGCCTCTTGCGGGCAACCTTGCTGGACGAACCAATCGCGCAGCGAGTGCGCGTTCGTCATCGTTTCGAGCGTCGTGAACGTCTTGGAGACGACGATGGCGAGCGTTTCTTCCGGATCGATGCGGGCGAGCACGCGGGCCAGGTCCGCTCCGTCGACGTTCGAGACGAAGTACGTCGAAATATCGGGGTGAGCGACGTGCGCGAGCGCATGCACGACCATCTTGGGGCCCAGATCGGAGCCGCCGATGCCGATGTTCACGACATGGCGAATCCGCTTGCCCGTATAACCGGTCCACGCCCCGCTGCGCACGCGTTCGGCGAAGTCGGCCATTTTCGCGCGCTCGGCCGCAACCTGAGCATGGAACGGCGCATCGGCTCGCGTCGAGCGCAGCGCTGTGTGCAGCGCGGCGCGGTTCTCGGTCGGGTTGACGACTTCACCCGCGAACATCGCGTCGCGACGCTTGGCCACGCCGGCTTCGTCAGCCAGCGAAACCAACAGGCGCAGCGTTTCATCCGTGACGCGGTTCTTCGAAAAGTCGGCCACGAGGCCGCCGCCTTCGACCGTGAAGCGCTCGGCGCGCGACGGCGCTTCGGTGTCGGAGGCGAACCAATCGCGCAACCGCTCATCGCGGATGCGTTCGTAATGGGCGGTGAGGGCGGACCAAGAGGGAAGCGAGTTCAGCGTCTTGAGCGTCATGGCGTTCGTCTAACGAAGAGGGGCTCTTTCATGAGCCAGGCTTGGTCGGGCGCTGGGGTTGCGCCGGGGTCGATCAGTATAACGGCGTTATCGGCCGCCTCGAAGGCTCGTAGTTCGCCTCGCCTCCGGTCGAACGCGTATCGCGATGCCATCGAAGGCGCTCATACGACGCGAATACCCAACCCGACGGTCTGCCGACAGTATGCCGACAGTAGACCGACAACAGGCGCATGAGGGGGTAGAGCGTCGCAAAACGCGCCCGATGCGAGCTATCATCTGACGTTTCTCAACCTCGCAACTGCATAACGAAAAATGAAAAAAATGGGCCAATGCGTCGCTGCCGCGGCGCTCCTTGCATGTGTTTCCTCGAACGGGTTCGCTCAGGCCGCCGGCATCGACTGTGCGAAACCGCACCTGCCGAGCGAACGCGCCATTTGCGCGAATGGCGCATTGCGCGCACTGGATGCTCGGGCGGGCGCCTACTATGCCATGCTGCTCGAAGCGAAGCCCGTCGCCGACAGCATGCCGTATCGCGACTTCCGCGACGGCGTGCAGGCGGACCAGCAAAAGTGGGAGCACGACACGCGCGATGCCTGCGGGGCACAAGTGTCGTGCCTCACGAACGCCTATCAACTTCGCGTCGACGCATTGCGCGCAAGCGCAGCGGAGCATCTGGGCCTGACGGTCGCGGCGGCCGCTGCACACGAACAAAAGCCCGCGCAACCTTCGATCGATTACAAAGACGCCATTTACCGCGTGGGCAACAAAGACGTGACGTTGCTCGGAGGGCAGCATACCGAACCGGCGGCGCCCGATTCGGCGGCGCAGGACGTGACGCGCGTCGTCGAGCCGCCCGAGCACGTCGGCGGCGTGCTCGGTGGCCGGCCGGCCGTGGCCCTGTTCCTATCCGAAGAAGGCGCGGGCAGTGGAACGTTTTATTACGCGGCCGTGGTTTTCGGTGACGGACGAGGCACGACGTTCCAGATCGGCGACAGGATTCAGCCGATCGGCATCGCCATCAACGGCGACGACCTCGTCGTCAGTTATCTCGACCGCAAGCCCGACGAACCGATGGCCGTCCCGCCGACGGTGCCGCGCGAGCGCCACTTCGCCTATCTGAACGAGCAAATCGTCGAGCGGCCTACCGCACAGGCCGCCGCTCAGTAGCGACAGGCGCTGGCGCAGCGCCCATTCGCATGCGGCGCGCGTGTCAATCGCGGACCGGGTAAATCAACCGATTGAGCAGGGTACGCACCGTCGGAGCGAGTTCGCCCGCTGTCAATCCAGCGGGCCCGCTACCCCCGGCCGTCAGTGTTTCGGCCGCCAAACCGTGAAGGTACACGCCCGCCAGCGCTGCCTCATAGCCAGGCAGGCGCTCGGCCAGCAATGCGCCGATGATGCCGCCGAGTACATCTCCCGTGCCGCCCGTCGCCAACGCCGCATTGCCGGTTGGATTGACGGCGGCACGGCCGTCCGGCGATGCGATGACTGTGCCGGCACCTTTGAGCACCACGACCGCTGCGAATCGGGCGGCGAGCGCGCGGGCTGAGCCCAGCCGGTCGCGTTGAATAGACGTGGAGTCGGTGCCCAGCAGACGCGCAGCCTCGAGCGGATGCGGCGTCAACACGCACGGACGCGCCGTTCCGTCGGCGCCGCTGGCTCCCTTGACGGCGCCTGCAGTCAGCACGCCCGCCAATGACGTGTCGGACGCGATCAGATTCAACGCGTCGGCGTCGAGCAGGAGCGGTGCGTTGCACCCGAGTGCCTTCTGCAGCGAAGCGATGGCGTTCGCCCCGCGCCCCATGCCGCAACCCACGGCGAGCGCATCCATCGCGTCGAATGCCAACGTGCCGGGCGGATGAAGCATCAGCTCGGGATAAGGCGCATCGTAGGCCGGCGCGCCTTCTCCGACGAATGCGACATGGACCTTGCCGGCCCCGGTGTGCAACGCGGCGCGCGCCGCCAGAATCGGCGCGCCGCACATTCCGGTGTCGCCGCCCACGACGGCCAAGCTGCCGAAAGTGCCCTTGTGCGACGCGAATGAGCGCGCCGGAAAATGCGGCGCGAACAGCGCCGGCGCGTTCAATCGGGCGACGTCGGCGGCCGGGGGCAGATCCACGCCGAGCGGCGCCAGCGTCACTGAGCCGGCCAGGTCGCGCCCGTATGTCATGTAAAGCCCCGGCTTCGCGCCTAGAAACGTGACCGTCTCGGTGGCCCGAACGGCGAGGCCGCCATCGACGACATTGCCCGTATCGCTGTCGAGCCCGCTCGGCACATCGAGGGCTAGCACGCGGCCGTGCGTCGTCGCGCGTCGGCCGATGCGCACAGCAAGTTCGGCGAAGATGCCTTCGAGCGGGCGGGCGAGGCCGATGCCGAACAGCCCGTCGACGACCCAACCAAACGCATCGAGCGAGGCGGGCGGCACATGCGAAATGGGCACACCCGCGGCACGGGCCTCGCCAAGCGCCCAGCGCGCGTCTTCGGCTTTCACTTCCACAGGCATGCAGACCTCGGCGGCGATGCCTGCCTGCCGAAGCCGTGTGGCGAGAACCAGCGCATCGCCGCCGTTATTGCCGGGCCCCGCCGCGATCCAGACCGGGTGCTCCGTCGCCAGCGAACCTTCGTGCGCCGCGCGCTCGATCAGGTAGTGGGCGCTGGCGGCGCCCGCGCGGACCATCAGCGTATGGGCGGGCAAGCCTGCCGCGCCACGCGCTTCGAGCTCGCGCAGTTGTGCCACGGTGAAGAGCGGCAATGGCCGATCGTTCGGCGAAAGCAGCTGCGGCGGATGATCGGGCAGGGGGCGAGGGTTGGTCATGGCGAGCTGCTTCTCGGACACGCTTGAACGCTTCAGGCAACGCGTCGAAAACCCTGAAGACGGGACGACGCCACGCGCGCGGGGACGCCCCGCGGTCGGCGAGGCGTCAGTTCGCGAAGCGTTCGACCCGCAGGGCGGCCAGCGTCTCGGGCGGCACAAGCGGGGCAGCGCCCGAAATGAGATCTGCGACCACTTTAGCAGACCCGCAGGCGAGTCCCCAACCGGCAGGGCCATGCCCGAAGTTCGCAAACAAGCGCGGATGAGCGGTGCCGCCGACGCAAGGCAGACCGTCCGGGGAGAGCAGGCGCACGCCTTCCCAGGCGTGGGCAGCCGAAATCTTGGCGGCGCCCGGAATCCAATCGTGCGTGGCCTGCGCCAGCAGCGCGGAACCCGCTTCGGCAAGCGGCTCCGCGAGCGGTTTGGCGAGTTCGCGCTCGCTCTGCAGCACGGCCGCACCGGCGACGCGGATACGCTGGTTCATCCGCGTCATCGAGACGCGCCGCGCCGAATCGACCACGGTCAAATGCGGCGCGCATTCCTCGTAGGCGATCGGCGCCGTCAGCGCGAGCATGCGGACCGCGTGTAGCGGCAACGACAGGCCGAACCGCTCCAGCAGCGCAATGCTGCCAGCGCCGGCGGCCACGACGATGGCGTCGCAAGACATCACGTCGACTTCGCGCTTGCTTTCGCGCTGACCTTCCGCCGGGGCGAGTTCAACCGCGGCGCGATGGCCTTCGAGGCGAATGGCGTCTACGGCGCGCCCGAACAGGAACTGCACGTCACCTTGCTCGTCGAGCACCTGCTTGACGAGTTTCGTAAAGAGCGGGCAGTTGGCCGTGTACTCGTGCTCGAACAGCGCGCCGCCGGCAAACGAGGGTTCCGCGGGAACGGAATGCTCGAGTTCGGCGCATTCGGCGGCCGACAGCACGTGATGATGCATTTCGAATTCGCGTAGCAGATCGAATGCGCTTTGTGCCTGCTCCCATTCGCGGGGGTCGCGCACGACGTGCAGCAGGCCCGCGCGCTGCTCGAAATCGAGATGGAACCCGCCTGCGATCGAGGCAATGACTTCGCGCGAAAGCTCGACGAGCGGCCGCAGCCGAAGCCATTGCTCGCGGAACGCCTCGGGCGCCTGCAGGCGCGAGAGCTGCCGCGCGAAGCGGCGCGCGCTCGAATTGAGGCCGGGGCGATAGACGACGCCGCTCCGAGCCCCGCGGCGCGCGTCCATGAACGTGGGGCCGAACCAGGCGTCGAGCGGCGTGGGTAGGACAATGCCGCCATGGCCGTAGGTCGCGCCTTGGGCGACGGTCGCATGGCGCTCGACGACACACACGCGGTGGCCGGCCGCGCGAAGCTGGTAGGCGGTGGCGACGCCGACGATTCCGCCGCCGATGACGATGACATCCATGAATGACTGGGTTCGGTGCGCACAGACAGCCACGCCGCGAGACGCGGCATGTGCCGTGCCGTATGCGAAACGTGGGACGACGAGCGCGGCGTGCGCTTGCCGACGCGGGTGAGGCAAACCGCGCATGATAGCGCCAAACGGCCAATCATGGCTGACCCTGGGGCGCGAAACTGCGCCGGCGCGACGCCCGCTTCGGCGTCTGCGTCCCCGATACGCCTATCAGGGGACGACTTCCAGGTATAATCTCGGTCTTCCTTTCGCCTCATGTCGTAGCAATTCGTGCGCAACGATCGGCCCACCTGTCGAAGCGGCTGCGCGCGATGCGCGACTCATCGACGCCCACGTCCTTCCATGGCCCACTTCTCGTGCTTTTCCGGTGCTTCGGCGCTCTCCGACTTCCGTCAAACCCGTCTGCTCGAAACGCTTGCCCGCATCGACGCGAACATCGTCGGCGTGCGTGGCCAGTATCTGCACTTCGTCAACGCACTGACGCCGCTGTCGGCGCAGGACAATGAGCGCATCGAGGCGCTGCTGCACTACGGCGAGCCGTTCGAACCCGGCGAGCAGCGTGGCGCGCAAGAGACGTTCCTCGTGGTGCCGCGCATCGGCACGGTCTCGCCGTGGGCCAGCAAGGCAACCGACATCGCGCACCATTGCGGGCTCGAACACGTACGTCGCATCGAGCGCGGCATCGAGTTCACCGTCACGCTGAAGCCGGGCCTCGGCGGCCTGCTTGGCGGCAAGAAGGCGCTGTCCGACGAAGCGCGCGCCGCGGTGGCGGCGGCGCTGCACGACCGTATGACCGAGAGCGTCGTCGGCTCGCGTGACGACGCACTGCATCTATTCGACGAATTGCCGGCCAAGCCGCTCACGACGGTCGATGTACGTGCGCAGGGACGCGCGGCGCTCGAACGCGCGAACGGCGAACTCGGGCTCGCGCTGGCCGACGACGAAATCGACTACCTCGTCGACGCCTTCGGCAAGCTGGGCCGCAATCCGACAGACGTCGAGCTGATGATGTTCGCGCAGGCGAACAGCGAGCACTGCCGCCACAAGATCTTCAACGCGCAATGGACGATCGATGGGCAGGCGCAGGACGTCTCGTTGTTCCAGATGATCAAGAACACCGAGAAGCTCAATCCGCAGGGCACGATCGTCGCCTATTCGGACAACTCCGCGATCATGCAGGGCGGCCCGGCCGAGCGTTGGTTCCCGCGCCCGGCGCAAGCGGGCGAGCGCGCGGCGCTCGACGAGCGTTACGGGCGTCATGTCGAGCTCACGCACACGCTGATGAAGGTCGAAACGCACAACCACCCGACGGCGATCTCGCCGTTCGCGGGCGCGGCGACAGGCGCCGGCGGCGAAATTCGCGACGAAGGCGCGACCGGGCGCGGCGCCCGGCCCAAAGCGGGTCTCACGGGCTTCACCGTGTCGAACCTCGAGCTGCCCGGCGCCGTCGAGCCGTGGGAGAACGCGCGCGACGCGGCGCAGCCGCTCGCCATGCGCAATCCGAACGAACAACACACGGCCTACGGTCGTCCAGACCGCATTGCCTCGCCGCTGCAAATCATGATCGACGGTCCGCTTGGCGGAGCCGCCTTCAACAACGAATTCGGCCGCCCCAACCTGGGCGGCTACTTCCGCGTCTATGAGCAGAACGTCAGCGGCCAGGTGCGCGGCTATCACAAGCCGATCATGATCGCCGGCGGCATCGGCAACATCTCCGACGCGCATACGCACAAACACGATTTGCCGGCCGGCTCGCTGCTCGTGCAGATCGGCGGCCCCGGCATGCGCATCGGCATGGGCGGTGGCGCGGCAAGTTCGATGGCGACGGGCGCGAATACGGCCGAGCTCGACTTCGATTCGGTCCAGCGCGGCAATCCGGAAATCGAGCGGCGTGCGCAGGAAGTCATCAACGCATGTTGGCAGCTCGGTGAAAAGAATCCGATTCTGAGCATCCATGACGTCGGCGCGGGGGGGCTCTCGAACGCATTTCCCGAACTCGTCGACGGCGCGGACAAGGGCGCGCGCTTCGAGCTGCGCCAGGTGCCGCTCGAGGAAAGCGGTTTGTCTCCGCGAGAGATCTGGTCGAACGAAGCGCAGGAGCGTTACGTCCTGGCGATCGCCCCGGCCGATCTGCCTGCGTTCGAAGCGATCTGCTCGCGCGAGCGCTGCCCGTTGGCCGTCGTCGGCGTCGCAACGGCGGAGCGTCAACTGCAGCTCATCGATGCACATGCCGAAGGCGAGGCCACCTATCCCGTCGACATGCCGATGGACGTGTTGCTCGGCAAAGCGCCGCGCATGCATCGCAACGTCGAACGCGTAAGCGCCGAGCGCGCACCTGTCGACGTGACGGGTCTGTCGTTGGCCGAACTGGCCGTGTCGGTGCTCAAGCATCCGACCGTGGCGAGCAAGTCGTTCCTGATTACGATCGGCGATCGCTCCGTGGGCGGCACGAGCGTGCGCGATCAGCTCGTCGGCCCATGGCAGGTGCCGGTCGCCGATTGCGCCATTACGGCGGCCGACTACGCCGGTTTTCGCGGCGAGGCGATGACGATGGCGGAGCGCACGCCGCTTGCCGTCATCAATGCGCCGGCGTCGGGGCGCATGGCCGTGGGCGAAGCGGTGACGAACATCGCAAGCGCACCGATTGCATCGCTCGACAAGCTCAAGTTGTCGGCCAACTGGATGGCCGCTTGCGGCGCGCCGGGCGAGGACGCCGCGTTGTTCGACACGGTCAGGGCGATTGGCATGGAGCTGTGTCCGGCGCTCGGCATCAGCATCCCGGTCGGCAAGGATTCCTTGTCGATGAAGACGAAGTGGGACGAGCAAGGCGTGGCGAAGGAAGTGGTCGCCCCGGTCTCGCTGATCATCTCGGCGTTCGCGCCGGTCGAAGACGTGCGCCGGCATCTGACGCCGCAATTGCGCCGGCATGACGAAGTGGGCGATTCGGTGCTGATCGCGATCGATCTGGGACGCGGCAAACACCGCCTGGGCGGCAGTATTCTGGCGCAGGTGACGCAGCAGGTCGGCGACAGCGTGCCCGATGTCGACGATGCCGAAGACCTCAAGCGCTTCTTCGCGGCGATTCAATCGCTGAACGCAAGCGACCGCCTGCTCGCTTATCACGACCGGTCGGACGGCGGCCTTTGGGCAACCGTCTGTGAAATGGCGTTCGCGGGCCATGTCGGCGTTTCGCTGAACGTCGACATGCTCGCGCTCGATGCCTCGCACGAGTTCGACTACGGCGATGCGAAGGATTGGGCAAAACAAACGAGCGGCCGGCGCGACGATCTGACGTTGCGCGCGCTGTTCTCGGAAGAACTCGGCGCCGTCGTCCAGGTGCGTGCAGCCGATCGCGACGCGGTGCTCGCTGCGCTGCGCGACCACGGCTTGGGCGCATGCTCGCATGTCATCGGCAAACTCAACGAGCGCGATGTGATCGAGGTCTATCGCGATGCGAAGAAGATCTACGATGCGCCGCGCGCGCAGTTGCAGCGTGCCTGGTCCGAAGTGAGCTGGCGCATCTCGCGTCTGCGCGACAATCCCGCTTGTGCCGACGCGGAATACGAGATGCTGCTCGATGCGAACGATCCGGGCATTGCGCCGCATCTGACGTTCGATCCGAGCGAGGACGTTGCCGCCCCCTTCATTCAGACGGGGGCCCGCCCGCGCGTTGCGATCTTGCGGGAGCAGGGCGTCAACTCGCATTTGGAGACGGCCTACGCGTTCGATCGCGCGGGCTTCGAAGCGTATGACGTCCACATGAGCGACCTGCTGTCGGGCCGTGCCACACTGGCCGACTTCACGGGCGCCGTCGCGTGCGGCGGCTTCTCGTACGGCGACGTGCTCGGTGCGGGCGAAGGATGGGCGAAGACGATTCGCTTCAATCCGCAACTGGCCGACATGTTCGCGGCGTTCTTCGGCCGGGCCGATACGTTCGCGCTCGGCATCTGCAACGGCTGTCAGATGATGAGCAGCTTGGCCTCGATGATTCCGGGCGCCGATGCATGGCCGAAGTTCACGCGCAACAAGTCGGAGAAATTCGAGGCGCGCTTCTCGTTCGTTGGCATCGAATCGTCCCCTTCGATCTTCTTTGCGGGAATGGAAGGGTCGCGCATTCCGGTGGCGATTGCACACGGCGAAGGCTTCGCCGATTTCTCGCAGCAGGGCGATCCCGCGCGCGCGGCGGTGGCGATGCGTTTCGTCGACCACCACGGCGAGGCCACTTTGCGCTACCCGTTCAACCCGAATGGTTCGCCCGATGGGATCACGTCGGTCACGACGCCCGACGGCCGCTTCACGGTGTTGATGCCGCACATGGAGCGTGTGCATCGCACCGTGCAGATGAGCTGGCATCCCGAAGGTTGGGGCGAGGCCAGCCCGTGGATGCGGGTGTTCCGCAATGCGCGGCGGTGGTTGGGGTAAATGCCGGCCGCTCCGCCAAAGGAGCGCCAGATGGCGAGGTCACGCTGAAAAACAAATGCCGCCCGAGGGCGGCATTTGTCGTTGGGGACCGAGACAGCCAGCCGGCCTTGCGCCCGGCCTTATCCGTCCGTCACTGGGTGGTTACTGAATCTTCGCCTTTGCGCGCAGACTCTGTTCAAACGCTTGCAGCTTTTCCTGTTGCATCTGCTGCACGATTTGGCCCTTGACCTGGTCGAGCGGCGGCGGCTGGATGTCGCGGATATCGTCGACGCGGATGATATGCCAGCCGAACTGCGTATGGACGGGCGTATCGGTCATCTGACCTTTTTGAAGCTTCTCCGCCGCAGCCGCGAATTCCGGCACGTAAGTCTTGGGGTTCGCCCAGTCGAGATCACCGCCGTTCTTACCCGAGCCCGGGTCCTTCGAGAATTGCTTCGCGAGATCTTCGAACTTGGCGCCGCCCTTGATCTTCGCAATCAGATCCTTCGCCTGCTGCTCGTTATCGACGAGGATGTGGTGCAGGTGATATTCCTTGCCGCCGGCTTGCTTGACCAGTTCGTCATAGCGCGCCTTCACTTCGGCATCGCTCGGCTTGTTCTTCGCAACGTAGTCCTCGATCAGCGAGCGCAGCACGACCGTCTGCTGGGCCACGGCCACTTGTGCCTTCACATCGGCGCGCGTCGGAATGCCTTCACGCACGGCTTCCTGCATGAGGATTTCGCGATTGATGAGTTCGTCGCGGACAGCGTCGTGCAACTGCGGCGAATCTTTTTGACCTTGCTTTACGAGCTGGGCGATGAGCGCGTCGGCGCGCGATTTGGGAATGGCCGTGCCGTTGACGACGGCAACGTTCTGCGCAAAAGCCGGAGCAGCCGCGAATACGGCCAGCAACACGCAGAGGCGGGTCTTTTTATGGATCATCGGAATTCCTGGCGTTCCTGTCGAAGAGAATCGGTGGAGGGATTGCGCCCCCGCCTTTCCGCCCTGTCGAAAGGGACGGGGGCGCTCGAGGTTCAAGCAACGATGCCGTGGATCACACGTTGGCGGGCCGAGAAAATTCCTCAGGCGTGCAGGCCGTGATCGCGAGCGCGTGAATCCCGCGTTGCATAACGTCGGCCAGCGCATCATACACCAGCCGATGCCGGGCCACGCGCGGTTTGCCCTTGAAGGCGTCGGCGACGATCGTCACCGTGTAATGGCCGCCTGCGGCCGCTCCGGCATGGCCCGCATGCTGGGCGCTGTCGTCGCGTACGGCCACCGACTGGGGCGCAAGCACCTTCGTAAGGCGCGCCTCGATGAACGCAATGCGCGCATCGGGCGAGGCTTCGAGGAACGAGAACGATTCATCCATCGCTCATTCCTCCTTCATATACTTCGCGAGCCAGAGGCTTTGCGCGACGATGAATACGAACATGGCGCCCGTCGTGCCGAACAGCTTGAAGTTGACCCACTGCGACTCGGTAAAGTTTCCGACGACATACAGGTTCGCGATGCCGAGCGCGACGAAAAACAGCGCCCAGGCGATGTTCAATCTGTCCCAGATCAACGCGGGCAGCGTGAGCTGTTTGCCCATCATCGCTTCGATGAGGTTCTTGCGAAACCCGTAGCGCGCGACGGCCAGACCGATCGCGAAGAGCCAGTAGAGCGCGGTAGGCTTCCACTGGATGAACTTCTGGTTATGCAGCACGAGCGTAGCGCCGCCGAACACGACGATGACGGCCAGGCTGACCCACAACATCGGATCGACCTTCCGATGTCGAAAGGCGACCCACGCAACCTGGACCAGCGTGGCGGCGATAGCGACAGCCGTAGCCGTAAAGATGCCCGAAACCTTGAACGCGACAAAGAACAAGATGATCGGGAACAGATCGAAAAGAAATTTCATGGAGCCTGAGTCCGAGAGCGTCGATGGACGGAGCGGGCCGCGAGCGGCGCAAGCGCGCCGCGCGCGGGAACGATGCCGTGCGGCCGCTCGGCGGCGCCCCGCCGCCTGCTTACTTGGGCTCGAATTGTAGCGCAGCCGAATTGATGCAGTAGCGCAGACCGGTGGGCGCGGGGCCGTCTTCGAAGACGTGGCCCAAATGTGCGCCGCAGTTCTTGCAGCGCACCTCGATGCGCAGCATGCCGTGAGCGCGATCGGTGCGCTCCTCGATCACTTCGCCGTTGAGCGGCTTGAAATAGCTGGGCCAGCCGCAACCCGCATCGAATTTCGTCGACGATTCGAATAGCGGCGTCCCGCAACAGACGCAATCGTAGACGCCGCCTTCCCAATGATCCCAGTAGCGCCCCGTGAACGGCCGTTCGGTGGCGGCGTGGCGCGTGACTTCGTACTCCATGTCGGACAACTGCTCGCGCCAGGCCTGATCGGTTTTCCTGACCTCGTAGGTGTCGCGCGGTGCGTCGGAGGAATCGGGCATATCGGTTTGACGCTCATTCATATCGATGTTGTCTCCGTTGAGCGACGCGGCTTGTGGCGCGTCGGGTTGAGGGGCGTTCGCGGCGTCGTTGGCGCGCGCGACGCGACAGTTCGGCGAAGGTCGATCATCGCGCCGGTCGACGCAGCGCCTGGTTCTACCGTCGGCTTCTCCCGTATATACGCGCTAGCACGCGGGGCGGATGCGATGCGCGGCGGCATTGCGAACCGAACACGGCTACCAGACAGCGCAATGGCCGATCGGTTCACGACGAACAGCTTACTTCGAGCGTATCGGCCCAATCGGGCGGCAGCGCCGCGTACGCCTCATGCTCGGGCTGCTCGTCGAATGGCCGGCGCAGCACGGCCGCAAGGCGCTCGAGTTCCGAGAAGTCTTTCTCCTTCGCTCGCCGTATCGCGGCTTCGGCCAGATGGTTGCGTAGCACGTACTTCGGGTTCACGCGATGCATTGCTTCGCGCCGGGCGGCGTCGTCGCGCGTCTCGGCGGCGAGCCGCGCGCGGTAGTCGGCCAGCCAGCCGTCGATACCGGCAAGGTCATGAAACAGGTCGCGCACGGGGCCGTCGCCGCTCGCATCTCGCCGCGAAACCAGCGCGAGGCGCCGGAACGTCAGCGTGAAATCGGCGCGGCTCGCGTGCATGAGCGCGAGCAGGCGATCGGCAAACGCGGCGTCGCCTTCGCGTGCATCGGCCAAGCCCAGCTTCGCCTGGAAGCGGCTTTCGAGGGCCGGGCCGAAGTGGCCCTTGAAGCGATCGAGCGCCGTTTGGGTATCGGCGATCGCCCGCTCCTGCCGCACGGCTTCGTCGTAGCGCTCGCCGATCAACGGCAGTAGCGATTGTGCAAGGCAGAAGCAGTTCCAGTAGGCGATCTGCGGCTGCGTCCGATAGGCGTAGCGGCCTTGCGTGTCGGAGTGGTTGCAAATGTGCCCGGCATTGAAGCCGTCGACGAAACCGAATGGGCCGTAATCGATCGTCAGGCCGAGGATCGACATGTTGTCGGTGTTCATGACGCCGTGGCAGAAGCCGACCGCCTGCCACTGCGCGACGAGTTCGGCCGTGCGCGCGACGACGGCGTCGAGCAGGGCAAGAACGGGGTCGTCGGCCTCGCGACAGGCCGGGTAGAAGCGGTCGATCACGTGCTCCGCCAGCGCGCGCAGTTCGCTCGTGCGGTCAGCGGCGTAAAAGTGCTCGAAGTGGCCGAAGCGCACGAAGCTGGGCGAGACGCGCGTGACCACGGCGGCCGTCTCGATCTCCTCGCGGCGCACCGGCTGATCGGAGCCGATGACCGAGAGCGCGCGCGTGGTCGGAATGCCGAGGTGATGCATCGCCTCGGAGCAGAGGAATTCTCGGATCGACGAACGCAGCACGGCGCGGCCGTCGCCCATGCGAGAGTAGGGCGTGCGGCCGCTCCCCTTGAGTTGAAGCTCGTAGCGTTGGCCGTCGTGTTCGAGCTCGCCGAGCGACAGCGCGCGCCCGTCGCCGAGTTGGCCCGCCCAAACGCCGAACTGGTGCCCCGAGTAGACGGACGCATAAGGCAAGGCTGCCTGCGGCCATTCGCGCGTAGCGTTGCCGGCGAACAGCTCGGCGAAGCCCGGTTCGGCCGCGATGGCGGGATCGAGCCCGAGCATGCGTGCCGCGTCGGGGGAGAACCCGACGAGATACGGGGCGGGCAATGGGGCGGCCGGCAGGCGCGTATAGAAGGCGCTGCCCAGGCCCGCGAATGCGCCTGGGCGCGCGGCGGATAGCGCCTCGGTCAACGACGGGATTCGGGGGGACGGCGCGGCGATGCTTGGGGAAAACGACATATTGAGGGCCTCGGAGTTACCCGATATTGTAAGTCGCCGCTCCGCGGCGCGCTGAGCACGGCCGAAGCCGCGCAAACGCTCGCTCGGACGGGGGGCTTGCCGAACTTCGGCTGAAATCAACCCAGACAGTCAGGACCGTCCACCGCGCGAGGAGACCGCCGCCATGCAAACGCCGCTGTTGGGCCAGATGATGGATGTACCGCTGAACGTGTCGACGCTGCTTGCGCACGCCGCACGCTACGCCGCCAGTACCGAGATCGTGTCGCGCCGGCTCGAAGGCGATATCCATCGCTACACCTACCGCGACTGCGAGCGCCGCGCCAAGCAGCTCGCGCAGGCGTTGTTACGGCTCGGCGTCGAGCAGGGCGACCGGATCGGCACGCTCGCGTGGAACGGTTATCGGCATCTCGAGGCGTACTACGGGACGACCGGTTTCGGCGCCGTCTGCCATACGATCAACCCGCGCTTGTTCCCCGAGCAGATCGTCTACATCATCAATCACGCCGACGATCGCTACGTCTTATTCGACACGACCTTCGCGCCGCTCGTCGCAACGCTCGCCCCGCGCTGTCCGAACGTGAAGGGGTGGATCGCGCTGGCCGCGGACGCCGATATTCCCGCCATCGATGCGCCGCTGCTCGGCTATGAAACGCTCGTAGGCGCTCAAGATGGCGACTACGACTGGCCCGTGCTCGATGAGCGGCTGGCGTCGTACCTTTGCTACACGTCGGGCACCACCGGCCATCCGAAAGGTGCGCTCTATTCGCATCGCTCGGTCTATCTGCACGCGATGGGGGCTGCGCTACCCGATGCGATGGGGTTTTCGGCGCATGACTCGGTGCTTCCTGTCGTGCCGATGTTTCATGTCAATGCGTGGGGCATCCCTCACGGCGCGCCGCTCGCCGGCTCGAAACTCGTGTTGCCGGGCAAGGACCTGGACGGCAAGTCGTTGTTCGAGTTGATGGAAGCCGAACGCGTGACGTTTTCGGCCGGCGTGCCGACTGTCTGGATGAGCCTGCTTGCGCACGTGAAATCGCTCGGCGCGCGGTTTTCGTCGCTCGAGCGCACGATTATCGGGGGTTCGTGCTGTCCGCCCTCGATGCTCGAAGCGTTCGAAGACGAATACGGCGTGCGCGTCATCCATGCCTGGGGCATGACGGAAATGTCGCCGCTCGGCACGCTTGCGCGGCTCAACTGGGAGCAATCGCAACGTCCGGTCGAAGAGCGTCGGCGGTTGCTGCAGAAGCAAGGCACCGTGATTTGCGGCATCGACATGAAAATCGTCGGACAAGACGGGCGGGAGTTGCCGCGCGACGGCGTCGCGTTCGGCGATCTGCACGTGCGTGGCCCCTGGGTCATCGACCGCTATTTTTCGAGCGACGAATCTCCGCTCGTCGACGGCTGGTTTCCGACCGGCGATGTGGCCACGATCGATCCGGACGGCTTTCTGCAAATCACGGATCGGAGCAAGGATGTCATTAAATCCGGCGGCGAATGGATCAGTTCGACCGAACTGGAGAACGTCGCCGTCTCGCATCCCGAGGTAGCGGAGGCCGCCTGCGTTGCGTGCCACCATCCGAAATGGGACGAGCGGCCGCTGCTCGTAGTCGTCAAGCGGCCTGGCGCCACGCTCACGCGCGAAGCGCTGTTGGCCTTCTACGAAGGCAAGGTCGCCAAGTGGTGGATTCCCGACGATGTCGTATTCGTCGACGAACTGCCGCATACGGCTACGGGCAAGCTGTTGAAGCTGAAGCTGCGCGAGATGTTTCGCGACCATGTGCTGCCCGGGGTGAGGGCGGGAGAGACTTCGGCCTGATACTCAGCCTTGCTCCCACCGTCCGCGTTTCATCGCATCCTCCAGCATGGCAAGCGTCAGTACACGGCCGCCCAGAGATTCCCGCGCCTTCGTGCTGAAGGGCGATTTCAGCGCGGCCAGCATTACGTCGCGCTTTCGCATATTGGCGGACGGCACATAGTAGGCAACGTCGAAACCACTGATATCAACGTTGAATCGCTCGGCCCATGCATGCATGACCTCCAGGATTTTCGGCGGCTCCCAATCCAGGTCGTGATAGAGGTCCATGTCACGGGTTAGCCTTTCGTCTAGTCCGAATGCGCTTGGCGCGCGTGCTTCCCGTATAAAGTGCTGCAGCCTGATCCAAGCGTCGTCCATTACAGACGGTCCTCCGGTTTCACAAGGCGGTTATATTCAACCACTGTTTTATATCCGATCGTTGCCACGTCTGCGGCGGCAATCATCCAACCGGCGCCGGGAACGGCACGGCCGACGAACACGCCGATATGATTCGTTAGTTTCGCTCGCAGCAGCATTACGCTGGTCCATGACGTGAACGTCGGCAGGATTCGGTGCTTTATTTCGTACGGGAGCAAAGTGCGAGAGAGCTTTGGCACGATCGACGTTCCTTCGACCGCGCCAGCGAATTTTCCTCGCGTAGGAACCAGCCGCGAACCAGAGAGGATCATAGCAACACCTACAGCGTCGCTGATGCCGAGTTCCGCCATGGTATTGTCAACTGCCACTAAGAAGAACAATTCAGTGCGGGTGAGGTCACGGTGTATCCCATAGCTGTATGTATTTGACATGCTTGTGTCCCGATCCAAATGACTTGCAGGAAAACGGCACCTATGAAGGTTCGCGATGAGACCGATACGGCCCATCGGCTGCTTCGACGGGGGCTCCGTTTGCATTCAAGGCACGCGCACTTCGAGCGGGATCGCTGCGAAGCAAAAGTGGTGTCGAGCGGTGGCGAGACTTTGGCGCGCACCTGGCGAGAAAACGCCAAGCGCGAATCATGGCACTCACATGTGCGCAGGAAGCAGGGTGGCAACAAAATCGGACAGATTAACGAACGGTCCGAGCGCCAAAAGTGGCATCAGAGCCAGGTGAGCCGTTGCGTCGACGGGCGGTAAGATGCATCACCAGGATCGCCCGAAAGCGAGGCATACCCATGACAGTGGACGACACCCCTGAAAGCCGCGCGTTGCGGTATGCGGCCGTCGCCGAGCGTGAGGCCGGCAACATCGCGGATGTACCCGCCGACACGCCGTTGCGGCCGATCGCGCGCGTCGCCGTGATCGGCGCGGGCACGATGGGCGGCGGGATCGCGATGAGCTTCGTCAACGCGGGCATTCCCGTGGCGCTCGTCGAAACGAACGGCGCGGCGCTCGAGCGAGGCCTTGCCACGATCCGACGCAATTACGATGTGTCCGTCAAGAAGGGCAAGCTGACCGAAGCCGACCGGGACGCACGTCTGGCGCGACTCGCGCCGACCCTGTCCTACGATGCGATCGCCGATGCCGATCTCATCATCGAAGCCGTCTTCGAGGAAATGAGCGTCAAGGAGCAGGTGTTCGGTCGCATCGACGCACAGGCCAAGCGCGACGCGATCCTCGCATCGAATACCTCGACGCTGAACCTCGATCGCATCGCCGGATTCACACAGCGGCCAGCCGATGTTGTCGGCATGCACTTTTTCAGCCCCGCGAACGTGATGAAGCTGCTCGAAGTCGTGCGCGGCCGGGCAACTTCGAAAGACGTCCTCGCCACCGTCATGCACGTCGCGAAGACGATCGGCAAAACGGCTGTCGTCTCCAGGGTCTGCGACGGTTTCATCGGCAATCGGATGATCGAGCAGTACTTCCGGCAGTCGCTGTTCATGCTCGAGGAAGGGGCGCTGCCGCAGGAGATCGACTCGGCCATCGAGCGGTTCGGTTTCGCGATGGGGCCGTTCAGAATGAGCGACCTCGCCGGCAACGACATCAGTTGGGCCATCCGCAAACGCCGCTATCGCGAGGCACCGTCGCTGCATTATCCACGCGTGGCCGATCGGCTCTGCGAAGCAGGTCGCTTCGGCCAGAAGACGGGCGCAGGCTGGTACGATTACCGCGCTGGAGAACGCGAGCCGATCGTGTCGGATTTCGTCACCGCGATGATCGTCGACCATTGCGCCAGCATTGGCAGCACGCGGCGCGCCTTCGGCCACGACGAAATCGTCGATCGGCTCGTTTATGCGCTTGTCAACGAGGGGGCGAAGCTCCTCGCGGAAGGTATCGCGGCGAAGGCGTCGGATATCGACGTCGTCTACCTGAATGGCTATGGCTTTCCGGCATGGCGCGGCGGCCCGATGTTCTACGCCGATACCGTGGGGCTGGCCGAAGTCGAGCGCACGATTCGCCGCTTCGCCTCGCAGGCGAACGGCGATGCATGGGAGATCGCGCCGTTGCTGGCCCAGCGTGCGCGCTCCGGCTTGCCGTTGCTCGATTGATCGACCCGACGCTCGTCGGGTCGCATGATTGGATGGGGGCTCACGATTCATGAAAGGACCGGAAGACGTATTGCTCATCGTCGATGTGCAAAATGATTTCATGCCAGGCGGTGCGCTGGCTGTGCCGCGAGGCGACGAAATCGTGCCGCTTGTCAATCGACTCGCGGCGGGATTCGAGCATGTCGTGTTGACGCAAGACTGGCATCCGCGCGATCACATCTCGTTCGCGGCGAACCACGACGGCCGCCAGCCGTTCGAGACGATCGAGCTTCCCTATGGTGAACAGGTGTTATGGCCCGTTCACTGCGTGCAGGGGCAACCCGGCGCCGCGCTCCATCCGCGGCTCGAAGCCGGGCATGCGCGGCTCGTGATCCGCAAGGGGTACCGCCGCACGATCGACAGTTATTCGGCCTTCGTCGAAGCCGATCGGCACTCGCCGACGGGGCTGGCCGGCTATCTACGCGAACTCGAAGTCAAGCGCGTGTGGTGCTGCGGCCTCGCAACCGACTATTGCGTCGCATGGTCCGCGCTCGACGCACGCGCGGCCGGGTTCGACGTGGTGTTGATCGAGGATGCGTGCCGTGCCATCGATTTGAACGGCTCTCTGGAACGCGCCTTGCAGCAATTGCAAGATGCGGGGGTAGTGCGCATGAACGCAGAGCAAGCGTTGGCGTGACGCTGGCGCTATCGCTAATGCTAACGCGCCGTTGATCGATCCGCCCACCCGTGTCATGACGAGGACAACACCCGTGAGCTACTTCACCGAGCACCGCTACGTCGAACCGCGCGAATTGACGCCGGCCGCCACGGCCGAGCGCTTTGCCGCCGTGGTCGGAACGGTCGTGATATCGACCGAGCATGAGATCGTCGGCCGCAACGGCGAGCTGTGGGCTTCCAGTCGAACCTGTTCCAACCCGTCCGATCCGATAGCGCCGGTCGGGCGGCATCTCATTAACATTCCGTAACAATCGCATCGTCTCGGAGTAATTTCGAGACGATTACATTCCCCATCCTTGATTCACGACGCCTCACGAAGCGCCGTGCTCTGCATTTCCGTCCGCCTGCGCGAAGTCAACATACGCCGCCGGCGCGGCGCTCATCGTCCAACGCATGCCCAAACTCCGATATCGCCGGCTCGCGGCCGGCTCTGCTGCCATCATCGCGCTTGTGTTCGTGGTTGCCGGCTACCGCCATTTCACAGCGAATGACGCGCCGGCTTACCTGACGGCGCTGGTCGAGCGCGCCGATCTCGAAGACGCCGTGCTCGCCGTCGGCACGTTGCACGCGCATCGCCAGGTCGATGTCGGCGCGCAAGTGTCGGGCCAGTTGAAGACGCTCGCCGTGGAACTGGGCAATCAGGTGAAAGCCGGGCAGAAGCTCGCCGAAATCGATCCGACCTTGCTCGACCATGCGCTTCGGCAAGCTCAAGCCAACGAGCAGGCGCTGCAGGCGCAACGCCGCGCGGTGGATGCACGGTTGCGTCAAGCCCGGCTGGCCGCCCAGCGCGAACAACAGCTCTGGGAGGGCGAGGCAACTTCACGCGATGCACTCGAGCGCGCACAAGCCGCACTTGCCGTCGAGCGCGCCAACCTCAGCGAGCTCGATGCGCGTTGGAAGCAGGCCCGCGTCGAAGTCGACAAAGCGAAAGCAAACGCGGGCTACACGCGCATCAGCGCGCCGATGTCGGGCGAAGTCGTCGCCATCGTGACGCGTCAAGGGCAAACGGTCATCGCCGAGCAGCAGGCGCCTGTCATCCTCAAGCTGGCCGGCCTGGACACCATGACGGTGAAAGCGCAGGTGTCCGAAGCGGACGTGATGCGCGTGGCGCCGGGCCAGCATGTCCATTTCACGGTGCTCGGCGATCAGCACACACGCTATGACGGCACCGTGCGCGCGATCGAACCGGCGCCGCAGGAATTCGCCGAACCGTCCAACGCGGCGGCTGGCGGCTCGACCGGCAGCACATCGCGGGGCGGGGCGGCGGTCTTCTATAACGCGCTCTTCGAAGTGCCCAATCCGGGCCATCGGCTGCGAATATCGATGACGGCGCAAGTATCGATCGTGCAGGGCACGGCGAAGCAGACGCTGGTCGTGCCCGCGTCGGCGCTTGGCGCAAAGGCCGAAGACGGTTCCTTCGCCGTGCGCGTGCTGGCCGACGACGGCCGCGTGCAATCGCGCCAGGTTCGCGTGGGCTTGAACAATCAGGTGAAGGCTCAGGTGCTGGAGGGATTGCGCGAAGGCGAGCGCGTGATCATCGGCGAAACGCAGCCTGAAGGCGGGTCGTCCGGCGCAGGCGCGGAGGCCTGACGATGGGCGAGCCGTTGCTGGAGCTCATCGGCGCAACGCGCAGCTATCAGGCTGGCGATCAGGAGACCGCCGAGACCGCCGTACTGCGCAACATCGATTTGACGATCGAGGCCGGTGAATTCGTCGCGATCATGGGTGCGTCCGGTTCGGGGAAGTCGACGCTGATGAACCTGCTCGGCTGTCTGGATCGCCCCAGCTCGGGTCATTACCGCGTGGGTGGAATCGATGTCGGCGCGTTGGAGCCTGACGTGCTGGCGCGTTTGCGTCGCGAGCGCTTCGGCTTCATCTTCCAGCGCTATCACCTGTTGCCGCACCTGAGCGCCGTCGACAACGTTCAGGTTCCGTCCATCTATACCGGCGCGGCCGGGCGCACGCGCCTCGCACGCGCGCACGCGCTGCTGGCGCGGCTGGGCTTGGCCGAGCGTAGCGCCCATCGCCCGAACCAACTGTCGGGCGGTCAGCAGCAGCGGGTCAGCGTCGCGCGCGCGTTGATGAACGGAGCCGACGTGATACTCGCCGACGAACCCACGGGCGCGCTCGACAGCAAGAGCGGCCGCGAGGTCATGCGCATTCTCGGCGATCTGCATGCGGCGGGACATACCATCGTCGTCGTGACGCACGACGAACAGGTGGCCGCGCATGCGCATCGTGTCGTCGAGATGAGCGATGGGGTCATCGTCGGCGATCGGCGTCGAATCGGCCGCGACGAAACGAGCGCAAATGCAGCGGACGCGCTGCCGCTTGCATCGCCTGACATCCAACGCCGCAAAGCGGTCGGTGCAGCCGGCGTCGCCCGCGTGGTCCAAGCGCTGAAAACGGCCTGGGCGGCGCTGCTCGCGCATCGGCTGCGCACCTTGCTGACGATGCTCGGCATCGTCATCGGCATCATGTCGGTCGTGTCGATCGTGGCTATCGGCGAGGGAGCCAAGCGCTACATGCTCGACGAGATCAGTGAGATGGGCACGAACACGATCGACGTCTACCCGGGCCGCGACTGGGGCGACAGCGAAGCCTCGCTGATCAGGACGCTCGTGGCGGCCGATGCGGATGCGCTCGCCGCCGAACCTTACATCGATAGCGTGACGCCGGGCATTTATCGCAATGCGACGGTCCGCCATGGCAACGTCGACGTGCAAGTCATGGTCAGCGGCGTCGGCGAGCACTTCTTTCAGGTCCGGGGGCGCAAGTTGGCCACAGGCATTCAATTCGGCGAAGAAGCGGTCCGTCGACATGCGCAAGTGGCCGTCATCGATGCCAACACGCGCCGCAAGCTGTTCGGTGCGCACACGGACCCCATCGGACAGACGATTCTGATCGGCAACGTGCCCTGCACGGTGATCGGCGTGGCGGCGGACCGGCGCCCCATGTGGGGCGGCGGCATGAGCGACCTGACGGTATGGGTGCCCTATACGACGGCCGGCGCACGACTGTTCGGCGGAGTGCGGCTGGACGGCATCACCGTGAGGATCAAGGCGGGGCAGCCGGGCGCTGTGGCCGAGTCGAAGATGACGGAGCTGCTCACGCGCCGTCACGGCCGCAAGGATTTTTTCACCTACAACATGGACAGCGTCGTGAAGACGGTCGAATCGACGGGCCGCACGCTGACGCTGCTGCTGACGCTCATCGCGGTGGTTTCGCTGGTCGTCGGAGGTATCGGCGTGATGAACATCATGCTCGTGTCGGTCACTGAACGGACTCGCGAGATCGGCATTCGGATGGCGGTCGGCGCACGGCGCAGCGACGTCATGTTGCAGTTTCTCGTGGAGGCCGTGCTCGTCTGCATGCTGGGCGGCGCCATCGGCATCGTTCTGTCATTTGCCGCGAGCCTCGTTTTTTCGGCATTCGTCAATCAATGGAACATGGTGTTTTCTGCAAAGTCGCTCGTCGCTGCGGTGGCCTGCTCGACGGCCATCGGCATCGCCTTTGGGTTCATGCCGGCTCGCAATGCCGCGCGCCTCGATCCCGTCGAAGCGCTGGCGCGCGATTGAGCGGAGGACGTCGATGAACATGGCCGCTTGGGCAGCCTTCATTGCCATGGGTGTGCTGGCCGGTTGCGCGTCTTCGATACGGCACGAAGCGTTGCCGATTCCAGCGTTGCCGGCCGCGTGGATGACGCCGTCGAGCCCGGGCGCCTCACGCTCGGATGCGTCGCCCCCCGAGGTGGCAGGCACCGCGTCGCCAGAGGCGCACGCTAACCGTTGGTGGAACGCCTTCGGCGACGCTACGCTCGATGCGCTTATCGAAGAAGCACTGGCGAAGAACCCCGATCTGGCGCTGGCGGCCATCGCCGTATACCGCGCGCAGTTGCAAGCCGGCCTGATCGATGCCGAGACGGGGCCGCAGGCGAGCGCCTCGGCGGACGTGGAGGCGTCGCGCAGATTCGGCGCAGACCGCATTCGCACGTCGACCGGCGTGAACGGAACCGTGTCGTACGAACTCGATCTTTGGGACAAGCTCGCGGCGCGGCGTGACGAGGCGAGCTGGCGCGCGCAGGCGAGCGAGGCGGACCGCGAAGCGGCGGCGCTGGCGCTGATCGGCACCACGGCGCAGCTCTACTGGCACATCGGCTATCTGAACGAAGTGATCGGGCTGCTCGAGCGCGATATCGCCGATGCCCGGCGGACGTTGACAATCGCCAGGACGCGCGTTGCCGCGGGTGCCGCGTCCCCCGTCGAGCGTGGGCAAGCGCAGCAGCAATTGGCTCAATTGCTGGCTGAAGCCACGCGGTGGCAGCAGCAGCGTGAATCGAAGCGAAATGCATTGGCGCTGTTGCTGGGCGGCGCGCCCGAACGACGCGCTCAAGAGCCGACGAACCTGCTGTCGGCCGTCGTGCCCGAGGTGCCTGCGCGTCTCCCGGCCGCTGTGCTCGCGCGCCGGCCCGATTTGCGCGCGGCCCAGTGGCGCGTGCGCGCCCAAATGGCTCAGGTCGATTTTGCGCAGGCCAGCCTGTATCCGAGCTTCGCATTGACGAGCGAATTCGGCACGAGCAGCGATATGCTAGTGCGCGTGCTGCAAAATCCCGTCGCTTCGGTCGGCGTCGCCTTGGCGCTGCCTTTCGTCCAATGGAATTCAGTCCGATTGAACACCGCCGTCGCACGCAGCGACTTCGATCGGGCAACGCTGGAATTTCAAAAGAAGCTGTACCAGGCGCTTGCCGACGTCGAAGATGCGCTTTCCGCCCAATCGCACCTCATGGCCGAGGCGGTGCAGCGCGATCGTTCGCTGAGCGAAGCGCGCCTCGTGACAGCCGTGGCGCGTGCGCGTTTCGAAAGGGGCGTCACGGGCATTGCGCCCGTGCTCGATGCCCAGCGCATCGAGCACGTCGCTGCCAGGGAACAGGCGCAGGTGCGCCTCGCTCGTCTCGAGAACCGAATGGCGCTTTTCCTCGCGCTCGGCGGTGGCTAGCGTCGCGGCCCGATGGGCCGGCCCGCGTTCAGCCGGGCGTCGGCGAAACGAGTATCATCCGTCGCTACCGCCGCATTTGCGGCAACTCTGCGTCAAGGAGGGGAAGCAGTGATCCGTCACATTGTTATGTGGAAGTTGAAGGAAACGGCCGAAGGCGCCAGCCGGGCCGAGAACGCACGCAAGCTGAAGGAGCGGCTCGAAGGTTGCCGCGACATCGTGCCTGGCATCTTGCACCTGGAAGTCGGTATCGCTCAGCCCGGGCTCGAATCGACCTATGACGTCGTGCTCGTTTCCGATTTTGCTGACAAGGCGGCGCTCGATGCCTATCAGGTTCATCCGGCGCACGAAGCATTGAAGCAATTCATCGGCGCAGTGCGCGAATCGCGCGAGTGCGTCGACTACCAAGTCTGAAGAGCGCGAGGCCATGACGTCGGATCGTCACGCTCCCAGCGCAAGTGCGGCAACCTCAGTGGACCGCGAGCGCACGATCGAGAGTCCGTTCGTCGATCATCTTGGCGTCCGCCTCGTCGCTGCAGCGAACGGGGAGAGCGAAGTCGCGCTGACGCTGACCGACGAGCAGATGAATACCTGGCACGTCGCCCACGGCGGCGTGACGATGACGCTCGCGGACGTCGCGCTCGCCACGGCTGCGCGCAGCCTGGCCGAGGACGGCGTCGGCGTCGTGACGATCGAGATGAAGGTGAACTTCATGCAGCCGGGGCGCGGTGAGTTGCGCGCGTTCGGCCGCGTCCTGCATCGATCGACCACGATGGCCTATTGTGAAGGCGAGGTGCGCGACAGCAGCGGCCACTTTGTCGCCAAGGCGCTCGGCACCTTCAAATATATGCGGCGGCTCGCGGTAGGGCGCGATATCGTCGAACAGAAAAGGCGCCGGACGCCCGGCGCGAAACCCGGGCCCAGCGACGGCTGATCGACCCGCTCGGCCGCCCGCGCTTGTCGCCGTTTGCCGGCGCACCCGCGAATCGGAAGGAGGAATCTCGCCATGCCCCAGATGAACCGACGCATCGTGCTCGCTTCTCGACCACAAGGCCAGGTGTCGCTCGACAATTTCCGCCTTGAGGAGGCGCCGCTCGCCGAGTTGCGAGACGGCCGGTTTCTCGTTCGCAACATCTATTTGTCTGTCGACCCCTACATGCGTGGCCGCATGAACGACGCGAAGTCGTACGCCACACCCGTGGCGCTCGGCGACGTCATGGGCGGGGGCACGGTGGGAGAAGTCGTCGAGTCGAAACACGATGGCTTCGCGGTCGGCGATAAGGTCACCGGCATGTTCGGGTGGCAGGACTATGCCGTCTCCGATGGCGCGGGCGTGCGCAAAATCGACGATACGCGCGTGCCGCTCACCGCCTATCTCGGGGTGGCGGGCATGCCGGGCGTGACGGCGTGGTACGGCTTGAACAAGATCATCGCCCCGCGCGCGGGGCAAACGATCGTGGTCAGCGCCGCGAGCGGCGCCGTGGGCAGCGTCGTCGGTCAGCTCGCCAAACTGGCCGGTTGCCGCGCGGTCGGCGTGGCAGGCGGCGCCGAAAAGTGCCGCTACGTCGTCGAAGAACTCGGGTTCGATGCCTGCGTCGACTACAAGGCGGGCAAGCTGTACGAGGATTTGAAAGCCGCGACGCCCGACGGCGTCGACGGCTATTTCGAAAACGTCGGCGGCGAGGTGTTCGATGCGACGTTATCGAGGATGAACCCGTTCGGACGCATTGCCGTCTGCGGCATGATCGCGGGTTACGATGGCCAGCCGGTGCCGCTCAAGCAACCGTCGATCATTCTGACGATGCGGTTGCTCGTGCAGGGCTTCATCATCACCGAGCATCTGGACGTTTGGCCCGAAGCCCTGCGCACACTCGCCTCGCTCGTCGCGCAACAGAAGCTGCGCTACCGGGAAAGCATCGTCGAAGGGCTCGATCATGCGCCCGATGCGCTGATCGGCCTGCTGCGCGGCAAGAACTTCGGCAAGCAGTTCGTCAAGATCGCCTGATCCCCGCGCGTCACGCCGCAGGTGCGGTGCGGACATCGGAGGGCAAGGCAAAGGGAACACCATGGAACATTTCCAGGACAAAGTCGCGGTCATCACGGGAGCCGCGAGCGGGTTCGGCCGCGCGTTCGCGCGAAAGGGCGCGCAGTTGGGTATGAAGCTCGTGCTTGCCGATATCGACGCGGATGCGTTGAGCGATGTCGTGGAAGCGCTGGCCATGACGGGCGCCGACGTGATCGGATGGCCGACGGACGTGTCGAACGGTGCGGAAGTCGAAGCGCTCGCGCGTCGCGCACTCGACGCTTACGGCAAGGTGCATCTGTTGTTCAACAACGCAGGGGTTGGCGCCAGCGGCTTCATTTGGGAGATGAGCGCCAACGACTGGTCGTGGGTATTCGGCGTCAACGTGATGGGCGTCGCGCACGGCGTGCGCGTGTTCACGCCCATCATGCTGCGCCAGGACGAGCCGGCTCATATCGTGAATACGGCGTCGGTGGCAGGGTTGATCTCCCCGCCGTCCATGGGCATCTATAACGCTTCGAAGCATGCCGTCGTCTCCCTGACCGAAACGCTCTTTCACGATCTGCGCCGCGTGGGGGCGAAAGTCGGTTGCTCCGTGCTGTGTCCGGCGTTCGTTCCGACAGCCATTGCGGACGCCGAACGTGCCCGCCCGGCGCGTTGGCGCAACGAGTCGTCGCCGTCGGCGTCGCAACTGCTGGCCGCCAGGGAACTGCGTAAAGCGGTGCGCTCGGGCCGGCTCGGCGCGACCGATATCGCCGAGGCGGCATACGAGGCGGTGCGGACCGATCGCTTCTATGTCGTGACGCACCCGAGCATCATGGCCAGCGTCCATGCGCGCCACGAAGAGATCGAGCAGTTGCGCCCACCGTCCGACCCGATGGCGGCGGCATCGACGCTGGCATGAGGTGCGAAGCAATGCGCCTCGTCGGTCGTCCCTGGCGCAGCGAACTGATCGCGGCTGACCGATGACCGCCGACCGATCGCAACTGACGGTTCGCGACCGACGCATGTCGAAATGGCGCGCTCGATCGGTCTGGAGCGCTAGCGGCGGCTACGACCGCCGCGCTATTACGCGTTTCAGCTTTCATCGATCGAGCGGGCTTGTCCTAGCGTCGCGCGTCGACCTCGAATGCGTAGCGGCGCTCGTAATGACCGGGGCGGACGAGCCGGTGAGTCCCGTCATCGTCGCTGCGCTCGACGATTTCTATCTCGAACGCAGATTGGCGAACACTGGCACGTAGCGCTGTCGTGCCCCGCGTGCCGTAGCCGTCCGTTTCGATGAACGCGGCCGAAAGCGCGCGCTCGCGCTCCAACGAAATGCCGGTTGAGGGGAGTGCCTCGTCGGGGGCGACGCGGGGGTCGCGCATCAATTCGACCAGCGTGTCGAGCGCAGGCGTATGTTCGCGCTCGACGAGCGCGGCCAGTTCCGCCCGCTTGCGCGCGAGCTTGGGCCAGGGCGTATCCAGAATGGCGTTCGAGATGCCATGCACGCCGGCCGGCAACAGGCTCGGCGGCGCTGCGGCGCGGTTGCAGTACCAGCCGAGCGAGCGCTCCATGAGATTGCCGACGATCAGGTTGAAGCCGTTATACGCCGCGCCATAACTCGCCACTTGGCTCAGGTAGTCGAGCGGAGCCATCGCCGGACCGTGAAGATAGTCGGCCACGAGCGTGCCGCGTGTGGGCGCGTCGTCGCGAAAGGCGCGAGGGTCGCGATAGTTCGTCAGAGCGGCGAAACGACCATCGCGCGACAGCCCGAGCCACGTACCCGCGCCGACGAGATCCCGCCCGGCAAGCACGTTCGGCGCATCGCTCCACCAGCCAAGCGGAGCACTGGCCCGCGCGAAATACTCATCGCGATTGGCCGCCAGTGTCAGGACGGCGCCGGTGGCGGCATCGGGCCGCCAGTCGAATATGATCAGGCACATGTGACGAGGTACGAGAACGAGGAGGCAGACAGGCAGAACGGCACGTGAATGCGTCTGAAAATCGAAGCCGACTGAATTCGGCCCACTCCAGTTGGGAAGACTCCGCCTTTCGTCGTCCACAATCATGCCGCAAACGAACATCGATGCAAGACGCATCCGGCCTTAGCCCTGAAATTCGCTCGCAAACGCGTCAACCCTCGCTCGGCAGCGCGTACGGCAACGGCTGAAACACGAGCACCGGGCCGTCGGCGGCGCCAAGATGAACCGAGCCGCCTTCGAGCGCTAGGAGCTTGATTTCCGCGAGCACGTCGACACCGCCGTTGGCGGCGGGCGCGGCATTCACGACCATGCCACAAGGTTGGCCCGGATCTTCGGAGTGAAACAGCTCGATGCCAGGGCGCGCAGTGCTGTCCGGCGCATGATCGGCAGAGCCGCTCGCCGCGTCGGCGATATGCGCGAGCGCCGTGCGCCGCTTGATCGTCCCCCGATACTGGCTGCGTGCCACAACTTCTTGTCCCGGGTAACACCCTTTGCGGAAATTGACCGCGCCGATCACATCGAAGTTGATCATTTGCGGCACGAACTGATCGAGGACGCCTTGCGTGATACGGGGCTCGCCGGCATGGATGTCGAGCCAATCCCACACGGAGGGCGACACGCGCGCGAGCTCCGCTTCGAGCGCCGCCAGGTGTTCTTCGACAAGCGCTTTCGGGCCGATCCACAGATAGCGCGGACGCCCTTGCGCATCCGGCACGCGAAGCAGCGAGCCGGCCGGCCCCGCAACGTGAACGTGCACGCCGTCTGGCAAAGCATCGAACAGACGCGAGAGCGCCGCGCGCACATCGCCGGCGAAGCCCACGACCGCGACGGCATCCGAAACGTCCGTCAGCTTGGCCTTGGCGCGCAGCACGAACATCGAGAGCCGCTTGTGGACGGAGGCCGTGAGTTCTTTCGATACCAGCAGGCGCACGGCGTCTGCCGCACGCCAAACGAGCATCGACGCAAGCAGTCTGCCCTTGGGCGAGCAGTAGCCGGCCAGCCGGGCGCTCGCGGCGTCCAGATGCTGGACATCGTTGGTCAGTTGTCCATGCAGAAAGGTGGCGGCGTCATCGCCGGCCGCCTCGATGACGCCAAACTGGTCGAGCGCCATGAAAGCGCCCCGCGAAAGCACCGCGTCGAACTCGGCGGCAGCGGGAGAGGATGGCAGAGCGGCAGGGGAAACGGAGGCTTTGGGTTCGTTCATGGAATTCGGAGCGGGTCAATCCTGACTTCGGCTTAGGCGAACAAGTATTATATGGGGTCCATCCGAGCCTTGTTTCGCATGTCCCTTTTGAAGAAATGCCTCGCTGCCGGGGCAGTGGTCGCCGTATTGCTTGCCGCGCTGGCTGCCGCCGGCGGTTACTACTGGGCCACGCGCCCGCTTGGACTGTCCGCTCCCACGCTCGACGTGACGATTCAGCCGCGCAGCACGGTGCGTGGCGTAGCCGCGCAGCTCAACCGTGGCGGGGTGCCGGTACAGCCTGATCCGTTCGTTCTCATGACGCGCCTGCTGGGGCTGCAGAGCCGCCTCAAATCGGGCAACTACGAGTTCAAAACCGGGGTCACGCCCTATGAGGTGCTGCAAAAGCTCGCGCTCGGCGATGTCAACGAATCCGTCGTCACGGTGATCGAAGGTTGGACCTTCAAACGGATGCGGGCCGAACTCGACGCCAATCCGGCACTCAAGCACGATACGGCGTCGATGAGCGACGCGGCCTTGCTGGCCGCCATCGGAGCGAGCACAGCGCAGGACACGAGCACCACGGGCACGCCGAAGACCACGAGCGCGACGGACGCGCCGAACGCTCCGAACCCGGGCAACATCACAAACGCCGAGGGGCTGTTCTTCCCCGATACCTACCTGTTCGACAAAGGGACGAGCGATCTGAACGTCTACCGGCGTGCCTATCGGGTGATGCAGCAACGGTTGGCCGCCGCATGGGCCACGCGTGCGCCGGGCTTGCCGTATCGCACGCCGTACGAGGCGCTCACGATGGCGTCGCTGATCGAAAAGGAAACGGGCAAGGCCAGCGATCGCCCGCTCGTGTCGGCCGTCTTCGCCAACCGGCTGCGAATCGGCATGCCGCTGCAAACGGACCCGTCCGTGATCTATGGCTTGGGCGAAAGCTACGATGGGCGTTTGCGCAAACGCGATCTGCAAAGCGACACGCCTTACAACACCTATATTCGTCGCGGCTTGCCGCCGACGCCGATTGCGCTGCCCGGCGTCGCCTCGCTGCAGGCGGCGCTGAACCCGGCGCCCACCAGCGCGCTCTATTTCGTGTCGCGCGGCGACGGCAGCAGCGTCTTTTCCGATACGCTCGGGGCTCACAACCGGGCCGTCGACAAATACATTCGAGGACAACAATAAATGGCGCGTGGCAAGTTCATCACGTTTGAAGGCATCGACGGCGCGGGCAAGACCACGCACCTTCCGTGGTTCCGCGAGCAGCTCGAGGCGAAGGTGGCCGGCATGGGGCACGCCGTCGTGACCACGCGGGAACCGGGCGGCACGTCGCTCGGCGAGTCGCTGCGCGAGCTGCTGTTGCACGAGCGCATGGATCTCGAGACGGAGGCGTTGCTGATGTTCGCTGCTCGACGCGAACATCTGGCGCAGGTGATCGAGCCCGCGCTCGCCCGTGGCGACTGGGTTCTGTCCGACCGTTTCACCGACGCCACGTTCGCCTATCAAGGCGGTGGGCGCGGCCTGCCTCGCGACAAGCTCGAAGCGCTCGAGCGCTGGGTTCAAGGCGGCTTTCAGCCCGATCTGACCGTGTTGTTCGATCTGCCTCCCGAAACGGCCAGCGCCCGGCGCGGAGCTGCGCGCTCACCCGATAAGTTCGAAAGCGAAACCGAGGCGTTTTTCACGCGGACGCGCGACGAGTATCTGCGCCGAGCCGAGGAAGCGCCGCACCGGTTCGCCGTCGTCGACGCCTCCGACAGCATCGAGCACATTCGCAAGGTGCTCGGCGACATCGTCGATCAGCTTTGACGACAATGCGACGAAGCGCGATACAGCCCGATCAAGCGCTATGACCGGACCGACGCGCCCCTGGCACCGTGACGCAACCGTACCCATCCGCATGAAGGTTCGACGATGATTTACCCGTGGCAGCTCGATGACTGGCAACGCCTGCAGCGCCTGCGCGCGCAGTGGCCGCATGCCTTGCTCCTTTACGGGCAGGCGGGCATCGGCAAACTGCAGTTTGCCCGGCATTTGGCCCAAGGCATGCTCTGCGAGGCGCCGACGGCGAACGGCGAGCCCTGCGGCCAATGCGCCGCCTGCAATTGGTTCGTGCAAGGCAACCACCCCGACTACCGGGCGCTGCTGCCCGAGGCGCTGGCTGGCGAGGCGGTCGGGGCGGCCCCGGCTGGCGCCGATGAGAAGGCGGACGGCGAAGAAGGCAAGAAAACGCGCACGTTGAGCAAGGAGATCAAAATCGAGCAGGTGCGCGCGCTGCTCGATTTTTGCGGCGTGGGCGCGCATCGCGGCGGCGCACGCGTCGTACTCGTGTACCCGGCGGAGGCGCTGAACGCGGCATCGGCCAATGCCCTGCTCAAAACGCTCGAAGAGCCGCCGGCCGGCGTGGTGTTCCTGCTCGTATCGGCGCGCGTCGACCGCCTGCTGCCGACGATCATCAGCCGCTGCCGGCAATGGCCGATGTCGACGCCGTCGCCCGACGAGGCGCGCGCATGGCTCGCGCAGCAAGGCGTGGCCGATGCCGCGGCGCTGTTGGCCGAAGCCGGCGGCGCGCCGCTCGCGGCACTCGCGCTGGCGGCCGACGAGCATCGCGCGCTGCGCGACTTCGCGCTCAAGCAACTGGGGGCGGGCCCGCAATGCGACGCGTTCGCCTGCGCGGAGGCGCTGCAAAAGCTGCCGGTGCCGGTGGTCCTCGGCTGGCTGCAGCGCTGGCTTTACGATCTCGTCGCCGAACGCGCTGCGCAGCGGCCCCGGTATTTCCCGGGCGCGCAGCGCGAACTGGCGAAATGCGCCGCGCGCATCGACGCCAATGCGTTTGCGCGATTCATGAAGGCCGTGACGCGCGAGCGGGCGGTCGAAAATCATCCGTTGAACGCGCGGCTGGTCTTCGAAGCGCTGTTTCTCGGCTACCGCGATGTATTCGTTTGAGGTTGCATAGGATCCTACGATGTTTGTCGATTCGCATTGCCATATCAATTTCGAAGGGCTCGTCGAGCGCCTGCCGCAAGTGCTCGAGAACATGCGCTCGCACGACGTGACGCACGCGCTGTGCGTCAGCGTCGACTTCGAAACGCTGCCGGGCGTGCTGGAGGTTGCCCAGGCTTATGAGAACGTCTATGCGTCGGTTGGCGTGCACCCCGATCATGAGGATGCACGCGAGCCGACCGTGGCCGAGCTCGTGGAACTCGCCGCTCATCCGAAGGTCGTCGCGATCGGCGAAACCGGACTCGATTATTACCGCCTCGAAGGGCGCTCGATCGCCGATCTCGAATGGCAACGCGAGCGCTTTCGGACGCACATCCGTGCGGCGAAGACGACCATGAAACCGCTGATCGTCCATACGCGGGCATCGGCGGACGATACGCTGCGCATCATGGACGAGGAGGGCGCGCACCTGCCCGGCGGCGTCATGCACTGCTTTACCGAACCATGGGCTGTCGCCGAGCGGGCGCTGGCCCAGAATTTTTACATTTCCCTTTCCGGCATCGTGACGTTCAAGAGCGCGACCGACGTTCAGGACGTCGCGCGGCGCGTGCCGCTGGAGCGGCTTCTGATCGAAACCGATTCCCCGTATCTGGCGCCCGTGCCATATCGCGGCAAGCCCAATGAACCTGCGTACGTCAGTTATGTCGGACGTTACATTGCGCAGACGCGTGGCATGCCGGAAGCCGAACTCGGCGCTGCGACGACGCAAAACTTCTTTCGCTTGTTCCGCATTCCAGCGCCGCATGGGATGTAATGCCGAACCGAACAGGCTTCCTTCATACGATAAAACCAGGGAAAACCACTTGAATACGCTTACGCACTCGTCGCTCCCGGCTCTGTTCCAACGCACGCTGCACCGTTTCGGCCTCGCTTGCGCAGGCGCGCTCGCCGCATTTGCCGTCACGGCACACGCCTCGGACCTCGATTCGGTCGTCAAGGCCGTCAAGTTCGACGACGTCAGCGCGGTGAAGAAGGCTTTGGCGCACGGCGTCGATCCGAATGCGACCGACGCCAAGGGCATGCCGCTCATCGTACTCGCGGCGCGCGAGAAATCCGATAGAGTCGCCAAAGCCCTGATGGCCGATCCGAAGACGGATATCGAAAAGCTCGACGGCGCCGGCGAAAACGCGCTGATGCTGGCGGCGCTGAACGGCGACCTCGAACTCGTCAAGGCGCTGGTCGACAAGGGCGCGGAAGTGAACAAGAAGGGGTGGGCGCCGCTCCATTACGCGGCCTCGAACGGACATGACGACATCGTGCAACTGCTGCTCGACCATTCGGCGTATATCGACGCGGGCTCCCCGAACGGCACCACGCCGCTGATGATGGCGGCGCGCGGCAATCACCTCTCGACGGTCAAGGTGTTGCTCGATGGGGGCGCCGATTCTCGCGTGAAGAACCAGCTCGGCCTGACGGCGCTCGATTTCGCCAAGCGCTACCACGCGAAGGACGTGACCCACGCGCTGCAAGACATGTACGCGCGCGAGGCAGCCGCAGCGTCGGGCGCGCCGGCTGCTTCGGCACCGTCTATGCCGGCCGGAAACAGTGCAAAATAAGCATCTTTGCTCCGGCGCAGGATCGTCGGGGCCGATTGGCGCAGTACCCGTTCACCGCTCGGAGAAAAGGAAGATTATGTTGCGGGCTTTGATATGCGTCGGGACGTTGACAATGCCGGTCGCCGCGATGGCGGTCACCACGCTCGGGGGCGGCAGGTTCACGGCTGGCGATCTGCACAAGCTGTGCAGCCAGACGGACGCAATCTCACGGGCCGCCTGCGTGGCCTATATCAAGGGCGCCGCGGATGGCGTGTTCAACACGATCGACGCCATTGGCGGCACGACGGGCCCGCGCGTGGGGCAGTATTTCTGCCTGCCCGAGCACGTCGAGCCGCAACGCCTCGTTGATGCGGTGCGCCGGTACGTCGCCGAGAATCCCGACGCGAACAGCTACAACGCCAGCACGGCAGTGTCGCTCGGGCTCGAGAAGAGCTTCCCCTGCAAAGGCGACTGACCGCCAGGCGAACACCATCATGGGCCGACTCATCGCTGTATCGAACCGCGTCGCAACGCCCACCGAGGCCAAAGGCTCGGTCGGCGGGCTCGCAGTCGGCATTTTCAGTGCGCTCAAGGACATGGGCGGCATCTGGTTCGGCTGGAGCGGCGATGTCGTCAGCGAGGCCGTCGCCAATGCCGGGCCGACGCTCGAGGACGAAGGCCCGGTCACGTTCGCGACGGTCGGCCTGACGCGCCGCGACTACGATCAATACTATCGTGGCTTCTCGAACGCCACGCTATGGCCCGTCTTCCACTACCGCAACGATCTGGCGGCGTATGAGCGTGAAGAATACGCGGGCTACCGCCGCGTCAACGCGTGGCTCGCCCATAAGCTCGTCACGCTGATCGAGCCGGACGATATCGTTTGGGTCCACGATTTCCATCTGATTCCGTTCGCCGAATCGCTACGTCGCGAGGGCGTGCACAACCGCGTCGGCTTTTTCCTGCACACGCCGTTTCCGTCGCCGCAGATCCTGCTCAATGTGCCGCCGCACCAGGAGCTCATCAAGTCGCTTTGCTGTTACGATCTGGTCGGCTTTCAAACCGACACGGACCGCGTCGCATTCCACGATTACATCGTTCGCTATGCCGGCGGCACGGTCGGCGACGACGGCGAGGTGCAAGCGTACGGGCGCCGTTTGCGGACGGGCGTGTACAGGATCGGTGTATTTCCCGACGAAATCGCTCAGGAAGCCGCGCGTAACGAAAGCCGTCAGCAAGTGCTCGAGCTCAAGCACAGCCTTGAAGGGCGAAAGCTCATCATGAGCGTCGACCGGCTCGATTACTCGAAGGGGCTCATCGAGCGCTTCCGCGCATTCGAACAGTTGCTCGAACGTGCGCCGCAGTGGCGAGAGAACGTGACGTTCGTACAGGTCGCGCCGCCCACGCGAGCCGACGTCGAAAGCTACAAGAACATTCAACAGAACCTTGAATACGAGGCCGGACGCATCAACGGCCGTTACTCGGGGTTAGACTACACGCCAATCCGTTACCTCAATCAGCGCTTCCCTCGCTCGCATCTGATGTCGATGTGCCGGGAATCCCAGGTCGGTTTCGTTACGCCACTGCGTGACGGCATGAATCTCGTAGCGAAGGAATACGTCGCTGCCCAGAATCCCGACGATCCGGGCGTGCTCGTGTTGTCCGAGTTCGCGGGCGCGGCGGCTGAACTCTGTGGTGCGCTGATCGTCAATCCGCATGACATTGTCGGCATGTCGGAGGCGCTCGAGCGTGCATTGTCGATGCCGCTGGCCGAGCGCAAGCAACGTCACGAGGCCAATATGGCCGCGCTGCGGCGAAACGATCTGGGCGTGTGGCGCGACACGTTCCTGGCCGACCTGCGCGGGTGCTGAGCGAGTCGTTTCATCGGGTCGCGCCGGGTAAGCCGGCAGGGAACCCGCCAGCCCGGGCTCTGCCCCCTGTTTCGCGACTGTAACAGGGCGCAGGAAATGAAAAAGGCGGGTAAGAACCGCTGCGCCGTACCGAATAATTGAAGCCAACGCGCTGCATCTCGTTCGTTGTGGATGAGATAACCGAAGTGCAGCCCAGTAACCGGCCGGATCGGGTTCACGCTGAGAGCGGGCCCGCAGTCCACTTGCATGGAGTCGATCGCATGAAAATTGCCCAAATCGCGCCGCTGACGGAATCGGTGCCTCCCAAGCTCTATGGCGGCACGGAGCGCGTCGTCTCATACATTACCGAGGCGCTCGTCGATCTGGGCCACGAGGTGACGCTGTTCGCCAGCGGCGACTCGAAGACGCGTGCGAAGCTCGAACCGGTGTGGCCGCGCGCACTGCGGCTCGACCCGGGTATTCGCGACCGCATCGCCCCGCATATGCTGCTCATGGAACTCGTGCGGCGACGCGCGGAAGAGTTCGACGTCCTGCACTTTCATATGGACTATTACTCGTTCTCGCTGTTCAAGCGCCAGGACACGCCGTTCGTCACGACGTTGCACGGCCGGCTGGATCTGCCCGAACAACAGCCCGTCTTCGACACGTTCAATACGGCGCCCGTCATTTCGATCTCGAACGCGCAACGCCACCCGATGCCGCAGGCGAAATGGCTGTCGACCGTCTACCACGGGTTGCCCGAGGCGCTCTACACGCCGCAGCCCGTCGAGCAGAAGTACCTGGCTTTCCTTGGCCGCATCTCCCCCGAAAAGCGCGTGGATACGGCAATCCGAATCGCTGCGCACTGCGGGCTGCCGATCCGCGTCGCCGCGAAAATCGACTCCGCCGATCGCGAGTATTTCGAGCGCGAGATCAAGCCGCTGTTCGATCTGCCGCATGTGGAGTTCATCGGTGAAATCGCCGATGACCAAAAGGCCGAATTCCTGTCGGGCGCGCACGCATTGCTGTTCCCCGTGGACTGGCCGGAGCCGTTCGGGCTCGTCATGATCGAAGCGATGGCGTGCGGTACGCCGGTGATCGCGTTCAACCGCGGGTCAGTGCCCGAAGTCATCGACGAAGGCGTGTCGGGATTCATCGTCGAAGACGAAATCAGCGCGGTCGCGGCCGTCAATCGCCTGCATACACTGCCGCGGCAGGGCGTGCGCGCACGGTTCGAGGAACGCTTCACGTCGCACCACATGGCGCGCCAATACGTGCAGGCCTATCAGGCGGTGATTCGCGCGCAGAAGCGCTCGCGCTTCAAAGTCGTCGATACACTGTCGGGCGAGGGCGCCTCGCACGCCTGAACGGCTTGGCGCCTGCCGCGGTAGAGCCGGGTCAGATGTTGAGCCGTGTGACCTTCGTGCCTTGGAGCGAGAGATCGCCCATCAGGCCGGCGTTCGTCATGATGATGACCTCGACGGGCTTGGTTGCCGTCGTCGTATCGAGCGCGCCGTTTGCGCCCATCTTCAGCACGGCCACCGAAGCGTCGCCGCCGACCGACCAGCCTTCACGCGAGCGGAATGAGTTCAGCGCGTCCTCCGTCATGAAAAGGAAGATCACGGCCTTCGATTGCGCGCCAGCCTGGAAGCCGAACGAGCCAGACACGGTGTTGTAGTAGCCGACCGTCTGACCGCCCACCCGTAGCGCGCCTTCGCCATACTGCCCGCCCACGACGAAGCCCGCCTGCAACACCTTCGGGAACACGAGTACGCCGTGTGCCTTTTGCACGAGTTCGTGCGAACCCGGCACCTGCGCATAGAGCCGCGAGAGCGTAGCGTCGACGCCCGCGTTGATTTCCTGACGCTTCGACACATTGCTGCCCGGTGTCGAGCCGACGGGGTTGCCGCTGTTGGTGGTCGTGGTGCAGCCTGCCAGCGCGAGCGTCCCGACTACGACGGCGGTTGCCGCTTTGAGCATCAAGGTTTGTTTTTGCATAACTCTCTCCGTTATGTTCCGTCGGTCAAACCGCTCGACGGCGGGTTCGGACGAAGCGTGATCTCACACAACGCAACGGGAAATGGAGCACGACCCATGCCAGGACCCGGCCCGATTTTGCGGGAGACACGACCAATGACGTTTGCCGCTTGACGCGAATACCGGGTGAGTGCGGCTGAATACCGCTGAATGCCGCCGAGTACGGTTTGGCGGGGTGAGTGCAACTCAGTGCTGTCCGGTCGGCTTGACGACGGGCGGGCGGCGCAAGGCGCGCCGAACACCGGCCACGACGAGGCCCACGGCAAAAATGAAGGCTGCCGGCACGACCCAGTATCCGACGAATGCGTGCCACAGGTAGAGGAACAGCGTGCGCCGACGCAGCGCATATTCCGCGATCGCGTCCTGCTGACGCGGCGCGTTCGCGGCAAGCACGTCTGCGGGGCAGCCGGCCGCACGCGCCTCGTCGGGTTTGCCGCGGCAGCGCGCAGGGGCGCCGGCCGCACGCTGTGCGTCGGTAAATTGCCATGTCGTGAGAGCTCGATCGAGATCGACCACGTTATAGGACATCTCGTCCTGGATCTCGCGCACCGCAACGATAGCCACTGGGACCGCCCAGAAGACGATGACGACGAGCCAACGCCTAACCCAGCGGTTCTGTCTCCATGCCATTTAATGCCTCCGCAATGCTTTACGCATCTACGATGAGACGGCGGCCCGATGGCGTGCTCTGTCATGGTTTCTTGCGGGCCGTCCTGGCAGCCATCATAGAAGAAATGCGACGAATCGTCGCGTCTGCGACGCGAAGATTGGACGCGGCCTGGTGCAGTTGAGGGGGGAGAGAGAGGACGCGCAGCCGGTAATTTCTTCAATCTTCACGGCAATTCCGGGCGGGCGGCCCAGCGGCGGCGGTGCCCGCGGCCGGCTGCGGCAACGGAACGCCTCTTGCATGTCATTTCATGCAAGGTGCCGCGTCATCACGCTGGATACCATTGGTGGCGGCGAACACAATACAAGTCAGCCGCAGGCGATTGCGGGGCATCCGCCGCTGCGGTCGCACCTGGGGCGTCAATTCGACGGAGCGTCCAGCCATGTCCGTACCGTTTTCGGAGCAATACAAGGGATTTGCGATCGGTGTACAGGCGTTGCGTCGTGCGAAGGAGCCCGATCAACCGGACGACGCGCTGCGCCGGTTCGACATTGTCGTTACGATCTCGCGCACGTCGAGCGGCGAGCACGCCAAGGCGGAAATGTTCGGCGTCCCCGAGCACGCACCGCTTTCGGATCAAATAGAAGCTCACAGGATCGGCGCGCAGTACGCGCGCGACATCATCGACGGTAAGGTGGACGGTTCTTCCGTCGCGCATCTGTAGCGAACGGCCGGGGGCCCGACAGGCTGCACGCCGGGCGCCCCGACGCCCGCCTGCGCACCGCACGCAACGCCCGCGCAAGCCGTACGCCGCTTGCGTGTCAGCGCTTTCCGGCGTTTTCGAATCAGCACAAACCCGAACATGTCGCGCGCTATCCTTGCGCGCTCCCAAAGAAGAGTCCAGCATAGGCGATCCCGGTGAATACCGGGGACGCATGCATCGGCGCGTAAATCGATGATGCGATGCGGCAATTCACCAGCGTTCCAATCGAATAATCAGGGCTCGCCGTGAGCCGAATAAGAAAGGAGAACCGTATGCTTCACCGGACCCGTCGCCGTATGCTCGTCGCCGCTGCCGCCCTGGCTTGCGTGGCGCTTGCGCCGCTCAGCGCGACCGATGCGCTCGCGCAGACCGCCAAGAAACCGAAGGTGGCCCTCGTCATGAAGTCGCTCGCCAACGAGTTCTTCCTCACGATGGAAAATGGTGCGAAGGATTATCAAAAGCACAATTCCGGCAAGTTCGATCTGATCACGAACGGGATCAAGAATGAGACCGATACCGCTGCGCAAATCAACATCGTCGAACAGATGATCAACAGTCACGTCGATGCGATCGTCCTGGCGCCGGCTGATTCGAAGGCACTCGTACCCGTGGTGAAGAAGGCCGTCGATGCCGGCATCATCGTCGTGAACATCGACAACCGGCTTGATCCCGACGTGCTGAAGTCCAAAGATCTGAACGTACCGTTCGTCGGACCCGACAACCGCAAAGGAGCCGAGAAGGTCGGCGATTTCCTGGCCAAGAAGCTGAAATCGGGCGACGAAGTCGGCATCGTGGAAGGCGTCTCGACCACCACTAACGCACAGCAGCGCACTGCCGGTTTCAAGGATGCGATGGAGAAGGTGGGGGCGAAGATCGATTCGGTTCAATCGGGCGAATGGGAAATCGACAAAGGCAACGCGATCGCCTCGGCCATGTTGAACCAGTATCCGAACATCAAGGCATTGCTGTGCGGCAACGACAACATGGCGATCGGCGCCGTGTCGGCCGTGCGCGCCGCCGGCAAGCAAGGCAAGGTCTACGTGGTCGGCTACGACAACATCGGCGCGATCAAGCCCATGCTCAAGGACGGCCGCGTGCTGGCCACGGCCGATCAATATGCGGCGAAGCAGGCCGTATTCGGCATCGATACGGCGCTCAAGGCGATCGAAGGGCACAAGAAGCAAGCCGATCTGTCCGGGGTGGTCGAGACACCGGTCGACCTCGTCACGAAGAGCTCGAAGTAACCCGCCACCGGGCGGCAATCCAGCGACACGTGCGGCGTGCCTTTGAGGGCGCCGCACGTGTCGACGCGCCTGAGCGGCGCGCAGGCGCTCAAGAAACAGCGCAGATCTGCCGTTATCCTCCGACATGAGCGTCATGGCGGCTGGCCGGCGCAGGGGCGATCCCGGCGCGGCCGCCCCGACAACGGAAACCCGATGGATTTGACCGACCAGGACGAAACGAACGCAGTGCTCAGCGTGACCGGCATGGGTAAGGTCTATACCGAGCCTGTGCTCGTCGACGTCACGCTCGCGCTCCACGCGGGCGAGGCGCTGGCGCTGACCGGCGAGAACGGCGCGGGCAAGAGCACGCTGTCGAAGATCATCGGCGGCCTCGTCGCTCCCAGCACCGGAACGATGCGATTCATGGGTGCCGACTATGCGCCCAAGAGCCGGCACGAGGCCGAAGCGCTGGGCGTGCGCATGGTCATGCAGGAGTTGAATCTGCTCCCGACGCTGAGCGTCGCAGAGAATCTGTTCTTCGACCGGTTGCCGCGCCGCGGTCCGCGCGCACTCGGTTGGATCGACCGCCCCCGTCTACGCGAAGACGCCCGAGCGGCCATGGCGCGCGTCGGGCTCGATGCCATCGATCCCGATACGCCGGTAGGCGCGCTCGGCATCGGCCATCAGCAAATGGTCGAAATTGCGCGCAACCTGATCGACGAGACGCGCGTGCTGATCTTCGACGAGCCGACAGCCATGCTGACCGCACGCGAAGTCGACTTGCTGTTCGCGCAGATCGATCGGCTCAAGGCAAGCGGCGTCGCCATCATCTACATCTCGCACCGGCTCGAAGAACTCGCCCGCGTCGCAGAGCGCGTAGCGGTGCTGCGCGACGGCCGGCTCGTTCACGTCGACCGGATGGAGAACGTGACGAGCGAGCGGCTCGTCACACTCATGGTCGGCCGCGAGATCGGCGAACGCATCGATCTGGGAGAACGGCGGATCGGCGCGCCGTTGCTGAAGGTCGAGGGATTGACGCGCGGCTCGGCCGTGCGCGACGTTTCGTTCGACGTCCGCGAGGGCGAAATTTTTGGCGTGAGCGGTTTGATCGGCGCCGGTCGTACCGAGCTGATGCGGCTCATCTACGGCGCGGACCGGGCCGAGCACGGCACGGTATCGATTGGCCGCCCATTGGCGCCCGTGCGCATCGACTCGCCGGCCGACGCGGTCCGGCAAGGCATCGCACTGATCACCGAAGATCGCAAAGGCGAGGGCCTCCTGCTGCCGCATTCCATCGCGGCCAACGTCTCGCTCGGCAACATGGGCAGCGTCTCGCGCTGGGGTATCGTCGAGGCGCGGCGCGAGCGGGCGCTCGCGCTCAAGCAGATGGAGGCGCTGCGCGTGCGGGCGCGCAGTCCCGCGCAAAGCGTCGGCGAGCTCTCGGGCGGGAACCAGCAGAAGGTCGTGATCGGGCGCTGGTTGGCGCGCGACGCCGACGTGCTGTTGTTCGACGAACCGACACGCGGCATCGACGTCGGCGCGAAGTTCGATATTTACACGCTGCTCGGCGCGCTGGCGCGGGAAGGCCACGCGCTCGTCGTCGTATCGAGCGACTTGCGCGAACTGATGCTGATTTGCGATCGGATCGGCGTGATGTCGGCCGGACGCATGACGGGGATTTTCAATCGGGACGAGTGGACGCAGGACGCGCTGCTCGCCGCGGCGTTCGCGGGCCACATGAACGGCTCGCAACCGGCCGCCGCCTCCCATTCTCAAGACGCACGGAGTCTGTCATGACCGAACCGACCGCGCGCCCCGATGGCGGCCCCGCCATCATCGGCGATGCGCCGAGCGCCCGACCGACGGGCACCCGGCTCGGCCTGTCCAATTACCTCGGGCTGGCCGGTGCGCTCGCCGCGATGATCGCGCTGTTTTCGGCGCTGAGTTCGCACTTCCTGACCTACGAAACCTTCAGCACGATCGCCAATCAGATTCCCGACCTCGTCGTGATGTCGGTCGGCATGACATTCGTGCTCATCATTGCCGGTATCGATTTGTCGGTGGGCTCCGTGCTCGCGCTGGCGGCATCGGTCGTCAGCGTCGCGGCGCTCAAATGGGGCTGGGGGCCGGTGCCGGCCGCGTTGATCGGGATGGCCGCGGCGGCGCTCACGGGCTCCGTGACCGGCGCCGTGACGGTTGGCTGGCGCATTCCGTCGTTCATCGTTTCGCTCGGCGTGCTCGAAGCCGCGCGCGGGGTGGCGTACCAGCTCACGAATTCGCGCACGTCGTATATCGGCGATGCGTTCGACTTTCTGTCGAATCCGATCGCGGTGGGCATCTCGCCGTCCTTCGTGATCGCCGTCGTCGTGATGATCGCCGCTCAGCTCGTGCTGACCCGGACCGTGTTCGGCCGGCATCTGATCGGCATCGGGACGAATGAGGAAGCCGTGCGGCTCGCGGGCGTCGACCCGCGGCCCTACAAGGTCGCGGTATTCGCGCTGATGGGGGCGCTCTCGGGCCTTGCCGCGCTGTTTCAGATCTCGCGCCTGGAAGCGGCGGATCCGAACGCGGGCGTCGGCCTGGAGCTGCAGGTCATCGCGGCGGTCGTCATCGGCGGCACGAGCCTGATGGGCGGGCGCGGATCGGTGATCAGCACGTTCTTCGGCGTATTGATCATTTCAGTGTTGGCCGCCGGGCTTGCGCAGATCGGCGCCAACGAACCGACCAAGCGCATCATCACGGGCGCGGTCATCGTCGTGGCAGTCGTGCTCGATACGTATCGGAGCCGTCGCACGCGCGGGTGAGCGAAGGCATGCAGGTTTCGCGTTGGAGGCTCGTTGCATCGCGCGGGGAAACGCGGCGCAACGGCGTCGGAGGTAGCATGAACGGGGTGGGTCTCAGGCTCGTCGAGCCGGCAAGAGAAAAACAAGCGAGAGAGAATCGGTAATGGCGACGATCAAGGATGTAGCGGCCATGGCCGGCGTGTCGTTCACCACGGTGTCTCACGTGGTCAACAACACGCGGCCGGTGTCGGCCGACGTGCGCGCGAAAGTCGAGCGCGCGATCAGCCAGCTCAACTATGTGCCGTCCGCGGTGGCGCGCTCGCTCAAGGCGCGCTCGACGGCGACGATCGGGCTCGTCGTGCCCAACAGCACGAATCCGTATTTCGCCGAGCTCGCGCGCGGCATCGAGGACGGTTGCGCGCGCGAGGGCTATTGCATGTTCTTCTGCAACTCCGACGACGATCCAGCCAAGCAACGCAACTACCTGCGGACCTTGCAGGAAAAGCGCATCGACGGGCTCATCATCGCGTCGGCCGGCGAGGACGCCGTGCTGGCCAGGAGCCTGACCGACACGCGCGAGCCGCTCGTCATCGTCGACCGAAACATCGAGGGGCTCTCGGCCGATCTCGTTCAGATCGATCACGAGCGCGGCGCTTATCTGGCGACCAAGCACCTGCTCGAACTGGGCCACGTCCGCATCGGCTGCATCACAGGGCCGGTGGCGACGGCGGTCAGCGCGATGCGCGTGCATGGCTTCATTCGCGCGATGGCCGAGCGCGGCATCGACATCGAACCCAGCGCGATCGTCGAAAGCGATTTTTCCGGGCCTGGCGGCCAGGAGGCGGCAGGCCGGCTGTTCGACACCGTGCGCCCGACGGCGATTTTCGCTTGCAACGACATGATGGGCATCGGCGCACTGCGCGTGGCCGCCGAACGCGGCATTCGCGTACCCGAGCACTGCTCGATCATCGGGTTCGACGATATCGAGCTCAGCAGTTATACGTATCCGGCGCTGTCGACGGTGGGCCAATCGGTACGCGCCCTCGGCGAGGCGGCCGCCCACATGTTGATCGAGCGGATCAGCGGCGCCGTCAGCGGGGCGACGCGTCGGCGCGTGATCACGCCGCGGCTCGTGCTGCGCGAATCGACGGCCGTGTTCGCCGGGCCGAGGGATACCGCCTTGTGCGCGTAAGGGCCACAGGCCGCATTCGCTGCGAGACAAGACTGAGGAAAGGGAGACGATGACAGGAACGATGACGGGCACTGATACGCGGCAAGCCGGGCGGGAAGGGACCGTGGCGGTCGTCGGCAGCTTGAATATCGATCTCGTCGTACGTGTGCCGCGGCTGCCCGTGGCCGGAGAAACGCTGGCCGATTCCCTGGCCGAACCCGACCCGGCCTCTTGATCGACCGGCGAGCGCTCGCTCGCCTTCTTCGTGGGCGCTCCGTCTATCGCTTACGGGTGCCCATTTATCGTATCAATCAAAGATCTCAAGTCTCTTGCCCGTTCTACCGTTAACGGTGGGGAAGCATACGTTTGCGCGCGTAGACAACCCGCGCAAGACACTGTGTTCATCGGTTTTGAACAAGGACTTCGCATGTTGACGAACGGTATGACGATCAAAACGCGCATCGGCTTGGCGATGATGTTCTTGTCGGCACTCGTGCTGGCCCTCGGTACGTTGGGACTCTCAGGCATGGGCAAGGCCAGCGACGCAACGCGCGACATGTATTCGAATCAGATGCCGGCTGTCGTCGCGATCGGCATGGCCGAGAGCTACGCGGCGCGCGAACGCCTCGCGCTGGACCGGGCCGCCATGCATGCAGGACAAGCCGACGAGACGAAGAAGAATATCGATCGGGCGGCGGTGCTGCACGCGGTATCGGAAGACTGGTGGAAAAAATATCTGGCTCTGCCGCACGCCCCCGATCAAGACAAGCTCGCGCAAGACGTGAACGCGAAGCGCGCGGCACTGCAGGTGGTGATTTCGGCATACAAGGACGCGATCAGCGCAAACGACCACGACAAGATTCTGAGTACTGCTGACGATCTGCAAGGGGCGTTCGTCGCCCTATCCAAGAGCGACGATACGTTGAGCAAGGTCCGGTTTTCGCAAGCGAAAGCGGGGTTTGACGACGCCGAATCGAATTACGACACGTTCAAGGTCGTCACCATGGCGATGCTCGTAGCGGCGCTCGTGGCCGCGGTGCTCGCTTACCTGAACCTGCGCGCAGCAATTGCCCGTCCGCTCGCGGATGCGCTCAAAGGATTCGATGCAATCGCAACGGGCGATCTGCGTCAACCGATCGTGGCGCGCACGCGCGACGAGATGGGCCTGATGCTCGAAGGACTCGCCAGGATGCAGCGCAGTCTGACCGAGACGGTGCGCACGGTGCGCAGCGGCAGCGAATCGATCGCGTCGGCGACAAAGGAGATCGCGGCCGGCAACCTCGACTTGTCGGCGCGGACCGAGGAACAGGCCGCATCGCTGCAACAAACGACGTCGAGCATGGACCAGCTGACGGGTACCGTTCGTCAGAATGCCGAAAATGCGCGTCAGGCCAGCGCATTGGCCACGAACGCGTCGGAAATCGCCAACAAGGGCAACGCGGTCGTCGGCCAGGTGGTCGGCACGATGGGCGAGATCAACGACAGCTCGGCGAAGATCGCCGACATTATCACGATCATCGAAGGAATCGCGTTCCAGACCAACATCCTCGCTCTGAACGCGGCCGTCGAAGCGGCGCGAGCGGGAGAGCAAGGGCGCGGCTTCGCGGTCGTGGCCGGGGAAGTGCGGGCACTGGCGCAGCGCTCGTCGGGGGCGGCCAAGGAAATCAAGACGCTCATCGATACTTCGGTGGAGCGTGTCCGGACAGGTTCCGCGCTCGTAGGGGAGGCCGGCCGCACGATGGAAGAGATCATCGCGGCCGTGCAACGCGTCACGGATATCATGGGCGAAATTGCGGCCGCCTCGGAAGAGCAGAGCGGCGGGATCGGCGAGGTCGCGCGCGCCGTCTCGCAGATGGACGAGGTCACGCAGCAAAATGCCGCGCTCGTCGAGCAGGCGTCGGCCGCCGCGCAGTCGTTGCAGGAGCAGGCCGACAGATTGCGCAGCGCGGTCAGCGTGTTTCAGCTCGCGCACGAAGGCAGTGCGGGGCGGGCATCGGCATCGGCATCGGCATCGGCGTCTGCACCGATAGCGCCGACTCGCAGTGCCACTGTCCGAAACCCGGCGAACAAGCCCGGCAGCGCACGTGCCGCGACGAGCGATGCATTGGTGACGCGTGAGCACCGCGCGCCCGCGCCATCCACACCGAGGCCCACGGCCGCTGCGGGCCACGTAGCGCGCAAGCCAGGTTCGCTCTCTGCGCCGGCAACCAAGCCCGTTGCGGACTCAACGGTGCGAGCGCCGGCGTCCGCCTCGACGGCTGATCCCAAACCCGCGGCGGCGACCGCACGCGTCCCCGCTCCCGCGCCGGCTCGCAAAGCTGCCGCTCCGACCGTCACGGCCGCTGCGAGTGCCTCCGGCGACGATTGGGAAACGTTTTGACGATCTGTGCGAGCCAAACGCGACCGCGAACGCAAACGCAAACCCGATTGACGATTGCGCTTTGCGCCGCCGTGCATTCCCTCCACGCGTGACGTCGCTCTGATATCACGTACTGGCCGGCCCGGTCCCTTCGGCCAAGGACAAGCGGGTCGGCAAGCATCTGCCCCCAAAACTGCGTTGCGCTGGCGAGCCGGCCACCGAAAGCAGCCCCCGCATCACCCGCCCCATTCCCCGCAAAGAAAGATCCCCAGTCCTCTGGCCAGAGGTGTCCATTGTTTCGTGAAATTTGTAACGGATTCGCATGTGTGTAGTCCGACGGGGTGCGTCGCGCGTATACACACGAGAGAGGGCGTGCAGCGAATCGCACTGCACACCGCTTGCAAGGCGCGATGACGCATATATTGTGCGTTCGATTGCGAGCGGGCATTGCGTGTGCGAAGGCGCCGATGGCTCGCGGTCATATCGAGGCGTCGAAGCGACGCAAGGGGGCGAGAAGATGCCGGTATGTGAGAAACGAGCGCGCGTTGCGGTGGTGGCCCACATAACGATGAGCCCGATGTGCGCCGACGTCAGTCGGGTTTGCACGAAACAGGAAACATCGAGCGGCCAGAGAGCGAAATCGATGCAGCGGGCCGTTCGCGATCGACGCGATTCGATGGCGCAAAAAGTGCGAAAGCAAGCGCGAGGCAGGACAAAGATTGTAGGCGACAGTATGTGCATCTCCAAGTTAGGGCACACATGTATGACCTAGGGCAACGGAGGCAGTGAAAAATAATTTAAAAGGGTTTAGGATGAATTCGAGCGAGGTCGTTTCGGTATAGCCCACCTGGTAGACGACATCGTCCGCAGACTTAGGCGAGGAGGTAGCATGGATATTTACAGCAGCTTCGCGGAACGCTTCGAGAAAACCCGGGAGGAGGAGTTCTCGCTCGAAGAGTATCTCGCGCTCTGCAAGAACAATCCCGCCGCGTACGCGACGGCCAGCGAACGCATGTTGACGGCCATCGGGGAGCCGGAACAAGTCGACACGCGCCACGACCCCCGCCTGTCGCGAATCTTCGCGAACAAGGTGATCAAGGTATACCCCGCATTCAAAGAGTTCTACGGCATGGAGGACGTGATCGAGCAGGTGGTCGCGTACTTCCGTCACGCCGCGCAAGGGCTCGAAGAACGCAAGCAGATTCTTTATCTGCTCGGTCCTGTGGGCGGCGGCAAATCGTCGATCGCCGAACGACTCAAGCAGTTGATGGAGCGCGTGCCGTTCTATTCGATCAAGGGTTCGCCCGTCAACGAATCGCCGCTCGGGCTGTTCGATTACGACGAAGACGGTCCCGTGCTCGAAGAGCAGTACGGCATTCCACGCCGCTACCTGAAGAGCATCCTGAGTCCGTGGGCCGTCAAGCGCCTGCACGAGTACAACGGCGACATCCGCAAGTTCCGGATTGTCCGCCGTTACCCGTCGATACTGCGGCAGATCGGCATTGCGAAGACCGAACCGGGCGACGAAAACAATCAGGACATCTCGTCGCTGGTCGGCAAGGTCGATATTCGCAAGCTCGAACAGTACGCCCAAGACGATGCCGACGCCTACAGCTATTCGGGCGGTCTGTGCCTCGCCAACCAAGGGCTGCTCGAATTCGTCGAAATGTTCAAGGCGCCGATCAAGGTGCTGCACCCGCTGTTGACGGCGACGCAGGAAGGCAACTTCAAGGGCACTGAAGGGTTCGGAGCGATTCCATTCGACGGCATCATCCTCGCCCACTCGAACGAGTCGGAATGGAAAGCCTTCCGCAACAACCGCAACAACGAGGCGCTGCTCGACCGCATTTTCGTGGTCAAGGTGCCGTATTGCCTGCGCGTGTCGGAAGAGATCAGGATCTACGAGAAGCTGATTCGCAGTTCGTCGCTCGGCCAGGCGATTTGCGCGCCCGGTACGCTGAAGATGATGGCGCAATTCTCCGTGCTGACGCGCTTGCAGGAGCCGGAGAATTCGAACCTGTTCTCCAAGATGCAGGTCTACGACGGCGAGAACCTGAAGGACACCGACCCGAAGGCGAAGTCGTACCAGGAGTACCGCGACTACGCCGGCGTGGATGAAGGCATGACGGGGATCTCGACACGGTTCGCGTTCAAGATTCTCTCGCGCGTGTTCAACTTCGATTCGGCTGAAGTGGCGGCCAACCCCGTGCATCTGATGTACGTGCTCGAACAGCAGATCGAACGCGAGCAGTTCCCGCCGGAGACGGAGCAAAAGTATCTGTCGTTCGTGAAGGATCTGCTGGCCTCGCGTTACGCCGAGTTCATCGGCAAGGAGATACAAACCGCCTACCTCGAATCGTATTCGGAATACGGTCAGAACATTTTCGATCGCTACGTCACGTATGCCGATTTCTGGATCCAGGATCAGGAGTTCCGCGATCACGACACGGGCGAGAGCTTCGACCGCGCCGCGCTGAACGCCGAGCTCGAAAAGATCGAGAAGCCGGCGGGCATCAGCAACCCGAAGGATTTCCGCAACGAGATCGTAAACTTCGTGTTGCGCGCCCGCGCCGCCAACGGCGGCAAGAATCCGGCCTGGATCAGCTACGAGAAGCTGCGCGTCGTCATCGAGAAGAAGATGTTCTCGAACACGGAGGAATTGCTGCCCGTCATCTCGTTCAACGCCAAGGGCTCGGCTGAAGAGCAACGCAAGCACGAAGACTTCGTCAATCGCATGGTCGCGAAGGGCTACACGCCGAAACAGGTACGCCTCCTCTGCGACTGGTACCTGCGCGTGCGCAAGTCGTCGTAACGGGAACAGCAGGTTCGGCAATAGCAGGTGCGACGCGCTCGCGGGTTTGCCGCCCGCGAGCGCCAACCAAGCGCTTCAGGCGCAAGCGGCGCGCAGTGCGAGGGCGTAAGCCCGCGAAGGCTCGTCGTGTCGCTTTAGGCAATCAGAAGCGGGAGACTGGGTGTGCTTCATCAAATCATCGACCGCAGGTTGGCTGGCAAGAACAAAAGCATTGCGAATCGCGAGCGTTTTTTGCGCCGTGTGAAGAATTACATTCGACGCGCCGTGTCGGAAGCGGTGCGCGATCGCAGTATCAAGGACATTCAAAGCACGCAGAGCATTACGATTCCGCGCAAGGACATTGCCGAGCCGCAGTTTCACCACGGCGCCGGCGGACGTCGCGAGTTCGTCCACCCCGGTAACGAGGACTACGTGCGCGGCGACAAAATCCCGCGCCCGAACGGCGGCAGCGGAGGCGGAGGCAGTCAGGCGAGCAACGACGGAGAAGGGCAGGACGACTTCGTTTTCGAGCTGAGTCGCGACGAGTTCATGCAGTACTTTTTCGACGACCTCGAACTGCCGCGGCTCGTGAAGACGCATCTGCTCGCCGTGCCCACCTGGAAAAGCATCCGCGCGGGATGGGCCGCGGAAGGCACCCCGAACAATATCGACGTCGTGCGCTCGCTGCGCAGCGCGCTTGGCCGGCGCATCGCGCTTGGCGCACCGCTCGTGAACCAGTTGCACGAGCTCGAACGTCAGTACGAGTTGCTGACGAACGAACCCGGCGTTCACGGCGATGAGCTGAAACGGCTCGAGGAAGAGATCCACCACCTGCGTGGGCGGATCTGGCGCATTCCGTTCATCGATCCGTTCGATCTTCGCTATGTGAATCGAGTCAAGCAACCGCAGCCGTCGAGCCAAGCCGTGATGTTCTGCCTGATGGACGTATCGGGTTCGATGGACGAGCAACGCAAGGATCTGGCGAAGCGGTTCTTCATCCTGCTTTACCTCTTCCTCAAGCGGAACTACGAAAAGATCGAAGTCGTGTTCATCCGCCACCATACGCGCGCGGAGGAGGTCGACGAAGACACGTTCTTCCACTCGACGGAGAGCGGCGGCACGGTCGTATCGAGTGCGCTCGAACTCATGCGCAAGATCCAGAACGAGCGTTATTCGCCCAGTGAATGGAACATTTACGGGGCTCAGGCGTCCGACGGAGACAATTGGACCGACGATTCGCCGAAGTGCCGCCGGATCCTGCGGGAGGACATCCTGACAAAGGCCCGGTACTTCGCCTATATTCAAGTCGCACCCGAAGAGCAAAATCTGTGGCTGGAGTACGCCCAGCTTGCGCTCACGGAACCGCACCTGGCCATGAAGAAGGTCGACACTGCAGCCGACATTTACCCCGTGTTCAGGGAACTGTTCGAGAAGCAGGTAGCGACCTCATGAGTAATAAGCATTTGCATAACGAGTCGCGCGGCTACAGGCCGGAGCGCAGCCGTAAGCGCACGCACGAGCAGGGGCCGCATGGCGGGCAGTATCCGCAAGATGCCGCCGCCAGGACGGACTCGCCCAGCCTCACCGAAGCAGCCGCCCCTGTTGTGGCGCAAAGGGAACCCCGTATGAACGTCGCCGACCGCAGACCGTTGCCGTGGCCGTCCGATTGGACGTTCGAACTCATCGAAGAGTACGACACACATATCGCCCAAGTCGCCGAGCAGTACGAGTTGGACGTCTATCCGATCCAACTCGAACTCATCAGCGCCGAGCAGATGATGGATGCCTATGCATCCGTCGGCATGCCCGTCAACTATCGACACTGGTCGTTCGGCAAGCATTTTCTGTCGACGGAAAAGAGCTACCGGCGCGGGCAGATGGGCCTTGCGTACGAGATCGTCATCAATTCGAACCCCTGCATCGCGTATCTGATGGAAGAGAACACGATGACGATGCAGGCGCTCGTGATCGCGCATGCCGCCTATGGGCACAACTCGTTCTTCAAGGGCAACTATCTGTTCCGCCTTTGGACCGATGCGCACGCGATCATCGACTATCTCGTCTACGGCAAGAATTACATCGCCGAATGCGAGGAGCGGTACGGCCTCGATCGCGTCGAAGAGTTGCTCGACTCGTGCCACGCACTGATGAATTACGGCGTCGACCGCTACAAGCGGCCGCAGAAAATCTCGCTTGCCAAGGAAGCGGCGTTGCGCCGCGAGCGCGAAGCCTATCTGCAATCGCAGGTCAACGAGCTTTGGCGTACGCTGCCGTCCCATCAGACGCCGCAGGCCGAAGAAGAGGAAGAGCGCTATCCGCCCGAGCCGCAGGAAAACCTGCTTTATTTCGCCGAGAAGAACGCGCCTCTGCTCGAACCCTGGGAGCGCGAAGTCATTCGGATCGTGCGCAAGATCGGGCAGTATTTCTACCCGCAGCGGCAGACCCAGGTCATGAACGAGGGCTGGGCCACGTTCTGGCACTACACGCTCCTCAATACGCTTTATAACCAGGGCCTGCTCGAAGACGGCTTCATGATGGAGTTCCTGCATTCGCACAGCAACGTCATCTATCAGCCGCCCGTCACGAAGCCGTATTACAACGGCATCAATCCGTATGCGCTCGGGTTTTCGATGATGAGCGACATTCGTCGTATCTGCGAAGCGCCCACGGAAGAAGATCGTCGCTGGTTTCCCGATATCGCGGGCTCGCCGTGGCTGCAAACGCTGCACTACGCGATGCGCAACTTCAAGGACGAAAGCTTTATCGCACAATATCTGTCGCCGCAGCTCATTCGCGATATGCGGCTGTTTTCGGTCCTCGACGACGATACGCGGGATGCGCTCGAAGTGTCGGCCATTCACGACGACAGCGGCTATCAGCACGTGCGGCAATCGCTCTCGCGTCAGTACGACATGCATCACCGCGAGCCGAACATCCAGGTGTGGTCGGTCAACACGCGCGGCGATCGCAGTCTCACGCTGCGACACTTCATGAGCGACAACCGACATCTCGCCAACGACAGCGAAGAAGTGCTCAAGCACATGGTTCGGCTCTGGCAGTTCGACGTCTACCTCGAAAGCGTCGACGAGAACGGCACTGTCCGCAAGCGCTACGAATGTCGTTACACCCCACCGATCGTGCGGTTGTAATCCCTTCGTTTTCGCCGCAGCGGCACGCCTAGGGAGGCGTGCCGCGCTCGTTTCCGCTCCATGCGCGGTGCAGCAGATCGCGCACGTCGTCGTCGGTCGTTTCGCCGAAATCCTCGTAATGTTGCCCGACGCTGAAAAACAGCGAGGGTTGGGCGACGCAGACGAACACGTCGACGATGTCCGCGAACTCCCCTTCGATACCGGCCGGCGCGACAGGAAGCGCCGCAATGACGCGCGCCGGCCGATGCGCACGCACCGCAGCCGCCGCTGCCTTCATGGTGGCGCCGGTGGCGATGCCATCGTCGACGAGCAACACGGTGCGGCCTTCGATACGGGCGGGCGGCCGATTCCCCCGATAAAGCGTCTCGCGCCGCTCAAGCTCGATGCGCTCCTGCGCCAACACGGCATCGAACTGCGCTTGCGAAACGTGCGCTGCGTGCATTGTGTCGCGCTCGACATACAACGCGTCGCCCGACGCGATCGCCCCCATTGCCAACTCCTTGTGGCCCGGCACGCCGATTTTGCGTACCGGCAGCACGTCGAGCTCGGCTCCAAAGGCGCTCGCGACCTCGAAGGCTACGGGCACGCCACCGCGCGGCAGCGCCAGCACCAAAGCGTCGGAGCTTGCCAAGCCGCGCAGACGCTCGGCTAACAGGCGTCCCGCTTCCGTACGATCTTTGAACAGGGCATACATAGACGCACCTGCGAGAGTTTGGGGGCCGTGCGGCGGCGGCCGCAAAAAGCGCGTGGCCCTACGCGGTATTTTAGGCGCGCGTGGCGCAGTGACGAACCCCGCGTTGCACTCCGCTACTGGGGCACGGGAGAGCCTGCGCCTAGAGCGCGTCGTGGAAAATGACGCCGAGCGTATGGCGGCGCCCGGAGCGCAAGCGGCTGACGCCATGCCGCAAATTGACGCGATACGGCCCGCGTGTCCCTTGCACCGGCCGCTGGCTGACCGCGAAGATAACGGCGTCGCCTTGCTGCAGCGCGACGACCTCGGCGCGCGATTGCATACGCGGACGTTGTTCCGTCAGCACGAATTCGCCTCCGGTGAAATCGCGCCCAGGCTGCGATAGCAAAATCGCGACTTGTAACGGAAAGACATGGTCGCCATAAAGATCCTGATGCAGGCAGTTGTAATCGTCTTGTTGGTATTGCAGGATCAACGGCGTAGGGCGCAACTGACCGGCACCGTGGCAGCGCTCGATGAACGCCGCGTGCGTTGCCGGGTAGCGAACGTCGATCGACATGATCGCGTTCCATCGATTCGCAATCGGCACCAGATGCGGATAGATCGTCGTGCGCAGGCTTGCGATCAGTTTGGGCAGCGGGTACGCAAAGTACTTGTACTCGCCTTGGCCGAAGCCGTGGCGGCTCATGACGACGCGGCTGCGATAAAGCGGATCGCGATCGTACAGCCCGGCGAGCGCCCGGCATTGGCTTTCCGCCAGCAGGGCGGGAATGACAGCGAAGCCGTACGCATCGAGCGAGGCTTCGATCGCCTCCCAATCGAGCGCCTTCACGTGATCGGCCACGACCTCCATGGCTGTCAAAGGCTCATCGGCCGAACGATCGTTGGCGGGCGACGCGATGCGGGACGGGACAAGTGTGCTCACGGTGTTTCCGGTATGCGATGGCGACAGATGGGTTCTATGCTGCGCCGGACCAAGCCTGGGCGCGCACCGGGTCTTGCTCTTTCATTCGGATGCTGCGCTGCATCGGCCGCGCTATGCGTCGTTGTCAGCCTTTGTAGCCGAACTCGCGCAGCAGTGCTTTGCGCCCGGCGATATCGTCATCGCTTTCGATCCCCAAAGGCGGAAAGCCATCGACCACGCCAAGGATGCCGCGGCCCTGGCCGGTCTCGCCGATCACCACCTCGGTCGGATTCGCCGTCGCGCAAAACACCCGGCAAACCTCGGGAACGGCACGCACCTTCGGCAGCACGTTGATCGGGAAGAATCCCTGGCCGAGAAAGACGATGAAGCTGTGGCCGGCGCCAATCGCTTGTGCGTTCGTGCAAGCGAGTTCCACGAGACCGGCGTCGGTGCCGGAACGGCGCACGAGACGCTTGCCCGATGCCTCGCAAAACGCCAGCCCGAACGCCAGCCCCGGGACGGATTCGAACAGCGCCTCGTGGATGTCTTCGACCGATTTGATGAAATGCGTTTGACCCAGGATGAAGTTCAAGCCATCGGGGTTCGCCACTGTCACAGTAAGCAGTTGGAGCATGGGCAGCCTCGCAGAGCAACAGGTTCCGGTTGGACCGACTCAAATTTATTCTAGTCGGTCGATGCGAGACGATCGAGCATCGACATGGCCTCCTGCGCGATTACCTGCTCTTCGTCGGTAGCAATCACGAGCACAGCGGCGCGGCTGCCCGCTCTGTTGACGATGCGCGCATGGCTCGCATTGGCCTGCGCGTCGAGTTCGATCCCAAGCCATGCCAGACGCGCGCAAATCGCGGCGCGAATCTCGCTCTGATGCTCGCCGATGCCCGCGGTAAATACGAGCGCATCGAGCCCGCCAAGCGAAGTGGCAAGTCTCGCAATTTCACCCGCGATGCGGAACACGAACAGATCGATCGCCTCGCGCGCCTGCGGCAAGGCGCTCGCCAGCAACTCGCGGCTGTCCGCGCTGATGCCCGAAACGCCGAGCAGGCCGGACTCGTGATAAAGCAGGCGCTCGACTTCCTCAAGCGACCACCCGCGTTCGCCGAGCAAATGCAACAGCACGCCGGCATCGAGCGCGCCGCAGCGCGTCGCCATCGGGATGCCGTCCAGGGTCGAGAAGCCCATGCTCGTGTCGCGGCTTACGCCGGCTTCGAGCGCGCACAGGCTGGCGCCGCTACCCAGGTGCGCAACGATGACCTTGCCCCGCGCGAGATCGGGGAAGGCCGCTTCAAGGTGGGCGCTGATGTACTGATACGAGAGTCCATGAAAGCCGTATCGTTTGATGCCCGCATCGAACAAGCGCCGGGCGATGGCGAAGCGCCGCACGAGATCCGATTGTGTATGGTGAAAGGCCGTGTCGAACGATGCAAACTGCGCGAGGTGCGGCCGCAATGTCGCCATCGCGCGGATCAAACGCACGCATTGCGGCTGGTGCAAAGGGGCGAGCGACACCAACGCTTCGATAGCGGCCAACGTGGACGGGTCGATGATCGCCGGCCCGACAAACCGGTCACCGCCATGCACGACACGGTGACCGACGCAGGCCAGTTCGTCCAATGAGAAATGTGCCGCGAACCATCTCAGGATCTCGTCGATCACTTCGTGCAGATCGTCGGTGATTCGTGCACGCAAAGGGATGCGAGCGAGATCCCCGCTCTTGGTCAGATCGAGCACGAGCGGCGTGCGGTGCAGATCGATCGAGCCTTTGCCGATGGCAATCGGCACGCCGTTCGCGATTCGGAACAGCCCGAACTTGATCGTCGACGAGCCAGGATTGAACGTGAGCAAAAGGGGCTCGCTCATCACGCGGCAGCTCCATGCGGCGCGCGCTCGGCGACAAGCTTGGCCAACGCAGCGGAGGCCAGCCGCACGCGCAGAGAATCGGCCCGGCTCGTGAGAATGATCGGCAGGCGCGCGCCGAGCACGAGACCCGCGCCGTCCGCTCCCGCAAACAGCATCAATTGCTTGACGAGCATGTTGCCGGCTTCGATGTCCGGCACGAGCAAAATGTCGGCCTGGCCCGCGACGGCCGAGACGATACCCTTGGTCTTTGCGGCTGCGGGATCGACTGCGTTGTCGAACGCGAGCGGGCCGTCGACGATCCCTCCCGTGATTTGCCCGCGTGCGGCCATCACCGTCAGCGCCGCCGCGTCGAGCGTCGACTGCATCTTCGAATTCACCGTTTCGACGGCCGCCAGGACTGCGACCCGCGGCTGGTCCTCGACGCCCATCAGCCGCAGAAAATCGATCGCGTTTTGACAGATGTCGCGCTTTTGATCGAGCGTAGGCGCGATGTTGATCGCGGCGTCGGTGACCACGAGCGGCTTCGGATAAGCGGGCACGTCCATCGCATAGACGTGGCTGATGCGACGCTCGGTGCGCAGGCCCGAATTCGGCGCGACCACGGCCGCCAGCAACTCGTCGGTATGCAGGCTGCCCTTCATCAAAGCCGCGACTTTGCGAGCCGCGCCGAGTTCGACTGCGCGCGCGGCGGCCGCGTGGCTGTGTTCGACCGTTTCAATCTCGATGCCGTCGAGGCTGACATGGGCCGCATCGGCCGCCGCGCGAATCTTCGCCTCAGGGCCAATGAGCAGCGGATCGAGAAGGTTTTCATCGCGCGCCTCGACGGCCGCGCGGATCGCTTCGGGCGAGCACGGATGCACGATCGCTGTTCGCAGCGCAGGCCCGCAGCTCGCCGCGCGAATGAACGCTTCGTAACGGCCGTGATCCGAAGCGTGGTTGCGAATAAGGTCGCGGTCCATAAAATCGCCTCTATTTTTGGAAAATGTAAGTACCTGGCGCCGCCGTGATGACAGGGCCGTCTGCCTTCGGCGGGGCGACCTGTTGTGCCGACGAGTGCTCGTCGAGCCAGGCCTCCCATGCGGGCCACCATGAGCCTTCGCGCATCTCGGCGGCAGCGGCCCATTCGTCGGGGCCGACGTTCAGATCCGCATGCACGGTGGACTTGATGCGGAAATGGCGATGCGGATGGCCCGGCTCGCTGACGATGCCCGCGTTGTGCCCGCCGCTCGTCAAAACGAACGTGATATCGGTATCGGCCAGATGATGGATCTTATAGACCGAGCGCCACGGCGCGATATGGTCCCGCTCCGTACCGACGACGAACATCGGCACGCGGATGTTGCGCAGCGTGATCGGTCGACCGTCGACCTCATAGCGTGCGCAGGCGAGGTCGTTATCGAGAAACAGATGGCGCAGGTACTGTGAGTGCATGCGATAGGGCATGCGCGTACGATCCGCGTTCCAAGCGGCCAGATCCGTCATCGGCTCGCGTTCGCCAAGCAGGTAATGACGCACGGCATGCGACCAGACGAGATCGTTCGATCGCAGCAGTTGAAACGAACCGCCCATTTGCGCTCCGCCAAGATAGCCGCGTTCCCACATCATGCTTTCGAGAAAGTAGACCTGACTGTCGTCGATGAAGAGTTGAAGCTCGCCTGGCTCGGTGAAGTCGGTTTGCGCCGCGAACAAGGTCACCGATGCGAGCCGCTCATCGCGCTGGCTCGCCATCGAGGCCGCCGCAATCGCCAGTAAAGTGCCGCCCAGGCAATATCCCGCCGCGTGAATCTTCCGGTCGGGCATGATGCGCGAGATGGCGTCGAGCGCGGCCATGATGCCGAGCTGGCGGTAGTCCTCAAAGCCGAGATCGCGATCGTTTTCGTCGGGGTTGCGCCACGAAATGCAAAAGACCGTGTGCCCCTGGTCGACCAGATAACGCACGAGGGAGTTGTGCGGAGAAAGATCGAGGATGTAGTACTTCATGATCCATGCCGGCACGATCAACAGCGGCTCGGCAGCAACTGCGGCCGTCGACGGACGATACTGGATCAGCTCGATCAAATGATTGCGAAACACCACGCTGCCCGGTGTCGCTGCCACATCGACGCCGGGTTTGAAGTGCTCCAGGCCCGTAGCCGGCTGGCCCGTTGTCACGCGCCACGCGTCTTCCATCGCATGGCATGCACCCTGTACGAGATTGGCGCCCCACGTCGCAGCGGTGCGCTGCAAGACATCGGGGTTCGTCAACGCGAAGTTGCCCGGAGAAAAGACATCGAGCCATTGCCTGGCCGCAAAGGACACGACGTCCTCATGGTGACGCGTCGTGCCGGGCGTGTCGCGCGTTGCTGCGCACCACCATTGCTCGGTCAGGCGAAAGGCTTGCTGCCAGTATCGAAACGGGGCGGCTTGCCACGCTGCGGCAGCGAAGCGATCGTCGCCCGGACCCATGGGCTCCAATGGCGCGGCGCCGCCAGCCGCTTCGGCAAATTGCCGACCCTGGCGCACGGCGAGCGAAGCGAGCTCCAACTGCTTACCGGGTGCCGCCAGCAGATGAATGAACCAATCGGAAAACGCGAGCGCGAGCGCCGCGGGCGACAGTCCGCCTGTCCCTCTGGCGATCCAGGCTTCCTTCGCGTGGTCGAGCGAACGAAATGGACTCTCGGCTAAAAGGCCCGGCGGCGCAGCGGCGCCGTCCTCCATGCATCCCGTGGTCGGGCGGGTTTCCATCGAATTGTCCTCGAGTCGGCGTGGGATCCACTGTTGCATAGGGGTCGCAGGGTGGCCCTGATTTACATCAACCGCAGTGTGCGCGGCAGTAGGGATGCGATGTCAAACCGCGACGACTCAACGCTTCGCGCTGCTCCCGATTGACGCAGGTCAACGCGTACAGCGTGCAATCGGACACGATAGAGGTTCGTATTCACGTGTCGGCGCGTCGTCGCGCTTCACGAAATGCAAAGGGCGATGCATCCGAAGCGCGCCCGACGTCGCCAACCATGGGAGCGTGACGATGAAAAGCAACTTCCGGATCGTCATGGCCACGGTGTCGATCTTCCTGGCCATCTTCGGTATCGCTGCGGCGATTCACGGGTTGGTGTTCGATGAAGCGAGTGCCGTCAAGTATGGCGTGGCCGTCCTCATTGGCGGCATAGCGGCGTTCGTTTTGCTGCTCAATCCGGCCTCGGAGTTCGATGACGAGGCGGGCCAGCATCACAGTCCCTGAGTGCATCAAGCGGCGTGGCAGTACCTTCCCGCCGCGCGATCACTGGCTCAAGACCCAATCGACAAGCGTATGCGCATCCCGCGCCGAGAGCGGGCCGCCGCGCTCCGACGGCGGCGGCATCGGCGTATCGCCCCAGTGCGCTCGCCCGCCCAGACGCAACTTCCTGGCGAGCACATCCGCGGCATGCGGTTCTTTTCTGTACCGCTCCGCGATCTGATGAAACGAAGGTGCGAGAAAGGGCGCATCCACCGTGTGGCAGAACATGCAATGCTGACGATTGATGAGCTCGGTGGGCTCCGTTTGCGCGATCGCGGGGGTAGCCACAGCGACCAGGATCAAGCAGCTCAGCTCCACCGCGAACGACCGTCGTTGTGCCTTCATGGCGGTACTCCGAAAGGGTGACGTGGCATCCAGTGTAGGGACGATGGCCTGTGCGCGATTGACGCATATCAAGGCCGACTGGTGCGCCCATGCGCTATCACCTGGCTCGTGCACGTTTGCCTTCAAACGAGAGGCGCTTGACATGCGTCAACGGGAGTCCGGCCCCGGGGCTTGCAGCCCGCGCTTGCGCGGGTATCCTGGAGCACAGAAGAGCAGATCGCCGCGCTTCATGCGACCAGCCATGCGCGCGGGCTTGCCCGAACCGGTGCGCCGGCTTCCGCACGCTACGAGCGGAGTGGCTCTGCGCCCGATTCATCCGAGAAAGGGAACGGCCATGAAGATTCATTTTCCCCACGATGCGCCGCAGTACTGCGGCCCCGATCTCGTTGTGACGTTCCCGGCGCTCGTCGACGGCGAGCGCATCGATTGCTCCATCACGGCAGAAGCGCTTGAAGATCACTTCGGTGCGCCGTCGTCACGCGAAGAGGACGCCATGCGCGCGTTCGATCATCATCGGCATAGAATCGAGCACGCGGCGCGCAGGATGTTGGAAGAGGTCGGTAAAAAGCCGGTGATATTACATAGCGGCTATTTCCGGTTTTACGACTGAAGCCATAAGGCAGCGAGCTGCGCAGCCTTCGGTCGGTGGGCAGTCGCTGCACGGGGGAAATTTTCTGGGGAAGGCGCAGAAAGATGCGCCGCCGCTGATCACGCGAGCGAGAATGCCACTACGGCGGTCGACAACGTATCGATGCCGACCGCCGCAGCGGCTGAGTGGCGATCTTGAAGTCGTCAATCAGCGCGACATCAGCACCGGCGCCGTCATCGTTTCGAGCATCGTATAGGTGACGCCGCCCAACACGTGCTCTCTTGCCCGCGCGTGTCCATATGCCCCCATCACCAGCAGGTCGGCATGCGCATCGCTCAGTTGATTGAGCAACGTCGCGGCCGTGGTCATGCCCGGTGCGCGCGGAATTGATGCAAATGCGGCGCGCACGCCATGCCGCTCCAGATATCCGGAGACGTCGAAGCCGGCCGGCTCATCGCGATCAGGCTGCTTCTGCACCGTCGAAATGGTCACGAAGCGGGCGTGCTTGAGGATCGGCAGCGCATCGGCCAGCGCACGCGCGGCCTCACGGCTACCGTCCCAAGCGACCACCACGTTCTCGCCGAACGTTGCGATGCGGCCGGCGTACGGCAGCACAAGCACGGGGCGCCCACTGCTCATCACGACTTCTTCGACGAAGTTGCGGGCAACGTAGGAGGCCTGATCATCAGGATCCTCCTGACCCATCACGACAAGGTCGGCATGCCGCGCATGCAGCACCGTCGCGTCGATGGCCGGGCCCGCCGGGGCGCGCCATTCGAACGGACGGCCTGCGCGCTGCGCTGTGGCGGTGAACTGTTCACAAGCGCGGTTCATGCGCTCCACGCCTTGCGCTTCGAGCTTGCCGAGACTGAGGCTGTCGTCGCGTTTGACGAGCGGCCGCAACAAGTCCTGGCAGACAACGTAAAGGCCGATCAAATGCGCGTCGTGCTTGGCCGCAAGTTCTAGTGCGAAGGCGACACGCGCTTCGCTGTGACGGCTGTCGTCGATATGGACGAGCAAAGTCTTGTAGCTCATAGCAAAACCTTTCCGGTGCGGTGGGTGGAGGCAGTGTGCGTAACAGCGGTAGCGGTGGCGCCGTCGTCGACGGCGCCTGGGATCAGGAGAACGGGACAGCAGGAGATGCGCGTGAAACGTTCGGCAACGCTGCCGAGTACGAGCCGACGGAACCCACGCCGTCCATGGGTGCCCATGACAACGAGGTCGCAATGAGTGGCCCGCGCTTCCTCGAGAATGCGTTCGGCGACGTCGATGCCCGGCGCCAGGATCTCGACGACGCGCGGCTCACCACGTACGTTCTCGCGCTGCATGGCTGCGAGGGCGTCCTTTTTCAGCGCTTCACCGGTTTCCAGCAACGCATCGCGCACGATCGACGGGTCGTAGCCCGGCGCTTCGTAGGCCACGATCGGGATGTCGACGACGTAGAGCGGGATCAATTCCGCGTGGGTCTCGCGCGCCAGCGCGAGCGCATAGTCGAGTGCTCGCTGTGCAGTTGGACTGCCATCGATCGGCACCAGGATTCGTTGATACATGGTCAAGCCTCTTGTCAGTTTCACGTCGATCGAATTGCGTGAAGGGGCCGCCTGCCGCGTTCGGTCAATGCGACATCAGCACGGGCACGGTCATCGATTTGAGCATCGATCGCGTAGCGCCGCCGAGCGCGAGTTCGCGCCAGCGCGAGTGGCCGTAACAGCCCATGACGATGAGGTCCACGCTCAAATCGGCGGCGCGCGAAAGCAACATCTCGCCGATCGGCTCGTCTTTGACGCCCTCGACTTCCTCGGTGACGACATTCGCACCGTAGCGAGAAATCACCGCCGCGATGTCCACGCCCGGGATGCGGTTCTCAGGCGGCTCGCCGGCCAACGCGTTGATTGTCAGCACCGTCACGCGCTTCGCGCGCGACAGAAACGGCAGGGCGTCGTGCAGGGCGCGCGTCGCTTCTCGGCTGCCGTCCCAGGCAATCAACACATGGGTGCCGACTTCGTCGAACTGCCCCGCGTACGGCACCACAAGCACAGGGCGTCCCGAAGCGATCGCCGTGTTTTCGACGAATTGCTCGGCGACGAACGAATCCGGGTCGTTGCGATTGAATTGCCCGACGATCGCGAGATCGGCAAGTCTCGCCGCCTGCGGGACGACGCGGTTGGCAAATTCCGCAGACGATTGCCATTCGCCGTGAACGTTCGCCCGCACGAGCTCGGCGCGAAACAGACGCTCGAGCGCACCTTGTTGCTCGGCGCGGCGTTGGCGCTGCTCCACGTAGAGCTCGGCATTGGCCGCCATCACGTAGAACGAGCCGGGCTCCGGCGTGAAGACCGTAAAGAACCCGGTCACGTAGGCGTCGTATCGCTTGGCGAGCGATAGGGCGAGTTCTAGCCTGCTATGCACGGCTTCGCTCGTATCGAGGTGAACGAGGATGCTTTTGTAACTCATCGCTCTAGCTCCCATAAAGGAATCGCGGCACTGGATCGTGATTCCCAGTCTAGGAGCTGTCCCGATTTGGCAATTGATGCAAGTCAAGCGAAATCGTGCGTGCGAAACGAACGGATTGGCTTGCCCGCTCGCACATATGCGTCACTGGTTGATGAAGGTCAAGCGCACGCAACCGCCGCTGTTTAAATTGATCGATAGCCGTTGCGCGTGCCGCAATACGATTCATACGTGCATTGCCGCGCCGATTGGAGTCCATTTCCGAGGAGAAAACCATGTCGAGCAAGCCAGTCGCATTTGTTACTGGAGGAATGGGAGGATTGGGAGCGGCGATCAGTCGTCGTCTGCACGACATGGGCATGATCGTTACGATGTCCCACTCCGAACGCAACGATCACGTTTCGACGTGGCTCATGCACGAACGCGACGCAGGCCGCACGTTCTACGCATACGAAATGGACGTCGCGGACTTCGATTCGTGCTCGCGTTGTGCGAAGCGCGTCATCGCAGAGCATGGCGAGGTCTCCGTCCTGGTCAACAACGCGGGCATTACGCGCGACGCCAGCTTCGCCAAGATGACCAAGAGCGATTGGGATGCGGTAATGCGAACCGATCTCGATGCACTGTTCAATGTGACGAAGCCGTTCATCGGAGCGATGGTGGAACGCGGCTTTGGTCGCGTGATCAACATCGGCTCGGTCAATGGATCGCGCGGCGCCTACGGTCAAACGAACTACGCTGCTGCAAAGGCGGGCGCGCACGGTTTCACCAAGTCGCTCGCGCTGGAACTGGCAAAGCACGGCGTCACCGTCAACACGGTGTCGCCGGGCTACCTCGATACCGCGATGACGGCCTCGGTACCCGGGGACGTCATGCAAACGCGCATTCTGCCGCAGATCCCGGTCGGTCGACTGGGTCGTCCCGACGAAGTGGCGGCACTCGTCGCGTTTCTCTGTTCGAACGATGCGGGATTCATTACGGGAGCGGACATCGCGATCAACGGCGGCATGCATATGCGCTGACGCGGGACCGCGCAATCCGGTCCGTAAAACGCCGCTCACGGGGGGCGAAAGCCCTCGGTTGATGCAAATCAATCGCTGGTGTGCGGGACTGGCTACAGTAGGTTATGCATCGCTGCCCATCGACCGGAACGAATGTCGGCCGACGGAAATCAAGGCTTGAAGCGGGCCTTTGCATGCCCGCGATTCGACTTGTCAACCGAGGAGTCAATGTGATGAGCAATTTGTCCCGTTACGAACCGTTTTCGCTGGAGCCCGTGGCCGATATGTTTCAGGGATTCTTTCGACCGATGCGCAACCTGGCGTTCAGCGGCGAAACACCGCTTTCCGACATCAAGATCGATGTCGCCGAGAGCGACACCAGTTATACGGTGAAGGCCGAGCTGCCCGGCCTCGACAAGAAGGACATCGACGTCAAGATCGACGGTAACGTCGTGTCGATCACGGCCAAGGCGGAGCGCAGCAAAGAAACGAAGGAGGGCGAGCGCGTCATCCGTCGCGAGCGCTATTCGGGCGTGATCAGCCGCTCGTTCTCGCTCGATACCGATATCGACGAGGCCGCATCCGCGGCGCAGTACCAGGATGGCGTGTTGTCGTTGACCTTGCAGAAGAAGAAGGACTCGCCGCAAAAACGGTTGCAGATCAATTGATTTGGAAGGATCGCTGATTTGTTGGGGATCTCGGGGTTTTGGGCGCGGCCGCATTCGAACGGGTCGCGCCACTTTTTTCGCTCGGCCGCCCGGCACGTAGACATATGCCGCGTGCACGTCTTACGACACACGCCGCTCGTGACGCGACCAGGCGAGCAAGCACGCGAGTGCACCGAGCATGCCGCCAAGATGAGCGAAGTGCGCCACGCCCGGCGCTCCCCCGCTGACGCCCAGCAGCAATTCCAGCGCTGCGTAGCCGGTCGCGAAGAGCCAGGCCGGCATGGGGATCGGAGGGAAGAGTAGAACGAGCCGCCGGCGTGGAAACAGAATCGCGAAACTGACGAGCAGCCCGAAGACGCCGGCGGATGCGCCGATCGTCGGGTAGGCGAGCGGCGGTGACAGCAACAGCACGAGAATCTGGACGGCGCCGCCGGCAACGACGCTTGCAATGTAGAGCACCAACAGCCGCGCAGGGCCGATCACGCCTTCGACATCGCGTCCGAAGATGTAGACACCGAACATGTTGAAGGCGATATGTGTGAAGTTTGCATGCAACGCGCTATAGGTCAGCAACTGCCACACATGGAAGGGCGGCGTTGCGGCCGCGGGCGAGCGCATGAGCGGCCAAAGCGCGAAGGTATCGAGCAGAGGTTCTGGCATCGCCTGTTCGAACAGGAAGACGGCGATATTCAACAGGATGAGCGCGGTGGTCATCCCGGCCTCCGGGCAAGTGTCATCAGAGGCATCCATGCCCGTTCATTCAATTTGGTCGAGGTACGCATCATGTCGATGTCAGGGAAAGTCAGCGATCGCGATTGGTCCGTCTCGGTACAGACGCATCCGACCCCGGATGGATTCGCTTGCACGATTCATGTGATCCATCGCGAATCGAAGGGGAAGTTCCAGCATCAATTCAGGCACTTCAAGGTGTTCAGAACCGAGCAGGACGCGATGCTCGACGGCCTGCGCGAAGGGATGGATTGGATCCGGCATAAGTTGGCGCGGGCTATTTGCAAGTAGCGGCGTGCGTCTATCTGCGCTGCGCAGCGCCGCGTGGACACGCTGCGCGCTGCGGGATCTGCATCAGGACAGCGCATGCTCGTGAGACGGCGACTGCGCAAGCTCCGCGGCTTCGAGATACGTAGGCACTTCGCACGGCCAATGAAGCTGTTCTTCGATCCGGCGCCGCAAGGCGTCGGCTGCCGCGGGCTCTCCGTGCGTCACGAACGTCCTGGCGGGGGCCGTCGTGATCGACGATAACCACCTCAGTATTTCGTTGTAATCGGCATGTGCAGAGAGCGACGAAATCGCTTCGACTCTGGCTCGCACCGGTATATATTCGCCATGAATCTTGATGGTCGGCGCATGCGCCTCGAGCGCCGCGCCGCGCGTGCCAGCCGCTTGATAGCCAACCAAAGCGATCGTATTGCGCGAATCGGGCGCGAACGCCTTCAGGTGATGCAGCACGCGGCCGCCCGTTACCATGCCGCTACCGGCGATCACGACCATCGGCCCGCGCCGGCTCGACACTTCTTTCGATTGATCGACGGTGCGAACCATCGTCGCAGCCTTGCTGATCGAATCGGCTTCGCTCATCGTCAGGCGGTGCTCGCGCAGATGGCGTCGATAAAGATCGGTCACGGCGATCGCCATCGGGCTATCGAGAAACACGGGGACATTTGCCATGCGCCCCGTTTCCTTCAACACGGCGATATAGTGCAGGATCTCTTGCGTCCGGCCGACGGCGAAGGAGGGGATCACGACCACGCCCCCATGCTTGAACGTGCGGGTGAAAATCGCATCGAGTTCGGCCGCCGGATCGCTTTGATCGTGCAAACGATCGCCATAGGTCGATTCGACGACGAGGTAGTCGGCATGCATGGGCGCCATCGGCTCGCGCATGATCGGATCGGAGAAGCGGCCCACGTCGCCGGAAAATGCGATCAGCTTGCCCTCCACATAAAGAACGACGCTCGCCGCGCCCAGGATGTGGCCGGCCGGCAGAAGACGAAACGATGCATGCTCGTTCAGCTTCACGCTGTCGTTGAATTCGCAGGGCACGAGTTGTTTGAGCACGCGCTCGGCGTCGTCGAGCGTGTAGAGCGGCAACGCGGGATGGTGCTTCGAATAGCCATGACGATTGGCAAAATCGGCTTCCTCCTCCTGCAGCTTCGCGCTGTCGCGCAGCATGACGCCGCACAGATCCGTCGTACCCGAGGTGCCATAGACGGGGCCACGATAGCCCATACGTGCGAGCACGGGCAGGTAACCCGAGTGATCGATATGGGCGTGAGTCAGGATGACGGCATCGATCGTGTCGACCTGAATCGGCAACGGCGCCCAGTTGCGCAGGCGCAGGTTCTTGGTGCCTTCAAACAAGCCGCAATCGATCAATATGCGAAGGCCCGCGGCTTCGAGCAGGTATTTCGATCCGGTGACCGTTTCCGTCGCGCCTAAGAACGTCAGCTTCATGATTTCTCTCCCGCGGCCAACTCGGGCCCAGGTTCGTGTTCGCCAAGAGAGGGCGCACGCTCGCCATACCAGGCGGCAATTGCGTCCCAGATCTGATCGGCCGATTCGGCGAAGGTCAGCAACTTCGCATCGATCGCCGCGATCATGCCTTCATCGACGAGGAAATCGAAATCGACAGCGCGACGCCAGTATTGCGCGCCGACCAGCACCACGGGCAATGGGGCGATCTTGCCCGTTTGCAGCAGCGTCAAGACTTCGAAGAGTTCGTCGCAGGTGCCGTATCCGCCGGGGAAGAATACGGCCGCCTTCGCACGTTCGAGCAAGTGCATCTTGCGAATGGCGAAGTAGTGCAGCTTGAAACAAAGGTCGGGGCTGATATAAGGATTGGGCAGTTGTTCGCGCGGCAACGAGATGTTCAAGCCGATGCTGGGCGCGCCCGATTCAAATGCGCCGCGGTTGGCGGCTTCCATGATGCCCGGGCCGCCGCCCGTCACGACGGCGAGCCGGGCAAGCGTAGACGTCGCGCGGCGACGGCCGACGATACGGCCGAAGGTGCGGGCGATATCGTAGTATCGGCTCTGTTCGAGCAACCGCTTCGCGCGGTCGGCCGCGTGGACGAAATCGTGGTTGGCCGGATCGCTTGCCAGCAGACGATCCGCCGCGCGCACGCGTTCGCGCGCGACCGACGGTTCGACGATGCGCGTGCTGCCATAGACGACCACCGTGTGATCGATACCGTGTTGCAGCAGAATTTCTTCAGTCTTCCAGAAGTCCAACTGCAAGCGCACGGCGCACATCTCGGGGCGCAGCAGAAAGGCTCGGTCTTCATCGGCTTGTTGGTAGCTTGGGCTCGTGATGAGCCGATTCACACGCTCGCGTGCTTCGTCTTCGCTTGCTTGATCGGCGCGCTCGGTCATCACGGCTTCACCAGATCACGTCGCTCAGCGGCCGCCTTGGCGAACGTTCGACGGCCTGTGGCCCGTGGCCGATTCTGAGCAGGAGCTGAGGCGTCGCGTGAAGGCCGATCTCGGCACACAAGCGCTCACGCAGCGATGAAACTTCGATGGGTTGATTCAGATATGAAGCGGCGAGCCCACTGTTGACGGCTCTAAGCAGCACGCGCTCCAACGCTTGGCCGGCTGCAAGCCAGGCTTCGCGATCGTCACGATCGGTGGCGATCAGGAGCAGCAGCGGCGAGCCTTCCAACAGCTCGCGGTGCATGGCGGCCATGCCGCCGCCGACGTCGAAGGTGCGAATCGCCGACGCGACGATCGGAACGCCGAAATCCAGCAGCGCGGCAACACCGGCGGCTTCGGTCGGCATGCCGTCGAGGCTGCGCTTGGGGTGGATCCAGCACGCGAGTTCGCGCCGAAAGCGCGGATCGGCGAACTGCTGCGCGTCGGCTTCGGCGATCAGTTCAGCGATGCGCGCGCGTGCCTTGGCGTCGTCGATGCAGACAACGTGCGCGCCTTCTGCCTCTCCCGCATCGGTCAACGCGCGCTTGACGCTATCGGGCAGCGGTGCGCGTTCAAACGGCTTGCGGACCGTCGCGCGCTCGGCAATCGCGTCGAACAATGGTGGCAGGCTGGCGTCTTTGAAACCGGCGTGCTCCAGGCGGACATGCGCGAGTACGTCGGGATCGACCTCCGAAGGGAACAGCGTAATCCGGTAGGCGAAGCCGTAGTAGTTGAGCGCTATACGCAGGTTCATGAGGGCGGCACCGCAGCTGATGATCAACTCGCGATCGAACGGATCGACAACCGGCAGCGCACGCATGCGATCGGCACACAATGTGATCGCGTCGTCTTCGACGATGAAGTGCCAGGGCTGGGAGTTATGACTCGATGGGGCCAGCACGGCGCATTGCACCGCATGCCGAAGCTTGAGCGCCAGGCTCGCCTGCGGATCCAGCGGTTGGAAGGGGCGCTCTGATGCCGCCGCCGCTTGCATGTCGTGAGTCACAATCGGTCTCCTGAAACGCTGCATCGTTCGACCGATGGTGGCATCGCGCAACAAAGGACCGATTGACCGACATCAAAGACCCGTCTTATCGTTGACGCTCGAATATTGGCGCCGATGGTGCCGGACACGACAGACGCGGCAGCAACGGCCTATCGGCGAGATACGAGCCTGCGCGCGTTGGATGTACCCAGGCGTCGGCTGCCGCGCGTTCTTTTTTCGCGCTGACGGATAGCGACCGGGCGCCGGCGCCGGCGCTCGATAGTGTGTTCGACCGCTTCGCCTACTGTGGCGAAGAAGCATCCATCGCCCCCTAGCGATGCAAACAATCCATACCGATGCAACTGGTCTTTCACCGGCCCTTTCATCTCTGCGAAATAGAGTCGGATGCCGGCGCTGTCAAGCGCTTCGCGTAATTTGACGAGCGTATCGGCCGCGGTAATGTCGATGTCGGTTACCGGTTCGGCCGCGATGATGATCGACTTCACGCGCGTGCGCGAACGGGACACGGCGCGGCGGAGATGATCGGCGAAGATCTCGCTGTTGGCGAAGAAGAGTGGGGCGTCCCAGCGAAACAGGAGTAGGCCGGCAAATTGCTTGGCTTCCGGGTGCCGGCTGATGTCGTGGTATCCCCGTCGGCTGGGCATTTTTCCTAGTACGGCGTCATAGGGATGCCACGCTCGCCAGACGAACGATGCCAGAGCAAGCGCGACCGAGATGACGATACCTGGCAGCACGCCCAGCAGCACGACACCGATCAGACAGAGCATCGATATCGCGAACTCGATGCGTTGAATGCGATAAAGGCGGGCGACGTTGCGTGTCTCGACAATCCCGAGCGCCGCACAGATGACCACTGCGGCGAGCGCGGTGTCGGGCAGGTGGTTGATGAGCGTGGGCGCAGCCCACACAATGAGGGCAGTTGAAGCTGCGGCAATGAGATTGGCCACTTGCGTCTGGGCACCCGCTGCTTGCGCGACAGGCGTACGCGTGGTGCTGCTGCTTACCGGACAGCCACTGAGGAAACCCGAGAACAAGTTGGCCGCCCCGAGCGCAACGAGTTCTTGATTCCGATCGGTTTCACCGCCTTGCGCTCGCGCGAATACGCGCGACAGGATGGTCGTATCGGCGAACGAAACCAGCGCAATCGCAACTGCGCCGCCCGCGAGGCTTGCGAAGGCGCGCGGCGATAGTGCGGGCAAGCTCGGCGAGATCCAACCTGGCGTCATCGATGCGATTGCGGGCCCCAGCGCCACGTGCTGCTTATGCAGCCACCAGCCTGCCGCCCCCGCGGCGATAACGGCGATCAACACGCCAGGAAACCGGGGAGCCAGTCGTCGCGGTAACAGCACGAGCGCCATGCAGGCGAGACCGATGACGGCCGAAATCACGTTCGTCTTGCCGCTCAGCACGCTGCGTGCAGTGTGTGTGAGGCTTTGTATCACTGCACCGTTCGAGGTTTCGATACCCAGTAAGCGGGGAATTTCGCTTGCGATGAGCGTGACCGCGATGCCGTTGAGGTAGCCGTACCGGATCGGTTGAGAGAGCAGGTCGGTGACGAAGCCGAGCTTGGCGATACCGAACAGCACACAGATAACCCCGGACATGATGGCGAGCATGGACGCAAGTGCGACGGTTTGCGCCGCATCGCCGCGCGCAAGCGGGACGATCGTGGCTGCGATCACAGCAGCCAACGCCGAATCGGGGCCCAGGACGAGGATGCGGCTCGGCCCGAAAATGGCATATCCGACCAGCGCGCCGATCGTTGCGTAGAGCCCGACCATGAGCGGCAATCGGGCGGCTTCCGCATAGCTGAGGCCGACGGGCACGAGTATGGCCGAGAGCGCCAGGCCTGCGAATAGATCCTTGGCGAGCCACTGACGCTGATAGTTGAGCAGAAGCGCCCACAGGGGGAGCCAGCGCGCCAGATAGGGGCGAGCGGGCAGAGGCAGAGGATCGTTGGGGCGCATCGGCTGCTGCCGAATCAGCGGCCGATACGGCCGTGTGCGATTTCGTCGGGGGATTTCACTGGACGTCGCCATGACAGCAATGGACGGCCGTGGTCGATGTTGAAGCCGATCCACGACATGACCATCCATGTGGGCGGTGCGAACGCGGGGATCAGGTTGAGCAGGAGCACCACGAGGAAAACGATCGCCAGCGTGGCCAAGACCCACCTCCGAGTCGATTCGAGCACCTTGTGGCGAGTGTGGTTGATCGGGGACAAACGGCGTTGACGCAGGTCAAGCGCGGGGGCGTTCGGCGTCCTGGGCGTGTGCGGCCGGACGGTCACGGCTGGATGGCGTGCGGTGTTGTGGTCGGTTGTTGATTGATTTGACATAACGTGAATTATCAACTCAAAATCGAGTTTGTAAGTCAGACGAAAGTTAGTAGCTCACACGCCACAGCGCCTACGAAGCCTCACATCTTTTCGCTTCGAGCCGGTACGCTTACACGGCTTCATCGAAGCACAAAAGAAACAGCCTGAGAGACCAACCAAAGCATGACTCACCGCAAGCAAAAAATCCTCACACGGCACAACGCCGCATCGTTGAACGAATTCCACCACTACGCACGCGGCATCCCCATGCGGCAACTGTGCCGACTCCTACAACGGCACGAACGAACGGTAAAAACCTGGATAGGCGGAAAAGCAGTCATCCCGCCGTGGGCCGTCGCGGTACTCCGATTGCGAACACTAGAACACGAGCTTATGAAAGACCAGATGGGCCTAACCGCCATCGAGCACGAGCAACGCGCCAAACAAGCCACTCAGGTAATTCAACGCCGACCAGCAGCTAACGAGCGGCAATTCGCCTTGCAACTACGCCTCGACATTGCCTAACCACACCCGATCTACATGATAAAAACGCCGCAACAGCGGCGTTTTTTTATTTGCTTCGAGGATTTATCCCGTGCTTCTCCAGCAAAGCCCTCAATCGACGTATTTCCAGAAACATCGAGATTAGAGCCAACAACGTTGCCGCCGGGAAAAACCACCGACCCGAATAATGAAGAATCGCCCATGACCCAGCCGCGCAAACAAGCGCCACCAGCACCAACGCCACCTTGTCACCGAGCCAGCTCATCATTTAGCACCGTATTGTCGCGCACGCATTGCGTAAGACTTCTGCTTCGGACCGCCCGCAATAACTTCCGGGTTATTCAGAATAAACACTTGCATATCCATCGGAATCAACACGCCGCGACTCGCCATCCACGAAAAGAATGCTCGATATTTTACGAGCGGCGTGTTCCGATACGAATCCTTGCACGCCCGTTCAGAGTCAGACGCAACAATAATGCTGCCTATGACAGCCCCAACGTAATATGACGTAGCCAACACGCCAACCACATCGAGTTTCTCTTTAACAAATGTCGCCCCAAGCACTTCGGCCACTGTTGCAGTCGGCGGTACTGACTTAAATGCATTCAGCATCGCGCCAAGGCTGCCTAGAGCCGTCGTCAACGAGGAAAAAAGGCTGTACGGGGCCGGTAACCCCAGCGCATTCATATTGCTCTGAAATGCCTTCGAAAACGAAACGCAGTCCATCAAATGGCCCTCTCAAATCATCGTTATTAGTAACATCGAACCTACAGATGCGCTGCGATGTTACCAGAGGACTGCGCCGCTTCGGCCGTCACGTCACATTGCCCGTCGCCATCCAGAACACCCCTATCCCCTGGTTCCAAAAGAACTGCGCCCCGTCGCACGTCGCACCGTTTTCGAGAACACACTGATGCGCCGCTACCACCGCATCCATTGCACCGCACTCCGGGCCAAGATGCGCGTATGTCGTCGTTTCCGGCAGCACCACGCCCCGGCTCGTCCAATAGCGCTTTTTGTTGAACGTCGTCGCGTCGGCATCCTTGCCGACGTACTTCGCGATGTACGTGGCGATCCGATGCCGCATCGAGCGCCCCTTGCCGCCCAGCTTGCGAAACAATGCGCGCATCTTTCCATTGCCCAAACTATCGTTGACAGCGCCATCGGTGCCCGACTTGCTGATGACCGATAGCCAGATCGAGCGCAACACCTTCCAGTTCTGTCGGCCGCTGACCGCAACGTGGATATGCCACGCCCCGCGCTTTTGGCGTTCAAGCACCGCCACGTAGTGGAAATCTTGCAGCTTGTTCAAGCGTCGCCGGAACTCGTCCCACCACTTCGCCCACACATCGAGGCGCGTTTCGTTCTCCCGCGTCGACAAGGTCAACATGCGATCGGCACGAATCGCCTTACACCGCTTGCGAATCATTCGCTTCGAGCGCTCGATCGATGTTTTCAGCGACTTAGCCGACTTGATGGACACGTCATCGTCGGTCTCATCCTGCAAACGCTCACGCTTGCCACGCACACCACGGGGCCGAAGCCGTATCTCCTGGAAATGCCGTTGAACGGCCACGCTGAACGCAACGACCTCTTGCTGGCCATCCTCGAATCGTTGTGTGCGCACCAGGTATTCATCGCTGAACGGCGACCACATTTCCGTTTCGCGCGTCTCCCGCCCCTCGATTTGCGCCTGGTTCAACGCTTGAGGCGAACCCCACTCATTCAGTAAATCTTGGTACGTCGGCAAACCACGGTCTACAATAGCTTCGCTCACGTTGGATACGTCCTTTATCCGATGTCAGTCACCGCCCGGGATCGTTCCAGCGATCGCCGGGTTTTTCTTTTGCACTTCCCCGCTCTGCCTTACTGCTAGCGCCTTGCCGCCGTCGTTTCCGTTAAGTGTTAGAGGTACAAGTTTAGGCGCGCTGCGCGCGCCGGCCTCTGCGGCCTACGGCTCGCCGAAGGCCCGCCCGCGCCCGCGCCCTACCTCGCACCCCACCAAACGGCCCGCCACTGCGCCATACACAAGGCCCATCACGCGGCGCATGCACACAACACCCCAGACAGAGCGCTGCGCGCTATGGGCGCTCGCCGCGCGGCGTTTTCCCCGCCCCAGCCTCACCGCACGCTTGCCGCCAGTCCGCCGAGTCCGTCGCCATTAGCCGGGCACGGTAACGCACGTCAGAACGCGGGGCGGCGCTACGCGCCTTCAAGGGGGTATCCGTAAAAGTCAAACCCCCGACTTTTACAAACCCTCCCCCTTGACCCACGTTCCGCCGCGCGTTCCCTCGGCAGTGGGCGATCGAACTCGGCGGACTGGCGGCAAGCAAAAACGCCTCCCTTGCGCGGGGAAAACCAGATGGCCGGGCTCCAGAATCTGACGGCCCGGCAGCACCAAACCACACGGACAACGGCATGCAACAACTCACCCTCACGCTCATCGGCGGCCTCGTGCAACTGCCCCTATGGTTCGCCGCGCCCAAGCGCCATCGCCGCGCCAAGACCGGCGTTTTCGCACCGTGGCGGCAGCTCCCGCTCAAACTGCCGATCCGCAAACTAATCCGCAAGGGCAGCCACTTCATATGGACCCGCCCCGACGGCCGTCAATTCGTCTGCCGCACCATGCGCAGCCTCATCGCGCGGGTCATGAACTACGACGGCCACTTGCTGCAAGGCTTGCTCAAGACCGCGCAGCGCTAGCCGCCCGATACTCGAGCGCATAGGACCAATGGGCTACAATCACGCGCAAAACAACAACCCGAGGAAACCTATGGGCATCCAAGACCGCGATTGGTACCGCGAACACCACGCGAAACTACGTGCTGGCAGCGACAACTCACTCGCCACCATCATCAACCGCACCGAAAAACGCCGAAGCACATCCAGACTGGTTATGGCCATAGCCTGGGGTGCCGTTATAGGTGCCCTTTACTTCGCATTCACCTTAGCGGGTCACTTCACGCACTAGCGGCTACACCTTCTGAACCTGCAACACAAGAACAACCTCTGTGCGGCCTTTCGACTGCGTATGACCACCCAGAAAGGCCGGTAAGAACCGCTCACGGCTATGCGTCTCGCTGTCGCTACCCTGAATCAGCCCGCCAAGCACGATCACCTCACCATCTTTAAGCGCCGCCACCGTCTGCAAAGACCGCGTGCTTTTCGTCGGCGAATTATTCACGCCCGTAGTAGTCGCTTGAAAACTGGAAATCTCCTCATCGACCGCAAGCCGGATCGTGTCCTGCAACACAGTAGGCGTAACGTTGAAAATCACCCCCGCGTCCTGATAATCAACCGATTGAACCGGCGTCCCACTCGTACCCTGATAACTAACGCTTGACACCGTGGGCACCTGCTGCCCCACGTTCAACCTCACCTGCTGACCAGAAACGCAACGCACATTCGGCGCGCTCACCTCGTGAAAACGCGAATCAGCGGCAAGCATTGAAATCGCGACACCAACACGCCCCGCGCCAAACCGAAACGCGGTCGAATCCGTCTCAGTCGTACCGCTCCCCAACTGGACCCCGACACCGAGCAGCTTCGAGACGATGCTGAATCCCGTATTACCGCCGTCCGTATCGTCAACCTCATAGGCCCAGCCGCGCACCACGACCTGACCCACAGCAGTATCCAACTGCGGCAACAGCGCCTTGAGCTGCTCGACGTCACTGCCCGTCCCCGCAAACACCAGCTGATCGGCAGCCGACACCTGCGGCCCACGAGTCACCTGAACCGGCGCCGTAGCCGACCCAGGCACCACACCACCCAATCCACGAGCAGCGGCAACAGGCATCGATGCCGCCACCGTTTGCGCGGACATGGAAACCCGGCCACCGAACAAAGGTTCAACAAGCCCGAGCAAATACGTAGCACTCCGATAGCGAGGCGCATAAACATAAACCTCGCGATCAACCGGCGCTACGTCCCTCTTCTTCCCGATGAAATCAACGCCGTCTCGCGTAGTGACCTCGAAGCCCTCAGAATCCAGAAACGCTTTGACGAACTCACGCAAATCACCTTTTCCGCTATCGAACTGAAACGACACAAGCCGCGTGTCCTGCAGCACGTCGGAACTGATCACGTGCGGCACGTGCAACGCATCGTCATAGAGCAGATCCACCAACTGGCCAACGCCCACGAACCGAAAATCAAACGAGCCGCCCACAGGACGCGCCAACGGACGCAACGCCCCCGACGAAACAACAGCACCCGAAACAGCCGAACCACCAGCAGGCGGCAACGGCAAAGTAGGAATAGGCGGCACCACATCACCGGCATACGCCGATCCACAAAACACCAGACAGACCGCGCCGAACCACCGCTTCATTTCCGCCCCCCCACCACCTCACCGCCCGCAGCTAAAACGCCCGTCCAAACAGCCACCCGTTGACCATCGATAACGCCAGACACACCCAACGAATCGCCCTTGAAATCCTCAGCAGACTCACGGCGAAAACGACCGCGGTTATCCACCAGCAACACATAACCGAGACCATGCACCGCATAGCGGCCAGCCACCCGCCAGGACGCCGAGTCGCCGCGCTTGACAGGACCAACACCGCCCCCAGCCGAAGACCCCGCAGAAGCACCTACAACGCCCGCAGAAGGCTTCGCAACACCACCGAACCCAAAGCCACCAGCCACGCTACGAAAGCCCTTCACAGCCAGCACAATAGCAACCACGAGCGCGACAGGCATCACAAACAACGCCTTCGGGATAACCGCCTTCGGCTTCGTATGCAGCTCGGCACTCGTATAAAGCTCGAACACCTTCTTCGGGTAAGGCCACATGTGCTTTACCGCATCACGAAACCCGCTATTCGGGTTGTGCGCGCTGTCCCACTCGTAAATCATCGCGCGACTACCACCGAACAGGCGACGCACATGCACATGCCGCCCAACCAAATCGCGAACCGTCTTGTTCATCCGGTTTGGATGCTGCGTAATCACCACTATGTCAACGCCGTAATGACGATGCACATGCAGCTTCTCGACATCATCGGTCGGCTTAACGGACGACGAAACCGGCGGCCATATACGCTGGACCTCATCAATCACGATGACGTCATTAGGCAGGCAGCACTCATGCCACCGACGCACCATTTCGTCATCCCACAGCTCGTGGTCAATCGCCAAATCCTTAATGCCGTTCGCCACAACACGACGACCCGCTTTGACCTCCTTCAGCAGAGACGACACAGCCCACAGCGTCTTACCACTGCCCGGGACCCCCGTAACCAGTGTGATAGCCATCGCAAAGCCTTATTTGATAAAAAATTTCTTCATACTCGACGCGCCAGCCATCGCGACACGAGCGCTAATCGCCCCGCCGATATAGCCAAAGCCCTGAAAAATCCCGCCTATCGCAAGCACGCTAGCAAGATCGGCGGTCAAGCCGCCAACCGAAGACGTAAGCCACGACAACGCCTGATTCACAGCCAAATCAATACCGCTAACGGTTAGCACGCCCACACCCAGCGCGATCAACGCATTGACGATCAACGGCTGAACCAAGCCCAACAACCACACAGCCCAAGTCATCGCCCCGCCCTCGCCACCGCAAGCAACGCAGCCGCATCATTAGCCCGCGCCGTCTCACTCACGCACGAGATAAGCAAGTAGCCGAAGAAACCGACGATTAACACGCACGCCACCCAAAACATCCTCATGACGACACCCCCATAGCAACAATGACCGCCGCGGCCAAAGCACACATCGCGAGCACCAACGGCCTCAACTTTTCAGCCAACGTACAAACCGGATCGAACGAAAACGAATAATCAGATCCAAGCGCCGTCACCACGATCGGCGCAGGACACACACCATCAGACGCGCCAACACTCCACGGCACCATAGACACGCTCGCCGAGCTGGCGGGTACAGCCGACGCTGCAGGCGGATCACCAAGCGCAGCGCACGCAGACGCGTTCGGATCAACCGAACAGGGATCAGTGGTCGTCGTAGTCGTCGTGCTCGTGCCGCTAGCGCCCGAGGTAGACGTGCCGCCCGAGGTAGACGTGCCGCCCGAGGTAGACGTGCCGCCCGAGGTAGACGTGCCGCCCGAGGTAGACGTACCGCCCGAGGTAGACGTGCCAGAACCGCCAATAGGCTGGCCGGACCAAGGCACCTGCATCGACCCATCGCCAGGACTCACAGCGCCTTCCTCACCTACAGATGGCACCCACGTCGGATTGGCGTTATCCCACGCCGTCACATCAGCCGCCGTGATCGGGTTGCTAGAGTCATAAGGCACCCCCGTGTAACCGGCCTGGTTACTCGCCTGCTGCCACAACCCATCGGCCAAACCCGCAACCACAGCCGGATTAACAGGAGACGCAGCATCGGACGCGGAAAGCGCCGCAACAGCGCTCGCAGCAGACTCAGGCTCACCACCGGGAACCTCGCCAGCCACAGCAGGACACTTTGAAAAAACGCGATCGAGATAGGCCGTAAAAGAGCAGTCGTAACCGCCCTCACAGCGAGGACCGCCAAACTTCATCGGCAACTGCGACGCCTGCACCTGAACCGAGCCGGACAGCGCAACCGCAGGAGGAATAGCCGCTTGCTGCTGCCAACACCTCGTAGAGTTACCAGCGCTGTCCTGATCGCAACCAATACCAATCGTCACCGGCGCCGTGCCCGTAGGACACGCACTAGTAGTGTCAATGCCCCGCGAGGGAACACTCGTCACATTCGTGCTAGGCGAATCACCGAAAATCCACGTGGCCGCCGAATGCACACCAACGCTGACGGCCTCACCAACCACCGCACCCACAGCCACGCACGCAACCATGCCCAAAAACCCCGTACCGGCCGCGCAAACCGTCGTCGCTACACCACCCGCAACAGACCCGGTAGAAGCCGTCACAACATCGATCGCCTCAATCGTCGCCATCGACATAGACGATGCAGGCGAATAACCACGCTGGGCACCCTTGGCCGCAATCACGCCCGACAACTGCACCGAAGGACGCGCTGTCGCCAAGCTGTTCACGTAGTTGTTAACCGCCTCTGGCACGTAGGAACCTACGATGTTGCCCGCACTATCGAAAATCAACTCAGTCGCCGCCTGCACATGCATCGACAGCGACAACGCCACATACAACGCCAAGGCAACCCGCACACGCCTAGCTGACCTCGCCGCACCCCTCAGAACACCTGACATAACGAAGCCCCACCACTCACGAGAACAAGATCAACCCGACCCCAAAACACGTCGCAACAACGATCGCCACGCACTCATAAAACCAAATCATCCCTCACCCCCATCCGAGTAAATGAAATCGCGCACCACCCGCAAACACCACGCAACCGCCAACACGCCAAGAACCGCCCCGCCAATCTCAAGACCCACAACCTCGCCACCCATAACCGGCTGGTCATCGCTCAACGTCGAAACCTGCAAGAAAAGCGCGTTACCGCTCGAATCAGTCCCACAGCCAATCTCCCGGCCAGCCGCCAAGGCGTAAGTCACACCAGCCACGCCCCCAGGCCCGCACACCACCGCAGACAGCGCCATAAATGCCACCCCCAGCCCTCAACGCGAATGCGTAACCGACCACTGCGCAAACGCACACAGCCACGGCAGCGATACAACCGCGCCAACCAGCCAGGCCACCAACCCATACGCCCCAAGCCAAAACAGCGAAACCTCTATGCACTGCCGACGCGGAACCGACCGAAGAAACCGCCGGATCACCATCGCTCGACGCGCCACCTGCTGCTCTGTCCGCACACGCATAAACCCTCCGCCAGAAAAAAAGGCGTCCAGTCACCCAGACGCCCTCAAAACGCGCTAATGCAAAACCACCAACTCAACGACCAAGAAAACCCTTCACCGTCTTATAGCCCCACGCCACGACGACAACCGCCAACGTTGCGCCGCCAATCGCGATCAACGACGGCACCACGTTGTTGATCGCCGTCACGGTCGACGTCACATCAACGCCCGACGCCTGAGCGAACGCGCCCGTAGATGCCACCACACCCGCAGCGACAACCGCCAATTTCATCTTGAGATTCTTCATCTGCTTTTTCCTCTTGGGTCTATCACGTGGCCCGCTAATTAGGATTCGTCCGACCGGGCCAGCTTCGAACGAATCAACTTCTTCGGAGGATCGCGTCGCCCTACCACCGCCGACACGTACCCCACGCCCTTGCATAAAAGCCAGCCAAAAAACATCACGTTCAACAGCGTCAATTGCAGCGCGATGCGATCCAACGCATCAAACGGGTAACTCTGCATCCCCTCGCCCTCCCTTTCGCAAGCGAAACTATGCTTAGACCACGGCTAACGAAATCTCGGACAGCAGCCCGCCCAGATCGAAATCCATCCCGAACGCGCCCATCGAAAACGCCGGAACAGTCCAATCCTCCAGATGCTCCCTCGCATGCAAGCGAGCAATGCGCCGCACCAGCGCCAGCCCACCAAGCCCAGCACACCCAGCCCCGCACTCGTAATCGTCCCGGCACACGTCAAGCACCGCTTGCTGATGATCCGCCGACAGACCCGACACAACCTCCGCGATCGAGCCAACCGCTCCCGTCTTCACTACATCGACCAGTTCCCACAGCATCAACCTGGGGTCAAAGGACGGACCGCCCTCCGGTTCCGCCGAACCAGTTCCGCCTGTCGCTTCAAGCTCCGCACGCTTCGGCTTTTGCGGCAGCTTTTTCAACTTCGCCAGCAGCGCCCTAGCCTCTTTGCGGCCCACCTTCCCCTCACGAATGCCATGATCGATCCGGGTAGCCGCATGCAGATCAAGCGCACCAATCTTTGCAACGCATTGCAGCAACTCAATGTCCTCCGTCACCCCATCCTGAAGCAGCCTCATCGCGCGCAAATCGAAGTCGTCATACGTCAATGCGAGCCGCTTGGACACCCACGCCGCAGACTTATGTACACGCTGCGCAACGCGATCGACCTTACCCACCCGGTCATACAGCCGCCGCACCGCCCGCGCTTCCTCCTGCAGGCTCAAATCCTCACGCTGGATGTTTTCCGCCAGTTGCATATCCTCAGCGTGCTCATCGCTCACGTCGCCCACCAGCGCCGGGACCGCAGACAGGCCCGCCATACGCGCAGCGCGAATACGACGCTCACCCGCGATGAACCGATAACGCCCCTCACCGAGCCGACGCAACAGCACCGGCTGCAAGACACCGTTCGCCTTGATGTCGTCCGCCAGCTCAGCGAGCGTCGCGTCATCGAACTGCGTGCGCACTTGCTCCGCCGATTCGATCGCATCGAGCGCCACGAACTGCAACGCCGGACCATCCGACGCCGGGAAAACGTCACCGTTCAACGGAGGCACTTCGCCTTTCTTTACCCTGGTCGCCATCACCATCCCCGTATTTCGCATGCGAAAAAATGGGCCGCACCGCAGTCGCGCGACCCACACTCAGCGTTACACCGGAGCGCCCAAGCCCGCGCCAGCCTTCGGCTTCGGACCACTCACGCCGAACGGCACGAGCGACGTAATGCGCGGTTCGAGCTTGCCTTCCATGGACTGGAAAAACGCGAAATCCGCGAGGTAATCGCCCGGCTGAATCGCTTTCAACTGGTCCGGCAAATTGATCGTCCCGACGAGGATTTGCGTCTCGCCCTCGAAACTCTGTTCAAGAACACATTGCGCTGCGTGGATTTCCCACGCGTTGCCGGTTTTCTTCGCGATGCCGCCGCGCTTGATAACTTGCAGGATGGTCAACTTTTGCTTGTTCATAAGGACTCCAAAAAATTAGGACTACTACACAGTTTGTCTTAGCCCATGTCGGGCGAATCAATGCGCACTCAGCGCTTCACAGCTCTTAGATCACTACAGGCACCGCAACTACCCGCACGGTCAACACCGCACCATGCGCACAACTCTTGCACGACTTCCGCAGGCAGACCGCTCACGTCAGGCCGGCGAACATCGAGCGGCATCGGCGTACCATGCTCACTCACAACCGGCTCGAAATCGAACGGCAATGCAATCACTGTCACCACCGAAAAGAAAAATCATCAACCGCATACACCAGACCCGTCATGCTCGACTCGAAACGCAACGCAGCACCACCAGGAAGAACGTCAACCGCATCGAGGCAATACCCGGACGCATCCAACCGCTCGCCGACCGAAAGCGCCTCGCCCATGCACGAGAACGCCCCCGTCCCACGATGCAAATACGGCTGATCGTTGAACACACGAACGCTTGTCATACGCATCACTCCCATCCTAAAAAAGTGTGGACGGCCACCACAGCCGCCCACCCAAAAGCCGCGCCATCCGAGGGCTAGAGACAGCAGCGCAGCCAGCTACACAAACCTTTCGCATGCGAAACCAGGACGCGCCGGGTTTACCTTTTCCCGAAGCCTGTTAGACTTCGCCACATAGTGCTAAGTCAATTTCGGCTTAGCCAAATATGGCTTAGATGTGATGTTAGCCATTTTTTGCTAACTTGCGGGAGGTATTTTCTATGAACTACCAGGAACTGATAGCCAAAGCCTTGAAGGGCCGCAGCGTCAACGGAGCCGCCAAAACATGGGGCGTACCGCAGAAAACGCTGGAAAATTACGTGAAGGGCAAGACGCTTCCGAACTACACGACGGCAGCAATTCTTGCGCGGGAATCAGGCATCGGCCTAGCCGAAGTGATGACGATCCTAATCGACGAAGAGCACCGTCGAAAGCCACTGAAAGAAATGGTCGCAGCGGGTTTTCGCATGCTCACTAATGCCTTGAATCGCCTGTACGCGGGGCTCTCCGCCGCGTAGTAGGTGCGTTAGTGAGCAATTAACTTTGCGTGAATTATCAACGTTATAGGTTGTAGCGGCTATATCCTAATGTCGTGTTCTAGCTAGATAGAAATGTCGTGTTTTGCAACTGATGGCAAGCTGGCGGCTCGTTGCGCGAATGCAGGAGCCGCCTATGAAGCCAGCCGCACTCGTGACGCTGAACATGCGCGAACTCGATCGATTGAAGGTCATCCAGGCAGTCGTTGAGCTGGGTCTTAAGCCAGGCCGAGCTGCGGATCGGCTTGGCCTGACAGTGCGGCAAGTCGAGCGGCTGGTAACGCGCTATCGGGAATGCGGCGCGGCGGGACTGGTGTCGCGCAAGCGCGGCAATCCTGGGAACCGGAAGCTAGACGAGGGATTGGCGCTGCGTGCGTTGACGATCATCCGGGAGCGCTATGCCGATTTCGGGCCGACGCTGGCGTGCGAGAAGCTGTGGGAATGCCATGGCATCCGCTTGGCCAAGGAAACGGTCAGACGGCTCATGACGGATGCCGGCTTCTGGGTACCGCGCCGGCAGCGCCCGCCCAAGGTCTATCAACCGCGGGCCCGGCGCGCGTGTTTCGGCGAGCTTGTGCAGATCGACGGCAGCGAGCACGCGTGGTTCGAGCAGCGGGCGCCGCAATGCACGCTGCTGGTCTATGTGGACGATGCGACGAGCCGGCTGATGATGCTGCAAAGTCGACCTTCAGCTATTTCGAGGCGACGCGCGCGTACCTGGAGCGCTACGGCAAGCCGGTGGCCTTTTACAGCGACAAGGCCAGCGTGTTTCGGCCGACGACCAAAGGCGCAGACGGCGTGACGCACTTCGGCCGGGCGATGTACAAGCTGAACATCGACACGTTCTGCGCCAACAGCAGCCCGGCCAAGGGGCGCGTGGAGCGCGCACACCATACATTACAAGATCGGCTCGTCAAGGAACTGCGGCTGCGCGGCATCAGCACAATCGAGGCGGCCAATGCCTATGCGCCCTCCTTCATGGCCGCCTACAACACGCGCTTTGCCAAGCCGCCCAAGAGCGCGTTCGATGCACACCGGCCGCTGCGCGCCGACGAGGATCTCGATGTGCTGTTGACCTGGCGCGCGCCGCGCAAGGTAAGCAAAGCGCTCACGGTGCAGTACGATCGCGTGCTCTACCTGCTCGATGACACGCCGCCAAACCGCAAGCTGATCGGGCGCTACTTGGAAGTATGGGAGTATCCGGACGGACGCATCGAACTGCGTGCGGACGGCCGGGCGCTGCCGTATCGCGAGTACGACAAGCTGGCCGAAGTCGATGCCGGCGCGATCGTCGAGCACAAGCACTTGGGCCATGTTCTGCGGGTGGCGCAGGCGCTGCAAGCGCAGCGCGACGACCGCCGCGCGGGCTCGCCTTCGCGCACGAATCACGGCGTTGCGGTGCGGGCGAAAGAGAAAGCGCCGGGAACGAAGCGGCCGCGCCAATTCACGCAGGCCGATCTGAATCAGGCGATTGAACAGCTTGCACAACAGAACGTGCAAGCGCATCAGCCACCTCGCAAGCCGGGTCGTCGGTCAGCAAGCGACATTACCTGATGCGTACGCGCCCTGCCCGTTCAGACCTCCTCCTTCTACGCTGCAGGCTGGTCAAACCGACCAGCAGATACGACATTTCTATTTGGCTGGCGCTGCGACGTTTGAATCTGGCTTTGACAATGAGTGTTAGAACCAAGTAGTAATGTCGCACCCCCCGTGGTTGAGCAGCGGCTGAGCCGGCCTTGCCGCCACGCCCATCGTCGCCGTATTCGCCCTGATACTGCTACGCGGCGGCGTCCACGCCCAGATGCCTGCGCACCGCCGCATAGTCGTAAAGCTCGTCCTTCATGGCTGAGAGCGTGTTCGCTCTACGCCCGTCCGGCGGTGGGTTCCGCGGCAGTCCCGCCTGTTCGAGTGCGTCGAGGCTGTCGCGCAACTGACGCTTCGCGAGACGCAACTCGCCACGAGGCCACCATTTCGCACGTACGAGGTTGGCAAGCCCGACCGGTCCGCTCACCAAGCCGTGTCCGACTGCGCGGCCGAGCAATCTGAGTTCGTCCCACGTCGAATGAACGTGCTTGCGATAGCCCGCAGTGGTGCGCAAGTCCACGCGCTTGTCTCCCGCCTGAAACACCCAACGTGCTTCATGCAATCGTGTTTGCAGATGGCTTACGTATGTTTGCGACAGCAGCTTCTTGTTGTCGGCCTTGGTCATGCGAACCTCGCCCGTGGCGGCCGTGAACACTGCGCCGCCCCCGATGCCTGCGGTCAGTGCGCCTGCTTCGTCAGGCGGGCGCAGATGATGTGTTTGATGGCCTTGTGCGTCGGTGATATACGACGAATCCGTTGCCGTCAAGGCATCGACGATCGGCAGCGCGCTACCCGTCGATACGCCGGCATGGAAGGCTTGAACATAACGCTGCACGATTTGCGCGCTTTCCCCAGGCTTCCGAAGGCGGGCGCGACGATTCGCTTTCTCGAGTTGTTTGAGGTCGTCGAGGCAGCGGCCGATAAGGCTGTCTCCAGGGATGGCGGCCCACCGCGCCGGGTCGAACGATTCAAAGTCAGCCGCGTGTTGCTTGGCCAGTTCGATCTGCTCGGTCAGTTGCGCCAACTGCGTACGATGCGGCATCAGCGCGCGGACGGGTGTGGTTCCGCTCGATTCCATGGCGCCAACTTTCCGCTCCAACTCCGCATGCTGCTGCACCCATTCGCCCAGTGCGTCTTCGTATACCTCACGAACGGCGGCGATTTGCACTTCCGGCTGGGTCGTGAAAGACCGTCTGAGCGCAGCTTCCGAAACGTGCTCGGTCGTCAGATCCCTGAAGTGGATGCGCGCCGCGCCTTCGGTCAGGAAGTCTCCCCACTTGGTGTTCGCGCGCAGGTTGTAGCGATGCTTGTTGCGCCGCTCGTCGAGGTAGCCCGCTCCCCACTGCATCGGTACGGTGGCCGCCAGTATGGCCGGCCCTGCGATCTGTCCAACGACGGGCACGGTCGACGTCACGACGGCGCCCGCGGCGGCAACTCCGTTCACCGCCATGCCCCAGCCTTTGCTGTAAGTCTGCGTTCTATTCAGGCCGATCCGGCGCCTGTATTGCCGGTCCGCAGTGTCGTGCAAAGCGAGGAAAGCGTCGACCATGGGGCCCATCGCTTCGCCACCGCCGGCTTCCGTTAGCGCGGCCTCCCGAAACTGGATTGTCGCGTGGGTCAGTTCGCGACGCTGCGTCCGGAGCGACCGCACGATCGCTCCCATGTCGGGGCTCCGTTCGATTTGCGGCGCCACGACGGGCTGCCCGCCCACGCGTTTGAATGCTTCCTTGACGTCTGTTATCGATCGCAGCCTACCGGTCAAAGCGGGGTTGACGATATTGGCCGGCAGCTCGTGCGCCAGGATTCTGACGGCCTTTTGAGCGGCCTTCAGTGCGTGATCGGTACCCGGAATCATAGAGACGCCGGCGGTGAGGCCCGAGGCCGTCACCGTGGTAACGCGCCCCGCGACGCTGTGTAGTCCTTCGTACAGACCAGCCTTGTGAATGCCTTGCTTATATAGCTCGATGTCGATGTTCAGCGCATTCAGCAAATGATATTGGGCGAGGTCCGTGAGCAGGGTCCTCGTATAGTGCTGAGGATGAGCCTGTACATCCGCGACGAGTTCGTCCGCCGGGACGGCGGTCAATTCCTCGAAGCGCCGTCGCGCTGCGCCTGTTTTCGGGAGGCGGGGCGCAAAGCGGGCCCATTCGTTTTTCTCGCAAAAGACCTCGGCGGCGCATCGCAGCTTGATCGCGGCGAGTGCGCGCCCCAGATCGAGCGGGCGTCGAGTGGCGGTTAGGTAGTCCTCGAGCAGTTGTTCCCGTCTGGCAGCCGGAACCGGTGCCGGCATGCCTTCCGCGTCGGCATTCGGTGGCTCCCCTGCCGCGTCGTTCTCTGGCATGGCGTTGACCGATGACGTCAGAGAAGCGAATGAAATCTCTCGCGTGACGATGCGCTCGTGCGAAAGTCTGGGCGCGCCGGTCGTATTCGATGATTCGGTCGAGAGGTGGGTGGCCACGCTGCGAAACGAGTCCGCCGAGACATCGGAGTCCGTTCGCCCACTGATCCGACGCGATGCACTCGGGCTCGCATTGGACATGTGCGGCGCCGATCCCCGCGGAGGTAAGTTCGGTCCGCCTGTGTTGGCCTGCCGACGCCACGGCCGTAAATCGGCGAGCACGGCGCTAACCGCGGGCGCTTCGGCGCGCAAGCGGGCGGAAGGAGAGCGAGGCGCGACATTCTCGGGTTCGTCCCAATTCGATGTGCCCTCGGTGCCAGTGGAGATTCGTGTGCTTTTCATATGAGCGGCTGAGACGTGTTGGTGAAATGGAAGTGGAAGCGCGTCCTCGTGGTCACGCCGGGCGGCCGGACCGATTCGGATCGAACGCGGAGCAACCGTCGGCCGGCGACACGAACCGCTCGCGCAACACGCAGAGGTGGCTGTCGGCGATGCTCGATCCGTACCCGGAACCCAGGACAACGAGCCCCGCGACCGCGCGTCGTCCGTCTCGCGGGGCACTTTGCCCGCACGCGAATTGAAGGACAAGTATCGAAGGCGCAGCAACGAAAGCGAACGAATACTTTCGACTAAGCAAAGTCCGCCGCGCGCGTTCGGCGTCACCTCTGTGCGGCCGTTTCGCATGCAAAGGCGAGAACGCCGTGATTCCGGCGTGGCGATACGGTAATTGCCGCTAATCAGGAGATGCAGCGACCGATTGATTGCACGCGGTATCTGCTACGACATGATTGCCGCGGAGAAACCGCATGGAGCGGAACCGCACTCAAGCCAGCCCCTGCTCGATCGGCGCTTTCTGTCGCAGTCGATCGACGCGGCCCCCTTGCAGAAGCCGGCTTTCTCCAGCGGATTCGGTAAACTGCGCGATAACTGCAGCATGCCGCTGCCCCCTTGCCCCGCACATGCATCCGCAACGCAACGCAATCCTCATCGCCCTCGCCGCTGCCGCGTTATTCGGCGCCGCCACGCCGCTTGCCAAAGCGCTCCTGGGATCCATGTCCGCCTTCCTGGTGGCCGGCCTCTTTTATCTCGGCAGCGGCCTGGGGCTCTGCGCCTGCATCGCGATCCGGCGATGGCGGCAAGGCGACGCGGGATCGGCCGCGCAACACCGATTTCAGCGAACCGAATGGCCTTGGCTCTTCGGTGCGATTCTCGCCGGGGGCGTGGCGGGCCCCGCCCTGCTCATGCTCGGTTTGTCGAGCACGCCAGCGGCGACGAGCTCGCTCTTACTGAACCTCGAGAGTGTCCTGACCGCGGTCATTGCATGGGTTGTCTTTCGCGAGAACGTGGATGTCCAAGTATTGCTCGGCATGCTCGCCATCGTCGCCGGCGGCGTCCTTCTCTCATTGCACCCCGGCCATTTCGCGCTTTCGGTCGGCGCATTGCTGATCTTCGGCGCGTGTCTGTGTTGGGCGATCGATAACAACCTGACGCGCAAGGTCGCCGCAAACGACGCGATGGTGATCGCGTGTTTGAAGGGCTTGATTGCGGGCCCCGTCGATCTCACGATCGCATTTTCGTTGGGCGCCACGTTGCCGTCCGCCAGCCTCGTCGCTGCCGCTATGCTGACGGGCTTCGCCGGCTATGGGGTAAGCCTCGTGCTGTTCGTCGTCGCGCTTCGGCATTTGGGAACGGCACGCACAGGCGCGTATTTTTCAGTCGCGCCGCTCTTCGGCGTCGCGCTCTCGCTAGTCCTATGGCCCGAGTTGCCTTCGATCACATTCTGGATCGCCGCGATGTTCATGGCGCTCGGCGTTTGGCTGCACGTGCGCGAGCGCCACGAGCACGACCACACGCATGATCGTCTCGAACATACGCACCGGCATCGCCACGACGAACATCATCAACACAAGCACGATTTTGAGTACGACAGCGACGAGCCCCATACTCATTCGCATGTTCACCTGCCCATCACGCACTCGCACGCGCATTTCCCCGACATCCATCACCGGCACCGACACTAAGCGTAATGCGGTAAATCGGTAAAGCTGCGAAACGGCGAAACGGCGAAACGCGGATATGAAACCGCAAGATTCGGCTAGCTGGCGATGACGGCTGCAGCGAGGATAGTCCGACCGAAATCCCGATACGGACCGCCCGCCATGCCGGTACACAGTGCAATCAAACCTTCCGCCACCACAGAGCTGCCACGCGCCTTCCACCGATTGGCGTGGTCGAACCTCGCCGCACAATCTGCCGAACAGATCGGCCTTGCCGCCACGCCCATCGTCGCCGTATTTGCCCTCGGCGCGGGACCGGGCCAGACGGGTTGGCTGCAAACGGCACAGACGCTCCCGTTCCTGTTGTTGTCGATCGCGCTCGGCGTGCGCGCCGATCAGGCTTCGCGCAAAAAGCTCATGGCCCGAGCGGAGGCGGTGCGTTGTGTCGCTTTACTCGTCGTATTGGCCGCTGTCGTCTCCGGCAGATTGTCGTTGCCGCTGCTCGCCGTGTGCGGGTTCATCGGCGCATGCGGCACCGTCGCGTACAACGTTGCATCGCCCTCGCTGATCACCGCGCTCGTCGAACGCGGTGGCTGGGCCAAGGCCAACGGTAGAACCGAATTGGCGCGCAGCATCGCGTACTCGGCCGGACCGGCGCTTGGCGGCTTGCTTGTCGGCGTGATCGGCGCCGCCTCCGCTTTTGTCGTCGCTGCCGCACTCTCCGCTTCAGCCGCGCTGCTGCTCGCAGGTATAGACGAGCCGACACGTACACCGCCCCCTCGCAGGCAGTTCGCGTCGGAATTGCGCGAAGGCGCGGCCTTCGTCACCGGCAACCCGTTGTTGCGGGCTATCGCGATGACCGCGATATTTTTCAATGTAGGTTTCTTCCTGATACAGGCGGTCTACGTCCCTTACGCAAGCCGTCAACTTGGACTGTCTCCCATCGAAGTTGGCGCAACGTTGGCCGCATATGGCGCAGGCATGATCGTCGGAGCGCTCGTGGCGCCGCATGTCATGGCGCGCTTTCGGCTGGGCCAGGTGATCATCGTCGGGCCGCTGTGCGGATTGGCCGCATCGCTCACGCTTTGCCTCACCCTGCTCGCCCCTTCGCCGTGGCTGGCCGCCGCATCGTATTTTCAGTTGGGCTTCGGCCCGATACTTTGGGTCATCAGTTCCACGACGCTGCGACAAGCCGTCACGCCCGAATCGATGCTCGGACGCGTGTCGGCGCTCATCAGCACGGCAACCTACGGCGCACGGCCAATCGGCACGCTGATCGGCGCGGTGCTTGGAGGCACGGCCGGCGCCCAACCGTGTCTCGTCGTTGCGGTGCTCGCTTTCGCTATCCAGGCTTGCGTGATCGTGCGCTCGCCCGCGGCGCGGCTCGTCGGTCTTCCCGATACCGCGGCTTGAAATGAAGCCGCCCCTCACCCCAACGTGCGTTCGACCGCAAACGCGCGCATCTCCGGCCGCATCCGCCGGCTGAACACCCAGTCGGCAGCCGCCTGACCGAACACTGGCGCAAACTTGAAGCCGTGTCCCGACAGCCCCGCCGCGACGAAGAGCCCGGTCACGCGCGGATCCGGGCCGAACAGCGGATTGCCGTCAGGCGTATCGTCGAAGAACGACACGCGCCGGCCGATCGGAATCGCCTCGGCAAGGCGTGCAAATCTTCGCGCCGCACGATCCCGGTAACGGATCGCTTCGGCGTCGTCCATAGCTCGCTCAACGTTGTCCGGGGAAGTCGGGCCCGAATCGTCTGCCCGCAACGAGCCGATAACGTAACGACCCGGCGAGTCGGGGCGAAGATAGAAACCGGCATCCCGATCGGAAAAGCCGGGCAACATGCCGCTCGTCTCGTGGCCGATACGCAGAATCGCGACACCCTGCCGCGACGCTGCGATCGGCAGCGGCGCTGCGCATCGCGCAGCCAGTGTCGCCGCCCACGGCCCGGCCGCATTCACGACAACGCCGCAATCGATCCGGCCACGCTCGGTCTCGACCCCTTCGACGCGACCGCCCTGCACGCCGATACTCAGTGCGGCGCATTGGACATCGATGGCGGCGCCGTACGCACGGGCGCGGTTGGCATACGTCAGCGCCGTCGCCCGCGCATCGCAGTAGCCCGCATCGGCTTCGAATACCGCACCCGCCAGATCGTCGCTCTGCAGATCGGGGAACCGGCGGTGCAATACCTCCACGGGCCACCATTCGAGCGCGATTCCCTTCGCCTGCAAAGCGGCAACGTGCGCCCGCGCAGCATGTTCTTGCGCCATGGACACAGCCGTGGCGAAACCCGTGCGCCGATACCCGCACTCGCCGCCTACGATTTCACTCCAACGCCGATAAGCGTCAAGCCCCGCACGCGCCAAAATCGCGAGCGTCGAATCGGCGTAATACTGCCGCACGATACCGGGCGACGCCCCTGACGAGCCGGCGCAGATGTCCGAACGTTCGACGAGCCGCACGGCCGCCCCACTCCGAGCGAGATGCCACGCAATCGCACAACCGGTCGTGCCTGCGCCGATCACGACGACATCGGCGGTTTCACGCATGGGCGGCGCTCCGCTCCCGCAGCTGCCCCGCTGGCAAGCAACGATCGAGCGAATCGCGCTGGAGCGGTGCGAACCATTGACGCACGGCAAGGCCGCCGCGAGGCCGTGTCGCCGTCCACAACTGCGCCTGCAACGGCGCGCCGTCGTGGCCGAGCGCCCACCATATCTCGTTCGCAAGACGCGGCATTACCGGCGCTGCGATGCAGGCCAGCCCCTTCAGCCAGCCATATGCCTGGATTGCATCGCTGAGGTCGATCCCCGGCCGCATCGTCCACGCGAGCAAGACCGCGCATGCGCCGCGAACCGTCACGGCATTCAATCGAAACGACACGCCGAGCGCCTCGAGCATCGCGGCGAGTTCGCCGGATAGGGGCTCGCAGATCTGGACCAGCTCTCCACTCAGGTTATCGAGCGCGGCACCCGCGGTATGAATACGGGCTTGCAAGGTCGACACGAGCTCATCGTTGACAAAGGCGATGAAGGCATCGACGTCGAAGTTCGTCGTCTCCTCTTCAGGACTTTCGCGCGCGAGAAAATATCGAACGGCGTCGCTCGTCGCAGGCGTCGCTTCCACGATATCGGCGGCCCACACGACATGCAGCCGGCTCGTCGAAAACTTTTCGCCTTGCAGGTTGTAAAAGTAGTTGGTCAACACATAGTCGAACGGCTTGCAGTCGGGCAGCGCTCCCATCACTGCGGCACTGCCCGCAAGCAGCAACACCGCGTTGTCGATGCCAAAGCTCACGAGGGTTGTCGTGTCGCAGTTGCGATACATCGGATGCATTTCGTCCGCTTCGCTCGCACACTGATCGCCGCACGTCAGCGCATACTCCCAGCCCGCTTCGAACAGCACGCGAGGATTGCCGAAGCGGTCCGCGCTCCACGCCACGCCCCACTCGCCCGGCGCGGTCAGCCGCACGCGTCGCCCCTCCTGCGCCAGGAAGCGGCGAACCACATCCATGAAGCGCGGCGACGCACCGCTTGCCGCGATCGAGCGAAGCAGCGGCTCTTCTTCGTCGATACGGAGGAACAGGCTTTCGACCTCGCGCCATTCGAGCGCATCGTCGCCCATGCGCGCGCGCGGCTCGACCATCGCCTGCGGACGAAAATGGGCGCCGCACGCTTCGCAGAAGTAGCCTGCCGCCCCCGCGCCGCATTGCGGGCAATGACCGACGAGCCACGCGCCCGCCAGGTAGCGCCCTGTCTTCTCGCTGTACAACACCTTCTCGACGATCGTCTCGGTCAATCCGCGTTCGACCAAACGCTCGATCGCACGGCGCGCGTTTTCCGCGTGCCGGCGAGCATGCGGCCCTTGCACGAGGTCGAGGAAATCATCGACGACGATATCGAGCGAGGCCAGGTCGTGCGCGATCTGCCGATGATAATCGCTGCACACATCCTGCGGCGTGCGACCTTCCTGCAGGGCCTTCCACAGCACATACGAATCGAAACCGTCGACGGCCGATACGACATCCACCCGATGCCCTTGCGTGCGCAAATAGCGGCCCAGCATGTCCATACGTAGATACGGCCCGGCGATATGGCCCAAATGCAATCGGCCGTTGGGCGTCGGCGGAATCGGCATCAGAAAGAACTTTTGCGGTTCGACGTGCATGACGATCTCGAAGGTTGGCAATGACATGAGGAGCGACGGCGTGTAAGGGTCAATCGCTCAAAAGGCGCAACGCCTCGTCGGCGAGCCCGGGCGAGAGTCTGAAGCCTGCACCGCTGCCCGCGCCCGCGATGACGATCGGCGCGTTCGGCACACGTTCGACGAGCGGTTCGCCCGAAGGCGTATAGGCATCGCAGAAGACTCTTCCTCCGCGATACGCTTCGCGCGCGCCCAGTCCATATCGGTCGACGATACGAAGCGCGAGTTCGCGATCGTGCGGCGAAATCTCGAGCGCATGTTTGAACGGACGGCAGTCCCATTCGTCGGCACGAAAACTGAAAAGCCATTGCCTGCGCAGCGGCAACGGCATCAGGTACGCGTCTGCTTCGGGCAAGAACACGGCGGCGGCATCCGCCGGCGGCACGCAGTCGACATGTAACGCGACGACTTTCTTGATGCGCAGCGCACGGATGGATGCAAGCGCCGCGAACGATTGCGCGAACGGCTCGCCCACGATCCACGGCCCGACGGCTATGACAGCGCGTGCGGCCGACACGACAGCGCCGTCCTCGAGCGTCAGTTCGACCTTCGCCTCGCCCGGCAAGATTCCGCGTACGCCGGCGCCCTCGATACAAGATACGTTCGCTTCTTGCAGGCTGGCCTCGATCAACCCGCGCGCGATCGCGGCAGGATCGTGGCTCACGGCAGTCCCTCCGCGCAGCAATACCTCGTTCGTGCGCAATTCGAGCGGCGCCAACAGCCGGTCGCGCAGGTGCGCCGGCGGCACAGCAGCTTCATCGATCGAAAAGCCGACGGCGACTTGCCGCAGTGCCGGCGTACGCGCCGCATCGGCTACCCAAAATACCTCTGCAGCGGACGTGCGCAACCCGAGCGGCTCCCCGATCTCGCGGTACAGTTCGGCACCGAGCGCTGCAAGGCGCCGTTCGCGCGGCGTGCGGCCCGTTGCGAGCAATACGCCGGCAGAGTGCGCGGTCGCGCCGTCGCTGTTGCGAAAGCGCTCGATCAGAAGAATCCGCCATTGCGGAAAGCGTCGCCGTGCGAGCCACAACGTCCACGCGCCCACGATGCCGCCGCCAACGATGAGCAGGTCATAGTCGCGTGTCATATCACGCCCACCAAACGGAGAAGATTTCCGCCCTTTCCACGCCGATGTTGCGCGTGAAATGCGGCCTCCAAGGTTCGAAGAACAAGGCTTGTCCCGCTTCGACGCGATAGCACTCGCCGTCGTAGCAGACTTCGAGCTGGCCCTGCGACACGAACCAGATCTCGCGCACGGCGTGGCGATCCTCATGCGTGCCGCAGCCCGGTTCGATCGTGAAACGCGAGCTACGCAGCGATGCACTGCGCAGCCGTGCATCGAACACATGCATGAACAGGCGCACGCCGCGAATATCGACCGCCTCTTCTGCCTCCCCGATAAACGGCGCGCCCGGCACAGCCGCGGGCGGCGGCGTCATATCCTCAGGGGTGCTAATCAATATCGGTTCGAACGCAGCGCGCCCCGCGTTCTCGTCATTGGAGCCAGCGGTCACGACATCATCTCCAGGTCGGGGGCGCCGCTCTGAACGGGCATAGGCTGCGCCTCCCAATGCACGAACGGCGCGGCCTCGTCCACGTCGTACAACTGAGACCCGGCCACGCTGTTGATGATCTGCGCGCACCGCCATGGAATCAGCCCGAGATTGGGATCGGCTATGCCACGTTGATGCTTCGCAGCGTTCTGCACGAATATCCGGCAGTCGGCCGGACCATCCCAGCGGATCGAATAATCGGGGTTGACGTTGTAGCCGTCCTCGCAGCGATCGATGCGGTCCGCGATGGCATCGAGGCATGCCGGCATCCCGTATACATAGCCCGTGCAAAGCACGACGATATCGGCGTCGACGGTCTCGTGCGTTTGTCGCTGCTGGTGCCCGAGCGTCAGCGACCAACCGTCGCCGCGGCGCGTCACGGCAATCAACGCGCGCGCTGGCCGCAATTGCAGATTGCACGACATGCCGGTGACGTAGCGCAGTTCGTAGACGCGCCGATAGATCGCCTCGAGCAATGCGGGCGACACGCCATCGCTCGCGAGCTTTTGCTCGGCAAGCAACGTCGCGCGCAGCCTTTCCGGCAAGTCGTAGAAGTAATTGCTATAGCCGGGCGTATAAAGCTCGTTCGTGAACGACGATTCGTCGAGCGGCGCGAAATTCCAACGACGCGACGCCCATGTGACGCTCGCCGGCATCGCTCCGGAATCGGAAAGCAGATGATGAAACACTTCAGCCCCTGTCTGTCCGCCGCCGATCACGACGACGCGCTTGCCTTCGACCGGGTTGTTGTTGATCAGATACTGGGACGCGTGCAGCAACGTGGCGCCGAGCCACGGCTTCGCGCAATCGGGCACCGCAGGTTGCAGGCCCGTGCCGAGTACGAGGTTGCGCGTGGGCTGTGCCCAATCGTTGCCGCGCACGACGAGCGAATCGCGATCGAGTTCGACGGCCTGCACTTCGCAACCGAAGTGCAGGCTGTCCAATTGCTCGCATGCCCACCGATAGTACTGATTGAATTCGCGCCGCAGGACCTGCGGGAAATTCGCGTTGATAAAGCACAGCAAGCGCTTTTGTTTCGCCAGGAATTGAAGAAACGAAAGCTCGCTCGTCGGATCGACGAGGCTGACGAGGTCTTTCAAAAACGGCACCTGCAGCGATGCATTGGGCAGCATCAGGCCCGCGTGCCACTGAAACCCGGCACGGCGATCGAAGAAGCGGGCGCGTACATGCGGCTGGCGCTTGAGCAGTGCGGCCAGGCTCAGGTTTGCCGGCCCGATGCCAATTCCAACGAGATCCATCGGGTCGTTTGTTGGCGAATAGCGCATTTCAAGTCCTTTTCTTGGGCGAAGCGAAAGTGAAACTGCGAGCACGCGAAGGTCCGGGCGCGGCATGCGCGCACGATAGGCGACAAAACGGTTCGGGGAATCAGGCGACGGCTCCCGGCGCCCGCGCCGCGAACGAAAGCGTCATCCGCCAACAGAACGCGGCCAGCAGCGACAGCACGATGGCGAGGCACACCGCGAAGCGCACGCCGACGCCCGTCGGTTGGATCAGACTCATCAGCACGCCGAAGATGGCGACGCCGAATGCGGACCCGGTTTGCCGACTTGCGTTGAGCACGCCCGCGGCAACGCCCGCACGCGTTTTGTCGACGGCGCCGAGCAGCGTCGCCGTCGCGGCCGGCGTAATCACGCCCGAGCCAAAGCCGACAGCCGGAAAGCAAAGCGCAATTCTCCAATACGGCGCCTCATGCGCAAGCGCAAGCAACCCCGCAAAACCGAGCGCATAGAGCAAAAACCCCATCAGCACGACACGCTGGGTTCCGAACGCGGCCCCGAGCCGCCCGGCCGAGAAGCTGCCTGCGGTCACCATCACCGTCAATGGCAGGAACGCAAGACCGGTACGCAGCGATTGCCAACCGCGCCCCTCCTGGAAATACAAACTCAGCAGAAACAACAACCCGTAGAACACGAGCGCCGACACCAGGGAAACGAATACCGACGCGGAAAAAACGGGATTGCGGAATAAACCGAGCGGCAGCATGGGTTGGGCGCGACGGCCCTCGATCATGACGAACCCGACCCAACCGCAGATCGCACCGGCGATACCCGCCATGACCAGCGCCGATGTCCAGCCCAGCTTTACGCCCTCGATCAACACGGCGACCGAGCAAGCGAGCGCGACGATAGCCGCCGCTTGACCGGCGAAGTCCATATGTTCGACACGGGCGCGCCGTCCCGCGGGAATGCGTAATGTCAGCAATGCGCCGCAGGCGGCGATCGGCACGTTCACGACGAAAATGCTGCGCCATCCAAGCCAGTGAACGAGCAGGCCGCCGACAAGCGGCCCGGCCGCCATGGCAACGCCACCGCATCCGGCCCAGACGCCGATCGCGCCGGCGCGCTCTTTCGCATCGGGATAGGCCGCGCTGATCAACGTCAACGAGCACGGCACGAGCAATGCGGCCCCCACGCCCTGCAACACGCGCGCGGCGACGAGCATCGTGAGATTCGCGGACATTCCGCACAGCGCGGAGGCGGCTGCGAATACCAGCAGCCCGGCCAGGTAAACCTGGCGAGCGCCGAGCCGATCGCCCAGCAGCCCGCCTGTCAGCAGCAGACTGGCGAATGTCAGCGTGTAAGCATTGACGACCCACTGCAGCCCGGTGACGTCGGCGCCCAGCGACGCGGCAATTCTGCCGAGCGCAATATTGACGATTGTCGTATCGAGAATAACTACGACATAGCTCAAACTTGTCGCCAATAAGACGCTTTTTTTATATTCGTTCGTTTCATTCACGTGGTTCGGCCCGGTTCGGAATGGCCTGTTGACTATAATCGTTTACTCATCGAGAATGCTTCGAGGCGTATCGAAACATACTGATTTTTTAAAGAATCTACGAAATAACGATAAATTGATTGTTCGAACCCGAGGGCAACAGTGAGTCAGCACAATATTTCCACGGTGGCGCATTTGATCGCAGAGCCCGTGCGTGCGGTCATCCTGATCACGCTGGCCGATGGAAGCGCACGCTCGGCGGGCGCACTCGCGGATGCTGCGGGCGTCACGGCGCAGACGGCCAGTTCGCATCTTTCGAAACTGCTCGATGGCGGATTGCTGCGCGTCGAGTGTAAAGGACGGCACCGCTACTACAGCCTCGCGGGACCGCACGTTCCGCGCGTGCTGGAGAGCCTCGCTTCGGTCGGCCCCGTGACGCAGGAATGGCGGTCGACGCCGAACCGCTGCGCGCGCGAACTGCGCTTTGCCCGATGCTGTTACGACCATCTGGCGGGACAGGTCGGCGTGGCCGTCACCCAGGCGATGCTGGCGCGAGCGTATCTCGTCGAACGCAGCGAATACGAGTACGAACTGACGCCGGCCGGTCACGCGTTGCTGCAGCGGCTGGGGCTGGATGTGGGCGGCCCGTTCGCCAATCAGACGGGCCACGCGCATCGCTGCCTCGATTGGACGGAGCGGCAATACCACATCGCCGGTCCTCTCGGCGCGCATTTGATGAACGGGTTCTGCGCGTGGACATGGCTGCGCCGGGGTCGGGACACACGTGCAGTCACGGTGACGCCGGCCGGCTCGGATGCACTGCGCGAGCACTTCGGCATTGATCTCGACGCGTTGAAAAACCCGACGTCCGCTTTCAACGATTACCGCGAAAGCGCCTAGCGCGCCTGCCGATCGGCGGCATCAGGCTTGCGCTGCGGCCAGCGGCGCAACGCCGTGGCGCGCCGCGTCGCCGCCTTCGAACGACGCTTCTATTTCGGCGATCCGGCGCTCCAGGTCGGCGCCGCTCGTTCGCCAGGCCGGTATGGCCTCCGACAACCTCGCATGCCAGGCGCCCAGATTCGGATAGACATCGAAGGGGGCACGCGTACGTGCGATATGGCTGAACGGTGACGCGAGGTCGATATCGGCGAGCGTCGGCGTTTCGCCTACCACGAATGCGCGATCGCGCAAGTGACTGTCGAGGACGGCCGCATAGCGGTGAATCGATTTCATCGCGTCAGCGACCAAAGCCGGATCTTCAGGCTGCCCCTTTAGCCGATGGATAAAGCGCTCGTCGATCAGCACGGACGGGCCGCGCCGGAAATGCTCGGCGGCCCAGAACATCCACTTCAACACCTCGAAGCGCGCGAGGCCTGGCGGCCATAACGTGGAGGCGGTTTTTTCGGCCAAATAGATCATGATGGCCGACGCTTCGAACAATGTGAGATTGCCATCGGTGAAAGTCGGAATCGTTCCGTTCGGATTCAGCGCAAGATATTCGGGTGTGCGGTTTTCCCCGACAAAAAGATTCACGAATCTGAATTCGACATCCAGATTCAGGTGATCGATCACCGTCAACACGCGACGCGTATTGCTCGAACCCCGATCGCCGTAAAGTCTCATTGCGCCTCCTCGGCTACGAATCCTTGTGATTGATGCAGGGCATCGCCCTCGTGCCACGCGCGGCAAACCTCGAACGCCTGGCGCACCGATTGATAGACGGCATTGACGATAGGCGTGCCCGCTTGCGAGGCAAGACCGAGCAGCCAGATCCGTTCGGGGCGCGCCGCCCCCGGCAGCACCACGCGCAAGTCGGGGCCAACGTGTATCGTCGTGTCGGCGGCCGCCGGATCATCGAACCGTAAGCCCTCTGCCATCGCCCCTGACGATGCTTTATGAAACCCGGTCGCACAGACGATCGCATCATATGCGTCCTGTCCGCCCTCTTTCCAGCGCACGCTCCAGCGAGCGCCGAAATGCAGCTGCGCGGGGCTCCCCGCTTTCGCTGTCAAGCGCTGAGCCTGCGCGTACTCCAGCAGTTTCTCGGCGCTTTGCAGCGGACAGGCGAACAGATAGCGGCCGACGACGCGTGCGCATTCGGCCAGCGCACGCCGTTGACGCTCGAGCCTCTCGCCGCGCAATCGCCTCTGCGCCGCATCCATATAGGCGACGAGAATGTCTTGCCAATCGGTCATGCCGCGCCGTGCGAGCTCGGCCTCGCGACGCATGCGCTCGATCGGCGCGCATGCGCGTACCACTTGAGCGCTCAAGGCTCGCCCGTGTACCGCGCGCGCTGAACGCGCAACGATCCGTAGTAGCCGCCACGATAGCGAGGACCCATCCGAATCCAGATCGATCTGCGCGAGCCCCTTTGTATCGACCGCTACGGGACAGGCACGGGTTGTCGCCGTCCGGACCGCCGGCAAGCGCCCCGACGGCGACACGATCTCAACGATGTGCCCCGCCGCGCACAAGAGGAGCGCCGAATCGACGGCAGACAATCGGCTGCCGAGAACGAGCACACGCGAGGCGGGTTCGAGCGCAGCGAGCACGCGATCTTCCGGATACAGGCTCTCGAACAGAAGCGGTGCGCCGACATGCGGCTTGACCGCATCGGGCAGATACGGGCCGCCGTGCCCCGTGCAAACGAGCACGTCCGTCGCATCGAGCGCCGTGCCGTTATCGAGCGAGACGACGTAGCCGCCACGCGCCGCTTTGTCGATGCCTGACGCGGCGGCTCGCACGAGGCGCGTTTCGATGCCGGCCGCGCGCGCAAGCGCGGCAAACTGCTCGTAACGCGACGTCAGGTAGCTCGATACATGAGCGCGCGGGACGAACGCATCGCGCGTCGCGGGCACGCCGATCGAGTGCAGATAGGCCAGAAAGTCATCGGGGTTGTCATCGACGATCGACATCGTTTCGACCGAGGTATTGCAAAGCAACGCAGCGCGCCGCGCGGCGAACGCCGTCCCGCGTCCGATCCCCCTTGGATCGACGATGTCGATCGATTGCGCGACGCCGTACCTGACCGCCGCCACGAATGCCGCAACCCCGCTCGCGCCGCCGCCAACGATCGCCAGCCGCCGCCCGCCTCGCCCCTCTGTCATAGATCTCGCGCCAAAGCGGACGTCAGCAGCTTGACGCCATTCCAGCCCCAGTAGACGCGATGACTCGCGATCAGGCCATCGTGGCCGATGTCCATCATCTCCATCAGGTCGACCTGGTCGCCGGCGGGCGCGACGCGCGGATACTCCCAGGTCAACTGTCTGCCGTTGACGAAGAACACCCCGGTTCGATACCACTGCGAGAGATCGCTGGGAAACTTGCGGATGCTGTCTTCGAAGAACGTGAGGATCGCTTCCCTGCCCGTAATGAGGCCGGACTTGCGCTCAGGATAGACAGCGAGTGCCAACGGCGTTTCGAGCACCGCATCCGTAGCGTAGAGCGCAGCGGTAGACTTCAGATCTCGTTTGCGGACCGTATCGTGCCAGGTGTCGAAAATATGCAGCATCAATTTGGCGTCGGCGGTTTGATTCATCGAAGGTCTCCGAGGCATCGCGTGCTCCCCGCGCTGCGGGCCGCACGGCAGGAAGGCAGACTATAGCCGCGCATGGGCACAGCTTGTTTCGATGCGTATCGAAGCATCGGTCGCCGTGTCGTCGCATGACTTCACATGCCATGCCGGGACGGGGCGACGCGATTCAATGAAAGGAAGGATGCACGTCAATGCAAAAGCAGCATGTCAACCGGCGCGCTCGCATGATGCTGAAGTGGATTGCCGCGTTGTTCGCGCTGATCTCGGCCGCTGGCGTCCTGGCGTTCTCGCTGAGCCTGCCGTCGCTCGATGGCGCCGCGCCTGCAAGCGGATTGCAAGCCAATGTCTCGATCGCACGCGACGCGGAGGGCGTGCCGACAATCTCGGGGGCCACGCGTGAAGACGTTGCCTACGCCACAGGATTTGCCCATGCGCAGGATCGCTTCTTCCAGATGGATCTATTGCGGCGATCCTCGGCGGGGACGCTGGCGGCTCTGATCGGACCCGCTGCGCTCAAGGTCGATCGCGAACGCCGCATCTATGGCTTCGACGCTCTCGCCGGCCGGGCGCTTGCACGCCTTTCCCCGGCCGACCGCAGGATCCTCGAGCGCTATGCAGCCGGCGTCAATGCCGGGCTCGCGGCACTGCGCGTACGCCCGTTCGAGTACCTCGTATTGCGCACGAAGCCGCAACCGTGGCGCCCGGAGGACAGCTTGCTCGTGATCTGGTCGATGTACTTCGAATTGCAAGGCAACCTGCTGCACCGCGAGTTCGCGCGCGGCTGGCTGCGCGCACACACCGATGCGCAGGCGCTGCGCACCTTGTTGCCCGAATGCAGCGGATGGGATGCGCCGCTCGATGCGCCTTCCATGCAGTGTGGCGCAACACCGATCGACGGCGCCGCACCCGAGTGGTTCGGCGGCCCGTCACCGTCAGCGCAGGCTGTCGCTGTACTGCATGAGCGAGACGCGTTGTCCGACCTGCCGTTCGGCACGGCGACAGGCAGCAACGCCTGGGCGGTATCGGGCAAACACTCGACGACCGGCAGCGCGATCGTCGCCAACGACATGCATCTCGGGCTCCGTCTTCCCAACATCTGGTATCGAGCCGTGCTCGAGTACCCTGCGTCGATGGGTAAGCTGCGGCGTATCGTCGGCGTGACGTTGCCCGGCACGCCGGCAGTCGTCGCGGGCAGCAATGGCGCAGTGGCGTGGGGCTTTTCGAACAGATACGGCGATTATCTCGATCTCGTTCAATTGCAGTCCGATTCGCACCATCCCGATGCCTATCGAACGGCGAACGGCTGGGCCCCGCTTCGATTCCGCGAGGAGGTGTTGCGCGTGCGCGGCGCACCCGACGAAACGATACGTGTCGCGCAAACCGATCTGGGGCCGGTGTGGCAGGCAGGCGATCGACGCTATGCCGTCCGATGGATCGCTGAAGACGAAGGCGCGGTGAATCTGAACCTGCTTCGCGCGGAAGCGGCCGCCGATGTTCCCGAAGCATTGGCCGCGGGTCAGGCGGCAGGCATCCCTGCACAGAACCTCATTGTCGGCGATGTCGCGGGCAACGTCGGCTGGACCATCGCGGGCGCCATGCCTGACCGACGCGCCTCCTTCGAGGCCACCTTCCCCTACGCGTCCGACGCCCCGACGAAAGGATGGCGCTCCCGGCTCCCTGCGGACGACCATCCGTCGATCGTGAACCCGGCGTCCGGTCTGCTTTGGTCGGCCAATTCGCGCCAATTGGCCGGCGCAGGTTACGACGTGATCGGCGACGGCGGCGCAGACCCCGGCGCGCGAGCGCGTCAGATCCGCGACGACCTCGCGGCGCGACCCTCATTCGACGAAGCAGCAGCCTACGCACCCGGCCTGGACGATCGCGCGTTGTTCATGTCAGCTTGGCGCGAGCGCGCCTTACGCGCGCTCGACGAACGCGCGTTGGCCAATCACCCTCAGCGCGCTGAATTCAAACGGCTGTTGCTCGAACGGTGGGATGGCTGCGCCTGCGTCGGGTCCGTGGCATATCGCTTGAGCCGTCGCTACCTGAGTAGCCTGTATGCGGAGCTATTTGGCGAAGCCGATCGTGAGATGCGCAAGCTCGACCCATCCGCAAGCTTTGCCCAAGCCACATCCCGATGGCCGACCGTACTGGCACGTCTTGTCGATCAACAGCCATCGAACTGGCTACCCCTGCGTCGAAAGACATGGCGGGAAATTGAACTGGCTGCGATCGACGATTCGATCGCCCGCTTGACGCGAGGCGGAGCCGCACTGAAAGACGCCACGTGGGGGCAAAGCAATACCGCCCATATCGTTCATCCGTTTGCAGCGGTGTTTCCCGCACTGTCCCGATGGCTCGCAGCGCCGGCAGATGCATTGCCCGGCGATGGCAACATGCCGCGGGTCGCGACCCCGACATTTGGCCAATCCGAGCGGATGGTCATCTCGCCGGGACATGAGGATCTCGGCATCTTCAACATGCCGGGGGGTCAGAGCGGCCATCCGATGAGCGCATATTTTCTCGCGGGTCACGAGGCGTGGGTGGAGGGGCGCAAGACACCCCTGTTGCCTGGGCCGCGCGTTCATCTTCTCGTTTTGACGCCTGCCGAGGCTCGCGGCGAAAAGCCGGCACGCGTGCCCGGTAGCCATTGACGAGCCCATCGATCAGCGCTGAAGCGCTCACGAATTCGCAGCGGCCATATCGACACGGGTAGGACTGATAAGATGCCACGTCGACGGACGTTTTATGTCTGCACCCGTGCCTGGCGGCCGCGCACGGCCATGCCCGGCCGTGCTTGATCGTTTCGGCGCTATACGGTCATGGCCCAAGCCCCCCTCTTTAGCAAGGAATCGCTTCGTGACTCACCTCGTTTTCTTCTGCGGCCATGCCGGCACGGGCAAGACGACGATCGCCAAGCGCCTCGTCGGCCCGCTCATGCGCGAGACGGGCGAAGCGTTCTGCCTGCTCGACAAGGACACTTTGTACGGCCGTTACAGCGCAGCGGCAATGGGCGCGTTGACGGGTGACCCGAACGATCGCGACAGTCCGCTCTACCTGCAACATTTGCGTGAACCCGAATATCAGGGGCTGCTCGATACGGCACGCGAAAACCTCGAACTCGGCGTGAGCGTCATCGTCGTCGGCCCGCTATCGCGCGAAGTGCGCGAACGCAAACTATTCGACCGCCACTGGCTCGGCGTAGGCAGCGACGTGAAACTGCGTATCGTCTGGGTCTATACGTCGGAAGAAACGGCACACGCGCGCATCATCGCGCGCCACAATCCCAACGACGCCTATAAGCTCGCGCATTGGGACGAATATCGACAACGGCGATTCGCGCCAAGCGGAAAAGCGCGCGAAGGACTCATTATGTTCGACAACACGGTGCCGACGAAGGTCGGGTTCGACGCGCTGCTGCATGAGCTATTGAAGGAATCGTAAAGGGCCGCGAACGCCTCCTGACAATGAACTGAGGGATGCAGCGAAAGAAATCGCCCTGAAACAGGGAGGTTCGCCACGCATGCATCGTCGCATGCGTGGCTTCCCTCTTCTTACGCGGCTCTCTCGAGGCCCTGCTCAGCACCGCGTTTACGATGCGACGCGGTAGACCGCGCCGCGTCTCTCAGGCCGCCCCCCGGCAACCGACGCCTGCTATAGACGTTAAACAGTCGCCATTGCGTCAAGCGTTGCGCCTTCGTACAGCCGGCCGAACCGATTCGCGAGGAAGTCGCGCAGCGAAACGCGCTCCTGCGGCACGAAGCCGCTTTGGGGCAACCTGCCTTCGCGGAACAAATCGAGCACGGCGCACATCGCGCCCGCCGTCGTGATCTGGATCGCACTCATCGGCATACCGCAGACAGTCTTGGCGAAAATCTTGCGCGTGAACACATCCTGGATCAGTTGCCCGTCGCGCATGCCCGTCACCGTCACGAAAATCAGCACGACATCTTGCGACGTCGACGGCACGGCGCGACGCATGATCGTCTTGAGCGTGTCGCGATCGCTTGCAAGCCGCAGGTCTTCGAGCAGGAACTTGACGAGGTCGCGATGGCCCGGATAGCGGACCGATTTATAGTCCAGCGATTCGACGCGGCCCGCGAGCGTTTCGCAAAGCGTGCCAAGTCCGCCTGACGTGTTGAAGGCTTCGTACTCGGTACCGTCGAGCGAGAAGTGCTCGAGCCCTTCGAGCGGTTGGACCCATTGCGTACGCGAGTCGCGAATCGCTTCGCACGGTTGGCAGTACTCGTTGATGAGGCCGTCGACGCTCCAGGTCAGGTTGTACTTCAACGCGTTCGTCGGAAATTCCGGCAGCGCGCCCACGCGCATCTTCACTTCGCGCACTTCGGTGAAGCGATTGGCGAGTTCGTGCGCGGCAATGCCGATGAAACCCGGCGCGAGACCGCATTGCGGCATGAACGCTTGCGGCGCGCCTTCGGCCAGCGAGCGAATCGCGTGCGTCGCACGCACGTCTTCGGTCAAATCGAAGTAATGAACACCGGCCGCCTTCGCCGCCGCAGCGACGTTGACCGCCAGGTAATACGGCAGCGCGTTGACCAACGCGTCGAAGCCTTGGACCGCGGCACGGATCGCATTCGAATCGGCCGAATCGACGCGCTGCGTCGCAATCCCCTCACGCGTCAACTTCTCGAGCACATGCGCATCGCGATCGAACGCCACGACTTCGTAGTCGCCGGTTTCACGCAGCATGTGGGCGATGGTGTGGCCGATCAGCCCGGCTCCGACGATAGCTACTTTCATTGCGCTTCTCCTTCGTTTTATGTTTCGAGTTCTTGTGTCAAAAGCTGTGCAGCGCGCAAAGCCTTACGGGCGCTACCGAATTCGAAACAGTGTAGAGAAGCGCAAAAACAGAAAACAGGCGCAAAGTGCTGCGATTCGACGCGAGTTTTCGACGAAACGTCGATTGAACGATACGATTCGTCGAATTGAGCTCGAATGAGGCGGTCGGGACCTATCGAAGCGTCCCCGACAGCCGTGGCGTGCTCAGCCGCCGAACGATGTGCGATCGATCTTGCGCGCGAGGATGATCGAGGTGGTCGTGCGCTCGACGCCTTCGAGGGCACCGATCTGATCGAGCAGTTCGTTGAGACGGTCGGGCGATGCGGCGCGCAGCCAGGCGACGTAGTCGTATTCGCCACTGACCGCGCAGAGCAGTTGCACTTCGGGCATCTTTTCGAGCCGCTTGAGGGCGCTCGGACCGAACTTCGGCGCGAGGATGATGCCAACGTATGCGTTGATGCTCGCGTCGAGCACATCCTGCCCCAACCGAACGCCATACCCGGCGATGACCTGCATGCGCTCGAGGCGTTCGATGCGTGCGAGCACCGTGGTGCGCGCGACGCCGAGCTGGCGCGCGAGACTCGCGACGCTCTCGCGCGCATTCGTTTGCAAAAGCGTCACGAGGTTGCGATCAAGCTCGTCGAGCTGATCGAGGCGCGGAGGTCTCATCGGTTAAGCGGCGGGAGTGAAAAGAAGCGGCGCATTATCGCCCATGGCGCACTTCGTACGCCTTGACGTGTGCGTAGGCCAGCTCGAGCAGCGAAGGCGAAGGCGAAGGCGAAGACGAAGACGAAGACGAGGGTGAAGGCAGGCGTCTGGCCAGCAGATCGCCCAGCACGTGATCGCCCTCGGTGCGCAGACCGTTTTCGATGTCACGCAGCATCGATGCCGTCAACGCCGAGCCAGGCGCGAAGAGCATCGCACGTGAACGCTCGGCGAAGGGTGCCCGCATGGCATGGCCGTGCGAGGCAGCCACTGCGCCGCACTCGTCGAACAGAGCACGCAACGCCGCTTCTCCACCGGGTACGCTGACGATGTTGCCGATGCTCGCACGAAACAAACACGTGGCACCGGCCAGCGTCGCGAGGAAAACCCACTTCTCCCACATTTGCTGCACGATCGCGTCGGTTGCGTCGACATCGAACCCGCCGGCACGCAAAGCCGCGGCAATCGCGTCTACACGCGCGCTATGTACGCCATCGAGTTCGCCAAAAACGATCGCGTGCATATCGGTCATTTGAACGATCGCGCGCGTCGCATCAAGCGTCGCGGCGATCAGGCAAACACCACCCAGCACGCTCTTGCGGCCGAAACGCTCGCCGAGCCGGTCCAGATGGCACATGCCGTTCAGCAACGGCAGGATGGTCGTCGACGCCCCCACGGCTGGCGCGAACGCGTCCATTGCGCCATCGAGGTCATAGGCCTTGCAGCTGAGCAGCACGAGATCGTAGGGTTCGTCGATTTGCGAGGTCAGCACGGTCTTCACGCTCGACAGCTTCGCTTCGCCGCGCGGACTCTTGATGACGAGGCCGTTCGCGGCGAGCTCTTTGGCGCGCCCCTCGCGCACGAGAAACGTCACATCCTGCCCGGCCAACGCCATGCGTCCGCCGAAATAGCCGCCCACGGCGCCAGCTCCCACAACCAGAACACGCATCATCCCTATTCCCCGTCATGCTTGCGAAAACGCCACTTTAATACAGTTGAAACACGGGCGTCGGCCCGTCATGGAACGTCTACGCCACTTCGAATACGTTTCAAATGTAAGCGTGTGTCTCTCCCGCCGGACATCGAAGTCGGGCAGTGGTACAACTAGCGCCAGGCCGGCGCCCATGCCGCAAGCATGACCGGTTCGAAGAACCGGCGCTCGTACGCCGGTTCCGGCTTGATCCACACGACTGCAGGAGTTTCGATGAAACGAACGATGATCATTCTCGCGCTCGCGCTTGCGACGGGCGGAGCACTCGGTTCGATGGGTGTGCTCGCGCAAGGGGCAGCGCCGAAAGCCTCGGCAGCCATGCCCGCGAGTGCCTCGGCCGGTGCATCGGCCGGTGCCGCGCCCGTTGCGCCTGCGGCCAAGCGCGAAGCGCGCGTCGAAGAGCGGATCGCCTATCTGCATAAACAGTTGAAAATTACGCCCGCGCAAGAGCCGCAGTGGAAGACGTTTGCCGAAGTGATGCGCGCGAACGGTCAAAACATGGGCCGGCTCTACCGACAGCGCGCGCAAGCCGAGCCCACGCAATCGGCGCTCGACAACATGAAACAGTACGCGTTGCTCGCGCAGGCGCACGCGGACGACATGAAGCAACTCGTCGATGCGTTCGAGCCGCTTTATGACAGCATGTCGCCCGAGCAGAAAAAGCTCGCCGATACGACGTTCCGCCAGCATGACCGCGGCGCTCGCAGCGCCAAGCCCGGCGCAGCCGCCAAGCCGTAGCCGACGGCGTCCGGCGGCATTTTTCTTCGGACGATTGCCCCTCAGCCACGCGAAAGGCGTGCGCGTCTCGCGGTTTCCCGCTACGCTCACGCCTTCTTGAGGTTGGGCTTACTTTCCCATGATCGAATTGAAAGACATCGACCTGCGCGACGATCCTGCCGCGGGGCGATATGTGAAGGACGAAGTCGTCCTCGTCGAATTCGCCCCGGCTGGCGGCGAACTGATGAGCCTCGAAGGGGCAAACCGATACGACCGCGGCGATGCGTTGATCACGGGCACCGGCGGCGCAAGGTGGGTGGTCGAGCGCACGCGCTTCGACGCGAAATATGTTCCGGCCGAGGCGACGCTCACGCCCGGCGCACCGGGACGCTACAGGAATCGCCCTGCCGTCGTCCTCGCCAAACGCATGGACGAACCGTTCTCGATCGCACGGCGCGCGGCCGGCGACGTGCTGACCGGCGTGGCCGGCGATTGGGTGTTGCAGTACTCGCCCGGTGATTACGGTATCGTGCGCGCCGATCGCTTCGCCCAGGTGTATCGCGCTGCCGATCCCCGTTGAAGGCTTGGCGCAGAAGCACTCGACGCGCGCCCGAGCCAACGGCTCGCCCTACGCCAACGCCTACCGGGCGCCGCCTGCGTGCTACGCCTCAGGCGAATTCGTCACCGGGTTCGATCGTGACTTCACGCGGAACCGCCTCGCCGGCCGCGTATTGCTCCTCGAGCGACCCGAGCGCGGCCTCCACATAGGCGCGAAGCACGGCATAGCTGCGGGCTCGCAGGCGCGGCGGCAGGGCTCGGTAGCGCGCAAACACCGGTGCCGGGAAATCAACGGCCAGCGTCATGCGACGCGCCGTCGCGCCGAATCGCATCGCCACCCACTGGATCGACAGTTGAGGCGTGCCGGCCTCGCCGGTTCGCTCGGCGAACACCGTTTGCTCGGGGAAGAGATCGCTTACGACACGGGCGAGCGTCTCGATGTCGGCACTTGGGCATTCGAATCGATAAGATTCCATCGTGTGGCGGGGTACCGGGTTCGCTTGGTTCGCTTGGTTCGAAAAGGCTGCGCCCGGTCCCGCCTGGGCGGCGTTCGGTGCAGCCTGCACATCAATTCTCGTCACGCCATACCGTCGAGCGGCGCACGACGAGTTCGCCGGGCAGCATCGCTTCTCGCGCAGGCTCTACATCCCCTTCGATGCGCTCGTGCAGGAACTCTACGGCACGATAACCGATGGCATAGGTCGGCTGCCGGATCGCCGTCACCCCGATAAGCTCCGCCCATTCGGAGTCGTCGATCGACATCAGTGCGACACGCTCCTGCCAGTCGGCGCCGTAGCGTGCGTGCAAATGCAACGCCAGCGAAAGCGCGACGGGTCCGTTCGCGGCGAAGTATGCGACACGCCTGCCACCCTGCTTCGATGCTTCTTCCAGGTGGCGATCGAGCGCCTCGTGGGTGCGAGCGAGCGCCTCGGCATCGCTCAAATCGAGCACGACCGTCTCGCCTTGCAGCGCGGGCCCGACCTCGCCCTGGCCCGTCTGCGTGCTGCGTGCCTCTTCGAGCGCCGCCCTGAACGCGGCCTCCCGCCAGCGCCGCGAACTGATGCGCTCGTACGGTTGGACGATGAAGCGGATGTCGCGAAAGCCATGTTCGATCAGGTGGTGCATGCCGAGTTTCACGGCCTCGGCGTTGTCGAGCCCGACCATGTCGGCGGCGAGCCCTTCGATCGATCGGTCCACGAGCACGGCCGGCGTGCCGCCTTCGCCGAGGGGCTGCAGCGTCTCTTCCTTGACGCCGAGCGCATTGACGATCACGCCTTCGACGCGATAGGTCGTCATCAGTTGCAGGTAGCGCCGCTCCATCTCGACTTCGTTGGCTGCGTTGCACACGAGCGGCATCAACCCGAGCGCGTGACAGGCAGCCTCCACTCCGCGCGCGACGCCGACGGTGTAAGGGTTCGTCAGATCGGCGACGAGCAGCCCGATCAGCCGATTGCGGCCCCGCTTCAGCCCACGAGCCATCTGGTTCGGCCGGTAGTCGAGCCGCTTGATCGCCGCTTCGATGCGCGAGCGCAAATCGGCCGACAGGACGCTCGTTTCGCCATTCAAATAGCGCGAAACGCTCGTTTTACCCGTACCGGCCTCTCGCGCGACATCGCTGATCGTTGCGCGACGCACAGGGCTCATGGGGCCGACACTCATCGCGCGGCGGCACGCGGCGCGCGCGTGACGTAAGCTGCTTGAATCAAAGAAAATCTCCTTCGAAAACGACCTGCCGCGGCCCGCTGCGGCTCGACGCATAGACAAAAGCGCGCCGGGGCGCGCTTTACGAATTTTCCAGTGGGGGCATCATAGCGCAGGCCGATACGCCATTCCACTCGTGCATCTGCTCAGGGCCCGCAGTGCAGCAATTCTAGCCGGTACGCATGCCGCTAACGCGTCAGAACTTCGGGGTTCGCGACATTGCGATTCAGCTTTCCCGCCAATGCGGCTACGAGATTTTCCGCCGCGCAGCGCGCCATCGCATGACGTGTCTCGTGGGTGGCGGAGCCAATGTGCGGAAGGGCTACGACATTGCGCATGGCGAGCAGCGGTGAATCGAGCGCCAGCGGTTCGCGTTCGAATACGTCCAAACCCGCCCCGGCGATCGTGCCGTCGGCCAGCGCCGCGATCAACGCGGCCTCGTCGACAATCGGCCCTCGCGAGGCGTTGATCAGAACCGCGCTGCGCTTCATCGCGCGCAACTGCGCCGCGCCGATCAGGTGGCGCGTCTGCGGCGTGAGCGGCGTCTGCAAGCAGACGAAATCGGACTGCGCCAGCAGTTCGTCCAGTTCGACGCGTCGCGCACCGTAGGCACGCTCGGCGGCTTCGTTCGGATGCCGGTTCGTATAAAGCACGCGCATGCTGAAACCGAGCGCCGCGCGCCGCGCGAGCGCACCGCCGATGCAGCCGAGCCCGACGATGCCGATCGTCTTGCCGTGGACGTCGACGCCATACTGGTCGGGCCCGATGCTGCCGCGCCACTGCCCTGCCTTGACCCATTGCGCCAGCTCGACCACGCGCCGCGCGGTCGTCAGCACGAGCGCAAACACCGTGTCGGCCGTCGATTCCGTCAGCACGTCGGGCGTATGGGCCAGCACGATGCCGCGGCGCGTCAGATCGTCGAGATCGAAGTTATCGACGCCGACCGAAATCGTCGAAATCGCCTTAAGGCGCGTCGCCCCGTCGATCATGGCCGGCGTGACCTTGACGCTGGCACCGATGGCGCCGTCGGCCTCGCGCAGCGCAGCGCCGAGCGCCTCGGAGAGCCCCCCGGCCAGCCCCTCATGCGCGCGGCCCGCGGCCGAATCCAGAACGACGACCTCAGCGTGCTCGCGCAGATAGTCGAGCACATCTGATGGCAAAGCCTTGTACGCGACGATTTTGAGCGTCATTGCCTTCACTTCCCGTGTGCATGGGCGCGTGCGCCCGCCGGCACAGCGTCGCTGACATTTTGCGCCTTGACCGCGAGCGTCAGCAGTACCGCGGCAACAAGCGCCGCGCTCATGAACGCGTACGACGCGGCCGGCGAACCGGTTGTGCCGTTCAGATAGCCGACGACATAAGAACCGACGAACGAGCCCAGCGCGCCCATGCTGTTGATGAGCGCCATTGCGCCGCCAGCGACATTCCTCGGCAGCAGTTCCGGCACGATCGCGAAAAACGGACCATACGGCGCGTACATCGCGGCGCCGGCGATCACGAGCAACGCATAGGACCACCAGAAATGCGTCGAGCCCAGCGCAAACGAGCCGGCAAACGCGGCCGCGCCCACCAGCAGGAACGGCCACACGAACGCCTTACGCGTATTGAGTTTGTCGGACGCCCAGGAGGCCGCCAGCATGGCAATCGTCGCCATCAGGTAAGGCAGTGCCGACAGCCATCCCGTCGCAACCATGCCGAGCGTCGAGCCGTTCTTCAAGATCGACGGCAGCCAAAGCACGAAGCCGTAGACGCCGATGCTCCAGCAAAAATACTGCGCACACAGTTTGACGACAGCCGGCGAGCGGAACGCTTCCGCATAGTTGCGCATCGGCTTGATGGCCGCTTGCTCGGCCGCGAGCGTGGTTGCCAGCGCTTTCTTCTCATCGGCCGCGAGCCACGCTACCTCGCTCGGTTTGTCGCGCGCGGCGAACCACCAGCAGACGGCCCAGACGATGGCCGGCACGCCTTCCGCGACGAACATGTTGCGCCAACCGTACGAATGCACGAGATAGCCGGAAACGACCGACATCCACAGCACCGTGACGGGGTTGCCGAGAATCAGGAAGGTGTTGGCACGCGAGCGCTCGCTCTTCGTAAACCAGTTGCAGATGAAGATCAGCATGGCGGGCATGACGGCCGCCTCGACCACTCCCAGCAAAAACCGGATCGCGATCAACGAGGCGATGTTGCTGACCATGCCCGTGAGCGCGGCGCACCCGCCCCAGAGGATGAGGCTCACGAAAACGAGCCGGCGCACGCTGCGCCGTTCGGCATAGACGGCGCCCGGTATCTGAAAGAAAAAGTAGCCGAGGAAAAACAGCGCGCCGATCAGCGATGACAGTCCCGGGCTGATGCCGAGATCCTTGTTGATGCCGGCCGCCGAGGCAAAGCCGAAGTTCGCGCGATCGAGGTAGGCAAGGCTGTACGTGATGAAGACGATCGGCATGATCGTCCACCAACGTCGGGTCGAAAGCGTCGTGGGCATGGTTGTCTCCTCCTTATGCCGTATGGATGCGGGTCAGATGAGTGCAGCGGATGATTCGAGGCGGTCGAGTTCTGTGCGCGTGGGCAGCCCTTCCGAATCGCCTATTACCTGGATGGCGAGCGCGCCGATGCGATTGCCGCGCGCAACGGCCGTCGGCAGATCGCGGCCCTCGAGCAAGGCGCTGACGACGCCGACGGCGAAGCCATCGCCCGCGCCGACCGTATCTACGACTTCGGCGACGGGTTGCGCGGCGACATAACCCGCGCTATCCGCCGTGCGGAAATACGCCCCCTGAGCACCGAGCTTGACGATCACGCCGCGCGCGCCGTGATCGAGATAGAACCGGGCGACGTCCTCCGGCGTGTCGTAACCGGTGAGCGCAATCCCTTCGTCGAGCCCTGGCAGCACCCAGTCCGAGAGTGCCGCGAGTGCGTTGAGCGTCGCGGCCATGGTCTCGCGAGAGGGCCACAGCGTGGGTCGCAGATTCGGATCGAACGAAATCGTCTTGCCCGCCGCGCGCATCGACTCCGCCAAACGGAACGCCAATTCCCGCGAGGTGGCCGAGATCGCGGGCGCCACACCCGTCAGATGCAGGTGACGCGCGGCCGCGACATATTCCGCATCGAAATCGTCCAGCGAAAGATGGCTGGCAGCAGATCCTTTGCGGAAGTATTCGATGGCGGGGTCGCGGCCATCGGTCTGTTTGCCTTTCATTTGGAAGCCGGTCGGATAGCGTGGGTCGACGCTCACGTGGCTCGCATCGATGCCTTCGCGCGCGAGCGTATCGACGACATAGCGCCCGAACGAGTCGGCGCCGACGCGGCTGACATAGCCCACGCCGAAGCCAAGCCGCGCGAGGCCGATCGCGACGTTCAGATCCGCACCCGCAATCCGTTTCGTGAAATGCCCGACGGTTTCGAGCGGCCCGGTTTCGTCTGCAACGAACAGTGCCATGGCTTCGCCGTAAGTCAAAACGTCGAGCGGAATAGACATCGATGGCTCCTCATTCAAAAGCAACGGCACGGCTTGCCGCTTGCTGAGTAACAAAGGGACTCGACCGGCTTCACATGGCAGCGAGCCACGCGGCTCGCCGGCGGGCGTCGTCGGCCAGCGCCTGCTGATCGAGCGGAAACTCGATGCCGCGCGGCGCGGTGCGCGGCAGTATGGCAAACACGGATGGAAACAGCGGATCGCTCTCCGTAGGGGCGATCGGGAACCGGCGCGCACCCTCGCCTTCCGAGGCCTTGCAATGAACGTACTCGACATGCCTGGCCAAGGCACGGGCCGCGTCGATCGGCGCCTCGCCCGCCCATTGCCAATTGCCGATGTCGAAGGTCATGCCCAGCAGATTGCGGCCGCCTTCGCGTTCGAGCGCGGCGAAAAAAGCAACGAAGCGCTCAATGGCGCCGTCACGCGCATCCTGCCCGTTTTCAACGACGAGTCGGGCGCGGCGGCCTGCAGTGACAGCCGCGATTGCGGCAGCGTCGGCTCGGTCGACGAATCCGCCCAATTGGAGCTTGACCCAACGCGCGCCCAGCGCGTCGGCCTCGGCGTGCGCCGCGGCCAGTTCAGCCGCGTTCAGCGCGCCGTCCGCGCAATACAAATCGGTTGGCGTGGAATAGACGGCCCAAAGGCCGCGTGCGTCGATCGCAGCGCGCAGCGCACCGAGCGCTGCGGGCGTGTTTTCCGCGTCATGCGCGAACAACTCCCGGCGCACCTCGAAACCGGCCGCGCCGGACTGTGCGACCACATCGAGCCACGCTGCGTGACCGCGGCGGCGGACAGCACTCGCGCCGAATGCACTTGCGACGAGCGCCACCTCCGTCAGAGGCCGCCCGATGTTCAAATCCGTCATATGCGATGAAATGGAACCGGTTCCAATTGCAATCCAAAAAAACGAGCGACGCCGCTCGATGTGGATGATCTTGCGCCTCGCCATCCCGCCTACGCCATTCTGGTAATCCCCAACTCGCTCAAGCGCAGCGGGAGAGGCACAGCCCCGAGCGAGACCTTCGGCCACATCGGCTCTTACGGCGCCGCAACGCCCAACTCGCTCTCGCACAGCTGCAGGAACCCCGCAGCGACGCGTGAGGGCGCGCCCTCGTGCGGCACGAGAATCGAAAAGTGGCGTGTCAGCGGGCTCGGGCCGAGCGAAAGCTGGGCGAGCGCGCCGTCCTCGTGGCGCATCGCCATCGCAGAGACAAAGCCCACGCCCATCCCCGCCCGCACGGCTTCCTTCACCCCTTCCACGCCAGCCACAGCGAGCGCGACGCGCGTCGCCACGCCCGCCGCCTCGAACGATTGCTCCACGAACTGCCGCACGCCTGAGCCTTCTTCGCGCATGACCAGCGGGTGGACGCCGACGTCCGCCAGCGTGGGGCTGCCCCCTCGCGCCGCCGCCAGTTCGGCGAGCGCGTGACCGCGCGGCACGATCGCGACGATTTCATCTTCTCGCCAGACGCGTACCCCGCATCCTTCGGGTAGCCCTGTTCCGACCGGGCCTTCGATCATCGCAACATCGAGCGATCCGAGCGACGCAACGATATCGCCCGTGTTCCCGCCGGCCGTTTGAATATCCACGTTCGGAAACCGGCGCTGAAACTCCGCGATCAGGTATGGCAACACGTAGCTGGCGATCGTCGTGCTCGCGGCAATGCGCAACGTGCCTCTGGCCACGCCGCGAAGCGCGTCGCGGTAGCCCTGCGCCTGCCGAAAAGTCTCACGCAGCTTCTGCGCGTACTCGGCCAGTTGCGCACCCGACGGCGTCAGCCGCACGCCGCGGCCCTCACGCCGGTACAGCGGCTCGCCGAACTCGTCCTGCAATTGGCGCAGTTGCCCCGAGACCGCCGGCTGCGACAGATGCAGGACGAGCGCCGCATGACTGATGTTCAGTTGCTCGGCAACGGCCGCGAAGGTTATCAGTTGATCGGGGGTCATACGCGTTTAAATATCGGTTTGACCGATATATTACGTCACAAATGACGATTTTTCATAAGCTTATACGTTAGCTAGGATTAGCTCATCGAAATCGCCCATAGACAGAGCCATACGATGTCCAGTACCCACACGCTATCCGCGGCGACCTCGCGGACCGATTCTCACGGCCAGCTCAACGGCATTCTCTTCGTCGCGTTGTTTGCCGCCGCGGTCACGCGGCTCGCGGCATTCCCCGCCATCGCGGGTCTGGGCATCAGCCCGCTGATCGTCGGCATCGTTGCCGGTGCGCTCTACGGCAACACGCTGCGCGTCGGTATGCCCGCGCATTGGGCCGCCGGCGTCAACTTCTCGGCGCGCAAACTGTTGCGCATCGCCGTGGCTTTTTTCGGGTTGCGGGTCAGCCTGCAGGAAATCGCGCAAGTCGGCCTGCCCGGGTTGACCATCTCGGTGCTCATCGTCGTCAGCACGCTTGTGCTCGGCACGTGGCTCGGCATGAAGGTCATGAAGCTCGACCGCGATACGGCCATTCTCAATGCCGCGGGCAGCGCCATTTGCGGCGCGGCAGCCGTGCTCGCGTTCGAATCCACGCTGCAGTCGAAGCCCGAAAAAAGCGCCGTTGCGGTCGGCAGCGTGGTGCTGTTCGGCACGTTGTCGATGTTCCTCTACCCGCTCTTGTACCGCGCCGGCTGGCTGCACCTCGATACGCTCGGCGTGGGGCTTTTCTTCGGCGGCACGATCCATGAAGTCGCCCAAGTGGTGGGCGCGGCCAGCAACGTGAGCCCCGAGGCGACGCACATCGCAACCATCGTCAAAATGACGCGCGTCATGTTGCTCGTTCCGGTTCTGCTCGTGCTCGGCCTTTGGCTTGCTCGTTCGCCGCGCGGCAATGCTGCAGTCCCGGCCGCCGGCGAATCCAACCGGTCGCATGCCACGCGCAAAATCGCCGTGCCTTGGTTCGCGCTCGGTTTTCTGGCGTGCGTGCTCGTCAATTCGCTGCATGTGCTGCCGCAGGCCGCGACGCAAACCGTCAATGGGCTCGACACGTTCGCGCTGACGATGGCGATGACGGCGCTCGGCATCGAGACGCGCGTCGCACAAGTGCGTAAGGCCGGGCCCCGCGCGCTGGCGACCGGATTTATGCTCTATGTCTGGCTCATGGTCGGCGGCCTCGCCATTACGTGGGGCGTCGAGCGCCTGTTCACTTAACGTAACGTAACGTAGCCCGCTAACAAGCGACGCGCCGAGCGGCCACCACCGCTCGGCGCGTATTCGCTTTCCGGAGGATGCAGATGGCTTACGAACTTTATTACTGGGACGGATTGCAAGGCCGGGGCGAATTCGTGCGCCTCGCGTTGGAAGAAGCGCAGGCGCCCTACATCGATGTCGCCCGCGGCCACAAGAAATCTGGCCAGGGGCAGGCGGCCATGACGAGCGTGCTGAACAGCAAGACCGAGCCGCACATTCCGTTCGCGCCACCGTTCCTGAAGGATGGCGACCTCATCATTTCCCAGACGGCGAACATCCTGCTCTACCTGGGCCCCAGGTTGGGCCTTTCGCCCGACAGCGATTTGCGCTACGTCGTGCATGGCCTGCAACTGACGATCGCCGACATGGTGACCGAAGTCCACGACACGCATCACCCGATCGCAAGCGGCCAGTACTACGAGGAACAAAAGGCGCCAGCCAAAGCGCGTGCGACCGATTTCCTCGCCCACCGCCTGCCCAAATTCATGCACTACTTCGAACGCGTGCTCGCGCAAAATCCGCACGGCGATGCCCACCTCGTCGGCGCAGCGCTCACCTATGTCGACTTGTCGATGTTTCAACTGATCGAAGGGCTTCACTACGCCTTTCCGCGTGCGACTGCGCGCTTCGCCGCGCAGTACCCCCGGCTCGCGGCGCTTCGCACAGCAGTCGCGGCACGGCCTGACATCGCCGCTTATCTGGCGTCCGAGCGCCGCTTGCCGTTCAACGAAACGGGCATTTTCCGGCATTACGCAGAACTCGACGTCCCGGCCCCATGACGCATGGCTGAGCCGCTCGAACCACAGGTCGGCCGATCGGCCGAAGGCGCTAACGATGAGAGCGACGACCCGAGCCGATGCTATGCTTGCGCTCGTCCTGGTCCCCTCAAACCACAAGCCGACGTTTTTTCCGTGCTTTCATTCCTGCTTCGCCTGCGCACGCGCGCACAATCGCTGTTTCGCCTGTCCGAGGCCCATACGATGCTGGTTTGGGCCGTGGTGGTCGGCGTCCTCGGCGCCTTCGCCACGGTCGCGTTCCGGCACGCGATCGAAGTCATCCAATGGATCTTCACGGGCCAAACGGGCAGCTTCGTCGCCATGGCGCATGCGCTGCCCTGGACGATTCGAATCTGGCTGCCCGCGGCGGGCGGCCTGATCGCCGGCGGCTTTCTGATCATCGCGCGCCGCAGCGCCGACAAGCAGTCGAGCTCCGACTACATGGAGGCAATCTCGATCGGCGATGGGGTCGTGCCCGTTTGGCAAAGCGTCTGGCGCAGCGTTTCGTCGCTGTTTACGATCGGCTGCGGCGGCTCGATCGGTCGCGAAGGGCCGATGGTCCAGCTCGCGGCGCTGGCCGGTTCGGTCGTCGGCCGCTGGGTCCATTTCGAGCCGACGCGCCTGCGCCTGCTCGTCGCGTGCGGCGCCGCCGCGGGGATCACGTCGGCGTACAGCGCGCCGATCGCGGGCGCCTTCTTCGTCACAGAGATCGTGCTCGGCTCGATCGCGATGGAGAACTTCGGGCCGGTCGTCGTCTCCTCGGTCGTCGCCAACATCATCATGCGCGAGTTTTCGGGCTATAAGCCGCCGTACGAGATGCCCGTATTTCCGGCGGTCGCCGGCCCGGAGGTGCTGCTGTTCGTCGCGCTGGGGTTCCTGTGCGGCTTCGTTGCCCCGCAGTTTCTGCATCTGATCGAAGCGTCACGTGCGCGCTTTCAGCGCCTGCCGCTGCCGTTACCCGTGCGGCTGGCCCTCGGCGGGCTCGTCGTCGGCATCATCTCGGTCTGGACGCCCGAGGTCTGGGGCAACGGCTACAGCGTCGTCAACGCGATTCTGCACTCGCCGTGGACCTGGACCGCGCTCGTCGTCGTGCTCGTTTGCAAGATCGTGGCGACGGCGGCCACGGTCGGCTCCGGCGCTGTCGGCGGCGTGTTCACGCCGACGCTGTTCGTGGGTGCGACGCTCGGCTCGCTGTTCGGTTTGCTCGTCCACGTGTGGTGGCCGCACGGCACGTCGGGCGCATTCGCCTATGCGATGGTCGGCATGGGGGCGTTTCTGGCCGGTGCAACGCAAGCGCCGCTGATGGCAATCCTCATGATCTTCGAGATGACGCTCAGCTACCAGGTGGTGCTGCCGCTGATGCTTTCATGCGTCGTCGCCTATTTCGTGGCGCGGGCGATCAACAAGACATCGATGTATGAGATCACGCTGCGCCGGCATGCCGACGAGCAGGAGCGGGTGCGGCTTCGCTCGGCGCAGGTGAGCGAGCTCGTCAGGCCCGCGGACACGGTCGTGCGCCTCGACGCCAGCGTGCAAGACATGACGCGCGTGTTTCTCGAATACCCGGTGAAGTACCTCTATGTCACCGACGATGAGGACTATTTCCGCGGCGTGGTCGCCTTGAAGGACATCGCCTCGGATCTGCTCGAACGGCGCGACACCTCCGCGCGCACCGCGGCGGACTATCTCCAGCCCGAATTCGCCGTGCTGACGCCCGACATGCCGATCGGCGTGGCGTTGCAACGCTTTCTTGCCTTCCAGGGCGAACGCTTGCCCGTCGTCGCGAGCACCGGGCACCCGACGCTCGTCGGCGCCGTCTACAAAACTTCGTTGCTCGACGCGTACCGTCGGATGAATCCCGCTATGTGACGGGCCGGGCAGGCCGGCTCGCGCGCCCGGGTGCGGCAAGCCCTCACGCTTGCTCCAATGGCAAAGCGCCGCATATTTTCTACAATGAAAAGCAGGCCGCCGAGCCTGCCGCGCGCCCCCCAGGTGCGCCGAGCGCAGCCCTTTCGATCGATTAGTCGATTCGGAGCGAAGATGAGCGAACCGTCTCTCGATGCCGTGCGGCGTGACCACGCCGGTTGGATTTTTGTGCATATCGAAGGCGAGCCCTACGATCGCGGCGAACAGCATGGCCAATTGCTCGCCGCCGAAATCCGCAACGCGATTCACACGGCGAAATATCTGGCGCGCTGGGACACCGGGGAGGATTTCGAAACTTTCACCAAGGCGGCCGTTTCGCAGTTCTCGCCGAAGCTCGACACCGAGTTCGCCGACGAAATCCAGGGCATCGCCGACGGCGCGAAGCTCCCGTTCGACGAGGTGCTCGCCTGGAACGGCTATATGGATCTGCTGCAGAGCTGGTGGCCGGCGCAGGTGGCCGCGCGCGAGCCGCATCTTGCAGCCAAACCGTGGCGCGGCCGGCGCGGACATCACTGCAGCGCGTTCATCGCCACGGGCAGCGCGACGCTGGACGGGCGCATTGTCATGGCGCACAACTCCTGGGACCGTTACGCCGCGGGCGACGCTTTCAACGTCGTGTTCGATATCGTGCCCGATTCGGGCCATCGCATCCTGATGCAAGGGCTGCCGGGCTGCATTTCCAGCCTGACCGACTTCTGGTTGACGTCGGCCGGCCTCATGATCACCGAGACGACGATCTCGAACTTCGCCGGCTACAACAGCGCGGGCGCACCGGAGTTCTACCGTTCGCGCCGCGCCAGCCAGTACGCCAACAGCATCGGCGATTGGTGCGAGATGTTCGCGCTGTCGAACAACGGCGGCTACGCCAACAGCTGGCTGCTCGGCGACACGAAAACGGGCGAGATCGCGCGCTATGAGCTTGGTCTGCACTACTCCGGTTTCGAAAGCACGAAGGACGGCTTCTACAGCGGCTATAACACCGCCACCGATCTGAAGATCCGCAACCAGGAATGCCTCGGCGAAGGCGAGGACTATACCGACGTGCGCAAGAACGGGGCGCGCCGGCTGCGGTTCATGCAACTCGCGGAAATGCACCACGGCAAGATCGATCTCGAGCTGGCGAGGCAAATGATTGCGGACCACCACGACGTCTACCTCGACCGCGACGACAATCCGTGCTCGCGCACCATCTGCGGCCATCTGGAACTCGACGACGCGCGCTTCGGCGCATCGGATCACGGCCCGTTCAATCCCTGGGGCGCGAACGACGGTAAGGTCGTCGACAGCGAGATGGCGCGCAACCTTGCCTTTTGGGCGCGCTGGGGTCACCCGTGCGGGAAGCCATTTGACGCGCAGGCATTCATGAAACGCCATCCGCAGTGGAATTGGCTCAACGGTTATATGCGCGACCGGCCATCCTGGCCCTGGACGCGCTTCGAGGTGCTGCGCTAGCCCCTATCACCTCCGATAGGAAGGCCAGGCACGAGGCATGCTGAGATGAGTGTCGGCGACGGCCGACGCGGACCTTGATCGATCCGAACCCGTCGGCGGCGTGCTCTATCGAGAAGGAGGTCGAGCAATGAAAGTCTCGACATTGACAACTATGGCATTGCTCTCGGCTTCGTGCTTTGCGGCACCGATCCATACGGCTTCGCTCGACAGCGTCACAGCACGTGCCGCGTTGGCGTCGGCACGCGCGAATCTTGCGCCCGTCGCGCCGCCCGCCCCCGATGTGAAAGCGGACACCACCGCGGTGCGCGGACACTGGACGCGCATCACGCTGCCCAAACGGCACGAACTGGCGAATCATTTCGCCGCTCACGAGCGGCAGGCGCGGACATGAAGGCGCGCAACAAGCGAGCGCCGAACACGGCGGGCGGAGCCGACGGAGTTGCGCCGAAGGCTGACGATACAGCGTTGCCTGGCACCGCATCCGTGCCGACCGAATCGATCGATTTGCAGATCGCGGACGTCCTGCACGCCGTGCATTATCCGGTCAATAAGGATCACATCGTCGAGACGGCACGGGAAGCCGGCGCAAGCAACGAATTGCTCGCCATCCTGGACGGTCTGCCCGAGCAGGACTATGCCGACGTCGATTCGGTGACGCGCCTGCTCAGCAGCAACTATGGGCCAGGCCTGAGCTCCTGACGCTCTCCGGCGACACGGAGACAGCGACCTGCCGCACCGGCGCTCAGGCGCCCTTTCGCCTGCTCAGGCGCCTTGGGGGCCACTCGCGCCGCCGAACATGACCCGCGAGAAGAATCCGGCCAGCACGCCTTCGACGAGGTCATCGGTGACGTGCTGCGGATCGCACATGCGCACGGCATGGACACCGTCGCACAAGCCGATCAGCCCGAGCGCGAGGACCTCGGCGGGCAGCGGCAGCGGCGTTCCCATCCGCTCGGAAAACATCCGGATGTAGCCCGTCAGAAATTCGCGCTTTTCCTGTGAGAACGCGTTGAAGCGCGCGCGAAACTTAGCGTCGCGCGCCGCCAGCAACTTCGCTTCGGCCCATAGCAGAAAGCAATCGTCTTCGCGAAAGAACTGACTGTAGAACGTGACTGCACGCGCCTGCATTGCCTCCGGCGTCGCCGTTTCGCCGATGATCGACTGCAGATCCGCCTGCATCCGGGCGTGGTCGCGCAGCAGCAGCTCCATCAGCAGTTCCGACTTGCCTCGGAAGTTCGAGTAGAAGGCGCCGCGCGTATAGCCAGCCGCCTCCGCGATGTCTTCGACACTCGCGGCCGCGTAGCCCTTCTTCATAAAAATGATTTGCGCAGCATCGAGCAGACGCGAGCGCGTCTGCTCCTTGCTCTCTTCCCGGGTCAAGCGTTTTCGTTTCATGCCGCGAAGTTTAGCACTATCGCCACGCTGCATTCAGCTTTGCATTCAAATACACAACTGTATTAGAATCCGCCCTCGTAGTTGAATAAAGAAGGCAAGGCAGCCTCCCATAAGGTGGCGCCCCTCCGCGCGGTAAGCCCTGTATATGTGCTTGCTCTGGTTCGACGCAGTTCTTCTCTCTGGGGTCATCGTGACACGTCCCGGTCCTGAGGCGCCTCCCGAGGCGCGCGTGCAGCTCCACGCATTCCGACTTCCCGGCGCCCGCTCCGCGCTGCGCCGATACGGCGTGGCCTTCGCGGTTTGCGGCGCGCTCGCGCTGAGCGCCTGCCACGAACGCGCGCCCGCCGCCGTGGCGCCCCGCGCTGTCGTCGCCGTCGCCGTCCATCCCGACGGCTTGCCGCCCGAGGCCACGTTGCCCGGCGATATCGAGGCCCGCTACTACACACCTCTTTCGTTTCGGGTGGCCGGCAAGATCATCGAGCGCGACGTGCGCCTGGGCGACACCGTCAAAGCGGGTCAAGTCATCGCCCGCCTGGATCCGGCCGACCTGCAAAAGAATCTGGCAAACGCGCAAGCCCAGCTCGACGCCGCTCAGCACCGGCTCGTGTACGCGAAACAGCAGCTCGACCGCGATAGCGCCCAGGCGCACGAAAACCTGATCGCCCCCGCGCAGCTCGAACAAACGCAGGACGCCTATGCCTCGGCCGGCGCGCAGCGCGATGCGGCCCAAGCGCAGCTGTCGCTCGCGCGCAATCAGCTCGCTTATGCAGCGCTCGTGGCCGACCATGCTGGCGTCATCACGGCCGAGCAAGCGGATACGGGGCAGAACGTCGCCGCGGGTCAGGCCGTGTATGGTCTGGCGTGGGCCGGCGACATCGACGTCGTCTGCGACGCTCCGGAAAGCGCGCTGACCGCGCTCGGCGTCGGCAGCGTTGCGCAGGTCACGCTGCCGGCCGTACCGGGCCAGCGGTTCGTCGCCCGCGTACGCGAGGTCGCCCCGGCCGCCGATCCCCAAAGCCGCACCTATCGCGTCCGTCTGACGCTGACCGCGCCCAGCGCCGCCGTGCGCCTGGGCATGACGGCGCAAATCGCGTTCGCCCAAGTGCAGGCGCGCCTCGGTGCGCATCCATTCACGCTGCCCGTTACGGCGTTGTTCCACGACGGTCCCTCGCCGGCTGTCTGGGTCGTTCGTTCCGGTACCGACACGCTCGAGCTGCGGCGCGTGAGCGTGGGCCGCTATGACGAACGGACGTTCTCCGTGACCCAGGGGCTGAACGACGGCGACCGCGTCGTCTATCAAGGTGTGCACACGGTAAGCGCAGGCGAACACGTACGCGTCGTCGCGCCGCTGCACCCCGAGGACTTCGCATCATGAGCGGCAGCGATCGTTACGACTCCCCCGCTTCGTCCGCTTCGTCCGCTTCGTCCGCTTCGTCCGCTTCGTCCGCTTCGTCTCCATCGTCCGCCGCCAACACGCCGCTCCCGCATCACGATTCGCCCACCGCCGCGTACGATGAAGGCCGCTTCAACCTGTCAGCCTGGGCACTGCGGCATCAGGCACTCGTCGTCTTTTTGATCGCGCTGGCGACGCTGGCCGGCATCCTCGCCTACACGCGCCTCGCGCAATCGGAGGATCCGCCGTTTACGTTTCGCGTGATGGTGATCCGCACGCTATGGCCCGGTGCGACGGCGAGACAAGTGCAGGAAGAAGTCACCGATCGCATCGAGCGCAAGCTGCAGGAAACGCCGTTCATCGATTTCCAGCGCAGCTACTCCCGGCCCGGCGAATCGATGATCTTCTTCACGATGAAGGATTCCGCGCCCGTCAAAAACGTGCCGGAAACCTGGTACCAGGTGCGCAAGAAGGTCGGCGATATTTCGGCCACGCTGCCGCCCGGGGTCGTGGGTCCCTTCTTCAACGACGAATTCGGCGATGTCTATACGAACGTCTACACGCTCGAAGGCGACGGGTTTTCCCCGGCACAGTTGCACGACTATGCCGACGAACTGCGCACGGTATTGCTGCGCGTGCCCGGGGTGGCCAAGGTCGACTACTTCGGCGATCCCGACCAGCACATCTACGTCGAAATCACGAACGCTCAGCTCACGCGTTTGAATCTCTCGCCGCAACAACTCGCGCAAGCGATCGCGTCGCAGAACGCCGTTGCTTCGACGGGCACCGTCACGACAGCGGACGATCGCGTGTTCGTGCGTCCGAGCGGCCAGTTCAACGACGTGCGCGCGCTGGCCGATACGTTGATTGAAATCGGCCAGCGCACCGTGCGGCTCGGCGATATCGCCACGATCAAACGCGGATACGACGATCCGCCCGTCACCGAGATGCGCAATCACGGGCATGCCGTGCTCGGCATCGGCGTGACGATGCAGCCCGGCGGCGACGTCATTCGGCTTGGCAAGGCGCTCGATGCCACGAGCGAGCAACTGCGCGCGCATCTGCCTGCCGGCCTCAGGCTCGAGCAGGTATCGAGCATGCCGAAAGCCGTCGCTCACTCCGTCGACGACTTCCTCGAAGCGGTCGGCGAAGCCGTGGCGATCGTCCTCGTGGTCAGCCTCATCTCGCTGGGGCTGCGCACCGGCATGGTGGTCGTGATCTCGATTCCGATCGTGCTCGCGGTAACGGCGCTCGTCATGTACATGTTCGACATCGGGCTGCACAAAGTGTCGCTCGGCACGCTCGTGCTGGCACTGGGGCTGCTCGTCGACGATGCGATCATTGCGGTCGAAATGATGGCGGTCAAGCTCGAACAGGGCTGGAAGCGCACGCGCGCCGCGGCGTTCGCGTATACGAGCACGGCCTTCCCGATGCTGACGGGCACGCTCGTCACGGTGTCGGGCTTCTTGCCGATCGCGCTCGCCAAATCGAGCACGGGCGAGTACACGCGCTCGATCTTCGAAGTGTCGGCCATCGCATTGATCGCATCCTGGTTTGCAGCCGTCGTCCTGATTCCCTTGCTCGGCTACCACCTGCTGCCTGAGCGCAAGCGTGCTCATGGCGAGGCCCACGACCACGAGCATGACATCTACGACACGCGCTTTTACCGCCGGCTCTCCGTGTGGATCACCTGGTGCGTGCAGCGACGTTTCGTCGTGCTCGGCGTGACTGTGCTGCTCTTCGTCGTGTCGCTTGGCGCGTTCTCGCTCGTGCCACAACAGTTCTTCCCGAGTTCGGACCGGCCCGAACTGCTCGTCGACATGCGTCTGCCCGAAGGCGCTTCGTTCGACGCCACGCTCAAGCAAGCGCAGCGGTTCGAGAAAACGCTCGACGGCCGCCCCGAAATCGATCATTTCGTCGACTTCGTCGGTACCGGCGCGCCGCGTTTCTATCTGCCGCTCGATCAGCAACTGCAGCAACCGAATTTCGCGCAGTTCGTGATCACGGCGAAATCGGTCGAGGAACGCGAGAAGCTGGCGCGCTGGCTCGACACCCGGCTCGAAAACGACTTTTCGGGCGTCCGCACCCGCCTTTCGCGGCTCGAAAACGGCCCGCCCGTCGGATATCCCGTCCAGTTCCGCGTGAGCGGCGACGATATCGCCACCGTGCGCGCCATTTCCGAAAAAGTGGCGGCGAAGATGCGGGCGGATGCTCGCACGCGCGGCGTGCAGTTCGATTGGGATGAGCCGGCCGAGCGCTCGATGGCGTTCGAAGTCGATCAAAACAAGGCGCGCCAGCTCGGCGTCACATCGCAGGACGTATCGAATTTCCTCGCGATGACGCTCTCGGGCTACACCGTCACGCAGTTTCGCGAGCGCGACAAGCTCATCAGCGTCGATCTGCGCGCGCCGAAACACGAGCGCGTCGATCCCGCTCGCTTGCTGGGGTTGGCGATGCCCACGGCGCACGGCCCCGTGCCGCTCGCTTCGCTCGGACATGTGCGCAACACGCTCGAATACGGCGTGATCTGGGAGCGCGATCGCCAGCCGACGATCACCGTGCAAGCCGACGTCCGCGGCAACGCTCAAGGCATCGACGTGACGCACGACCTCGACCGCGCGCTCGCTCCGATCCGCGCGTCGCTGCCGCTTGGATACCGGATTGAAGTGGGCGGCTCTGTCGAAGAAAGCGCAAAAGGCCAAACGTCGATCAATGCGCAGATGCCGCTGATGGCAATCGCCGTGTTCACGCTCCTGATGATTCAACTGCAAAGTTTCGCGCGCGTGCTGATGGTCGTTTTGACGGCGCCGCTGGGCTTGATCGGCGTCGTGGCGACGCTGCTCATCTTCGGCAAGCCGTTCGGCTTCGTGGCGATGCTGGGTGTGATCGCCATGTTCGGCATCATCATGCGCAACTCCGTGATTCTCGTCGATCAGATCGAGCAGGACATCGCCGCGGGTCATCGCCGGTTCGATGCGATCGTCGGGGCGACCGTGCGGCGCTTCCGCCCGATCACGCTAACCGCGGCGGCGGCCGTGCTCGCCCTGATTCCGCTGCTGCGCTCAAACTTCTTCGGGCCGATGGCCACCGCGCTAATGGGTGGCATTACGAGCGCGACGGTGCTGACGCTCTTTTATCTGCCTGCGCTCTATGCGACCTCGTTCAGAGTCCGGCTCGATGAACGCGATCCGTCGCCGGACGCCAACTCTCATACGGGGAATTGAGGATGAGGACCATGAGCGTCTTGCGTACGGGCTGCCGACATCGCGGCCACGCGTTCGCGGCGATATCGGCGGTGGCCCTGGCGGCTTGCTCGCTGGGGCCGAACGGCCAGCCGCCGGCGATGCCCTCGCCGGCCCATTACGGCCGCACCGCGTTGCCGGAGCAAACGGCGATGGCCGACGGTGTTTCCCAGCGCTTTGACATCGGCGCGCAGCCGGTACCCGAATGGTGGCGGCTATACCGCTCGCCGCAGCTCGATGCGCTTGTCGACGAAGGCCTGAAAAACAGCCCAACGCTGGCCGCCACCGAAAAAAACCTGGCCGGCGCGCGCGAGCAATTGCGTGCGCAGATCGGCTCATCGCTGTTGCCGACGATCGACGCGGGCGCACAGGCCACACGCGAACGCGCGCTGGGCATCCCCGAAGCGGGCCCTCCGACGGTACGCTACAACGTATTCGTCGGTCAGATCCAAGCGCACTATACGTTCGACTTGTTCGGCGCCGTCCGCTACGCGAATGCGGCGCTGCACGCGCGCGTGGACGTGCAAGCGTTCGAACTCAATGCCGCGCGACGCGCCCTCGCCGCGAACATTGTGACGACCACGATCAACGCGGCCATGCTCGATAGCGAAATCGACGCCACGCGACGGCTGATCGCGCTTGCCCAACAAAACGCACAGGAAGACGCGCGTCGCTATGCGCTGGGCGCGGTGTCGCATGCGCAGGCGCTCGCTTCGCAGCAGAGTGCGGCAGCGTTCGAGGCGACGCTGCCGGGGCTGCTGCAACAGCGAGATGCGACCGGCCATGCGCTGGCCGTCTTGCTCGGCCGTACGCCCGATGCCGAGCCGGAAATTCCTGACCTTGCCAGCTTGGCAACGCCTGAGCAGGTCCCTGTCGTCGTCCCCTCGGCGCTGCTGCGCACGCGGCCCGATATCGTCGCAGCCGAAGCCGCGGTCAAAGCCGCTGCCGCCGAAGTCGGGTTGGCCACCGCGCAGATGTTCCCGAGCTTGTCGCTGACCGCTTCGATGGGGCAAGGCGGATTCAGTTGGCCGACGGCGCTTTCCGCGGCTGGCGCGCTCTGGAGCATCGGCGGATCTCTGACGCAGCCGCTGTTCCACGGCGGCGCGCTGCTTGCGCAGCGGCGCGCGGCAATCGACTTTTACGACGCGGCCACGCAGCAATACAAGGCGACCGTTCTATCAGCCTTTCAAAACGTAGCCGATACGCTGGCCGCGCTCGAGCACGACGCGCAGGCTGTTAGCGCCACGCAAACGCAAACGCAATCGGCGCGGCAAGCATTCGACGAAACGGCCGCGCGCGGCCGCCTCGGTGCAATCCCCGCCGCAAGCGTGCGCGCGAGCGAACAACAGTATTGGAACGCCAAGCTCACGGCCTTGCGCTCGAGCGCCCAGCGCCTCGCCGATACGGCGCTGTTGTTCCAAGCGATGGGAGACGCACCCAAGGGTTGAGTGTCGTAAATAGTGGGACGCCCGCGGTGCGGAGTATTAGACGTCGGGCATGCGGGTCCGCGTCGTATGGGACTGTGGGAGCGCCCCCGCTAAACTGGCTCGATGTGAACTACGCAGCATGAGCCACTCATGAGCAAATACGCGACGGTGCCACGCAGCCCCGCACGCAGGCGAGCAAGGAGCTTGTCGAGCCGGCCATCCGCTCAGAACGAAGCGGGTGCGCTGACACGTAGCCGCACCATGCCGAACGTCGCGGTCTCGTCTCCCCTCGCGAGCTCTTCCCGGACAATCAGCGCGGAGGACCTCGATATGTCCAACGCTGCGTCGGTCATTTCCAAAGCGCAGAAATTCATTCTTCCGATCGGTAACCTCAAGGACGGCGTAAAGCTGGTCTATCCCCCTGGAGACGAAAACGCCGGCCAAAAAATCCTCGATTTCGAAAAGAATCCCATCGGCGACACCGGCGTCATCTTCTATAACTCGACCGATAACAGCGTACAGGCGGTTCAAGGCAACGATACCGGCGTCATCATTTTCAACTTGGTGACGGAGAACCAGGCAGGCTTGCTAAGAGCCAGACACGATGAACTGGCGAACGCGAGCAGCACGCCGGGAATACTGGATCACGCCGGCATCCTGGCCTTTCTCGACTACGCAACGAGCCTTGGTCTAACGGATCGGTATAACTCCACTCGCGACTTTATACGGAAAAGAATGACGCCCGTGGGAGACCTCGGCCAGAACGAGTTCGGTCTTTATAAGCGCGACGATCGCGATATATGCAAAGCGGTTCGCCTCGATGGGCGCGGCTTTTTCAAGGGCCCCGCCGCGTCGCCCCAGAAATTCGAAGACGGCGCCGTCATCGTTCAACAGGGTGCGGAATACCGCTTGGTCCAATGCGAGGCGTTCGAACGGACCTATTGCTACAGCAACAACACAGCCATCGACGCACGCGAATTGCCGCTCGGGATTCGATAGGACGGGGGGGCGGCGATGGGCGTCGTGGCGCAAGGCAAGCATCCCCTAAGCCTGACAAATGCGCACGTCACTGCTGTAGTCGTCTGCCAAAGCTTCATATGTGGGAATGGCGCCCTATCGCGGCACCGCTCCGATGTTCTTCGCCGCGCATCGGGACGACGCGAACCTACAATCGTGGCTATGAATGCGCTGACCAAACGGCGGTTTGGCCGAACGACCCGAGCACGGTCCGCGCTGCCGATCGACGGACACGCGCGCCGAACGTCATGACACTTCGAAGTGCAATCGTATCGATCGAGACATGCGATGGTCCTTGAAAGCAAGCTGCAGCAACCCAGCCAGTTGCGACGTAGGTCGGTGCAGCGCAAGCCAGCGGAAGCCGCGCCGACGACCGCGCCGGTAACGACAGGGAACAATTTTTTTTGCAGAAATGAAGCACCGCAGCCCAGACCACGCCTTCGCTCTATGTCGATGCAGCATGATCCAGGCGATCCTACCCTCGCGCAGGGCGGCCCCGGTTTGTTCGATTCAACCCGCTCAACCATCGCTCAGAACGCGCTCGAATGGCTCAATCGGACCGGCAACCCCTCCGCCCTCGACAAGCGGCGCTATGCGCATTCATCGATGAGTTCGATGACTACATCGCTTGGCTCGACGAATCCTTCCCCGACATCTTCAGGAATGTCGAGTCGAAGGCCAAGCGGGGGCGATCTGTCCGCACGTATCGTCCAGGGCACCCACGTCGCCACGCGCCTCGCTCATTTGCAGGACAGCCGATCACCGGTACCGCAAGCACAACAAGCGGGCCACGCCGAGCCGCAACAGGAAACACAGGAGACGGCAACGAACGACTCACGGCAACCGCCGGCGTCCACATCGACATCGGGCTATTCGGTGCAAAGATTGCCCACCCTCGGCGACCGGATGTTCGAGCCGGAGGCAATTCTGCTGACCGAGTTGCTCACCAACGTCACGAGCCTTGTGTCTACCCTGGTCAACAACGGCCCTGTCGGCTACGTGGCGGCACGCGCGGTCGGGCCGCTCGGCCTGGTCAACAGCGCGCAATTGTTCCACTCGAATTGGGCCAATGCGGGTGAAACGGGTGTAAGCGAGGTCAGTGTTCTCGCGAGTCTCGGGAGTCAGTACGCCGCGGTGATGTCGACGTGGACCGGTTGGTGGTCCAGCCAAGCCGCCGACTTCCACAGCCGCGTCGGCGCCATCGCCGGGATAGCCAGCGAAATCGCCGACGTGCGCGACGCCTGGGCCGACCGAAGCGAAAACCCAGCGCGCAGCATTGCGCTCGCGATACGCATTCTGTCGATTTGGGCGGCTTCGATTTCCGCCTTCCTGTCACTTTCCGAGGCCGAAGACGAGGGCAGCATGGCCCCCACATACGGCCTGTCGGCGAGCGTATTGCCCGTTGTCGGCACCTTCGCCGGCATGACGGCGGAAGCGTTGAACCGGACGTCGGTCAGGAATCGGCTTCGCGCCCTCGTCAGTCGCATTCGGTCATTGATTCGGCGGCTCATGCGCCTATTGGGATACGGGGAGCACAGCGCTTTTCTGATGGACCCCTCCCCTGTTTAGCGGCCGTTCAGCGCTTGCCTAACGTTCAGCGAAGCATATGCCCGGTCCATCGCCATCATTCGTCGAAGCGAACATGCGCAGCCGCTCGCCGTCGCCTGAGAGCGATTGGCCGCGCCTGGGCGCGCCGGGCAGGCGTTCGGCTCAACCCGACATACCGCGGCGAATGCAGCCTTCCCTCGCGCCAACCGCCGATGTGCGACCCGCCTGGTTACAGCCCCAACAAAGCAGCGGATCGGAACCGATAGTCCAGCCTGATACAGATCTACCCCATCGCACCTTCGACTTAGCGGCCGAATATCCGGACGGCGTGCAAAGCGACTACGCGCGAGCCTATGTCATTGCCGCTGACATCGTCGATTACGTACGAGAGCAGCTTTCCTACGGGAGCGCCAATCAAAAATGGAACGATAAGAACGCGGAGACATCGCAAAACGAACGACAAGCCAATCCGTCGTCGGCGCCAATCCATGAAGCGCTGATGCGAACGCAGTTTATCGATCATTACAGCGGGCGTTATCTGCCGGAGAGCAAAATGCGCCGCTTCGCCCTGTCGCAGACCCACCGTAGCGAGGAGCAACGCGATCTCGCGCGGCGTATTCGGCACGCGTTCATGTGGTCGGAGACACCTGAACCAGATGATGCGCCGCAAGCAGGCGCACAGCGTGCGGACACCCACTCCGATTTTGTGGCGTTAGCGCAGGCAGTATTGCAGTACAAGCCGAGGCTGCTTGCTCAAACAGCGTACGTCGTTCGCGCAGGAAACGACAATCACATGGCGGCCCTCGCCTACACGGGTGCGCGCTATCGCTTCGACAGCTCATACGTCGTTCAGTTGATGCAGATGCCTGGACACACGTTTTGCCGTATCGGAATGCCGGCTTGGCCGGAAGAGCGCTGGTGGGTGATCGACCCGTGGCCGCGCGACGCCTATCCGGTGCGCTTCGAGCACCACCTGGGATACGGCTGCTCAGAACTGCTTGTGAGCAAACCCGGAAAGGGCGCACCGGATTCCGATGAAAAGGAGCAGCGCTATGCCGCATTGAATTCGTTGATGGCTGAGGGGCTGCGCGACTTCAGAGAAAAGACATGGCCGGACGTAAAGAAGCCAACGCTCACCATGCACAATTGTCTCTACCCGACAAAGGATTCGATCAGTTGGTTATATACGGTGCTGGTTCGGCAGCCGGATGTCGAGTTGACGCCGCGGTATGAGCGCATCTCCCGCAGGCATGAGGAAGCGCGCATTGTCGTGGCCGGCACTATCAAGGACGTGAAGGCGAAACTCAAATACGGAAGTAAAAACCAAGCGTGGAATTTCGACAGCGATCCAGCAGGAGGCCCACAAAGCGCGAGCCAATCGCAGAAACGACTCGCCGAGGTATCGATGCGGTTAAACTTTCTACGCGAGCCCCCAGCCGGCCACTTGTCCGACGAAGAGATGCGCCGCTTCGCCGATGCCGACCATGGGAACGCGACATACCGAATCGATGTCGCCGGCAAAATCCGGCGTCTGTTATCGTGCGAGCCCGCAGGCTCGGAGCAAGCGGCCGATGATCAAAAAGCGCTCGAGAAACTCCGCGAAGAAGTGCTGGTCGGCAAGCCACGGCTGCTGGCTTATGCGGCGCTTGGCGCCGAAGTCGGCAACTGCGGTGAATTTGCCTGTGTTTCCTATATGCTGGCGCGCCAACGCTTCGGGCCGGAGTACATGGTTCATTTCGCGACGACGGCCATACCCGAACACCAATTTTGCGTCGTCGGCATGAAGGACTGGCCGCTGTCCGACTGGTGGGTGATCGACGCTTGGCCGCGGGATGCCTACCCGGTTTTGGCGAAGCACTACTTCGCTCACGAAAATATCCGGTTAGGTGACGGCAAGCCGGGCAAAGGCGTCCCACATTCTCCCGAGAAAGAACAGCGCTACGTGCGTTTTCGCGACGACGTAGCGCGAAGATTCGAGGAGTACAGGCAAAGCAGGGCGACAAATTCCGCTAACACGAAATCTCTCGCCCAAGCCCTACCCAACATGTACAACTGCCTCTATCCGACAGCGGACCCGGTGAAGTGGCGTTACCGCCTGTGAGCGGGCCGCAAGCACATTCAGCGAGCAGCGAGCGACGATCCGCCCTCCTCTCACACAATCCCCGCCAACGTCATGCCAAGTCCGTCGTCGTTATCCGTCAAGTCGAAAAAGCGCCGCCGCTCGCCGTCGCCACGAAACGACCATGCGGCCACGCCCGCGCCTCCGGTGTCTGCCAGCGTGAACACGGCTCAACCCAACCTCCTGCGGCGACTGCAGCGTCCTATCGCGCCCGCCGCGGATGTGCAGCCTGCGTGGTTGCATCCAGAGCAAACCGGCGGACCACCCATGACAGAAGCACAGTCTTTCGCGCCGGAGCCAAAGCGGCACAAGGCTGCGGAAAGTCGGCTTGGACATACCGAAACGGCGCAGCCGACCGAGCCGGAGGCGACACCCGAACCGACCCCCTTCGATCTCGATCCCCAGACGGTGAGCGAAATGACCGCCTTCCTTCGCGAGATGCCGAGCTCGCCGGGAACGTCCAGCGGGACCGACACGATAGAACAAGCCGATAAGCCGCTGCGCAGTATCATGCATGACCTGGCGAAGGAATATCCGGGCGGCGTGCAAAGCGAGTACGCACGAGCCTATGTGCTTGCGACTGACACTATTCGTTATGTACGCGAGGCGCTTTGCTACGGCAGCGCAAATCAAAAATGGAACCATAAGCCCTCGGCGCGACTGCCAAGCGGCGAACACGCGAATCGATCGCAACCCGTCAATCAAGCACTGATGCGAACGCAGTTTGTCGATCGTTACAGCGGACGCTATCTGCCAGAGCGCGAAATGGCCCGTTTCGTCTGGTTACGAACACACCGCAGCGAGGATCAACGCGATCTCGCCCTCCGAATCCAGCAGGTGTTCAGGGGCGCCGAATCACCCGACTCGGGGGATGCGCAACCTGCGGGCGCACAGCGCGCGGACTCGGGGCCCGAACTTGCCGCGCTAGCGCAGGAGATGTTGCAATACAAACCGCGATTGCACGCCTATACCGCGTTCGCCGTCCGCGCGGGAAACGACAATCACATGGCAGCCCTCGCCTACACGGACGCGCGATATCGATTCGATCCCACTTACACCATTCAGTTAATGCAGATGCCCGGCCATAGGTTTTGCCGCATCGGCATGCCCGCCTGGCCCGAGAAGCACTGGTGGGTCATCGACCCTTGGCCGCGCAATGCCTATCCGGTGCGCTTCCATCACCACCTGGGGTACGGCACAGCGCAAGTCCTTGTAAGCAAACCTGGTAAAGGCACCCCGGCTTCCGACCAAAAGCAGCGGCGCTACGAGGCATTCTGCAAGTCGATGTCTGACGGGCTGCGAGACTTCAAGGAAAACACGTGGCCGAGCATAGAAGCGCAAACGCAGACCATCCACAATTGCCTCTACCCGACCAAGGCTCCGTTCAATCGGATATACACGGTGCTGGTCCGGCAGCCGGATGTCGAATTGACGCCACGGCACTACCGCATCTCCCAGGAGCACGAGGACGCGCGCATCATCGTGGCCGATATCATCAAGGAAGTGAAAGCGAACCTGAAGTACGGAAGCGACAATCAAGCGTGGAATTTCCAGAGCGACGCGCGCGATCCAGAAAGCGCGAGTCAAGCGCAGAAACGATTCGAAGCGACGTCGATGCGGTTGAACTATTTACGCTCGCCCCCGGCCGGCCATGTGTCCGATGATGAGATGCGCCGCTTCGCCAAGGCCGACCATCGGGGGGCGTCACGGCGAATCGATCTCGCCAGCAAAATACGGCGCCTTTTGCCGTGCGAGCCCAATGACGGCAGCGTCGGCGCGGCGCCTGCGGCCGATTCCGAAAAAAGCCTCGATACGCTTCGCAACGAAGTGCTGCAAGGCAAGCGGCGGCTCAGAGCCTATGCGGCGCTAGGCGCTGAAGTCGGCAACTGCGGCGAATTTGCCGACGTCTCCTACGTGCTCGCGCGCCAACGCTTCGGGCCGGAGTACACGATAAAGCTTGCCAGGACGGCCATACCCGAACACTCGTTTTGCATCGTGGGCAAAAACGACTGGCCGCTGCATCTCTGGTGGGTAATCGACCCTTGGCCGCGCGACGCCTATCCGGTCCTGGTGCAGCACTACTTCGCATACGAGAACGTCCGGCCCGGCGCAGGCAAACCGGGCAAGGGTATTGCGCACTCACCCGAGCAGCAGATGCGCTACGAGCGCCTTCGCGCCGACGTAGCGAGAAGATTGGAGGGACATAGATCGCGCACGTCGCCGAACCTCGCTGACGAGATGCGTTACCTGTACAACTGCCTGTATCCGACGGCGAACCCGGTCAAGTGGCATTACCACGTTTGAGCGGCTCCAAGGAGGCGGCAAGGTCTGTCTGACGACCCGCCTTCCGCTCACGCCACCCCAGCCAGCCGCTTCTTCTCCGCCCGCAACATCGCGTAGTTGATCCCGATCACACCGACCGTAACCACACCGATGAAGAGCGTCGCCAGTGCGTTCATTTCCGGATTGAGCCCCAGCCGTACCCGCGAAAACACGACAAGCGGCAGTGTCGTCGAGCCCGGCCCCGACAAGAACGCAGACAGCACGAGATCGTCGATCGACAGCGTGAACGACAGGAGCCACCCCGCCATCAACGCTTGCGAGATCAGGGGCAAGGTAATGGTGAAAAACACCTTGAACGGTGTCGCGCCCAAATCGAGCGCAGCTTCTTCGAGCGACGGATTGAGCTCCCGCACGCGCGACTGCACGATGATCGCGACATACGACATGCACAACATGACGTGGCCGATCCAAATCGTGACGAGCCCGCGCCCCTCGGGCCAGCCGAGCCACTTGCCCATTTCGATGAAGAGCAGCAGCAACGAAATCCCTTGAATCACTTCGGGAATCACAAGCGGCGCATTGATCATTCCCGTGAACAACGTAAACCCACGGAATCGCCCCATTCGCGCCAGCACGAAGCCGGCCCAAGTGCCGATGAAGACCGACGCGAATGCAGTCAATAACGCAATGCGCAACGATAGCCAGAAGGCCGTGATGAGCTCGTCATCCTGCGCGAGCGCCGCGTACCACCGCATCGAAAATTTCGTCCAAACCGTCACGAGCTGCGACTCGTTGAACGAATAAACGATGAGGCTCAGGATCGGGATATACAGGAACGCAAAGCCAATCCCGAGCGCGGTGATTTGCAAGGTACGGTTCGGTTTGATCATCGCCGCGCTTCGAGTTGTTTAGCCTGAAAATACTGGAACAAGGCCATCGGCACGAGCAGCAACAAAACCATCGCACAGGTGACGGCAGAGGCCATCGGCCAGTCGGCGTTGTTGAAGAACTCGTTCCACATGACGCGACCGATCATCAGCGTATTCGCACCGCCCAGCAGTTCCGGGATCACGTACTCGCCCACCGCGGGAATGAACACGAGCAGGCAGCCCGCGATGATGCCGTTCTTCGACAGCGGCAACGTGATCTGCACGAACGCCTTCCACGGCTTCGCGCCGAGATCGTACGCGGCTTCGAGCAGCGTCAGATCCATTTTTACGAGGTGCGCGTAAAGCGGCATGACGAGAAACGGCAGATACGAATAGACCATCCCGATATACACGGCCGTGTTCGTCCGATACAACTCGATCGGGGTATGGATCAGCCCGATCGTCATGAGGAAGTTGTTGAGCAGCCCGTTGTTCTTGAGGATGCCGATCCACGCATAGACGCGAATCAGAAACGACGTCCAGAACGGCAGCATCACGGCCATCATGAGCAGGTTGCGCGAATCCGGATTCGAGCGCGCGATGTAGTACGCCATCGGATAGCCGAGCAACAGACAAAACAGCGTCGTCACCGCTGCGACGACCACGGAATTGACGTAGGTGGCGAAGTACAGACTGTCCGTGAACAGAAACGCGTAATGCGCCACATTCAGTGAAATCTGTACGACACCGTCTTTGACCGCAGCCAATTCGGTGTACGGCGGAATGCCCAGTTGCAGTTCGGCGAAGCTGATCTTGACGACGAGCAGAAACGGCACGAAGAAGAACATCAGCAGCCAGATGAACGGTCCGGCGACGACCGCCGTGCTGCCCGTCAGCTTCAACCTTCGTGCGGGCCAGGTCGCGAGCGAGAGCAGAAACGTATTCATGCTGTCAGCACCACGCCGGCCGACGCGCTCCAGCGCACATAGATTTCATCGCCCCATGTCGGCGAATCGATTTCCGTCAAGGCGAGGCTCGATACGTTCGCGACCACCGTCTTGCCCGAATCGAGCTTGACGTGATACAGCGAGTAGCCGCCCATGTAGGCGATGTTCGACACAGTCCCCCGCCCCCAGTTGAAGGCGCCTTCGGGCGGTTTGCGGGTCAGCGCGATCCGCTCGGGGCGAACCGAAATCGTCACGGGCATGCCGAGCGGCCCCGTAATGCCGTGATTGACGTAAAGGCGGCAAGGCAGCTCGGCCGTTTCGACGAAGATGTGGTCCGGTTCGTCTTCCACGACACGCCCGTCGAACAGATTGGTCGAGCCGATGAATTCCGCCGAGAAGCGCGAATTCGGGTACTCGTAGACCTGGTGCGGGGTGCCCAGCTGGACGATCTGCCCTTCGCTCATGACCGCCAGGCGGTCGGCCATCGTCATCGCTTCTTCCTGGTCATGCGTGACCATGATGCAGGTCACGCCGACGCTGTCGAGAATATTGACGAGCTCGATCTGCGTTCGCTGGCGGATCTGCTTATCGAGCGCCGACATCGGCTCGTCCAGCAGCAACAGCTTCGGCCGTTTCACGAGCGAACGCGCAAGCGCGACGCGTTGCTGCTGGCCGCCCGAGAGCTGGTGCGGCTTGCGCTTCGCGAAGCGGCCCATCTGCACGAGGTCGAGCGCGTCTTGCACGCGCCCCTTCAATTCGGCCTTCGGCACCCCTTCCTGTTTCAGGCCGAACGCCACGTTCGACTCGACCGTCATATGCGGAAAGAGCGCGTAAGACTGGAACATCATGTTGACCGGGCGCCGGTACGGCGGCATCAACGCGAGATCTTCGCCGTCGATCAGGATCTTGCCCGAGGTGATCGATTCGAGCCCCGCGAGCATCCGCAGCAGCGTTGACTTGCCGCAACCCGAGCTGCCGAGCAGCGCGAACAGCTCGCCCTTCGCCACGGATAAATTGACGTTCCTGACCGCGACCGTTTCCCCGAACTTCTTGACGACGTCGACGATCTGCACAAAGTTTTCGACCGAAGCAACGCCCGCCGGCATTGAACCTGCGGGACGCGCGCCTGCGCTTGGCTGCGAGCTCGACTGATCGCTCATGATCTGCTGCCTGACTCCACTCGTTTGATGTGCAAAGCCCCCGGCAATCGCTCCGGGGGCTTCATGACTGCATGCCGCTTGCGGCGATGACGTTATCGGCCCGACTTGAATTCAGTCCAAAGCCGGGTTTGCAACCGCTGGATTTCGGGCGGCAGCGGCTTCAACAGAAACAGCGTCTTGACGACGTCGGCCGGCGGATAGACGGCCGGGTCGTTGGCGATCTTCGGATCGACATACTTCTTCGCTTCCGCGTTCGCGCTCGGGTAGTACACGGCGTTCGTGATCGCTGCATGGACCTGCGGCGTCTCGATATAGTTGATCCACTCGAGCGCCGCCTCCTTATGCGCGGCGTCTTTCGGGATCGCCATCACATCGAACCAGACCGGGGCGCCGCCTTTCGGAATGTAGTACTCGATCTTGTACGTCTTCTTTGCTTCGAGCGCACGGTGCTTGGCGATCACGACATCGCCCGACCAACCGTAGGCGAAGCAGATGTCGCCGCCGACCATGTCGTTGATATAGCCCGACGAATTGAACTGCGTGATGTACGGACGGATCTTCTTCATCATCGCGAGCGCGGCCTGGTAGTCGGCCGGGTTCGTGCTCATCGGATCCTTGCCGATGTAGTGCAGCGCCGCGGCGAACACCTGGTCCGGCGCGTCGAGGACAGAGACGCCACACGCTTTCAGCTTCGAAATGTTTTCGGGCTTGAAAAGAATGTCCCAGCTGTCGAGGGCGACGTCCTTGCCAAGGATTTGCCGGGCCTTCGTCAGGTTGTAGCCGAGCCCTGTCGTGCCCCAAGCCCAAGGCACGACGTATTTGTTGCCCGGATCGGCGCCGGCTACGAGCGACATCAATTGCGGATCGAGGTATTTCAGGTTCGGCAGTTTCGTTTTATCGAGCGGCGTGAAGATACCCGCCGCGATCTGCTTGCCCGCATAGTTGCTCGTGGGAACGACGATGTCGTAGCCCGAATTGCCTGTCAGCAGCTTGGCCTGCAGCGTGTCGTCGCTATCGTAGTTGTCGTAGCTAACCTTGATGCTCGTCTGTTTTTCGAAGTTGGGGATCGTGTCCTTGGCGATGTAATCGGACCAGTTATAGACGTTCAGTTGCGTGTCCTTGGCTGACGCCGCCCACGGCGCTGCGCACAAAAAGAGTGCAGCCAGCGCGCCCATTGCCTGTTTCTTCATCCCGTTCTCCGATGCGGACCGGTTCGCCCGGCCACAACCCCGCCATGCCGCGACGCAGCGCGCGCGACTCCCGTGAAAAACCCGAAAGCTACCATCAATCATTGGCGTGCGACATAAAAATGCGAGCGGATCGGACCAGCTGTCGCACAAACCGCACAGCGCTGCTCGGAACGCCGCCCATCCGTCGCCCATCCGCCGCCCACCGCGGTCCGGCAGCCCGTGCCAATGACGAATCGGGCGCAATTTTATCGGGTTATAGGCCCGTGTCTACCGGAATAAAACCTCGTGCATCCTTTCGGATAGCCTGCAGTAGCAAGCGGCAGCGCCCACGTTGATGGTACGGGGTTCGACCGTGCGCGTCCGGCCTCGGCTACCATACGCACAGTCCCGCTTTCAAGATCGACAGATGGCTTCCAACCTCCACGCGCTGCCCGACAGCCCCTGCATCGGCGTCTGCTCGACGCTTTTCGACGAAGTCTGCAAAGGATGCGGCCGCACGGCGACTGAAGTCTCGAATTGGGTCTTTATGAGCGATGTTGAAAAACGCGTCGTATGGGATCGCATCGAGCGCGAAGGTACCGCGATGCGCTTCAAGAACGACAAGCTTTAGGCCGCCAGCACCCGCCAGCACCAATAAGAAACGCCGGACATGCCGGCGTTCGAGCGCAATAGGCAAGAAGGCGCGTTCAGAATTGCATGCCGATGCCGACCCCGACGACGAGCGGGTCGATATGGAGCGTGCCCAGCGATGCGCCGTTCAGCGACGTGCCGGTCTTCATCCAGATTTTCTTGATATCGGCGTTGACGAAAAGCTTCCTGGTGATCTGCACGTCGACGCCGGCTTGCACGGCTGGGCCGAAGCTGTGGTTGTCGATCGAGATCGGCTGCCCGCCGGCGCTCAAACCGTTGTTGTAGAACAGCGTGTAGTTCAGACCCGCGCCGACGTACGGCCTGATGCGTCCCTGGTGATTGAAGTGGTACTGGAGCAAGAGCGTCGGGGGCAGCACGCCCACGCCGCCCAGGTGGCCCAGGCTCGACGTGACCTGATGACGCGAGGTGGCCAGGATCAGTTCGATGCCGAGGTAATCTCGAATCATGTAGGTGAAGTCGAGCTCGGGCACGATCGCGTTGTTCACGCCGACGTTCAGCGCCGAGAGTGTTTCGTTCGTGCGCGCCGCCGGCTCGATGCTGATCGCGCGCAACCGTACCAGCCAATCGCCGCTATGAAGACCGTCGCTACTGCGGTCCGATGGCGCGCCTTCGTCCGTTGCGAACGCCGGAACCGACGCGAGTGAGGCACAGAGCACGCAGGCCATCGTTGCGTACCGTTGGATGCGGGCAAAACTGATTGTTTTCATGAGAAGTCCCTGTCGTCTAAACCCCTACAATGTTTATGGGTTAACGACGGGGAAAACTTGACCCCGGTCAAGCCGGGCCATGCGCCAACCGTAGCTGCGACGAGCTGTCGCGTCGGTGCAGGAATGACGGCGCGTTACCTGGGCGGCAAACCGGATATCGCATCGCGCAGCTGCACGGCGCGCAGACTATCGAGCTCGGCCAGGCAGGCCAGACGACGAAGCGCTTGGGCATTGCCGACTCCGCCACCGTTCAGAGAGGAGAGAAAGTCACACTGGGCCTGACGATATTTCGCGAAGGCGCTATTCGAATGGGCAAGTTTCAGTTTGGCTACGGCCACGTATTTTTGATCTTCGTCCCATCTGGAAAGCGCGCTCGCGGCTTCGCGCTCGGCTTGTCGCAACAATCGTTGGCTTTCGTCGAATTTCTTAGCCAGGCAATCGCGCATCCCTGCTTCAGGAAAAGCGCTACATTCCTCGCGCAATTCGCGCTCGCTCGGAACGGCACCCGCTGAAGCCGCCAATAGCACGTGCGGCACGAAGGCCGCGAGGCCCAATGCGATCCACACTATCGGCCGCACGGCGCTGCCCTCTCCTGCCACTTTTCAAAACCCGTTCTTGCCAATATTTGATCAGCCACGCTCGTCCCTCTTCCCAAGTTCGGACGTGCATGTTTGCGTACAAAATCAAGGAAAAACGATATTCGACGGAAAATAGGACGGATTCCTCACTGCCACCCCACCCCCACGCATCATCGATCTCACGGGCGATGCAATGCAGACCATCGAAGCGCGCGCCAGCCTCTCCGAAAAATGCCAGACGCGCGTTCGCTCACCGCCTGGCTCGCTTACTTCGCCACCTTGAACTGCATCGACTTGTATTCGAGATACTCTTCGAGCCCGTAGACGCCGTTTTCGCGGCCGTAGCCGGACTGTTTGAAGCCGCCGAATGGCGCCTCCATGTTCCAGGCGCCGCCGTTGATGTCGATCTGCCCCGTCCGAATCCGCCGCGCGACCGCAACGGCACGTTCGTCGCTGCCGGCCCAAACGGCGCCGCCGAGGCCGTAGGGCGTATCGTTGGCGATGCGGATCGCTTCCTCTTCGTCCCCGTAAGTGAGAATCGACAGCACGGGTCCGAAAATCTCTTCCTGACCGATCGTCGACTTCGGATGGACGCGACCGAAAACCGTCGGCTTGACGAAATAGCCCTTCGTCAAACCGTCCGGTATTTGCGCACCGCCCGTCACGAGTTCGGCCCCTTCGGCCACGCCGCGTTCGATGTAATCGCGCACGCGCTGCAATTGCGCCGACGACGCCAATGGCCCCAGCCGGGTACCGTCGTGACGAGGATCGCCAACCGTATAAGCCTCGGCCGCCGCCTTCGCGAGTTCGCGTACGTCCTCATAACGCGATTCGGGCACGAGAAGCCGCGTGTGCGCCGAGCAAGTCTGCCCCGAGTTCAGGTAACAAGCGCCAACCGTACTCTTCACCGCCGTCGCAAAATCCGCATCGTCGAGCACGACCGACGCCGACTTACCGCCCAACTCCAGTGCCACCCGCTTGACGCTCGCCGCTGCGAGCTCGGCCACGCGTTTGCCGGCGCGCGTCGAACCCGTGAACGACACCATATCGACAAACGGATGACTCGCGATCATCTCGCCGACGACAGGCCCATAGCCGCTGACGAGATTGAATACGCCGGCAGGCAGCCCGGCCTCGTGAATCGCCTCCGCGAGCATAAATGCGTTCAGCGGCGCGACCTCTGACGGCTTGAGCACCACCGTGCAGCCGGCGGCGAGCGCCGGCGCAACCTTCAGCGTGATCTGATTGAGCGGGTAGTTCCACGGCGTAATCGCCGCTACGACACCGACCGGCTCCCGCACCACCAGCGAATTGCCGACACGCGCCTCGAATTCGAACTCGCGCGCGAGCTTGGCATAGGCATTCCAGTTGTAGACGGGGCTACCGACCTGGATCGCACGCGCGAGCTTGAGCGGCATGCCGACTTCGCCGCAGATCGAGGCCGCAAGTTCATCGGTGCGCGCCTTCAGATTCGCGGCGATTTTTGCGAGATAGTCGGCACGTACCGATGCGGGCGTCGCCGCCCAGCCGTCGAACGCCAGCTTCGCAGCTTCGACGGCCGCTTCGGCATCAGCGGCCAGCCCCTCTGGAATCCGGCCCATGACTTCTTCGGTACCGGAATCGATCACGTCGATCGTGCCCGTGCCCGAAGGCTTGAGCCATTTGCCGTCGATGTACAGATGATCGTAGATCTTCATGCGAGCGCCCAACTGGTGGTTTCGACTCGCACATTCTACTCATCAGCGGCACGGACCGCCGCTCGTTTGCGTCGGGATCGGTGGCGGCTACCATCGCTGCATTGATGTCCCTGGCCGCTGCGCGTCTTCGTTTACTGCTTTCTCGATTGCCTCATTGAGGTCCGGAGTGTGGAGATCCAGCTCCGGCGGCGTGCGAGGCGGATCCCCCTTGCTCTTGACAGATACGACGTGTTGATAGATTGCCGCCACACCCTGAGCGATGCTGGCGACGAGTTCCGTGCGAGCCTCATCCGTCATCCCGTCCGGTATCGGTAGTGGGTCAACGCCATAACCGAGTTTCGTCAGCCGCTCGAGCATGCCGCTATAGTTCTTTGTATAAAGATTACCGACCGGCACCCTGTTCCCTTCCCCTTCGACGTTTTGGTAGTGACGGAAGACGCCGCGCTCGTTCATAAATACCGCGCACAGGTAGCAAGGGGGCCTTGTTCCGACCGGTGGATCCACGATCTTGTCCGCATAATGCTTTTGAGCGTACTCGATAAGATGCTGTTCGGCATGACGGCCATCTGGATTATCAATAATTCGCAGGTCCCATCCCTCGCTTTCGAGGCCAGATAAGATTCCGATCGCCTGCCTGAGCTCTTTATTCGCGTTGATTTTCTTGGAGGCGCCCTTGGGAAGAGGGAGTATTTTGAGCAAGGGATGATCCTTTATTAATCCCCACACTCGCTTACGCAAAGCAGCCACACTCGAATACACGCTCAACAGCTGCCTCTTGAGGTATTTCGACCTGCTGTTCGACGACAGCAACATCACCTTTTTCTCTGGAATCATCAAAACCTGCACTTCGACAAGTTTTGGCCTCCAGTCTTGCACGTCTATCCCATCAGGAGGTTTATTAAGGACAAGTTTTGCAATGCGCCTGCCCAAAATCATTTCCAAACTCAGGTGCTGTGGATTATCCCAGGCAGGCATCTCTTGTTCGGCGGGAATCACATAGAGTTGCTCCACGTGGTCCTCCCACCGAGCGCGGGTCGAGCGTTCAAGTTCCTCCAGCAATTCCTGGTGGAAGCGCTCATAGCCCTGCCACCCATTACTCCCCGGCGTGCTTCGTCCCGATCGCTGGCCGTCCGGCGTGCTGCGCCCAGATCGCTGGCTGCCCGGCGTGCTGCGCCCCGACGGCGGGCTGCCCGGCTGCATGTACCACGTTGGCTCCTGGCCTGTGTTCCGATCGTTCCTCAGATCTTTTTCGGGCAGCGTGAACGATCTCCCGCGAGCGTCATTGGAACTCCCTTGGCGACGGGCCGGTTCGTTTCGAACCTCTTGCTGCACCGCGGCGAGTCTCCAACGACTCCCGTGCGGTGATTGCCGTGGCGTCGCGTTGGCCCCCGCTGCGCTGACCGGCGGGTTGTTCACATCAGTGTCGCTCCGCGCCTGGAGCAACGGATTGCCCAGATTCGATGCAGCAAGTTCGCGGACAGGGTACCTATTCCTTCCCTGGTCCATCCTCCTTCCCGTCTCAGATTGCGCGCGACCTCTAAAATCGGGCCCCTCGCCGCTGCTGGTGGATGGCTGGTGGGTGGCGTTAAACTGCCTCTGAATGTTATTCGGCGAACTTTGCTTTGGTGTTCCCTCCTGAGTCTTCTTTTCTGGTGAAGTGTGGAGCATATCGGTGAACTCACTCGTTCAAGAGCCGTCATTATCGATAGTATTCACTTGCTTGCTCCTCGCTACCTTTCGGCGGCATAGCCCGACTGATTGACCAATTTCATCAGTCCACGCATTGTATTCTCGGACCCCGTTGGCATGGACCGAGATTTCCGGATTGTGCCCATTATTTGGAATGCTCGACGTACCGCGTTCGGGTAGATCACGCAGCGCCATTACATCGTCGAAATGTCGTTCAGGAACACCGGGAAGCACAATGCGAAGTGTTCCGCAACTTCCCGCGCATGAAAGAAGACTTTCGAGGCGTGCGCGATCTGAATAACCGCGCGCGCGCCTCAGAACACCGTCGATCGTCGATAACGACGCTTTACTGCACGCCTTGACTGGCAAGAAACTCTTCGTAATTGCCACCGAAGTCGTACAGCGTGCCGTCCGTGCGCACCTCGATGATGCGGTTGGCCAGACCGCTCACGAATTCGCGATCGTGCGAAACGAAGATCAGCGTGCCGTCGTACTTTTCGAGCGCGATTTGCAGCGACTCGATCGACTCCATGTCCATGTGGTTCGTCGGCTCGTCCATCAGCAGCACGTTGTGGCGGCCCAGCATGAGCTTGCCCCAGATCATGCGGCCCTTCTCGCCACCCGAAAGCACCTTGACGGATTTCCTGATGTCGTCGGCGTTGAACAGCAAACGGCCCAGCGTGCCACGCACCATCTGGTCGTCGTCGCCTTCCTTGCGATACCTGTCGATCCAATCCGTCAGCGTCACGTCGTCGGGAAATTCCTCGTACGTGTCCTGCGGCATATAGCCGACGTTCGCGTTCTCGGCCCACTTGATCGACCCGCCATCAAGCGCCAGGTTGCCGTACAACGCGCGCAGCAACGTCGTTTTACCGGCCCCGTTCTCGCCGATGATCGCAATGCGCTCGCCCGGCTGTACGCTCAAATCGAAGTTTTCGAAGATCGTGCGCTCGTAGCGCTTCGTGATGCGCTCGGCCACCACCGCAATGTTGTGCAGCTTCTTCTCGTACTCGAAACGAATGAACGGGTTCTGACGCGACGACGGCTTGAATTCCTCGATCTTGATCTTGTCGATCTGCTTCAGGCGGCTCGTGGCCTGACGGGCCTTCGACTTGTTCGCCGAGAAGCGGCGCACGAAGTCCTGCAGATCGGAGATGCGCTCCTTCGCCTTCGCGTTGGCGGCCGCCTGGCGCTCGCGCGCCTGCGTCGAGGCGAGCATGTAGTCGTCGTAGTTGCCCGGATAGATCTTCAACGTGCCGTAATCCATGTCCGCCATGTGCGTGCAGACCTGGTTCAGGAAGTGTCGATCGTGGGAGATGATGATCATCGTCGAGTTGTACTCGTTGAGGATATTCTCCAGCCAGCGGATCGAGTTGATGTCGAGGTTGTTCGTCGGTTCGTCGAGCAACAGCACATCGGGATTCGAGAACAACGCCTGCGCGAGCAGCACGCGCAGCTTCCAGCCCGGCGCGACATTGCTCATGGGCCCGTTGTGATCCTCGATTGCGATACCGATGCCGAGCAGCAGTTCGCCCGCGCGCGCCTCGGCCGTGTAGCCGCCGTATTCGGCGAACCGGGCCTCGAGTTCGGCCGCGTGCATGTAGTCGTCGTCGGTCGCCTCGGGGTTCGCGTAAATCGCATCGCGCTCCGTCATCGCGGCCCACATTTCCGTGTGGCCCATCATGACGACGTCGAGAACGCGCTTGTCTTCGTAGGCGAACTGATCCTGGCGCAGCTTGCCGAGGCGAATGTTCGGCTCGAGCATGACCGTGCCCGAACTCTGCTCGAGATCGCCGCCGAGGATCTTCATGAACGTCGACTTGCCGCAGCCGTTCGCGCCGATGAGACCGTAGCGGTTACCTTCGCCGAACTTGACCGAGATATTCTCGAACAAGGGCTTCGGCCCGAATTGCATGGTGATATTGGCGGTAGACAGCACGGCGCGTCCCTTTGAGTGGTGATCGGCGAAAAACCCAGTATTTTAGCAAGGTTTTGCCGTTCTCACCGGCCCACGCACGAACGCGCGACCGAGCCCTCGCGCGCAGCGCGAGCCGCGGGCAGCCGCGTCAATGCGCGGCAGCATGCACGCCCGGCGGCGGCGCGCGCGGCGCCGTGCGCATTTGTGCCAACAGCGCGTCGCACGGGGTGGGCTTCGTATGGCTCGGCGAGATCAGTGGAATCAACGCCGCCAACGGGTTCAGCAGCCCGAGGCCCACTGCCGCGCCAGCGCGCAGCGCGATTGCCGTCTTGCTCACGCCGACGTCGGGATGCTTGAACGTACCTTTGACGTACAACGGCGAGCGCAGGGTGATGATGCGAAAACCTTTCGTGTGAGGATGGATCGTCAAATTCATCGTCTCGTCGCGCAGATTGATCTTCCCGTCCATGCCGATGACGGCGTCGGCCGTATCGAGTGCGAACGTGCGCGTGTCGAGCACCCCGTCCTGAGCCGCGAAATCGGCCGCCATGCAATTGATATCGATGTCGCGCGTGCCGAACAGCTTTTCGTACACGACGTTCGCCACGTTCAAGCCCGCGGCTTCCATGAGCAGCAAGCTCACCTTGCCTTGAGTGATCAGCAGCTTGGCCTCGCCGTCGAGCGTCGCGCCCAATGCGGCCGGCGAATTGCCCGTCGCCGAGAGGCTCGCGTCGCCGTTGACTTCGCCCAGCGCCGACTGCATCGTCTTTTGCGTCGGAAACAACTGCTTAAGTCTCAAATGACGCGCCGACAATTTCATCCGCGCCTTCAAAGGCGCCGCTGCACCGTCGAGGTAGAAGTTCGAAGACAATGTGCCGCCCGCCACGCCGAAGTTCAACGGATCGAACGTCAACACGCCGTCTTTCATGATCACGTGCGTATCGACGTCGGTGATCGGTAGCGCCGGATCTTTGAGAATACGCCGCCCTTTGAACGTGACGTCGGCATCCATCGCCTTCCAGCGATCGGTGTGAAATGGCTCGACAGGCAATGCACGGTTGCCCGGCTGCGCGACGGCCGCGCCGCGCCGCGCCTTGTTCGCGTTCGAATCGGCGCCGACGATCGGCGCAAGATCGGAAAACCGCAGCACATTCGACGACACATGCCCCGTCAACGCAGGTCGGGGCTCGCGCGATCGATAAGTCAACGTCCCTTCCAGATCGCTGCCCCCGACGCGCCCCGTAAAGTCCTTGTACGTGAAGACATTCGCTCCCGGGTTCAACTGTCCGATGAGGCGGCCGTCGGTGGCGTAAGGCGGCGTTTGCGGCAGCGTTACGCCAAGAATCGAATACAGATGCGACAGATCCTGGCCCTGCAACCAAAGCCGCAGATCGAGCGCGGAGAGATGGGCCGGGTCGGTCAATGTGCCGACGAGCGCAAGCCGCGTATCGCCCACTTTGACGTCGGCTTGCAGCGGGAACGGACGATTGGCGTCGCGCAGCGCCAGAACGCTGCCCAGCTTGCCCGTACCCGAGATGTCGGTCTTCCGGTAGCTGCCTTTCGCCTGCCACGCGAGCGAGTAGACGAGCGATCCGTCACGATGGGCGGCGGTAGACGACGCGGCGGACGCCGCCGACGCCGTGCTTTGCGATGGTACCGTTCCCGAGGCGGCGTGCGCCGGCGAAGCGGCCGACGGGCTCGACGCCGCCATTTCCGCTGAGGCTTCCTGCGCCCCCAAAGCTGTCTTCGCTTGCGACGCCAGCTTTCGCGCGCCGCCCCGGCCGACGACCTGCGCAGCGGCGCCATGCGAGACCGCCTCTTGCTGCTTCATGACGTCGCCTATGGGAAGCGGATGGCCCAGCGTATCGACGTCGACGTTCAACGCGACCTGCTTGACCTCGTCGGACAGCGCAACGTGCCCTTTGTCAAAACCGAGATCGGCCAGGCGCAGCGTCCAGCGCGACGGGCCGTTCGATTTCGGCAGGTTGAACGTCCAGTTGTCTCGCCCATCCTTGAGCCGCTCGAGATCGATCGACGGGTTGACGAGATCGATCGACGGCACCGAGATGGTCCGCGCCAACAACGGCAACACTTCGACATCGAAGCTGATTTTGTCGAGCTTGGCGAAGGTTTGCGAGGCAGCCCACGCAGGATTGCCGACCGTCACGTTGCCAGCCGAGAACCGAGGCCAGGGCACCCAGGCACGCCAGCCATGCTCGCTCACGGGGCGCTGCCAGCCGACGCGCAGATCGCCATGGATGACGAACGGTCGTCCAATGGCCTGGGACACCTTGTCGTCGACCCAGGGCCGTGCCCGATTCCAATCGAAGGTGACAACGAACACCGCTATCGCCGCGCACAGCACAAGCACGATGACGATAATCCAGGCCAGGACTTTGCCCGTCGTGCGGGCGACGGTGGAAGGATGCGCCATGCGAAGTGTCGGATGATTGTTCATGGGCGGCATCGCGCGACGCTGTATCGTGCAACGATGCCGAGCCTCCATACCTGTCCCGGGCAGCAATTGATGTGCCGCGGATGTGCCGCGTGACGTGCGCGCTTCGCCTATCATCGCAAGCTGCGCCTACGTTGTAACCGCTTACCTGCTTACATGCCTGCCAGCATGCTTGAACGCGTTTCGCCGAAAACGTCCATCCGATGATCGCTGCCAACCTGCTCGAAGCGCGCGCCCTCGCGCGCCGCGACCCGCGGACAGCCGCGACGCTGCTCGCCGAGACCGACTTTGTGCTCGCTGCAAGCGAGCGTGTGGTCATCACGGGCCCATCCGGCTCCGGCAAAAGCGTCTTGCTGCGTGCGCTTGCCCTGCTCGATCCGCTCGACGGCGGCCAGTTGCTATGGCACGGGCGCAGCGTCGAGCGACGCGCGATTCCGCGCTTTCGACGCAGCGTGGCTTACGTGCGGCAGCGCCCCGCGCTCGTCGAAGGAACGGTCGAAGACAATCTGCGCTATCCGTATTCGCTGCGCGCTTATCGAGACCTGCGCTTCGATCGTGACGGCGCGGCCCGGCTGGCTCGCGCGGCGGGGCGCGGCGAGCATTTCCTCGATAAGCGCGCGAGCGACCTTTCGGGCGGCGAAGCCCAGGTGACCGCGCTCATTCGCGTGCTCCAACTTGCGCCCGAGGTATTGCTGCTCGATGAGCCAACGGCTTCGCTCGACCCTGACACGGTCCGCGCGATCGAAGCCCTCGTCGACGATTGGTTCATAGCCGATCGTTCAGGGCGGGCGAGCATCTGGGTGTCGCACGACCCTGCTCAAGCCGCCCGTGTCGGACAACGACACCTGCAGATGCGTGCCGGTCGCCTCACCGCGCCCGAGGGAGACGCCGCGTGAATCCCGGTCTGCACAATCTCAGTCTCGTCGATGTCGGCATCGCGGCGCTGCTCGTGATCGTCAACGGCGCACTTTCGGTTGCGCTATCCCTCGGGCTCGGACGCCAACTGGCGTTGGCCGCCGTGCGCACCGTCGTGCAGTTGCTCGCGATCGGCTACGTGCTCGGCTGGGTCTTTTCAGTCGATCGCTGGTACGTGGTATTGCCGCTGATGGCCTTGATGACAGTCATCGCCGGCTTCGCCGGCGCTTCGCGCGGTGCGCACACGTACGCCGGCCAGCGGCTCGACAGCCTCGTATCGATCTGGATCAGCGCCTGGCTCGTGGCGGCGGTCGGCTTGTTCGCCGTCATGCGCATTCATCCTTGGTACGCGCCGCAATATGCGATTCCGATTCTCGGCATGATTCTGGGCAATACGTTGACAGGCGTCTCGCTTGCCATCGAGCGAATGACCGAAGAATTGACGGCGCGACGCGATCGGGTCGAAATGGCGCTGGCCCTTGGCGCGACGCGTTGGGAGGCCGCGCGTGGCCCGGCCCGTCAAGCCGCCCGAGCCGGAATGATCCCGACGCTCAATCAGATGGCGGTCGTCGGCGTGGTCAGCCTGCCCGGCATGATGACAGGCCAGGTGCTGGCCGGCCAATCGCCGCTGCAGGCGGTTCGCTATCAGATCGTCATCATGTTTCTGATCGCGGCGGCGTCGGCGCTCGGCACCGTGGGCGCGGTGCTGCTGACGTACCGCAGGCTGTTCAGCGCCGAGCATCGGTTCATCGCGACGCGGCTCGTCGAGCGCGCGCGGTCGCGCTGACCATGACGCACCACGCCACTGCGCAGAGCGATCGGCTAAGGTTTCGCCGAAATGGTCACCTGTGAGCCATCGCTGAGCGTGATCGTTTTCGCGCTGCCGTCCGTCGACATCGTGAAACGCACGACCTGGCTCAGCGTCGAGACGCCGGGACATTGAAGCGTCTTGCCGCCCGACTTCGCGCTGATCTTTCCATGAGGCGCACTGGCATGCACGCTCAATTGCACGGTAGCAGTGCCGTCTTCGGCCACCGTCGGCGCGAGCCTGATGCGCATTTCACGCTGTGCCTCATCGTTGGTGTCGAGCGTAAAGGTCGCGTAATTCGGGCATTTCTCCGGGACTGTCACGGGGCCACCGGGCGGCGGCGTCATCCAGGTGTAATCGTCGGTTTGTCCCGAACGGATCGTGCGTGTGTCCTGCGCATTGCCATAGATCTTCGATACGACCTTGACCGTGTACTTGATCGGTCCATCGGCCGGCGTCTTCGATGTGACGGTGATCGGCGGCGCCGCTTGCGCGATTTGAGCGAAACCACTGGCCGCAAATGCGGCGACGCAAACCAAAACGGCTACAGGCTTCAAACGAACCCTCATGCTCACCTCCTGGCTGGGCGGGCGCTCCGCTTTGCGGGGCGCGACCGATGGTCATCGACGCGTTGTCAGTCTAACCCCAACCGACCCGCTACAATACCGGGATTTTCCGCCCATAGCGGCAGCCCGCCGGTTTCCTACAGCGCATCGCCATTTTCATGAATCTCGTCGTCCAAAGCCCCGAGCCGTTCGCGGCCGCCCATGTCAAGCCGCTCGTCGCACTCGCCCGCGGCGCGCAAGCGCATACGATCGACGGCCATGCACTTCGTATCGCCGATGCCGACCCGCGGCAACGTCTCGATATCGAATCGTACTGTTCGACCCACGCGCTCGATTACGCCTTCGTCGAACCGGGCCGTACGCTGCGCGACTTCGGTCTCGTCGCGATGGACATGGATTCGACGTTGATCACGATCGAATGCATCGACGAAATCGCCGATTTCTGCGGCCTCAAAGCCGAAGTCTCCGCCATCACGGAAGCGTCGATGCGCGGCGAGATCAAGAATTTCAACGAAAGCCTGACGGCGCGCGTGGCGCTGCTCAAGGGACTCGACGCATCGGCGCTCGAACATGTGTTCACGGAGCGTCTGCGCTTGTCGCCCGGTGCGCAAACCATGTTGGCGGGCGCGAAGGCGGCCGGCCTGAGCACGCTGCTCGTTTCGGGCGGGTTCACGTTCTTCACCGAACGACTCAAAGCGCAGTTGGGGCTCGATTTTGCCTGCGCGAACACGCTGGAAATCGTCGACGGTAAGCTGACCGGCAAGGTGACCGGCGAAATCGTCAACGCGAGCGTCAAAGCACGGACGGTGCGCGAGACCTGCGCCAGGCTCGGCATCCCCACGTCCCGGGCCATTGCGCTGGGAGACGGCTCGAACGATTTGGAGATGATGGCGGAAGTGGGCCTGTCAGTCGCGTTTCGCGCGAAGCCGGTCGTGCGGGCGGCGGCCAGCGTCGCGTTCAATCACGTCGGTCTCGACGGGTTGCTGCGCTTGTTCTGAACGGCCATCAGCCGGGTCCGGCCCGCCCCGGGCAAAGCGCGCAGGCCCGATAGCCTGCGCGTTTTATCTGGAATGGCTCAGCCGAGCGCCGCCGCCATCGCGCGCGCGACATCGGCGCACAAGTCCGCCTCGTCTTCGAGCCCGACATAGAACCGGACCAGCACGCCGCGGTGCGGCCATTGCGATTCGGAGCGCATCGACGCAATGTCGTACGGCATCGCCAGGCTATGCGCCCCGCCCCAACTCCAGCCGATGGCGAACAACTCGAGCGCCTCCACGAATGCATCGATCTGCGCCGGGCTGTAACGCTCGTCGAACACGACCGAAAAGAGGCCGCCGGCTGCCGTGAAGTCACGCTTGAACGCAGCGTGGCCCGGGCAATCCTCGAACGCAGGGTGCAACACAGCCGCGATCTCGGGCCGCGCTTTGAGCCAATGAGCCAGCGCGAGCGCGCTGCGATCATGCGCTTCGAAACGCGCCTTCATGCTCGGCAGGCTGCGCAGCACGAGCGAACAGTCATCGGCCGACACGCCGATCCCGACACGCATGCGCGCACGCTTGAGCTCGTGGTGCAGTTCCTCGCTCGCCGTAATCGTGGCGCCCATCAGTATGTCACTCCCGCCCGACTGGTATTTCGTGAGCGCTTGCACGGAGATATCGACGCCGTGCTCGAGCGGCCGGAACGCAAGGCCCGCCGAGTACGTATTGTCGATCGCCGTCACGACGTTGCGCGCCCGCGCGGCCGCGGCGATCGCCGGAACGTCGGGGACTTCCATCGTCACGGAACCCGGGGCTTCGAGCCAGATCAGCCGCGTGTTTGGTCGAATCAACCCGGCAATGCCCGCGCCGATCATCGGGTCGTAGTAGCGGACCGAAAGGCCGAAGTCGTGTGCGAGCCAGTTGGCGTGCTCGCGATTCGGCGAATAGACGTTGTCGGGAATCAAAACATCGTCGCCGGCTTTGACGATACCGAAGTAGACATTCGAAATCGCCGACAGCCCGGACGGCTGCAACAGCGCATACCTGCCACCTTCGATCTGTGCCAGACGCTGCGTCAACGCAGCCGAGGTGGGCGTCGCATGCAAGCCGTAGCGCCACTGCCCGTCGTTGCGCCAATCGGCTGCCCGTACGGCGGCCAGATTGGGAAACACCACCGTCGACGCGCGCATGACGGGGGTCGAGAACGATTCGAAGCCGGGCGAAAGCTCGACGTCGGGATGAACGATACGAGTCTGGCGTGCGCGAGAGGAAGCGGAGTCGGTCATGGTCACGGTGTCGATGAGATGCCCGCAAGCGGGCGGAGAGCGAATGGCTGGGGATCGGAATCGTCGATGTTCATGCGATCGCCGGCAAGCGAGCCGTCGGCGGCAAAGCGCCCGACCCAATTGCCCGTGATGGTCGTGCCATCGTTCGATTCTTCGATTTCGAGCACATCGCCTTCACGGTCGCCGGCTACGAGCACGACTTCGCCCGTATCGACGAATTGATATTCGCCATGCACGCCCGTCGGATCATCGGCGTCGGCCTTCTTACCAAGACGCAACACGATCCGGCGCGAGCCCAACATGCCGGCATAGCGTGGGAAATGGGCGAACTCCGGATTGGGCACAAGCGGGGCCGGCGCACGCGGCACCGCGACCGCGGCCGCATCGGCGGATTGTCGAGCGATTGCGCCGGCCGCATCCGTGGCCTGCCGGTTGACTGTTTCCGCTGCATCCGAAGCGCTTTGCCCGACAAGGCTGGCCGCATCGGAACGTCGGTGCGCCACCCAGCCGGCTGCGTCGTCGGCCTGTTGACCGATCGCGGCGCCTACCGCGGTGGCCGCCTGAGCCCACACCGAACGCGGCCAGAGCACCAGCAGCACGAGCGAGCACAGCACTGACAGGATGGCGCCCCCGGCGCACAGGTGCGCTTTGCCTTCACATCGGTCCTGCTTACCAAACCGCGCCCTCATCGTGTCTCGGTCCTCTGATGGCAGCATCTTGTTTTACCGCCGCGCGAAGATGACGGCCATGCCGGCTCGCCATGGCGGCTTATCGTTACGCGAACAAAGCGAGGCAGCGTCAGACTTCGCCCCACAGATCGTGGCCGTCGGCGCCCGTGATTCGAACCGAGACGAAATCGCCCGCCTTGTAGCGCTTCGACGCCTTGGTTGCGGGAGCGACATAGACAACGCCGTCGATTTCAGGCGCATCGGCGGCCGTGCGGCCGATGCCGCCGTCGGCATTGACTTCGTCGATCAGTACTTTGAGCGTCTTGCCAACCTTGCGTTTCATGCGCTGCGCCGAAACCTCCTCGGCGACTTCCATGAAGCGCGCACGGCGCTCCTCGCGCACTTCGTCGGGCAACGCGCCATCGAGCTCGTTTGCGCTCGCCCCTTCGACGGGCGAGTAGGCGAAGCAGCCGACGCGATCGAGTTCGGCCGCGCGAACGAATTCGAGCAGCGTTTCGAATTGCGCTTCCGTTTCGCCGGGAAAGCCGGCGATGAACGTGCTGCGGATGGTCAGATCCGGGCACATGCGGCGCCAGGCGGCCACGCGCTCGAGCGTGCGCTCGGCATTGGCCGGCCGCTTCATGCGTTTCAGCACTTCGGGATCGGCGTGCTGGAACGGCACATCGAGATAAGGCAGCACGTGGCCTTTGAGCGGTCCTTCGGCCATCATCGGAATGATTTCGTTGACGTGCGGATACGGATAGACGTAGTGCAGCCGCACCCACGCCCCGTACTGCGCCGCGAGCTCGCCCAGGGCGCCGACGAGTTCGGTCATGCGCGTCTTGAGCGGCCGGCCATTCCAAAAACCGGTGCGGAACTTCACGTCGACGCCATAGGCGCTCGTGTCTTGCGAGATGACGAGTAGCTCCTTGACGCCCGACTTGAACAGATTCTCGGCTTCGAGCATCACCTCGGCCACGGGTCGCGACACGAGATCGCCGCGCATCGAGGGAATGATGCAGAACGTGCAGCGGTGATTGCAGCCTTCGGAAATCTTCAGATACGCATAGTGGCGCGGCGTGAGCTTGATGCCGGCAGCCGGCACGAGATCGACGAACGGATCGTGCGGTTTCGGCAGATGGCTATGGACGGCTTGCATGACCTCACCGACGGCATGCGGGCCCGTGACGGCCAGAACCTTCGGATGCACCTGCTCGATGAGCCCCTCGCCGCTGGCGCTCTTTTTCGCACCGAGACAGCCCGTCACGATCACCTTGCCGTTTTCGGTCAGCGCTTCGCCGATCGCGTCCAGGCTCTCTTGTACCGCTTCGTCGATGAACCCGCAGGTGTTGACGACGACGAGATCGGCGCCATCATAGGTGCCCGAGATCGCGTAGCCCTCCGCGCGCAACTGCGTGATGATCTGCTCGGAATCGACCAGCGCTTTGGGGCAGCCCAGCGAAACGAAGCCCACTTTGGGCGGTTGAGACGCTGCCTGAGGCGTGGCTGGCAAAGGCTCGGGGGAAGCGGAAGTGTGCGGCATGAGGTGATCCAGCGAATGGCGAAGACTCCGGCCCAGCGCTTCGCACGCGATTTCGCGGCCAGCGGCTCACCGGACAAACGTGGGATTATACGCTCGGCGCCCGGTCGGGCCGGCACCCCGTTCTTTCGCCCGGCGCGCCCCCAAACCTCCGTCCGGGGCCGACACTACCACCCGCTCCCGCACGTTCGTTACTTCTTCTCCGGCTCGGAACCCGTGCCCGGCTTGAAGTTGAACGAGCTGAACATCGTCTTGGCCTGGTTCTGCATCTGTTCCTGCATCTGCACGAACATGTTTTTCGACTGCTCGATGTAGCTCGTCATCATCCCTTGCATCATCGGCGCCTGCATGTTCATGAATTGCGACCAGACCTCGGGGTTCAGTGCATTGCCTTCATAGAGGTTCTTCGACTGCTCGGCCAGCTTGTTCTGAATCTCGATGAACGCTTGAATGTTCTTTTCGAGGTAAACGCCCATCATGCCTTGCATCGCGTGACCGTAAAAACGGATGATCTGCGAAAGCATCGACGAAGAGAACATCGGCACCCCGCCGCTTTCCTCCTCGAGAATGATCTGCAGCAAAATGCTGCGCGTCAGATCCTCATTGGTCTTCGCATCGATGACCTTGAAATCCTCCTGATCGAGCACGAGCTGCTTGACGTCGCTCAGCGTGATGTACGTGCTCGTCTCCGTGTCATAGAGCCGACGGTTCGGGTACTTTTTAATGAATCGCTCGGCTGTTTTCTTTGTAGTCGACATGTAATGCCTTTTATGAACGCAACGCAGCGCAATGACGGCGCTCCTTGAATCCGCCACGTCTGCCGCAGCGAACCGGACCCCCGAAACCCATATACTTTAACGCGTTTTGCGCCGACGGCCGTGGGAACCGCCGCCGGCGCCCGGGCGTCAGCCCATATGCAAACCGCCGTTCAACGAGAAATCGGCGCCCGTGGCGAAGCCCGATTCGTCCGAGGCCAGCCAGGCGACGATCGATGCGATCTCGTCCGGCGTGCCCAGACGGCGAACCGGAATCGTCGCGATGATCTTCTCGAGCACGTCGGCGCGGATCGACTTCACCATGTCCGTGCCGATGTAGCCCGGGGACACGGTATTGACGGTCACGCCCTTGGTTGCCACTTCCTGCGCAAGGGCCATCGTGAAGCCGTGAATGCCGGCTTTGGCCGTCGAATAGTTCGTTTGCCCGAACTGACCCTTTTGCCCGTTCACCGACGAGATATTGATCACGCGCCCGAAGCCCCGCTCCACCATGCCGTCGATGACTTGCTTGGTGACGTTGAACAAGCTCGTCAGATTCGTATCGATGACGGCCGTCCAATCTTCGTGCGTCATTTTGCGGAACACGACGTCGCGCGTGATGCCCGCGTTGTTGACGAGCACGTCGATTTCGCCCACCTCGGCTTTCACCTTGTCGAACGCGGTCTTGGTCGACTCCCAGTCGCCCACGTTGCCCTCCGAGGCGACAAAGTCGAACCCGAGCGCCTTTTGCTGCTCGAGCCAGGTGACGCGCCGTGGCGAATTCGGCCCGCAGCCGGCGACCACCCTGAAGCCTTGCTTATGAAGGCGTTGGCAGATCCCGGTGCCGATGCCACCCATCCCGCCCGTTACGTACGCAATACGCTGAGTCATGAATCACGCTCCATTCCTGTGTATTGCAGGACGCCTGCCGGCGACCCGCTTCGTTGCCACCGCAGTGCTCCAACAGCTCTGCCCGCGGCTGTTGCGCGCATCAAGCGCGCTCGACCGCCAATGCGACGCCCATCCCCCCGCCGATGCAGAGCGACGCAAGGCCACGCTTCGCATCGCGCTTTTGCATCTCATGCAGCAGCGTGACAAGAATGCGGCAACCCGATGCGCCGATCGGATGACCGATCGCGATCGCCCCGCCGTTCACGTTGATCTTCGACGTATCCCAACCCATTTGCTTATGGACTGCCAGCGCCTGCGCCGCAAACGCTTCGTTGATTTCCATGAGATCCAGGTCGCCCACCGACCAACCCGCGCGCTCGAGACAGCGGCGCGATGCCGGCACCGGCCCCATGCCCATCACCTTCGGATCGACGCCCGCGTTCGCGTAAGCCTTGATGCGGGCAAGCGGCGTCAAACCGAGCGCCTCAGCCTTCTTCGCCGACATCACGAGCACGGCGGCCGCGCCGTCGTTGAGACCGGAGGCGTTGGCGGCCGTGACCGTGCCTTCCTTCGAGAACGCCGGCTTCAGGCTCGACAGCGCATCGGCCGTCACGCCATGGCGCACGAATTCATCGGTCACAAAGCGCAACGGTTCGCCTTTACGCTGCGGAATCTCGATCGGAACGATCTCATCGTCGAAGCGGCCGGACTTTTGCGCGGCCTCGGCCTTGTTCTGCGACAACGCAGCGAACTTGTCCTGCTCTTCGCGCGTAATGCCGTATTCCTTGGCCACGTTCTCGGCGGTGATACCCATGTGGTACTGGTTATAGACGTCCCACAAGCCGTCGACGATCATCGTGTCGACGAGCTTGGCGTCGCCCATGCGGAAGCCGTCGCGCGAGCCCGGCAACACGTGCGGCGCGGCGCTCATGTTCTCTTGTCCGCCCGCGACGACGATGTCGGCGTCGCCCGAAATCACTGCGTTCGCCGCCAACATCACGGCTTTCAAGCCGGAGCCGCAGACCTTGTTGATGGTCATGCCGGGCACGGCGCTCGGCAAGCCGGCCTTGATCAGCGCCTGACGCGCCGGGTTCTGGCCCGAGCCGGCCGTCAGCACCTGTCCCAAGATGACTTCGCTCACTTGTTCGGGCTTGACACCCGCGCGTTCGAGCACCGCGCGCACGACGGCCGCGCCGAGGTCGGGCGCAGCAATCTTCGCGAGCGAGCCGCCGAATTTGCCGACCGCCGTACGGGCGGCCGATACGATCACTACGTCAGTCATTTGTGACTCCTTGCGGGTGAGGCGGCCTGAGGGCCGCGCATCATAGTTAAAAAGCTTCCCCAGCCCCGATCAACGCCGGATCGATCGATCCGACCCGTCGCCGGCCCTCGGTTGAATCAATCGCGCTCTTGCACGTACCGGCCCGGTGCGGGTTCGATAACCGGGTACTCGGCCGAGCCCAACTGCGCACGCACCTTGACCTTCTTGCCGCCGTACTGCTCGAGCCATGCCATCCACTCCGGCCACCAGCTGCCCGGCTTTTCGACGGCGCCGTCGAACCAGTCGTCCGGATTCTCGGGCAACGCCTTCTCGTTGCCTTCATGCGACCAGAAACTGCGTTTGCCCTTCGCCGGCGGATTAATGACGCCCGCGATATGCCCCGATGCGCCCAGCACGAAACGCTGCGGCCCCGTCAGCAGCGGCGCCGAAGCGTACGCGGTGCGCCACGGCACGATGTGGTCATCGCGCGAGCCGTAAATGAACGTCGGGACATCGATGCGCGAAAGGTCGAGCGCCTCGCCGCAGACGGTCAGTGCGCCCGGCTCGCGCAAGCGGTTCTCCAAATACGTGTTGCGCAGGTACCAGACGTACATCGGCCCCGGCAGATTCGTCGAATCGCTGTTCCAGTACAGCAGGTCGAACGGTGCGGGCGTGCGGCCTTTGAGGTAGTTGTCGACGACATAGTTCCACACCAGGTCGTTGGGCCTCAGAAAAGAGAACGCGTTCGCGAACTCGACGCCGCGCATGAGCCCTGGCGCCGCGCCATTCAGGCCGCCGATCGCCTGCTCGCGCATGCGCACGTGCGATTCGTCGACGAACACGTCGAGCACCCCCGTATCGGAGAAGTCGAGCATCGCGGTGAGCAGCGTCATCGACGCGGCCGGATGTTCGCCACGGGCCGCCAATACGGCCAACGCCGTCGCGATCATCGTGCCGCCGATGCAAAAGCCGAACGTATTGATCTGTTCACGCCCGCTGACGCTCTTGACCACGTCGATCGCGGCCAGCACGCCCTCGCTCATGTAGTCGTCCCAAGTCTTGCCAGCCAGCGACGCGTCGACGTTGCGCCACGAGATCATGAAGACCTGATGGCCGCAGTCGAGCGCATGCGCGACAAGCGAACTCTCGGGTTGCAGATCGAGGATATAGAACTTGTTGATACAAGGCGGCACCATCAGCAGCGGCCGTTCGAACACGCTCGGCGTGTGCGGCTTGTACTGAATCAGTTGCATCAACTCGTTTTCGAAGATGACCGCGCCCTCGGTCGCTCCGATGTTCTTGCCGACGACGAATCTCGATTCGTCGCTCTGCGAAATCTTGCCGCGGCGCATATCGGCCAGAAGATTCATCACGCCTTGGCGCAGGCTCTCGCCGTGGCTTTCGAGCAGCGCCTTCTGCGCCTCGGGATTCAGTGCGAAGAAGTTGCTCGGTGACGCCGCGGCCGTCCACTGCTGCACGGCGAAGCGAATCCGTTCGCGGGTCTTCGCGTCCGTATCCAGGGCATCGGCGAGCGCCTGCAGGTAGCGGGCGTTCAGCAGATACCACGCCGCCATGTAGGCGAACGCCGGCGTGGCTTTCCAGGCGTCCGCGCTGAATCGACGGTCGGGCAACTCGGGCGGCGCCTGGTCGGCCGCGCCGGCCTGCTGCATGAGAGCGAGACAGTCGCGCGAGTAATCGGCCTGGAGCTTGCGCAACTTTTCGGGCGGAATCGCCGCTACCGGCAGTTGCATGCCCGCGAACGCGTGGCTGGCGTCGGCCATCGAGGGCATCGAGGGCATCGTCATACCCGGGAACCCGCCTGCCGGCATTTGGGGCATCTGCGGCATCGCGAACGGGAGCGGAAACGGGAATGGCGCGCCGCTCGCACTGCGGTTCGCCTGCGCGGCCGCCCCGCCCATCTGGGCCGCCTGTGCCGCGGACGGCCATTTGCTCGGATCGGCGAACGAACGCCAGGCGCCCATCCAGGCTTCGAACATGCGTTGCATGTCAGCGTTGCCGGCTCCGGCTTGCTGCGCGCCGCTCGTATGGGTTTCGGGGTGAGAAGAAGTCGATCGAGATTTTGATGCAGTCATACCCGCTTTGGCCGTAAGTCTGGGAAGGAAGACTGATTGAGAGGCGGGCACCGAGCGCACCTGGGCGAACCCTTGCGACCCTCGCTGCGCTCACCCTTGCGAGCGGTCATTCTTGCCCCCGCCACGAGGCGTGTCAATGGTTTGGACCGATTTTGCCGCAGCGCGACAGGTTTTTTATTATCGTTTTCCCGATGTCGATCGAAAACACGGAAGCCAAGCGCCGCTTGAATGTGCGGCATATCACATAGCCGCCCTCGCGCGCACCTGCGAACGAACGTAGGGGCGACACACGCGCATCCGTTGTGCGGCGCGGGGAACGCCCCCCCGCGAACGTTCAGTCGGTCAGCCAGATCATCGCGGCCATACGGCCCGTGACGCGCTCGCGCCGGTACGAAAAGAAGCGCTCGCGTTGCGCGACCGTGCATGCGTCGCCCCCTGTCACACGCGTGACACCAAGCCGCGCCAGGCGCAGGCGCGCAAGCGCGTACAGGTCGGCCCGATACTTACCCGGCGCATCCGCGCGCGCGACGAACGCACGCGCCGTCGCATCGCGCTCTGTGGCCGCGGCTGCACTGAGGAAAGCATCGCGCACGTCGTCGCCCACTTCGAACGCTTGCGGACCGATTGCCGGCCCCAGGTAAGCATGCAGGGCGCTCGCCTCGTCCTGCGCGAGATCGGCCACGCGTTGCGCCGTCTTTTCCACAATGCCCGCAACGAGACCACGCCAGCCGGCATGTGCCGCGCCAACGGCCCTGCCCTCGCCGTCGCACAGCAAGACGGGCAGGCAATCGGCGACCATCACGACACAGGCAACGCCCGGTTGCGCCGTGACGCTCGCGTCGGCTCGCACGGGCGGGCCATCGCGCAGTGCATCTTCGGCCCGGACGATTGCGTCGCCATGGACTTGCTCGAGCCACGCGGCCCGTACCCCGGCGAGCGCGAGCAAACGTGCGCGGTTTTCCTCGACATGAGCCGGATCGTCGCCGGTGTGCAAGCCCAGGTTCAGGCCGCCCTTCACTTCGCGTCCTGACGCCCAACGCCCGTAAGGCGGCAAACTGACGCCGCCGGCCCGGGTCGTGACGAGCGCACGCACACGCGCAGAGACGCGCCACGGGGGCAGGAGGCAATCTGCTTCGGTCAACGAGGTTTCGTTCATCGCGGTGCCTTCATCCGTTCTTTTCATAGCGCTGCAGGTGTCGGCCGTTCGTGGCTCATCGGGGTTCATTCAGGCTGGCGGCACAGGGTCTGGCGCGCTTCGCCGCTGCGGCAACGCGTCTCGCGGCGGATGCAATCACTCGATGTCGGCGTCGTCGTCCGTCTCATCCGCATACCCGCCCTCGCTCTCGTCGAACGCCTCGTATGCGTCGTGGTCACTGGCTTCATCGGGCTCGAACGCCGCTGCATCCTGACCAAAACCAAGCGCTTGCGCGAGTTCGGCCATGTCGGCCGGCACGTCGGCCCGCCAGCGCATCGTGCGCCCGGAGCGCGGATGCACGAGCCCCAGCTGCCAGGCATGCAGCGCCTGGCGCGCGAAGCCCCCAGGCAGCGGCACGCTGGAGCGGCGCCCGCGCGCATGACCATAGACGGGATCGCCCAACAAAGGATGCCCGACATGAGCGCAGTGAACGCGAATCTGGTGTGTGCGCCCGGTTTCGAGGTCGCAATGGATCGCGCTGACGGTCTGTTGATGCCACGTCGTTTGCCCGACCAGACGAAAACGCGTGCGCGCATGCTTGCCGGCGGCGCCCGCGACGACGGCCATCCGCGTACGTTCACGCGGATCGCGACCGATCGGCGCGTCGATGATGCCCTCGTCGGGCATTGCCCCCCACACCAGTGCCACATAGCGGCGCTTGACCGTGCGCGCCTGCAGTTGGCGCACGAGGTCGGTCTGCGCCTCGAGCGTGCGCGCGATCACCATCAGGCCCGACGTTTCCTTGTCGAGCCGATGCACAATGCCGGCCCGCGGCAGACCGGCCGCATCGGGGTAGCGATACAACAGCCCATTGAGAAGGGTGCCGCTCCAGTTGCCGGCCGCCGGATGAACCACGAGGCCCGCGGGCTTGTCGATGACGACGAGCGAATCGTCCTCGTAGACGACGTTGAGCGGAACCGGCTCAGGGGTAAACGCAAGCTGCTCGGGCAGCAGATCGGGCGTAAGCTCGATGCGCGCGCCGAGCGGCACGGCCTGCCGCACTTTGGCCGGCGAGCCGTTCAGCAGAACCCGGCCCGCTTCGGTCCAGCTCTGCAGGCGGCTGCGAGAAAACTCGGGAAATACTTTCGCGAGCACCTTATCGAGTCGATCGCCCGCAAGTTCGGACGGGACGGACGCCACGCGTGGGGCCGTTTCGCCCGTGTGCGCGACGGCATCGGCGCGAGCGCTCGGACGACCGTCAGCGCGATCGTCTTCTTGCGAGTCGGCGGCGCTGACGCTTCGGCTATAATCGGCGCTTTCATCGATAGGGCCGAGCATGTTGCCGGAAGGACGTGTGCGGGTCATTGAAACTGGGTCACTGAGTGAGACTGATTGCTAGGAAGCATGGAGAAATGCGGCGAGCCCTCAACACCATGATGCGCACGGCTTCGTGCGCAGCGAGCCGCGCGGCCAAGCGTGCGGTTCAATCCGCTTCGGCCGGCCTTGCGCTCGCCGCGGCCGCGGTGCTCGTGGCAGGCTGCCACGGCCTGCCGCAAAAGACCGACGAGACAGCCGCCTGGCCAAACAACAAATTATACTCGGAGGCCCAGGATGCGTTGTCCGGCGGCGACTGGGGCAAGTGTGCGAAATACTTCGAAGCGCTCGAGGGCCGCGACCCGTTCGGCCACTTCGCGCAGCAAGCGCAAATCAATGTCGCCTATTGCGACTGGAAGGACAACGAAACGGCCGCTGCCGATCAAGCGATCGACCGCTTCATCTCATTGCATCCGGATCACCCCGACATCGCCTACGCGTACTACCTGAAGGGGATGATCCACTTCAACGACGATCTCGGTCTGTTCGGCCGTTTCTCCGGTCAGGATATGAGCGAACGCGATCCCAAGTCGCTGCGCGAGTCCTACGACGCGTTCAAGATCGTCGTCGACAAGTACCCGAAGAGCAAGTACGCCCCCGACGCTGCAGCGCGCATGCGCTACATCGTCAACGCGCTCGCATCGTATGAAGTGCATGCGGCCGATTACTACTATCGCCGCGGCGCCTACGTGGCGGCCATCAATCGTGCGCAGCTTGCGATCAAAGAGTACAAGAACGCGCCGGCGATCGAAGATGCCCTGCACCTGATGATCCTGTCGTACACGAAGCTGAACGAACAGAAGCTCGCCGACGATACGCGTCGCGTGCTCGCCGGCACATTCCCCGACAGCCCGTATATCACCGGCCATGCACGGCCCGGCACCAAGAAATCGTGGTGGCAGTTCTAACGGGCCGGCCAGATCAGGCTCGTTAGAGCCGGAAGATCTCGGCGAAAAGAAAACCGGCCTTCGCGGCCGGTTTTCTTTATCTTCCCCGTCTACGAAGACTGCTCGGCGCCCTCGGCGAAAAACTCCCGTACCACCTCGATTTCGCGCGTGCGCTTGAATGGCGGGAGGCTCTGCCAGATGCGCCGGCCGTACGGCTTATCGACGAGCCGCGTATCGCAGATCATCAACACGCCGCGGTCCGTTTCCGCGCGGATCAAGCGACCGGCGCCCTGCTTCAACGTGATGACGGCCTGCGGCAGTTGGTGGACGGCAAACGGGCTAAGCCCCTTCTTCGTCAGCGCATCGAGGCGCGCGGAGAGAACCGGGTCATCGGGCGGTGCGAACGGCAGCTTATCGATGACGACGAGCGACAGCGCATCGCCGCGCACGTCCACGCCTTCCCAAAAACTCTGGCTTCCGACGAGAATCGCATTGCCATACGCGCGAAAGCGATCGAGCAGTTCCGTGCGGCTCGCATCGCCTTGTGTGAGCAGCGGCGTGGACCACCCTCGCGCCTCGATGACGTCGCGCAGCTTTCCGGCAATCCGATCGACGGCGCGAAGTGTCGTGCAGAGAAAGAACACGCCTCCGCCGGCCGCTTCGATCACCGGCAGCGCGGCTTCGAAGACAGCATCGGTGAAAGCCGGAGAGGACGGCTGCGGCACATTGCGCGGCACGTAAAGCAAGCTCTGGGTGCCATAGTCAAACGGACTCGGCAACGTCATCGAGCGACGCGCATCGAGGCCCATTTGCGCAGCGTAGTGCGTGAAATCTCCGCGCACGGACAGCGTCGCCGACGTGAAGATCCATGCACGCGGCACACCGGCCCGCTGCTTGGCGAAGATCGGCGCAACCGATAGCGGCGTTTCGTGCAATTGCACGGAGTGTGCGAACACCTCGACCCAACGGATACGCTCATTGAGATCGTGTTGAGCCGACGGCCCGGTCGTGGACGCCGCTCCGCCTGTCCCTGATGCAGGCGGCGGCTCGTCCTCCGGCAATGCGGTCCATCGCGCCAGTTGATCTTGCAGTTCCCGCGCGCGACGAAGACAGGCGCCCAATGATTCGGCCCGTTCGGCCTGCCCTGCGAGCGCTGTGCAGACCGCGTCGAGCGCCGCTTCGAGCGCATCGAGGGCGCCATAGAGCGGATGATCGTCGCCAAGCTGTGCGGCCGATACGCGTAACGTGTCGTCTTTGAACGCAAGCCGCACGTCGCGGGCCGCCCGTTCGAGCCCCGCCCCGAGCTTGACCCATTCGATCGCGTCGCGCGCGTGCGCCAGCCCTTCCGCCACGGTGTCGCGCGCGAGTTCGAGCAATTGCGCCGTTGACAATGTTTCGCCGAAAAACAGCGTGGCCGTCTCGGGCAATTGATGCGCCTCGTCGAAGACGATCGTATTCGCGGTCGGCAGCAACTCGGCCATCCCCGTATCACGCAGCATGATGTCGGCGAAGAAGAGATGATGGTTGACGACGACGAGGTCGGCTTGTTGCGCTTCGCGCCGCGCCTGCATGACGAAGCACTCTTTATAGTGCGGACACTCCTGGCCGAGACAGTTCTCGCGCGTCGATGTCACCATCGACCAGACCGCCGCCGTCTCGGGCACACTCGCGAGTTCGGCCTTGTCACCCGTGCGCGTGATCTTGGCGAAGCGCACGATGTCTTGCAGGTAGGCGGTGTCTTGCCGTGACGGCAGCCGTCCGTTGTCGGCCGTGCGCTGCAGATAGTAGTGACAGAGGTAATTTGCGCGGCCTTTGAGCATGGCGACCGACACGGGCACCGCGAGCGCATCGCGCACCGTTGGGATGTCGCGCTGAAACAGCTGATCCTGCAAGTGCTTGGTGCCCGTCGAGACGATCACCTTTCCGCCCCAGAGCATCGCCGGAACGAGGTAGGCAAAGGTCTTGCCCGTGCCGGTTCCCGCTTCGACGATGAGCGTGTTTTCGCCGTCGCTACCTTCCTGCGAAGACGCCCCGGTTTCGGACGCTGCGTCCGCCGACTCGGTTCGTGTCTCGGCGTCCGCACGCAGCCGTCGCGCTGGGCGACGTTGGGCCTCGAACATCGCGGGCTCAGGCATGGCGCGCCCCGACGCCTCCATGGCTGCCGCCACGGCCGACGCCATTTCGATTTGCGAGGCACGCGGCCGATAGCCGTCGATGGCGCGAGCCAGCAGGCCATCGCTTGCGAAAATCGTGTCGAGTTCGGCGCGCCGACGCGGAGCGAGCGCAGCCGCGAGCGCATGGGGCTGACGCGTCTGCCGCTGCGTCGACGATGTAGTTTCGTCGCGAGCATCCTCGGGCGCACTGGGCGCCGAAGGATGCAACGCGGCGGATGGGGCATCAAGCGGTGAATTCAAGGCAGGCATTTCCATGCAATGACCGGCGCAGAGCGCGCGGCAACAACGCCTGCCCGCTCGCCGCTTACGCGTGCTTGTCCGGTTCGAGCTGCAACTGCAGCAACAAGATATCGTCTTTGACCTTGAGCTTGCGTTTTTTCAGCCGACGCAGGTCGAGGTCGGTAATGTCCGACGAGTCCGCCAATTTGTCTATCTCGCGATCGAGTTCGCTATGCTCCGACTGCAATTGCAAAATGCGGTCGCGAAGCATCTCCGGTTGGATCGCATGATGGTCGCGCATGGTCGCCTCCTCGGTTCGTCAGGCGCGAACCCGCCCGTACGGGCGCCCGCCTGAGGTTGCCATTCAGCAAAAACCCCGTGCCTCAGTCGCTTTGCTGCTCCTGCTGCAAGCGCTTTTGCTGTTCCTGCTGCCGTTGCTGCTGTTGCTGCTGCTTTTCCTGGGCCTTTTGCGCGGCCTGCTTCTGCCGCGCTTCGACGTCCGCCTTGTGCTGCTGCGCGTCGGCCTGCTTCCGCTCGAACCGCTGGGCGCGCTCGGCGCGCTCCTTCGCGTCCCGGGCTGCGTTCTGGCGCGCCTCGTCGAGCTTGCGCTGAAAGTCGGCCTGCTTACGATCGTAAGCGGCTTGGTCGGCGGCATGTTGCGGCGCCTCGGCATTGCGTTGCGCCTGATCAAGCGCGTGCTGGCGCTGCTTGTCCTCAAAAGCCTGCTGATTGCGCGCATCGGTCGCCGCGCGTTGCGGGGCCTCGGCCGCCTCGCGCTCGCGACGCAGCGCTTCTTCCTCATCGCGTTGCTGCGCCCGCACGGAGCGTCGCTCGTCGTTCAGTGCAAGCTGCTCGGCGTGAATCTTTCCGCTCACGGCGCGCATTTTGTCGCGCGCCCGTCCGAGGCAGGCATTGACGAAAAATTTGCTATAGCAGTTATGCACGGCGACGCCGTACGCGTATTCGTTGGCGGCCGAGCGAGCGTCGAGCGCTTGCTGGCGCGCGTTGAAACCGGCGGCGCCGGAGGATGCCGCGCCGCTCGCGGGCTCGGGCGTGGCAGCGGCCGGGTGGCTCGCGGGCATGGCTTGTGCAAGTGCAGCGGCAGGCATGCCGAGCGGCACAGCAAGCGCCAGCGCGGCCACGGCAGCGGCGCGCAGGGCGACTGAAAAACGGGAGGTTGGCAACGTCGTAGGCGGGGATCGGAACATGCTCGAAATTCTAACACCCGCGCTCGACCGCCCGGGCATTTGTGGCAAAATGCGCCGCTTCAGCAACCCGGCCTCGGGCTCGCGTTTTCAGGCTTCGGCCTCACGCGGAAAGGAGGCCCCAGCAGCCAGACGCTTCTCTTATGACGGACTCCGTAGCTCTCAAGATCGTACAACGCATCGCCACCGAACTGACCGTGCAGCCGCGCCAGGTCGCCGCGGCCGTGCAACTGCTCGACGAAGGCGCCACCGTTCCGTTCATCGCGCGCTACCGTAAGGAAGTCACCGACAACCTCGACGACACGCAGCTGCGCCAACTCGAAGAGCGCCTGCTCTATCTGCGGGAACTGGAAGACCGGCGCGCGACGATCGTCGCAAGCATCGGCGAGCAAGGCAAGTTGACAGACGAGCTGCGCACCGCAATCGATGCCGCGGACAGCAAGCAAGTGCTCGAGGATCTCTACCTGCCGTACAAGCCCAAGCGTCGCACGCGTGCCCAGATCGCGCGCGAGGCAGGGCTCGAGCCGCTCGCACAGGCGCTGCTCGCCGATCCCCGCCTCGATCCGCAAACCGAAGCCGCCGCCTACGTCAGCGCCGAGAAAGGCATTGCCGACGTCAAAGCGGCGCTCGACGGCGCACGCGACATTCTCTCGGAACAATTCGGCGAAACAGCGGAATTGCTCGGGAAGTTGCGCGATTATCTGTCGGAGCGCGGCATCGTCTCGTCCTCGGTCGTCGAAGGCAAGGAGCACGAGGAAGGCGAAAAATTCCGCGACTACTACGACTACTCGGAAACGCTGAAGACGGTCCCCTCGCACCGTGCGCTCGCGCTGTTTCGCGGACGCAACGCGGGCGTTCTGATGATCAGGCTGGGGCTCGGCGAAGAACTGGACACGCAACTGCCGCATCCATGCGAAGCGATGATCGCGCACCACGTTGGCATCTCGAATCAAAACCGCCCGGCAGACAAATGGCTCTCCGACGTGTGCCGCTGGTGCTGGCGCGTCAAAGTCCAACCTCATCTCGAAAATGAGCTGCTGACGCAATTGCGCGAAACGGCCGAGCACGAAGCGATCCGCGTCTTCGCGCGCAATCTGAAGGACTTGCTGCTCGCGGCTCCCGCGGGCCCGAAGGCGGTCATCGGTCTCGATCCGGGTTTGCGCACAGGCGTCAAGGTCGCGGTGGTCGATCGAACGGGCAAGGTGCTCGCCACCGACACGATTTACCCGCATGAGCCGCGTCGCGATTGGGACGGCTCCATCGCCAAGCTCGCGCGCCTCGCGGCGCAGACGCAGGCAGAATTGATCAGCATCGGCAACGGCACGGCGTCGCGCGAAACGGACAAGCTTGCAAGCGAACTGATCGCCCGCCATCCCGAGCTCAAGCTGCAAAAGATTGTCGTTTCCGAAGCTGGCGCGTCCGTATATTCGGCGTCGGAGCTGGCTGCGAAGGAGTTCCCCGAGCTCGACGTCTCGCTGCGCGGCGCCGTTTCGATCGCTCGGCGTCTACAAGATCCGTTGGCCGAACTCGTCAAGATCGAGCCCAAGGCGATCGGCGTGGGCCAATATCAGCACGATGTCAACCAGCGCGAGCTCGCCCGTTCGCTCGATGCCGTGGTGGAAGACTGCGTCAACGCAGTAGGCGTCGACGCCAACACCGCATCGGTCGCGCTGCTGGCGCGCGTGTCGGGCTTGAACAGCACGCTGGCGCGCAACATCGTGGAATACCGCGATTCGAACGGCCCGTTCCCTTCCCGCGAGCATCTGCGCAAGGTGCCTCGCCTCGGCGACAAAACGTTCGAGCAAGCTGCCGGATTCCTGCGTATCAACGGCGGCGACAATCCCCTCGATCGCTCCTCCGTGCATCCTGAAGCGTACCCCGTCGTCGAACGGATGCTCGCGAAAATTCGCAAGCAAATCGGCGATGTGCTCGGTAATCGCGAAGCGCTGGCGGGGCTGTCGCCTGCAGAGTTCGTCGACGAGCGTTTCGGCCTTCCCACCGTCCGCGACATTCTTGGCGAACTCGAAAAGCCGGGCCGCGATCCTCGTCCCGAATTCAAAACCGCAACGTTCCGGGAAGGCGTCGAGAAGATTTCGGATCTTGCGCCCGGGATGGTGCTCGAGGGCGTCGTCACCAACGTCGCGGCATTCGGTGCGTTCGTCGATATCGGCGTGCATCAGGACGGACTCGTCCACGTCTCGGCGATGTCCACGAAGTTCATCAAGGATCCGCACGAAGTCGTCAAGGCCGGCCAGGTCGTGAAGGTCAAAGTGATCGATGTGGACGTCAAACGCCAGCGCATCGCGCTCACGATGCGCCTGGACGACGATGCCGCGCCAGTGGCGCGTAGCGGAGCGCGCGACGAGCGTGGCGCAAGCCGCCCCGGCGGCACGGCACGCGCCCCGCAGCGCTCGCGCGACGCGGAGCCGGCCGGCGCGATGGCTGCGGCCTTTGCGAAGCTGAAACAGCGCTGAACCGAAGCGGGACAGCGCAAGACGCGGCGGCCGCTGCGCGCGGCTGGCAAACACTAGCCGCTCTCCACCTGCGCCCGCTGCGCGGCATTAATTGCGCCGGTTGCAATGACAAAGCCCGCGCCTGTCGTTCCAGGTGCGGGCTTTGTTTTTCGAGAAGCCGGTCCGACAGCTTGGGAGACGGCGGCTACATCATGCTCAGATCTCGATCTTCGTGCCCAACTCGACCACGCGGTTGGCGGGAATACGGAAGAAGTCCGTTGGCTTGGCAGCGTTCTGATGCATCCAGGCGAACACGCGTTCGCGCAAGATCGACATACCCGGCAATTGCGTGGGGACGACCGTTTCACGAGCCAGGAAGAACGACGTATCCATGAGTTCGAACTGCATGCCATAAATGCGCTCAAGCTCGAACAGCACCGCTTTGACATCGGGCGTCTCATTGAAACCGTAGGCGGCTCTAACGAGATACAAGCCGCCTCCCACGTCCTTCAACGTGATGCGCTCGTCGTCTTTGACATAGGGAATATCGCGCGTCAGGAACGTGAGAAAAATGGTCCGTTCGTGCAGCACTTTGTTGTGCTTGAGGTTGTGCAACAGGCTGACGGGCACGAGCGAATCGCTGCCGGTCAGGTAGATTGCAGTGCCTGACACCCGATGCGGCGGATGCGCGAGCAGCCCCTTCACAAACGGGGCGAGCGGGATACCGTCGGCCGCCGTGCGTTCCTTCACGAGCATGCGGCCTTTGTACCAGGTCATCAGCAAGAAGAACAGCATCGCGCCAATGCCGAGCGGCAGCCAGCCGCCTTCGGCGACCTTGAGCAGGTTCGCACCGAAAAAAGCCAGGTCGACGGCCGTAAAGGCCGCGATGATGACTGCGACGAGCGCCTTGTTCCAGTTCCACACTTTGACCATGACGACGCAGGCCAGCACGGTCGTGATGACCATCGTCGTCGTGACGGCAATACCGTACGCCGCAGCCAGGTTGTCCGAGCTCTTGAACCCAAGAACGACGCACAAAATGATGAAGAGCAGCAGCCAGTTGACGACGGGCACGTAGATCTGCCCGATCGCAAGGTCCGACGTATGAAGCACCTTCATCCGCGGGACGTAGCCGAGTTGAATTGCCTGGCTCGTCAGCGAATAGGCACCCGAAATGACGGCTTGCGACGCGATGACCGTCGCCACTGTCGACAGAACGACGAGCGGCAGCAGCGCCCACTGCGGCGCCATCAAAAAGAACGGATTTTCGATCGCCTTCGGGTTCAGCATCAGCAGCGCGCCCTGGCCGAAGTAATTGAGCACGAGCGACGGCATAACGAGGATGTACCACGCCAGACGAATCGGACGCGCGCCGAAGTGACCCATATCGGCATACAGCGCTTCGGCGCCCGTCAGTACGAGGAACACCGAACCGAGCACGACATACGCTTGCAACATATGCGCGTGCATGAACGAAATCGCATAGTACGGATTAAGCGCAGCGATGATCTGGGGCGCACGCGCAATATGATGGATGCCGAGCAACGCAAGCGTCGCAAACCAGACGAGCATAATGGGCCCGAACAGTTTGCCGACGAGCGACGTGCCATGCCGCTGGATCCAAAACAGCGCGACGAGGATCAGCATCGTGATCGGCAAAACGAGATGCGACAGATGCGGCGTTGCGATCTCCAGCCCCTCAACGGCCGAAATGACCGAGATAGCCGGCGTGATGACAGCATCGCCGTAAAACATGCATGCGCCGAATATGCCGAGCATCATCAAGACGCCCGTGACGCGCGACTTTGCCGAAAACGGCCGCAAAGACAGCGCCATCAGCGCAAGCACCCCACCCTCGCCATTGTTGTCCGCGCGCATCACGAACAACACGTACTTTATCGAGACGACAACGACGATCGCCCAGAACAATAACGAGATAACGCCAAGGATCGAATGGTCGGTCAGTGCGATGCCGTGTGCGGGGCTGAAGGCTTCCTTAAGCGCATACAGCGGGCTCGTGCCGATATCGCCGAACACGACGCCGATGGCCGCCAGAGCGAGCGCCGGCAACGAATGCTGGCGAAGGTTGTCGTGGTTGTTGTCTGTCATAAACGAAGCGATTCGTACCGGATCAGCCGGCACCGAGCGCTATTCTAGCGGTGCATCGATGACGAATACACATAAAAAGAGCGGAGTCGCCCGACTCCGCTCGATCATTGATACCCGCGCAACGGCGAGACTCAGACCAAGTGCAACTTACGTGCCGCAGTTCAATCCTGAGCGACGCCACGTTTGATCCAGGCGCCCAGATTGTGCGGCCGAACCGTGTCCCACTCCTCGAACGGCTGATGGATCCACGGGTTGGTCGGCAAGGATTGAACAAAATAGTCGGGTTTGACCTTCGAGCAGCCCTTGTACCACAGCACGGCCGAGCGCACGGCCGCAACGGCCGGATAGCGCTCTTTCAAATGTTGCTGGACACGCGCAAGCGTCACTCCCGAGTCAACCAGATCGTCGACGAGCAACACGTTGCCTGACAAATCCCCGCGCGTCATCGTGATGTATTGCGCGATATCGAGCTCGCCCTGCTGAGTCCCCGCCGCCTCGCGGTAGGAACTCGTCGCGAGAATCGCCAACGGGAGGTCGTAAATACGCGAAAGCTGGTCGCCGACGCGCAAGCCGCCGCGCGCAAGGCAAAGGATCTGGTCGAACTTCCAACCCGAATCATGCACGGCGAGCGCCAGGAGCTCGATGAGCCGATGATATTCGTCCCAGCTCACCCAGAGGTTCTTTTCGTCGTTGCGCGGGTCGGCCATCGCGATCATCGGCATGTTCTGCGTCATCGCTTAGACCTTGAACGGATGGCGCAACAAGATCGTCTCGTCGCGATCGGGGCCTGTCGAGATCATGTCGATCGGCACGCCGGCCACTTCCTGAACGCGCGTCAGGTAAGCCTGCGCATTGGCGGGAAGACGATCCCACTGCGTAATGCCGATCGTGCTCTCCTTCCACCCGGCGAACGTCTCGTAGACGGGCTCGCAGCGCGCCACTTCGGCCGCACCGCGCGGGAGCAGATCCACGCTCTTGCCGTCGATCTTGTATCCGACGCAGAGGTTGACCTCTTCCAGGCCGTCGAGCACGTCGAGCTTGGTCATGCACAGCCCTGACACGCCGTTGATCTGGATCGAACGACGCAGCGCAGCGGCGTCGAGCCAACCCGTGCGACGCGGACGCCCTGTCACGGAGCCGAACTCCTTGCCGACGTTCGCGAGCGTGACGCCAACCGCATTCTGTCGCTGCGGATTGTCCGCATCGTAGAGCTCGCTCGGGAACGGCCCGGAGCCGACGCGCGTGCAATACGCCTTCGTGATACCGAGAATGTAGTGCAACTTTTGCGGACCGACGCCTGCGCCTGCCGCGGCAGCGCCTGCGACGCAATTGCTCGACGTGACGAAAGGATAAGTGCCGTGATCGACGTCGAGCAGCGTGCCCTGCGCGCCTTCGAACAACAGATTGCGGCCCGCCGCGTTTTCGTCGTACAAGCGCCGCGAGACGTCGGCGACCATCGGCGCGAGGCGCTCGGCGTAGCCGAGCATCGTGTCGAGCGTCTGCTGGAAGTCGACTGCGGCGGCGCCCAGATATTGGGTCAGGACGAAATTATGGAAATCGAGCGTTTCGCGCAGACGTTCGGCGAACGTGTCCGGCGCGAACAAATCCTGCACGCGCAGCGCGCGGCGGCCGACTTTGTCCTCGTAGGCGGGGCCGATGCCGCGCCCGGTCGTGCCGATCTTGCTCGCGCCGCGACGCGCCTCGCGCGCCTGATCGATCGCGATGTGATACGGCAGAATCAGCGTGGTGGCTTCGGAGATAAACAGGCGCTGACGGACGTCGACGCCCGCCGCTTCGAGTTCGCCGATCTCCTTGAACAGCGCTTCGGGCGAAAGCACGACACCGTTGCCGATGTAGCAGGCGACGCCCGCGCGCATGATGCCCGACGGAATGAGGCGCAAGATCGTTTTCTTGCCGCCGATGATGAGCGTATGACCGGCATTGTGACCGCCCTGAAAACGCACGACGCCTTGCGCGTGGTCCGTCAGCCAGTCGACGATTTTGCCCTTGCCTTCATCACCCCACTGGGTCCCGACGACGACGACGTTGCGTCCCGGAGCCGCGTTCACTGCACTGGCAGACATGTTGTTTCGTTAGCTGGTTAAAAACGTATTCTACCCATGTTCGCGGAAGCTTCCGAATTTTTCCGTTTCGCTTCAACGGCATGGCCCATCTTCGAGCAATCTCGGCAGCATGCCTTGATCGACTCGAACCGCTCGATCAGGCGACCGGATGCGACTCGCGCGCCTCTACGAGCCAAGCGCCGTCTCGCTCCACGAGCACACGATCAAACGCGAATTCGTCAAGCGCATGATCGTGCCCTGGCAATGCCTGAATCACGACTTCTCCGGCATCGCGCAGCGCAGCGACGCGTTCGCGCAACAAATCGTCGTGCTTCCACGGCGCGAGGATGGCACTGCTGCGCGCCTCGATTGGCGAAACCGTCGCGATCTCGCGCAGATCGAGCGAAAAACCCGTGGCCGGGCGCGCCCTCCCGTAGGCTTGGCCGACGTGATCGTAACGCCCGCCCCGCGCGAGGGCGTTCGGCACGCCGTCGACGTATGCGGAAAACATAACGCCGCTGTGATAGGCATAGCCGCGCAGGTCGGCAAGGTCGATCGCTGCCTGCGCGCCCTCGACATGCGTCGCGAGGAACGTCAAATCGTCAAGCGCGCGCGTAATCGCCGGCCATTGCGGCAACTGTTGCCGCGCGAGGTCGAGCACCGAGACATCGCCGTACAGCGACGGCAGCGCCCGCAGCGCGTCGCGCACGACCGGGTCGAGATCCTGCGTGAGTTCGGCGATACGCGGCACATCTTTGCCGGCCAGCGCCTCGTAAAGCGTCTCGCCCCGCCCGGCTGCGACCGGATCGCGCTCGAACAGCGCGAGCAAGACCCCGGCGTGGCAAAGATCGAGTCGGACGTTCTCAATGCCCGCCAGACGCAGCACGTCCAGCATCAGTTGCTGAACTTCGAGATCGGCTTCGAGCCCTGCATGGCCGTATATTTCTGCACCAATCTGAATTTGTTCGCGCGTCGCATGCAAGCCGCGCGGCCTCGTGTGCAACACGCTGCCGGCATAGCAAAGCCGCGTCACGCCCTGGCGGTTGAGCAGGTGAGCGTCGATGCGCGCCACTTGCGGCGTGGTGTCGGCTCGCAGCCCGAGCGTACGCCCCGACAGTTGATCGACGAGCTTGAACGTGCGCAGGTTCAGGTCGCTCCCACCACCGGTCAGCAGCGACTCGAGATACTCGAGCATCGGCGGCATCACCATCTCGTAGCCGTACGTACGAAAACGATCGAGCAGCGCACGTCGAAGTTCTTCAATCTTGCGTGCTTCGGACGGCAGCACGTCGGCAATATTTTCGGGAAGCAGCCAGGTCGACATCGGTTGAGTCCTACAACGTTAATTGGGGCGAGCAACGCGCGGCCCAAAGCGAATGAAGCGGTGCGCGGCGCGGGTCGAAGACGCTTCGCGCGCGGCGCGTGATCGTTTCGTCCCTAGGTCGCCGCCACCAGCAGCAGCAAGCCGAGCGCCATGACGAGCAAACCGCCGATCCGGATATGATGCGCCGGCCGTTCCGCTATTCTACGAAAGGTCTCGCGCCATGCTGTCGGGAATACGAACGGGAACATGCCCTCGATAATGAGCATCAGTGCGATCGCAAGCAGTAACGAACCGGCCATGTCCATGAAAATGACGGCGCCGCCCGTCGATCGGGCGGCGCCTGTGAATCAGTGTTTGCGTGAAGCCGAAGCGGCCGGGTTGGTTGAGGCGGCGTTCCCGTCGGGGCTACGCATGAAGCGGAAGAATTCACTGTCGGGATCGACGACGATGACATCCCCCGCTTTGAATACGCTTCGATAGGCCTGCAAGCTCTGGTAGAACTGGTAGAAGTTCGGATCGCGCCCGAATGCGTCCGCGGCAATGGCGGCTGCTTTCGCATCGCCCCCGCCTTTGATCGACTGCGCTGCCGCGTAGGCATCGGCCAGCACGGCGTCGCGCTGTCGCTCGGCATCGGCTTTGATTTCGGCGACTTCGGCCGAAGTCTGCGCACGCGCATCACTGGCCGCCTTCTCTTCGGCCGCCGTCATGCGCTTGTAGACGGCGTCGGCAGCAGCATGCGGAAAATCGACACGCAGGAACTGCAGATCCACGAGTTCGACACCGAGCGTACCAGCCGTACCGGCCATCGCTGCTTGGGCTTCCCGCGCAATCGCGCCTTGGTGCGCAAGCGCATCCGCGAGCGAGCGTTTGCCGAATGCCTCGCCTAACGCAGAGCGTAGCGCTGCGGCAAGCCGGTCATTCGCGCTTTGCTGATCCCCCTCGGTTTCATTGAAGAGCTTCAATGGGTCCGTCACACGATATTTGAGGGCGGGCGTGACGAGCAGCTCGCTCTTGTCCGAGGTGACACAATGATCGGCGTCGGACGGCGCAAGCGTACGCACGCGCGTGTCCACGATCATGGCCGATTGCAGCGGCGCCGGCAGCTTGACGTGCAGGCCGGTGCCGACCACGACGGGGTTGCTACCGCCGCGCGAATATACGACCGCGACGTGCCGTTGATCGACAACGAGCAGCGTCGACGCCCCGGCGAACAACACAGCCACGACCACAATGACAAGCGCAATAATTCGGTTCATGTTCAGCGCTTCCTATTGCTGCTGCAATTCGTCTTCGCGGGAGCGACTGCGCAACGCGTCTCGCGAACGCATCGCATCGCTTGCCGCGGCCGCCTGGCTCGCCGCGCTCGGCGCTGCTGCGGCCGGCGCCTGTGGCGACGCCGCCTGCGCGCCCGCCGCCGCGCCTTGAGCACCCGCGGCTGCCGATGCCGCCGTTTCGGGCGCCGCGCGCCGATTGGCCTCGAGCAGCTTATCAAGCGACAGGTTCACGACGTTGCTACCACCCTTGGCGCCGACGAATACCTTCGTGGTGTTCGCATATATTTCGCGCATGGTTTCCAGGTACATCCGCTCGCGTATGACGGCCGGCGCTTTCGCGTACTGAGCGTAGACCTCTTTGAAGCGCTCGGCGTCTCCCTGCGCCTGCGCTTCGACGCGTTGTGCGTACGCCTTCGCGTCGTCGATCGAACGCTGCGCTTGTTCTTTCGCACCCGGCAAGATTTGCCCCGCATAGGCTTGCGCCGCACTCTTGGCACGCGCGTGCTCCTGGCGGGCCCGCGCGGCGTCCGCGTAGGCGCCCTGCACCGCCGCCGGCGGCTCGATGGACTGCACGGTGACGCTCGTCACGGCAAGCCCCGTGCGAGTCCGGTCGAGCGCGCTCTGAATGGCTTGCGCGAGCGGCTCGCGAATCGCGTCGCGGTTGCCGTCGAGCAAGCTCTCCGTGCTGCGCGCGCCGACGGTCTCTCGCACCGCCGCTTGCGCCGCCTGCGTCACGCTGAGATCGGGATCGACCGTTTGGAACAGGTAATCGGTAGCCGATTTGACCTGATATTGCACGGCCACGCGGACATCGACGATACCACCGTCTTGCGTGATCACGGATGCATCCTTCATGTCGGCATCGCTCATTGCATTGCCGCGGCCGATCTCGACCGAACGGATTTGCGCGACATTGACGATTTCGTGGGTTTCAAACGGATAGGGCAGACGGATATGGATACCCGGCTCCACCGTTCCCCGGTATTTGCCGAATTGCAGGACGATACCGGTTTGGCCCTCCTGCACGACGAAGATGCCGCTGCCGATATAGATCGCCGCGAGCACGCCGATGACAATGCCGACGCCGATTCGAGCCGCTCGTCCGTTGTCCGGACGCCGATCCCCCGGCCCGCTTCCCTGGCCTTTACCGCCGAAAAAGCGCGACAGGCGCCGATTGAAATCGCGCCACATTTCGTCGAGATCGGGCGGACCGCCGCCGTCGCCATCGTTGCCGCCGGGGCCACGCTTCGGCTCGTTCGGCCGTTGCCGGCTACCGTTACCGTCGCTGCGCCCCCAACGGGGATCGTTGATCGAAAGAATGGCGCGCGCACGCAGCCAGAAACTCCGCTCGTTGTATTCGTTCACCTGTTCGTTCGCTCGAGTTGGGAGGGCCGGTCAATGCAAATCAGAGCGCCATGTCCGCGCATCCGACGCGTCGGAGTCTTCGCGCTCATGACCTGGCAGCGCTTCTTCCGGCTGCGCTCGCCCGCTATCTGGGAGATGTTCTGAGGTGGCGATTTCGGCGATGGCTGCGCGCAGCGTATCCAGACCCTGCCCGGTGCGCGCGCTCAAAAAGACGCGCGAAATATTACCATATTCGTCCCGCTCGACCGCTTCGCCGCGAGCCGCCAATTCCGGCACGGCGTCGATCTTGTTGAAAACGAGAATCTGCCGCACCGCATGCGCGCCGATCTCGTTCAACACTTCATTGACCTGGTCGATCTGATCCAGCCGCACGGCGCTGGAGGCATCGACCACGTGCAACAGCAAATCGGCATGAATCGTTTCTTCGAGCGTTGCGCGAAACGCGGCCACAAGTTGATGTGGCAATTCGCGAATAAAGCCGACCGTATCGGAGATGATCACCTGCCCGGCCTCATCACCGAGATAAAGCCGCCGCGAAGTCGTGTCGAGCGTCGCGAACAATTGATCGGCCGCATACGCTTGCGCTTTCGTCAGCGCATTGAACAACGTCGATTTGCCCGCGTTCGTATAGCCGACCAGCGACACCGACATTGCGCGGTTGCGCGCACGCTGACGCCGCTGCGTGCCGTGCTGACGGCGCAACTTCTCGAGCCGGACCTTGAGCATCTTGATGCGCTCGCCGATCAGGCGGCGGTCGGTTTCGAGCTGCGTTTCGCCGGGGCCGCGCAGGCCGATACCGCCCTTTTGGCGCTCCAGGTGGGTCCACGCGCGGACGAGCCGCGTGGCCATATACTGCAACTGCGCCAGTTCGACCTGCAGCTTGCCTTCATGGCTGCGCGCACGCTGCGCGAAGATGTCGAGAATCAGACTGGTGCGATCGACGACGCGCCGATTAAGCGCACGTTCCAGATTGCGCTGTTGGGCCGGCGCCAACGCATGGTTGAAGATAACGATTTCGACCTCGTTGGCCTCGCACGCGAGACGCAACTCCTCGGCCTTCCCGCTACCGACAAACAAAGCGGCGTCCGGGCTCGTACGGCGCCCGGTCAATGTCACGGCGGGATGTGCGCCCGCACTTTGCGCGAGCAGACTGAGTTCTTCGAGACTGGCTTCGAAGTCGATCTTGCCGAAATCGATGCCGACGAGCGCTGCGTTGATCAAATTGATGAGTGTCTAAAAGAGAAGCGGCCGGCACGGCGCCGATGCGTCGGCGCCGTGCCGGCCGCCAGGGTGAATTCAGGCCGTTTCCGAATCGGGATGGAAATTGACCGGACGGGCCGGCACTACCGTCGAAATGGCGTGCTTGTAAACCATCTGGGTCACGGTGTTCCGGAGCAACACGACGTACTGGTCGAACGATTCTATGTTCCCTTGCAGCTTGATGCCGTTGACCAAATAGATGGAAACCGGCACGTGCTCTTTGCGCAGTGCGTTCAGAAACGGGTCTTGTAACAGTTGCCCTTTGTTGCTCATAGCAAACTCCGTCGTTTTTTTGCAGGTTGGATCCAGATTGGGACGAAGAAAAAGAAATCCGCCACCAATCGCTACACTATAGCCGATTTTCGTTGTCACACGGGCCGCCCGGCCATCCGGCAGCCCCCTGCCGGACACCCGGATCAGCCCTTGTCGGCGTACGGGTTCGCCGACGAACGGAACTCTATGCGCAATGGAGTTCCGGTCAACGAGAAAGTTTCTCGGAAGCGATTTTCGAGATATCGCTTGTAAGTTTCGGTCACCGCATCGAGCGCGTTGCCGTGGATGACGATGATCGGCGGGTTTTGCCCGCCCTGGTGCGCGTACCGCAATTTCGGACGCACGGGGCCGCGGCGGCGCGGCTGCTGAAATTCGACAGCCTCGATCAGCGCACGCGTGAGCTTGGGCGTGGGCAGCTTCGCCATGGCGGCGGCATAAGCGTCGTCAACTGAGCGCATCAGCGGGCCGATACCGGTTTTCTCGGTGGCCGAGATGAAGTGGAACTTCGCGAATTCGAGGAATTTGAGCTTGCGCATCATGTCCGCTTTCGTGCGGTCGCGCACGTGCGCATCGAGCCCATCCCATTTATTGACGCCGACGACGAGCGCGCGCCCTTGCTCCACCACGAATCCAGCGATGTGGGCATCCTGTTCCGAGATATCCTGACGCGCATCGAGCAGCAAGATCACGACGTTGGCGTCGGCTATCGACTGCAGCGTCTTCACCACCGAGAACTTCTCGATCGCCTCGAAGACCTTGCCGCGGCGGCGCAGGCCGGCCGTGTCGATCAGCGTATATTTCCTGCCCTGGCGTTCGAAGTCTACATAGATCGAGTCGCGCGTCGTCCCCGGCATGTCGAACGCGATCACGCGGTCCTCGCCGATCAGCGTGTTGACGAGCGTCGATTTGCCGACATTCGGCCGGCCGACGATCGCAATCTTGATGCCGCGCGCGGCGCTCTCTTCTTCATCCTCTTCCGGGTGGCCGGCATAGGCGATTTCGAGCGCGTCATTGATCATCTCCGTGACGCCGTCGCCGTGCGCCGCGGAGATGGCGCGTGGGTCGCCGAGACCGAGCTCGTAAAAATCGGAGGCCACGGCCGTGTACTTCATACCCTCGGCCTTGTTCACGACGAGCACGATCGGGCGGCCGGTCTTGCGCAGGTAGTCGGCGATCGCCTTGTCCTGAGGCGCCAGGCCGTTGCGCCCGTCGACGATGAAGACCACGACATCGGACTCTTCGACAGCCTGCCGCGTTTGCCGCGCCATTTCATGCAGGATGCCGTCTTTCGCGACGGGCTCGAATCCGCCCGTATCTACGACGAGATAGGCGCGTTCGCCCACGCGCCCTTCGCCATAATGGCGGTCGCGCGTGAGGCCCGGCAAATCGGCGACCAGCGCGTCGCGCGACCGCGTCAAGCGGTTGAACAGAGTGGATTTCCCCACATTGGGGCGCCCGACAAGGGCAATAACGGGTTTCATCTGATGTTGCCTAAAGGAAGCTCGCGCCGCCGCGCCCGCCCATCGAATGACGAGCTACGAGAACATCGGCGTTTCAATGCGCCGCGTGCGGCGCAAGCTGGCATAGCGCGCCGGCGATCGGCGCCGCCCGCCGGCTGCGCGAGCCGATGCCCGCGCGATGCCGCTGAAAAATAATCAAGATACATCGGAGCCCGGCGTTCCGCGCACCCGTTCGCCGGCCGCAGATCCCGCGCCAGCACTCAAACGGCTGCGGCCGGCTGAGCCGGCCCGCAGTCTCCACGCTAGGAATCGCCGCGCCTAGCGCGATACGAACCCGTACAGGTCGCCGTCGTGTGTTTGCACGATCAGCGTATTGTCCACTGCCACCGGCGCAGCCGTGATCGCACTGCCATCCGTTTTGGCTCGCGCGAGGAACGAACCGTCGTCACGCGACAGGAAATGGACAAAGCCCTTGTAATCGCCGACCACCACATTGGGCCCCAGCAGATACGGCCCGCTCAAATCGCGATTCTTGAGCTTGTCGTTCTTCCAGAGCAGATTGCCCGACGTCACATCGAACGCTTCCAGCACGGACCAATCGTCGGGCGCAACCACCACTTTGTTGTCTTCCGCAAGACCGCTGACGCCTGAAAACGGCTTCTCCCAGACGGGCTGGCCGTTGTTGGCATCGAAGCAGCTCAGGCGCCCCTGGAAGGTCACGGCGCACGCCTGGGCGCCGACGAGCGTCGGTGCGCCCGTTACGTCGTTGATCCGCTCCACTTCGGTCACGCCCTTTGGAAACGACACCGGCGCTTGCCAATAGTCGTCGCCGGTCTTCAGGTTGATCGCCGCGAGCGAGCCCCCCGGGAACCCTGCCAGCACCGCCGCCTGACCCGCGAACGCCATGCCTGCGGACACGCGCAGGTTGAGCGGGACGGCCCGGTTGTGATACTGCCAGCGCAATTCGCCGGTGGCCGCGTTGAAGGCATTGATCTGACCGTCGATCGTACGGACGATCACGTAGCCGTTGCCGACGAGCGGCGGGGATACGATTTCGCCCGGTACCGACGTCTTCCAGAGCAGCTTGCCGTCCGAGCCGATCACCTGCACACCGCCTTTCTCAGCGCCGACCGCGGTGTATGTGCCGTCGCTACCGACACCCGCCGTCAGGTCGGTGTGCAGCTTGGCGCGCCAGATGTCCTGCCCGGTCTTGCCGTCGATCTTCGCCACGGTGCCGTTGCCGCCAGCCGCATACACGGCATCGCCGACGACGACGGGCGAGAAGAAGTAACGGCCGGCCTTGCCGACGCTCGCCTTCCAGGCCCGCTCGACATTGAAGACAGGCTTGAACTCGGTAAGCGGCACCGGATTGCGGCGTTCGTCCTTGGTGGACGAGCAAGCGGCCATCGCGAGGACGGTCATCGCGCAAGCGACGGGCACGGCGATACGTTTCAGCAAATTCATCGGTGAGCGAAGCTTCGTCAAAGGTTGTTCAGGTAAAGGCGGTCAGCTGCAGCGCCGGCAAGCGCCGCTCAGCCGCCAAGCGCGTCGAGCTTGAATTGGACGAGCTGGCGTGCGGACGGATCGCTCTTGCCGAGCGACGACAGCGCGAGCTGGTAGGCGCTACGCGCCTCAGCCCGTTTCCCCGCAGCCGCCAGCAAATCGCCACGGCGATCGGCTACCGCGCCTTGGAAGCCTTCGGGTGGCGTGCCGTCGAGCAATGCGAGGCCAGCGTCGTAGGACTTTTCGTCAAGCAGCACGGCGGCAAGCCGCAGCTTCGCGACTTCTTTGTACTCGTCGTCCCGGGCGTGATCCACGGCCCACTGCAATTGCGCCTTGGCGCCGGCCACATCACCGGCTTCGTAAAGCGCCTTCGCCGCGGCAAGCGCAGTCATCTGGCCGTAGGCTGTGCCGCCGTAGCGCGACTCCATGTCGCCGGCGTCGCGTACGACAGCCGCCTTGTCTTTCGACGCGACAGCCTGCTGGACTTGTTCATAGAGCACCGCGGCCTGCGCGGCCTGACGGCGCTGCCAGAAATTCCAACCGTTCCATGCCGCTGCGGCGACAAGCGCCACGAGGACGATCCAGGTGGTCTTATCGCCCCATTGCGCCCACCAAGCCTTGAAGCTTTCTATCGATTCTTGTTCGTCGTGATAACTCATCGCCAAGCGATTCCTTCTTGTCTCGCGCCGTCGTTAGTCTTACGCGGCGACGGTTGCGTCAGTCGTCGCCGTCTTCGGCGGTTGCAACCATCGCATTGATTAGAAATTCGGTCAAGTTTTCAACCGGCACCGTTCGCTGTTCGCTCTTTTCGCCCGCCGCCGCCGCATCGCGCAGCGGCTTGACGCCGACCGTGCCGTTGGCAACTTCGTCTTCTCCGAGAATGACCGCGAACGCCGCACCGCTCGCGTCGGCGCGCTTCATCTGCGACTTGAAGCTCGCCGGTGCGCCGTCGACGCTGCAATGCAGGATGACGTCGAGCCCCGTATCGCGAAGACGCTCGGCAATGACGAACGCCTGCTCACACGCGCGCTCGCCCTGATGGACGACGTAGACGTCGCATCCCTCTTCCTGCGGCACGAGCGATTCTTCCTTCAGCAATTCGAGGATACGCTCGACGCCCATCGCCCAGCCGCACGCGGCCGTGGCTTTGCCGCCCAACTGCTCGATGAGCGGATCGTAGCGGCCACCGGCGGCGACCGTGCCTTGCGCCCCGAGCTTATCGGTCACCCACTCGAACACGGTCAGGTTGTAGTAATCGAGACCGCGCACGAGACGCGGATTGATCGTGAAGGGAATATTGTTGGCCTTCAGCAAGCGCTGCAGCCCGTCGAAGTGAGCACGCGAGACGTCGCCGAGAAAGTCGATGAGCTTCGGCGCATTTTGCGCGATCTCCTGCAGCGCGGGATTCTTCGTGTCGAGCACGCGCAGCGGATTCGTATAGAGCCGACGCTTGGCGTCCTCGTCGAGCAAATCGACATGCTTTTCAAGATAAGCGATCAATTCGACGCGATGCGCCGCGCGCTCTTCCGCCAAGCCAAGCGAATTGATTTCGAGACGGATGCCGGTCAGGCCAAGGTCGTCCCACAGACGCTGGCACATCAGAATGATTTCGGCGTCGGTGTCGGGTCCCGCAAAGCCGAGCGCCTCGACGCCGACCTGGTGAAACTGACGATAGCGTCCGCGCTGCGGGCGCTCGTGACGGAACATCGGTCCGATGTACCAAAGCCGCTTCGGCCCGTCGTACAGCAGGTTGTGCTCGATGGCCGAGCGCACAACGGCCGCGGTATTTTCAGGGCGCAGCGTCAGATGCTCGCCGTTCAGCGAGTCGACGAAACTGTACATCTCCTTTTCGACGATATCGGTCACTTCGCCGATGCCGCGCGTGAACAGCTGCGTGTGCTCGACGATAGGCGTGCGGATGTTCTGATAGCCGTACGCACGCAGCATCGACTTGACCGTCGATTCGAAGAAATCCCACAGCGCGGCATCCTGCGGGAGGATGTCGTTCATGCCTTTGACGCCTGCGAGCTTCTCGAGCTTTCTCTTCTGTTCTGTCATCGTTGTTCGGTCGACTTTTAGTTTGCGACGCTCGTGCGGCCATAGCGGCGCTCGACGTAATCGCTCACGATTTGCTGGAATTCCTCGGCAATGCGCTCACCGCGCAGCGTTTTCACCTTTTCGCCGTCGATGAACACCGGCGCCGCCGGATTTTCCCCGGAGCCCGGCAAGCTGATGCCGATATTGGCCTGCTTCGACTCGCCAGGCCCGTTGACGATGCAGCCCATCACCGCAACGTGCATCTTTTCGACGCCAGGATATTCGTCGCGCCACACAGGCATCTGCGCACGCAGGTACGACTGAATTTGCGACGCCAGCTCCTGGAACAATGTGCTTGTCGTGCGGCCGCAGCCGGGACAGGCGATAACCATCGGCGTGAACGAGCGCAGCCCCATCGTCTGCAGGATTTCCTGGCCGACGATGACCTCGCCCGTGCGCGACGCGCCGGGCTCAGGCGTGAGCGAAATGCGGATGGTGTCGCCGATCCCTTCTTGCAGCAACACGCCGAGCGCGGCCGTGGACGCGACGATGCCCTTCGAGCCCATGCCGGCTTCGGTCAATCCCAGGTGCAGCGCGAACTCGCAGCGACGCGCGAGCTCGCGGTAGACCGCGATCAGATCCTGCACGCCGCTGACCTTGCACGACAGGATGATCCTGCTGCGCGACAAACCCAGTTCGACGGCGCGCTCGGCCGAGCCGATCGCCGATTGAATCAGCGCCTCGTACATCACGCTTTGCGCTTCCCACGGCTCGCTGCGAGCCGCGTTTTCATCCATCATCCGCGCGAGCAGATCCTGATCGAGGCTGCCCCAGTTCACGCCGATGCGCACCGGTTTGTCGAAGCGGATCGCGGCTTCGATCATTTGCGCGAATTGCGTATCGCGCTTCGCGCCCTGGCCGACATTGCCGGGATTGATTCGATACTTCGAGAGTGCTTCGGCACAGGCCGGGTGATCGCGCAACAACAAATGGCCGTTGTAGTGAAAATCGCCGACGAGCGGCACCGTGACGCCCATGCGATCGAGCTGCTCTCGAATGGCGGGAACGGCTTGCGCCGCTTCGGGCGTATTGACGGTGATGCGAACGAGCTCCGAGCCGGCCTGCGCGAGCTCTTTCACCTGAATCGCCGTGCCGATGGCGTCGGCCGTATCCGTGTTCGTCATCGATTGGATGCGCACGGGGGCATCGCCGCCGATCGTCACAAGCTGGCCGCCCCAGCGAACGTCGACCGCGTGCGAGGCGCGACGCTTCGCGGGACCGCCGAAAACCGGCACGGAAGAACAAATCTGACTAGTGCTGTCGGTAGGCATCGAAAGACCCTTGAGTCCTGGTTACGCTGCGCGCGCAGCACCGGCCAGCGGCTGCGCGCCCGATTGGGAAAGCCGCGGCGCGCCGCCGTGGCGTCGAAACGTTACGGCAACGTGAAACGTGCAACGTTGCCCTTGTTGGGACCGAACCTGGCTGCGTCGACGGCTTGCCCATCGAGCGTCATCGATTCGAGCCCCGCGCGGTTGCCCGCGGTGACCTTGAACGGCGGCGTACCGGTGACTTCCTTCGTGTCGCCGGCATGAACAAGCCCGGAAAACACTTCCTTGCCGCTCTTGTCGCGCACGCTGAACCAGCTATCTTGCGTGACCTTGACCGCGATCGTCGACGCCCCCGAAGCGGGCACCCCTGCCGTCGCCTGCGAGGCTGCCGCGGGCTGGGCGGCCGGTGCCGAAGCTGTCGCGGCGCTCTGCGCACCCGCTTGCGGCTCAACCGAGGCGCCGGACGACGGCGCCGACGCTGTCGTCACCGGCGGCGCTGCTTCAACGATCGCCGGCTGCGACGCGGTATGAGGCGTTTCCAAATGCGTGATCACTGCGCCGCTCGTGTCCTGCGCGGCAGCAGCGACGCCCGAAGCGGCCGCCGGCTGTTCGCCGACCGGGCCCGCTGCCGTCACGGCTGTCACGGCCGTACCGGGCGCAACCGCTCCCGAGGCAGGGCCGGCGGGATTGGCCGCCATCCCGCCCGCGCTGGCCTTCAGCCGTGCCAGCCACGCCGACGAGTCGCCGCCTTGACGCCACATCGCCAGCGCGATGAGAACGATTACGCCTGCTGCCACCCCCCACCACCAGGACCGATGTTTCGGCGCACCACCGAGCGATACCGAGACGCGCCCACGCGGCAGATCGGCCCCCATCGAAGCGGGCATCGACAAATCCGGCTCAGCCTCGCCTTTGACGCGCCGCAGCGCCTGCGCCAGCGGCTCCGGATCGGTGCCCAGCATCTTGGCGTAACTGCGGATCACACCGATCGCGAACGTCGTACCGGGCAGTTGACTGATGTCGCCGGCTTCGAGCGAACGCATCTTGTTCGGCGACACTTTCAATCGCGCGGACACGTCGTCGACGGACCAGCCCTTCGCTTCCCGCAATTGAGCAAGTCGAGCTCCGACCGCGGCAAGCGAATCGAGCGGCGTGTAAGCGGCGCCCGGCGCAGTCTGGGGCGCGGTGCCTACCTCGGCGCCTGAACGCCTTGCGCTCGTCTGTGTGCCTTCTGATTGCGGATGCTGCGATTCGCTCATCCCTGATCCTCGCGTCGATTCTCTTTTTCCACTTCGCGCCTCGCCGAGCCGACTCGATGGCCTCGCTGCGCGAAGCATCCATCTGGTCAACGCCCGGCGGGCGCACCCCCTTCCTGCCGCATGCCGCTCAAGGCGACATGCCCTCCTTACCGCACGGACCGCGCAGGCCTCAGCGCACGGGCCGCACTTCGATGATCTTGTTCGTCCGGCCTTCCGTGTTTCGTCCCATCCGTTCCGCCACACGCGTCCGATCCTTTACGGCGCCCGCCAATTGGCCGCAGGCGGCGTCGATGTCGTCGCCGCGCGTCTTGCGCACGGTGGTAACGATGCCCGCATCGATCAGGATCTGTGCAAATCGCTTGATCCGCTCGGACTTGGAGCGAACCAGCCCGGACTCCGGGAACGGGTTGAACGGAATCAGGTTGAACTTGCACGGCACGTCAGCCGTCAGGGCCAGCAACTCGCGTGCGTGCGCGTCGCTGTCGTTCACGCCGTCGAGCATGCAGTACTCGAACGTAATGAAATCGCGCGGGGCCACTTCGAGATAGCGCCCGCACGCGGCCATCAATTCGCGCAAAGGATACTTCTTGTTCAACGGCACGAGCATGTCACGCAATGCGTCGTTCGGCGCGTGCAACGATACGGCAAGCGCGACCGGCAAATCGGCGCCGAGACGGTCCATCATCGGCACCACGCCCGAGGTCGACACCGTCACGCGACGGCGCGATAACCCGTAGGCGTTATCGTCCAGCATCAAGCGCAGCGCCGGCACGAGCGCATCGTAATTGAGCAACGGCTCGCCCATGCCCATCATGACGACGTTCGTAATGACGCGCTCGCCCTTGCTATCCGGCGCATGCGGACGGCCCAGCGCAGCGCGCAGCGCGAATTCGGCCATGCGCAACTGACCGATGATTTCGGCCGTGGTCAGATTGCGCGAAAAACCCTGTTTCCCCGTCGAGCAAAACCGGCAATTGACGGCGCAGCCGGCCTGCGACGACACGCACAGCGTGCCGCGCGTCTCTTCGGGGATGAACACCGTCTCGACCGCGTTGCCGTTGCCGACATCGACGAGCCACTTGCGGGTGCCGTCGCTCGACACGTGATCGCTGACCACGGGCGGCATCACGATCGCCGCGCGATCCTTGAGCTTCGTGCGCAGCGATTTCGCGAGATCGGTCATGCCGTCGAAATCGGCGGCGTTGTACTGGTGAATCCAGCGCTGCAATTGCTTGGCGCGAAACGGCTTCTCGCCCAGGCTGTTGCAATAGGCGACCAGACCTGCGGCATCGAAGTCGAGAAGATTGACGGGAGTACTGCTCGTCATGTCGGATCCTGCTGTTCCAAAACGGAGCGCCTGATATCGCCGCGCGTCAAACGCGCCGCAACGCCAGGCGACCCGGGCGCGCCAAGCATCGTTACGCGGACGTCTCGCCCGGCGATCAGCGCGAGTAGACGTTGATTTCCGGGAAGAAGAAGGCGATTTCCACGGCCGCCGTTTCCGCTGCGTCCGAGCCGTGCACGGCGTTGGCGTCGATGCTGTCGGCGAAATCGGCGCGGATCGTGCCCTTCTCGGCCTTCTTCGGATCCGTTGCGCCCATCAGGTCACGGTTCTTCAGAATCGCGTTTTCGCCTTCGAGCACTTGCACCATCACCGGACCCGAGATCATGAAGTCGACGAGGTCCTTGAAGAACGGGCGTGCGGCATGCACGGCATAGAACTTCTCGGCGTCGGCGCGCGAGAGTTGAGCCATGCGCGACGCGACGATCTTCAGGCCCGCGTTTTCGAAACGGCTGTAGATCTGGCCAATCACGTTTTTCGCCACTGCATCGGGCTTGATAATCGACAGGGTACGCTCGATCGCCATAAAAACTCCAAAAAATTAAGGGGTTACAGATTCTAATGAATCTGCAATTGTAGCATGTTCCGGTGTATGATTGCGACCAAACCCTTACACTGACGAAAGGTGGTGTAAAAAGCGTCTGTGCGCTTGAAACTCGCGCCCACCGGACCGATCTTAGGAAACGGGTAAGCTATATGTTCGGCTCGTCGCCGGCAATTCGGCAAACCTGGTTCGAATGCGTTTTACGCAAGGAGAAAGCATGAACGACTATCCGTACAACGTCGCCCGCGGCGGCGCCGTCGGCTCGGCCGCCGTCCGCAACCGGGTGCTACGGAATACCTATTGGTTGCTGGCGCTGTCGATGGTGCCGACGGTGATCGGGGCATGGATCGGTGTCGCGACCGGCTTCTCGCTGTTCGCCGCGACGAGCCCCGTGATGAGCATGTTCGCGTTCCTCGCGATCGCGTTCGGCTTCATGTTCGCGATCGAGCGCACGAAGGAAAGTTCGGTGGGCGTGCTGGTGCTGCTGGGCTTCACGTTCTTCATGGGCCTGATGCTCTCGCGCATCCTGACGATCATCCTGCACTTTTCGAACGGGCCATCGCTGATCATGCTCGCGTTCGGGGGCACGGCCGTCATCTTCGCGGCCATGGCCACGATCGCCACGGTCAGCAAGCGCGATTTTTCGGGCCTCGGCCAATGGCTCTTCATGGGCGTGATCGTCATCATGCTCGCAGCCGTCGCGAACATGTTCCTGCATCTGCCGGCCTTGATGCTGACCGTGTCGGTGCTCGCGATCGTGATCTTTTCCGCCTACATGCTGTTCGACGTTCAGCGCGTGGTAAACGGCGGCGAAACGAACTACATTTCGGCAACGCTCTCGATTTATCTCGATCTGTACAACGTCTTCGTCAACTTGTTGTCGTTGCTCGGCATTTTCGGCGGCAACCGGAACTGACGATTCAGGGGCGGCAACGCCCTTCGCGTCGAAAGCCGGCATGCAAGTGCCGGCCTCGCCCGATTCATGCAAGCCCCCGCACGGCCTGGCGCCGCGGGGGCTTTCTTTTTATGGCTCGCCGCCTGCTCGCTGCCCGACAATCTCAGTAAGTTCGCGTTGCCCGGTCAATCACGAGACAGCTACGATCGACAGATTGCCGAATCGCCCGGCTTTCAGCCTGCGATCCGTCCGATACAGCCCTGTCATTAGCCGATCCGCGAATCCCGTCAGATCCCGTGTCCGCCACACCCTGCATTTCGCACGCTGGTGCCCCTCGATGGGGCGCGCCATGGAAGCAACGCGGCAGCCCGAAGCGTCGCTTGACTGTCGGCGGCACGCTGATCCTGGTCAGCTCGCTGCACGCGCTCGCATGGTGGCTGCTGAACACGCCGAAGCAAGAGACGGATATCCGCCACACCCAACCGGGCCGTCAGCCGCTTGTCGTCTCGCTGATTGCACCACTGCGCCCCATCATGGCGCCGAAAGCGACGAACGCTCGCGCAGCCGAAAACCGACGACCCTTGCAGCGCCCCGCTCAGCCGGTACGTACGGCGCCGCCCAGACCCGCGCGGTTACCACCCTCCGCAACAGATCACTTCGACGAGCCGCCGCATTCTGCGACCTCTGCCGCCGTCGCGCCCACGGTGAATTGGCAAAGCGCACGGGGCGAGATCGGCACGGCGCGCTCGTACCGCTACGGCAGCAACGCCGAGCGCGCCACTGCTGCGATGGGCGCCGGCTCGGCCAGTCTGCCACCAGCACCGACACAGAGCGAATTTGAAAGACAAACAGCAAAGGCGGCGAAGGCCGATTGCCGCGAGGCGCACGCCAACATGGGCTTGCTGGCGTTGCCGATGCTGGCCTACGACGCGCTCGACGATTCGGGATGTCGCTGGTAGCCCGGTACAAGCACCACCGGCAAGCGTTACTGACGCTCGAACAGCGCGATCGATTCGACGTGCGACGTATGCGGGAACATATTGACGACACCCGCGCCCTTCAGCCGATAGCCAGCCTCATGCACGAGCAAGCCCGCATCGCGTGCGAGCGTCGCCGGGTTGCACGACACGTAAACGATCCGGCCCGGCAGCGACCCATCACCGCTCTGCGCGATTTCAGCCAGCGCCTTCGACACGGCGAGCGCACCTTCGCGCGGCGGGTCGATGAGGAATTTGTCGAACGGGCCGAGCGAACGCAAGTCGTCAGCCGTCACGTCGAACAAATTGCGGCAGGCAAACGAGGTATGACGGTCGACGCCATTGATCTTTGCATTGGCGAGCGCACGAGTCGTCAACGCGTCGCTGCCCTCGATGCCGACGACTTCGCGTGCCATCCGGGCGAGCGGCAGTGTGAAGTTGCCGAGGCCGCAGAACAGATCGAGCACGCGGTCGGAGCGGCGCGGCGCAAGCAAGCGCAAAGCGCGGCCCACAAGCACCCGGTTGATCGCATGATTGACCTGCGTGAAATCGGTGGGCTTGAACGGCATGCGGATGCCGAACTCGGGCAGCGTGTAATCGAGGTCGACGTCGAGCGGGTAAAACGGCACGGCCGTGTCGGGCCCTTTCGGTTGAACCCAGAACTGCACGCCATAGGAATCGGCGAACGCTCGCACCTGCGCTTCGTCGTCCGCGGTCATCGGTTCGAGCACACGTAACACGAGCGCCGTGACACTCGTGCCGACGGCCAACTCGATTTGCGGCAAGCGGTCACGGATCGACAAGCCCTCCACGAGTCGGCGCAGCGGCACGAGCATTGCGGAAACATGTGGCGGCAACACTTCGCAGCTCGTCATGTCGGCAACGTAGCTGCTCCGTTTCTCGTGGAAACCGACGAGCACACCGCCCTTCTTCGCAACGTGGCGAACGGTCAGCCGCGCACGATACCGATAGCCCCATGACGGCCCGTGGATCGGCCGGAACACGGTTTCGGGCTTGACCTTCGACAAATGCCAGAGGTTATCCTCGAGCACGCGCTGCTTGATCGCGACTTGTGCGCGTTCGTCGAGATGCTGCATCGAACAACCGCCGCAGACGCCGAAAAAACGGCATTGCGGCGCCGCGCGCATGGGGCTTGCACGCAAGATGTCGACGACATGAGCCTGCTCGAAGCTTGCTTTCTTGCGGTAGCTCGAATAGGTGACGCGCTCGCCCGGCAGCGCGCCTTCGACAAAAATGACTTTTCCGGGCTCGCCGTTCTCGGTCGTCAACCGGCCGACGCCTCGCGCCTCCACGTCGAGCGAGTCGATTTCGATAATGGGGGCACGGACGGTTTCGGCGGGCGCAACGCCGCGCTCGCTACGACGCGCGATACTACGAGGGGATTCGGACACCTGCGGTTTCCTGGCAGACATGGGACGAAAGGCGAGATTGTAGACGAACCGGGCAATGCAACGGAGGGTGAGTCGTGAAGCTCGTGAGTTGGAACGTGCAATGGGGACGCGATGCCGGCGGTCGCGTCGATCTCGATCGAACGCTCAAGGCAGCGAGGCGCCTCGCCGATTTCGATGTCATCTGCATGCAGGAAATCACGCGAGGCTTCGGCGTCCTGCCGGGCGGACCGGGGCCAGACCAGTTTGCCGAAATCGCGCAGGCGCTGCCCGGCTACACCGTGCTCGATGCGATCGGCGCCGATCTGCCCTCGCTCGACGGCTCGCCGTCACGGCGACAGTTCGGCAATGCGATCGCGACGCGCCTGCCCGTTTCGCTCGTCCTGCGCCATTCGCTGCCATGGCCCGCCGACGCGAGCGCGCCCTCGATGCAACGCGTTGCGCTCGAAGCGGTCGTCGAAACGAGCAGCGGACCGCTACGCATCCTCGTCACCCATCTCGAATTTTATTCGCTTCAGCAGCGCCTGGCCCAAGTCGATGAGCTTCGGCGATTGCAGTTGGAAGCCGCCGATCACGCCGCCCACCCGGCGGCGGCCGAGAATGCCACGGGTCCGTTCGCGCCGACTTCGCGGCCCGTCAGCGCGGTCGTCTGTGGAGATTTCAATAGCAGGTTCGACTCCGAGGCGTATCGCCGATTCATCGCGCCGTTGGCGGGCGCACCCGGCTTCATTGACGCCTGGACGACGCTGCACCCGGGCCAAACGCCACCGCTCACTGCCGGTGTCTACGATACAAAACAGTGGAGCGACGGCCCGATCACCTGCGATTTCGTCTTTGTCACGGAGGATTTGCGCGCCCGCCTACGCAGTTGCGAGATCGACGGCGCCACCCAGGCATCGGATCATCAGCCGATCGTGCTCGAACTCGACTAGTTCGTCTCACTCGTTCGTCTGACTCGTTCGACTGGCCCCAATCGGCACACGTGAAACCCGCCCCTCGAAACCGTCAAACGACGGCGATAGGGATCGCGGCGCAGCTCGACCCTTTTTTCAGCCCGGTGCGCCGCCCGGCGCTGCCGTATCGGCAAAAGCAGCCAGATATTCGGCCCAATGGGGCGCGCTCTCTTGCGCGAGCGATTGCTTGACGAAGGCGATTTCGTCGGCGTACTCGTCAGGCGAAAACGCTCCCCGCATCAATTGAAAACGACAGTAGAGCAAGTAGGTGTTGAGGACGTCCGTCTCGCAATAATTGCGAATTTCTTCGATGCGGCCTTCGCGGAAAGCGGTCCAGACCTGACCGCCGTCCATCCCCAGCTTGCCCGGAAAGCCGCAAAGCTTGGCCAGCGCATCCAGCGGCGCATTGGCGCGCGCCTGGTACATGGCAAGCACGTCCATCAGATCGGTATGCCGGGCATGATACCGACTGATGTAGTTATTCCATTTGAAGTCGCGGTCGTCTTCGCCCAAATCCCAATAGCGCGAAGCGGAAATCCCATGGATGAGCGCGCGGTAATGCAGTACGGGTAGGTCGAAACCGCCCCCGTTCCAGGAAACCAGTTGGGGCGTGTACTTTTCGATGACTCGATAGAACGACTGGATCAGCGCCGCCTCGCCATCCTCAACGGTACCGAGCGAGCGCACGCGCAATCCGGTGCGGTCGCGAAAGACGCACGAAATCGCAGCCACACACTGCAGGTGGTGCGGCAGAAAATCGCTGCCGGTCTTTTCGCGACGTGCCGCGAAGGCGTGGTCGGCCACTTCGGCATCGCTCATCGAAGCGGGCAGATCGTCGAGCCGGCGGATGCCGGCGACATCGGGGATCGTCTCGATGTCCAAAACGAGAATCGGAGTCATTAACCTGGGAGTTGTTCGCGGGTAGAGCGGGTAGACGGGGTGGAGCGCGCTTGCACGGCCACCCTATAAGACAGCATCCTTGCGTACGCCGTTGGACGCGAAGAAGCGTTTCAGGCGCACCAGCGCTTCCTGCTGAATCTGCCTCACCCGCTCGCGCGTGAGGCCCATTTCATCGGCCAGTTCTTCGAGCGTCGCCGGCTCGATGTGGTTGAGGCCGAAACGTCGTTCAATCACATGCCGATGCTTGTCCGACAAACGCGACAGCCAGGCGCGCGTCAATGTCTCGAGTTCCCGGTGCTGCACTTCGGCGTCCGGCGATTGGCTCTGGTCGTCCGACAATAGATCGAGCAGGCTACTGGCCGGATCGAGATCGAGCGGCGCGTCGAGCGAGGCCGTATGCTCGTTGAGCGCCAGGATATCGGTGACTTCGTCTGTGGTCTTGCCCGTCAGGTATGCAATGTCGTCGATGCTGGCATCGCGCCGTTCTACGGGCTCGCCCGAATTCATCGAATTCTTTTCCAGGTGTCGCTTGGCCCGCAGCACCTGATTGAGTTCGCGAATCACATGCACCGGCAGCCGAACCGTGCGCGCCTGATTCATGATCGCGCGCTCGATGCTTTGGCGGATCCACCAGGTGGCGTACGTGGAAAAGCGGAAGCCGCGCGTCGGATCGAATTTCTCGATGGCGTGCATGAGCCCGAGATTGCCCTCCTCGATCAGATCGAGCAAAGGCACCCCGCGATTCAAGTAGCCTTTGGCGATACTGACGACAAGCCGCAGGTTGCGCTCGATCATCACCTGACGCGCTTCGAACTCCCCGGCTTTGGCGAGCCGCGAATAGCGCTGCTCCTCCTCGACCGTCAGCAGCGGCTTGACGCTGATGCGGTTCAGGTAGTGCTGAATCGTATCGGCCGTCAGTTCGGCCTGCAAAAGTGCCCGAAAATCGTCCGGATCGGGCCCGGGCTCCGCCGCCTCTTCCCGCCCCTCGCCCTCTTCGGACTCGCGAGCAGACGACTCGGGCTCGAAATCGGTTTCGGACTCCGTCGTTTCGTCCTCGGGCTCGGTCGTCGAAGCGCCGGCGTCATGCACCAGGTCGGGCGTGACGCGGCTGAGCGTGTCCGTTTCGGCTTGCTGCTTGCGGCGCTTCGATGTCGGCATGGTCGTATCGCTTATTGCGGCGGCAAGTATTTCATCGGATCGACAGGTTTGCCCTGTCGGCGGATCTCAAAGTGCAGCATCACGCGGTCGGAATCGCTGTTGCCCATCTCGGCGATCTTCTGCCCCTTCGTCACCGCGTCCCCCTCTTTTACCATCAAAGAGCGGTTGTGTGCATAGGCGGTGAGATACATCGCGTTGTGTTTGATGATAATGAGATTGCCGTATCCGCGCAGCCCATTTCCCGCATAGACGACCCGACCGTCGGCCGCGGCCTTCACTGCCTCGCCCGGCGTGCCTCCGATATTCAAGCCTTTGTTGCTGTTGTCGTCGAACGTATTGACGATGCTGCCATGCACGGGCCACGCGAAAGTGATGGTGCTTTCCCCCGCGCCGGCAGTCGACGCACCCGCGGCCGGGCTTGCGGCAGGCTGCGGCGGAATCGTCGTAGCCGTCGAGCCCGGTCCCGCTCCGTAGATCGGCGGCACCGTGGCGTTCGCCGTGGCGGCCGACGCGGCGGCGGCAGCCGCCGTCGGTGGTGTCAGCGGCGCGCCTTGTACCACCCCGCCGTTCGTAATCGGAGCGGTCGCGACGCCCGGGGTCGTCGTCGCCGTGTTCGCCCCAGGGGGCGCAACGCGCAGCAATTGGTCGACTTCGATCTGGTTCGGATTCGCCAGGTTGTTCCAGGTCGCGATATCGCGATAGTTCTGGCCGTTTTCGAGCGCGATCCGATAGAGCGTATCGCCCGGCTTCACACGGTAGTAGCCCGGCGGGGGCGGCCCTTGTGGGATGGCCGGCTGCGACGCGCCAAACGGCGTGGCTGCCGATGCGCCCGTCGAAAGCGCGCTCGAGCGGTCGACGACAGGCGCCTGATCGAGCCGCGTCGCGCACGCGGCGAGCGTAGTGAGGGCAAGCGCACAGATGACGCGCTGAGCGGCTGTCAGCCGCGCCTGTTCGTTGTTTGTTTGCATCGCGCGCAACGTAAACATCGGTGTCAAATCACTCCGGATTTTAAGGGGACAAAGAAAACGCGATCAAGACGAGACTCTCGCCATTGGCTCGGCGCCACACGCTCGACGAGCGTCAACACCTGAGCCTGCCCGCTCTGCGAACCGACCGGCGCAACCAGCCTGCCACCGACGGCCAACTGTTCGAGCAGCGCCTGAGGCACATCGAGACCGGCCGCCGCGATGACGATCGCATCGAACGGCGCGACGGCCGGCAGTCCCACGCGCCCATCGCCATAGTGCAGTCGAATGTTCGGCACCCGCAGCGGACGCAGGTTCAACTTGGCGCGTTCGTAGAGCGGCTTGATCCGTTCGATCGAATAGACGTCGCGCGCTATGCGTGCAAGCACGGCAGCCTGATACCCGCAACCGGTGCCGATCTCCAGCACGCGATCGAGCGGGCGGCCTGCGGCGGCGAGTTCGAGCATACGCGCCACGACCGACGGCTTCGAGATCGTCTGCTGGTGACCGATCGGTAGCGCCGCGTCTTCATAGGCCTGCGCCGCCAAGCCCGGATCGACGAACATATGGCGCGGCACCGCCGCTATCGCATCGAGCACCCGCGCATCGGCAATGCCGTTGCCGCGCAGCCGTTCGACCATGCGCTCGCGCACCCGTTCCGAGGTCAATGCAAGCGCGCTCGCGAGCGGGACATTGGGCGCCCCCATTTTGTCGGCAGCATGCGACGCGAACGTGTCAACGCGACGCGCCGCCCCCTCGCGGGCAGCAAGCGGTTCGCGCACGCGTTCCGTGGCGCCGCGCGGCTTGCGTTCGAGATCGGCAAGCCCAAGTGGAAAGCGCTTGGCGCGTTCGCCCGTCATGAATCGCGACGCCCGGCGCGTGCCCACTCGCGCGTAGCGGTCATCATCTGCGTATGGGTGAGATCGAGCTGCAGCGGCGTAATCGAGACACGGCCGTTCGCGAGCGCGTGGAAGTCGGTGCCTTCGGTGGCGTCGAGCGCCTCGCCCGACGGCCCGATCCAGTAGATAGGCTCTCCGCGCGGGTTCGTTTGCCGAATGACGGGCTGAGACGGATGTCGCTTGCCCAGACGCGTCACTTCCCACTCGCCCAGCTCGCCGTACGGCCGGTTCGGAATGTTGACGTTGAGCAGCGGATGCGACGGCAGCGGTTGCGCCAAAAAGTGACGAACGATATCGGCCGCCACGCGCGCCGCGTCCTCCAGATGGGCCCAGTCTTTTTCGACGAGCGAAAACGCGATCGACGGCACGCCGAACATCACGCCTTCGGTGGCGGCTGCGACGGTGCCCGAATAGAGCGTGTCTTCGCCCACGTTCTGGCCGTTGTTGATGCCTGAGACGACCAGATCGGGCTTGTGATCGAGCATCCCGGTAAGGGCGATGTGGACCGAATCGGTGGGCGTGCCGTTCACGTAGTAAAAACCGTTGGCCGAGCGCCAGACCGAAAGCGGACGGGCAAGCGTCAGCGAGTTCGATGCACCGCTGCAGTTCTGCTCGGGCGCCATCACCGTGACTTCGCCCAGCGGCTTGAGCGCGTGATAAAGCGCCGCAAGCCCGGGCGCGAGATAGCCGTCGTCGTTGCTCAGTAGGATTCGCATGCGGCGATTGTAACCGAGGACCGACAGCGCCTCTACGATCGTGCGACTGTGTTCGCTTCCGCTCGCAAAGCTTTGAAAAGGCACGGTCGTTCGACGTCGGCTACACTGCCCGCATGTCGATCAATTCGCAAGGAAACGGTTATGCGCTCCATTCGCTGCCATCAGTACGGACCGCCTGAAACGCTCGTCGTCGAAACCGTGCCCGATTTGCAGCCGGGGCCGGGCGAAGTCGTCATCGACGTAAAAGCGGCCAGTGTCAATTTTCCCGACGTTCTCGTGATCGAGAACAAGTATCAGTTCCAGCCGCCCATGCCGTTTACCCCCGGCTCGGAAGTCGCGGGGGTCGTGCGAGCCGTGGGCGCCGGCGTTGCGCACTTGCGCCCGGGTATGGCCGTGGCGGCATTTACGCGCGTCGGCGGCTTCGCCGAGCAGGCGCTTGCGCAGGCGCAAGCCTGTATGCCGTTGCCGGACGGCATCGATTTCGCCGTCGCGGCTGCATTCACTCTGGCATATGGCACTTCGCACCACGCCATTGTCGACCGCGGTGCGCTATGCGCCGGTGAGACGATGCTCGTGCTGGGCGCCGCCGGCGGCGTCGGGCTCGCTGCCGTCGAGATCGGTAAAGCGCTCGGCGCGCGCGTGATCGCGGCGGCCTCGAGCGACGAAAAGCTCGCCGTCGCCCGCGAACACGGCGCCGACGCCACAATCCGCTACGACATCGAAGACCTGCGCGAACGCCTTCGGGAACTCACCGACGGCCGCGGACCGGAAGTCATCTATGACCCCGTAGGCGGCGCCTTTGCCGAGCCCGCTTTCCGCAGCATCGGCTGGCGGGGGCGATACCTCGTCGTCGGCTTTGCGAGCGGGGAAATTCCAAAGCTACCGCTCAACCTCGCACTGCTCAAAGGTGCGAGCATCGTCGGTGTCTTTTGGGGAGAATTCGCGAAACGCGAGCCGCAGCGTAACGCGCAAGCGTTCGAGGAACTCGTGCATTGGTTGCGCGAAGGCAGACTTCGCCCTCACATCAGCGCCCGCTATCGATTGGAGGAAACTCCGCGTGCGTTGGCCGACATGGCGCAGCGGCGCGTGACGGGCAAGATCGTCATCACGCCGTGAGGCGGCAGGCCGGCCGCCCATTCCAATCGCCTCTCAGGAAGGCGGCCGTTGGAACCACGCCGGTTAGCCGCTAAACGATCTTGCGCTCGCGCAGGCTTTCGATCGCCACGGCGTCGTAGCCGAGCGATTGCAACACCTCGTCGGTATGCTCGCCCAGTTCCGGGCCGAGCCAACGCGTGCCGCCCGGTGTCTCGGACAGTTTCGGCGTAACGTTCGGCAGCGCGATGTCGAGGCCATCCTGCCATTTGAAATGCTCGATCATCTTGCGCGCGGCGAACTGAGGATCGGCGAACATATCGGCGGCACTGTAGATGCGGCCGACCGGGACATCGGCGCGGTTGAGCACGTCGAGCGCTTCATCGATCGTGCGCTCGGCAAGCCAGAGCGCAATCGCATCGTCGATCTCGCGCGTGCGCGGCACGCGGCCGTCGTTGTGCGCGAGTTCCGGGTCTTCGGCGAGATCGGGACGTTCGATCGCCAGCATCAGGCGCTTGAAGATCGGATCGCTATTGCCCCCGATCACGAGGCTGCCGTCCTTGCAGGGGTACGTGTTCGACGGCACGATGCCCGGCAGCGAAGCACCGGTTCGTTCCCGCACGGCGCCATAGACGCCGTATTCAGGCACGATGCTCTCCATCATGTTGAAGACAGCCTCGTAGAGTGCCACGTCGACCACCTGCCCTTTACCCCCGTTCGCTTGCCGGTGGTGAAGCGCCATCATGGCGCCGATCACCGCATGCAGTGCGGCAATCGAATCGCCGATGGAGATGCCGATACGCGGCGGCGGCAACTCGGGGTAGCCCGTGATGTGCCGCAGCCCGCCCATCGCCTCCGCGATCGAACCGAAGCCGGGCCGATCGCGATAGGGGCCGCTCTGGCCATACCCCGACAGCCGCACCATCACGAGACCGGGATTGTCGGCGCTCAACACGTCATAGCCGAGCCCGAGTTTTTCCAGCAGCCCCGGCCGGAAGTTTTCGACGACGATGTCCGCCTCGCGCGCGAGTTGCTTGAGGATGTCTTTGCCCTCCGGCGCTTTGAGGTTCAACGTCACCGATTTCTTGTTGCGCGCCTGCACAGCCCACCAGAGCGACGTGCCGCCGTTTTCCGGATACAGCATGCGCCACTTGCGCAGCGGATCGCCGCCGTTCGGATCTTCGATCTTGATCACGTCGGCGCCAAACTCTCCGAGAAATCGTGCAGCGAACGGCCCTGCGATCAGCGTGCCGAGTTCAAGCACCTTGACGCCCGCGAGCGGGCCAGCCGATACGCTCATGTCGATCTTCTCCTTTTCCAGATCCTTCGGGGACAGCCAGCCTGCATCCCGGCAACGATGCGTCTGCTCTTGGCCGCAGCCAACGAAAGCGACGACTGATGCAAGGAAGCAAGCCGCTATAACGCGCGCCGGTCGAGCACGGCGCGTGCAATCGTGCCGGCGTCGACGTACTCGAGCTCGCCCCCCACCGGGACGCCGCGAGCCAGCCTCGTGACCGAGAGTCCGCGCGCCTTGAGCGTTTGCGCGAGATAGTGCGCCGTTGCCTCGCCTTCATTCGTGAAATTCGTCGCGAGCACGACTTCCTTGACGACGCCGTCCGAAGCCCGTTTGACCAGCCGGTCGAAGTGGATTTCCTTCGGGCCGATGCCGTCGAGCGGACTCAGGCGCCCCATCAGGACGAAGTACAGACCTCGATAGGTCAGCGTCTGCTCGAGCATGATCTGATCGGCAGGCGTCTCGACCACGCACAGCAGCGTCGGGTCGCGCGACTCGTCGCCGCAGACATCGCAGATGCGCGCCTCGGTGAACGTATTGCACTTTTCGCAATGCCGCAGATGCTCCGTCGCGAACAGCAGTGCCCGGCCGAGGCGCTCGGCTCCCTCCCGATCGTGTTGCATCAGGTGATAAGCCATGCGCTGTGCGGACTTGGGTCCGACACCGGGCAGTGCGCGCAGCGCTTCGACGAGCGCAACGAGAGCGGAAGGCTGTTTCATGTCAGTCGGTACGCGCCCTGAAAGCTGCGCCCCACGGACTGTTCTGGGGCGCCTTCCTTCGGGCATCGGCTCCGGTTCAACCGATCAGAACGGCAGCTTGAAACCGGGAGGCAACGGCAAGCCCGAGGTCATGCCGCTCATCTTCTCCTGCGCCGTCGCTTCCGCTTTGCGCACGGCGTCGTTGAATGCCGCCGCGACGAGATCTTCGAGCATCTCTTTGTCGTCGGCGAGCAGACTCGGGTCGATCGACACGCGACGCACGTCGTTCTTGCAGGTCATCGTCACCTTCACGAGGCCGGCGCCGGATTGGCCTTCGACCTCGATCTGCGCGAGCTGCTCCTGCATCTTCTTCATGTTTTCCTGCATCTGCTGGGCCTGCTTCATCAGCCCGGCGAGTTGGCCTTTCATCATGGATATGCTCCTTCGATCGTATGGTCGTTGCGTGTGCGGCGCCTCGCATCGATGCGATGCCGCCAATGGGTTGTTTGGAAGAGCGTTCTATCGTTCGTCGGGAGGCGCTGCCTCGGCGTGCCGTGTGGCGGCCTTAATGCGCGCCGGCGCCGGCGTCGATATCGGGCGCGATCGGCTTCACCGAGCCCGGCACGATACTCGCGCCAAAGTCGCGAATCAGCGATTGCACAAAGGGATCGGCGCCGATTTCGCGCTCGGCCTCACGTTGGCGCTCGGCACGCGCGGCGGCCTCGAGCACGGCCGCAGTGCGGCGCGCCGGCCCGACCGTGACGCGAACGTCGAGGGCTTTGCCAAGCCGTTCGGCGAGCGCGCCCTTCAGCTTCGCGACCTGCGTGGCGTCCGCATACTGCGGCACCGGCACACTCAGCACCAGCACCTCGCCGTCGAGTTCCGTCAATTCGCTGTTGAACGCGAGCTGATGCGCGACACCTGTGAGACCCAGGCTCACGGCCAGCGCCGGCCAGTCGCCGGCAAAGCCGACGGCGTCGAGCGCGATCGGCGGCGGCAGCTTGCTCAAATCGACGGCCGGCGTGGTCGGCACAGCCGACGCATCGATGCGCACGTCGTCAGGCCCCGCCCCGAACACGGGAACGAAGCCGTCGTCCGGCGGACCGGCGAAATAGTCGTCTTCCGATGACGGCGGCGGATAGTCGTCGAGCGGTGGCATGTCGTCCCACGGAGCCGGCACGGCCGACGCGCCGGACGACGCAGACCGGTCGGGTTGCGGCGGCTGCGCCTCCGGCCTGCGGGGACGCGGCGTGGGCACGACGACAGGCGTACGCGGCGGCGCTGCTTTGACCGGCGTGGGCGCGGGCGCTGCCGACGTGGCCGCCGTCCGGCCGCGATCCGTCGATACGCGCAAGCCTGCGTTGCGCAGGACGTCGAGTGCGGCGCTTGCCCCGCCCATATGCGGGCGCCCTTCGACGTCCGGCTTCGGTGGCTCCTGCTCCTGCTCCTGCTCCTGCGCAGCTTGCGGCTCGGCAGCGCGCTGCGCGGGCGACGCGCCGGTTCGGGAAACGTCGGGCGATGCGGTTGGCGTAGTGTCGATGGCGGCGGCTGCGAGGGTCGTCACCCTTTCCTGCCGCTCGAACGCAGCGGAAACGTCGGCAGCGGGCTGACCGACGCCGACGTCAACGCCGCGCGGTGCGGCGCGCGGCGTCGGTACTGCGCCGACGTTTTGCGCGGCGCCGCCTGAACTGCCCTGCGCCATGACGGCGCTGCGGCGACCGGCGCCGGCATTCGATGCACTCGCGGGTCCCCCGCTTTTCTGCGTCGGCCCTGCGGGCCCCGACCCCGGCGGCAGCGCGGGCTCAAACGCCAGCATGCGCAGCAGCGTCATCGTAAAGCCAGCGTACTCGTCTGGCGCCAGCCCGAGCTCGGCGCGCCCAAGCGTCGCGATCTGGTAGAACAACTGCACCTGCTCGGGCTCGAGCGCCTGCGCAAAACGCCGCAGATCACCCGCCTCTGGCCATTCGTCGAGCACCGATGCGGGGGCGAACTGCGCCCAGGCCACGCGGTGGAGCAGGCTCGCGAGATCTTGCAGCGCAGTGGAAAAAGAAAGGCTGCGCAACGCCATCTCATCGGCGACGGACAACACCAGCGCGCCATCCCCGGCGACGATCGCATCGAGCAAGCGGACCAGGTAACTTTGGTCGAGCGCGCCGAGCATGCCGCGCACGGCCTCCTCGGTAACCTGATTGGCCGAATAGGCGATCGCCTGATCGGTCAGCGAGAGCGCATCGCGCATGCTGCCCTCGGCTGCGCGCGCGAGCAGCCGCAGCGCCTGGGGCTCGAAAGCGATCTGCTCTGCCGCGAGAATCCTTTCGAGATGACCGACGATATGGCCGGCCGGCATCTGCTTCAAATTGAATTGCAGACAGCGCGAAAGCACCGTGACAGGGATTTTTTGCGGGTCGGTGGTGGCAAGGATGAATTTGACGTGCGGCGGCGGTTCTTCCAGCGTCTTCAGCATCGCGTTGAAGGCGTGGTTCGTCAGCATATGCACTTCGTCGATCATATAGACCTTGAAGCGCGCATCGACCGGCGCGTAGACCGCGCGCTCGAGCAACGCGGCCATCTCGTCGACACCCCGGTTGCTCGCCGCGTCCATCTCCACATAATCGACGAAACGCCCTTCATCGATCTCGCGGCATGCGCGGCAGACGCCGCACGGCGTGGCTGTAATCCCTGTCTCGCAATTGAGTGCTTTGGCAAAAATGCGCGACAACGTTGTTTTGCCGACACCGCGCGTTCCGGTGAACAGATACGCATGGTGCAGACGCGCGCCATCGAGCGCATGCGTGAGCGCGCGAACGACGTGTTCCTGTCCGACGAGCGAAGCGAAATCCCTCGGTCGCCACTTGCGTGCGAGAACTTGATAGGTCATCGCGAAATTGTATCAGCAACGATGCGGCGCCAATGCAACGATGCGCGCGGAACAACGCACATCAAAACGGCCGATGACGGCGAAATACCAGGGGAAACACCAGGGCAGATGCGCGGGGAAATACGAAGGAAGAGAAAAGGAAGAACTGAGAAGGAAAGCGAAGGTGACGAGCCTGACCCTCGGCACTGGTGGAAAACGGCTGTGGCTGCTTCGTTCCCGACCTGACCAGGTTGACCGCCCCTCCATGCGAGGAGGCCCGTCACGTCGCATTCTATCATCGGTTCACGCGGCGCGCGACAGGCACCCACGTTTTTCTCGCAGTCTGCGTGCTATCGAGCGTGGCGACGCCCGCGTGTGGCCGCGCTCGTATCAGCGCTATCGGTTTGCACGAGGCATAGCAATTTGGGCTAATATGACAAGCAGACGACCCGCAATCGCGAGCCCTGGCATCGAATGGCCCGCGAGCTTTCCGGCCAAAGCCAGCGCCGTTCCCGTTTCCAGGTATACCCGGCCGGTCGCGCGCGCTCGGAACGATCTCCCGTTTTGGTGTATCGTGGCGAGCAATTTCAGACGCGGGCCTCGAACCCGAAGAGGTACTTTTACATGAGCGAACAAATCAAGCACATCAGCGACGCATCGTTCGAACAGGACGTGGTGAAGTCCGACAAGCCCGTGCTTCTCGATTTTTGGGCCGAATGGTGCGGCCCGTGCAAAATGATCGCCCCGATCCTCGATGAAGTCGCGAAGGATTACGGCGATCGCCTGCAGATCGCGAAGATCAATGTGGACGAGCACCAAGCGACGCCGGCGAAATTCGGCGTGCGCGGCATCCCCACGCTGATCCTGTTCAAGAACGGCGCGGTCGCGGCGCAGAAGGTCGGCGCGTTGTCGAAGTCGCAATTGACGGCGTTCCTCGACAGCCATCTGTAATCGGCGCGCGCCAAGCCTGTTGCAACTGGGCAACAGGCTTGGCGCGCGGCACAGCGTCCGTCTGAACGGGTGCTGGCCTGTGCTATGCTACAATCATAAGACTTCAAGACGTATAAGTCCCTGAGCGGTTCCGCTCAACTCTCCTCCCATATTTCTTTTCGTCGCATCTTCTCCCCGGCGGGATTCCTGTATGCATTTATCCGAGCTTAAGTCTCAGCACGTGTCTCAATTGATCGAGATGGCGAATGGCCTCGAGATCGAAAGCGCGAATCGTCTGCGCAAGCAAGAGCTGATGTTCGCCATCCTCAAGAAGCGCGCCAAAACCGGCGAAACCATATTCGGCGACGGCACGCTCGAGGTACTGCCCGACGGCTTCGGTTTCCTGCGTTCGCCGGAAATGTCGTACCTCGCGAGCACGGACGACATCTACATCAGCCCCTCGCAAATCCGGCGTTTCAATTTGCACACGGGCGACACGATCGAAGGCGAGGTCCGCACGCCGAAGGATGGCGAGCGCTACTTCGCACTCGTGAAGGTCGACAAAGTCAACGGTCAGCCTCCCGAGGCCTCGAAACATAAGATCATGTTCGAGAACCTCACGCCGTTGCATCCGAACAAGCCGCTTCTGCTCGAGCGCGAAATGCGCGGCGAGGAGAACGTCACGGGCCGCATCATCGATATGATTGCGCCCATCGGCAAAGGCCAGCGCGGGTTGCTCGTGGCGTCGCCGAAGTCGGGTAAGACCGTCATGCTTCAGCACATCGCGCACGCGATCAAGCAGAACCACCCCGATGTCGTCCTGTTCGTGCTGCTCATCGACGAGCGCCCCGAAGAAGTGACGGAGATGCAGCGATCGGTGGCCGGCGAAGTCATCGCCTCCACGTTCGACGAACCCGCGACGCGTCACGTCCAGGTGGCCGAAATGGTCATCGAGAAAGCGAAGCGACTCGTCGAGATGAAGCACGACGTCGTCATTCTGCTCGACTCGATCACGCGTCTCGCCCGCGCGTACAACACGGTCATCCCTGCTTCGGGCAAGGTGCTCACGGGTGGTGTCGATGCGAACGCGCTGCAACGTCCGAAACGCTTCTTCGGTGCGGCGCGCAACATCGAGGAAGGCGGCTCGCTGACGATCATCGGCACTGCGCTCATCGAAACTGGCAGCCGCATGGACGATGTCATCTACGAAGAGTTCAAGGGCACGGGCAATATGGAAGTGCACCTCGAACGTCGCCTCGCCGAAAAGCGCGTGTACCCGTCGATCAACCTGAACAAGTCCGGCACGCGCCGCGAAGAACTGTTGATCAAGCCCGAGATCCTTCAAAAGGTCTGGGTGTTGCGCAAATTCATCCACGACATGGATGAAGTCGAAGCGATGGAGTTCTTGCTTGACAAGGTTCGCCAGACGAAGAGCAACTCCGAGTTCTTCGATATGATGCGCCGCGGCGGCTAAGGTTTCAGGCGCCGCTTTCTTCGAGTCACGAAGGCGGCGCTCATCGACGACAGCCTCTCCACCGATGCTCACTAGGTTCACGCGCTGGCTCGACTCGCGCCGTCGCGAACGTGCGCTGCGCGAGCACGCCATCGACGATGCGCTGTGGCAAGCCACGCTCGAGCGCCTGCCTTTTCTCGCTCAGCTCGGTCCCGCCGATCTCGCGCGGCTGCGTGAGACGACAAGCCTGTTCATCGCGCAAAAGGAATTCTCGACGGCCCGCGGCCTCGAGTTGACCGACGAAATTGTCGTCGGGATCGCGGCGCAGGCCTGCCTGCCCGTCCTGAATCTGAGCCTCGATCTCTATCGCGGCTGGGTGGGCGTGATCGTCTACCCCGGCGAGTTCATCATCCGCAAGACGGTCGAAGACGAAGACGGCGTCGTGCATGAAGTCGAACACGATGCAAGCGGCGAAGCGTGGGAAGGCGGTCCCGTCATCTTGTCCTGGGAAGACGCGCAACTGACCGACGGGCGCGATGCCTACAACGTCGTGATTCACGAGTTCGCCCACAAGATCGATATGCTTGGTGGCGAAGCGGACGGTCATCCGCCCCTCTTTCGTCGGTGGCACGCTCCGCTCGACGCGCAACATTGGGCCGATGTGTTCGATCATGCCTACGACGCATTCTGCGCACGCGTCGACGCCGTTCCGCGGCGCCGATGGGCGCGCTTCGAGCGCGAATCGCTGATCGATCCCTATGCCGCCGATCACCCGTCCGAGTTTTTCGCCGTGTGCAGCGAAGCGCTGTTCGTTCAACCGCAGGCATTCGAGGCGGAATACCCCGAACTCTATCGGCTGCTCGCGCGCTATTACCGCCAGGACCCGGCGCGCACGGGCGTCCTCGCCGGCGCGTGAGCGCAGGCCGGGCGCGCCCGCTCCAAGGGCCACGCTGCCCGCCAGCGGCGATGCAATAATTCGTCAACCAACTGATTTTCTGGCATAATCGCCGTTTTTCGACCTTGGGCAAGTGGCTCGCGCTTTCGGCTCGCCGTCAGTTCGCTCTCCTCAGAGCGGCGCTCTGTGGCGATGCAGCGTGGGTTGGCTACCGCCAGACTAAAGGAAACATCATGAAAGAAGGCATTCACCCCGATTACCGCGAAGTCGTTTTCCACGATCTGTCGAACGGCTTCATGTTCGTGACGCGCTCCACGATCCAAACGCGCGAAACGGTCGAACACAACGGCAAGACCTACCCGCTCGCGAAGATCGAAGTTTCGTCGGAATCGCACCCGTTCTACACGGGCCAGCAAAAGATCATGGACACGGCCGGCCGCGTCGAAAAGTTCAACAAGAAGTTCGGTGCTCGCGCCGGCGGCAAGGCGGCGAAGTAAGTCGCAGCCGAAACACGCACATGCGCCCGGCCCTCGCGCCGGACCGAGTCAAAGGGCAGCTTCGGCTGCCCTTTTTCATTGGCGCCAGCGGCGCGCGTGCGCAACACATGGCAGGCGGCACGGCGCGCGACTACAATGCCGGATCGCGCGCGCCGAGGCGCCCGCCCCATCAGCATGACAACCGCCGTCCGAGAGCTGCTCCGCCTGCATGAGACCTGTCGTCCGCCTTACCGCCTCCGCCACGCGCGCGCTGCCGCGCTGGCTGTTGCTCACGCTATGTATCGTCTACGCGGCGTTCGGGCTCTTCGGCCGGGACCCGTGGAAGAATGAAGACGCCGCGGGATTCGGCGTCATGTGGACCATGGCCGGCGGCGATACGCACGACTGGCTGCTCCCGAATCTCGTCGGCAAATTCATTACCGACGACGGCCCATTCGGTTACTGGTTGGGCGCCATCTCGATCCGCGCGCTCGCGCCCTGGGTCGACGCGGCCGACGCCTCGCGGCTCGCCACCGGCATCCTCTTTTGCGCGACCTGCGCGTTTGTCTGGTACGCAGCGTATCTGCTGGGTCGGCGCGCGGAAGTTCAACCGTTCAAGTACGCCTTCGGGGGCGAACCCGAGCCGCGCGATTACGGGCGCACGCTCGCCGACGGCGCCTTGCTGATTCTCGTCGCCTGCTTCGGTCTTGCCGAACGCGGGCACGAATCCACGCCGCAGCTCTCGCAGTTCATGGGCGTCGCGATGCTCGGCTACGCCTTCGTGCGTGGCATCGACAAACCGGTGCAAGGCGCCTTGTGGTGGGCGCTCGCGATCGGCCTGCTCGCGTTGTCGGCCAATCCGTTGCTCGTGCTGGCGCTCGTTGCCAGCACCATCGTCATGCTCAGCGTCGTCTCCGAGATCCGCTCGGTCTGGCTGCCCTTGCTCGGGCTACCGCTCGCGGTCGCGCTTTCGCTCGCGTGGCCGCTCGTCATCCTGCACGTTTATCCCGACGACGCCCCCTGGTTCCTCGAGCAATGGGTCAACGGCAGCATCAACCGATTCACGGCGCCGTCCGGGCATGTCTGGCTGTATGCGTTCAAGAATCTTCCGCTATTCACGTGGCCGGCCTGGCCGCTCGCGCTTTGGGCCTGGGTCAGTTGGGGCGGGCTACGCCGCAAGCCGCACGTCGCCATTCCCGTGTTCGTTGCCATCCCGCTGCTCGTGCTGGCGGTGCTGCAAAGCCATCAAACGAATCGGCTCTATATTCTGCTGTTGCCGCCCCTCGCGACACTGGCCGCGTTCGCACTGCCGACGCTCAAGCGCGGCGCGATCAACGCGTTCGATTGGTTCGCCGTGCTCAGCTTTTCGATTCTGAGCATCTTCGTCTGGCTCGTTTGGCTGGCGGCGCAAACGGGCTTCCCCCATCCTCTCGCACGCAATCTGGCCCGTCTGATCCCCGGCTTCGTGCCGCACCTGAGCATCCCATCGGTGCTCTGTGCGATCGCGGCGACGGTTTGCTGGCTCGCGCTCGTGCGCTGGCGCATCGCGCGGCACCCCAAGGTGCTTTGGCGCAGCGTCGTCTTATCGAGCGCCGGCACGACGTTGATGTGGGTGTTGTTGATGACGCTTTGGCTGCCGATGGTCAACTACAGCCGGACTTATCGCGACGTCGCGTTGCAAATCGCCGAACACCTGCCCGACGACTACCTCTGTATCTCCCCGGTACGGCTGGGCGATGCGCAGCTTGCTTCGTTCGCTTATTTCGCCGATATGCAGTTTTCGTTCAACGAGGACTGCGACGTGCTGCTACGGCAGGATGCCGCCGATTTCAGCGCGCCGAGCCCGATGCTGAACTATGCATGGAAACTCGTCTGGGAAGGCCGCCGTGCGGCTGACCGCGACGAACGCTTCCGTCTGTACGTGCGTGTCAACCGTCCCGCGCCGACAGTAGAACGACACCGGCGCCCCAAACACAAACGTTGAGCCTCTGACCCTGACGCCATGTTTGCAGACATGCGCAAGATCGCCGGCCTCGCATGGCCGGTGCTGATCGGACAACTGGCCATCATCGCATTCGGCGTGATGGACACCGTGATGGTCGGCCGCTATTCAGCGGTCGATCTTGCCGCGCTGGGGCTTGGATCTTCCGTCTATGTCTCGGTGTTCGTTGGCTTGACCGGCGTCATCCTTGCCTTGCAGCCGATCGCGGGTCAGCTCTACGGCGCGCGGCGCTACACGGAGATCGGCGAAGAAGTTCGCCAGGGGTTCTGGCTGGCGGCGGGCATGGCCGCGCTGGGCTTCTTCGTGATGTTCTTCCCGGGTCCGTTGCTCGACATTTCACGTGTACCGCCCGCGCTGCACGATCGCACGGAAACCTATTTGCGCATCGCGGCGCTGGGTCTGCCTGCGAGTCTTGCCTTTCGCGTCTACACGGCGATCGCAAACGGCATTGGCAAGCCGCGCCTCGTCATGGTCCTGCAAGTCAGCGCATTGCTGCTGAAGATCCCGCTCAATCTATGGTTCATCTTCGGCGGACTCGGCGTGCCGGCGCTCGGCGGCCCCGGATGTGCGCTCGCCAGCACCGTCATCAATTGGGCATTTGCGGCGGTCGGCCTGACGCTACTGGCCAAGCTCGATCTCTTCACCCCATTCGAAATCTTCAAACACTTTTGCTGGCCCGTGAAGCGCAGGCAGCTCGCGCTGCTCAAGCTCGGGGTGCCGATGGGGCTTTCGTACCTGATCGAAGTCACCTCGTACACGTTCATGGCGCTGTTTATCGCCCGCTTCGGTACGACGACGCTGGCCGGTCATCAGATCACCGGCAATTTCGGCGCCGTGCTGTACATGACGCCGATGTCGATCGGCATTGCAACTTCGACGCTCGTCGCACAAGCGCTCGGCGCCCAACGCCATGAGGCGGCTCGCACGCTGGCGCTGCACGGGATCGTCATGGCGTGTGCGATCGGCTTTTGTTATGCACTGGCTGGATACCTGCTGCGGCCCGCGATCCTGGCCGGCTATACGACCAACGCGGCCGTCATCGCAGCCGCGATGCCGCTGCTGCCGATCATGCTCGTCTATCACGTCTTCGACACGTTCCAGACAGTGACGGCCTTCGTGTTGCGGGCTTATAAGGTCGCCGTCGGCCCAACGGTGATCTACGCGTTCGCGCTCTGGGGCGTGGGCCTCGGCGGCGGCTATCTGCTCGGCTTCGATGTCGGCGGCGCAGCACCGCACTGGTTGACGGGCGCACGCGGCTTCTGGGCCGCCAGCGCTGCCAGCCTCGCGGTGGCCGGCGGCGGCTTGTTCCTGCATTGGCGCGTCGTCAGCGAGCGTCACGCGCGCGCCGCCCAGGCGGCGCACGTCGACGTCGTCTGAAGGCGCTCAAGCCATCGCGGCGGCCTGCGCCGCATCACGCGCCGCGAACACTTCACGCGCGGCAAACAGCGCATTGAGTGCAGCCGGAAAGCCCGCATACACGGCCATCTGCATGAACACCTCGACGATCTCTTCTCGCGTGCAGCCGACGTTGAGCGCGCCCTCGATGTGGACTTTCAATTGCGGCTGCGCATTGCCCAATGCTGCCAGTGCGGCGATCGTCGCAATTTCGCGCGATTTGAGATCGAGCGCCGGGCGGCTGTAGATATCGCCGAACGGAAACTCGATCAGGTAGCGCGCGAAGTCCGGGGCGATCGGCGCCAGCGCTTCGATCACGCGCTCGCCGGCCTCTCCGTCGATTTCCTTGAGCTTGTCCCATCCGCGTGCGTAGCGGTCGTTGTTTGCGTTCGTTTCGTGGGCCATGGCCGATCCTTTGACGATTGAGGGTTGGTTTTGTCGTTCGTCATGTCTCGCACCATCGCGTCGTAGGCGACGATTTTCTCGTCGATCGCGGCGAGGTTCGCCTGCCACTGCTGCAACTGCGCAAGCACCGCTTCGCGGTGTTCGATCAGCAACGCGCGCCGCTCAGCCGCCGTTTCCGCGCCCTTGGCTCGCAGCGCCGCGATCGCCTGCATTTTCGCAATCGGCATCCCCGTCGCTTTCAGACGCATCACGAACCGCAGCCATTCGATATCGGCGGGCGAGTAAAGACGGTGCCCTGCTTGCGAACGTGAAACCGGCCGAATCAGCCCGGCCTGTTCGTAGTACCGCAACGTATGCGCAGTAACGCCGAGCGCCCCGGCCATCCGACCAATCGTGAGTGCTTCCGACATGACAACCTCAACGTTAAGACTTAGAGCGCACTCGAAGTCAAGCGCCTATGAACCACCCGGATGAGAAAAAGGCCGAGCATGGAAATGCTCGGCCTTCGCAGACTAACACCGGGCTCCGGTCCCGGCCAGACGCGTCAGTGGACCACGCGCTCGAAGACGAATCGGCCGCCTTCGATGTCGACCGGGATCACATCCTTCGGCCCGAACCGTCCGGCAAGGATCAGCTTGGCGACCGGATTTTCGATCTCCTGCTGGATCGCCCGCTTGAGCGGCCGTGCGCCGAACAGCGGATCGTAGCCGACCTTCGCGATCTGCTCGAGCGCGGAATCGGAGACGACGAGCTGCATGTCGAGCTTGGCCAACCGTTCGTACAGACGTTGCAGTTGGATCTTCGCGATCGCCTCGATATTGCTGCGATCGAGCGCATGGAACACGACGACCTCGTCGATCCGGTTCAGAAACTCGGGACGGAAGTGTTGTTTCACTTCGACCCAGACGGCCTCGCGCACCGATTCTTGCGGCTCGCCCGACATCGCCTGAATCATCTGCGAACCGAGATTCGACGTCATCACGATGACCGTGTTCTTGAAATCGACAGTGCGGCCTTGGCCGTCCGTCATGCGTCCGTCGTCGAGCACCTGCAACAACACGTTGAAGACGTCGGGATGGGCCTTTTCGACTTCGTCGAGCAGGATCACGCTGTACGGCTTGCGGCGCACGGCTTCGGTCAGGTAGCCGCCTTCCTCATAGCCGATGTAGCCCGGCGGTGCGCCGATGAGCCGCGCAACGCTGTGCTTTTCCATGAACTCGCTCATATCGATCCGAATCAGGTGCTCCTCGGAATCGAATAGGAACGAGGCCAGCGCTTTGCACAATTCCGTCTTGCCGACACCGGTCGGGCCCAGAAACAGGAACGAGCCGTAAGGGCGATTCGGATCGGCCAGCCCCGCGCGCGAACGTCGGATTGCATCGGCCACCGCGCTGATCGCTTCGTCCTGCCCAACCACGCGCTCGTGCAGCTTCTCTTCGATCTGCAACAGCTTTTCGCGCTCGCCTTGCATCATCCGCGACACCGGAATGCCCGTCGAGCGCGAGACCACTTCCGCGATCTCTTCCGCGCCGACCTGGGTACGCAACAGCCGCGGACGCGTCGGGTTATGCTGCTCCCGGGCTTCCGCCTGGGTGACCTGCTTCAGGCGCGCTTCGAGCTCCGGCAGCTTGCCGTACTGAAGCTCGGCAACCTTTTCGAGCTTGCCCTCGCGCTGCTGCCGCACGATTTCCGCGCGCGTCTTCTCGATCTCTTCCTTCAATTGCGCACTGCCCTGCACCGCAGCTTTCTCGACCGTCCAAATCTCGTCGAGATCGGAATACTCGCGGTTCAAACGCTCGATTTCCTCTTCGATCAATTGCAGGCGCTTTTGCGAGGCTTCGTCTTTCTCCTTCTTCACGGCCTCGCGCTCGATCTTCAGTTGGATCAGGCGGCGGTCGAGCCGATCCATTGCCTCGGGCTTCGAGTCGATCTCCATCTTGATTTTCGAGGCGGCCTCGTCGATCAGATCGATGGCCTTGTCGGGCAAGAAACGATCGGTGATGTAGCGATGCGAAAGCTCCGCCGCGGCGACGATCGCCGGGTCGGTGATTTCGACGCCATGATGTAACTCGTATTTTTCCTGCAGCCCGCGCAGGATGGCGATGGTCGCCTCGACCGACGGCTCGTCGACGAGCACCTTCTGGAAGCGCCGCTCGAGCGCCGCGTCCTTTTCGATGTACTTGCGGTATTCATCGAGCGTCGTCGCCCCGATGCAGTGCAACTCGCCGCGCGCGAGCGCCGGCTTGAGCATGTTGCCCGCATCGATCGCGCCCTCGGCCTTGCCCGCACCGACCATCGTGTGAAGCTCGTCGATGAAGACGATCGTTTGTCCCTCGTCGCGCGCGATGTCCTGCAGGACGGCCTTGAGCCGCTCCTCGAACTCGCCCCGATACTTCGCGCCCGCCAGCAATCCCGCCATGTCGAGCGACAGCACGCGCTTGCTCTTGAGCGATTCGGGCACCTCGCCGTTGACGATACGTTGCGCGAGCCCTTCGACGATCGCTGTCTTGCCGACGCCTGGCTCGCCGATCAGCACGGGATTGTTCTTCGTGCGGCGCTGCAAAATCTGGATCGAGCGGCGAATCTCGTCGTCGCGGCCGATCACGGGGTCGAGCTTACCCGCGCGAGCCCGCTCGGTCAGATCGATCGTGTATTTCTTGAGCGCCTCCCGCTGGCTTTCGGCATCGGCACTATGCACCTGCCCGCCGCCACGCACGGCGGCGATCGCCGTTTCGAGCGATTTGCGCGTGAGACCGTACTGCCGGGCGAGCCGCCCCGCCTCGCCTTTGTCGTCGGCAACGGCCAGCAGAAACATTTCGCTCGCGATAAAGGTGTCGTTCAGCTGCTGCGCTTCTTTGTCCGCTTGATTGAGCAAGCCGTTGAGCTCGCGGCTGATCTGCACGTTGCCGTCGGTCCCCTGCACCTGCGGCAAGCGCGAAACGGCCTCGTTCAGCGCCGTTTGCAACGCCTGAATATGCACGCCGGCGCGCGAGAGCAGCGACCGCGCCGAGCCGTCCTCCTGCGCCACGAGCGCCGCCAGCACATGGACGGGTTCGATGTATTGTTGACCGCGGCCGACCGCGAGACTTTGGGCATCGGCGAGCGCTTCTTGAAACTTGGTGGTGAGCTTGTCGATTCTCATGAAGAGACCTCCAACTTTTGACTATCACCAAAATGAGGCGCTCTCGGCGCGTTTCAAGCAGATTCTGGCGAAAGACACACACATTTCGCCGCCGTCGACCCACGGCCGAGCCGGGCATCCTGCGCGACCCGTCGCCCCGCCGCGGTCCGACCGGAACTACGCAGCCGTGATCGGCACCACCGGTCGAGCCGGCGCACCCGTCGGAACGGTGCCCAGGCCCAGCAAAGCAGCCAGCGGCGCGGCCGGACTGGCGAGCTCGCCCAGCGTATGCCTATCGAGTTCCGCAAGGAATGCGGCGCGGGCCGCCTCGAATACATGCTTCAGCCGGCACTGCGGCTCTATGACGCAGCTGCGTGGTTCGGCGCCCTCGCGCGGAAAGCAGCCGACGATCGCGAAATCACCTTCAGTCCCGCGCACGACTTCGCCAATCGTCAGCGAGAGCGAGCGTGAATTCAGGCGTAGGCCACCGTTCCGGCCCCGCACCGTGTCGATCCAACCCAGTTCGCCGAGCCGCTGCACCACCTTCATCAGGTGGTTCTTCGACACCCCGTACGCTTCGGAAATGTCATGGATCGTCGTGAGTCCCTCGTCGCGCACGGCCAGGAACAGCAGCACGCGCAGGGCGTAGTCGGTGTAGTCTGTAAGTCTCATCTGGCACGCAACAGCTCGAATAAAGCCAGGTACGGGGTCGGGCAGCGGATCGTGTCCGACGGCAATACCGCACCGGGCGAAGGGTTGTATAGACGGCGGCTTGACCATAACATGCATCGAGCACGCAGGTATGCCGACTGCTGCGGCAATTTGCGCCTTCTCTTAATTTAGTCTGCTTTTAGTCTGCTTTACGCGCAGTTTTCCACGAGCGCGCCGCGATCGCAGCGCGCGCTACGGTAAATTCGATGGCCACCTCTACTGACACCGGCGCCGGGACACTCCCACAGCGCTATGCCGAGCCGACGGAAGCGAATATTCGCGAACTCGTCTATGCCTTTTACGATCGCGTGCGGGCCGATCCGCTGCTTGGACCCGTTTTTGACGCAGTGCTCGAAGGCCGCTGGGATACCCATTTGCCCAAAATGTGCGTGTTCTGGGGCAGCCTCGTGCTGGGCGACAAGCGCTATCGCGGCAACATTCAGCAAGCCCATCAGCCGCTCGAAGGCGTCGAGCCGCGCCATTTCAGCCGCTGGCTGCACTTGTTTTTGGATACCGTCTGCGACCGCTACGAACCTGCGGCCGCCGTCCGCTTCATGGAACCGGCACTGCGAATCGCCCAAAGCCTGCAATTGAGCCGGTTCGGCTGGGACTATGCCATCCCGCCCGAACAACAGGCGCTGCTCGACCGGATCGCACCGAGACGCAACGCCGACGCGTCGATCGAGAGCCCCTCTGGGGGCCGCCGCCGCGAGCCGTTTCCGACCAGAATCATAGGCCGCTCGACACCCGACGCGGACCCGGAATCGGGTCAATCCGGCCGTTGACGCCCCCCCGCGGCCGGCCGCGGCCGCTGAAGCCCGCCGCACGAGCCTGCGGCACTCACTCGTCGCTCGGCGCGACGTTGGTCGAGGCCAGCCCCCAACGCGCCAGTGCGACATCGTCCGAGACCCGGGCGTCGACCCATCGTTCTCCGCCCGGCGTCGTCTCCTTTTTCCAAAACGGCGCTTGCGTCTTCAGATAATCCATGACGAACGAACAAGCATCGAACGCGTCGTGTCGATGCATTGACGTAGCCGCCGCCAACACGATCTGATCGCGCGGATGGAGCTTGCCGACGCGATGGACGATCAGAATCTCCGAGCCGGGCCAGCGGCGCCTCGCCTCCACGACGATCGCTTCGAGCGCCTTTTCCGTCATGCCCGGATAATGTTCGAGCTCCATCGCGGCGACGTCTTCGCCGTCGTTCAGGTCGCGCACGGTGCCGACGAAGGCGACGACGGCCCCGACCTTCGGGTTCTCGGCCCGCAGCAAGCCGATTTCGGTCGACAGGTCGAAATCGTCAGTTTGAACGCGAACGGTCATGATGGCCTCCGGGCGATCGGTCAGAAATCGGGGCAGATGGCGTGCGCTTAACCGCCGGTGACGGGCGGGAAAAACGCGACTTCGCAACCGTCGGTCAATCGCGTTCCTGCTTCGGTCATCGCGTGGTTGCAGGCCATGCGCAGCGCCCGCCCCTGCGCCAGCGTGTCGGCCCACGCACCGCCGCGCGTGCAGAGCCACGTGCGTACGTCCCCGACTGTGGCGACGCCTTCGGGCACTTCCACGGTTTCCTGGGCAGTTCCGAGCGCCTCGCGCACGCTTGCAAAGTACCTGAGTTCTATTTTCATGTCGGCATCGCACTCGACGAGTGGTAATTGCGTGTGGCTGTCAGCCAAGCAATTCGGAAAAGGGAAGAAACCGTACCGTTTCGCCTGCGCTGATTGCATGATTCGGCGGATTGTCGATGAGACCGTCGCCCCAGACCGTCGATGTCAGCACCGCGGAACTCTGGTTCGGGAACAGATCGAGGCCGCCCGCCGCGTTGATGCGTGCGCGCAGAAATTCGTTGCGACGATCGCCCTTCTCCTGCGTGAAATCGGCCCGCAGCGACAGTGCGCGAGGCGCAACGTCGCGCACGCCCGACAGTCGCAACAAGAACGGCCGGACGAACATGAGAAACGTCACGAAGCTCGACACGGGGTTGCCCGGCAAACCGATGAAATGCGTTTCCTCGGCCGGGCCCGCGGCCGCCGATTTGCGCACGGCGCCATAGGCGAGCGGTTTGCCCGGTTTCATCGCGATCTGCCAAAGCGCGAGGCGCCCCAACGATTCGACGGCCGGTTTCACGTGATCTTCCTCGCCGACCGACACGCCACCCGAAGTCAGGATCAGGTCGTGCCCGCGCGCAGCGGCAGCCAGGGCATCGCACGTCGCTTCCAGGCGATCGGGCACGATGCCCAGATCGGTCACTTCGCAGTTAAGGCGTGCCAGCAGCCCGCCGATCGTAAAGCGGTTCGAGTTGTAGATCCCGCCCGGGGCAAGCGGTTCGCCCGGCATCGTCAGTTCGTCGCCCGTGAAGAAAACCGCCACCTTCAGGCGCCGCGTGACATCCAGCCTGGCGCAGCCGATCGATGCCGCAAGCCCCAACGCTTGCGGCGAAAGCCGCGTGCCGGCCGGCAGAACGACGGCGCCGCGACGGATGTCCGCTCCCTGCGCCGTCATCCATTCGCCGGCTTTCGGCGTATGCAGAATCGCCACTGCATCACCGTCCGCTTCGGTTTGCTCCTGCATCACGACGGCATCTGCGCCCGGCGGCACCGGCGCGCCCGTAAAAATGCGGGCCGCCGTGCCAGCGGCCAACGGTTGCGGCGATTGGCCAGCCGCCACACGCTGGGATACCGGCAAGCGCCGATCGCCATGCGTCAGATCCGCGACGCGCACCGCATAGCCGTCCATCGCGCTCATCTGCGCTGGCGGTACGTCGAGCGCCGATACGACATCGGCGGATAGCACGCGCCCTAGCGCGTCCCGCGTCGGGACGGATTCGGTTTCGGCGATGGGAACCGCGGCGGCCAGCAGCGCTGACAGCGCCTCGGCGGTGGACAACAATGGCGCGCGGGAAGCGGATGAGGTGGGCGTAGGCATCGGCAGGCGATTCTCGCTGCGAAAACCGTCATTGTAGCGAGGCCCCGCCGATACGGCATATGCCGCGACGCAAGTCGCCCATGAGCGCGAGCGGACAAACAGGGGCACAAGCAGAGGGACAACCCGGCGGACGAGAGACGCGACGACGCCCGCCTCGTCCGCGAGCCGTTCAGTCGGTGGTGTGCTGGGCGATGAACGCCTTGACGTGCGCGGCATCGGCCGGCAGCACGTCGAAGCGCTGCGGCAGCGCTTCGAGCCCATCGAAAGCGGCGGGACGCTGCGGGTCGCGCCCGAGCGCCTCGCGGATCGATTCGCCGAATTTGATCGGCTGGGCCGTTTCGAGCACGATCATCGGGACGCCCGGGTCCAGATGCTCGCGCGCGACCTTCAGGCCATCGGCCGTGTGGGTGTCGATGATCTGACCGTAGCGCGCAAACACGTCGCGAATCGTCGCGATCCGATCGTCGTGCGTGCTGCGGCCCGATACGAAGCCGAACTCGCGCACGCGCGAGAAATCGCCGCTGGCGACGAGGTCGAATCCGCCTTTTTCCTCGACGTCGCGGAACAGCTGCAACACGCGCGCCGGATCGCGGCCCAATAGATCGAACACGAACCGCTCGAAGTTCGACGCTTTCGAGATATCCATGCTCGGGCTGCTCGTATGGTACGTCTGCGCGGCGCCGCGCACGCGATAGGCGCCCGTGCGGAAGAACTCGTCGAGTACGTCGTTCTCGTTGGTGGCGACGACGAGCTTTTCGATCGGCAAGCCCATCATGCGGGCGATGTGGCCGGCGCAGACATTGCCGAAGTTGCCCGACGGCACCGTGAACGAAACGCGTTCGTCGTTCGAACGCGTCGCCGCAAAGTAGCCCTTGAAGTAATAGACGACCTGAGCCACGACGCGCGCCCAGTTGATCGAGTTCACCGTGCCGATGCGATGTTGTGCCTTGAACGCATGATCGTTCGAGACGGCCTTGACGATGTCCTGGCAGTCGTCGAACACCCCTTCGATTGCCAGGTTGAAGATGTTCGGCTCTTGCAGACTGTACATCTGCGCCGTCTGAAACGCGCTCATCTTCCGATGCGGCGACAGCATGAACACGCGAATGCCGGCCTTGCCGCGCATCGCATACTCGGCAGCGCTGCCCGTATCGCCCGACGTCGCGCCGAGAATGTTGAGCGTCTGCCCGTGTTTGGCAAGCGCGTACTCGAACAGGTTGCCGAGCAACTGCATCGCCATATCCTTGAAGGCTAGCGTAGGCCCGTTCGACAGTGCGAGCAGCGACAACGGCGCGCCGCTCTCGACGCCAAGCGGCGCCAGCGGCGTAATTTCGCGCGCATCTTCGCCTGCGCGCACGTGGCGATAGACGTCCGCGCGATACGTGCGACGCGTGAGCTCGTGCAGATCGGCCGGCGCGATGTCGTCGCAGAATTTGCTCAGCACTTCGAAAGCCAGATCGGCATAAGGCAGCGTACGCCACCGGGCCAACTCGTCGGCGCTGACGCGCGGATACTCGGCCGGCAGGTAAAGCCCGCCGTCCTTGGCAAGGCCTGTGAGCAGGATGTCGGAGAACGTATGGCGCTCGCCGATGCCGGCGCCCCGCGTCGAAATGTAGTTCATGGTCGGCTTCGTGGCTTCGATTTCGGTGTAATGCTCAACTCTGCGCTTCAATCCGCAGCTTCGTGACGTTCGAGACGACCGTCGACAGCGCTTCAATGCGCGCTATCGCCGCGTTGACATTCTTCTCCAGCGTGTCGTGCGTAATGATGACGACGTCGGTCTCGCCATTATCGGCGATCTGCTCCGACTCTTTTTGCAACAAAGCATCGATCGAGATGCCCGCATCGGCAAGGATGCGCGTGATGTCGGCCAGCACGCCGGTGACGTCGGCCACCCGCAGGCGCAGGTAGTAGCCGCTCATGACTTCGTCGATCGGCAGCACAGGCGTATCCGACACGCTTTGCGGTTGGAACGCGAGATGCGGCACGCGGTGGCCCGGATCGGCCGTGTGCAGACGGGTCACGTCGACGAGATCGGCGACCACGGCCGAAGCCGTCGGCTCGGCGCCCGCGCCCTTGCCGTAGTAGAGCGTCGCGCCCACCGCGTCGCCATGCACCTCGACGGCGTTCATCGCGCCCTCGACGTTGGCGAGCAGGCGCTTGGCCGAGATCAGCGTCGGATGCACGCGCAGCTCGATGCCGCGCTCCGTGCGACGCGTAATGCCCAGCAGTTTGATGCGATAGCCGAGATCTTCGGCGTACTTGATGTCGATCGAAGCGAGCTTGCTGATCCCTTCGATGTGCGCCCGATCGAACTGCATCGGAATACCGAATGCGATCGCGCTCATGATCGTGAGCTTGTGGGCGGCGTCGACGCCTTCGACGTCGAAGGTCGGATCGGCTTCGGCATAGCCGAGCGCCTGAGCCTGCTTCAGCGCCGTCGCAAAGTCGAGCCCGCGCTCGCGCATCTCCGACAGGATGTAGTTCGTCGTGCCGTTGATGATGCCCGTGATCGATTGAATGCGGTTGGCCGTCAGCCCCTCGCGCAGCGCCTTGATGATCGGAATGCCGCCCGCCACCGCCGCCTCGAACGCCACCATCACGCCTTTCGCGCGCGCGGCCTCGAAGATCTCGGTGCCATGCACGGCGAGCAACGCCTTGTTCGCCGTCACGACGTGCTTGCCGTGCGCGATCGCGCGCAGCACGAGTTCGCGTGCAATGCCGGTGCCGCCGATCATCTCGGCGACGATGTCGATAGCCGGGTCGTCGACGACCGATTCGAAGTCGCTGCCGACATCGACCGTGTTGACGAAATCGCCGAGCGCGGCCCGCGCCTTCGCCGGATTGCGCACGGCAATGCGCGCCACCTCGATCCCGCGGCCCGCGCGACGTTTGATCTCTTCCTGGTTGCGGCGCAGCACCGTAAAGGTGCCGCTGCCGACCGTCCCGAAGCCCAACAAGCCTACTTTGATCGGTTCCATGCAGCGTGTTCTAGTGAGATAAATCGTTGAAAAGGAAACGCCTGTCCCGCTGCCGCTCGCGGCCGGAGCCCGCGTCACGGCTAACCGCCATGACGCTTGCGATAACCTTCGAGAAAGCGCCCGATCCGGTTGATCGAATCGGTCAAATCGTCGACGTTCGGCAAAAACACGACGCGGAAATGGTCCGGACGCGGCCAATTGAAGCCCGTGCCCTGCACGAGCAAGACGCGTTCTTCGAGCAGCAGATCGAGGATGAACTGCTGGTCGTCCTTGATCGGATAGATCTCCGGGTCGAGCCGCGGGAACATGTACAGCGCCGCCTCAGGCTTGACGCAACTCACGCCCGGAATCGCGTTGAGCATGTCGTAGGCGATCTGCCGCTGCTTGTAGAGGCGTCCGCCCGGAGCGATCAGATCGTTGATGCTCTGATAGCCGCCGAGCGCCGTTTGAATCGCGTACTGGCCAGGTACGTTCGGGCACAGGCGCATCGAGGCGAGGATGCCGAGACCCTCGAAATAGTCCTTGGCGCGGCGGCGGTTCTCTCCCGTCAGGCCGGACACATACATCCACCCGGCGCGATAACCGCACGAGCGGTAGCTCTTGGACAGGCTATTGAACGTGACGGTCAGGACGTCGTCCGACAACGCGCCAACCGACGTATGCTTTTTGCCGTCGTAGACGATTTTGTCGTAGACCTCGTCCGCAAACACGACGAGCCCGTGCTGACGCGCGATTTCGAGCAGATCGAGCAGCAGCTCGTCCGAATAGAGCGCGCCCGTCGGATTGTTCGGGTTGATGACGACGAGCGCACGCGTGCGCGGCGTGATCTTCGAGCGCAGATCGTCGAGATCGGGCATCCAGCCGTTCGATTCGTCGCAAAGATAATGCACGGGCGTGCCGCCGGACAGGCTGACCGCCGCCGTCCACAGCGGGTAGTCGGGCGCCGGCAGCAACACCTCGTCGCCGTCGTTGAGCAGCGCCTGCATCGCCATCACGATGAGTTCGGAAGCGCCGTTGCCGATATAGATGTCGTCCAGTTCAACGCCGGCCACGCCTTTTTGCTGCGAATAGTGCATGATCGCCTTGCGCGCGGCGAACACGCCCTTCGAATCGGAGTAGCCCGCGGACGCCGGCAGATTACGGATCACGTCCTGAATGATCTCGTCGGGCGCATCGAACCCGAACGGCGCCAGGTTGCCGATATTGAGCTTGATGATGCGATGCCCGTCTTCTTCCAGTCGCTTGGCGTGTTCGAGCACAGGCCCGCGGATGTCGTAGCAGACGTTGAGCAGCTTGTTCGATTTTAGAATCGGTTTCACGGCGGACACTGTTTCCTGGGGAGAGCCGGACGCGGCCACGACGGGCCGCCTCACGGCGATCGGCGCACCGCTCATCGGTACGCTTCGAAGCGTTGCTGCGCACGGGCGGCGTGGGGTGGGCCGGACGAAACGTGCGCTGCAAAACCGCCTGATCGGCGTCGCGCTTTTGGCGCACGCCCGGCGATGGTTGGAGTTCGCTCGCGCACTTGCACGGCGCAGTTGAGCCGCCGCAGTTGTACCCCGGTGTATCGAAGTTGCACCGCAGTTGTACCGCAGTTGCACGATGGCGGCCGCCGCTGGCGACTAAAAAGTTATAATTTAGCGGATTTTGGCCGACTTTCGCAATGCACAATCGCTGCGCAAGCCCTTTCGGCCCCGATGCGGTCGTGGCCGTCCACGCCGCGTCCGATCGACTTACGGAAACGGATTTGAAATTACACCAGGACTCCAGCGGCGCGCTGAACACTGTGACGGGTTACGGCGCCGATTACGTCGAGGTCAACCTCGTACGTCATGAAAGCAGCATCGTACTGCTGCCCGACGTGCCCGTCAGCGACTGGCCCGTGTCGTCATTCGACGTGCTCGGGCCGGAACATTTCGAGCTGCTGCTCAGCCAAGCCCCCGAACTCGTCGTGTTCGGCAGCGGCGCGCGCCTGCGCTTTCCGCATCCGCGCCTGACCGCTGCGCTGTCAGCACGGCGCATCGGCGTCGAGACGATGGATTTCATGGCCGCATGCCGAACTTACAACATTCTGATGGCCGAAGGCCGGCGCGTGGCCGCCGCGCTGCTCATCGAACGATGAGCAGCCGGCCCGCTCCGTCGCGCCAAGCCTCGGGCTTCAGCCGCGCGCGGCTCGACCCGACCCGATAGACGAACGATAAACACTGACGCCAATTTCATGCCGCTTCAACGCTACTCGCGCGCCGATGGCGCGATTCGGTCCGCCAGCGCATCCGTACAGTCGGAGAGCGCCGCGCAGCGCTGGCCTGTCGGCCCCGTCGCACTCGCCCTGCTGGTGCTGGCGCTCGCCGTCATCTGGTTCGTCCCGCTCGGATGGCGGCACCTCGTGCCCAGCGACGAGGGCCGCTATGCCGAAATGGCGCGCGAGATGTTCGTGACAGGAGACTGGATCACGCCGCGCTACAACGGCTACAAGTATTTCGAAAAGCCGCCGCTGCAGACGTGGATGAACGCGCTCACGTTCGCCTGGTTCGGCATCGGCGCATGGCAAGCGCGCCTTTATACGGCGCTCACGGGCTTTGCCGGCGTGCTGCTCGTCGGCTATACGGGCTCCCGCGTTTTCAGCGCCGCGGCGGGCTTTGCCGCCGCGCTCGTGCTGGCCAGCGCCCCCTATTGGCAGTTGATGGGACACTTCAACACGCTCGATATGGGGCTGTCGTTCTGGATGGAGCTCACGCTGTGCTCGATGCTCCTGGCCCAGCGTGCAGGCGTCGCGCCGCGCGAGGCGCGGCGCTGGATGTGGCTCTGCTGGGCGTCGATGGCGCTCGCCGTACTGTCCAAAGGCCTCGTCGGCCTCATCCTGCCCGGCGCCGCGCTCGTGCTCTATACGCTGATCACGCGCGACTGGGCCTTGTGGCGACGGCTCTACCTGCCAAGCGGCCTCATCATCTTCTTCGCGATCGCTACGCCCTGGTTCGTCCTCGTCCAGCAACGCAACCCCGAATTCCTGAATTTCTTCTTTATCGTTCAGCAATTCGACCGGTATCTGACGCCCGCGCAGAATCGGCCGGGGCCGGTGTACTACTTCGTCGGAGTGCTGCTGGTCGGACTGCTTCCCTGGCTATCGATCGGCTGGCAGAGCCTTCGGCACATGCTTGCCCAGCCGCGCCCATTGAACGGTTTCTCGCCCGGCACGCTGCTGATCGTCTGGTCGGCGTTCATCTTCGTGTTTTTCAGCGCGTCGCACTCGAAGCTCGTGTCGTATGTGCTGCCGGTCGCCCCGGCGCTTGCGCTCGTGATCGGAGCCTACCTGCCGCACGTCTCGCGCACCAGGTGGCGCGGGCATCTGATCGGCTATGCCGTGTTTCTCGTCGTCGCGGCCGTTGGCGCGATCTTCATCGCCCGCTTTGGCGACGCTCGCACCCCGAATGTGCTCTACCGCGAGTTTCGCATTTGGGTGTTCGCCGCGATCGGCGTGGCCCTCGCCCTGACGCTCGCCGCGCTGTTCGTGCTGAGGCGCACCGAGCGCGGTGTGTTGTCGTCGGCCGCGGTCTTTGGCGCTGGCTGGATCATGCTCTGCACGATTGCCGGCACGGGGCATGACGCTTTCGGGCGCCAAAGCTCGGGAGCCCTGCTGGCACCGGCTGTCAAAGCGGCCCTCGCGCGGCTGCCCGCCGATACGCCTTTTTATTCGGTCGGCTACCTGGACCATACGCTGCCGTTTTACGTCGGCCACACGACCATCATGGTCGAAAGCCCTGACGAACTGGGCTTTGGCGTAGCCCAAGAACCGTCCAAATGGGTGCCCACAGTGGGCGAATGGATTGCGCGCTGGAACGCAGCTCCGCATGCGCTGGCCGTCATGCGGCCCGACCGCTACGCCGCGTTGGCCGCCACGCAACTGCCGATGCGGGTGATCGCGCGCGATGCGCGTCGCGTCGTCGTCGAAAAACCGTGATGGCGGCTCGTTCCCGCCGCCCATCCAGCAACCGCCACTGATCCCGATTCGATGAACCCGATTTCGCTTTTTTGCATTCTGTCGGGCGTTGCCCTGAACGCCTGCGCGCAGTTGCTGCTCAAGGCCGGCGTCAACGCCGTTGGACACTTCGAATTCACCCGTGCGAACATTCTGCCGATCGGCCTGAAGCTCGCGATGCAGGCGCCGATCATCGGCGGGCTGGCCTGCTATGTGATCAGCGTCGCCGTCTGGATCGTCGGTTTGTCCCGCGTCGACGTGTCGATCGCCTATCCGATGCTCTCGCTCGGTTACGTGGTCAATGCTTTCGCCGCCTGGTATCTCTTCGGAGAAGCATTGAGCCTGCAACGTCTGATCGGCATCGGCATCATTCTGATCGGCGTGTTCGTGCTGGCCCGCAGTTGAGCGGCACAGCGCCCCACGCAACCCGCTTTCACGGCGACTCATAAAAGGCCGGCGCCATCGGCGCCGCTGCGAACCTAACACTCTCGTACTCGAGCGAAGCCCATGACCGAAGACTCCCTTCCCTTCCTGCCTTTCGTACGTCCCGAAATCGATGAAGAGACGATAGCGGGCGTGGCCGATGTGCTGCGCTCCGGCTGGATCACGACGGGCCCGCAGAATCAGGCGTTCGAGCAGGAACTGTCGGCGTTTTGCGGCGGGCGCCCCGTGCGCACCTTCAATTCGGGCACGGCAACGCTGGAAATCGGCTTGCGCATCGCCGGGGTGGGCGCGGGCGACGAAGTCATCACGACGCCCGCGTCGTGGGTCTCGACGGCGAACGTCATTCTCGAAGTCGGCGCGACGCCCGTCTTCGTCGACATCGATCCGTTCACGCGCAACATCGATCTGAATCTGCTCGAGAAAGCGATCACGCCGCGCACGAAGGCGATCATCCCCGTGTTTCTCGCCGGGCTGCCCGTCGACATGGACCGGCTCTATGCCATCGCGCGGGCCTACAAGCTGCGCGTGGTCGAAGACGCCGCGCAAGCGTTCGGCGCCACGTGGCGCGGCGAGCGCATCGGCAAGCTCGGCGATCTCGTCTCGTTCAGTTTCCACGCGAACAAGAACCTGACCTCGATCGAAGGCGGCGCACTCGTGCTCAACGACGAAGACGAGGCCGAATTGGCCCGCAAGTACCGCTTGCAGGGCATCACGCGCAAGGGATACGACGGCATGGACTGCGATGTGCTCGGCGGCAAGTACAATCTGACCGATGTGGCGGCGCGCGTCGGCCTGGGTCAGCTTGCAAAGATCGAAAGGTTCACGGCTACCCGCAAGCAACTCGCACGCGCCTACTTCGCGGGGTTCGAAGGCGGCGCGGCGGTGGAGATGGGCGTAGGCTTGCCCGTAGCCGACTTCGATAACGGCAACTGGCACATGTTCCAGATCACGCTGCCCCTGGAGCGCCTGTCGATCGATCGCGCGGCGTTCATGCAGAAGCTGCACGACGTCTATCGGATCGGTTCCGGCGTGCATTACCCGGCGATTCACCTGTTCACGCTTTACCGCGCGCGCGGTTTCGCGCCCGGCATGTTCCCGCATGCCGAGCGCTTCGGCGCGACGACGGTCACGCTGCCGATGTTCACGCTGATGACCGAGCGTGACGTGGCGCGCGTGTGCAACGCCGTCAACGAAATCTGCGAACAAAATGGGAAATAAGCGGACATGAGTTACACGGAACACCGCTCCGGCCTGCCGGAGGTCTCGGTCGTCATCCCCGTCTACAACGAGGAGGCCGGGTTGCGCGCGCTGTTTGCGCGTCTATACCCGGCGCTCGACGCGCTGGGCACGCGCTACGAGATCATTTTCATCAACGACGGCAGTCGCGACAAATCGGCCGCGATTCTCGCCGAGCAGTTTCGCGCGCGGCCCGACACGACGCGCGTCGTGCTGCTGAACGGCAATTACGGGCAGCACATGGCGATCCTTGCCGGCTTCGAGGAGTCGCGCGGCGACATCGTCCTCACGCTCGATGCCGACCTGCAAAACCCGCCCGAGGAAATCGGCAAGCTCGTCGCCAAGATGCGCGAAGGCTACGACTACGTGGGCTCGATCCGCAAGCAGCGCCAGGACACGCTTTGGCGGCGCAAGGCCTCGCGCGCGATGAACCGCCTGCGCGAACGGATCACGCATATCAAGATGACGGACCAAGGTTGTATGTTGCGCGCATACAGCCGCCAGATCATCGACACGATCAACCGCTGCGGCGAAGTGAACACCTTCATTCCCGCGCTCGCCTACACTTTTGCCCAGAACCCGATCGAACTCGAAGTCGCGCACGAAGAGCGATTCGCCGGCGAGTCGAAGTATTCGCTCTACAGCCTGATCCGCCTGAACTTCGATCTCGTGACGGGCTTCTCCGTCGTGCCGCTGCAATGGCTTTCGTTCATCGGCGTGATTTTGTCGATGGGCTCGGCGGGATTGTTTCTGCTGCTCGTCGTCAGGCGCTTCGTCATCGGCGCGGAGGTTCAAGGCGTGTTCACACTGTTCGCCATTACATTCTTCATGCTCGGCGTGATCATCTTCGCCTTGGGCCTGCTTGGCGAATACATCGGGCGCATCTACCAGCAGGTGCGCGCGCGCCCCCGCTACCTCGTGCAAACAGTGCTCGAGGCGCGTCCCGGCGATGTGCCGCCGATCCCGGCCACCGGCGCCGCTCCTGCGGCTCAAGCGGCTCCGGGCACGGCGGCCCCCGATGCCGCGTGGCCGACACAAACGCAGGAACGCGATCGATGAAGCCGCGCGCCGTCGTTTTCGCGTACCACAACGTCGGTGTGCGCTGCCTGCGCGTGTTGCTCGCGCGCGGCGTCGACGTCGCGCTCGTCGTGACCCATGAGGACAATCCGGCCGAGCGCATCTGGTTCGGCAGCGTCGCGCAAGTGGCAGCCGAGCACGGGATCGAAACGATCACGCCCGCCGACCCCACCGGCGCGCAGATGCATGACGCGGTCGCGCGCGCGCGGCCCGACTTCATTTTCTCGTTCTACTACCGTCATATGTTGCCGGCGGCACTGCTGGCGCTCGCGCCGCGCGGCGCCTACAACATGCACGGCTCGCTGCTGCCAAAGTATCGGGGCCGCGTGCCGACGAACTGGGCCGTGCTGAACGGCGAGACCGAGACTGGCGCGACACTGCACGAAATGGCGCTCAAGCCGGACGCCGGTGCGATCGTCGGACAGACGGCCGTGCCGATTTTGCCTGACGATACGGCTCAGGAAGTCTTCGACAAGGTGACAGTCGCGGCGGAGCAAACGCTTTGGCGCGTGCTGCCGGCGCTCATCGCCGGCGAGGCGCCTCACTTGCCGAACGACCTCGCCCGCGGCAGCTACTTTGGCGGGCGCAAACCCGAGGACGGCCGCATCGATTGGTCCAAGCCCGCGCAAGAGGTCTACAACCTCATCCGCGCGGTCGCTCCGCCGTACCCGGGCGCATTCACCGATGTCGCCGGGGAACGCTTCGTGATCGCGCGCGCGCGCATGGCCGGTCTCGATGCGATGACGCGGCTCGGCGCGGCGTATCGTGAACGCACCGATGGCGGCCCCACCGATGGCGGCCCCACCGATTTGCCCCCGGGTCTGTACGTAAGCGATAATGCGTGTTTCGGCGTCTGCGGCGATGCGCGCGCAATCGCCATCTTCGAATTGCGGCATCAGCGCGACGGGCACGAAACCGTCGTCACCCCCGCGCAGTTCGTCCAGCTCACTCACAGTTCCAGCTCTCGTCATTCATGAATTCCGCCAAAACCGAACGTTCCGCCAAGAAAGTCCTGATTCTCGGCGTCAATGGCTTCATCGGCCACCATTTGTCCAAGCGCATCCTCGAGACGACCGACTGGGAAGTGTTCGGCATGGACATGCAGACGGACCGCCTGGGCGATCTCACGAAGCATGAGCGGATGCACTTCTTCGAAGGCGACATCACGATCAACAAGGAGTGGGTCGAATATCACGTGAAGAAGTGCGATGTGATCCTGCCGCTCGTGGCGATCGCTACACCCGCCACGTACGTGCAACAGCCGCTGCGCGTGTTCGAGCTCGACTTTGAAGCGAACCTGCCGATCGTGCGTTCGGCCGTGAAGTATCGCAAGCACCTCGTGTTTCCGTCGACGTCCGAGGTCTACGGCATGTGCGCCGACGAGGAGTTCGATCCCGAGGCATCGGCCCTGACCTACGGTCCGATCAACAAGCCGCGCTGGATCTACGCCTGCTCGAAGCAGCTCATGGACCGCGTGATCTGGGGCTACGGCATGCAGGAGGGCCTCAATTTCACGCTGTTCCGCCCGTTCAACTGGATCGGGCCGGGCCTCGATTCGATCTATACGCCGAAGGAAGGCAGCTCGCGGGTGGTCACGCAGTTCCTGGGCCACATCGTGCGCGGCGAAAACATCAGCCTCGTCGACGGCGGCTCGCAAAAGCGCGCGTTTACCGATATCGACGACGGCATTAGCGCCTTGATGAAGATCATCGAGAACAAGGACGACATCGCGTCGGGCAAGATTTACAACATCGGCAATCCGAAGAACAACTTTTCGGTGCGCGAACTCGCTCACAAGATGCTGGCGCTGGCCGCCGAATATCTTGAATACGCCGATTCGGCCAAGGCAGTGCAACTCGTCGAAACGTCGTCGGGCGCGTACTACGGCAAGGGCTATCAAGACGTCCAGAACCGCGTCCCGAAAATCGACAATACGATGGCCGAGCTCGCCTGGGCGCCCACGACCACGTTCGACGACGCGCTGCGCAAGATTTTCGAAGCGTACCGTGGACACGTCGGCGACGCCCGCGCGCTCGTCGAGCAGCAGTAAGCACGGCTTCGCTGCGCCGCCGCCACGCTTCGAGGTCTGCCTTTGCCCCGCATCGTTCTCAAAATCGACGTCGACACGCTGCGCGGCACCCGCGAAGGCGTGCCCAATCTTGCGCGCATGCTCGACCGCTTCAAGGCGCGCGCCACGTTTCTGTTCAGCCTCGGCCCGGATCACACGGGCTGGGCGCTGCGCAGGGTCCTGCGGCCCGGCTTCCTGAAGAAGGTGTCGCGCACATCGGTGCTCGAGCACTACGGGGTCAAACAGTTGATGTATGGCGTGCTGCTGCCAGGGCCTGACATCGGCCGGCGCGGCGTGGCCGATATGCGTGCAATCCACGAAGCCGGCTTCGAATGCGGCATCCACACGTGGGACCACGTGTACTGGCAGGACAATGTCCGCTCGCGCGGGCGCGACTGGACGATCGGCGAAATGCAAAAGAGCTTCGCGCGCTTCGTCGATGTATTCGGCGCACCGCCCGCCACCCACGGCTCGGCCGGGTGGCAGATGAACGAGCATGCCTTCGAGCAGATCGATGCTTGGGGCATGTCTTACGCGTCGGATGGGCGGGGTCATTCCCCGTATCGGCCCGTCGTCCAAGGCAGGACGCTCGAGCACGTGCAATTGCCCACGACGCTGCCCACGCTCGACGAGTTGATCGGCGTCGACGGGTGCGACGAAACGAATGTCGCGCAGCGGCTGCTCGCCGCCACGGCCCACAGCCCGCAGGACCAAGTCTTCACGCTGCACGCCGAACTCGAAGGGCAAAAGCTTGCGCCCGTCTTCGAGCAACTGCTCGCGGGCTGGCACGCCCAAGGTCACACTTTTGCGACGATGGGCGATTACCATGCTGCGCTGGACCGCAACCTGCTGCCATCGTACCCTGTCACCTGGGGTGCGATTCCCGGCCGCTCGGGCGAACTGATCGTCCAGCCGGACTGACCGCCCGCCGCCGCCGCGCAGTGCACGCGCGGCCAAATGGCCAAATGGCCAGGCCCGTCAGGCCGCCGAACAATTTGCGCGATAAAAACAGGAGAACCACGTGCCTATTGCAGTCGACCAACCCGTCCCCGATTTTTCCGCCGCCGCTACCGGCGGCGAAATCACGCTGTCCGGCCTTCGGGGCAAAAAGGTGGTGCTGTACTTTTATCCGAAGGACAACACGCCGGGCTGCACGACCGAAGGTCTGCAGTTTCGCGATCTTTACCCCCAATTTCAGAAGGCCGGTGCCGAAATCATCGGCGTATCGCGCGACAGCCTGCGCTCGCACGAGAATTTCAAAGCGAAGCTCGAACTGCCGTTTCCGTTGATTTCGGATCCGGACGAAGCGCTTTGCTCGCTGTTCGGCGTCATCAAAATGAAAAAGATGTATGGCAAGGAAGTGCGGGGCATCGAGCGCTCCACCTTTCTGATAGACGCCGACGGCGTGCTTCGCCAGGAGTGGCGTGGCGTAAAAGTGCCCGGCCATGTCGACGACACGCTGGAGGCTGTACAAGGACTTTGACGCGCGTTATATTGCATTGCAATGAGTTCCCGTTCACTTCGTCTTGTTCGCAGCCGCGCCGGCGTCGTCGCCAAGGCAGACGCTTTACCCGTCAGGCGCCGTGCAATGCTCGCAATCGAGCCGCTAGCTCCATCGCAACCGGAGCGGCGGCTTTTTTGTTTTTCGGCGGGTGGGCGCGCCCCTCAGCCGTTCTCTTGCTAAGGAGCTGATCGAAATCTAGGCGAACCGGCGAACCGAAACCTGAAACGCGCTGCTCGAGCGCCGGCCCCACGACCTGGGGCTGCCTGCTCGGCAGCGCATGAGATGCGACCCGATTCTTTGAGGGAAACCATGCCTTTGCCTACCCCGCCCAGCAAGCTCGGCAGCTTATTGCCGCCCGATGAATTCAAGGCGAAAGCCAGACCGGCGCGCAGCGCCAAAAAACAAGGGACGATTGGGGAGCAAGCAGAAGCGGCCGAGTATGACGCGGTAAGCGGCGCCACCTCCGTCGCCGCGCCGATGGGGTCCGCCGCCAATGCGGGCGCCACGCTGAGTTCGATGCCGCCCTCGCCCGCCGTCGAAAACCAGAGCGCAACGCCCGCCCGCGGCCGCAAGCCGAAGCAAACGGCAGCGCTGCTCACCCCTGCCGCACCTGCCACACCCGCCGCACCTGTGCAGGCGCGCAGCCAGACGCCCGCTGCTCCGGCGCCCGCAGTCCAAGCGCAGGCGGCACCCGCCGTCAGGCCTCGCACGCGCAAGGTCGTCGCGGGCGAGGCCGAAGTGCGCAAGCTGTTCGTGCTCGACACGAACGTGCTGATGCATGACCCGACCTGCCTTTTCCGTTTCGAGGAACACGACGTCTATCTGCCGATGATGACGCTCGAAGAACTCGACAATCATAAGAAGGGCATGTCGGAAGTCGCGCGCAACGCTCGCCAGGTCAGCCGCACGCTCGATGCGATCGTCGCCAACGCAGGGCCGATCAGCGAGGGGCTGCCGCTCGCTCGCCTCGGCAGCCGCGAAGCGCTGGGCCGGCTCTACTTCCAAACGAAGCTCGCCGACATCGAGCCCGTCGAGGGACTGCCCCAGGGTAAGGCGGACAACCAGATTCTGGGCGTGGTGCGCGCGCTGCAACGCGATCGCGAAGATCGTCAGGTGGTGCTGGTGTCGAAAGACATCAACATGCGGATCAAGGCCCACGCGCTGGGGTTGCCGGCCGAGGATTATTTCAACGATCAGGTGCTCGAGGACAAGGATCTCCTGTTCTCGGGCGTGCGCCCGCTGCCGCAGGACTTCTGGACCAAACATGCCAAGGGCATGGAAAGCTGGCAGGACAACAAGACGGGTACGACTTACTACCGTGTAACAGGACCGGTGTGTCCGTCGCTGCTCGTCAATGAGTTCCTCTACCTGGAACCGCAAACGGGCGAGCCGCCGTTCCAGGCGATCGTGCGCGAGCTCAATGGCAAGACGGCGGTGCTGCAGACGCTGCGCGACTACAGCCACCACAAGAACAACGTCTGGGGCATCACGGCCCGCAACCGCGAGCAGAATTTCGCGCTGAACCTGCTCATGAATCCCGACATCGACTTCGTCACGCTGCTCGGACAAGCCGGCACAGGCAAGACGCTGGTGGCACTGGCGGCCGGACTCGCGCAAGTGCTCGACGAGAAGCGATATAACGAGATCATCGTCACGCGTGCGACGGTGCCGGTCGGTGAAGACATCGGCTTTTTGCCGGGCACTGAAGAAGAGAAGATGCAGCCGTGGATGGGCGCATTCGATGACAACCTCGAAGTGCTGCAACGGACCGACGACAGTGCCGGCGAATGGGGCCGCGCCGCCACACAGGAGCTGATCCGCTCGCGCCTGAAGGTCAAGAGCATGAATTTCATGCGGGGGCGGACGTTCGTCGACAAGTACCTCATCATCGACGAAGCGCAAAACCTGACGCCTAAGCAGATGAAGACGCTCGTCACGCGCGCGGGCCCCGGCACGAAGATCGTCTGCCTCGGCAATATCGCGCAGATCGACACGCCATATTTGACCGAGGGTAGCTCGGGGCTCACGTACGTCGTCGATCGCTTCAAAGGATGGGCGCACAGCGGCCATGTCACGCTCGCACGCGGCGAACGCTCGCGGTTGGCCGACTACGCGTCAGACATTCTCTGAGCGCGTTCGCCGCGGCGCGCCCCGCGACGACGCAGTTCCACGCCTTTCCACTGCTGCTAACCACGCCCGGCTCGCCGGGCGTTTTTCTTTTGGGGGCGGAGCGAGAGCCGAGAGCGCTACCGGTCATCTGCCCGTGTCTGCCCGTGTCGGCCGGGCAACAGTTGGGCGACACACTTCAAGTAATTTATGAAGAATTCTTGCCGAAGCCCCGCCAGCAGGACTACCATCGGCCGCAACGGCGTTCGGAATCAAGACTGTTATCCGACCGGCCGTCCGACGGTTCTTTTCATGCCCGGCGCCGCGTGCGCAGGGTATTCGATGCCATGCTGCGATCCTGGTCTGTCATTCTTGTCGTGCTGTCGCTGGCTGCGTGCTCGAGTGCGCCGCCAAAGGCTGGACGCACGGGAGGCGGGTCAGCGTACGGCAACAACGCGCTGCGCACGATGCCGCCGGGTTCGCCCCGCTTTGTCGATCACAGTATCGGGCGCGAAGAAATCTCCATCCAGGCCATGAGCCTCGTCGGCGTCCCCTATCGGTGGGGCGGCAATACGCCGGACAGCGGGTTCGATTGCAGCGGGCTCGTGAGGTACGTCGTCGCGCGCGCTGCCGACGTCGACCTGCCACGTACGACCGCCGACATCAGCCATCGCGGGGAATCGATCGAGCCCGATGAGGTGGCGCCCGGCGACCTGATTTTCTTCAACACGACGGGGCGACCGCATTCGCACGTGGGCATCTATGTCGGCAAGCTGCGCTTCGTGAACGCGCCGTCTACAGGAGGCACCGTTCGGATTGACTATCTGACAAACCCGTACTGGGCGAAACACTTCGACGGCATTCGGCGCGTCGCGCCACCGCTTGCACGCCCCTCGCCGTTCGATGCGCCCACAGAGCAGGCGGCAACGGAAACACCGACGGCGCCGATCAGCCCGCCCGCCCTGTCGCGCTCGTCATCGGCGCCGTCCGCCACGGCGGCGGTCGAAGATCCGATCGACGCGGCTGCCGACGCCTTTGAACCACCGCCGCCTGCTGCCGCTCAAGCGCAGCGGCAGGCCAAGCGTATCGGCGCGCTGCCGGTGCCGGTGCAGGCACCGGCCAGCGAAGCGAATGGCCCGATCATGCGTGCTTCAACGCTCCCGCCGTTCCAAGCCGCCCCGAGCGCCACTGCCGACGACCCGATCGCACAATTCGCCAACGCCCGCGAATAGAGCACCCGCGGCTATACCATGCGCGCTTAGAAGAACCGATGCCCGAGCCACCAGCCGATCGCCGCGAGTACCGCCGACGCAGGAATGGTCAGCACCCAGGCCCAGACGATATTGCCGGCAACGCCCCAGCGCACGGCTGACAGTTTTTGCGTCGCGCCCACCCCGACGATCGCGCCGGTGATCGTATGCGTCGTGGACACGGGCACGCCGATGGCCGACGCCAGGAACAACGTGATCGCCCCACCCGCTTCCGCACAAAAGCCGCCGACCGGCTTGAGCTTCGTGATCTTCTGTCCCATCGTGCGGACGATGCGCCAGCCGCCGAACAGCGTTCCGAGGCCCATCGACATGTAGCAGGCGCCCACGACCCAGACCGGCGGTGCCGCAGCCGTAGCCGAAGCAAAGCCCGTCGCGATCAGCAGCATCCAGATAATGCCGATCGTCTTTTGCGCGTCGTTGCCGCCGTGCCCCAGACTATAAAGCCCGGCCGAGATGAGCTGCAGGCGCCGGAAACGGCGGTCGACCTTGCTCGGTGGCGTTCGGAAGTAGATCCACGACACGGCTGTCATGAAAAACGAGCCGAGGACGAAGCCGAGCAGCGGCGAGAGGAAGATGAAGGCGACGGTTTTCATGATCCCGTCGATATTGAGCGCCCACCAGCCCGATTTGGCCAGCGCTGCCCCGACGAGGCCGCCGATCAGCGCATGAGAAGAACTCGACGGGATGCCGAAGCGCCAGGTCAGGATGTTCCAAATGATCGCGCCGAACAGCGCGCCGAATACGATGTAGTGATCGACGATTTTTGGGTCGATCGTCCCCTTCCCGACCGTCGAGGCGACCTTCAAATGAAAGATGAAGTACGCGATGACGTTGCAGGCAGCCGCAAACACGACGGCCTGCTGCGGCTTCAGCACCCCGGTGGAGACGACGGTCGCGATCGAGTTCGCCGCGTCGTGAAAGCCGTTCATGAAGTCGAAGACGAGCGCGACGGCGATCAGCGTCGCGAGCGCCCAAATGGCGATCTGGATCGATTGCATCAGTTGAGTCCGTCCGCTTTACGCGTTTTCCAACACGATGCCTTCGATGATGTTCGCGACATCCTCGCACTTGTCCGTGATCGATTCGAGCAACTCGTACACGGCCTTGAGCTTGATCAGCGTCTTGACGTCGTCCTCTTCGCGGAACAGCTTCGACATGGCTGAGCGCAGCACGCGATCGGCTTCGGATTCCAGACGGTCGATCTCCTCGCAGGCCGCGAGAATCTGGCGCGCCTGGCTCATGTCGGACAACATATTGACCGCTTGTTGCACATGCTTGGCCGTCTGCGTGCAGATGTGCGCGAGTTGGCTCGCTTCCGAGGTCATCGCTTGCACGTCGTAAAGCGAGACAGCCGTCGCAACGTCTTCCATCAGGTCGAGGATGTCGTCCATCGTCGTGATCAGCTTGTGGATCTCGTCGCGATCGAGGGGCGTGATGAACGTCTTGTGCAACAGGTCGATCGTCTCGTGCGTCAGTTTGTCCGCGGCCTTTTCGTTGGCCTGAACGCGCTGTTTATGCACTTCGGCTTCGCTGAGATTGTCGACGAGGTGTTCGAGCTCTTCGCTCGCAGAAACGATGCACTTTGCGTGCTCGTTGAAGATTTCAAAGAACTTGCCCTCGGTGGGCATGAAACGACCGAACATTGAGATCCCGATAGGTGGTCATATTGGGCGCCCCAACGCCGCGGCGGCCTGTGCCGCTGGGCCAGGCAAGATTGCGCCGGGCGGGGGGCAGAGAGGCAGTCCCGCGCAGCGCCTCTTCGGGGCTGACATAAAACTGCAACATTGTACCGGGTGATGGGAGCGCGCCCAACGACTGGTTGCACCCGCTACACCGGAATGCAACACCCCTGCCGCGGCGCTCGTTGCAAGCGCCTACTCGCCGCCGTAGAAATTCTGGGCGCCGGCGAAATTATCGAACTTCGTGTATTGGCCCAGGAAGGTGAGCCGAACGGGGCCGATCGGACCGTTACGCTGTTTGCCGATGATAATCTCGGCCGTGCCTTTGTCGGGGCTGTCGGGATTGTAGACTTCGTCGCGGTAAATGAAGAGGATGACGTCCGCGTCCTGCTCGATAGCGCCAGACTCGCGCAGGTCCGACATCACGGGCCGCTTGTTCGGCCGCTGTTCGAGACCACGATTGAGCTGCGACAGCGCAATCACCGGCACGTCGAGTTCCTTCGCCAGGCTCTTGAGCGACCGCGAGATTTCAGAGATTTCCGTGGCGCGGTTTTCGCCGGACGACGAACCGGACATCAGCTGCAGGTAGTCGACGATGATGAGACCGAGCTTGCCGCACTGGCGCGCGAGACGTCGCGCGCGCGAGCGCAGTTCCATCGGATTCAGACCGCCCGTCTCGTCGATGAACAGTTGCGCCTCGCTCATTTTCTGCACGGCGTGCGTGAGCTTGGGCCAGTCTTCATCGGTCAGCCGGCCGGTGCGCATCCGATGCTGGTCGAGACGCCCCACCGAGCCGAGCATCCGCATCACGAGCTGCGTACCAGGCATTTCCATCGAGAACACCGCGACGGGCAGCCCGTACTCGACGGCGACGTATTCGCCGATGTTCATCGAAAATGCCGTGTTGTGCGTCACGACATAGTCGTCCGTTACGTAGAGGCGCGACGGATGCGACACCGAGATACATTGCGTCTGCGTACAGCGCGTGGGTTCGATCGAGACGATCACAGGCATCTTGTGCCTGGCGCGCCCTCGCTCGAGACGCTCACGATTGCCTTCGAACAAGAAAAGGCTTTGCGGGTCGGGATGGCTGATCGTGCATTGGTACGTGATCGCACCTTGCCGACGCTCGCCGTCGTCTGCAAACGACGATTGCTTTTCCGACACCGAGCACCAGCCGCCGAGCGAGCGCACGAGCTCGCAGACGTCGCTCGCCAGCCGCGAGCTGACTGTCGAATACCGCACGGTGCCCGACGATTCGGCGCGACCGTTCGTGTCCAGCAGCCCACGCAGCAAATCGAGGCGCGCAGGCTTGGCGGCGTCCAGATAGGCACGCGGGATGAATTTGTCGCGCCCCGTACAGCCCCACAGGCTGAGCCGCTCGAGCGCGTGTCTGAGCGGGTCGACGCTCGCACCCGCGGCGCGGCGTTCGATCCGCGCATCGCCTTCGCCCGCGTAGTGGAGTTCCACGGCTGCGCCGGCGTGCGAGCGCATGCGCTCGAAGGCGCCTTCGGCCCTGACGCTGAAGCGAACCGACGTGCCATCGATTTCACCGTCGCCGAGCAGCGCGCCGAGCACCCACGGGTCGACCGGCAATGCTTCAGCGTGACCGAATTCGCCGCCAGGCAGGTCGATCCACAAGCGGTTCCGATAGCGCTGCTGCGTGAGCAGAGTACGCAGTTCGGCCGTATCGACAACGCGCGGCTTTGCCCAGCTGCGGAAATGCACGCGCCAAAGATGTTCGTCACAGCATTCAGCCGAGCGCCCGTCGGAAAACCGCACCCGGTACACTTGCCGCTCGCCCTGTGGGTAGACGCCCGTCACCATCGACGGCGCGCCGTCCACCGATGCCAACGCGTCGCCCCGTTGAAGCTCGCCCATGCGCTTCCAGCCCGACAACGTCTTCACGCGCGCGTCGACCGGCTGCGCCTTGCCCATCGACGGCCGCCCCGCCACGATGATCAGTTCGCCGCCGTGCATGCCCGACGTCATCCGATCGAGATCGACGAAGCCTGTCGGCGTGCCCGTCACGTCGCTTGGATTGGCCGTGTGGTAAAGCGTATCGATGCGCTCGACGACCTGCGTCAGCAAGGGCCCGATCTCAAGAAAGCCCTGCGTGCCGCGTGCACCGTCCTCGGCAATCGAAAATACCTTCGATTCGGCCTCGTCGAGCAGCTGCCGGACTTCCTTGCCCTGCGGATTGAACGCATCGGCGGAGATTTCGTCGGCCACCGACACGAGCCGGCGCAACACCGCCCGATCGCGGACGATTTCGGCATAGCGCCGGATATTGGCGGCGCTCGGCGTGTTTTGCGCGAGCGCGTTCAGGTAAGCGAGGCCGCCCACCTCGTCGGCTTTGCCCGAGGTGGACAACGCTTCGTACACCGTCACGACGTCGGCCGGGCGCGTCGCAGCGATGAGGCGCCCGATGTGCTCGTAGATGAGCCGGTGGTCGTACCGGTAAAAATCGCTCTGAGACAGGAAATCGGCGATACGGTCCCAGGCCGCATTATCGAGCAGCAGGCCGCCCAGGACGGATTGCTCGGCCTCGATCGAATGCGGTGGGACTTTCAGCGACTCGAGTTGCGGATCGTTCGACGGTGCGTTCATGGGGAGGCATTATCGCGAAATGGCTGCGCGTTAGCCAGCAGGCAAAACGAGGCCAAAACAAAAAAGGCAGGAACCGACGTTTCGGCTCCTGCCCTCTTCATATTCTGGACCGAACCGGGAACGACGCCCGGTACGGCCGGTATCGCGTTGCGATGCTTAGGCGTGCTCGCCCAGCACCGACACCGTGACGTCGACGAGGACGTCGGTGTGCAGCGACACTTGCACCGGGTGGTCGCCCACCATCTTCAGCGGACCGGTCGGCATGCGCACTTGCGCCTTTTCGACCTCGAAGCCTTGCTTGGTCAGCGCAGCGGCGATGTCGGCGTTCGTGACCGAACCGAACAGACGGCCGTCGACGCCTGCCTTCTGAGCGATCTGGACCGTCAGGCCTTCCATCTTCCCGCCTTGCGCCTGAGCGGCGGCGAGCTTCTCGGCAGCAGCCTTTTCCAACTCGGCGCGGCGCACTTCGAATTCGGCGATCGCGTCCTTCGTTGCACGACGAGCCAGCTTTTGCGGGATCAGGAAGTTACGGGCGTAGCCGTCCTTGACCTTGACCACGTCGCCGAGGTTACCCACGTTGACGACTTTTTCCAAAAGAATGATTTGCATTCGGATTCTCCTTATCGCGTCGTCTGATTAGGCCTTGTGCAGGTCGGTGTACGGCAGAAGCGCGAGGAAGCGCGCGCGCTTGATAGCCGTATCGAGCTGGCGTTGATAGTGGGCCTTCGTACCCGTCAGACGCGCCGGCGTGATCTTGCCGTTTTCGCCGATGAAGTCCTTCAGCGTGTCGATGTCTTTGTAGTCGATGTACTCGACGCCAGCAGCCGTGAAGCGGCAAAACTTCTTGCGCTTGAACAGCGGGTTTTGTTGCTGACGGCGCTTGTCGAATTTCTTACCAGTCGGGCGGGGCATGTTCAGTCCTTTCCAATGTCCTGCAATTCTGTGATGTGAAACACCAGGGTTCTCGCATTGCGGCTCTTCTTCGCCAGGAAACCGGTGAAGAGCGTCTCTACGCCCATCTCACACGTTTCCAGCTTTCCGCTCGCGGCGCCCGCGGCCAGCGCGGGCAAGGTCAATTCGACTTGCCGGACGATGCCGGCTTCGACGACTTCCCCGCGATGCTGCAGCGTACAGGTTGCGATCGGCACGCCTGCCGGCGTATAGCGCAGCGGCTCGCGCTCGATCACGCTGGCTACGAGTTGCAGCCTGTTCACGAGAGCGGCGAAAAACCGACGAGACCCAGGTGGCTTAAACCGTAAATACCGTTAAGCCTGCGCTTCGGACGGTTGCGACGAGGCAGCCGCCTTCTTGGCTTCTTCGCGTTGCACTTCCTTCATCATCGGCGAAGGGCCCGTTTCGGCCTTCTTCATCTTGACGATGAGGTGACGCAGCACGGCGTCGTTAAACTTGAATGCGTGCTCGAGCTCTTCGAGCGTGGCCTGATCGCATTCGATGTTCATGCAAACGTAGTGAGCCTTCGCGAGTTTCTCGATCATGTAGGCCAGTTGGCGACGGCCCCAGTCTTCGATGCGATGGATATTGCCACCACGCGTGGTAATCGTGGATTTGTACCGCTCGATCATTGCGGGCACCTGCTCGCTTTGATCGGGGTGTACGACAAAGACGATTTCGTAATGACGCATACACACTCCTTATGGATTAAAGCCACCCGGGCGTCGATGGTCGATTCGATGATCGAAACCAACCGGTGTGGCAAGTGAGAAGCCGGAGATTGTAGCGCAAAGAGCTTCGCCGCGCAATGCCGTGCACCGCGGCCCACTGCGCGGCAGGCGGGCCACGTCGAACCGGTGGGGAATCGTCATCCGGTTGTACCCGGCCCAAGCTGCATCTGGCGGTCGCTCGTGCTTGCGCCGCGATCGAGCGAGCGCGCAGCTGGTATGGGGCGCGGTGCGTCCAGCGTCGTCTCCATGCACCAATGCCGCGAGGGATCCGATAATTAGTTGGGACAGTACGCGCTAGCGCACTTACCGCGTGTTCATAACAATACCATGATGGTCGTCACCGGCAATCGAGCGCTTCGCGGCGTAGCCAGGCACTGGCGATCCTTGCGATGCGACGTCGTGACAAGGGCTGCGGCCAACAATGAAGTCATGTCAATTGCCGCATCCAGGGGAGCAGAGACAAATGAACTTCATCGATACGTGGGCCATTCCATCCATAAGTAATGTGGCCATTCCCTCTCAAGACTTCACCCATATAGTCGAGACGGTCGTGAACGCGTACTTGCCCAAGGGTGTGGTGTTGGTTGCGCTGCTGTGGTGGGTCTGGTTCAGGCCCGAACGCGCGGAAGCACCGGGCGACGAGTCCGTCCGGCGACACAATCGCGAACTCGTCGTGATCGCCATCGCGAGCGGTCTCGTCGCGCTGGTGGCCGGCCGCCTGCTTGCGCACTACCTGCCGTTTCGCCTGCGGCCGATGTACGAACCGGGGTTGCGTGCGTTCTTTCCGGAGGCCAACGTGGACGAGCCGGTGCTGCGAACGTGGAGTTCGTTTCCGAGCGATCACGCCATGCTCTGGTGCGCAGTCGCTATGGGCATTTTCCTCGCCTCGCGGCCCGTGGGGGCCTACGCGCTCTTGCACGCCGTGGTGCTGATCGGCCTGCCGCGCATCTATCTCGGCGTACATTACCCGACGGACGTGCTGGCCGGTGCGGCGCTCGGCATCGGCATCGCATGGGTGATGAGCGCCGGGGCGATACGCACGCGCGTCGCCGCACCGGTACTGGCGCTCGCGCAGCACTATCCCGCTGTGTTTTATGGCGCCGCGTTCGTGCTCAGTTTCGAGTTGGCGACACAGTTCCAAGAGCCGCGCGTGTTGGCGCACAGCCTGCTACATGGAATCTAGCGGGTCGGGGAGGTGTGGAGCCCCCCCCAATAACCGGGCCGGGCATAAACCTCCTTCAGGTAATCGATGAAATAGCGCACTTTGGCCGGCACGTATCGCTGCTGCGGGTAGACGGCCAAAATGTCGTATTCCGGCAGCGCGAACTCGTCGAGCACCGTCTCGAGCTCGCCGCGCGCGAGTTGGTCGGCGATCTCCCAGGTCGAACGCCAGCCGAGTCCAAGCCCTTCCGAGGCCCACCGATGCAGCAGCTCGCCATCGTTGCAGTCGAGCGAGCCGGCTACGCGCATCGTCACGCGCTTGCCCCCTCGCTGGAAGTACCACCCGCGGTTTTGGCCGCCCTGCAGATTGAAAGCGAGGCAGTTGTGCGCGAGTAAATCCTCCAGCGCGCGCGGGCGACCGTGCCGCGCGAAATAGCCAGGCGTGCCGCAGACGACGCGGCGGTTCGTCGCGAGCTTGACCGCCACGAAATTGGGGTCGACGGCGCCGCCGATCCGGATCGACAAATCGTAGCCCTCGCGTACCAGATCGACGACGCGATCGGTCAGGTTGAACGACATCTGCAGCCCCGGCTTATCGGCCAAGAACGCAGGCGCAAGCGGCGCGACGTGCATGCGGCCGAAAGCGGCGGGCGCCGAAACGATCAAATGCCCGCTCACGGCCTGACGTCCCACGGCCAGCTCGTTTTCAGCCTGATCCCAGTCGGCGAGCAGCCCCTTACAGCGTTCGAGGAACGCGGCCCCCGCCTCGCTGACGACGAGCCTGCGTGTGGAACGGTACATCAGCTTCACACCGAGCCGTTTTTCGAGCGCGTCGATGCGACGCCCAAGAATCACGGGCGAGACGCCCTCTTCCAGCGCCGCCGCCGCGAGGCTGCCGGCCTCGGCCACTCGTACGAATGTTTCGATCTGCTTGAAACGGTCCATCCTCGCTTTTCCTTGATCCCAGGCCGTCCGGCCCGCCGCGCGCCGCGTCGAGAGACTGCGGTCCCTGCCCTGCGTCGATTCGACCGGAACCCCTTCAGGCCGGGCGCGGCCACCCACTCCTCGATTCGATACTTTTCGTATCTAAAAAACGAACTCTCAGCGATCTTATCAAACCTTTCCTGTAGTTCTACAGTGCGTCTAACCCGCTGGTTATGAATTGGACGAACAGGAAAGGAGACACCCATGCCGAAGATGAGAGCCGTCGACGCCGCTGTGCTCGTGCTGGAAAGAGAAGGCATCGATACAGCGTTCGGGGTGCCCGGCGCCGCGATCAACCCGTTCTACTCGGCGCTGCGTCGCGCGGGCGGCATCAGTCATGTGCTCGCGCGCCACGTCGAGGGCGCCTCTCACATGGCCGAGGGCTACACCCGCGCCGAGCCCGGCAACATCGGCGTATGCATCGGCACGTCGGGCCCCGCCGGCACCGACATGATTACAGGACTTTATTCGGCTTGGGCCGACTCGATTCCTATTCTCGCTATCACAGGGCAGGCGCCACGGGCCCGTCTCTACAAGGAGGACTTTCAGGCTGTCGACATCGAATCGATCGCCAAGCCTGTCACCAAATGGGCGGTCACGGTGCGTGAGCCGGCGCTCGTGCCGCGCGTGTTTCAGCAAGCCTTCCATCTGATGCGTTCGGGCCGGCCGGGCCCTGTGCTGATCGACCTGCCGATCGACGTGCAACTGGCCGAAATCGAGTTCGACATCGAGACGTACGAACCGCTGCCCGTCTACAAGCCGAAGGCGTCGCGCAAGCAGATCGAAGCGGCGCTCGACATGCTCAACGCCGCACAGCGTCCGCTCATCGTGTCGGGTGGCGGCGTCATCAACGCCGGGGCCGAAGCCCTGCTGGTCGAATTCGCCGAGACGATCGGTGTGCCGGTCGTACCGACATTGATGTCCTGGGGCGCGATGGCCGACGACCATCCGCTGATGGCCGGCATGGTCGGTCTCCAGACGTCGCACCGCTACGGCAACGCCACGATGCTCGAATCGGATTTCGTGCTCGGTATCGGCAACCGCTGGGCCAATCGGCACACGGGCAGCGTCGAGGTCTATACGAAGGGCCGCAAGTTCGTTCATGTCGATATCGAACCGACGCAAATCGGCCGCGTGTTCGGGCCCGATCTGGGAATCGTCTCCGATGCGAAGGCCGCGCTCGAGTTGTTCGTCGAAGTGGCGCGCGAATGGAAAGCCGCCGGCAGGCTGACGGACCGCAGCGCCTGGAGCGAAGCGTGCCGCGCACGCAAAAAGACGATGCAGCGCAAGACGCACTTCGACGAAGTGCCGATCAAGCCGCAGCGCGTGTACGAAGAGATGAACAAGGTGTTCGGCCGCGACACCTGCTATGTCAGCACGATCGGGCTGTCGCAGATCGCCGCTGCGCAATTCCTGCACGTCTACAAGGCACGCAACTGGATCAACTGCGGCCAAGCCGGCCCGCTCGGCTGGACGATCCCCGCCGCGCTCGGCGTGCGCGCCGCCGATCCGAGCCGTCCAATCGTCGCGCTCTCGGGCGATTACGACTTCCAGTTCATGGTCGAAGAGTTGGCCGTGGGCGCGCAGTTCAAGCTGCCGTACGTCCATGTGGTCGTCAACAACTCGTACCTTGGGCTGATCCGCCAGGCGCAACGGGCGTTCGAAATGGACTACTGCGTGCAGCTTGCGTTCGAGAACGTCAATGCGCCGGAACTGAACGGCTACGGCGTCGACCACGTGGCCGTTGCCGAAGGCCTCGGCTGCAAGGCGCTGCGCGTGTTCGAACCCGGCGAGATCGCTCCCGCTCTGCAAAAGGCGCAGGCGATGGCGGCCGAATTCAGCGTACCGGTGGTCGTGGAAGTGATTCTCGAGCGCGTGACGAACATCGCGATGGGTGCGGAAATCGACGCCGTCAACGAATTCGAGCCGCTCGCGGATACCAAGCACGACGCGCCGACGGCGATTTCGCTGCTTGACTGACATTCGCTGCGTGCTGCTTACCCGAAACATCGTACGCCCCGACGATTGCCGACACCGCGGCGATCGTCGTCCCCCTGACCGACCGACGAGCTACCGCATCATGCCGAAATTCGCAGCCAACCTGACCATGCTGTTCAATGAAGTACCGTTCCTCGAACGTTTCGAGGCGGCCGCGCGCGCAGGTTTTTCCGCCGTGGAGTTCCTGTTCCCGTACCCGTACTCGCCCGCCGCTCTCGCCGAGCGACTCGAAGCGAACCGCTTGCGGCTCGTTCTGCACAATCTGCCCGCCGGCAACTGGGAAGCCGGCGAGCGCGGGATCGCCTGCCTGCCCGATCGCATCGCCGAGTTCCGTGACGGCGTCGGCCGCGCAATCGAATACGCAAAGGCGTTGCGCGTGCCGCAATTGAATTGTCTCGTGGGCATTCCAACGCGCGACATCTCGCCGGAGCACGCGCGCTCGACGATCGTCGACAACCTGCGTTTCGCCGCCACGGCGCTCGAAAAGGAAGGCATCAAGCTGCTCGTCGAACCCTGTAATTCGTACGACATCCCCGGCTTTGCGCTGAATCGATCGAGCGAGGCGCTCGACGTCATGCGCGATGTCGGGTCGGACAACCTCTATCTGCAGTACGACATCTATCACATGCAACGGATGGAAGGCGAACTGGCAGCGACGCTGCAACAGCATCTGCCGCGCATCGCGCATATCCAGCTCGCCGACAACCCGGGACGGCATGAACCGGGCACGGGCGAAATCAACTACGCGTTCCTGTTCGACTGGCTCGACCGGCTCGGCTACAGCGGCTATATCGGCTGCGAGTACAAGCCGCGTTCGACCACGCTCGAAGGGCTCACGTGGCTGCGCGAAGTGGCGGGGCAGCACGGCGCGCGCTGACGCGGCAGGCGGGGAAAGCAGGCAACTTGCGCTCCGCCCGACTCAAACACGACACACTGCTAAACGGAAACATAGATATGGCAAAGATCGGTTTCATCGGCCTGGGCATCATGGGCGCGCACATGGCGCGCAACCTTCTGAAAGGCGGACACGAGCTCGTCGTCAACGGCGCTTATCCGGTACCCGACGATCTGCGCGAGCGCACGCTGGTCGTGGCCGACTCGACGGCGGTGGCGCGTGCATCGGAAATCGTCATTTCGATGGTGCCCGACACGCCGGACGTCGCCAATGTGCTGTTCGCCGACGACGGCGTGGCCAGGGGCCTGTCGGCCGGCAAGCTCGTCATCGACATGAGCTCCATTTCGCCGCTCGATACGCAGGAATTCGCCAAACGCATCAACGCGCTGGGCTGCGACTACCTCGATGCGCCGGTCTCCGGCGGCGAAGTCGGCGCACGCGAGGCGACCCTCTCGATCATGGTCGGCGGCCCCGAGCAGGCCTTCGAACGCGCAAAACCGCTGTTCGAGCTGATGGGCAGGAACATCTCGCTCGTCGGCGACAACGGCGCCGGTCAAACCTGCAAGGTCGCCAACCAGATCATCGTCGCGCTGAACATCGAGGCCGTCGCCGAGGCGCTGCTGTTCGCGGCACGCTCGGGCGCCGACCCCGAACGCGTGCGTCGTGCCCTGATGGGTGGGTTCGCGTCTTCGCGCATTCTGGAAGTGCATGGCGAACGCATGACCAAGCGCACCTTCAAGCCGGGCTTCCGGATCGATCTGCATCGCAAGGATCTGAACCTCGCCCTCGACGGCGCGCGCAGGCTCGGGATCGCCCTGCCGCACACGGCCAGCGCACAGCAGCTGTTCAGCGTATGCGCGGCCCACGACGGCGGCGGTTGGGACCACTCGGCGCTGTTGCGCGCGCTCGAAATCATGTCCGGCTTCGAGATCGCCGAGGCACCTGCCGGGGAAGGTACACGCTAAAGCCTGCAAGGCCGATGCAAATGGATTCGGTCGTTCGAGCCGCAATCGGACGACCGGCACGTGGGGCGCCTCGCCCTCGCATGCAACGCCGGACCGGCCCGCGCCCGCATCGTCAAACGCGCAGCGCAGCCCCGGTCAAGCCGGCATCGGGGGAGAGGCAAAAAAGCCGCTTTCGGGCTGAGAGCGGCAGTGGGGTCCGCAGCGGCACCCGGCGGCGCCGGGGAAGCCTTGGTCGGTCAGACGTCGTCGTCGGGTGTCCGTCTGTCGGATTGCCAATTCATCAATCGTCGTGGGGCGCCAGCGTCTTAACGTCCCACGTCCGCGCTCTGGGCATCGCCAGTGCGCCCGGCACCGGAAACGTCGCGCGCGAAATCAATATGTGTCGAATATCCGCTGCAGCGCGGCCGGCTCGCGTTCGCCGGCGGCCAGCGCAAGCATGAGCAGGACACGCGCCTTGTAGGGGTTGAGCGTGCCTGCGCTGACGAAGCCGCAAGCGTCGTCAGGCGCCGCCCCGTTGCGCATGACATGTCCGGAGCCGACCCGCGAAGAACGGACGACGGCGATGCCGCGTGCGCGCGCGTCGGCCAGCGCAGCTTGCACGGCCGTATGGATAGAGCCGTTGCCGGTGCCCGCGACGACAATCCCGCCGACGCCTGCGGCCACGAGCGCATCGACGGTCGTGCGCGACGCACCCGCGTAGCTCGCGACGATTTCGACGACGGGCCAGGACACGCCGGCAACGAACGGCGTCGCAGCCGTATGCGGCCGTACGACCCGACGCTGAAACTCCACGCGACCGTCTTGCACCCACCCAAGCGCGCCGATTTCAGGCGAATGAAACGCATCGACGGCATAAGTGCTGGTCTTGACGACGTCGCGCGCGCAGTGGATGCGATTGTTGAACGCGACGAGCACGCCCTGCCCGTGCGCGGCCTTCGAGCCCGCGACCGTGACGGCGCCGAGCAGGTTCAACGGGCCGTCCGCGGATAGCGCGGACGACGGGCGCATCGCCGCCGTCAGCACGACGGGCTTGCCCGTCTTGATCGTCAAATGCAGTGCATAGGCCGTCTCTTCGAGCGTATCAGTGCCATGCGTGATGACGACACCGTCGATGTCGTCGCGCGCCGCAAGTTCGGTGATCCGCTCGGCAAGCGTCGTCCAAAGCGCGACCTCGAGGTCTTTGCTATCGATGCTCGCAATCTGGTGCGCCTCGATGCGGGCAACGTGGGCGAGCGCCGGCACGGCCGCCAACAACCGATCGACGCCGACGACGCCGGCCTGGTAGCCCGATGTCTGCGCGGCATCTGCGGCGGAGCCGGCGATCGTGCCGCCCGTGGCGAGTACGGCGATACGCGGCAGGGCCGCGGGGGAAGCGGAAGAATGGGTCGTAGTCATGGGCGCCATTCTAACCGCGCCGCACGCGTGCGCACCTGCTCATGCAGCGCCAACGGCGCCGTGAGCCATCGCTGCTTCCGGGCGGCCGGGGCCGCTTCAGGCCGCCTCGCGCAATTGCGCGGCCATTCCGGCCTGGGAAAGCTGCGGTGCGAACATCTCGATGAAGCGGTAAACGTAAGCGCGCATGAATGCGCCTTTGCGCAAGCCCACGCGCGTCGTGCTGCCTTCGAACAGATGCTGCGAGTCGAGGGCCACGAGTTCGGTGTCCCGCTTCGGATCGTGCGCCATCGCTGCGACGATGCCCACGCCCATGCCGAGCTCCACGTAGGTCTTGATGACGTCGGCGTCGATCGCCGTCAGCACCACGTCGGGCAGCAGGCCCGCTCTTGCGAACGACTCGTCGATATGCGAGCGCCCCGTGAAATCGCGGTCGTAGGTGATGATCGGGTATTCGGCCACATCCTCCAGCGCGACGCTGTGCGCGCCTGCGAGCGGATGCCGCCGGGGCACGACGACGACGTGATGCCAGGAGTAGCACGGAAACGTGACGATTTCCGCAAAACGGTCCAGCGCCTCGGTGGAAATGGCGATGTCGGCTTCGCCGTCGATCAGCATCTGCGCGATCTGCTGCGGGTTGCCTTGACGCAGCGCGAGCTGCACTTTCGGAAAAGCGCGGGTGAACTCGCGCACCACCTTGGGCAACGCGTATCGGGCCTGCGTGTGAGTGGTCGCGACGACGAGATGGCCGGTGTCCTCGTCGGCATACTGCCGAGCGATTCGGCGCATGTTCTCCGCATCGAGCAGCATACGCTCGATCAATTGATGCACGGCCTTGCCCGGCTCGGTCAGCCCGGTGAGCCGCTTGCCGCGGCGCACGAAGATATCGACGCCCAGTTCGTCCTCCAGATCCTTGATCTGCTTGGACACGCCCGATTGCGACGTGAACAGGGTGTTGGCCACTTCTGTCAGATTCAGATTGCGACGTACCGCCTCGCGCACGTAGCGCAGTTGCTGAAAATTCATCGCTGATTCTCTCTTCGACAAGGCCCGGCCCGCGATCGGTCGGCGCGAAGCAGCGGTGCCACGCACCCTCGCCCGCCTCGCACCGTCACGCGGACGCGGACGTATGCGCCGGCTGCGACCGATATCTCCCGGCCGGAGCGGCGGCGCTCGTTTTTGGTTGATCCGGCCAGTCTAGCCGGCGTCGCTTATTCCTCGAAAGAATGATTTTTCATTTTTTAATGCAAATTTCTGCTAAGCCGAACGATGCGGGGTCGCAACGTCGCACTTGAATTCCTTCGGGTACTGTATAAAAATACAGCAACCTGTCTATCTATACAGTGGCCCAATGACCAAACTTACCGCCCGGCAGCAACAGGTTTACGACCTGATCCGCCAATCGATCGAACACAGCGGCTTCCCGCCTACCCGGGCTGAAATCGCGGCGGCGCTCGGCTTTTCGTCGGCGAACTCGGCCGAGGAGCATTTGCGTGCGCTCGCGCGCAAGGGCGTGATCGAGCTGGCCGCCGGCGCGTCGCGCGGCATCCGGTTGCTGGCGGCAGAGGACATGCCGCACCAGTTTTCGCTGCCGCATCCGGCATTGATGCAACTGTCTCTGCCGCTCGTAGGGCGCGTCGCTGCAGGTAGCCCGATCCTCGCGCAAGAGCACATCTCGCAACACTACGCGTGCGACCCGGCGCTCTTTTCGAGCAAGCCCGACTATCTGCTGAAGGTGCGCGGGCTGTCGATGCGCGACGCGGGCATTCTCGATGGTGACCTGCTTGCCGTGCAGAAGCGCAGCGAAGCGAAGGACGGGCAGATCATCGTCGCGCGCCTGGGCGACGACGTCACGGTCAAGCGCCTTAAACGGCGCCCGAACGGTGTCGAGCTCATCGCCGAAAACCCGGATTACGAAAACATCTTCGTGCAGGCCGGCAGCGCAGATTTCGCGCTTGAAGGCATTGCCGTCGGGCTCATCCGTCCGACGGAATTCTGACTCTGGATACGTTTAGGAGACGCTATGGATCGCCTTGCCCGCCTCATGCCTTTTCGCACTTTCGGCCGTCTGCGTCATCTGCGCGGCGTCGTCCCCTGTCCCCCGCTCGAAACGGTCTGCGCGCCGTCCGCGCTCCCGCGCGACGCCGGTTCGCGGGCCGGCATGCAGCCCGCGGCGCTGCCTGCCTTCGCCCGGGTGTCGCTCAATAGCGCACTGCATGCGGAGCCTGCCCGGCGCGCGCCTGTGCGCGTCTATCATGGCGCATCGCGTGTCATTCTGGTGGGGACGATCGACGCCGTCTGCAAGATGATCGATCGATGCATTGCCGATGAGCGCGCGGGCGCAACCCTTTGATGGGATCGGGGACTGCCCGCGGCCACTGTTATCGTTGCCAGGGATCGTTTCGGCTCGATCGTTGTCGATTAGGATTACACACCGATTAAGGCCGACTTCTTATGACAACCCAAAACCGTCCGACTGCCCGAAAACCGCTCGCTGCCGTTGTCGCTTCGGGCATTGCGATCATCGTCCTGATATTGATCGTCCTGGCCTATGCATCGCCCTATCTTGTGTTGAGCCGGCTGCGAGACGCCGTGCAACAACGTAACGCGCAAATGATCGACCGCTATGTCGACTATCCCGCGTTGCGCACGAGCCTCAAGCAGCAGGTCACGCAAATGCTGAGCCGGCGCGTTGAAACGCAAAAGCTACAACATCCTTTTGCCGCACTGGGCGCACTCGTCGGCATGGCGCTCGTCGATCCGCTTGTCGATGCTTATGCAACGCCAGACGGCGTAGCCGCTTTGCTCGCAGGTATGCCGCCGCAAGGTACGCCGGGCGAAACGCCGCCTCCTGTCGGCGAGCAGCCGGCGGACCAGGCGCCGCAGCAGGAAGCGCCATCGTCCACGGCTGCCGGCGCGTCGCAACGCGCCGCTCAAGCCCCCGCGCCGCGTGCGTCCAGCAGCGCCGGCTATCGCGATATGGACACGTTCGAGGTCACGTATGCGCGCAGCGGCGATAGCCTGCCCTACAGCGTCATCTTTCACCGGCGCGGCTGGTTTTCGTGGCAAATCGACGCCGTCGAATTGCCTTCCTAGCGAACCGCAAGCGTCGCTTTCAGCGAGCGACGCCGCCCTCCTCAGCCGCTGTGGGTGCGATCGCGGCAGGTTCCTGCTCATGCGCGGTGCAGACTGCCACGAGGATGCTGCAGGAGACGCGGTCGAGTAATGGCGTATTGCCAGAACCCATCCACCAGCGCGACAGGCCGCTGCGCGACCGATGGCCCACCACGACGAGATCGACCTTCAGTTCCTCGGCAAGATTGGTGATCTCGTCGATCGGGTGGCCGAACGCGAAGTGGCCGTGCGCCAGTACCCCGCGCTCGGTAAGCCAATCGACACCCTCTTGCAGGATCTCGCGGGCGGCGTCTTCGAAACGGCCGCATGCGACGTCAGTCAGCAGCCCGGCGCTTTGCGCAATGCTCGTGCGCATATCGACGACCGACAGCAAGTGCGTCTCCGCTTTCAGCTCGAGAGCGAGGTCGGCCCCGCAACGTAGCGCTTTGCGCCCCTCGCGTGTGCCGTCGTAGCACAGCAGGATTTTTTTGTAGCTTGCCATCGTTGGCCTCCCAGTCCGCGCCAATCGCGGTTCATCCGTTTCATCATGGTGCGACGCACTCGGACGCGCAAGGCTAGGAAAACGCCTAGCCCGCGCCCCCTCGACCGCCACCCGACACTTCCCGTCGTTCTCGAACGTTGCACCGCACCAGCAACGGCTTGCAAGGCTGGGCAAGGCGTCGGCGCCCGATGCAATAGAATGAAGCGCCGTCGGCTGGCAACTTGTGCGGTCACTCACGTTCGTCTTCATGTCCAACAATACGATCGAATTTTGCGAGGTCTTCAAGCGGTACGGCGACAAGACCGTCGTTGATGCCTTGTCATTCCACGTTCGCGCGGGCGAATGTTTCGGCCTGCTCGGTCCAAACGGCGCGGGGAAAACCACCACCTTGAGGATGCTGCTGGGCTTGGTCGAACCTGGTGCGGGCGCGATCTCGCTATGTGGGCACGCAATCCCTTCCGGTGCACGCTTCGCGCGTCAGCGCGTAGGCGTAGTGCCGCAATTCGATAACCTCGACCCGGATTTCAGCGTCCGCGAGAATCTGCTCGTGTTTGGCCGCTACTTCGGCCTATCGGCCAGCAAGACGCGCGCCATGGTCCCTGAATTGCTCGAATTTGCTCGACTCGAAAGCAAAGCGAATGCGCGTGTGGGCGAGCTGTCGGGCGGCATGCGGCGGCGGCTTACCCTTGCGCGCTCGCTGATCAACGATCCCGACGTCTTGATTCTCGACGAACCCACGACCGGCCTGGATCCGCAGGCGCGCCATCTGATCTGGGACCGGCTGCGCTCGCTGCTGGCGCGCGGCAAGACGATCTTGCTGACGACCCATTTCATGGAAGAAGCCGAGCGCCTTTGCCATCGGCTTTGCATTATCGAAGAAGGTCGCAAAATTGCGGAAGGCACACCGGGCGAACTGGTCGAAAGCGAAATCGGGTGCGACGTCATCGAAGTGTACGGCCCGTCGCCGACGGCGCTACGCGATGAACTCTCGCCGTTCGCCACGCGCACCGAAATCAGCGGCGAAACGCTGTTCTGCTACGTGCGCGATGCGGAGCCGATACACGCACGGCTGGCCGGTCGTCAGGGCCTGCGCTATTTGCACCGGCCAGCCAACCTTGAAGATGTGTTTTTGAGACTCACGGGGCGGGAGATGCAGGACTGAACCGCCATTGAAGCGACGTGCCGAAACTGCAGGCACGCAAGCAAGCGGCGAATGCCGCACATATGCCGGGCCGAACATCGTGATATGCCGCGCAACGTGGAATTCGGGCCGGCCGTCACGGAAATCAAGGGCAAAGAAAGATGGATGCGCCGCCGTACGACACGCACACTCAGACGCGTCATGCCGTCCCGACGGACGGCGCACGCCGCCACTTGCTGGCGCTCCCTGCCAACGCAACGAACTGGATTGCGGTGTGGCGTCGAAACTATCTGGTCTGGCGCAAGCTCGCGGCTGCTTCGATGCTGGGCAACCTGGCGGATCCGATGATCTATCTGTTCGGCCTGGGCTTCGGCCTCGGCCTCATGGTCGGGCACGTCGACGGCGTCTCTTATATCGCATTTTTGGCGGCCGGCACAGTCGCATCGAGCGTCATGATGTCGGCCTCGTTCGAGTCGATGTACTCGGCCTTCTCGCGCATGCACGTGCAGCGCACCTGGGAAGCGATCATGCATACGCCGCTGACGCTCGGCGATGTCGTGGTGGGAGAGATCGTTTGGGCCGCGAGCAAGGCGGTGCTGTCCGGCGCCGCGATCATGCTCGTTGCCGGCGCACTCGGCTATGCCACGTTCCCGTCGATGCTGCTTGCGCTGCCCGTCGTTGCGTTGGCGGGACTCGCTTTTGCAAGCCTTGCGATGATCGTGACGGCGCTCGCTCCTTCGTACGACTTTTTCATGTTCTACCAGACACTGGCGCTTACGCCGATGCTGTTGCTGTCCGGTGTATTTTTCCCGCTGACGCAGCTACCTGAAGCCATACGCCATGCGGCAATGGCGCTGCCGCTGGCGCACGCGGTGGAGTTGATTCGAGCGGCGATGCTGGGGCGCCCCGTCAGCAACATTGCGCTACACGTGGCTGTCCTTGTCGCCTACGCGATCGCACCGTTCTTTATTTGCGCCGCGCTGTTCAGACGCCGATTAATGCGTTGACGGCAGCGCACCGATGGGTGCGCGCTGCGCCGCGCCGCGCTCACTCCTCGTCGTCGCTCCAGGGAATCTCGACGTCGCTGAGAAACGCGACAGTCGCGAACGGACGCGCCTCGTGACGCCCCACCTTCCCGTCCGCTCGTTGCCATTCGACACGGAAGACGACCGACGGCGTATCCGCCACCAGCCACACCTTGCGGATCTCATCGGGATCGGCATCCTCGACGGGGCCGTCGAGCGAAATCAAAAGCGTCTGCGGCCAAATGCCTGCGTCGGGGTCGTAAATGCGGTCGCCGTCGGGAATCAGCGTGAACGCTTCCACACCGATCGTCGCGCAAGCATCGACAACCATTTTGCCGAGCGCCTGCAAGACAGCCGTAGCACGCACGGAGTTGGCTTGTCGGATCGCGAGGTCGCCGCGTGTCAGCGCCTGCTCGAGTTTGGGGTGGGTCTTCTTTGTGCCCATGATGAAATGGTGTTGGCTCGATTTTCGGTTGTTCGTCGCCGGCGCCCAGGGAATGCGCCGCCCTATGGGCGAATCGTACCACCAGCATCGCGTCGGGCCGCATCTTGCCGTTACGAGGCACGTCGCGGCGACGCTTCAGAGACGCGTCGAGGTGGGTTCCTCCGGCATCGGCGAAGAATTGCGTCGCACGTACCGAACCGCGGCCAACCGATTGCGACCGTGGTCCCACGCCTCGGCCGAGTAGACCCTCTCCTGTCCCAGCGACGCGAGGATGTCCCGGTAATGAGCGACCGTGGAAACGTGGCGCGGCTTCTCGCCGGGCCGAAAATGAATGACGCCGGGCAGCGGTCCCATGTTGACGCCGCCCGCGTAGAAGGGATCGTTGCGCCGGGCCCATTCGTCGTGCGCGCCATGCTGAATCGGCAAGTACGGCAGCACGCCGAAATCCTTCTCCAGCATCGGCGTGCGGTATTCGAGCAGATTAGCCGAGTACAGTCCCGTCGCGGCCAACTCGGCGTTAAAGAGCGGCACGAACGTTCCTGCATTCACCTGTCGAGCGCGATTCGGCCCGGTGCGTTGATAAACGCCATGGATATCGATGTCGCCATAAAAGAAATTTCCGGCGCCGTCGCGAACGCCGTGGATACCGTCGCCCAGAGGCCGCAACCGCAGGCCTTCCGTCGCGAGTACGCGCATCGCAAGCGATGCGTGCAACTGATCCGGATGATGGATAGCGGCCAGATCCCGCTCCGCCTGCTCGATCTCGCTATCCGCATAGACGATCATTCCGGGCACGGAGGCCGCGCGTCCCGTCTTCCGGTAAAGCGCCTCAGGCTTGGGCCGCATGCCGACGCGGCCGACGTTCGCCACACGCGAAACGTGGCTCGTGCGAACGAAGATCTCGTATCGATGCCGATCGGCAAGCCGCTGAAAAGCCCCTGGCTCGCGCGGATGCAACCCCAGCGCCTCGAATTGAGCGGCATCGGTCAACACCGAATTGACCGGATAGGGACTGCGCAGCGTATAGCCGCCGGACCGGCGAAATGCGCGGGCGAAGGAGCGCAAGATCGAGCCCACACGCGGCCAGCGGCCGCTCGACGACTGGCGACGTGTGCGAGCCGAACGACGAGCAAAGGTATCGAACATCGGCAACTCCCGGTCAACAGGCGGTGCCCGACGCTTAGCGTGGCCCAACTTCGGTGCCGCTCGGTTTCACCGAGACCGAAACATGGCCGCTCAACATCGACGAGTGGTCGCATACGCCACCTGGCACCGCATCTGAAAGCTTATGGTCGACGCAGGACAACGTACATGCACGAAAATTTGCACGAAAGAACGGGCCGGCGACCCGGTATGCGGGACGCGGCGGCGTGCTCGCCGGTGTTGATGCGGATGCCAGCCGGATAACAAAAAGCCCAGCGGCTAGGGCTGGGCTAAGTGCTTGAATGCTTTGGGGTGGCTGATGGGACTCGAACCCACGACAACAGGAATCACAATCCTGGACTCTACCAACTGAGCTACAGCCACCACTGTACCGCTTGCTCTTACGCCGGCGTGACCAACGAAGAAGCGAGATTATACGAACAGAAACGCGGCTTGCCTAGTCCCTTTAGTCGATTATTTCCGATGGTTCGCGCAAGTAGCTGCGTGCTTCATCGAAAATCGAGAGTTCGCCTTTCGCGAGTCGTTTGTTGTCCGACAGCACGCGCCGCCACCCACGCGCACCCGCCACGCCGCGATAGAGTCCGAGCGCATGGCGGGTGACCGCACCCAGGAACGTTCCGCGCGCCAGTTCGGCGGCGCAGTAGTCGATGAGCGCCGCCTCCACTTCTTCACGCGTCTTCGCCGCCTCACCGCCGTAAAAACGGGCGTCGACATCGGCCAACACGAACGGATTGTGATAGGCCTCTCGGCCCAGCATCACGCCGTCGACATGCTCCAGATGCAACTGCGCTTCATCGAGCGTTTTGATGCCGCCGTTGATGATGATCTCGAGCGCGGGGAAATCACGCTTGAGACGGTACGCGTACTCGTACTTCAGCGGGGGAATTTCGCGATTTTCCTTCGGCGAAAGCCCCTTCAGGATCGCATTGCGCGCATGAACGATGAAGACTTCGCAGCCCGCTTCCGCGATTGTCCCGACGAAGTCGCGGACGAAAGCGTAATCTTCCATGGCATCGACGCCGATTCGGTGCTTGACCGTCACCGGAACGGAAACCGCATCGCGCATCGCGCGCACGCAATCGGCAACCAGCGCCGGCTCATTCATCAGACACGCGCCGAATGCGCCGCGCTGCACGCGCTCGGAGGGGCAGCCGCAATTGAGATTGATCTCGTCGTACCCCCATTGCTCGCCGAGCTTGGCGGCGCGCGCGAGATCGTCGGGCTCGCTGCCACCCAACTGCAGCGCAACGGGCGCCTCCTCGGCGGTGAACGCGAGATGACGTGCGACATCGCCGAACAGCAACGCCCCCGTCGTCACCATCTCGGTATAGAGCCACGTGCGGCGCGAGATAAGCCGATGGAAGTAACGGCAGTGACGATCGGTCCAGTCCATCATGGGGGCCACGGACAGGCGGCGCGGACTGGGTGGGTTGGGTAGCGACATGGCGAACAAGGCAAACGGCACAAACGGCAGGTTCGCAATTTTACCGCATCGGCCGGCCGCGGCTGGCCGGGCAACCCACGGTGCCCCGATACGCATGTGCGCCACGGGCAATGTAATGACATCTATCTGCGCGCGCGGGAATGTCCCAGATAGAATGGAGGCCGCGAAAAACCCCGCGGCGCGCCTGCGCGCCACCGCGTCCGCTTTAAGGTTAAGGAGTTCCAATCGATGAACGGCGGATTGACCCGTCAGTACCTCACCGGGCGCATCCTTCTCGTCGCGCTGCTCGCGATGCTCGCCGGATGCAGCACCTGGTTCGCGCCGCCGCCGGCGCCGCAGCCCGAGCAACCGGCCCCTGAGCCCGCCCCCGTCGAGGAGGCGCCGCCGGCGCCCGCCTCCGAGGCAGCGGCCTCGGCGCCCATCGCCGCCGCTCCGCCGCGCGAAGCGCCGGAGCCCAGGCACGTCGCGCCGAAACCGACTTATCGGCGGCCATCGAAGCCGCGCCCCGCACCGGCTCCGACGCAAATGGCTCCGACCGCGCCGCCGCCGTTGATCACGACGCGCACGCTCGCGGTGAACGACACGCACGCCCTGCTCGATGCGCGCGTCCAGCGTCCGGATGGACACGTCATCGGTCGCGCCATCGACATGTTCGTCGACGCGGCCGGCAAGCCGCGCGAGCTGCTCGTCAACCTGGCGGGCTTCATGGGCATCGGCGATCGCAAGATGCGCTTTCCCTGGACCGACTTCAAATTCGATGCCGCGCAGAAAAAGGCGCCGATCACACTCGCGATTCCCCCCGGCGAACCGCCCGCGGCCGCATCGGCGAAGCACCAGGACAAGCCGAACGCCAAAGGGGCGGGCGCTGCGGCGGACGATGCGCATTTGCTCGGCGTGATCGATGCGACGGCCGAGCGCGCCAACGGTACGCGTGTGGGCCGTGTCATCGACGTGCTGATCGACAATCGCGGCCAGCCGCAAGCCGCGGTCGTCGACGTCGGCAGTTTGATTCACGAGCGGCGCAGCATCGCGGCGCAGTGGTCGGCGCTGCGCATCGTCAGCAAGGGCGACGCGTTTTCGCTGCAAACCGAGCTATCCGACGCCCAGGTCAATGCGGCCCCGCCGTACACCCCCAATGAACCGGCGCGGGCCGTTGCGCCCGCCTCGGCCACTGCGGCGGCTTCCGCCGCGCCCCCAACAAGGTAACGAACGCGCAGATGGCAATTTCTCGAAGTCTTCGCGCGCTCGACTGGCTCAACTTCTTTCTCGCCAATGTGCAGACCGGGTTCGGGCCGTTCATCGCGTCCTATCTGACCGCCAACAAATGGACACAGGGCGAGATCGGCGTCGCACTGAGCGTAGGCACGGCCACCGCGATGTTGAGCCAGGTCCCGGCCGGCGCGCTCATCGACGCGCTGCGCGACAAGAAAACCGCCGGTGCCGCCGCGATCATCGCCATCGCAGCATGCGCGCTGCTGCTTGCCGCGAGCCCCACGCTGCTGCCCGTGCTGGCCGCAGAAGTTTTCCACGGGTTCGCCAGTTGCATGCTTACGCCGGCGATCGCAGCCATTTCATTCGCGCTCGTCGGCCACCGGGCATTGGGCGACCGGCTCGGCCGCAATGCACGTTTCGCCTCGATCGGCAGCGCCTTCGCAGCCGCCGCGATGGGAGCGTTCGGCGAATATTCGTCTGCACGCGCCGTCTTCTGGCTGACGGCTGCATTGACAGTGCCGGCGCTGATCGCGCTCTCGATGATCGACCACACCGCGCGCGCCCCAACCTATCCGGCGCGGCCATCCGGTAAGCCGGGCGGACGGGCGGCGGCCGCCGAGCCCGAGCACCGCGAAAGCATCAGCTCATTGTTGCGCGACCGACGCGTGCTCGTGTTCGCCGCATGCATCGCGCTGTTTCACCTGTCCAATGCCGCGATGCTGAATCTGGCCGCAGGCGAAGTCACGGCGCACATGAGCGATAACGTGCAGCTCGTCATCGCGGCCTGCATCATCGTGCCGCAGATGGTCGTGGCCGCGCTGTCGCCGTGGGTCGGGCGCTCGGCCGAGCGCTGGGGGCGGCGGCCGTTGCTGCTACTCGGATTTGCTGCGCTGCCGATCCGCGCGCTGCTGTTCGCCGGCATCTCGAGCCCCTATCTGCTTGCGCCCGTGCAACTGTTCGACGGCATCAGCGCGGCGGTCTTCGGTGTCATGCTGCCGCTCATCGCGGCCGACGTCGCCGGCGGGAAAGGACATTACAACCTCTGTATCGGGTTGTTCGGTCTGACGGCGGGCATTGGCGCGACGCTGAGCACGCTCGCGGCGGGGTTCGTGGCCGACCGGTTCGGCAACACCGTGAGTTTCATGGGACTCGCCGCGGCCGGTGCGCTTGCGGTCATGCTCGTCTGGGCTGCGCTGCCGGAAACGCGCGAGGACGCCGAGGCCGACCCCGAACCGGCGCGCGAGCCCTCGACTACATGAAATCCGCGATAACGCTCGACATAATCGCCCATGTCGATACCGTTCGGTTCCATGGCAACCTCCCACTGATCGATGCGCGTCTCGAAACGGCTTACGCGCGGACCCGCCCGCTCGCGCGAGGTTAGCGTCCTGGCGGCGCAGCGAAGCGCATCGTATGCATCAATCGCAATCGCCGGACAAATATCGCCGGCCGTCGCAAGTGATCTCGATCGCGCCGTTGCCGTTTTCGTCGGCAAGGCCCGCGCCTAGCAGCTCGGCGGCAATCGACGTCGAGACGAGCGGCGGCGACTGGCCGATGCCGACCTCGTTCAAGCGCCGCAGCGCTTCGATCGCTTCAGGACTCAGGGATTTGGACATGGCCCCCTCCTTGTGCATGCCGTTCGCCAATTCAATGTAGCACTTTCGCGGCGCAACGCCTGTCCCCGGCCGTGCGCCGAACGGAACTTGCGGGAAGCCCGCCTATAATGTCGCTCGTTCCGATTCAGCGTGCCCGCGTGGGTGCGTGCTGCGCCGTGCGCAGCGTATCGCCGCGCGCCCGCCCTGCACTTCATGCAAAAAATCATTCTGCCTTTCGTCTCCGGGTTTCTCGCGGCGTTGTTTTTTCGCGAAGCCACGCTCGCCCTGCTTCATGCGGCCGGATTGATCGACGCAACGGGCTTTTCCACGGAACCGTTCGCGCCTCTAGGCATGCCCGAATTTATCGCCAACGCGATTTGGAGCGCCGCCTGGGCTGTCCTGATGGCCTGGTTGCTGCGCATCTCGCCCGAACGGGCGGCCCCGTGGGTTCAAGCGTTCGTGTTCGGCGGCATCGTGCTGACGGCCGCCCGGATTTTCGGCGTCGACCCGGCGCGCGGCATCTGGCCGAGCGGAAACATGCTGCCGCGCCTAGCCGTGGGCTTTGCGGGCAACGCGATGTGGGGCTGGGGTGCGCTCGTATTCATGCGCGCGTTCATGGGCGCCGCACCAGACGAAGACGACGACTGAACGTCGACCCGGCCCGCTCGGTCAGTCGTCCGCCCTCATCCGACAAGTGCATGCAACGGGTGCGTCTCGGGCGTCCAGGGGCTCACGAACATGTGTTCGACTTCGGCGCGTGTGACATCCTCGATACGCGCAATGCGCCAAACCGGGCGATTGTCCTTGTCGACGATCCGCGCCCGGATGCCTTCGATAACATCCCCATGATCGAACATCGAGCGAGTCAAATCGAGATCGCGACGCAGGCAATCGGACATCGGGCCTTCCGCGCGCGCGACAACCTCGAGTGAAACCGCCATCGATAACGGCGAAAGCTCTCGCATCGCACGAATCGTCTGTTGCGCCCACTCGCGCGCATCGGGCTCGCTCTCCGCTTCGAGCGACGCAATGATGCCGGCGACATCCGGGTGCGCAAAATGCCGATCGATCCATGGCCGCAGTGTGGCAAGCGAAGGCGCAGAGCTGGCGCTCTGAGCGCCGCGCGCGGCCGGTTCGGATTGACGCGCGGGCGCCGTGCGGCTCGTCAGGCGCTTGATGCAAGCCAATACTTCGGCTGCATCGGCAAACCGTTCCGCACCTAGTGCATCGAGTAGCGCCGGCATCGCCGACGTATCGATATAGGTGTCGGCCAACCCCGCATAGAGTGCGTCTGCCGCGCCGATCGTCGCTCCCGTCACGGCCAGATAGCGGCCGATCGCACCGGGCGTGCGCGCGAGGAACCATCCCGCACCGACATCGGGAAACAAGCCGATCCGCGTTTCGGGCATCGCCATCTTCGTCGTTTCGCTGACGATGCGCAGGCCGCCCGTACGATGGGCACCTTGCGAAATCCCCATTCCGCCGCCCATCACGACGCCCTCCATCAGCGCAATATAGGGCTTCTCATACGTGAAGATGGCATGGTCGAGCGCGTACTCGTCGGTAAAGAAACCATCGCGTGCGGCGACGTCCCCACGTCGACCGGCTTCGTAGAAAAACCGCACGTCGCCGCCGGCGCAAAATGCGCGCGGATGCAACGAGCGAACGAGGACGGCAAGAACGCGCGGATCATCGCGCCACGCGTCGAGCGCGGCGTGCATTGCCTGAATCATCGGACGGGAGAGTGCGTTGAGCGCCTGCGGCCGATTCAGTTCGATCAAGCCGATGCGGTTAACGATACGAGTGCGCACCTCGTCACTTTCGACGAGCATCGGAACTGGCGTAGACATGAGCGCGGCACAAGAAGGTCGAGGAGCGCACAAGGTAGCATGCGCGGCCGCCGCGCGGAACCGCGCCGATCGAGCGCGATTTATTGCGTGGACGACACGTGGCCGCCGGCCTCGCAAGCGCCGCCGCTATGCTCGGATATTTGCCGGCAAGCTTACCGACGCGCGCACCAACAAGCCATCGTCAATGCGCCTTCATGTCGGAAAACAGGTTCAGTACAACCACGCCTGCGACGATCAGCGACAGCCCCGCCAGGGCAGCCACATCGGGCACCTGCCGGTAAAGGACCATCGCCACGAGGGTGATGAGCACAATGCCCACCCCTGACCAGATCGCATAGACGATACCGACCGGCATCGTCCTAAGCGTCATCGACAAGCAGTAGAAAGCGAGCCCATAACCGGCCACGACGACGAGCACCGGCACCAGCCGCGTAAAGCCCTCGGAGGCGCGCAGGGCCGAGGTGCCGATCACTTCGGCGACGATCGCGACCGCAAGCCAGATGTACGATGAGCCGCGCATCGCTCACACCTTGTCGAGCGCCAGCGTGGCGAAATCGTGCTCGAGCTCGGCGCACAAGGCTTCGACGATCAACTCGTGATCGGCGCGTTGCGTGAGCCCCGAAACGGTGACCGAGCCGATGACGCCAAGGCCCGCGAGCGTGATCGGGAACGCGCCGCCGGCGGCCGCGTACTCGGCGGGGAGCAGCCCGTATTTGTCCACGAGCGTCGCGGCCGTTTGCTGCAGACGCAGGCCCACGGCATACGAACTGCGTCGGAAATGCGCGACGACGTTGCTCTTGCGCCGCACCCAGGCAGAGTTGTCGGGCGCGGTGCCGTCAAGCGCGCAAAAGAACAGCGGCAGCCCGAACGTGCGAACGTCGATGGCGACCGCGTGGCTGCGCGCAAGAGCCAACTCACGCAAGAACGTCCCGAGCTTCCAGGCGCGTGCCGCATCGAAACGGGGAAACACGAGCGTATGTTCTTGCCTGGCGATAGCTTGCAGATCGTGGTCGAAGTTCATAGGCGGGAAGGAAAAACGCGAAGAGAGAAAAAGTGCTCGCCGATTTTAGCGTACGCAGATCCAGCGACGCGTTGGCAAACCCGTCATGTGTTTGGCGTGCGTCGCCAAATTCGGTGTCAATCCAAAATTGAAATGTCCCCTTTTGCCCAAGATAGAGATGTCCCCTTTGGCGGCGGGCTAGACTAGGTAGTGCTTGTGCTCAGGCTGTTCGATAGAACGGCCTGAGCACCGGCTGTGGACT
>NZ_PNYB01000029.1 GCF_002879855.1 Trinickia soli | reverse complement strand
CCAGCCTTGTCGTATTCATGTCGATCACCATCCCGCAATGATCGACCCCTAAAAACTTCCCGCTCAGACTCCTTTGCCGTTGGAATCACGCCACCCCGCCCAGACTCCTTTGCCATTGGACAAGGCTCGTAGTGGCGCGCCGCAGCAAAAGCCTCTATAATGCCGGCTGCGCGTCACCTCCGGCACGAGCCGGCGCGTAACGTGTACCGTAGCGTTTTGCTCCAATCCAGTTTAGAACCTGTCCCCTTCCGCCTAGGCCCTAACAGGCCGTCTCATACCAGGCTGACGGCGATGCCATAGCGGCGTCCCCGTATCCGATACAGCTTCTAACGAAAAGCTCGCATCATTTCGCGAGCTGCCCCCGTTTTGCGATTTGCTCGCGTGCCCCTTGCATGCTGAATCCGAAGACTTGGGTAATGCCGATTGGCGCCGACGTATTTTTGCCGTCTTCTTAGGATTCTCATGACTTCGAGCCTCGAAACCAGCCCGTTGAACGTTGTTGCCGATCGCGCCCTCAGCCTTCCGCTTGACGCCCCCGTGACGGAAGCGCCTGCCGTCGAAGCGCCGTCCGGCCCCACGTTTGCCTCGTTGGGCCTGTCGCCCGAGATCGTCTCGGCGCTGACGGCTGCGGGCTATGCTGCGCCCACGCCCGTGCAGGAGCGTGCCATTCCGGCCGCCATCGCAGGCCGCGACCTGCTCGTCTCGAGCCCGACGGGCTCGGGCAAAACGGCGGCATTCATGCTGCCGGCCATCGAGCGTTTCGCGCAGGTGCAGAAGCAGCAGGCCGCCCAGCCGCGCGAGCCGCGTGAAGCCGGGGCCGAGCGCCGCCCGCGCCGCGGCCCGCCCGTGGCCCGCCCGGGCCTGCTTGTGCTGACGCCCACGCGCGAGCTCGCCATGCAGGTCACGACCGCCGCCTCGACATACGGCAAGCATCTGCGCCGCTTGCGCACGGTCAGCATTCTCGGCGGCGTGGCTTACGGCCAGCAATTGATGTTGCTCGCCAAGAACCCCGAAATCCTCGTCGCGACACCGGGTCGTCTGCTCGACCATCTGGAGCGCGGCCGGATCGATCTGTCGGAACTGCAAATCCTCGTGCTCGACGAAGCCGACCGCATGCTCGACATGGGCTTCATCGACGACATCGAAACGATCGTGGCTGCCACCCCGGCCACGCGCCAGACGATGCTCTTCTCGGCCACGCTGGACGGCAAGATCGGCTCGCTGACGAGCCGTCTGCTGCGCGACCCGGAACGCATCGAGATTGTCCAGCGCATGGAATCGCGCACGAACATCGCGCAGACGGTCCACTACGTCGACGACCGCGATCACAAAGATCGTCTGCTTGATCATCTGCTGCGCGATACGGGCCTCGATCAGGCCATCGTGTTTACAGCAACGAAGAGCGACGCCGACCAATTGGCTGGCCGTCTCGCGGATGCAGGGTTCTCCTCCGCCGCGCTGCATGGTGATCTGCCGCAAGGCGCACGCAACCGCACGATCCGTGCGCTGCGCGAGCGCCGTGTGCGCGTGCTCGTGGCAACCGACGTCGCCGCGCGCGGAATCGACATCCCGGGCATCACGCACGTGTTCAACTACGATCTGCCGAAGTTCGCCGAAGATTACGTGCACCGCATCGGCCGTACGGGTCGTGCTGGTCGCTCGGGCATCGCCGTGAGCCTCGTGCATCATGCGGAGCAAGGCGCGCTGAAGCGGATCGAGCGCTTCGTGCGCGCACCGCTGCCGGTCAACGTCATCGAAGGCTTCGAGCCGCGTAAGGCGCCGCCGGCGCGTAGCGGCAACGGCGCCGGCCGTGGTCGTCCGGGAGGCAACAGCGGTCGCCGATTCGGCTCGAACAGCTCGCCGCGCAGCAACGGCGACAAGCGCCCCGCTGGCAGCGGCAGCGGCTGGAGCGGTCGCAGCTCGAACGGCTCGCGTGAAGGCTATGGCGCTCGCGACGGCGGCTATCAAGGCCGTCGCACCGATGGCCAGCGCGGCGCGCGACGCACCGGCTGATATCAGGCGGTGAAAGACCGCCTCACACGCATGGCCGACGTCCCCAGTCGGTCAGAAAAGAACCGGTGCGAAACCTGATCGCACCGGTTTTTTTTCGCCCTTATGCCGACCACGCCCGCCTACGTCCTTCACCATAACCTAATCGGACCCAAATTTCACGATATGAAATGTTCTTTTGTGTCGTAAAAATCCGTGCTGCGTGGCACAAAGAAAGCCGTTGCGGCATGAAAAAACACATTTCATATTGTGCAACACATGCATTAACGCATTGATTTTGAACATTTAATTACAGTAAAGAAACGTTAGAAAGCGCCTGTTCCATCCGCTCTACTTTGCCTAGACTCTTATATAAGAGTTCGCGACCAACCGGCCGCAGCAAGCGAGATTCTCTTTCCTCTCTTCCAGGCAACAGGAGCCCACCATGTCACGCCAACAGCAAGCACAGCAACTTCAACAGCAATGGGAAGCCGATCCGCGGTGGAAAGGCATCAAGCGCGGCTACACGGCCGACGACGTCGTTCGTCTGCGCGGGTCGGTGCAGCCTGAGCACACGCTCGCCAAGCGCGGCGCAGAAAAGTTGTGGGCGTCGGTCAACACCGAGCCGTTCGTCAATGCATTGGGTGCGCTGACGGGCAACCAGGCGATGCAGCAGGTCAAGGCCGGCCTCAAGGCGATTTACCTCTCGGGCTGGCAGGTGGCGGGCGATGCCAACGTCGCGGGCGAAATGTACCCTGACCAATCGCTGTATCCGGCCAACTCCGTGCCGCTCGTCGTCAAGCGCATCAACAATACGCTGACGCGCGCCGACCAGATCCAATGGTCCGAGGGGAAGAATCCGGGCGATGAAGGCTATGTGGACTTTTTCGCCCCGATCGTGGCCGATGCCGAAGCCGGCTTCGGCGGCGTGCTCAATGCATTCGAACTGATGAAGGCGATGATCGAAGCGGGCGCATCGGGGGTTCACTTCGAAGATCAGCTTGCATCGGTGAAAAAGTGTGGCCACATGGGCGGCAAGGTGCTCGTGCCGACGCGCGAAAACATCGCGAAGTTGACCGCGGCGCGTCTGGCTGCCGACGTCTGCGGCGTGCCGACTGTGCTCATCGCACGCACGGATGCCGAAGCTGCCGATCTGATCACCTCGGACGTCGACGAGAACGATCGCCCGTTCCTGACCGGCGAGCGTACGGTCGAAGGCTTCTTCCGCACCAAGCCGGGCCTCGAGCAAGCCATCTCGCGCGGCCTCGCCTACGCGCCGTACGCGGACATGATCTGGTGCGAAACGGGCAAGCCCGATCTGGAATACGCGAAGAAGTTCGCCGAGGCCATTCATAAGCAATTCCCCGGCAAGCTGCTTTCGTACAACTGTTCGCCGTCCTTCAACTGGAAGAAGAACCTCGACGATGCGACGATCGCGAAGTTCCAGAAGGAACTGGGTGCGATGGGCTACAAATTCCAGTTCATCACGCTGGCCGGTTTCCATGCGCTCAACTACTCGATGTTCAACCTCGCGCATGGCTATGCACGCTCGCAGATGAGCGCGTTCGTCGAATTGCAGCAAGCCGAATTCGCGGCCGCCGAAAAGGGCTTCACGGCCGTGAAGCACCAGCGCGAAGTCGGCACCGGCTACTTCGACGCCGTCACGCAGACCGTCGAGCGTGAAGCCTCGACGACGGCGCTGCATGGCTCGACCGAAGACGAACAGTTCTTCGACGCGAAGAAGGTCGCGTAAGCAACAGAATCGCACAGGGAATCAGGGAGGAACGCAGGCCCCGCATGCGCGATGCATGCGGGGCCTGACGTTAAGTCGCAGAACAAATCAGCGGTAGACGATCACCGGAATCTTCGTATGCGTGAGCACGCGCTGCGTCTCGCTGCCGATCAGCAGGCTGCCGAGCCCTCTGCGCCCGTGCGATGCCATGAAGATGACGTCGCATCCGCCGCTTTCGGCCGCTTCGATGATGCCCAGGTACGGCGACGGATGCACGCTCGTTTGACTGTCGCAGGCCACGCCTGCAAGGCGCGCGGCGGCTTGCACCTCGTCGAGATGCTCGCGCGCTTCGCGCTCGCTGCGCTCCTGAAAATCGGCGGGCGGCTCGACCACGGCTTCCGAAAATGGCGAGTAGGGATACTGCGGCAGACAAGCGTAAGCCGTGATGCGCGCACCGACGGAACGAGCCAGATCGATCGCACCGTCGATCGCCTTTTGAGACAGCTCGGAGCCATCGGTCGGGACCAGGATGTGCTTGAACATGGCGCCTCCCTCGTCGTTTCATGTTCGCGATGCGTGCCGGCCGGCGGCATTGCGCAGTGCAGCGCAAGCGCGCACGAATCGATTGTAGTGCGGCGCGGGCCAATCATCGGCCGTGCTTGGGGTGAGTCCGCATATCGGAAACCCGTGAGCGAACGCCGGCGCCGCGGCCGGATCGTTATTGCCAGTAGCCGGGACGCTCGTACGTATGTTTAAGAAAATCGAGGAACAGCCGGACGCGCAAAGGCAGATGCCTGCGCTGCGGAAAGACCGCATGGATGCCGATGGGCGGGGCCGCGAACGCGTCGAGCACCGTCACAAGGCGCCCTGCCGCGATGTCTTCCCCGGCTTCCCACGACGATCGCCAAGCCAAGCCATGCCCGGCCAGGCACCATTCGTGCAGGACCGCACCGTCCGAGCATTCGAGCGTGCCCGAGACCTTGATCGAGACGATTTTGCCGTCTTGTTGAAAGGTCCAACCGCGTTGCTGGTTGACGCCGGCCGCGAGCGCGAGGCAGTTGTGCCGAGCGAGGTCGGCAAGCGTGAGTGGCGTGCCGCGGCGGGCCAGATAAGCCGGAGCCCCGACGCACACGCGGCGGTTCTCCGCAAGCCTCAACGACACCAACGACGAATCGGGCAACTCTCCGAAACGCACGGCGCAGTCGAAGCCTTCGTTGACGACATCGACCATGCGATCGGACAAATCGAGCGCCACCGACACTTCCGGATGCGCCGCTGCAAACGCCGGAATCAGCGGCGCAACATGTTTGCGGCCGAAGCCGGCCGGCGCCGACACGCGCACGTGACCGCTCGCCTTGACGCCGCCCGCCGATACGCTGGCCTCGGCATTCTGCAAATCGCCCACGATTCGCTGGCAGTCCTCCAGAAACGCCGAGCCTTCGAACGTCAACGAGAGCTTGCGCGTCGTCCGCACCAGCAACTTGACGCCGAGCCGCTCTTCCAGCGCGTCCAACCGACGGCCGATCACCGCTGGCGCCACACCTTCTGCAAGTGCCGCAGCGGACAGGCTGCCCTTTGCCGCCACCGCGACGAACGTTTCGATTTGCTTGAAGCGCGACACGACCCGATGACCTTAAAAAACGATCGACCGGGCGATTATGCAACAAAAAGTCAAAGATGAAGTGACGATTAGGCCATTTTTTAACTCATATAGTCACGAATAGAATGTACCCCGAATTCTAAAAGCATCGGCGAACCGGAGTTCCAGGCCATGTCGACCTCTACACGACGTTTTCCCAAGGCGGTGCTGTTCGACGCGTACGGCACGCTGTTCGATGTCCACTCCGTGGTGGCGGCAGCCGAGCAGCTGTTTCCGGGCCAAGGCGATGCGTTATCGCAGTTGTGGCGTCTGAAGCAGATCGAATACTCGCAACTGCGCACGCTGGCCGACCCGGGCGGTTCGCATTACAAGCCGTTCTGGGACGTCACGTTGGACGCGTTGCGTTACGCGGCACGCCGCTTGGGCTTGCCGTTGGACGCGGCTGGCGAAAAGCGGCTCATGGATCAATACGCGTGCCTGTCGGCCTTCCCCGATACCGCTCCGGCGCTGCGCGTACTGCGCGAGCGCGCTGCCCTCGCGGCCGACGGACGCGGCTTGCGGCTCGGCATCCTCTCGAACGGCAACCCCGCCATGCTCGACATTGCAGTGAAGAGCGCGGGCATCGCCGAGCTGTTCGATCACGTTCTGTCGGTCGATGCCGTGCGCGCCTACAAACCGGCGCCGGCTGCCTACGCGCTTGGCACGCGCGCGCTGAACGTCAGCGCACGCGAAATCGTCTTCGTCTCGTCGAACGGATGGGACGTGGCCGGCGCGGGCTGGTTCGGCTACACGACGTTTTGGCTCAATCGGGCGGGCGCCCCCTTCGAGGAACTCGAATCGAAGCCGCGCGCGATCGGCGGTGGCATGTCCGACCTCGTCGGGTTCGTCGAGAAGCTCGCGTTGACGGAAACGGATTGAAGCGCACGGCCTTGCACGCCACAGCCCGGGCGTGCAAGGCCGGTGCCTGTATTTTTGCCATCTGACCGACCAAAGGAGACATTCCATGGCGAACACGTTGTCGTTGCCGCAAGGCATGCAAATCACCGGCGCAATCGAGCCCGGCTTCGAGACGATCCTGACGCCCGCGGCACTCGCGCTCGTCGCCGATCTGCACCGCACTTTCGAAGCGCGGCGTCGTGAATTGCTGCAGGCTCGCGCGGAACGCACGCAGCGGCTCGACGCGGGCGAGCGGCCCGACTTTCTCGCGCAAACCAAGTCGGTGCGCGAAGGCGATTGGAAGATCGCGCCGCTGCCTAAAGATCTTGAATGCCGTCGCGTCGAGATCACGGGTCCGGTCGAGCGCAAGATGATCATCAACGCGCTCAACTCGGGCGCGGATTCGTACATGACCGACTTCGAAGATTCGAATACGCCGAACTGGCATAACCAGATCACGGGTCAATTGAATCTGAAGGACGCCGTGCGCCGCACGATCTCGCTCGAGCAAAACGGCAAGACGTACAAGCTCAACGAAAAGACGGCGACGCTCGTCGTGCGGCCGCGCGGCTGGCATCTTGACGAAAAGCACGTCACGGTGGACGGTCAGCGCGTCTCGGGCGGCATTTTCGATTTCGCGCTGTTCCTGTTCCACAACGCCAAGGAGTTGCTCGCGCGCGGCAGCGGCCCCTACTTCTACCTGCCGAAGATGGAGAGCCATCTTGAAGCACGCCTGTGGAACGACATCTTCATCGCCGCTCAGGAAGCCATCGGTCTGCCGCGCGGCACGATTCGCGCGACCGTATTGATCGAAACGATTCTCGCTGCGTTCGAGATGGACGAGATCCTGTACGAGCTGCGCGAACATAGCGCCGGGCTTAATGCAGGCCGCTGGGACTACATTTTCTCGGCGATCAAGAAGTTCAAGAACGACAAGGACTTCTGCCTCGCGGATCGCTCGCAGATCACGATGACGGTGCCGTTCATGCGCGCCTACGCGTTGCATCTGCTCAAGACATGCCATCGACGCAATGCGCCGGCGATCGGCGGCATGAGTGCATTGATTCCGATCAAGAGCGACGCCGCCGCGAACGACAAAGCGATGGGCGGCGTGCGCGCCGACAAGAAGCGCGACGCAACGGATGGCTACGACGGCGGTTGGGTCGCCCACCCCGGTCTCGTTCCGGTCGCGATGGAAGAGTTCGTCAGCGTGCTCGGCGACAAGCCTAATCAAATCGCCAAACAACGCGACGACGTTCAGGTGACGGCCACCGATCTGCTCGACTTCCGCCCCGAAACACCGATTACCGAAGCAGGCCTGCGCAACAACATCAACGTCGGCATTCACTACCTGGGTTCATGGCTGGCCGGCAACGGCTGCGTGCCGATTCACAACCTCATGGAAGATGCAGCGACAGCGGAAATCTCGCGCTCGCAGGTTTGGCAGTGGATTCGCTCGCCGAAGGGCAAACTGGAAGACGGCCGCAAAGTGACCGCCGATCTCGTGCGCGGTCTCATCGCGGAAGAACTGCCGAAGATCAAGGACTCAGTCGGGGGCGACACCGCATCGTACGAGCGCGCCGCGACGATCTTCGAGAAGATGTCGACCTCGGAAACGTTCACCGAATTCCTGACGTTGCCGTTGTACGAGGAGGTTTAAGCAAGCCAGGAAAACTGCGGCGGGCCTCATCGTTGGCCCGTCGCGGGCGCCGCGCAGCTGTCACTATGCGCGGCGCAGATCGCTAAGGAGACAGCACGCCGATCAGCTGCCGTATTTCAGTGAGGTCTCCACGACCAGATCGCGCGCGAGGCGATAACTGACCCAATCGCCAGCCTCGATACGCGGCCGTCCCAAAGCCGAGGCGTTGTCCACCGGATAGAAGAAACAACGCACCGGATGCCCCGCGACGGCAACGACCAGTTCGCGCGATTTGAACAGGCTGTCTGCCCCCGGAGCCACTCCTTCGATTTCGTCGAGCACGGGCACCAGCGCATCGTCGATCTCGTAGACGTCGCCTCGCACCGGACCCGCCAAGTCGTCGGGCACGAGTCCCGGATATTCGCCGAAATCGTACAAGCGCCCACTGGCAGCAGCGCGCCCGATGAGCTTCGGCGCTTTGACGCCATGGCGCGCTGCCGCAACCCCGATGTCGTTGATTTCGCCCGCTCGCAGCGTGCCGTAGATGAATACGTGTCGCATGTGCCCTCGTCCTTGTTGTATGGAATGGACGTCGCCGATCTTGATTCGATTCGTTGCATGGACTTCGCCGGCGAACGTTCAATGCCTGGTATGGTGGACTACCTCACGCCAGGAAAGCGCATTATGCATCTCGAATATCGCGGCCGCGAGGGCATACAATCACTAACATCCTCGCCTTTTTCAGGCATATTCCTTTCATTTCACCAACGGGCCTTCGCCGTGACCCCGACCGACCCGTCGCCCCCGACCGCCCGTGTGCGGCTACTCGACATTCCCCCGCACGTCGCCCCCACGCCGACGCATCCGATCCGTGTGCGCGCCCGCCCGATGCCGGCCGGCGAGCGGATCGCGCTGCATATGCACGCTTGGGCGCAACTGGCGTACGCGTCGCGCGGCGTCATGCGACTTGGCGCCGAAGGCTGCACGTGGATGGTCCCGCCGTCGCGCGCGGTCTTTGTACCGCCGCATGTGCCGCATGAAGTCGTCATCGTCGAAGATGCGTACCTGCGCACCCTCTATATCGACGAATCGGTCGTCCCGCCGGGACTCGACACCTGTCGCGTCGTCGAAATGTCAGGGCTGCTGCGCGAGATCATTGCCGCGCTCGATGCGGACGGACTCGACGCACGACGCGAACGGCTGCTCGGCGAACTTGCGCTGGACGAGATCACGCGGTCGGAACCGTTGCCGCTGTCCGTTCCTATGCCGAAGGAAAAGCGGTTGCGCGCGCTTTGCGAATCGCTGCTGGCCGACCCTGGCAACACAGACCCGCTCGAATACTGGGCGACAAGCGTAGGCGCCAGCACCCGCACGATCGCGCGGCTTTTTCGCCAGGAACTCGGCATGAGCTTTTCGCAGTGGCGCCAGCAAGCCGTGCTGGCGCGCGCCATTCCGCTGCTTACGCGCGGTCGCGCGCTGTCGCAGATCGCCCATGAACTCGGCTACCAGAGCCAAAGTGCATTTTCGGCCATGTTTCGGCGCGCATTCGGCCAAAGCCCGCGCGCCTTCATGATGCGCGACGCCGAGCAGACGCCTGAGCGCACGGACGATGTAGACGCCGACGACAGCATCATGGAACAGTTCCCGCAACCGTGACGTACCGGCATACACACCGCTAGTCAAACGCGCCGGGCCATGTGCCGAATCGGACCCAGCTGTGCGAAACGTGGTCCGGCAACGCGATAGCCCATGCGCAGATAAAGCCTCGCCGCCGGATTATCGACAAACACGCGCAGTTGGAGTTCGCGCAGACCTCGCTCGCGCGCCCAACGGTGCGAAGTTTGAAGCAGGAACGTTCCCGCTCCGCGGCCTCGGTGGCCCTCGGCAATCTGGACATCGCGAATGTGCAGCGAATCGTCCTCTTCGGTCAGCCGAAGCAGGCCGATCGGCTCGTTATCGACTTCGAGGATGAAGTTTTCGGATTCGCGCCAACTGGCGAGAAACAAATCGGCTCGCCAGGTCAATCGATGCCGTTCGTAGTAGTGGCCCATGTTGGTGCGTGTCAACGACTCCGCGAACGCGAAGTCGCTCAGGGACGCTCGGCGCAAGTGAAACGGCGATGGCGCGTACGTTGACGGTGCGTCGGTCGGATCGAACATCGTGGCTCAGATGTAGGAGATCATGACCACAGTAAGACAGCGCAGCGGGACTTGCAATGGCGGATTGTCCGATGGCCCACGCAAGCCTCGAGCCGCTCCGCTGCGTGCCGGCGTTGTTTGGCGTATTGGTTGCGCACAAGAAAAATCCCGCTTGAACCAATGTTCAAACGGGCTTTGATTTGGCGGAGTGGACGGGACTCGAACCCGCGACCCCCGGCGTGACAGGCCGGTATTCTAACCAACTGAACTACCACTCCAATCTTGCATCTTCGCTCGCGAGCGTTGGCTTGTCTCGCGAACCGCAGCACTTCGTTGCCCAGGGATGACCAACAAGCACCGCCGATGTTTGGCGTCCCCTAGGGGATTCGAACCCCTGTACTCACCGTGAAAGGGTGATGTCCTAGGCCTCTAGACGAAGGGGACAACAGTACTGCTTACACTTTTATTGAAAAAGCCCGTTCAAGAAACACCTGAACGGGCTTTGTCTGGCGGAGTGGACGGGACTCGAACCCGCGACCCCCGGCGTGACAGGCCGGTATTCTAACCGACTGAACTACCACTCCTTTACTGCTCATCATACCCGCGAGCGTCGGTCTCGTCTCGCAAGCTGCTGCGCTCCACACTGAAGCGCCGCCGATGTTTTGGCGTCCCCTAGGGGATTCGAACCCCTGTACTCACCGTGAAAGGGTGATGTCCTAGGCCTCTAGACGAAGGGGACAAAATCTTTTCACTTACTGCTTTTCGCTCTCAACTTTCGTCAACAGCGAAGAACGCTATTCTAACTCGCCTTTTAGGCTTTGTGAAGCTTTTTCTTTCAATCACTGCCTGTCGAAAGCACTTCACTACTGGCCCCGGGCCGGATCGCGCAATATAAAGCCACACGCAACACCTTGAACAGCAGAGCCTCGAATTATACGCATAGCTTGCGCCGCTCTGCAAGCGGTTTTGCATCGCGGCAGTCATGCCGGCACTCAGCCCATCGACGCCGCCGCCTTATCAAAAAGACAGGACAAATGGGCCACCCCGCGATCGAAACGTTGCCGCAATTATCGACGTAAGACGGCGACGCGAAACCGTGGCGGAAATAAAAAAAGCCCTGGAATCCAGAGCTTTTCTTGAGTCTGTCTGCGTTGTTTGGTGGAGGTAAGCGGGATCGAACCGCTGACCTCTTGCATGCCATGCAAGCGCTCTCCCAGCTGAGCTATACCCCCTTGCAGAACAGAAATGAGATTGTATAGACCCTTTCTTAGCTTGTAAATACCCTGGGCTGAACTTTCTTCATTTTTCTACGAAAAGGCGTGGCAGATAGCAAACGACGCGTTGGAGCAACCCGCGCTCAGCCGGCCAATCCCTTTTCAATACGGCCCACGACCGCCTCGCGCCCGAACAACACGAGCACCGCGTCAATCGACGGCGTGTGCGTCGTGCCGGCGACAAGCAATCGAACCGGCATCGCCAGTTGGGGCATCTTGAGCTTATGCGCCGCAAGGGTCGCCTTCAACGCGGCCGAAACGCCCTCTTTCGTCCACTCGCAACTTCCCAATGCGCCCGCGAGTTCCGCCAGCGCGGGACGCACGGCATCGGTCAGATGCTGTGCGAGGGCTTCGGGCTCCGGCGCCGGTACGCGATAGAAGATCGCCGCGTTCTCGGCGAGCTCCTTGATCGTCGTAGCACGGTCCTTCATCAGCGCAACGACGCCAGCCGCATCCGGGCCTTGCGCGATTGCGCCCTCGTCGATGCCGAGCGCCGCGAAGAACGGCTTGGCCAGCTCGGCAAGCCGCGCGTTGTCGGCCTCTTTCATGTAATGGTTGTTCAGCCAGTTGAGCTTGTTGTGATCGTACTGCGCAGGCGATTTGCCCAGGTGCTCGAGGTCGAACCACTCGACGAATTGTTCGCGCGAAAACACCTCGGCATCGCCGTGCGACCAGCCCAGGCGCGCCAGGTAATTGAGCACGGCTTCCGGCAGGTACCCGGCATCGCGATAGCCCATCACGCTCATCGCGCCGTGTCGTTTGCTCATCTTCTCGCCGGCCTCGTTGAGCACGGTGGGCAAGTGAGCGTAGACCGGCGTTTGTCCGCCCAACGCACGCAGAATGTTGATCTGGCGCGGCGTGTTGTTGACGTGATCGTCGCCACGAATCACGTGCGTGATGCGCATGTCGAGATCATCGACGACTACGCAGAAGTTGTAGGTCGGCGTGCCGTCGGGCCGGGCGATGACGAGATCGTCGAGTTCGTCGTTCGAGATTTCGACGCGTCCTTTGACGGCATCGTCCCACGCCACGACGCCGGTCAGCGGGTTCTTGAAACGGATCACCGGCTCGACGCCGGCCGGCGGCTGCGGCAAGGTCTTGCCCGGCTCGGGCCGCCACGTTCCGTCGTAGCGCGGCTTTTCGCCGGCGAGACGCTGGCGTTCGCGCAACGCCTCGAGCTCTTCCATCGACATATAGCAACGATACGCAAGCCCCTGATCGAGCATTTGCGCCACGACCTCGCGATAGCGATCCATGCGCTGCATTTGGTAGAAAGGCCCTTCGTCGAAGTCAAGACCCAGCCAGGCCATGCCTTCGAGAATCGCGTCGACCGATTCCGACGTCGAACGCTCCAGATCCGTATCCTCGATGCGCAGAATGAAGGTGCCTTTCATCTTGCGGGCGAACGCCCACGGGTACAGCGCGGAGCGGATGTTGCCAAGGTGAATGAAGCCGGTCGGGCTTGGGGCAAAACGAGTGCGGACGGTCGTCATAGGTGGCGTCGAAAGTTCGGCAGCGCGCGTCGGAAACCGATGCGCAACGAAGCCGAGCGAACAAAAAGTAAACGGCAATTATAACCGCCGCCTTCCCCTGCCTGCCCCGCACCGACCGTCCGCGCCCCGATCGAGCCGATTCGCTTTTGCCGTATCATGTGCCCGCGCCGCCTGGCGGCACAGATCACACCCTCATGCCGGCGCATCGTTGCGCGCCGGTTTGGGCGCGTTGTTGGAGATACCGTTGAAACCGTCTTCCCCCCGCCTCACCCGCCGAAGCTTCACCGTCGCGTGCGCATCGGCCCTGCTCGCCGCGTGCGCCTCGCCCGCGACCAGGCAAACCGATTCGAACACCGAAGCGCGACCGCCCGCCGCGCCGCCCAAACCGCTGCGCATCGGCCTCGCGCTCGGCGGCGGCGCCGCACGCGGCTTCGCTCACATCGGCGTGATCAAGGCGCTCGAAGCGCGCGGATTGCAGGTCGATCTCGTGTGCGGCACAAGCGCCGGCTCGGTCGTCGGCGCACTCTATGCCTCGGGCATGAGCGGGCTGCAAATCAACAAGCTCGCGCTGACGATGGATCAGGCGTCGATCAGCGATTGGGCCATGCCGTTTCGTACGCGCGGTTTCCTGCAAGGCGTCGCGCTGCAGAATTACGTGAATTCGACGCTGCATGGCCGGCCGATCGAAAAGATGACGCGACCGCTCGGTATCGTCGCAACCGACCTGCGCAGCGGCCAGCCGATACTGTTTCAGCGCGGCGACACGGGCATCGCCGTGCGTGCATCGTGCAGCGTTCCGTCGATCTTCGAACCCGTGAAGATCGCGGGGCGCGAGTATGTCGACGGCGGGCTCGTGAGTCCCGTGCCGGCGTCGTTCGCACGCAGAATGGGCGCCGATTTCGTCATCGCTGTCGACATCTCGGCCGATCCCGAAACCGCATTGACGCAAAACTCGTTCGATGTGCTGCTCCAGACCTTCACGATCATGGGTCAGACGATCAAGACATACGAGCTGGAGAAGTACGCCGATTTCGTCATCCGGCCGAACCTCGCGGCGATGAGCGGGGCCGACTTCGGTCAGCGCAACGCCGCGATTCTCGCAGGCGAAGAGGCGGTGGCGCGGCTTTATGCGGACTTGCAGCACAAACTCGTCGAGCACCGGTCAGGTGTGGCCGCCGCGGCCTGATGTGGCGGGCTCGCGGCGGCATCGGGGGTCGCCGAGCGGCGGCCGGACGGCCACCGGACCATGAGCGATGCTTGAAGTGCCGCGATGCTTGTCAATGCGCTGCTTGTGGGGGCGGCCTTGCGGCCAACGCATGCAGGCATGCAGGCTGCCCCGCCCGACGGCACACGCAAAAAAGCCCGCGTGAGCGGGCTTTTTGCTTGTCTCTTTAGCGAAGCCGGCGCTGAAGCCGGAATCAGTCAACCTGGACCGGTGGAACCGTCAGTTGCCCGTTACGCCGTCGCCAAAAGTGGCGCTGACACGCTGACGCAGATCGTCGTCCTTCGTCTGGAACTGCGTTTCGATCCGACGCGCGCCCGTGAACCGCTTTTCCCAGTAGCCGTCGTCGAGGTCGTCGACACGAATGGTGCTACCCGTGGAAGGCGAATGCACAAACTTGTTGCCGCCGATGTAGATACCGACATGCGAGAACGTCCGGCGCATCGTGTTGAAGAACACCAGATCACCCGGTTTCAAATCGGCCATCCTCACCTTTTCGCCAACCCGGCTCATTTCCTCGGCGCGACGCGGCAGCGCCATCCCAAGCGTATCCTGGAACACATAGCGCACGAAGCCGCTGCAATCGAGCCCCGAATCGGGCGAGTTGCCGCCCCAGCGGTACCGCACGCCGATCATGTTCAGCGCACCCACCACGACATCGCCGGCTTTGCCCGCGACACCGGACAGGAACGCCTTGGCGCGCCCACTCGTGGTGCTCGGGTTAAACGATTGCGAGGAAGCGGCAAGTGGAGAAGACGACGCATCGGACTCGTGCTGAGCCGAAGCGGTTGAAGCGATCTGCTGCGAATTGTTGGTTTCTTCTGCGAACGCGCCGGCTGTTGCCGTCATCAACACGCCAATGAACATCCCGGCGACGACGCGCGTACAAGCCTGGGCAAAATATCGGTGCTGCATTGGTCGGTAGGTTTTGCTTAAGAATCAGGGATCTGCGAAAAGTTTGGACGATACTAGCCACGAAGTTACCGAATGTCAAAACAAATTAAAAAAAACAATCGGGGTACCGTCGTAATTGTCAGAAATCACCCTTGAAGGCTCGCGTCCAGGAGTTTTTGCGTATACGGATGCCGTGGATTCGAGAAGATTCTTTCCACGTCCCCGGTCTCGACAATGACCCCGTTCTGCATGACTGCCACCCGATGGGCCATCGCCCCGATGACGGCCAAGTCATGACTGATGAAAACGAACCCGAGGTTGTATTTGCCCTGGAGCGCAGTCAGCAGGGTCAGAACCTGCTGCTGAATCGACACGTCGAGTGCGCTCGTCGGCTCGTCGAGCACGAGCATTCGGGGTTCCAATACGAGCGCTCGGGCGATCGCAATCCGTTGTCGCTGTCCGCCTGAAAATTCATGCGGGTATCGCGCGAGGACGGTGCGATCCAACCCCACTTCCCGCAGAACTGCGATGACCTTCTCCCGGCGCGCTGCGGCGCCAAGCTGCGGACGATGCAACGCGAGCCCCTCGCCGACGATTCGTTCGATCGTCTGCCGCGGCGACAACGAGCTGAAGGGATCCTGAAAGACAACCTGCATATTCGAGCGCAGCACCGTCTGCTCGCGCCCTCGATAGCTCGATAGCGCGCGTCCCTGGAATTCGATCGAGCCCTGTGCCGTTTTCTGCAACCCGAGCAGCGCCATCGCGAGCGTCGATTTGCCCGAGCCCGATTCGCCGACGATGCCGAGCGTCTCCCCTTGCCTGACGTTCAGCGTGGCGTTGGACACGGCGTCGAAGCGGCCCGCTCGGAACCAGCCGCGCAAACCGCCCGTCTTGGTCGCAAATGAAACCGACACGTCGCGGGCGTCGAGTAGCACCGGGGCAATGGGCAGCACCGGCGTCACGTGGCGCTGCGGGCGACTTGCGATCAGTCGCTGCGTGTAAGGATGCTGAGGCGCTGCGAAGACGCGTTCGACGGGGCCGCTTTCCACCAACACGCCCCGCTCCATCACCGCAACGCGCTGCGCGAAGCGCCGCACGAGGTTCAGGTCGTGCGTGATCAACAGCACGGCCATGCCGCGCTTTTGCGCCTCGTCGCGCTGGATTTCGAGCAGCAGATCGACGATTTGGGCACGAATCGTCACATCGAGCGCCGTGGTCGGCTCGTCGGCCAGCAGCAGGCGTGGCCGGCAAGCAAGCGCCATCGCGATCATGGCGCGCTGCCGCTGCCCGCCCGAGAGCTGATGCGGATAACTGAGCACGCGCCGATGCGGCTCGGTGACGCCCGTGCGCGCCAACAGCTCGATCGCGCGCAGGCGGCCCTGCTGAGGCGATACGCCCTCGTGCGCGACGATCGTCTCGGCGATCTGCTCGCCGACGGTATAGAGCGGATTGAGCGCCGTCATCGGCTCCTGAAAGATCATGGCGATCTCCGAGCCGCGCAGCCCCTGCATCGCCCGCTCGCTTTTGCCGAGCAGATCTTCGCCGCCGAACCGGACCGCCCCGCTCACCTGCGCGTCGCGCAGCAGCCGCAGGATAGCGAGTGCCGTCACGGTCTTGCCCGAGCCCGATTCGCCGACCAGCGCCACGCGCTCGCCCTGCCCGATCGCGAAGGTCAGATCGTCGACAGCAACGGTTTCGCCGAAAGCGACGTGCAGATGTTCGAGTGCAAGCAACGGCTCGGATTGCATCGCTGCCGCGCCGGGCGGCACGCCGGAAGTGGTCGACGTTGCGCTCATTGATTGCCTCCCGCGCGCATGGCGTCGGCAATCCGGGTATCGAGCGCATTGCGTAGCGCATCGCCCATGAACGTCAGCAACAACAGCGTCACGACGAGCACCCCGAACGTCGATAACGAGATCCACCATGCGTCGAGATTGGCTTTACCCTGGGCCAGCAATTCGCCGAGACTCGGCGTCGGCGCAGGCACGCCCAGGCCGAGAAAGTCGAGGCTCGTGAGCGCCAGAATGGAGCCGCTCATGCGAAACGGCAGGAACGTGATGACGGGCGTCAAGCTGTTCGGCAGCACATGACGCCAAATGATCTGCCAGTTCGACAGCCCCATCGCACGCGCCGCGCGCACATAGTCTTGCGTGCGATTGCGCAAACATTCGGCCCGCACGTAGTCGGACAAACCGATCCAACCGAACAGCGACAGCAAGACGAGCAGCAACAGCAAGCTGGGCTCGAAAATCGAAGCGAAGATGATGAGCAGGTACAGCTCGGGCAGCGCACTCCAGATCTCGATCAGGCGCTGGCCGACGATATCGATCCTCCCGCCGAAGTAGCCTTGCACGGCGCCGGCCACGATGCCGAGGATGCTGCCGATCAGCGTCAACACCAACGCGAATTCGACCGACACGCGAAAGCCGTACAGGAGCCGCGCAAACACATCGCGCCCCTGCGAGTCGGTGCCGAGCCAGTTCTCGCGCGAAGGCGGTGCCGGATTGGGTTCACGCGAAAAGTAGTTGAGCGTGTCGTAGTAATAGTGATTCGGCGGATAGAGCGCGAAATTGCCCGGCGCGGCAAAGCGACGGCGCACGTAGGGGTCCAGATAATCGGTCGGTGTGGGAAAGTCGCCGCCGAAGGTCGTCTCGGGATAGGTCTTCACGATCGGGAAATAGGTCTTCCCGTCATAGCGCACGACGAGCGGTTTGTCGTTCGACCATAACGGCCCCGCAAGGCTCGCGCCAAAGGCCACGAGAAACAGCACGAGACTCCAGTAGCCGAGGCGCTGCTGTTTGAAGCGTCGCCAGACGCGCCGCATCGGCGACGGAGAAGCCAGCACGCTCGGCAGTTCGCTACGCGGTTGCGCGTCGGCGCCGGTACGAGGGCGAACATGACTCACCGTTAGCGCTCCAGTTGTTCGAATTGAATGCGTGGATCGACCCAAACGTAGCAAAGGTCCGACAGCAGTTTGGTTGCAAGCCCGATCAACGTGAAGATGTAAAGCGTGCCGAGCACGACAGGATAATCGCGACGGACGACCGATTCGTACGAAAGCAGCCCGAGACCGTCGAGGGAGAACAGCGTTTCGATCAACAGGCTACCCGTAAAAAAAGCGCCGATGAACGCAGCGGGAAAGCCGACCACGAGCGGCAGCATCGCATTGCGGAACACATGCTTCCAAAGCACGCGCTTTTCGCTCAAACCCTTTGCCCGCGCGGTCAACACGTATTGTTTCTTGATCTCGTCCAAAAATGCGTTCTTCGTCAGCATCGTCACGACGGCGAAGCTGCCGACGACGGACGCCGTGACGGGCAACGCGATGTGCCACAGGTAATCGGCGATCTTGCCTCCCAAGCTCAATTGCGCGAAGTTGTCCGACACGAGGCCGCGTAACGGGAAGATCTGCAGGAACGAGCCGCCGCCGAACAGAACGAGCAACAAGACGCCAAGCACGAAACCGGGAATCGCATACCCGACGAGGACGACGAGACTCGTCGCGACGTCGAACGGCGAGCCGTTGCGGACGGCCTTCGCGATCCCGAGCGGCACGGAAATCAGGTAGGTGAGGAAGAACGTCCAGAGCCCGATGCTGATCGATACGGGCAACTTCGAGACGACGAGCGACCACACGCTCTGATGATGAAAGTAGCTTTGCCCGAGGTCGAAGCGGGCGAAACGCGTGAGCATGAGCCAGTAACGCTGCAGCGGCGGCTTGTCGAAGCCATACAGCGCTTTCAGTTGAGCGAGTTGCTGCGCGTCGACGCCCGAGTGCGCGCGCAAGCCGAACGACGGCGCCTGCCCCTCCTGGGCCGCCCCTTTGCGCAGTTCGTAGACGGCTTGCTCCACCGGCCCGCCGGGGACGAACTGAATGACGGCGAACGTGACCGTCAATACGCCGATGAGCGTCGGGATCATCAGCAGCAATCGTTTGAGAACGTAGCTCCACATATTCGTGTGTCCGTAATTGAGCGAAGCGCGGGCGATGAGCGCCGCGCGCCCTACTTCGCCGAAACCGGCGCGAACCACCAGGTCGAGACGATCCAATCGCTCGCGGAATAGTACAGCGGCAGCGTCGACGGATACCGCAACGCGCGTCGATAGGCGATCCGATGCGTGGTGCTGTACCACTGCGGCACGACGTAGTACCCGTGCATCAGCACCCGATCGAGCGCCCGCGCCGCATCGACGAGTTGCGCGCGCGTCTGCGCATGCACGAGCCTGCGCAAAATCGCGTCGACGGCCGGCGACTTCAATCCCATCAAATTGTCCGATCCCTCTTCGTCTGCGGACTTGCTGCCGAAGCGCGAGACCTCTTCGGTGCCGGGCACCTGAACATCCGGGTAGCGCAGCGACGTCATGTCGAAATCGAACGTGTCGAATCGTTTTTGAATCAGCGCGAAATCCACCGTGCGAAAACGCGCTTCGATCCCGAGCTTCTTCAGGTTCCGGATGTAGACGCTGGCTACGGGCGCCATCGCCGCACCGGAATCGTCGAGAATCTCGAATGTGAAAGGTTGTCCAGCCGCGTTGCGCAGCGCGCCGTCACGATAATGCCAACCGGCTTCGCCCAATAGCGCGCGGGCTTTGAGGAGATTGGCACGCAGCGAGCCCGGCGGATCGGTGTCAGGCTGCACCGTCATCGGCCCGAACACGGCCGGGTCCAACTGAGCGCGCAACGGCTCCAGGATGGCCAGCTCGCCAGCGCTCGGCGTGCCGCGCGCTTGTTGCTCGCTGTCGGCGAAATAGCTGTCGAGCCGCGTGTAGCCGCCGAAGAACAACTGTCGGTTCAGCCATTCGAAGTCGAACGCGAGGTCGAGCGCCTGGCGCACACGCACGTCTTGAAACAGCGGACGCCGCAGGTTCATGACGAAGCCTTGCATGCCGGCGCCGTTGTGTTGACGGAACTCCCGCTTGATCAGTTCGCCGTTGTCGAACTGCTTGCCGACATCGCGCCGCGCCCAATTGCGCGCGATGTACTCGACGAGGGCATCGTATTCGCCGGCTTTGAACGCTTCGAGCCTGGCGGTGTTGTCCGCATAAAGCTTGTACGTGATGTGGTCGAAGTTGTTGGTGCCCACGCGAACGGGCAACGCGGCGCCCCAATACGACGTATCGCGCCGATAGGTAATCGTGTGGCCGCCGTCGTAATGATCGATGACGTACGGCCCGCTGCCAATCGGCTGTTCGAACGCAAGTTGATCGAACGGCACCTGCGTGCCATCGGGCTTTCTCCCCCACTTGCGCGAGAAGACCGGGATGCCGCCCGCGATCAGCGGCAACTCGCGGTTCGGCTGGCGAAACTCGAAACGGATCGTGGCGGCGTCGACCACGACCGCACGCGTGATGTCGCTGTAAAACACCGCGAACTGAGGCGCGGCTTTGGGGCTCTTGAGCGTGTCGAACGAATATTTGACGTCCTCGGCCGTGACCGGATCGCCGTTCGAAAAATGCGCTTGCGGATTCAGATGAAATGTCACCGAGAGCCGATCGGGTGCGATGCGAATGTCGTCAGCCAATAAGCCATAAGCCGAAGCGACTTCGTCGGAGCTGCCCGTGGTGAGGCTTTCGAACAGCATCCCGATGCCAGGCGCCGGATTGCCCCGCATCGTGAACGGATTGAACTTGTCGAAGCTCGTGAGCCGGTTCGGATTCGCCAGCACGAGCGTGCCGCCTTTGGGCGCCTGCGGATTGACGTAGTCGAAATGCTTGAAGCCGGCCGGGTACTTGGGCTCGCCGAATTGGGCAATGGCATAGATGGCCATGGCTGGGCGCGCCATGCCGAATGTCCAAGCAAGACAGCATGCGAACAGCAGACGCCAAGCGAGGCGCGCGCGGGTGTTTCGTGGCGCAAGCGGGCGCCGGCCTGGAGTCGTCGTCACCGTCATCGGATGATCATAAGTGCCAATGTGAGAGAATTCTACCCAAACCGATACCCGCCACCGCTGTGCGGCGCTTGCGCGCACGGCGCCCGGCACTGACAACGCTAGGAGAATTCATGGGCTTTCTCGCTGGAAAACGCATTTTGCTGACCGGTCTGCTTTCGAACCGCTCGATCGCTTACGGCATCGCGCAGGCTTGCAAACGTGAAGGCGCCGAACTCGCCTTCACGTATGTCGGCGATCGCTTCAAGGACCGCATTACCGAATTCGCTGCTGAATTCGGCAGCGAACTCGTGTTTCCTTGCGACGTCGCCGACGATGCGCAAATCGAAGCGCTGTTTGCCGCGCTCAAGCCGCATTGGCCGACGCTCGACGGCCTCGTCCACTCGATCGGCTTTGCGCCGCGCGAGGCGATCGCCGGCGATTTCTTCGACGGCATGACGCGCGAGAACTTCCGCATCGCTCACGACATTTCGGCCTACAGCTTCCCGGCGCTCGCGAAGGCCGCGTTGCCGATGCTGTCGGAAAACGCAGCGCTGCTGACACTCTCCTACCTCGGCGCCGAAAAGGTCGTGCCCAACTACAACACGATGGGCGTGGCGAAGGCTGCGCTCGAAGCCTGCGTGCGTTACATGGCCGGCCCGCTCGGCGCGAAGGGCATCCGTGTAAACGGCATCTCGGCCGGCCCGATCAAGACGCTCGCGGCAAGCGGCATCAAGGACTTCGGCAAGATCCTCGGCTTCGTGGAACGCAATGCGCCGCTCAAGCGCAACGTGACGATCGAACAAGTCGGCAATGCGGCTGCCTTCCTGCTGTCGGATCTCGCAAGCGGCGTGACGGCCGAGATCATGCATGTCGATAGCGGCTTCAGCACGGTGGTGGGCGGCATGGCGGGCGACGCGGCCGAGTAAGACCGCGTAAGACCGGCTTCAAGGCGTCGATCGTCGGCGCTTGTTGGACGCGGATCAAGATCGGCAGCGCAATCAGCGCTCAACGTTTCACAAAAAAACCGCCTGCGGCGTATGCCGAGGCGGTTTTTCTTTATGTCGTTCGGCACGCGATGTCCGCATACCGAAGTTGTTCCCTGATTGCCTGTCGTCTACGATGAGCGCCAATATGCGCGGGCGATTTCACCGCAAGCGCGCTTCGGGCTCTGCGTTCGTCAACGATCCCGACCGCGGTGCCCTCCGTGCCCCCAACCGTGGCCGCGACCATGATCCCAATCCCCGCGACCATGATCCCAATCCCCGTGGTGGTGATACCACTCGTCGCGTCCCCACCAGCGCCGGCCGTCCCAGTAGCGGTCGTCGTGCCAACCGATGACGATCTGCGGTGCGACATAGACGGGCGCCGGCTGGTAAATGACGGGGGGCGGCGGTGCGTAGACCGGTGCCGGCGCCACATAGACCGGTGCGGGCACACCGATGTTGACACCGATGTCGACCCTTGCCATCGCCGCGCCAGAGGCGCCGATAGCGAGCGCACCAACCGCCAACGAAACGATGCGGGCAACGGACTTCATGATTTCACCTTTCAAATAGGTAGCGTGGTTGGATGCCACTATAGCGCGCGTCAACCAATAGGCGTATTTCAAACTTGTAACTCTTGCTGCAGAAGTTCCAACGCCGACGCGCATCGCGGCAATGTTTCCCGGATGAAGGCGCTGACTTGATTGTCTCGCTCTTGCAGACGCGCCCACCGTTTCCTTCGGATGTCAAGGAACGTCGAAACGCTTGCACTACTTGCGGGCAGGCGGTTCAGTCAAGGTCGCCGAATGCGAACAACCGCCTTGGCAATGTGTTCCGATAACGCAGGATCGCGCGTGGTTTCAGACCACGCACGATGCCTGTTGCCCTCGCGGCGCAAGAGCAGAAGCCTGCTCAGATGAAAACGAACATCGCGATCACCGCGGCGGCCATCACGCCGGTTGAAAGCCATCCCAACAATCGTAGCGGCGCAGGCGTAACGAAGGTGCCCATGATCTTCCTGTTCGACGCCATCAGCATCATCAGCACCATGATCGGCACCGATGTGACGCCATTGATGACGGCACTCCAGAACAGTGCCTTGATCGGGTCGATCGAGGTGAAGTCGAGGGCGAGGCCTACGACCGTCGCAAGCACGATGATCCCGTAGAACCGCTTCGCCATTTGCGGTTCGAGCGCAAGGCTGTTTTTCCAGCGGAAGGTGCCGGCCATCGCGTAGGCCGCCGAGCCGGCCAGGACCGGTAGCGCGAGCAGCCCCGTGCCGATGATGCCGAGACCGAAAAGCAAAAACGCGAACTGGCCGGCGATCGGTTTCAACGCGGACGCGGCCTGCGACGAACTCTGGATGTCGGTCACATGGTGTGCATGCAGCGTGACCGCGGTCGTGAGAATGATGAAGTACGCAACGAGATTGGAGAACGCCATCCCGATTATCGTATCCATGCGGATGCGGCTCAGGTTTGCAGGACCCTGCGACGGCATTTGCGTCAACGCCTGCTGTCCTTTCTTCGCATGCAGTTCCTCGACTTCCTGGGACGCCTGCCAGAAGAACAAATACGGGCTGATGGTGGTGCCGAACACGGCGACCACCGTCGTAATGTAGCCGCCGCTCCACGAGACGTGCGGGAGTATCGTGCGCACGGCGACTTCCGCCCATGGGATCCGGACCGCGAAGATCACGCCGACATAGGCGAACAGTGCCAGGGTGAGCCATTTGAGCACGCGCACATACCGGCGATATGGCATGAAGACCTGCAAAGCCAGTGAGAACAGGCCCAGCGCGACCGTGTAAGCGCGCGTGGGACCGCCGACGAGCAGATTGACGGCCGCACCCATGGCCGTCAGGTCAGCTGCAATGTTGATGGTGTTCGCCGTCAGCAGGAGGACGACAACACCGTACAGCAGCCACCGCGGATAGTGGCGTCGCAGATTCGACGCGAGACCATGGCCGCTAACGCGGCCGATCCTCGCACTCACTACCTGAATGGCGACCATCAGCGGATACGTCAGCAAGACGGTCCACAGCATGTTGAAGCCGAATTGCGAACCGGCCTGCGAATAGGTGGCAATACCGCTCGGGTCGTCGTCCGCCGCACCGGTGATGAGTCCTGGTCCGAGCTTGGCAACCCACGAATCGGCTCCGCTGTCGACTTCGGTATCGACTTTTGAAGACGAGGTCATGTCGTGTGCCATAAGCGCTCGCAGGGGTGCGCGTCACGTGAGGCGTCGCTCGGAACACCGATCGGACCGGCGCCTTGGCCTTGCATCGCTAACGGGGCAGCGCCAGCGCTCGGGCGCAGACGTTGTCGGTAGTGAAACCATACTCGCGCAACAGAACATCGGATGGCGCCGACGCGCCGAATCGCTCCACACCCAGTACCTCGCCACGTTCGCCGACATAGCGATGCCAACCTTGCGGCACGCCGGCCTCGATCGCCAGTCGCGCGCCGACCGAAGGCGGGAGCACCGCATCCCGGTACGCTTGCGGCTCGGCATCGAATAACGTCCAGCATGGCAGCGAGACCACGCGCACCGCGATGTTCTGCGCCAGCAACCGCTCACGTGCGGCCATCGCGAGCGCGACTTCCGACCCGGTGGCGATCAGGATCAGCGTCGGCTTGCCGCCGGGTGCGTCGGCGAGGATGTAGCCGCCGCGCCGCAAGCCATCGGCGGGAGCGAACTGGGCGCGGTCGAAGGTCGGCACGTTTTGGCGCGTCAGGATCAGCGCGGTCGGCCGATCGCGCGTTTCCAACGCTACGCGCCAGGCGACGGCGGTTTCGTTGGCGTCGGCGGGGCGAATCACGTTCAGGTTCGGCACGGCCCGCAGGTTAGCGAGCTGCTCGATGGGCTGGTGGGTCGAGCCGTCCTCGCCGAGCGCCAGACTGTCGTGCGTGAAGACATAGATCACCTGCAGATGCATGAGCGCGGCAAGCCGAATCGCAGGACGCATGTAATCCGAAAAAATCAGGAACGTCGCGCCAAATGGCACGGTTCCACCGTGCGCGGCCAGGCCGTTCAGGATCGCACCCATGCCATGCTCGCGCACGCCGAAGTGCAGATTGCGGCCGGCACGACTCCAGCCGCCGCCCTCGGAACCTTGCCGGTCGCGAGCGCTGGCGCCGGGAGCTTCGAAGTCGCCAAGCCCGGAGAGCGCGGTAAAGGTAGACGGATCGAGATCTGCGGAGCCACCCATGAACGACGGCAGACGCTGCGCGATCGCATTCATCACCTTGCCCGATGCGACGCGCGTGGCGATGCCTTTGACGTCGGCGGGAAAGTTCGGGATATCCTGATCCCAGCCGGCCGGCAATTCACCGCGCGTCGCATTCAGCAGTTCTTCCGCGAGCGTTGGAAACGCTTGTGTATAGGCGCGGAAACGGGTGTTCCATTCACTCTCCGCGTGTCCCCCCTGTTCCAGCGCGCGACGAAAATGGACCTGTGCGGGCTCGGGGATATAGAAAGCGGGCTCGGTCGGCCACCCCAGGTTCTGTTTGGTCAGGCGCACTTCTTCCTCGCCGAGCGGTGAGCCGTGTGCTTTGTAAGTGTCCTGCCGGTTCGGCGAACCGTAGCCGAGATGCGTGCGCACGAGGATCAGCGAGGGACGGCGCGTGTCGGCGCGCGCGTTGTCCAGCGCCTGCCCGATGGCGGCAAGATCGTTGCCGTCGTCGACAGACTGGGTATGCCAGCCGTACGCCTCGAAACGTCGCGCGCAGTCTTCCGAAAACGTGAGATCCGTGCCCGCAGAGAGCGTGACCTGATTGTCGTCGTAGAGATAGATCAACTTGCCGAGCTGCAAATGGCCGGCGAGCGAAGCGGCTTCGGACGCGACCCCTTCCATCAGATCGCCGTCGCTGACGATACCGTAGGTGAAGTGATCGACGATGTCGAAGCCCGGGCGGTTGTAACGTGCAGCGAGATGCGTCTCCGCCATCGCCATACCGACCCCGTTGGCGAAGCCCTGACCAAGCGGCCCTGTGGTCGTTTCGATACCGCGTGTCAGGTCGCGCTCCGGGTGACCGGGCGTGAGGCTGCCCCATTGGCGAAACTGTTTGATCTGCTCGAGCGGCATATCGTAGCCGGTCATATGCAGCAGGCTGTATAGCAACATCGAGCCGTGGCCGGCCGACAGCACAAAGCGATCGCGGTTAAGCCACGACGGATTTGCCGGGTTGTGGCTGAGAAAGCGGGTCCACAGCACGTACGCCATGGGCGCGGCGCCGAGCGGTAGACCAGGATGGCCACTGTCGGCCTTCTGCACCGCATCGACCGACAGAAAGCGCAGCGTGTTGACGCACAGATCATCCAGCGTCGAAGCCGCAGTCCGTGGAGTGGAAATCGCTGGGTTCATGCAAACTCTCCCTGGTTGCTGGCGACATGGGCCATACACCGTACGGGACCATGCGTCGTCATTGGCAAACCGATCCGCATTCCAGTCTCACGCCGCGCGATGCATGCAGGGTCGCAGGTATTCAGACATGCGCAGGCATGTGGATGTGGCGTCGTCCAGCCCGCTGCATGCACCATTTATCCCCTCAAGTGCAGTAGCACGTACCGAGCCAGGGCACGTCAATTGGCGTTGCCGGCAGTGCCGACTGGCCCGGCGAGCGCAGCTGTATTCGTAGCGAGCAGTATTCAGGCATAGCCGAAACTTACGATGGCGCCCTGCGCATAGAGCGGTAGCGCCGGATCAACGCATTGGTCGAGCTGTCGTGCGCCAGTTCGGACTCGTCCACGCGCTCGAGCTCGGGCGCAATGCGCTGTGCCAGCACCTTGCCCAGCTCGACGCCCCATTGGTCGAAAGAATCGATATTCCAGATCGCCCCTTGCGTAAAAACGCTGTGCTCGTACAGCGCGATCAGCCGCCCCAGCGAATCCGGGGTCAGGCGTTCGGCGAGAATGGTGCTGGTCGGGTGGTTACCCTCGAAGACGCGATGCGGCACCAGCCACCCCGGCGTCCCTTCGGCTTCGACTTCGGCCTGCGTCTTGCCGAATGCCAACGCTTCGGTCTGCGCAAACAGATTCGCCATCAGCAGGTCATGTGTATCGCCGAGCGGGTTCAGGCTCTGGCAGAAGCCGATGAAATCGCAAGGAATGAAGCGAGTCCCCTGGTGGATAAGCTGGTAGAACGAGTGCTGGCCGTTGGTGCCCGGTTCCCCCCAATAGATGGGGCCGGTCTGATACCCGACGCGCACGCCATGAAGCGTGACGTGCTTGCCGTTGCTCTCCATCGTCAATTGCTGCAGATACGCGGGAAGGCGCTTCAGGTATTGCTCGTAAGGCAGCACCGCGACTGTCTGCGCATCGAAGAAATTGCTGTGCCACACCGCGAGCAGTCCCATCAACACCGGCAGGTTACGCTCGAACGGCGCGCTCCGGAAATGCTGGTCCATCGCATGAAAGCCGGCCAGCATGGCGCGAAAGTGCTGCGGTCCGATCGCGAGCATCGTCGATAGGCCGACCGCTGAATCCATCGAGTAACGACCGCCCACCCAGTCCCAGAAGCCGAACATGTTGGCGGGATCGATGCCGAACCGGGCAACCCCCTCCGCGTTGGTGGACACCGCAACGAAGTGTCGGCGTATCGCACGCTCGTCAGCCAGCTTGCGCAGGCTCCAAGCGCGAGCGAGGCGGGCGTTGGTCAGGGTCTCCTGCGTCGTGAAGGTTTTCGAGCAGACGACAAAGAGCGTCTCCTCGGGATCGAGATCGCGCGTGGCTTCGGCGAAGTCGGTACCGTCGACGTTCGAGACGAAACGCAAGGTCAGGTCGCGCTGGCTGTAATGACGCAGCGCTTCGTAAGCCATCGCGGGGCCGAGATCGGAGCCTCCGATGCCGATATTGACGACGTTGCGAATGGGCCGATCCGTGTGACCGCGCCAGTGGCCGCTACGGACGTCTTCGCAGAAGGCGGCCATGCGGCCGAGTACCGCGTGCACGCCGGACACCACATCGACACCGTCGAGCAGAATCTGCTCGTGTTCCGGCGCACGGAGTGCGACATGGAGCGCAGCCCGCCGCTCGGTCACGTTGATGGTGGCACCACTGAACATAGCGTCGATCCGCTCTGCGAGACCGCATTCGCCAGCCAACCGCACGAGCAGCGCGATCGTCTCGTCGGTCACCCGATTCTTCGAGTAGTCGAGGTACAGACCGGCGGCTTCGACGCTCAGGCGTTCACCTCGCAGCGAATCGCCGGCGAAAAGTTGCCGCAGATGCAGGGGGCGCACCTTCCGGTGATGCGCCGCCAGCGCCTTCCACGCCGGCCGCTCAGTCAGCGGTTGAAGCTGAGGATCCCGTTTCGTGGTCACGAATGTCCCTCACGCGTTGGATTGCCCTTCTCCGGCGCGGTGCTCTTCCCGTCGATGCGACCGATGAGATCTTTCCACGACTGGTCGAACGCTTGCGCCCCTTCGCGCTGGAGTTGCGCGGCGAGCGCCACATCGTCGACGCCGGCCCGCGCGAATTGCGCGAGCACGTCCTCCGCATCGCCGCCATCGATCGGCAATACGCCCCTCAGTTCGCCATGATCGGCGAAGGCCTGAAGGGTCTTGTCGGGCACGGTATTGATCGTATCCGGGGCCGCCAGCGACTCCACATAGAGCGTGTCGGCGGCGGCCGGGTCCTTGGTGCCGGTGCTGGCCCAGAGCAGACGCTGCGGCCGGGCGCCGGCAGCAGCAACGTGTTGCCAGCGGGGCGACGCCAGCAGGTTCCGATACGCCTGGTAGGCGCGTTCGGCGATGGCAATCCCGAGGCGGTTGCGAAGCGGCGGAGGAACCTTGTCCTTCACCGCGACATCCCAGCGGCTGACGAAAATCGACGCGACGGAACCCACCCTCGGATCGAGTCCCGCGGCGATCCGTCGCTCGATGCCACGCAGGTAGGCCTGCGCGGCATCGATGTATTGCTCGCGCGAGAACAGCAGCGTGACATTCACCGGCACGCCGGCGAAAATCGACGCCTCGATCGCGGGAATGCCCTGCTCCGTGCCCGGAATCTTGATGAACAGATTGGGACGCTGCGCGGCGTGATGCAGGCGCGCAGCCGCGCTGATGGTGCCGGCCGTATCACCTGCCAGCAACGGGGACACCTCCAGCGACACCCAGCCGTCGATCCCACCCGTGCTGTCGTGGACGGGGCGGAACAGGTCGGCGGCCCGAGTCAGATCCTCGATCGCGAGTTCGAAAAACAGCGCCTCGCCGGATTTCCCTTCGGCCGTCAACCGCTGGATGGCAGCATCATACAAGCCGCCCTCCTGAATCGCTTTATCGAAGATCGTAGGGTTGGACGTCAATCCGGTCACTGAAAACTCGTCGATATAACGCTGCAGTGTGCCGTGCGTCAGTAGCCCGCGCGTGATGTTGTCGAGCCAAATGCTTTGGCCGAGGTCATGCAGTTGTCCGGTCGGCTTCATACGTACCTCCTGCTATGCGCCTGCCCTGCCGTTCCCGAACAGCGCGGTCAGATCGGCATCGGCCAGCTCGCCGATGCGCTCGATCGTGATGTCGGCCGGGGGATAGGCGGCGAGATTCGCCGGGTCCAGCGCGTAGTGTCCCTGGCGTGGGAAGATCGTCGTCAGGCGATCTTCCCAGGTCTCTTTCATCGCTGCCAGAATACGCAGCTTGTCGTCGATCATCACGTAGCGCCGGGCGGGATAACGCTGCGCAACCGCATCGAGTTGCATTTCCTTATGGATATAGATCAGCACGCGACCATCGACCGCCCCCCAAAGCCCGGAGCGCTCGATCTTGCGCGGCTGGAAGACCACATCGCCATCGGAAAGGATGACCGTCAATCCCCGGCTCCGAAGATGCCGGATGGCGTCGAGCGCGCCCGGGTACAGCACGTTGGCAAACGGGTAGTCGATGAGAAATGAGGACATCGATAGCATCCGCGTGTCGCTCTGATCTTCCAGCCGATAGCGTTGCAGCGCGCCCAGGTAGTCGGCATAACCCAACTCGGCGCGCAGGGCTTCGAAGATTTCCCAGTATCGGTCGCTGGCCGCAGAACCGAACTCGCGTGCGAGATGGGCGCGCAGATCCTCGATGACACGATCGTTGTCGAGCAGCGTGTTGTCGCAATCGAACAGAAACACCACGTCATCGGGCGCGCTCATTCGGTCGCCTCCTGCGTGACGGGATTGTGCCAGCCATCTTCGTCAGCCACGATCTGTCGCGCCGCGGCGGGCCCCCAGCTATCGGGCCTGTATCCGGAAACCGGTGTCACGTTACCGAGGACCGGTTCGACCACGCGCCAAGCCGCCTCGACGCATTCATCGCTCGCAAACAGCAATGCATCGCCGCGCAACGCGTCGCCGAGCAGACGCTCATACGGCATCATGTCGTCCCCCGTGTGGCGCCGCGCGATGAGCTCCACCGGTTCGCCGATCATCGCCTCGCCCGGCTTTTTGACACTCGCGCCTAGCGAGAGCAGGACGTCCGGACTGAGCCGGAAGCGGAAATAGTTCAACGGGACGGCCCCCGTTTCGTCGAAGACCGGGTGCGGCGGCCGCCTGAGCTTGACTATGACCTCGGTGGTCGTCACCGGAAGTCGTTTTCCGGTCCGCACGTAGAACGGAACGCCCGCCCAGCGCGGCGTGTCGATGTGCAGCCGCAGTGCGGCGAAGGTCTCGACCTGGGAGTCGGGCGCCACACCGGCCTCGTCGCGATAGCCTTCGAACTGGCCGCGTACGAGCTCCGCCGGGATCAGCGGACGCATCGATCGGACGACATCCAGCTTCTTGTCGTGGAGAGCCGGCGGACCGCCGGTTGGCGCCTCCATCGTGAGCAGCGCCATCACCTGCAACATGTGGTTCTGCACCACATCGCGAATTGCGCCCACCTCTTCGTAGAACTGGCCGCGGCCGGTCACCCCGATCCGCTCCGCCATCGTGATCTGGACACTCGCGACATAGTCGCCATTCCAGACCGGTTCGAGAAAAGCATTGGCAAAGCGGAAATAGAGAAGATTCTCGACGGGCTCCTTACCCAGGTAGTGATCGATGCGAAAGATGGCCGATTCGGGAAAGGACTGGTGGAGCGTGCGGTCGAGCGCCTGCGCGGAGGCGAGGTCGCGGCCAAACGGCTTTTCGACGATGACGCGTGCATCCCTCGCACAGCCCGATCTGGCCAGTCCATCCACCACGGTCGCGAACATGCCGGGCGGGATAGCCAGATAATGCAGTGGCCGCGCCGCACCGCCCAGCGTATGGCGCAGCTGTATATACGTCGCCTCGCTACCGTAATCGCCGGAAATGTATTGAAGTTGCGCCGCCAGCTTCGCGAACGCGGCGGGGTCGAGGCCTCCGTGCTGCTCCACGCTGTCGCGCGCACGCGCTCGAAACTGATCGAGACTCAGGTTCGCCCTGGCCACGCCGATGATGGGGATGTCGGGGTGACCGCGCCGGATCAAGGCCTGCAGCGCCGGGAAGATCTGTTTGTATGCCAGGTCGCCCGTCGCGCCGAAGAACACAAAAGCGTCTGAATGCGAAGCCGGCATTCGATCATCCCTTCTGCGTGTCCGGCTGATCAGCGGTCTTTTCCACGTGGCCACCGAAATCATGCCGCATAGCGGACAGCACCCTGTCGGCAAAATCGGCCGCGCCGCGCGAACTGAAGCGCTCAGAGAGCGCGATGCTGAGGATCGGTGCGGGCACGCCTTCGTCAATGGCAGCCGAGAGCGTCCAGCGCCCCTCGCCCGAATCCGACACGCGCCCCGTGTAGTTTTTCAGTCCAGCGTCGTTCACGAGTGTCGCGGCAATAAGATCCAGCAACCACGAGCCGATCACGCTGCCACGGCGCCAGACTTCCGTCACCTCGGCCAGGTCCAACTCGTACTGGTAGTGCTCGGGGTTGCGCAACGGCGTCGTCTCGGCATCCGCATCGCGCGCCCGCTTGCCGGCATCGGCATGGCGCAGGATGTTGAGCCCTTCGGCGTAGGCCGCCATCACGCCGTATTCGATGCCGTTGTGGACCATCTTGACGAAATGACCCGCACCGATCGGCCCACAATGCAGATACCCCTGCTCAGCAGTGCTGTTGCCCTTCTTGCGCCCGGGCGTGGGCTGCGCCGCGTCGACGCCGGGAGCCAGCGTAGCAAAGATCGGCGCGAGATGCTGCACGACGTCTCTTTCCCCGCCGATCATCAGGCAGTAGCCGCGATCAAGTCCAGCGACACCGCCGCTCGTTCCGGCATCCACGTAGTGAATCTGTCGCGGCGCCAATGCCGCGCTGCGCCGGATGTCGTCCTGGTACCAGGAATTGCCACCATCGATGAGCACGTCGCCGGATTCGAGAAGCGGCACCAATCCCGCCAGCGTCGAATCGACCACTGCCGCGGGCACCATCAACCAGACCGCGCGCGGCTTCGCCAGTCGAGCGACCATGTCTTCGAGTGAAGACGCACCTGTGACACCTTGCTGGAGGAGCTTCTGGATGGCCGCCGGCTGGACGTCGTAGACGACGCATTCGTGGCCGCCCCCGATCAGGCGCCGCACCATATCGGATCCCATGCGTCCCAATCCGATCATACCGAGCTGCATGTTGCCACCTCCCTGCGAATGCGACGCTGCCCCCCCGAGACGGCGAACGCGGCTCGCCAGTCCGTCGCGCCTGGTCTGACGCCGCTCAGCGCGTCGTAACGATTGGCAGTCTGAGCGTGAATTCGCTACCGGCACCCGGCCCGGCACTCGTCGCCGACACCGTCCCGCCGTGGGACTCAGCGACCGCTTTTACGACAGCAAGACCCACGCCCATGCCGCCGCCGCTAGCCGAAATCGTCCTGCTCGATTGCGCAAACAGTTCGAAGACATGCGGCAGGATGGCCTCCGAAATGCCGAGTCCGTTGTCCCGAACGGAAACAATCAGCTCGATTCCCTCGGCCCGCGCAGTCATGCTGATCTCGCCATCGGCGGGCGTGTACTTCACCGCATTGTGCAGGAGGTTGGCGACAGCCTGCGCAAGCCGTACCGGATCGCCCTCAACGCGCAATGGGCCGTCCGGCATATGCACCGTAAACGTCTGCCGTCGCGCGGCAGCCGCCGACGCGATCATCTCGCATGAATCGGCCAAAATGGTAGCGAGATCGACATTGAGCTTATCGAGGCGGAGCCCGCCCTGACCGACTCGCGTCGCGTCCACGAGATCTTCGGAAAGTCGCGCTATCTCGTTGGTTTGCCGCTCGATCATGTCAAGCATCCGAAGCATGTCGGGGCGATCCGCCAATGCCGAGCGCATGATGTGGGCGCCAAATCGCAACGGAGTCAAAGTCCCGCGCAGTTCATGTGCGACCATCGCCAGGACTTCGTTCCTGAGTTGTGGCGCATGGCCGTTGTGAGCCGGCCATGGGGAGTCGTTGAGAGCAGGAACGCCGCCCCGTTGGGCCGGCGATTTCATGATTTCGTCCGCTAAAGGATGTTTAAAGCCAGAATCGTCGGGAGACGACCGAAAGAACACCGGATGCGCTGACATGTTCATCCTCATTTCGCGCAACACGAGGCGCGATGAAATAACGGGCCCACCGAATGGCGGACCGTACAGTCGCTACGAAGGCCCGCGGCGCAGCACCGTTCACCGGAGGTTCGCAAACGCCTGCGTCGGAAGAGCGAGCCTGAGTCGGCCGATACGAGCAGGTTTGAATCAGCACAATCGCATGGAGGATGGGGTGGGTCTGTACGGTGACGGTCAGATCGGCAAAAAGGCTCGGTCCGCGTGGATTCGCCAGGTACCTTTTCGGGACCCGGTACGGCACCGTACCGATTTCTCTTCCCGGTTGCCTGCATCGTTGCATCGTCACCACCGGGCGCTCTGGATCTCCGTTCTCGATACCCGGCTCAGGAGGAAATCATGACCACACTCGACCCGACCATTCGGCCTTCGACCAGCAGCACAGGTGCCGCGATTGTCGGCAGCGGGACCGGTGCGGGGCCTGGTCCCGACGTGATGGCGGCGGACACGCTAAAACGCAATAAGCTCTTGACCTCTGACCGCGTGGAAATCGGGAGAATTTCCGAAATCATGCTGGACGTACGCAGCGGCCGGATCGCCTATGCCGTGCTGGCAAGCGGCGGGTTTCTGGGCATGGGGGAGCGGCTTTTTGCCATTCCGTGGAACGCGCTGACGCTGGACACGGACGAAAAGTGTTTCCGGCTGGACGTCACCGCAGAACGCATCAAGAATGCACCCGCCTTCGACAAGGACCATTGGCCCGCGATGGCCGATGAGCAGTGGGGTTCGTCGCTTCACCAGTACTACGATCGCGAGCCGTATTGGTTGACCACGCAGGACGTTGCCGGGAATCGCCCGCCCGAACACTGAAATGCACTCGGCAGCCACACAGTCGCCGATGATGTCTCTGGAATACCGATTCGTCCGTGGCGGCTTTCACGCTGAGACGAGGCCATCGGGATCGCACAACCGGCAGGCCGACGGTGAGCGATCCTCCTCCTCGCTCGCGTGCTCTCGCGTGCTGATAGCACGTCACCTATAGCGCTTTCAAGTCAGGCAACAGCCGATCGAACTCTCGTTTCACGACGCCATAGCATTCGCAGACACGTTTTTCCAGCCCCGGTCGATCCAGCACCTCGATGTGACCGTAGCTGTAGCGGATCAAGCCTGCCTCCTGAAGTTTCATGGCGGCTTCGGTCACGCCTGGCCTGCGCACGCCGAGCATGTTGGCGATCAGTTCCTGAGTCATCTTCAACTCGTTGGACGGCAGCCGGTCGATGCTCAGCAGCAGCCAACGGCACAACTGCTGATCGATCGAATGATGCCGGTTGCACACCGCGGTCTGCGCCATCTGCGTGATCAGCGCCTGGGTGTACCGCAGCAGTAGCCGCTGCATCGGCCCGGCGCGATGGAATTCCTCCTTCAGAATTCGCGCATCCAGCCGGTACGCCTTGCCCGCGCTCTGCACGACCGCGCGACTTGGCGTGGTTTCGCCCCCCATGAAAAGTGCAATGCCGACCACCCCTTCATTGCCGACGATTGCAATCTCGGCAGATGCGCCGTCCTCCATCACATACAGCAGCGAGATGATCGCAGTCGATGGGAAATAGACATGATGAAGGCGGTCGCCGGATTCGTAGACGACCTGCCCCAATGGCATATCCACCTCCACCATATGCGGGCCAATGCGTTCCCACTCCGCTTCCGGCAAGACCGCAAGCAGGTGGTTGTCATGAGGTTGAGTTGTGTTCGACATAAGTACGACGTTTCGACGGGATGAGGCCAGCGCACGCCTGCCGAACTTCCAGCCGTTCACGTCAGCCGGCGAATGGCGCCGACCGCTCAGGAACAAGACGGGGAATGGGCAATGCGAGGGAAGTCTACCGGATGAAGGGGGTTGTGCTTTGACCGATACCGTACATCCGGTTGGCCAAGATCGCCCTGCTTCTGCGCTCGAATGGCCTCGTTGCACAAGCCGATTCAAACAGAAACATTTTCAATTGCTTCAGGATGCCCCGTCGTCCTCTTGCGCTTCGATGTCCGGCGGCGCACGAGGTGCAGGTTGTGGCAACGGATCGAGTTCGAGGCCGCCCCCCGGAAAGACGACCCGGAACACTTCAAGCAACTGCGCCACGCACCGGCGTGCGTCGTCGGGCGCATTCGCGTCCATCACCTCGACGAGGTTGACGAACACCGCCAGGAATGCGTCGGAAACCGGCGTTTCGCGCGAATGCGCGCGCAGATAGGCACAGTAGCCAAATACATGCTTGATGAATTCGACCTGATGAGCCGCAAATTGATCGTCGTCGAGCGGAGTGGAAACGACGGCCAGGGTGCGGTCGGAAAGCGAGAAGGGAAGACGGACAAATGAAGGCGAATCGCTCATGCGGCTATCCTAAGAAGTGCACGAGCGCGGCATGAATGCAAAAGGCATGAACCTGGCATCACGACAAGAGGGTGCGTATGCTATAAGTGTCGAACGGATTTGACACATTGACCCGCTCGTCACTATCTCATTGCGCTCGGTCAATGTCAAATAAATTTGACACTTTCTTTGGCCAACCCACGATGCAGTTCGATTGGTATGAGTTGTTCGATGAGTTGAAACGCAGAGGCCAGTTCGCCAGCGATGCCCAACTGGCCGAGAGCCTCGCGCTCACGCGCGCGCAAATCTCCGCGTGGAGGACCGGCAAGAGCGACCTCGGGACGTTGACCAAAATCAAGATTCTGGATGCGCTGGGCCATGACACATTGCGCTCGGCAGTGCTGAGCCTGCTGCCCGAGAAGAACCGGGAGGAGCAGATTCGACAGCAGGCGCTCCTCATCGCGAGAGTCCGCCGGCGAGATCATGCGCTCGATGGCGGATCCACGAGTTCGCGTGGGACTGCCGGCCCCCGCTCCCACCTGAATTATCTGCTGGCTGCACTGCCCCGGGACGAGCGCGACCGTATCGAGCCGCATCTGTCGCCGGTGGCCATGCCGCTCGGCCAGGTGGTTTACGAGTCGGGCGACCATCTCAGCCACGTCTACCTGCCTACCACCGCCATCATTTCGATGCTGTACGTCATGGAAAACGGCGCGTCGGCGGAAATCGCCGTGGTAGGTCGCGACGGTCTTCTTGGGGTTGCGCTGTTCATGGGCGGCGAGACCATGCCGAACCGAGCGATTGTGCAAAGCGCCGGCGAGGCGTTCCGCTTGAGCGGCCAGGTGGTGAAGGAGGAGTTCGCGCGCGGAGGCGCAATACAGCGTCTGTTCCTGCGCTACACGCAGGCGCTGATCACGCAGATGGCGCAGACAGCCGTGTGCAACCGGCATCACTCGATTGCGCAGCAGTTCTGCCGCTGGCTGCTGCTAAGCCTTGATCGTCTGGACTCGAACGATGTGCGGATGACCCAGGAACTGATAGCGAACATGCTGGGGGTACGCAGAGCCGGTGTGACAGAGACAGCAAAGAAGCTTCAGGAGGACGGCGTCATCCGTTATAACCGGGGGCTGATCGAGGTATTGGACCGCCACGCCCTCGAGGCGCAGGTTTGCGAATGCTACAAGGTAGTCAAACGCGAAAGTGACCGCCTTCTGAACGCACTATGACCGGACGGCGCAGAAGTTGCGCGCCCGTTCACTGTACGCTGTCGTACGGCATCCGCACGCCCGATGGCGTAGCGTCACACTGATTCCGCGAGATCGCGAGGGATATTATTCCGCTTACCGCCGCGTTCCGGCTGTCGCAAGCCGTTGCGCGCTCCGCGTTTCTTTCGACGTGCTACCCGGGCTATTCGTCACTCCCCCGCTCTAGCCGGAATCACCCGCGAAAATGAGTGCATTTGCGAGCACCGGCAGTCATGTCCAAGTCGATGGAACCGCGTCCTACGAGGCCGGCAACGCAAGTCGGGCCTTCTGAAACGCCGGGCGTGCAGGGCTTGATCACGCTCGCCGTCGGGCTGGCGGTCGTCGCGAGCCTCTATTTTGCGCGGGAGATTCTGGTCCCCGTCACGTTCGCCATTCTGTTGAGCTTCCTCGTTTCGCCGCTGGTCAATGTTCTGATCCGCATCCGGCTCGGACGTATCGCTGCGGTTTTCGTCGCCGTATTGATTTCACTCTCGGTGATCGTCCTGCTTGGCGGCGCCATCGCCACCCAGTTGAGCAACCTCGCTGTCGGCATTCCCCGGTATCAGGCGACGATAGAAACGAAGATCGATGCGGCCCGCGCGCTGACGCTTGGAAAATTGAACGATCTGGCCGCCGCCGCTGGCGATGCGCTTCAACAGGCAACAACCCGTCACCCACAACCCACTCGCGAGCCCGCCTCCGCTACGTCCGCGAACCCACCCACGGCCGCGCTTCCGGTCGAGGTGCGCGAGCCGGTTCCCACCGCCTTTCAGCTTATCGGGCGCGTGCTGGCCCCAGCCGTCCGTCCGCTTGAAACGACCTTCATCGTATTCGTCGTCACTATTGTCATCTTGCTTCAGCGCGACGATCTACGGGATCGAGCGATCAGGTTGTTCGGCTCACGAGATCTGCACCGCACGACGACAGCCATGGACGAGGCCGCGCGGCGCCTCAGCCGGTATTTCGTCTCGCAACTTGCCGTGAATACCGGGGTGGGTGTGGTCATCGGCACAGGCCTGTTCTTCATTGGCGTACCCAATCCCGTGCTGTGGGGCATTCTGGCCGCGCTGTTGCGCCTTGTGCCCTACGTGGGTATTTGGATATCGGCACTCCTGGCTACCGTACTCGCAGCCGCAGTCAGTCCCGGATGGTCGATGGCGATCTGGTCGCTCACGCTTTTTCTGACGGTCGAGTTGCTGGTCGGTCAAGCCGTCGAGCCCTTGCTATACGGACATAGCACGGGCCTCTCCCCGTTTTCGGTCGTCGTTGCCGCGATTTTCTGGAGCTGGATATGGGGGCCTGTGGGACTCATCCTGTCCACCCCGCTCACGCTTTGCGTTCTGGTTCTCGGTCGCCACGTTACCCGGCTCGAATTTCTCGACGTGCTGCTCGGCGACCAACCAGCGCTGACCCCGATCGAAAATTTCTACCAGCGCGCGCTCGCCGGCGACCCCGATGAAGCACTGGAGCAAGCGGAGATCCTGCTGCGCGATCGGTCGCTCTCCACCTATTACGACGAGGTCGCCATCAAGGGATTGCAGCTTGCAGCCGACGATGTAATGCGCGGCCGTGTCACAGCCGCACAACTGACTCGAATCCAGAACGCTGCGACGGACCTCATCGAGGGTCTGGACGGCTTCGCGGATATTGAGCCGACACCGGCCGCTGCCGATGACAATCCGAGCGCGTTGGCGCCCTCCGGCGCTGAACACGAGGTGCCGCCCTCCCTCATCCCTCCCATCCCGCCGACCGACGCAGACACTTCGATCTCGCAGCGCGCCGACAATCAGATTCTTTGCATAGCAGGAAGGGGCCCGCTCGACGAATTGGCATCGACGATCCTCGTTCAGCTTCTGAGAAAGCACAATCGCGATTGTCGGGTCGTCCCGGACGATGCTGTCTCGCGCGCGCGAATCGCCAGTCTGGACGTCACCGCGGTGACGGTGGCGTGCATCTTCTATCTCAGCATCGAGGGTATTCCATCGCACTTGCGCTACCTGCTGCGACGCCTGCGGCAACGCTTGCCGAACGCATCGATCGTCGTAGGCCTGTGGCCGGCGGACGGAGCGGATCAGTGGAGCGAAGACCTTCAGAACGCGATCGGCGCCGACCACTACGTTATTTCCGTTCGAGAGATGGTCAGCGCATGCCTTGCCGCGACGGGCACAGTCGGGGCAGTCGGCCCTCAACCTCAAGACGAAGGCGTGACGGGGTAACAGATAGATCCGGCGCGATCGGACTTCGCCGATGCGTCGTTCAACAGACCGTGAGCGCCGCCGCACGATCGCGGCCTTACGTGGCACCCGCAAGCGACTATAGAAGACGGCCCCACAACCGGGCTGTCCACTCTTTGAGGCGCAGTATCAAGGACCTGTGCTTCCAGCTCTCCTGACTGATTTCATCGGAGGCGGCCATGTCGTCGGCGAAAGCGGTCTCCATTCTTTGCGCGAATGTCGGACTCAAGATGACTGCATTGATTTCATCGTTGTCCAGCGCGCTGCGCCAATCGAGGTTGCTGGAACCGACACATGACCACACGCCATCCACGATTGCGGTTTTCGCGTGCAGCAGCGCGCCCCGCCGCTCGTAGATTTTGACGCCCGCGTCCAGCAGAGCCTGGTAGTGCGAGCGGCCGGCATAAAACGCCGATGCCGAATCGGATTTGCCGGGCAGAATCAGTCGGACGTCGACGCCGCGCTTCGCAGCGTCGACCAACGCCTTGACCAGTTGCGGATCAGGGACGAAGTAGGCGTTGGTGATGTAGACACGTCGTTGCGCATTGGTGATCGCTGCGATGAGCATCAGGTAAATGAGACTGAACGGATCATCTGGCGTGCTTCCAACGGCGCGAACGATTTCCTGGCCCTGAGGCAACAACGCAGGAAAATAGTGACGATCGGTCAGCGGTTTTCCGTTCTGCCTGTTCCAGCTGACCATGAATAGTTTCTGAAATTCAGCGACGATCGGGCCGCTGATCTGCACGTCGGTGTCGCGCCATCCGAGCGCTGCGGCGGCGCCGGTCGAGTCCGAACGACGTTTACCGGAAGATCCGCTCGAGTAGACGCTACTGATGTTGATGCCGCCAAGGAACGCAGTGCGCCCATCGACAATCAGGAGTTTGCGGTGATCGCGATGATTCAGCGTCCAGGCCTTGTGCGTCGACAACGGATTCACCGGATTGAATTCGACCACCCGTATTCCGGCGGCCCGCAGTCGATCGAAATACGATTTGGGCGTGCCAAACGCACCGACGCTGTCGTAGATCAGATTCACCTGGACACCGCGCGCTTGCTGGGCGATCAACACATCGGCGAAACGTCGGCCTACTTCACTGTCGTCAATGCCGAACGTCTCCAGGTTGATGTGATCTTTCGCCGCGGCCATGGCCGCAAACATGGCCTGGTACGTCGTCGGACCATCCTGCAACAAGCGGACCTGGTTGCCGACGACGAGCGGACTGCCCGTGATGGTTTGCGCGAGTGCAATCTGCTTGTCCAGAAGCGTCGTATCGTCGGCGTTGCGTTCGAGGTTCGCGACAATGGCAGCGCTGCGTTTCGCCGATAGCGGCCCCCACGCAGTTTGAAAACGCGCCGCCTGGGCGGCGTAGCGATCGCCCAGGAACCAGGTATCGGGCAGGCTTGCGCAACCGCCTGCGATCGTCAGGCAGCAGGCTGCGGTCGCAATGCCCTTCAGTACTCGCATCATCATCGACTTCCCCGAAGCACCGCCGCGCATTCCTCCGATGTATTTCGCCTGATCCGCGCGATGCGTTACCTGCAAGCATCCGGGACCGACGGTCGCAGCGTCGTATTCGAACTGCACGCGGTAGGTCGTGCTGACTTCTTCGGCTCTGTCGATACACAGCCCGAAAATACGCGCTTCCCGACCGCAACAGGGCTACACTCGAAACAGATCCAACCCGGGAGCAGCACCATGGCCGACGCTAACCCTCAAAGCACGTTTCGCGGTCTTCCCTTGACCCCGGAGCAAGACGCAGAAGTCAGGCATTACATCAAAAGGAAAAAGCAGCACGGCGAGCCGTGGGACACGCCGGAGCTGAAGGCCATGCTTGAAGACATGCTGTCGCCCCCGGACAACGAAAACGGAGAACCGGGCGCCACCGTCGACGAAACCAGGGCAGCCACGGAGCGCGCGACGGCTTCCATCGATGAGGACATGGAACCCATTGAGGCGAGCGAGGAACGCAATGCGGCCATGGAAACCGAAGGTATGAAGGGTCCCAAACGTTGAATCGCGGACCACGCCGCGACGTGATGACTCCCGGGTCGCCACGGCGGCCCCCGTGGCGCTGCACAGGCACAGGCGTGGGTCATTCCGGTCGTGGTCGGCCACCGCGCGACGAGCACGTGAACCAGGGGTTTATCTCAAGCCGAAATAGCCGAGGACAAACAGAATAATGACTACAGCTCCAACGATCCATATGATGTTGTTCATGACAACTCCTTTAAGTGAGAAACCCGTCTGGTCTGTTCTGCGGCGCGACGCGTAGGCCGCAGAGCCGCACTGACGAAGCTGGCAGCGGTATCCGGCGTTCTGCCATGACGAAGACTTGCGCGGTTGTGCCGGATATCGGTTTCGAATGCGCTTGGGAGAAAGGCCCGGCCCGGGGATATGTTACGTAACCGGTGCGTCTCGACTTTCGTCGGGTTACCCGGCCACACGCCTCCCGCACCCTCGATGAATGACCGACTTACCATCCTTCTCCCCGCCGGGGCCCATGCGGCTCCTCGTCGTTCGAACGCCTCGACCGATTCATGTTTTCGCCGCCGGAGGAGCGGCCTTGATGCCACCCACTGTCATGACGATCGCCATAGTCGCCGCCATACCCCCCGTTGCGATCACCGCGATTGCCGTCGCCGGGTACCCAAAGGCATCCGGCCAGTGCGGCCGTCATAGCCGCAGCAGACAAATAGATCGACATACGCATGTTGCTCTCCTTCCCGGTTGCACTCGGGCGTGGCACTTCGCTCGATCGATCGGCGACGAATGACAAAATCAATTTCCACTGATCCGGGCCAGGTCGATGATCGTGAAGAGAGAGATCACGTACGAATGAATGCTTGTAAGAGTCATCTTCATGTCAACGAGATGGCGTGTCTGTACGCTGAAGGACCTTTGCCGAGCCAGTGCGAACGGCGGACCGGCGTCGCCATTGAGGATCCCGGGGGCGATTTCGCAGGCGCTACGGGGACAGGTTGCGCCGGCTCGCCAATATCGGTTCCAGATCGAGCGTGCGTGGTCGCGCACACCTTGATGAGACATGTATCGACACTATAATTTTTGGACGCCGATTCGGGTTCGAGCGGTCATCCCGGATTTGAGTGGCTCGTCTTGCCGATTGCTGCTGCGCCCCGTCGGCCGGATCCTCCGTCGTTACCCGGGCGCACGTGCAGGAGCCAGGCATGCCGGACACCCCGCTCTTCATCGAAAATCACCTGCTTGCCGTGCTACCGGAAGACGAGCGTGCCCGCATCGGCCCGCACCTGACGCTCGTCGAGATGCCGTTGGGAAAAGTGCTGTACGAATCGGGCGGCCAGCTTCATCACGTCTACTTTCCGACCACGTCGATCGTTTCCCTGCTCTATGTGATGGAGGACGGCTCGTCCGCGGAAATCGCGATCGTCGGCCACGAAGGCATGATCGGCGTCTCGCTGTTCATGGGCGGCGAAACCACGCCGAGCCGGGCCGTCGTGCAATGCGCCGGGCAGGCCTATCGGCTCGAAGCGACCATTCTGAAAGCAGAATTCCGGCGCGGCAACGCGATGCAGCGCCTGTTGCTGCGCTATACGCAGGCGCTCATCACGCAGATGGCACAGACCGCGGTGTGCAACCGCCATCACTCGATCGATCAGCAACTGTGCCGCTGGCTGCTGCTCAGCCTCGACCGGCTTCCTTCGAACGAACTGCGCATGACGCAGGAACTCATTGCCAACATGCTGGGCGTGCGTCGATCGGGCGTGACGGAAGCGGCGTTGAAGCTGCAAGACGCGGGGCTCATCCGCTACAACTACGGCCATATCGAAGTACTCGACCGGGCAGGCCTCGAAAAACGCGTCTGCGAATGCTACGCCGTGGTCAAGCGCGAATTCGATCGCCTGCTTCCCGATTTGAAGCGACTCTAGCGGTCATTGCGCGGCATCGTATTGGCCTGATGCAGATCTACGGGACATGGTGTCATTCGATCCAGTAGGGCGTCCGGTTGTAGTACTGGTGAATCGACAAACCCCACGGCGATGGCGTCATCGCCGGCCGATGCTCGTCGTCGAAACCCGGGGTGGCGTTGACATGAGCGGCGGTCACATCAAGATGGAAACATTTGCCGTCGGCATCGTATTTCATCGCGTTCCACGGAATGGCGCAAAGCATCTCGCCAATGCCTCCGCTGGAAACAACCACGTAGGCAATTCTGCTGCCATGCAAATCGAGCACGATGTCGAACACCTTTCCGATAGCCTCACCGTCCGACGCGATGATCTTGCTGTCCTTCAATGCATTCGCGGTCGTGACCACATGACCGCCGTCGTCGACGGCGTCGCGTTCGGCAGCGCTGCCCCCCTTCCCCTTGCTGTCATCCCCAGACCTATCGGGGGTGTGGCGCATCCTCATGATCTCCTCCTTGGATAAGATCCAGGAATACCCATTGCGTGCACCGTCCGCACATCGACAACGGTACTCGTCGCACGAGGAAACGCTGCGCGTGCAGGCAGCGGAAGTCGGTACGGTTCCGTACCTGAATGGCGGTCTGCTTTGCCGGCCCTAGGCGTTTGTCCGGCGCAGCGAGTACGAGGTTATCCATGGAGGGAATTCAAAGTGAGCGAAACGATCGGATGCCTCATCTTCGGATCCCTGCTGATTTTCATGGGGCTTATCGGATCGTCGCTCAAGCGCCTGCCGCTGAGTGCTGCCATGGTGTATCTCGGGATCGGATTTTTGATCGGACCGTCCGGCGCCGATTTCCTGTCGATGACATTGCCGGATGACGTTACGCGTTTGCGCATCGCCGCCGAAATCGGCCTGCTGATCTCGCTGTTCGCCGTCGGCCTGCGGCTGCGTGTCCCGCCCGCCGATCGCCGTTGGATCCTGCCGCTGCGACTTGGCGTCGTCGCGATGATCTTCACCGTTGCGGCGATCGCCGCGCTCGGTGTGCTGGTATTGCATTTGAGTCTCGGCGTCGCGGTACTGCTGGGCGCGATGATCGCGCCGACGGACCCCGTGCTCGCCCATGAGGTCGGCGTGCGCGACGCGGGCGACGTCGAACGGGTGCGTTTCTCATTGTCGGGCGAAGGCGGGATCAACGACGGCACTGCCTATCCGTGCGCCATGCTCGGCCTGCTTTTGTGCAGTTCCGGCACGACTTCGGAAGCGCTCTGGCGCATGGTTGGCGGCATTGCATGGGGCATCGCCTCGGGTGCGGGCGTCGGCTGGTTGCTCGGCTTCGCCACCGCCAGGCTCGTCGCGTTCCTGCGCAGCCGTCACGGGCAAGCGCTCGGCCTCGAAGGATTCTTCTCGCTTGGCCTGATCATGCTGTCGTATGGCGTGGCGCTCGGCATTCACAGCTACGGATTTCTGGCCGTGTTCGCCGCGGGCGTCGCGATGCGGCGCGTCGAGCATCTCACGAGCGGCCGGAAAACGCCGAAGGAAGCGGTCGGCGTGGTGGACAGCAAGGATATCGAGGCCACCTCCACCCATCCCGAGAAAGCGCCTGCATTTGTCGCGGAGTCGGTCATGGGATTCACAGTCGAGCTCGAACACCTCGCCGAAGCGGGACTGATTCTGCTGACCGGCGCCCTCGTTTCCCGCTACTGGGCGGACATGCTCACCTGGGCAGCCGCGGGCCTGGTCGCGATATTGCTGTTCGTGATCCGGCCGGCCGCGACCCAACTCGCGCTGATCGGCTCCCGAGCGTCGCATCACCAGCGCCGGTTGATCAGTTGGTTCGGCATTCGCGGCGTGGGGTCCCTGTACTACCTCACGCTGGCGCTCGAGCAAGGGCCACGCGCGCAATTGTTGCCGCTGGTTCCGTGGGTGCTGTCCATCATCGCCGTGTCGATCGTGCTGCACGGCATTTCAGCAGCGCCGCTCATGCGCCGCTACGCGTGAGACCGGCAACGGCGGCAGGCAACCCGGCCGGGAAACCCACAACAGCGGGACGACAACGTACGTCCCTGCGTCAATTGTCGTTGCCGTGTCCGGCGGCTCTGGGTTTGTGCCGCTCGTCCCCTACTCCGGGAAAGAACGCATCCCACGCGTCTCGGACACCTTCCGCCGCGATGGCATCCCCGGCAATGGTCTCGAGTTCGCCCGACTTGGAAGGGTCGGCGCGCAAGCCTCGCCAACGATGAAAGGCGAGCATGGGCTTTTCGGTCCATTCGCCATCGCTGAACTTCGCAAATGCTGTGTCCCCGCTCACGAGTTGAACCTCATACCATCCGTCGCGCACAGGCGCATATTGGTCGAGCGGAAACCACCGGGTAGATTGGGTTTTCATCATTTCCTCATGTGTCTATGGATGGTCGTACACTACAAACGTATGCTCAATCGTCCGATGCTTCTGCTCGGATGTTTTTGCTTGCGCCACCGACATTAAGCGCGCACACTGCGAACACCTGCCAGTTTATGTCAAGGCATCGGCGCACTCGAACCCTTCGACGCCCACAGTTGCCCTGGCAGGAGCAAATCCGGCGACCTCTGCGACGGCGCCGCGCTACTCGATCATCTTCCTGAATGGCGATCCGCACACGGCGGCGCTCTCACTCAAGCTGACGATTCAATTCGGCAAAGACATCGTGGACGGCCACCGTGCCCCTCCTGCGATCTGATCTGCCCGCCGCATCCGGTTCCGCACGGCACTTTGCTGCGCAGTGCGCACCACTTAGGAGTGATCCATGAAATATTCTGTAAGCACCTCACTTGATCGACGCGATCAAGCGACGCGGCAAAAGCACCGGGACGATCTGGCTCGCGCCGACGTCGAACGCGCCGAAAAGCGCGTCCACCAGGATGCCAGCATCGATTCGAATGCGAGCAAGTGGCGTTATTCGCCTCCCGACGGTCGGGCGAGATAACCGACGCTCGTGCCTCACTCCGGTTGCGTGCCGGCGCCGCACAGCAGGTCGCGGGCAAGCAACCAGGCGATCCTCGAAGGCATTGCCCGGGTTCATGTACGCGCCTCGCCAGTGGGATCGCCGGACGATGCCACCGGCCATGGCGCGATCTCCGCGCCGAGGGTCACGATCACACTATGGCGTTCACCGTCGTCCACCAATTGCACCGTCGTCTTGCCCGGTTCGAGCACGATGCCGTCCACGACCATGCTGCTCACGCCTCGGCTAACGCCTTGCGGATTGCGCACCGTGATGTCGTATCGCGCGGCGCCGTGGCCAAACACGGCATTGAAGCCTGACCAGCTCTTCGGCACACACGGTTGGATCGACAGTTCCTTGCCATGCTTGCAGATGCCGAGCAGCCCCTCGATGCCGGCCCGATACAGCCATCCCGCCGAGCCCGTGTACCAGGTCCATCCGCCGCGCCCCACGTGCGGCGATACCGAATAAACGTCGGCGGCGACAACGTACGGCTCGACCTTGTAGCGGCTCTCCCCGCTTCGCGTACGACTGCGATTGACCGGGTTGAGCAGCGCGAACAATTCCGCGGCGCGATCGCCGTCGCCCATCTGCGCGAAGGCCAGCACCGACCACACGGCGGCATGCGTGTATTGGCCGCCGTTCTCCCGAATGCCTGGCGGATAGCCTTTGATATATCCCGGATCAAGCGTCGAGCGATCGAACGGCGGCGTGAAGAGCAACGCCAAGGCGTCGTCGCGGCGAATCAGCCGGCTATCCAGCGCGGCCATCGCACGTTCGGCCCGCGCGGCGCTTGCCGCACCTGATAGCACGCTCCATGACTGAGCAATGGAGTCAATCGTGCATTCGCCGTTGCTGGCCGCCCCCAAGGGCGTGCCGTCGTCGAAGTAACCGCGACGGTACCATTCGCCGTCCCATGCGGCACTCTCGAGTGCGTCGCGCAATGCTTGCGCGCGCTCGATCCAACGGTCCGCCCGTTCGCCATCGCCACGCATACGCGCGAGCGGCGCGAACGCCGACAGCACCGCGTACAGAAACCAGCCAAGCCATACACTCTCGCCGCGCCCCGCCTCGCCGACCCGATTCATGCCATCGTTCCAATCGCCCGTACCCATCAACGGCAAGTCGTGTACGCCGAACAGACCAAGGCTTTGCTCCAGCGCTCGCACGCAATGCTCGTAGAGCGACACGCTGATCTCTGAAACGGTGGGCACAAAGTAGGCGTCTCGCTCGCCGGCGGCGAGCGGCCGGCCTTCGATAAACGGCAGGGCCACGTCGAGAATCGCCAGGTCGCCGGTCACATCGACATATTGCGCCACCGTATAGGCGAGCCACGCGCGGTCGTCCGAAATGCGCGTGCGCACGCCAGCACCGTCTTGTGGCAGCCACCAGTGCTGCACGTCGCCCTCTGGAAACTGCCGCGCCGCCGCTCTCAGCAGGTGCTCGCGGGTCAGGGCCGGGCGCGCGATGGCGAGTGCCATGCCGTCTTGCAACTGATCGCGAAAGCCATATGCACCACTCGCCTGATAAAAGCCCGCGCGCGCCCAGATGCGGCAGACAAGCGTCTGGTATAACAGCCACCGGTTGAGCATCAGATCCATCGTCCGATCCGGCGTGGCCACCTGAATAGTCCCCAGCGTCTCATCCCAGAACGCGGTCACGTCGGCGAGCACCGCGTCGAGGTCGGCTTCGCGATAGCGTGCGATCAATTGCCGTGCGGCCTCGGGGGCGTCCGCTTCGCCCAACAGAAACAACACCTGCGCGATGCCGCCGGGCTCCAGTTCGATCGAGGCTTGCAAGGCCGCGCACGGATCAAGGGCCGCCCCCACCTTTCCGGACAGCGGTAAGGCATCGGCGCCGGCGGCAAGCGCGGCAGGATCACTCAACGTGCCGTTTCGGCCGATGAATTCGCGCCTGTCGGCGCTCCACGCGGTCTGCCGGCCACCCAGATCCGCGAAGGCGACGCGGCTGCGATAAGCCTGGCTCCATCCATTGCGAGCAAACATTGCCCCCGTCACCGGGTCGATCTCGCTGATGGTGTGCGGTGCGGCAATGCTGCGCGACGCACCGAGCGCCCATTCGGCGTAGGCCGTCACCGAAAGCCTGCGCCTTCGGTTCGACAGGTTGTGCAGCGTCAGACGAGAAACTTTGAGCGGGTCGTCGAGCGGCACGAATTGCACCAGCTCGAGCGCAACCTCTTCAGCGGTATGTGTAAAGCGGCTGTAGCCCTGGCCGTGACGGGCAATGTAGGGCGCAGCGCCTGGGGCATTGTCGCGCACGGGGCTCGCTTGGGGCCCCCACAGCGCGCCCGTGTCGTCGTCGCGAACATAAAACGCTTCCGCGGGTGGGTCGCTGACAGGATCGTTCGACCACGGTGTCAGTTGATGCTCACGGCTGTTCGATACCCACGTGTAGCCGCTACCCTCGGCCGACACCAGAAAGCCGCATGCAGGATTGGCGATGACGTTGACCCATGGCATCGGCGTGCATTGGCCGGGCCCGAGGATCGTTACATACTCCCGGCCGTCGTTCGCGAAGCCGCCGAGGCCATTGAAGCATTCAAGTCCGGCGCCGGGCTGAATGCTCGCGGCGGGCCCGGGTACAGGCGGCGGCGAAGGCGGGCGCCTGACGCGCGGCTGGATGGGGGGCGCAATGGGGTTAGGGCTTGCCAGCCGCTGCAACTGATCCAGCAAACGGCCGTTGCGCGCCGCCAGCACCACGCGCGCGGCAACGGGAAAGAGCGCGCGCGCGTCGCTCGACATCAGGTCCGCACGCAACACGAAGATGTCGCCGCGCGCGGCACCTCCGGGCTGCTGCCTCGACGGTCCCGAGCGCACCAGCGTTTCGAGCGCGACCTGCAAATCCTGCACGTATGACGGCGCGCGCTCGTTGACGATGACCAGATCCACCGCAAGCCGCTTCATGCGCCAGTACTCGTGGGCGTGAATGAGTTGCTGCACCAGTGCCATCTGCTCAATGTCATCGATTCGCACCAACAGGATCGGCAGATCGCCCGACACGCCATGCGCCCATAGCGGCGCGGCGCCCACGCCACCCGCCGCCGCCGCCGCCGCCATGCCGCGCAGCAGGGCAGCCGAACTCGGCCGCTTCGAGGGGTCGCTATACAGAATGGAGCCAGCGATCCTCTGGAACTGGCTGGCCTCATCGAGGCTCACGCCGTTGTGGCGCAACTGCACTTGCGCCTGAGTCCAGGCGAGCATCGCCGCACGCGCGAACGATGCGCCGTCGCGATGTTTGTCCACCAGGTCAAGCAGTTTCGCGCGCGACTCGGCGACGATGGTCCAGAAAGCGATGCTCGCGGTCGCGCCCGGCTGGACGCAGAAACGCTGCCGCATCGCGAACGCAGCGTCGAGCACCACGCCCGCAGAGTTGCCGAGGGGCCCCTCGGCAACGAGCCCCAGTGGCGAGCGGACGCCCCTTCCTCGCCCGATAAAGCGGGCGCGATCCGTTTCGACTTCGATGAGCCCTACAGCATCGCCTTCGAGCACCGCAAGATGTGCGGCCCAGACCTCGGGCTCGTCCGGTTCGCGACGTCGCCGCGTCGCCAGAATGACGCCTGATTCAGGCAAATACTCAGTCTCGATGAACAGCTTGGAGAACGCCGGGTGCGCCTGATCGGCGGCCGGCGGTGCGAGTACGATCTCCGCGTAGGACGTGAGTTCGATGGTACGCGCGCGCGCGCCGGTATTGGCCACGGTTATCCGTCGCACTTCCGCGTCGTCTTCGGCGGATACCAACACATCGAGCGAGGTGGTCAGCGTGCCGTCGCGCCGGACGAACTCCGCACGGTCTTCCGCGAAGGTCACCTCGTAGCTGTCCGGCGCTACCCCGGTGGGCTGCCATGTGGCTGACCAGAACTCGCCGCTCTCGACGTCGCGCAGATACAGGTAGCTGCCCCAGTCGTCGCGCGTCGCATCCTCGCGCCAACGGGTGACGGCCAGATCGTTCCAGCGGCTGTACCCCGAGCCGGCCGCCGTCAGCATCACGGCGTAGCGGCCGTTGGAGAGCAAGTGGGTCGCGGGCGTGGGATCGTTCGCCGAGAGCAGGCGCCGGGCGACTGCCGGCTCCGCATCGCGCAACCGGCCGGCATTTCGGTTCTCGTCGACACGCAGATGGGCGACGGCCACCCTGCCCGGCGTGCGTTCCTGCAACAGCAGTTCGGTCGCCTGGATGGCGGGCTCCGCATGGAAGAAGGTGCGGATGCGCCCGCCCAGCAGTGCATTGGCGATCGAGGCGATCGACATGCCCTGATGATGCGCCATGAAAGCACGCACCACGGCCACCTGCTGGCCCTCGGGCACACGCGCGGGCGTATAGTCGAGCGCCTCGTAGAAGCCGAAGCGCCCGCCTGCGCCCGCCGAGCCCAGGCGTTCGAAGTTGCGCGCGGCCGCCGACGGCGCGACCATCGCGGCAAGCGCGGTCGCATAGGGCGCGATGACCGCGTTATAGCCAAGACCGCGTTGTAGCCCGAGGTCGGGGATGCCAAAACTCGAGTATTGATACGTCAATTCGAGATCGCGCGCGTTGTAGGCGGATTCGGAGATCCCCCACGGCAAGCCCAGCGTAGCGCCATAACTGATCTGCTTGCGCACGACCAGGCTGTTGGTCCGTGCAATCAGGCTGCTCGCCGGCGCGCGCATCACCAGCGACGGCATCAGGTATTCGAACATCGAGCCCGACCACGAGACCAGCGCAGCGCCGCCCGCCACTGGTGTCGCGACGCGTCCCAGCCGGAACCAGTGACGCGCGGGAATATCGCCTTTGGCGATGGCGATGAAGCTCGCCAGCCGCGCCTCCGACGCCAGCAGGTCGTAGCTGTTCGGATCCAGTCGCCCCTCGGTAACCGCATAGCCGATCGACAACAGATTGCGCGCCGGGTCCAGCAGGAAGCCGAACTCCATCGCATCTGCCATTTTGAGCGCGGTATCGGTCAGTGCCGTCAAGCGCGCGAGCCGCGCGGCCGATCTGTCCGACGCGCTGGCGCTATCGCGGCAGTGACTTTGAACCGCAAGCTCGAGCGCGGCGCCCCAGAACAGCACATCCTCGCGCCGGCCATCCTGATCGCGGCGCATTTCATCAGCCAGGGCGCGCACGATATCGACCACCGTGGCAGTGAGCGCCATGATCGCAGGCCATGCCGGCGCGCTGCCGTCCGTGGCCGGCCCGGCCGGACGCTCGTCTGCGAGCGCTGCCTGCAGCGCCGCCACGGCCTGATCGAACTCGCCGTAGAGTGGCGCCCGTGTGCGCTCCCCCCCACTCTCGCGCACGGCTTCGCACAACAAGGCAAGGCTGTCGCGGATGCCCTCGAACGCTACCCATCGGCCTGCGTCGGCAGATTGTGCCGCCCACGCGCGGCAGGCATTGCCCACGGCGATCAGATGCCCGGCCAGATTGCCGCTGTCGACCGAGGACACGTACCTAGGTTCCAGCGGCCGCAGATCCTGGGTGTCGTACCAGTTGTAGAAGTGACCGCGGCAGCGCGGCATGCGCTGCATCGTGGCGAGCGTCGCTTCCAGCCGCGCGATGGCGTCCAGCGTGCCGAGCCAGCCGAACTCCCGAGCGCTGACAATGGCGAGCAAGTAGAGCCCGAGGTTGGTCGGCGACGTACGATGTGCTAGGACCGGCCGTGGATCTTCCTGGAAATTGTCCGGCGGCAACATCTGGTCGGCGGCGGTGACGAAGGTCTCGAAATAGCGCCACGTCCGGCGCGCATGAAGTCTCAGTTGCCGCGCGTCGCCGGGGGACACGACGAGATCGCCCGCCGGTCGCGGCGCAAGGCTCGACCAATATGCGAGGGCAGGCGACGCAAACCAGGCAACCGCGAACGGAACGCCAGCCCATGCACCGTGGTTGCCGAATCGCCACACCGCCCATGCGCTCACCGCCATGCCAAAGAGGGTGAGCACAAGGCCCGCACGCATCCGCACGAATGTGGCGGCAAGCGTGAGCCGGCCACGCGCACTCGCCTCGGCCGCGGTTGTCCATTCGAGCAGGTGCCGGTGACTGAGCAGCACGCGGAACAGCGTCCGGGCTATCGCGTCGGTCATCGACCACGCCTGCTGCGGGAGAAAGACGAGCGACAATCCAAGCCGCGCGAGCGCGAGCCGCAGATCGGCCAGCCAGACGATGAGCAAGCTGCGCACCGTCATTTTCACATGCGCACGTTGCCAGCGCGGCACCAGCGCGCTCAGCGTGGGCAGCAGCACCGGCAATGCGATTGTCGCCACCACGAAGGCCGTCCAAACCAGCGCGACCGGCAACGGCAGTGTCCAACCGGCCAGCAGTGCGACAAACGCCGCGGGCGCCGTCAACGTCCGGCGCAGGTTATCCAGCATCTTCCAGCGGCCCGTTGCGTCCAGCGCCAGATCGGTGCGCCGGTGCGTCGCAGTCAGCCAGGGAAGAAGTTGCCAGTCGCCGCGCGCCCAGCGATGCTGGCGGGCCGCGCACACGTCGTAACGGGCTGGAAACGCCTCGACGACTTCAATATCGGATGCGAGGCCGGCGCGAGCAAAAATACCTTCGAACAGATCGTGACTGAGCATCGTGTTCTCGGGCACTCGCCCGGCCAGCGCGGTCTCGAAAGCATCGATATCGTAAATCCCCTTGCCGGCGTACGACCCCTCGTCGAAGAGGTCCTGATAGACATCCGATACGGCAGCGACATAAGGATCGATCCCGCTCGGACTCGACGAGATGCGCTGGAACAGCGAGCCCTCATGACCGACCGGCAGCGACGGCGTCACGCGTGGCTGCAGTATCCCGTAGCCGTCGACAATGCGCTGGCTTCCCCGGTCGAAAACGGGACGATTGAGCGGATGAGCCATCTTTCCGATCAACCGGCGTACGGTGTCTCGCGGCAAGCGGGTGTCGGCATCGAGCGTGATCACATAACGCACCTGGGACGGCACGGCGAGCGGCTGCCCGTCGATGGGCATGAACGAGGTGTCGAGCGCGCCACGCAACAATCGGTTCAACTCATGCAATTTGCCCCGCTTGCGTTCCCAGCCCATCCATTGCTTCTCCGCTTCGTTCCACGTGCGTCGGCGATGCAGCAGGAGAAAGCGCTCGCCATCCGGTCCACCAGGATAGAGGCGATTCAATCGGGCGATGCCGGCTGCCGCGGCCGCCAGCACCTCGTCGTCGCCATCGGCATGGGCAGTCGGCGAATCGGTCCAGTCCGAAAGCAGCGCATAGTAAAGCTCTCCCTTCGGGCTTGCCAGGTGATGGATTTGCAACCGCTCGACTTGTTCGGCCACGGCGGCGGGCGTTGTCAGCAGTGTGGGCACGGCCACCACGGTGCGCAAGGAGGCCGGGATACCGTGGCGCAGCGCCAGACCGGGAAGCACGCTCGCTCCGACGTCGCGCATGACGCCGCGGTTGACGATCGCCACCGCCACATCCATCGCGGGCAGCAGACCGGCCGCGCCCAGCCCGATCAACCAGCCGGCGTGAGGTGCGAGACCGGCCAGCAACGCCAGCACGCCAGCCAGCATCAGCGCGCAGAGCAACAGAATACGGCCGACGTAGCCGGTGAGTCCCGCTCGGCGCGTCAAACGATGCAGCCACACCGCAACCGGGGCGCGATAGCCGATCGCGGCCTCCAGCGCACGGCGGCCGTCAGCCAGCAGGTAATAGCCGGGATCCATTGCGCGCCGTGGCGCCGTAGCGGCGGTCGGCGCGTCCGTGTCGTGGCCCGTGCAGCGCTCCGCATTCGCTTGCTGCGCTGCGTCCTGGGCGGCGGCGACGGCACGGCGCGCGATATCAGTCTCGCTCACCCGTGAGCCGCGTGCCAGCGCCTCTATGGCGCCGCGATACAGGTTGCGGGTCGCAAAATCCATCTCCACGAAACCGGGATGCGTACGCAATATCTCGTCGACGGGGCTGATGCGCTCGAACATTTGCGTCCAGTCGACGTCGGAAATCAGGCGCATGCTGGTGATCACATTGCGCACGGTCAGCGTGGCGGCGCCCTGCTGCTGCTGCACGGCAGCCACGATCCGCTCCGCCGTGGTGCCCTGGAGGGCGAGGCGCTCGTGCAACCAAGTGACCGCGGGCGTCACCTCCGGGTCCTGGTCGTGCAGCCGTTGCAGTAACTGAACCGCGAAGGTGTCGCGTAACGCCGAGCTTCCGTAGCGCTCAACGAGCGTCGCAACGGGCTCTGGCGGTTGCCCCCTGACGCCGAGCAAGCGATCGGCCATCGCGTCGGCGTCGAGCCGCGCCGTCCGCCCATCGGTGATCTGATCCGCGAGGCGCCGCAGATTCTCTATCAAGACGATACGCAGCGTGATCGCCACCGCCCAAAGTTCGCCGATCGTCAGCGGCTGCACCGTCTGGTAGGCCTGGACGAACCGGCACAGCAGGTCCGGATCGAAGCGGCTGTCGGTATGGGCGACGAACGCCCACGCGATTCCGAACACACGCGGATACCCGGCGAACGGGCCGCCGCTCAATTTGGGCAGTTGCCGGTAGTAGCTGGGCGGCAGGTCGTCGCGGATTTGCCGAACCTGCTCTTCGACCACGTAGTAGTTGTCGAGCAGCCACTCTGCTGCCGGCGTAATCGCCTCATCCTGCGCGACAGCGGCCATCGTCGCTTCGTAGGCGTGCAACAGGTGGTCCACGTTGTCCTTCAGCCTCGTTGCAAGCGGCGGTCCGGCGGACGATTTCGGCGAAATTGCCTGAGCGCGGGCGAGGCTGCGCGCATGCTGCGCCAACCGCTCTTCGCCGAAGAGCTCTTCGCGGACCGGCTCGGTGCTATTCCATGGCGATGGCGATACGCGACCCTGCCCCATCGCGCCCCCCCGTCCACGTCCGGTTGCGTATCGCTTCCTTATCGAGGTCTTCAGCATGCGCGTAATCCAGATCGCCGACGTAACGAAGCGGCAAGCAGAGATCGTCTCGTCATCTACGCCGCAAGTCTGTACGTCAATGCACTTTTTGCGGCTTCCTGCGAGCGGGTGCCCGGCGTCACGTCGCCGCTCTCACGCACTTTCAGCGCTTTACTGCGGGGTGCCATCATGCGCGGCCGTCTGTGCCGCGAGCATCGCGTCGACCATCGCCTGAGCCTCGTCGACGATGCGTGTCAGGTGCGCCTCTCCGCGGAAACTCTCCGCGTAGATCTTGTAGATATCTTCGGTTCCTGAAGGACGCGCGGCGAACCAGCCACTCTTCGTGATGACCTTGATGCCGCCAATGGCGGCCTGATTGCCTGGCGCGCGGTCGAGCACCTGCTCGATCTTCTCGCCAGCCAGTTCGGTATGGGGAAACTGCGCACGCGAGAGCCGCGCCAGTAGAGCACGCTGCTGCGCCGTCGCCGCGGCTTGCACGCGACGTTCGGCCGGCTCACCCAATCGCTGAGTCAGGTCCCGGTAGATCTCCGCGGGATCACGGCCTACGCGCGTCGTGATCTCGGCCGAGAGCAACGCAGGCACGATGCCGTCTTTGTCGGTCGTCCAGGCCGAGCCGTCGAGCCGCAGACAGGTAGCGCCCGCGCTCTCTTCCCCCGCGAAGCCCAGCGAACCGTCGAGCAAGCCATCCACAAACCACTTGAATCCAACCGGCACTTCGTAAAGCCCACGGCCAAGCTTCTCGCTCACGCGATCGATCATCTGGCTGCTGACGATGGTCTTTCCCACCGCCGCATGAGCGGGCCACTTCGGACGATGCGCATACAGGTAATCGACGAGAACCGTGAGATAGTGATTCGGCGGCAGCAGCCCCGCCTCGCGCGTGACGATGCCATGCCGGTCGTGATCCGTGTCGCACGCAAAGGCCACGTCGAAGCGTTCTTTTTGCTCGAGCAGCATTTGCATCGCATACGGCGACGAAGGGTCCATGCGAATCTGCCCGTCCCAATCGACGCTCATGAAGCGGAAGGTCGGATCGACCTCCTCATTGACCACAGTAAGGTTCAAGCCATAGCGTTCGGCAATCGGCCCCCAATAGTGCACACCGGCACCGCCGAGCGGATCGACGCCGAGGCGGATCGGCGCGCCGCGCACCACATCCATGTCGATCACATTGATGAGGTCGCCGACGTAAGTGTTGAGGAAGTCATGCCGGTGCGTCGTCGTCGCGCGCAGCGCCTTTGACAGCGGCACGCGCAGCACGCCGTCGAGCTTGCTTTCAAGCAAGGCGTTCGCCGCTGCCTCGATCCAGCCGGTGACAGTCTCGTCCGCCGGACCGCCGTTCGGCGGGTTGTATTTGAACCCACCGCTTTCCGGCGGGTTGTGCGAAGGCGTCACCACAATGCCGTCCGCCAGTCCTGACGACCGGTGGCGGTTGTACGCCAGGATCGAGTGGGACACGGCGGGCGTGGGCGTGTATTCGCCGATTTGCGCAATCATGACTTCGACGCCATTCGCGGCCAGCACCTCGAGCGCGCTCGCGGATGCGGGTTCCGAGAGTGCATGCGTGTCGATGCCGAGAAACAGCGGGCCGTCGATACTGTGCTGCCTGCGATAGCGGCAAATGGCCTGAGTGATGGCCAGCACGTGCCATTCATTGAAGCTGCCCTCGAGGGCCGATCCACGATGTCCCGATGTACCGAACGCGACCCTTTGAGCCGGGTTCGACGGATCCGGCATATCGGTGTAGTAGGCCGTGACAAGCCGTGGGACGTTGACGAGCATCGCATGCGTCGCCCGCTTGCCCGCGAGAGGACTGATATTCATTGCGGCCTCTATGTCTGGAACAGGCGTGTTCAGGGCGAGTCGTCCGGGCGTTGCCGTTCTCCGGCAACCCCGCGGGCCTCCCGCCCTTGCCGGAGACTGTGTCCGTATCGAACCAGCGAGACGCCGAAAATCAGGATCAGTCCAATCACGATACCCCACATCGCGACACCCCACATTGAGTAAGTCATAGCGTAACCTTTGGTCGGCTCAGGATCGGTGATCCGGGTTCCCGTAGTAATGAAGTGCCACAGAGAAATCATCGGACCAGCGGATTCGAGAGTCTGTCCGCTAAGGGACTTTTGCGGCTTTCGGCTATCGGGAGAGCGCCCGATGGGATCGCCTTATACGGCGCAACGCATCGTGGTGGAGAAAGACGGGGGTGGGGGGAGCCGCCGATGTAAGGGGGAATCGACTAGCTGAACGGCCCGAGTTGCGATTCGGGCACGTCGATCCTCAAATCCTCCATCAGCACAGTCTCGATCGGCTCGCCCGACGCCCCCTCGCTCGCCGCCCTGACGGGCAGCCCAAGGCCGACATCGAACCACAATTCATAGCGGCACACACCCGCCACCCGCTGGCCCGGGCTACGCGTCACGATCACATGCAACGCCCGGCGCATGCCGATCGTCTGCACGCCGACGACCTGCGTATCGCCGTGTCGTTGCAGTTCACGAACGTTGACCAGCAGGACACCGAGATCGGACTGGTCGATGCGATGCCCTTGCGCACTCTTGATGAGAGGATTGTCGGGGCTGAATTCGAGCTTCGGCAACCTGCCGAAACCAAAAGGCCAAAGCGTAGCTTTCCCCGTTTCAGGGCTGTAGACGACGGTCGTGCCCGCATGCGGCCGGATGCAATCCATTCGAACGAAGCCCGGCTTGCGATAGCTATACCTGATCGCGATGGGCCTCGCTCCCGCAGCGCTCGATTCGAGCGTGACCTGATAGTTTGCGAGCGCGTTGAAGCGCGCCTGCGCATCGGCAATGACATCACGATCCGGAATTCGCGCATCCGTCATCACACAGGTTCGCGCAATGGCGCGAACGCCACGATTGGCATCGCCGCCCCCTACGCAAAAGTAATCAGCCGTAGATGACCGGTGATTTTCGCGCACCGCGTCGCACCTCGCAATGCTGGTGTGAACGGCAAGCATTTCACGCAGGGCGGTGTGTCATCGAATAAGCCCGGGCGCCTATTTCAAATCTCGGCTTTCATACTGCCTCCCAGTATGCTACCTTATACTGCACCCCAGTTCCGATAGCGAGAAAAATGCCACACACCGCAGCAGAGAAAAAGCGCGTCCTGGCCCGCGTGCGCCGCGTGAAAGGACAGATCGACGCGCTCGAGCGCGCGCTCGAGGAAGGTGCAGACTGCGGTCCGATTCTTCAGCAGATAGCCGCCGTGCGCGGCGCCATCAACGGATTGATGGCTGGTGTTCTAGAAAGCCACTTACGAGAAGAGTTTTCGCATGTCGCGCAAACAAACGGTGCGCAGCAAGGATCGATCGATGACGTCGTCTCCCTCGTGCGCTCATATCTTCGTTGAACGGATTCAGCGGCCGCCGATAGCGCCGGCTGAGTTTGCCCTCTTTTGCTCAAAGGACTGACATGAAATCACGTGCTGCCGTTGCATTCGGGCCTGGCAAACCCCTCGAAATCGTCGAGATCGACGTCGAACCGCCGCGTAAGGGCGAAGTGCTCGTGAAGATCACGCACACGGGGGTCTGCCATACCGACGCCTTCACGCTCTCGGGCGACGATCCCGAGGGCATCTTCCCCGCCGTGCTCGGTCACGAAGGCGCGGGCATCGTAGTCCAAGTTGGCGAAGGCGTGACCAGCGTCAAACCTGGCGATCACGTGATCCCGCTCTACACGGCCGAATGCGGCGAGTGTCTCTTCTGCAAGAGCGGCAAAACCAATTTGTGCGTGGCCGTTCGCGCCACCCAGGGCAAGGGCGTGATGCCCGACGGCACCACGCGCTTCAGCTACAAGGGCCAGCCCGTTTATCACTACATGGGCTGCTCGACGTTCAGCGAATACACCGTCGTTGCCGAAGTCTCGCTGGCCAAGATCAACCCCGATGCCAACCCCGAGCAGGTCTGCTTGCTCGGTTGCGGCGTCACCACCGGCTTGGGCGCGGTCAAGAACACCGCCAAGGTGCAAGAAGGCGATTCGGTGGCCGTGTTCGGCCTGGGCGGCATTGGTCTGGCCGTGATCCAAGGCGCCAAGCTGGCCAAGGCGGGCCGCATCTTCGCCATCGATACGAACCCGAGCAAATTCGACCTCGCCCGCGTATTCGGTGCGACCGATTGCGTCAACCCGAAAGATCATGAGAAGCCGATTCAGCAAGTGATCGTGGAGATGACGGGCTGGGGCGTCGACCACACCTTCGAATGCATCGGCAACGTGAACGTCATGCGCGCGGCGCTCGAATGCGCCCATCGCGGTTGGGGCCAGTCGGTCATCATCGGCGTGGCAGGCGCGGGGCAGGAAATTTCAACGCGTCCGTTCCAGCTCGTGACGGGCCGCCGCTGGCTCGGCACTGCGTTCGGCGGCGTCAAGGGGCGCTCGCAGTTGCCCGGCATGGTGGAAGACGCCATGGCGGGGACAATCCAACTCGCACCGTTCGTCACCCACACCAAATCGCTCGCCGAGATCAACGAAGCGTTCGATCTGATGCACGAAGGCAAGTCGATCCGCACCGTCGTTCATTACTGATTGCTGATGACTGATCATTAGCGATCACGCCTCATACCAACCAGGAGACATATCATGACCACGGCAATTCACCCTGGCGTCGACCACGGCATTCAGAAGGGCGCGAGCGATTTCAAAGGCGGTACCTTGCGATGCTCATGCGCAACCGATCCCGTGGAGGTCCGCGTGGATTCGCAAGTCTTGTTCAATCACGCGTGCGGCTGCACGAAGTGCTGGAAACCCGCCGGCGCCCTGTTTTCCGTCGTGGGCGTGGTGCCGCGCGACAAGCTGACGGTGACGGCGCACGGCGAAAAGCTCAAGGTTGTGGACGAATCGGCGCTGATTCAGCGTCACGCCTGCACCGGTTGCGGCAAGCATTTGTTCGGGCGCATCGAGAACAAGGACCATGCGTTCTACGGCCTGGACTTCATTCACACCGAGCTGTCGAAGGACGCAGGTTGGGAAGGGCCCGGTTTCGCCGCATTCGTTTCGTCCATCATCGAAAGCGGCACGCCGCCGTCTGCGATGGCCGACGTGCGCAAGACGCTGCGTGAGAAAGGACTCGAGCCGTACGATTGCCTCAGTCCGGCGTTGATGGACATCCTGGCCACGCATGCGGCCAAAGCCAAAGGCACCTACCGCGAGGCTTGATCGATATGGAACGCGTCGAGCGACACGTTTGTCATGATGGATACCAGGAAGTGTGGAAGCATGCCTCCCCCACCCTTCAATGCGAGATGCGCTTCGGCATTTACCTGCCGAGCGCGGCCTTGCGCGGCCAGCCGTGCCCGGTTCTGTACTGGCTATCTGGTCTCACCTGCACCGAGCAGAACTTCATTACGAAAAGTGGCGCTCAACGCTACGCGGCGGAGCACGGCCTCATCGTCGTCGCACCGGATACGAGCCCTCGCGGCGACGAGGTGGCCGACGATCCGAGCTACGACGTAGGCAAAGGCGCCGGCTTCTACGTCAACGCTACGCGGCAGCCGTGGGCCACGCATTACCGCATGTACGACTATGTCGTCGACGAACTACCGGCGCTGATCGAAGCGCAGTTTCCGGTCACGCAGGCGCGCGCCATCAGCGGACACTCGATGGGCGGACACGGCGCATTGACCGTCGCGCTGCGCAATCCGGCACGCTATCGCAGCGTGTCGGCGTTTTCGCCGATCGTCGCACCAAGCCAGGTACCTTGGGGCGAAAAGGCGTTCACGGCCTATCTCGGCGACGATCGGCAAGCTTGGAAAGACTACGATGCGGTGGAACTCGTCAAGGCCGCGGCAGAACGATTGCCGCTACGGATCGATCAAGGTGGCAGCGACGAATTCCTGGACAAGCAGTTGAAGCCGGAGCTGCTGCGCGCAGCCTGCGACGCAGCGGGACACCCGTTGGAATTGAATCTACGTTCGGGCTATGACCACAGCTACTACTTCATCGCCAGTTTTATCGGCGAACACATTTCCTATCACGCAAGGGCGTTGCGTTGATTCGCATGCAGGCGCCGCAGCGCGTCTAGATCGACCCAGCCCTGCTTCGCCTCGGCAATGCCGTGCGGCAGCGGCCGGGCCGGGTCGCCCAGGTAAGGCAGCACGCCCAGTGCGCCATCGAAACGCTGCCGCGCGGTGTAGGCCGTGGTCGTAATCAACGTCGGGATACCCGCCGCGCGCGCCGCACGCAGTCCGTTCTCCGAATCTTCCAGCGCAAGGCATTCGGCTGCCGGCAACCCGAGTTCGCGCAACGCGGCGTAATACACGTCGGGGGCGGGCTTCTTCACCGGCGCTGTCGACGCGTCGCATACGGCTGAAAACCGCTTGCGCCAGTCGGCCCCCAGCGCCGGGCACAGCAGCGCGTCGAGATTGTCCGGCGTCGTGGTCGTGGCGATCGCCAGCGCCAAGCCGGCCGCGCACGCTTCGTCCATCAAACGGCGGATACCCGGCCGCAGCGGCAACGCGCCGCCGCGCACGCGCTCGACGTAGTAGCGCGTCTTGATCGCATGGATCGCATCGATAGTTTCAGCGATTGCGCCACCGGCTGCCTCCTCAGGCTCGACGCAACGCCAATAATGACCGATGCGCTCCTTGCCGCCCGCCACGTGGAGCAGGCGCGCATAGAGGCTTTCATCCCAGTGCCAGTTCAGGCCGACTTCCGAGAACGCGGCGTTGAACGCATCGCAATGGGCCGCCTCGGTATCCGCCATCGTCCCGTCGACGTCGAAAATCAATGCTTGCATGCGCCTTTCCTCTCTGCGTGACGCACCGTCACGGTTCCCGCCGTGCGGCTTCGGCGATTCCCGATCTCGTGAGCCGTTCGCGGCACGTGATTGCCTGCCTCCGAATAAGGAGAATCGATTCTCGCCGGCCTGCGTCATGGCTTCACGCGCGCGCGCCGTACGACTGCGCCGTTCGTGCAACGGGCTTGATCTTGGACGCCTGCTCATGCCGCGCGGCCTCGCACCGGCCAGCACGAGCCGATCCATGTCCACGCCCTGTTGAATGGCTGCGCCGATCGTATTCAACTGCGCCCAGGCGACTACCCCCGGGCGCACTTGCTCGACGAGTGCGTCGACATCGTGATAGGCCGTCCGTTCGCCGCGGAGCAAGAGTGGCCCGGGATCGATACGCGGCTTGCCCTGCGCATCAACGTAGGTGTGATAGACGAGATCGCCGGGCATCAGGTCGAAGGTGCGCGGCGAGTCATCGGCGTGCTGATCGCGTTCGCGGTCCGAACCTGGACGACGATATCGGGCAAAATCCTGGCCTTCGAACTCATGAAGATGGTTTATTGAGAACCAGCGCCCCCACTCTCATTTGTTCCAATGCAATCCATATGAAACAGATTCTGGTGTATGCCGACTCGCTATCCTGGGGCATCGTTCCCGGAACCCGTCAACGCTTGACGTTTGACGCGCGCTGGCCCGGCGTGATGGAAAACACTTTACGTATGCGAGGGGTCGCAGCACGCGTCTTCGAGAACTGCCTGAACGGCCGCAAGACAGCATGGGACGATCCTTTCAGGCCCGGACGCAACGGCATCGTAGGCCTTGAGCAAGTGGTCGAGATGCACTCTCCCCTCGACTTGGTGATCGTGATGCTCGGCACCAACGATTTCCAGACGGACCACTCCCACACCGCATGGCATTCAGCGGAAGGCATCAGCGCATTGATCGATGCTGTACGCCGTGCCCCGGTGGAACCGGGCATGCCTATCCCCCCCTTGCTGATCGTCGTCCCGCCGGCGATCAGCGTACCCGACGGCCCGGTCATGCCGAAGTTCGTCGGCGGCCAAGAGCGCTGCATCGGCCTGGCAGAAGCCTACAGCGACATCGCACGGGCGCAAGGCTGTATGGTTTTCGACGCCGGTACGGTCACGACGGCCAGCCGCCGAGACGGTATTCATCTCGACGCCGATCAGCATATCGTCCTAGGCAAAGCCATTGCAGATGTCGTGCAGGCCGCACTCGAACACGAAGAAAGCTAGTCGATCGTCGCCGAGGTCCCCACGACAGCGGCGTGGGCTGTTGGCCGCCGATGGCCGCCGTTGGCTGTTAATAGGCCAACGGCCAATGATGGGCCGGAATAGAAAAAGCCCCGCAAGTCCTAGAACTTGCGGGGCTTTGTCACCGCTTTTGGCGGAGACGGAGGGATTCGAACCCTCGATCCAGGTTTTGGCCCAGATGCTCCCTTAGCAGGGGAGTGCCTTCGACCTCTCGGCCACGTCTCCCAAATCTGCGTTGCGCCGGGAGGCAGCGCAACGAGACCAAGATAATAACGGGAACAGTTACGTAGGTCAAATCATGCGGCACATTTTTTTCAATGCGCCGCCGATTCGCTCGACAGTTGTGCTCACGGGCTGATCCGCAAACCGCGGACCGAAAGCGGCAAGCCCGCAGCCTTATGCCTGATCGAGTTCGAACGCCTTATGCAGCGCCCGGACGGCCAACTCCATATACTTCTCGTCGATCAGCACCGAGATCTTGATTTCGGACGTCGAGATCATCTGGATGTTGATGCCCTCTTCCGAGAGCGTCCGGAACATCTTGCTTGCGATACCGACATGCGAGCGCATACCGACGCCAACCACCGAGACCTTCGACACGCGCGGATCGCCCACGACTTCCTCGGCGTTCACGTGGCCTTTCACGTGATTGACCAGGATGTCCATGGCGCGCTGATAATCGCCGCGACCGACCGTGAACGTGAAATCGGTCTTGCCATGCACGCTCTGGTTTTGAATGATCATGTCGACGTCGATGTTCGCGTCGGCCACGGGGCCAAGAATCTGATAGGCGATGCCCGGCTTGTCGGGCACGCCGCGCACTGCGATGCGCGCTTCGTCGCGTTGGAACGCGATACCGGAGATGACTGCTTTTTCCATGGTCTCGTCTTCTTCAAAAGTGATCAGCGTGCCCGATTTCATTTCTTCCTCGAGCGGAATCATCGGGTCGGTCAGGCTCGACAGCACACGCGTCTTCACCCGGTACTTACCTGCGAACTCGACCGAACGGATCTGCAGCACCTTCGATCCCAGGCTCGCCATTTCAAGCATTTCCTCGAAGGTCACGCGGTCGAGCCGGCGCGCTTCTTCGACAACACGCGGGTCGGTCGTATAGACGCCGTCCACATCGGTGAAGATCAGGCATTCGTCCGCTTCGAGCGCCGCAGCGACGGCCACGGCCGACGTGTCCGAGCCGCCGCGGCCCAGCGTCGTGATATGCCCTTCCGGGTCGACGCCCTGGAAGCCCGTGATGACGACCACCTTCCCGGCATCGAGCTCGCGCATGACGCGCTCGTCGTCGATTTCGTTGATCCGCGCCTTGGTGAATGCGCTATCGGTCTTGATCGGCACTTGCCAGCCGGCGAAGCTCACGGCTTCGACGCCGATATCATGCAGCGCAATCGACAAGAGCCCTACGCTGACCTGCTCGCCCGTCGCCGCAATGACGTCGAGCTCGCGCGGACTCGGCTGGCTCGAAATCTCTTTGGCGAGACCGAGCAGCCGATTGGTTTCGCCCGACATCGCCGAAGGCACGACGACCAATTTGTGTCCGGCCTTGTGCCATTTCGCGATGCGCTTGGCGACGTTCTTGATGCGCTCGACCGAGCCCATCGAAGTGCCGCCGTATTTGTGTACGATGAGTGCCATTGTCGTTCTGAACTGGAGGAGAAACCGCGCCGATGCGCCAAAAGCAGAACCGCAAGACTGCCGTTCGGTCTCGCGGCCTCGTGAGCGCTACGACGACGAAGGAGGGCTGCGAAATCGTGGATGCAGCGTGTGCGATTTGCCCGGATGCGAAGCGCCTGCTGCGTGAGCCTGTTGCGGGCGCGGGTAGCGCGGAAACAGGCGGGCGAATGCGCACAATGCGCGCAAACGGCTGCGAAAGCGGATCGGGCGAGCCTTCGAGCGTACTTGAACGCCGCCGAAAAGACAAGCGCATGGCGCCGGCTGTTAGCCCAAAGTCGTAATGTCCCCTTCCAACAAAGTACAAATGTCCCCTTTTGGTTCGTGAGGGGGCGGCACGGTGGAAGGGCTAGTGTCGATGAGCGCGAAGGAACGAGAGCGGCAACGGGTGA
>NZ_PNYB01000028.1 GCF_002879855.1 Trinickia soli | reverse complement strand
CCGGTTTGGAAGCCGACCGATCGCTATCTGCCGGAAGAAGATCCGCTGCAACGCGTTGCGCAGGCGGCATCGCCTGCACACGTCTTCTACTACCACTGTGATCATATCGGCACGCCGTATATGATGACGGACGATCTGGGTGATGTGGTGTGGGAAGCGACGTATCGAGCGTGGGGCGAGACGCAGGACGTGATCGCGCGCGTCTCGCAGGCGGTGGGGATCGCCGCGCGGAATCCGATTCGGTTTCAGGGGCAGCAGTTCGACGACGAAACATCGCTGAGCTACAACCGCCACAGGTACTACGACGCTACGACCGGCCGATACATCAGCGCGGACCCGATTGATCTTTCTGGCGGCTTCAATCTTCACCAGTACGCGCCGAACCCGATTCAATGGACAGATCCTCTCGGATTGTCGAGGGCTTGCTGCTGTAAAGGCTCGTACAGCGGAGCGAAGCAGGCATCGCAATACCTTAAGGACGCAGGCGTTCCGAGAGCACGGCGAAAAGAGATCATGGAATCGTTCGACGTCGGAACGATCAATATGCGTAACGCTGGTGCCAGCGAGTACGGGCTTCGCTACTACGATGAAAGCAAAGCGTACGCAAAGGGCCGGTATTTGTTCGAGACGTTCCCTGCAACCCGTGAATCTCTGGCGGTCAAACCCGAGTGGAACGATATGACCAAGATTCAGCAATGGAAGGTCCGAGAAGGCGAGCCCATGATCGAAGGCCGGGCGTCAGCACAGGGGCCATGCCTACCGGGCGGGCAGGTTCAGAAATTCATCCTCAATTTGGACGCGCTTAGTAAGCCATGACCGATAAAAAGGATGCGCTCTTGGCAGAGCTAAAAGCTGTTATTGCCGAGGTGTCGCAACTCACCGATAGAGACGGCGTACCGGCAGAACAACGAAAGCACGTGCTTGCTGTGCTGGGCGAGTATGTGGCCTGCGTCGAACACGACCCGCCGACCGTGACCGACTGCAATCGAGTTGCGCGCATTGTGGTCGAGTACTGGCCTTTGAATCTAGCGGCTGGCGAGCATGTAGTCAGCGTCGAGCAGAAGTTACGCTCGTTCTTCGGGCAAAAGAGGTAAACGACAGAGGGCCGCTTGCGCGGCCCTCTGTCATTGAAGCGGTGATCAGTCGAAAGCTTGCCGGATGACGATATTGCGTTTGATGTAGTCGACGGAGAAATGGAAGCGCTCGCTGGGCATAAAGCCGAGGTGGCCGAGCAGGGCGTCAGTGACCTGCATCCAGGGGATGAACAGCTTGTTCGACCCGCCTGGGAGTTCAACTGAGCTTTGCAGTTGCAATTCGAATGCGATCGGCTCTTCGTCCGCCGCTGGACGTGTTTTATGATTGGCCTTCAAAGCACGATAAAGAAAATGCGGCGGCTCGCTATCGCGCGGCAGTGCAGGAAAGGAAGGAGCAGTGATGACCAAGATTGACACACGTGTGCGCCACGTGACGAAGCCCGAAGCCAATCTGTTCGCCGAGCTAGGCTTCGCTGCCGACGAGGCTCGGCGGTATCAAGCCGAGTCCCAGGCACTCATCAATCAGACACTGGCGCTCAAAGAGCAGCTCATGCACGAGCTCGCTTCGTGGATCGAGGTCCATCACCTGAAGCAGGCGCAGGCGGCCGAGATATTGCACGTTACGCGGCCTCGCGTATCCGACGTAGTGAACAAAAAGGCCAGAAAATTCACGATTGACACACTGGTGGACATGCTCGCGCGCGTTGGCAAGCCGGTCAAAGTGGTCGTTGGTTGAGGGCCCAAGGGCCTGAAAAGCGCGTCTACTACTTAAACACGCAATCCGAAAACGACATATAACCACCACCCGACCCGGAAGTCATATCGAGCACACAAACCGCCGAAAAACGCGCCCCCTCCGCCAGGGCATTCATCTTCTTGTCCTCGCTCGGATCTCGCGTGCCCAAGCGGGCCAGTTCCTCATCCGGAGCCTGCTCGTCACCGGCAGAAAGGATCGAATGCCCGCCAACGATGCTGCTCGTGTGTCCCAGCACAACGCCCGTGATCGCGACCCTTTGGTTCAACTCAGGCATAGACAGTGAGGAGTAGTCGCTGTCAGCGAATTTTGCATAAAGCTGCCCCAGGCTGGTTTCCTTCTGCTTCGACGCCGCTTTAGGCTTCGCCTCAGAAATATTGAGCATCGATACCAGCGACAGACATAAAACTGCGCTGAGAACCTTCATGCATGAAATCTTCAATTCGGCCCTCTCGTATGTGTAATAGACATGCGACTCAAGCAAGCTCCGATCATCACCAGTCTAATGAGGAAGCGCTATCGCGAGCGGGATTATAAGGACGATTCACGTCATAGCCAACATTGCGGGTGCAATCGATGAACGGTATATCGTTATGCTCTCGGGCGGTGCACGACCGACAGGCGCGAACCATGCGTTGCCGCAAAACGACTACCCTCGATACGGGCCACTACGAAGCGAGGGAAGATCCGAGGACGTGGGCGTATGATCGAGACCGCGAAAAACGGAAAGAACGCCATCATTTAGAAATTGCTGCGTCAATCTCGGCGTTGAATGTTCTATGCTGCGATTGCAAGGAAACGCATTACCATCAGGCTCGCTGTCGATGTCAACGAACCGCCCTCACTAAAGGAGAAGAAAAATGCACCACCCAATGGGGATATGGAGCTGGCTCATCATTCTCGTGTTCAGCATAGTCATGCTTTACCCGTACGTCCGCATCATCCGCCGGACAGGCCACTCGGGGTGGTGGGTCTTGATTATGTTCGTACCGCTCGTCAACCTGGCCATGCTTTGGGTCTTCGCATTCGCGAAATGGCCGGCGGTTGACCGCGCGAATACGTAGGCGCTTATCGTCTAACAATTAGCCGTGAGCCCTAGCGACCGCCGCCGGCATCTCTAGGGTTTTCCCTCCGCGGCATCATCCCGCCTTCCCCTCAGCGCCTTACCCGACAGCCGTTTGCCCCCGCATCCCATCCCCGATCCAAGCATCTCCCCTCTTGACGATCCCCTTTGGCGCGTTAGCATTCGCATTGACAACATATGTTGTCGAGATGTATAAATGAGCATCAAGCGTTGTTGGTATCGACGCTACCAAATCACAGGTCTTCCAGCGATTCATTTTGCGAGCGACGGCGTTCGGCTCGGTTTGAGCAAGACCGGCGCTGTCCCCCTTCTCCCCGAGGTTTGCCATGTCCTACGTCTTCCATCGAATGCCAAACAGACCGCTACCGATCGCCGTCGCGGGCGACGGCATCGAGGTCATCGATTCCACAGGCAAGCGCTACATCGATGCCAGCGGCGGCGCGGCCGTCTCCTGTCTGGGGCATAGTCACCGGCGCGTAATCGACGCAATCGAGAAACAAGCGCGCCAGCTCGCCTACGCGCATACCTCCTTCTTCACGACGGAAGCAGCCGAAGCACTGGCGGAGCGGCTGATTAAAGCCGCACCGGCAGGCCTCGGCCACGCCTATTTCGTCTCCGGCGGCTCCGAGGCGATGGAAGCCGCGCTCAAGCTTGCGCGCCAGTACTTCGTCGAAATCGGCGAGCCGCAGCGCAAGCATTTCATCGCACGTCGGCAGAGTTATCACGGCAACACGCTCGGCGCGCTCGCGATCGGCGGTAACGCATGGCGCCGCGAGCCGTTCCTGCCGCTCTTGATCGACGCTCATCACGTGAGCCCGTGCTACGCCTATCGCGGCCGGCTCGCCGGCGAATCGGACGAGGCCTATGCGCAGCGTCTCGCCGACGAGCTGGAACGCAAGATCCTCGAACTGGGCGCCGACACGGTCGCCGCATTCGTGGCCGAAACCGTGGTCGGCGCAACCGCGGGCGCGGTGCCGCCCGTGGCGGGCTATTTCCGCAAGATACGCGCTGTATGCGAGAAACACGGCGTGCTGCTGATCCTCGATGAGGTGATGTGCGGGATGGGCCGTACCGGTTATCTCTACGCGTGCGAGGAAGAGGGTGTCGCGCCCGATCTGCTGACAATCGCCAAAGGCCTCGGCGCAGGCTATCAACCGATCGGAGCCACGCTCGTCAGCGACCGCATCTACGATGCGATCGTCTCCGGTTCGGGCTTCTTTCAACACGGCCACACCTACATGGGCCACGCCACGGCCTGTGCTGCCGCGCTGGAAGTGCAGCGCGTGATCGAAAAAGAGAACCTGCTCGCCAACGTCGCCGCGCGCGGCGAGCAGCTACGCGCAGCATTACGCGAGCGCCTCGGCGAAGACCCACACGTCGGCGATATCCGCGGCCGAGGCCTCTTCGTCGGTGTCGAACTCGTGCGCGAGCGGGCGGGCAAAACGCCGTTCGAGCCGCACCGCAAGCTGCACGCGGCGATCAAACGGGAGGCGATGGCACGCGGCCTGATGGTCTATCCGATGGGCGGGACGATCGACGGTCAGCACGGCGACCATATATTGCTGGCTCCCCCGTTCATCTGCACACCTGACGATATCGATCGCATCGTGGCGCGGTTGGGCGACGCCGTCGAGGCGGCCCTTGCCGCTGCCGGTCAATCCACAGCCACGGCCGCCAAGTGAGCGATACTGCGGCGGTACCGCGCAACGAAGGAAGCGTCATGACGACTGAACGAAAGGCTGCTCGCCTGCCCGTGTTCGACCGGGCTGCCGCCACGCCCGAGCAGGAAGCCGTATTGGACGAAATTTTGTCGGGGCCGCGCGGCAATCTCGCCGGCCCGTTTCTCGCATGGATCGCCAGCCCCGAACTCGCGGAGCACGCGCAGCGGCTCGGCGCCTTCTGCCGCTACAGCACGGGCCTGCCTCTGCGGCTTTCGGAGTTGGCGATCCTGATCACGGCTGTCCAATGGCGCGCTCAAGCGGAGTGGCAAATCCACTATCCGATCGCCATCGATGCAGGCGTATCGGCCGATGTCGCGCAGGCGCTGCTCGAAGGTCGACGTCCGGTTTTCGTCGATACGGACGAGGCATTGATCTACGACTTCGCGGTTGAGCTATACGGCGCAAAGCGCGTTTCCGATATGACGTTTGCTAAAGCGGAAGAACGTTTTGGTCACGAAACGACGGTCAATCTCGTCGGGTTGCTCGGCTATTACGCTTTGGTCGCCATGACGCTCAATGTCTTTGCGATGCGAGCGAACGAAGATGAACCATTGCCGTTTAATGAATGAAGTAATCGCGCATCACTCGCCGAAATCCAAACAATTGTCACTTGACCAATAAGTGGGATTTTTCATACAAAAGATTGCCAACGTTTGCGGCTTCAACGAGAATAAAAAATAAGCCGCAGGCAACGGATAGTGCATTGAAAAAGCAAGTGCCGGCGGAGGGGCATGGGACAGGCCGCCCATGACAAGTGAAAAGAGCCCGCGCGGCACCTGCTGAGGCACGATAACGATGAGCACCTCGATTGACACAATCTGGCAAACGTTTGATGCGGCAGACAACTTGCGCGGGCGGCCAATCGATTCCTCGTTCTCGGGCGTGTGCCCACAAGCTCCCTATCTTCTCGATTCGATCTGAGCGCCGGCTATGCAAGCCGGTGCGGCCAACCGAGCCATTAGCCAACGTACGCGGCGCTATCGAGCGCCGTATTCGACGGCACCCGCGCAAGCAGGCGGGGCACCGATGCGCCGAATGTTCCTGGTTGTCACGGCGTAGCACGTAGCGTACGCATCGCATGAGTGCCGATAGATCGTATTCGCTTATCGATCAGGTATTTAGTTGTCCTAATCAAAGGAAAGTGCTGTTTCTTGTCTGTGGTCCGGATCCGGCGGTGATTCATAGGTGAACGATGGGGTTGTGACTGTCCATGGCGAGCTCCCAAGCGACCGCTTTTAGATAGACATTGTCGTCGCCTCCGATTGCGCTCTTTGCTCTTCTTTTAAATTCAATGACATGCGTGTGACGGAATAAAGATGAATAAGTCATATAAGACGATCTGGAATGAAGCGCTGGGTGCATGGGTGGCGGCGTCCGAGCTGGACCGGGCGTGCGGCAAACGCGCAACGACGTCGGTTTGCGCCGACGGTCCGCGAACCGGCGTCGGTCCTGCTGCCGTCGGCGGAGCCATGACGCTGATCGCTGCGGCAATCGGCTTTGGCGGACTATTCGCTCCCCAGTACGCGCTCGCGCAGTACAACGCAGGCAGCGGCTCCGTCGCAAGCGCGGGCAATGCGGTCGCAGTCGGCGTGTCGGCGACTGCATCGTCGGTCAATGCAACAGCCCTCGGTGACTTCGTGACGGCCGGCGGGACGAGTTCCGTTGCGTTAGGGGCGTTCGCCGCGTCGGCTGGAAACTTCAGTATCGCGATAGGCAACTCTGCGAATGCCCCGGCACTTGGCGCTGTGGCAATGGGAAGCGGCGCGAGCGCCAGCGGAGTTTCCTCTACGGCGATCGCAAATGGCGCAACCGCGTCCGGCCAGCAGGCGGCGGCATTTGGCTTCGGGTCATTGTCTTCTGGCGCTTTCTCCGCGGCGCTCGGCAATCACGCGACCGCCAGCAATTCGGGCGCTGTGGCGCTTGGCAATCAGTCGACGAGCTCTGGCGCGGCGGCCGTCGCATTGGGAAGCGGCGCCTTATCGAACGCGGATTCGGCTGTTGCGATAGGCGTCAACAGCGGCGCGAAGGGCCTGGCCTCCATCGCGATCGGCGCGGGAGGAACCGCTGGCGTCCCAGGGTCCGGCACGCAGGCAACGGGCGCGCAGTCCCTGGCATTGGGCTTTAACACCACGGCCAGCGGCATTTTTGCCGCGGCATTAGGCCAACTCGCGACAGCTTCCGGAACGAGCTCGATCGCGATCGGCGTCAACTCCACGGCGTCGGCGCAGTTCGGCGTCGCGCTGGGCGATCTCGCGCAAGCCACGAATACGTCGTCGATCGCGTTGGCGGCCGGAGCGACGGCGTCCGGCGTGGGTTCGGCGGCGATCGGCATCAACGCGTCGGCGACAGGGGGCGATACGGTCGCGGCCGGCGCCAGGGCCGCGGCGTCGGCGAACCAGGCGATCGCGCTCGGCGCCGCCAGCACCGCGAGCGGCATCGACGGCGTGGCGCTTGGCGCCTCGTCCACGGCCAGTGCGCTCAATGCCGCGGCCGTGGGCCCGTCAGCCGTTGCCTCGGCCACGGGAGCGACGGCATTCGGCAACACATCCCAGGCATTGGCCGCATCGACGGTTGCCATCGGCGACACCAATACGGTCGCTGCCGCGGCGGGCACGGGCTCGATCGCCGGCGGCCACAATTCGCAGGTGACGAGCGGCACCGGCGCCGTCGCGCTCGGTGAAGGGCAGACGGCAAGCGGCAACGGCGCGGTCGCCATCGGCGACCCGAACTCGTCGATCGGGACGGGCGCCGTCACGATGGGCGCGGACAACACGGCGAACGGCACCGGAGCGGTCGCCATCGGCAATACCAATGTGGCGAGCGGCACCGGCTCGGTCGCGCTCGGCAACGCATCGCAGGCCAACGTAGCGGGCTCGGTGGCGATTGGCAATGGCGCCATCGTCCAGAGCACGGCGACGAGCGGCCTCGCGCTCGGTTCCGGCGCGGTGGCGAACAACAGCAACGATGTCGCCCTTGGCGCCGGCTCGGTCACGGCCGCGCCGAATCCGACGCCAAGCGCATCGCTTGCCGGTGCGACCGTCACTTTCGCGGGCGGCAACCCGACGAGCGTCGTCAGCGTCGGCTCGGGCACAACGGTCAGGCAGATCACGAACGTCGCGGCGGGGCAACTCAATGCGTCGAGCACCGACGCCGTCAACGGCTCGCAATTGTTTGCGACGAATCAAGCGGTCACCAGCATCTCGACCACGCTCACGGGTTTGTCGTCGTCGTTCACCACGCTCAATAACGACGCCGTCAAATACGACATGATCGGCGGCACGGTGGATCTCACCAACATCACGCTCGATCCGGGCGGTGCATCGACGCAAATCCATAACGTCGCGCCCGGCACGCTCACTTCGACGAGCACCGATGCGGTCAACGGTTCACAGCTCTTTACGACGAATCAAAACGTCACGAACCTCGCCACCACGGTCACCAGCATTCAGAACGGCGCGGGCATCAAGTACTTCCACGCAAATTCGACCGCAGCCGACAGCCAGGCGACGGGCACCGACAGCGTCGCGATCGGGCCGCTCGCGGTGGCAAGCGGCGCCGATAGTCTGGCAGCCGGCAACGGCGCTCAAGCGCAAGCGGCCAATGCGATCGCGCTAGGCAACAACGCGCAGGCCACGGCAGCGAACTCGGTGGCGCTCGGTTCGAACTCGACGACGACGGCCAATCTCGGCCTCGCGGCCTATAACCCGGGCACGGCCACGCTATCGGGCACGACTCCGGTCGGCGAGGTCTCCGTCGGCACGGCCGGCAATGAACGCCGGCTCACGAATGTCGCCGCAGGCGCGGCGCCGACCGATGCGGTCAACGTCAGTCAGTTGCAATCGGTCGAGTCTCAACTGACACAGGCGCAGAGCAATGCGCTGCAATGGGATCCGACTGCGAACGGCGGGGCCGGCGCCTATAACGCCAACCACGGCGGTACCGGACCGAACACGATCACGAACGTGGCGCCCGGCTCGCTCACTTCGACGAGCACCGATGCGGTCAACGGTTCGCAACTCTTCACGACGAATCAAAACGTCTCGAACCTGACGACCTCGCTGAACACCACGAATCAAAACGTCACGAATCTCGGCAATTCGCTGAACACGACGAACCAAAACGTCACCAATCTGGCGACGACGGTCAGCAACATCCAGAACGGTGCGGGTATCAAGTACTTCCACGCCGATTCGACGGCGGCCGATAGCCAGGCAACGGCCACCGACAGTGTCGCAATCGGGCCGCTCGCGGTGGCGAGCGGCATGGACAGTCTCGCCGCAGCGAACGGTGCGCAAGCGCAAGCGACCAATGCCATGGCCCTGGGCTCGCTGTCGACGGTGTCCGTTGCGGGCGGCGTGGCGATCGGGTCGGGCGCGGTCTCCGACCGGCCGCTCGCATCGTCGCAAGGCTCGATCGCGGCCGGAAGCCATTCAATCCCATTCAATACGACCGATGCCACGTTGCTCGGTGCAGTCTCGTTCGGCAATTCCGCAGCGGGCAGTCAAACCTATCGCCAACTGACCAACGTCGCCGACGGCACCGCGCAAAACGATGCAGTCACCGTCAGGCAGCTTTCCGGTGCGTTGCAAGCGTTTGCAGTCACCTCGACGCGGTACTTCCATGCCAATTCGACGGCGGCCGACTCGCTCGCCGTGGGGGCAGAGTCCGTCGCCGTCGGGCCGACGACGGTCGTCAACGGCGATAACGGTGTCGGCGTCGGCAACGGCGCGACCGTCGGGCAGAGCGCGCCCGGCGGTGTTGCGATCGGCGAAGCGGCGAATTCGGGGCAGGCCGATGCAATCGCGCTCGGCAGCGGCTCGACCGCGAACGGCGCGCAGTCGATCGCGCAAGGCGCAAACGCGAACGCCGGCTTTGCCGGCGGCGTAGCAATCGGCTCGGGCGCGACGAGCAGCGCCGTCGACGCCATCGCACTCGGTGCGGGCTCGGCCGCGAGCAGCGCCAATTCGCTCGCGCTCGGCAGCAATGCACGCGCAACGGCAGCGAACTCGGTGGCGCTCGGTTCGAACTCCACGACGACGGCCAACCTCGGCCTCGCAGCCTATAATCCCGGCACGGCCGCACTGTCGGGCACGACTCCGGTCGGCGAAGTCTCGGTCGGCTCGGCCGGCAACGAACGGCGACTCACGAATGTCGCGGCCGGCGCGGCCGCGACCGACGCGGTCAACGTCAGTCAGTTGCAATCGGTCGAGTCGCAAGTCACTCAGGTGCAAAGCAGTGCACTGCAATGGGATCCGACTGCCAACGGTGGGGCCGGCGCCTATAACGCCAACCACGGCGGCACCGGACCGAACACGATCACCAACGTGGCGCCCGGCGCGCTGAATTCGACGAGCACCGATGCGGTCAACGGTTCGCAACTCTTTACGACGAATCAAAACGTCTCGAACCTCACGACGACCCTCACCGGTATTCAGAACGGCGCGGGCATCAAGTACTTCCACGCGGATTCGACGGCGGCCGACAGCCAGGCAACGGGCACCGACAGCGTCGCAATCGGGCCGCTCGCGGTGGCGAGTGGAGCGGACAGTCTTGCGGCAGCGAACGGCGCGCAAGCGCAAGCGACCAATGCCATGGCCCTGGGCTCGCTGTCGACGGTGTCCGTCGCGGGCGGCGTGGCGATCGGGTCAGGCTCGGTCTCGGATCGGACGCTCGCATCGTCGCAAGGTTCGATTGCGGCCGGAAGCCATGCGATTCCGTTCAACACGACCGACGCGACGTTGCTCGGTGCGGTTTCGTTCGGCAATTCGGCAGCGGGCAGCCAAACCTATCGCCAACTGACGAACGTCGCCGACGGCACCGCGCAAAACGATGCAGTCACCGTCAGGCAGCTATCGGGTGCGCTGCAGTCGTTCTCCGTTACGCCGACGCTCTACTTCCACGCCAATTCGACGGCGGCCGATTCACTTGCAGTGGGCGCGCAGTCGATCGCGGTCGGGCCGACGACAGTGGTCAACGGCGATAACGGCGTCGGCGTCGGCAACGGTGCCATCGTCGGGCAGAACGCGCCAGGCGGTGTTGCGATCGGCGAAGCGGCGAATTCGGGGCAGGCCGATGCGATCGCACTCGGCAGCGGCTCGACCGCAAACGGCGCACAATCGATCGCGCAAGGCGCAAACGCGAACGCCGGATTTGCTGGCGGCGTTGCGATCGGCTCGGGCGCGACGAGCAGCGCCGTCGATGCCATCGCACTCGGCGCCGGTTCGAAAGCTTCGTTTGCCAATAGCCTGGCGCTGGGCTCGGGTGCGAGCGCGACCTTTGCGAATAGCGTGGCATTGGGAGCGGGCTCGTCGACGACGATCGGCGCGCTGACCAACTATGTCGCGTACGGGCTGAGCAGTCCGCAAACGTCGATGGGCGAAGTCAATGTTGGTGGCCGTCAGATCACGGGCCTTGCCGCGGGACGCCTCGGTACCGATGCCGTCAACGTGTCGCAGTTGCAGGCGGTGCAACAACAATTGACGGCGATGATCGCGACCGGCGGCAACTTCTCGTCGAGTTCGAACAGCGGCGGCAACAGCGGCACACCTGCTTCCTCCACCGGCGCGAATTCGTCGGCGGGCGGCTCGGGCGCGGTGGCGTCCGGTTCCAGCAGCACGGCCGTGGGCAACAACGCGCAAGCCAGCGCGAGCGGCTCGACGGCGGTGGGCGTTGGGTCCAGCGCGACCGGCAGCGGATCGACCGCGATCGGCTCCGGCAGCAACGACGGAGGCCGCGCGGATGTCGTGGCCGTGGGATCGAGCACGTCGACACGCCAGGTCATCAACGTCTCGGCCGGTACCGCGCCGACAGACGCCGTCAATGTCCAGCAGCTCAACCAAACGCTCTCGCAAGCGAACACCTATACGGACAACCAGATTGCGGGCGTGCGCAACAGTCTCGACTCGTATCGCCGCGATGCCGACGGCGGCGTGGCCACGGCGATGGCTGTCGCCGGCCTGCCACAGCCGACAGGACCCGGACGCAGCATGGTCGCGATTGCGGGCAGCGTCTATCGCGGACAATCGGGGCAGGCGCTCGGCGTCTCGACGATTTCGGAGAATGATCACTGGGTGTACAAGGCGTCCGTTTCGACGAATACGCGCGGCAGTTACGGCGCGGTGGTCGGTGCCGGATATCAATGGTGATGCTCTTGAGCTTTTGTTGAACGCGGGAATGGGAGGCGGCGAACGTGTTTCGTGTTTTGCGCTTCCGTTCCACCTGGCTCTCACGAAGCGATTTGATTCGCACTCCTATCGAATATGAACAAACACTGCGCTTTGGCCTCCCTTGGACTGCTCTCGTGTCTGCTCGGTCTATCCGCATGCGTTGGGCCGACCGACACCTCGTTCCCGTCGCAGGAGATGGCTACGACGGCGGAAGGCGTGTACCCCAATGTCGACAATCTGAAAACGATCGAACCCGGCATGACCAAGAATCAGGTCTACGCGTTGATTGGTCCGCCGCATTTTCATGAAAGCGTGTTCCATGTCCGCGTCTGGAACTACCTGTTTCACTTTCACTCGCAAGAGAAGACGGTTTCGTGCGAATACCAGATTCAATTCGACGACCGCAGCCGCGTGAGTCGAACGCGGTGGAACGATCAGCAGTGCGAACGGTTCGCGCCTGCTAAGATCGCAGCCGACGCCGGCACGGCCGGCACGACGGAGAAGGTTCAATGAAGGGTATCGCCCGTGTGACCAGGCTGGCCGGGGCCGTATGTGCGCTCGCAACGGGGTGCGCGCTCGCGCATGGCGCGCAGGCGGGCACTTCCGCCGACGAACTGCTCGGCGATGCGCAGCGCGTGCTGCAACAGATCGATGCGGGGCAGTACGCGACGGTATGGCAGGACACCGCGCCGTTCGTCCGCGCCAAGTATTCGACAGACGCCTTCCAACAAGGACTCGCGCAATCGCGCACAGGTGTCGGGTCGATCGATCACCGTGGGTGGGCGTCGGTCACCCGCCTGACCTATACGCATGACAAGGTCGTTCCCGACGGCCTGTACGCGAACGTCGATTACGCCACTTGGCTCACCGACGGGCGCATCGTTTATGAAAAAGTCAGCTTTCAGTTGGGAAGCGACGGTCGTTGGCATTTCACCGGCTACGAGCCGCGGCAAAGTCAAGGCGTTGCGCCGCAGGCTCGCACGGGTCAACCGTGACCGCGATGAATAAAACGGTGCGACGTTCGCACGTCTGCGCGAGGCGCTTTCAGCGATGAGCGATTCGACATCGAAGGCTGCGGCGGTACGTGCGCAGATCGAAGCGGGGGAATTGATCGAGGCCTCGGCGGTCGTCGCCGAGTGGCTGACGCATACCCCCGGCAATCCCGAGGCCATGTACGCCCACGCTCAATTGCTGCGGCTGTGCGGCTGTTATGAGGAAGCGCAGGCGTGGCTCGATCGTGTGCTCGCCGTTGCGCCGTTTCATGGGCCGGCCTGGGTCGAGGCGGCCCGTCTGGCGGCGCTGGCGGGAGCGTCGGATCGTGCGCTCGAAGCATTCGCGCGTGCGCGCCGCGCGATGCCGGGTGAAGCCGATTGGCTTTCCGAGTGGGCCTCGCTCGCGCATTCGATGCAACGATCGGACGTGGGCGTGGCTGTCGCCACCGACTGGTGCGAGCTGACGCCCGATTCGGCGAACGCGTGGTTCATGCTCGGCCTCGTCCAACAACAGGCCGGTGCCTTTGATGCCGCCCTGCTGGCTTATCAGCGCGCGATGTCGATCGACGCCAGTCTTCCGATGTTGCGCAATAACCTCGCGGCGCTGCATTACACGCGCGGCGAATACGATGCGGCTCTGAAGCAGGCGAAGGCGGAGATTCGGGCGACGCCGAGCCATCATCTCGCCTGGACGAACGTAGCGAATGTCTACCTCCAACTGCGCGAGCCGGCCAAAGCGCTGCTCGCCGCACGCCGTGCGACCACGCTTGCGCCCGACTTCGGGCTGGGGCAACTCGCACTGAGCAACGCCGCCCGCGAAAACCAGCTTTGGGACGAAGCGTTTGACGCGATCGTGCGCGCGGCGAACGTGGCGGGCGCCGATCCGAAGATTCAGTTCTCGGTGTCGATGCTGCAGTTGATGCGCGGCGATTTCACGAACGGCTGGATCAACTTCGAGGCGCGCTGGAGCGGCTCGCCGGAATTGGACGGCCTCGCCGCGTTCTGCCCGCAGCAACGCTGGCGCGGTCAGGCGCTGACGGGCAAGACGCTGCTGGTGTGGGGTGAGCAAGGGCACGGCGACGCCATTCAATTCATTCGCTTCCTGCCGCGGCTTGTCGAGCAGGCGGGCCAAGCCGGCGGCAAAGTGGTGTGCTGCTGTTTTGCGCCGCTCTACGCATTGTTCAAGCGAAGCCTGGCGGCCTATGACGTTCAAGTGTTGCCGAGCGACGTCGCCGAACTGCCGCTGTTCGACTATCAGATCCCGCTTGCGAGTTTGCCGCTTGCGCTGGGCGTAACGTTCAAATCGTTGCCTGCGCCCGCGTCGTACTTGTCGCCCGATCCTGCGCGCGTCGCGCATTGGCACGATGAATTGCGTCAAAACGCCGCATTGAAAGTGGGCCTGGTGTGGAGCGGAAGCCTCACGCATCAGCGCAATCCGGTACGCGCGATCGACCCTGAGCGCTATGCTCGCGCCTTCTCCGACATCGCGGGCGTCGAATGGTATAGCCTGCAGATCGGCGCCGCGCAGGACGTCGCGCGAATGGCCACAGCCGGATTGCATGTCATCGATCGAACGAGCGAGTTGAACGACTTCGACGCAACGGCTGCGCTGATTGCGAACCTGGACCTCGTGGTGACTGTTTGCACGTCGGTGGCGCATCTCGCAGCGGCGTTGGGGCGGCCAACGTGGTTACTGCTCGACGTGAATCCGCACTGGGTCTGGATGACCGGGCGCGACGACAGCCCGTGGTATCCGACGATCAAGCTGTATCGCCAGCGTGCCTTCCGCGATTGGACCGCGCCGCTCGAAGCGCTGAGCGCCGACCTCGCACGAGCCGCCGCACGAGCCGTCCCAGACGACGAAAGCGGGCTGGCCATACCCCTTGCTCCGATGCTAGACTCCGCGACGCCCGAGGCATCTCCGACGATATGAACCTTCGACGACACGCTCGCACGACCGCATGGCTTGGCCTCATGGCCATGTGGCTTGTCGTTTGCGTGCCGCTCATCAGTCAGCTCGTCATCGCCGCGCGCGCCGATGCGCCCATCGCGCCGCTCTGTTCGGCTGTTGCGCCCGCCGATGCCGCGCATCACGGCGGATCGACGGATCCCTTATCGGCATGCGGCTATTGCGATTTGCTCGCCACGCATGCTGCGATGCCATCGGTGCCGCCGGCTGTCGCGCAGCCGTTGACGTTGACGATCGTCATGATCGTGCCCGTGCTATCGGTGCGCTTCACGCCGCTTGGCGCATTTCCATCCGGTCGCCCCAGAGCGCCACCGTTCGTTTCCTGACCGCTACCCCGTTCGACCGCTTGTACTGACTGTGCGCCCATCGTTGGCGCACGCGGTCGCTCGTCCCACGCTTTCAGGAAATATCGATGCTGCCGTCCGCACTACATCGCGGGCCTGCTTGCCGTCGCAAGCGGGCGCGTCATGTCACGTTCATTCTTCTACCCGTCTCGCTGTTCTCGCGCGTCGCACACGCTGAAGACACCGCCGCCCCGTTGACATTGCCGGCCGTCGTCGTCACGGCGAGCGCCGATGCGGGGCGATCATCATCGACCCGGATCGTCGATCCGAATCTACCGGCGACGGTCGAGTCCGTCACGCGCAGACAATTTTCGAACTGGAATGCCGTCAATGCCGAAGACGCGCTGAAGTACACGCCGAATCTCGCTGTGCGCAAACGCTTCATCGGCGATCTCAATTCAATCATCGCCGTGCGCGGTACCAGCAACACACAAAGCGCACGCGGACTCGTCTACGCCGACGGCTTGCTGCTGAGCAACCTGCTCGGCAACAGCTATTCGTTTCCGCCGCGCTGGTCGATGGTCAATCCCGATTCGATCGAGCGCGTCGACGTTATTTATGGGCCGTTTTCCGCGCTTTATCCGGGCAATTCGCTTGGGGCGACGGTGCTGATCTCGACGCGCATGCCCAAGCGCTTCGAGGCCGAGGCGGATGTGAAAGGGTTCACGCAGCACTTCGACCTGTACGGCGTCAACGCGAACTTCAACGGCAGCGAGACGACGGCAACACTCGGCGACAAGATCGGCAGGTTCTCGTTCCGGCTCGGCGTCAATCATCTCGAGAACACGAGTCAGCCGCTGCAGTTCGCGACGCTCGCGAGATCGTCGACGCCCGCGAGGCCAGGCGATATCCCCGTGACGGGGGCGTACTTCTACAACAATCAAACGAATGCGCCGACCGCCGTGCTCGGCGTGAACGGCGAAGGTGTCGAACATACGATCCAGGATCAATGGACGCTGAAGACACAATACGATTTCACGCCCATAGTGCAAGGCACGTTCACGCTCGGCTATTGGCATCAGACGTATAACAGCCGCACATCGACGTTTCTAGCCGATTCGAACGGCAACCCGGTCTATAGCGGAAAAGTCGATATCGGCGGCTACGAATATGCGATCCCCGCTGCGGCGTTGGCGCCAAGCCTCGGCGTCAACGAAAACTGGCTCTATGGCGTGTCGGTGCGCACGCACCAGGTTCAGGGGTGGAATGCCGAAGCGACCGCTTCTTACTATGACGTCACGCGCAGCGAGGCCCGCACGGCCAATGCGGGCGGCCCCGGCAACGGCCCCGGGGTCGTCACGTTCGGCGACGGCGCCGGTTGGAAGACACTCGATCTGAAGGCGACGTGGACGCCCGCTTCGCGCAACGCGGGATGGCGCGGCCATGGGTTGACCTTCGGCTACCACTACGACAATTACTACGCGGCGACGCAGACCTATAACACGGCGAATTGGCAAAGCGGTGCGGCCGCCTCGCTCGCGAATGCGTTCGGCGGAAAAACGCAAACGCAGGCGCTTTACGTGCAGGACGCCTGGCGCTTTCTGCCGCGATGGAAATTCGTCTATGGCGCGCGTTACGAAAATTGGAATGCTTACGGTGGGCGCCAGGCAATCGGTGCGACTTCGCTGCCATACCCGCAGGCGGATCTGCATCACGTATCGCCGAAAGCATCGCTGTCGTTCGATGTCACCGATGACATCACACTGCGCGCATCGATCGGGCGCGCGTACCGCTTCCCGACTGTCAGCGAATTGTTCCAAGGGCAGATCAACGGCTCGTCCATCGTCAACAACAATCCCTATCTCACCGCCGAAGACGATCTGTCGAAGGAGTTCACGGCCGAATGGGCGCATTGGAATGGCGTATGGCGCGTTTCGCTGTTCCAGGACGACGTCAAGAACACGATCTTCAGTCAGACCGATACCACCGTGATACCGAACGTCACGAGTTTTCAGAACATCGGCAAAGTGCGTTCACGTGGAGTGGAGGTCAGCTACGCGGGCGAGGATGTCGGCATACGCGGGCTCGATCTGCTCGCGAGCCTCGCTTACACCCAGTCGAAGATTCTTGCCAATGCGCAGAACCCGGCATCGATCGGCAAGTACTTCTATCGCATTCCGCTATGGCGGGCCGATCTCGCTGCGACCTATCGCATCGACGCACGGATGGCGCTTACGCTTGCGGCGCGCTATTCGGGGCGGCAATACAACACGCTCGCCAATGTCGACGCGAACCCCGATGTCTTCGGGGGCACGAGCACGTACACGGTCGCGGATGCCCGCTTCACGTTCAAGCCGGCGAAGCATGCCGAAATCGGCGTAGGCGTCGACAACCTGTTCGATGCGCGCTACTTCGTCTATCACCCCTATCCAGGGCGCACCTTCTATGTCGATGCAAAACTGAGGATGTGATGATGCAGAACACCGGTTATCGAACGCTTTGGCGTTGGCATTTCTATGCGGCTCTCTTCGTGATGCCGCTGTTGATCGTGCTTGCCGTCACGGGCACGCTCTATTGCTTTCAACCGCAGATCGAGCCATTGCTTTATCCGCAGCGCCTGTTGGTCGAGCCGCAAATGAAGCCGAGGCTGTCTGAGGAATCGTTGCTGGCGAGCGCGGCTGCCGCGATGCCGGCCGGCGCCACGCCAAGCAGCGCGCGCGTGACGGACGACCCTGCGCGCAGTGCCGAATTCGTATTTCGGCTGCCAAACGGAGAACGCGAGAGCGTCTATGTGAATCCCTATACGGGTGTGGTGTTGGGTACGTTGAGCGTCGAACGCCGCTTCATGCAGATCGACCGGATGCTGCATCGAAAGCTCTTGCTCGGTAAGCCGGGCGAGCTGTTGATGGAACTGGCCGCATGCTGGACGCTCGTGATGATCGGCACCGGCATCGCGCTCTGGTGGCCGAGGGAGACGGCTCGCGTTCACGAACTGTTTTGGCCGAAACTGGCTTTACGCGGGCGCCCGTTGTGGAAGAGCATCCATGCCGTGATGGGCATCTGGCTCGCGGTCGGTGCGATAGCGTTCATCGTCACGGGCCTGCCGTGGACCGGATCCTGGGGCAAACACTTCAAGTCGTTAGCGACCACCGCGAAACTCGGTGCACCGCCCGGCGCATGGGGCGGCTTGCCGCTTCATTCGACGATGCCAGGGGTGAACGGGGGCAACGGGACGCAAGCGGGCGAGTCGGCTGAAGTGCCTGCGACGAAGCAACAGAAGCAGTCGGCGCAGCCGGTCCAATCGAGCAATGCCGATTCAATGCCCGGCATGGTGATGGACGATATGCCGTTGTCGAACGTGCCGTGGGCCGTGGGCGCGATGCCTGTGCCGAAGGCCCCGGTTCACGCGGCCGCGCAGCGTTTGCCGCTCGGGCGCATCGTGAGCCGACTGCGTTCACTCGGTTTGACGAATGGGTACGAGATCGCGTTCCCGCAAGGACGCGACGGAGTCTATACCGTCAGCTACTTCCCCGACGATCCGCAACGCGAGCGCACGCTCTACCTCGATCAGTACAGCGCAACCGTGCTGAAGGACATCCGCTATCGCGACTATGGTCCGATTGCAAAGGCTGTGTCGTATGGTACCGCCCTGCACATGGGGCGTTATTTCGGCGTGGCCAATCAAATCGTTTGCGCGGCGATTTCATTGGGGCTCGCTGCGATGGCGGTGACGGGTTTCGTGATGTGGTGGAAGCGTCGGCCCGCCGGTGCGCTCGGCGCGCCGAGCCGGGAGCGGGAAGGACCCCCGATGCGGGCGTGGAAGGCCGCGCTCGTCGTGCTCGGCATCGTGTTCCCGCTGATGGGGCTGACGCTTGTCGGCGTGTGGCTGATCGATCGTGCGATGTTTGACACACGCGCCATACGAAAGGCGCGCCGGCAGACAGGCGCGAACGTTTAGACGATCGGCTCGCGCGCAACTGACGAGCGGGTCGAAAAAAAACGGCCGTCGTTGCGACGGCCGTTGTTGGAGCGATAGCGCTTATTGCGCCGCGACTTTCACGTTCGCGGCCTGATTCTTCACTGTCACGGCCGATACGACGACCGTGACGACAACATTGACGACCAACGCGATCAAACCGATATACGTCGGGTACGTAGCACCGGCGAAATGCAGCGCATAGACAGGCTTGAGCCCTTGCATCGCTGCGAGCACTGTACCCAGTGAAATCCCCGCAAACCAGCCGAGGAACAGGCCCGGCGTGCTCAAGCGTCGCGTGTAGAGCGAGAAAACCACAGCCGGGAAAATCTGCAGAATCCAGACGCCGCCGAGCAGTTGCATATCGATCGCGTATTGAGTCGGCAGCGCGATGATGAAGACGAGCGCACCGAACTTGACGACCAGCGAGACGAGCTTCGCATTCGACGCTTCCTTCTCAGGCGTAGCGTTCGGTGCGATCAGCGGCTTGTAGAGATTGCGCGTGAACAGATTGGCAGCACCGATCGACATGATCGCCGCCGGCACCAACGCACTGATTGCAATCGCTGCGGCCGCGAAGCCGACGAACCACGACGGGAACAGCGTGAGGAACAACGCGGGCACGACATCGGATGGCGACTTCACGTGCACGCCCGCGGCGATCGCCATGTAGCCGAGCAATGCGATCAGCCCGAGCAGAATGGTGTAGGCCGGTAGGAAGATCGCATTCTTCTTGACGGTGGCAGCCGATCTCGACGAGAGCACGCCCGTCATCGTGTGCGGATACATGAATGCGGCGAGCGCGGAGCCGAGCGCAAGCGTCGCATAAGCCGTGAACTGCGACGGCTTCAGCAAAATGCCCGTGGCGCCGCCCTTGGCTGCGAAGTGCTTGTCGGCGATATCGAACAGCGCGCCGTAGCCGCCGAGCTTCGTCGGAATCCAGCACACCGCGACGATCACGACGATGTAAATCATGATGTCCTTGACGAACGCGATCATCGCCGGTGCCCGCAAGCCGCTCGCATACGTATAGAGAGCGAGAATCACGAACGCGATGATGAGCGGCAATTCGCCGGTGATGCCCAGGCTCTTGATGACCACTTGCATGCCGACGAGCTGCAGCGCGATATAGGGCATCGTGGCGACGATGCCGGTCAACGCGATGGCGGCAGGGAACCATTTGCCGCCGAACACGCCTTGCACATAATCGGCCGCGGTGATGTGATTGCCGCGATGGCATGCCTGCCATAGTTTCGGCATCACGGCGAACACGAACGGATAGACGATGATCGTGTAGGGCAGTGCGAAGAAACCATATGCGCCGACTGAATAGACGAGCGCGGGGACGGCAATGACCGTATATGCCGTATAGAAATCGCCGCCCACGAGGAACCACGAAATGACGGTGCCGAATTGGCGGCCGCCGAGTCCCCACTCATGCAATTGCGTAAGGTCGCCGCGTTTCCAGCGCGCCGCGACAAAGCCGAGCACCGTAATCAGTGCGAAGAATGCGATGAAGATCGCCAGAGCGGTCGTATTGATCGGAGCGGACTGGGTCAACGGGTTCATTTGGCGCTCCGGTAGACAACGTACATCAGCAGCGAAGTAATCGGCACCCAGAGGAATTGGTACCAATAGAAGAACGGGAAGCCGAGCAGCGAGGGGGGCGCGCCGTTATAGAACGGCAGCCACAGCAGTGCCAGATAAGGCAATAGCAAAATAAGCGGTAGCCACGCACGGCGCGGCGGGGTCGAGGTCGGGGTCTCCATGATGCTCCTTAGGGGCCGGCAATTACGCGATGGGCGTCTTTTAAACTGCGACTGCCCACTCTCTGTCTTTATTGAATATCGTGGGATGAATCGAGCCAAATGCGATGGTCGATGGCGTAAAAGGCGCGTGCATTCTCGCGCCATCGCATGCAATTGACGGGCGTAGTATTTGCGTTTCGCATATTGGCGCGCAAGCGCACAACTACTTAAGGGTGCTACGTAGAATTACGTAGTGGTATGGCGCATCGCCCGGCTAATGAGGAAAGCGCCGATGGCAATGAGTATGAACCCGATGCATTTGAAGGTGCGTCCGCCCAACGGCGCCCAATGTTCGAGCACCATCGCGACGGTGATTGCAAACATCGCATACAGGTCCATGGCGCCGAGGGCGAATAGCGCCCCCATCAGATTGGCGCAGCCATAGCCTTCGTGAAGCGCCAGTCGAAGCCCGTGCCCGAGCGCACGCCGTAGATCGAAGGCGCCCGCTGCAGTATGCCGCGGCGTCGCTCTACAGTACGCGATGCGGCGGGCCTTCCATGCGGAACATTGGACGAACCCCGCGAAGGCGATGACGATGCCGGCGCAAACGGGCATCGCACGCGCGAGCGCACTGGATCGCATGATGTTGGCCGCCAGCGCGGCGCCGACGGCAAACGCCATCGTTCCGGCTGCCGTCCATGCGAGACAATAGCCCACGCCGATCCACAACGTCGAAGATGCGGGGCGCTCATCCCCCACGAGACGGGCGCGCGTCCAATGCGCCCGTAACGCACGGTACAGTGCGGGCAGCATCATCGGCGTCATCATGAGCGCCCAGTTGCCGGTGAACGTTGCCGCGGCGTCGAGCCATGTCTGGCCGCACATCGGTAGCCACATGGCGGACATGAACCAGTCGCCGGGCATAGGCAGCGCGCCCATGGCGGGTCTCACCGGGCCGCGTACTCGTCGTGCCGCTTCCACCAGGGGCCCGTTTCGTTGCGACCGAGCGGTGCGCGATCGATCCATTGATACATGCCCCACAGCGCATCGAGCCCACGCGCATAGGTCGAATACGTGTGATAAACGACCCCGTCTTCGAGCACGAACGCACTGACCCCTGGCCGATCCCTTGAATAGGTCTTCGCATTGGTCCCGCAGGTCTGCGCAAACTGCTCGACGGTCGGCGGGACGGGGTCCATGTCCATTGCGTGTCCGCCGCGCTCATAGTTGTATTCGACTTCGCCATCGCGCTGTTGCATCTCCGTGAACGACACGTTGAAATCGAAGTTGAATTCGCTGTCGCCCGACGAGGCCCACGGAAACGACCAACCCATACGACGCTGGTACGCCTGCAGCTTGTCCAGCGACGCGCGCGAGACGGCGGTCAGCGTCACGTCGTGATTGGCCAGATGAACGTGAAACCCGTTGAACGTATCGGCGATTGCGGAGCATGACGGGCAGCCGGCCTTGTAATCAGGCCCGAACATGAAGTGATAGACGAGCAACTGCGAGCGCCCGTCGAAAAGGTCGGGCAGCGATACGGTTCCGCGCTCCGTATCGAATCGGTAGTCTTTGTCGATGCGCACCCAGGGCAGGGCCTGTCGCTGGCGCGCAAGTTCATCGCTGCGCCGCGTCAGCGCCTTTTCGGCTTCGAGCAGCGCGAGACGGGCGGCGAGCCACTCGTCGCGGGTTCCTGTTGCATGTGTCGTCATGATTGACTCCGTCGGATCGTTGGTCATTCGTCGCATCGTCGTCGTATGGCATGCAGAATCTGCGTCGACGAGGCGGCCACATGTCGTGACATGTCACGTGCTAGATTAGTGACCCGCATCCAACGGTGGGAGTGACAAGTGTGTCGGGATTCGAATGGACTCATTGATCGCCGCGGCCGCGCGCGCATTGGCGGCCGGTGATCCGCTCGCCGCGCTGAACGGCGTGTTGCTGCGCGAGGACGCGCCGGGGCTCGCGTTGCGCGGTATCGCCATGGCCCAACTCGGCGATCTCGTTCGCGCGAAGCAGTTGTTGCGCCGTGCGGCGCGCGCATTCGGGCCGAAGCAGCCGCTCGCCCGCGCTCGTTGTATCGTCGCAGAGGCCGAGGTCGCGCTCGCATCGCGCGATTTGCGCTGGCCCGAACAATCGCTGGATGAAGCGCGGGCGACGCTCGAAGTGCACGGCGATCGAATCAACGCGGCTCATGCGCGCAATCTGGCTGCGCGGCGTCTGTTGCTGCTCGGGCGACTCGACGATGCACATGAAGCGCTGGCCGATCGTCCTCCTGCTTCGTTTCCACCGGCATTGCGCGCGACGCACGAATTGATTGCTGCCGGCATTGCAGTGCGTTGTCTGGACGCTCGTGCCGCGCGCGATGCGTTCGAGCGCGCGGCACGAGCGGCGCGTGCATCGGGAATCGCTGCGTTGATGGCCGAGGTGGACGACGCGGCGCGCTCGCTCGTCGAACCGGCCGCACACCTGGTGTCGCAAGGGCAGGCCACGCCGCTGACCCTGGAGCAAGTGCAGGCGTTGTCCTCGCAGCAGCGTTTGATCGTCGATGCCTGTCGTTATGTCGTGCGTGATGCGAACAGGACCATCCCGCTGGCCACGCGTCCCGTGTTGTTTGCACTTGCACGCATTCTCGCCGACGCATGGCCGCAAGACGTCGCGAGAGAAGAGTTGATCCACAAGGCGTTCAGAACGAAATTCTCCGACGAGTCACACCGGGTGCGATTGCGCGTCGAGATCGGCCGTCTGCGAGCCCTGTTGAGCACGCTGGCCGACGTGACGGCAACGAAGCGGGGCTTCGCGTTGATGCCTGACGGCGCGCATGATGTCGTCGTTCTGGCTCGACCATTCGAGGACAAGCACGCGGCGGTCCTCGCGTTGCTCGCCGACGGTCAATTGTGGTCGAGTTCCGCGTTGGCGTTGGCGTTGGGCGCGAGCCAACGCGCAGTGCAGCGCGCGCTCGATGCGCTTGCATCGGCAGGCAGGATCGAAGCCGTAGGCGAAGGGCGGGCGCGCCGATGGATGACGTCGCCCGTCGTCGGATTCGCGACTACGTTGTTACTCCCCTCTCCGCTACCGAACGTTTAGGATGCGCGCCATGAACCCATCGAATGCAGAAATCCTTTGCGAATATGGCCCCCTGCCGGGGATCGAGGCCGTTCATGGCGTGACGTATGACGGCCGCTACGTATGGTTTGCCGCCGGCGACAGGCTATGTGCGCTCGATCCAGCAAACGGGCACGCGCAACGGACGATCGACGTTCCCGCGCGAGCGGGGACTGCTTTTGATGGGCAGCATATTTTTCAGCTTGCCGACGATCTGATTCAGAAGATCGACCTCGCGACGGGGCGCGTGCTCAGTACGATTGCCGCGCCGCCCGGCGGCGGAAATGCCGGGTTGGCGTGGGCCGAAGGCTCGCTCTGGATAGGGCGCTATTCGGAGCGCAAGATCTTCCAGGTCGATCCCGAAACGGGCCAGGTGCTGCGCGCGATCGAGTCGAATCGATTCGTAACCGGGGTGACGTGGGTCGACGGCGAACTGTGGCACGGTACTTGGGAAGGCGATCAAAGCGAAATCCGGCATGTCGACGCGCAGACAGGCGAAGTGCTCGAAGCACTTGCGATGCCGGAGGGCATGGTCGTCGCGGGGCTTGAATCGGACGGCGCGGATCGATTCTTTTGCGGCGGGGGCAAAAGCGCAAAAGTGCGAGTGGTTCGCCGCCCGGTGCGCAAGGCGGCTTCGGATCATGGTTCGGCAACGGTCGACGTGCCGGGCGAGTGATCAATGACTCGACCGCGCTTGCATGATCCGCTCGATCAACGCCTGGCGTTCGGCGCTCGAATCCCACAGGGTGACCGTTTCGGTACCGATCGCCTGCCGGGTCAGTCCATCGCGCTCTTGCCGCACGGCAGGCCAATGAGGCAGACGTCCCACGCTCGAAATGCGCCCAAGCCGGGTGAAATCCGCTTGCCGGTCATTGACGCCGTTCGGGTTGCCCGTCTTGACGAACTGCTCGATATACCCGGAAAAAATCCGTGAGACAGCGCGGTCGTCCTCGGTCCACCGATAGCGTCGATCTTCGTCGAGATTGGCGAGGGCATAAACGATTTCCGATCGATGCGGGGCGCCCGTGGCGGGAGACGGGTTCTCAGCTTCGGCCTCCTTCGCAGCCGAGGCAACGGGCCGCGGCCGTCGATGCGTGAACAGATAGAAATAGACCGGCGCGCGGCCCGTGTTCCGGTGCAGATCCATCCACCGCCACGCGCTGTGACTCGTTGTCAGATCGTTTGCCAGCACGGCTGCTGATCGGTTGATCTCGTCCTCGTCGTTGCCCGGATAGAACCGGTGCGCCTCGGAGATTTCCTTGCCGAAGACCGCGGTGAGGATGATGTTCCAGTTCTCGGCCGTGGGCGCGATCGGGCCGTAGATGGTTCGGAAATGGCTTTCCTGCGAATTGGAGCCGAGAAGTAGCGGCACGTTCGCTTGCTGGCCCGCTTCGAATACGGCGGCCGGCGTGTCGGCCAGGAACTGGCCGTCGATGTTCGGCCAGAAAGCGGGTTGAGGGTCATGGCGGGTACCCATTGCCGCCTGCACCTTCTCGGGCGGCATCGCGCGCAGCGCATCGAACGAGTCGGCCCCGAGGCGCGTGGCGAACGCCTTGGCGATCTTTTCCGCTTTCGCGCGGTGCCAGAAGGTGTTCGGCGTGAATGCTCCGCCGCTTTCTCCGATCGCGCGCGCAAAAAGACCGCGCGACGACGGCGATGCCATATGTGCGCTGACGGCCATCGCTCCGGTCGTTTCACCCCCGATCGTCACCTTCGCCGGGTTGCCGCCGAACCGCGCGATGTTGTCGCGGACCCAGCGCAGCGCCGCCTGCTGATCGAGCAAGCCATAGTTCCCCGTTGCGCCGGCCGCACTGTCGCGCGATGCGTCGGGATGCGCCATGAACCCGAACGCGCCGAGCCGAAAGTTGACCGTGACGACGATCATGCCGCGCGCTGCCAGATGCGCGCCGTCGTAACGCGGCTCCGATCCGTCGCCGAACGCAAAGCCGCCGCCATGGAAATAGACGAGCACGGGAAGCTTGCCGTCGTTGCTCGATGGAGGCGCCCAGACGTTCAGATAAAGGCAGTCTTCGTTCATGCTCATCGAGCGAAACCGGATGCCGGGCAGGGGCATTTGCATGCAGCGCGGCCCGAACGTCTTGGCATCTCGCACGCTTGTCCAAGGCGCCAACCGTTGCGGCTCGCGCCAGCGGTTGACGCCGACGGGCGGCGCTGCGTAGGGAATGCCGCGGAAGACGTTGACCTGATGGATGCCCGTCATCAGGCGATCGCCTTCGACGACGCCTTCGACGAGTTGGACCTGCGGCGACGGCATAGCCGGCAACGCCCGCGCGTTGAACGGCAATGAACAAAACAGCGCGCATGCCGATGCCGCGATCGCCGTGCGCGATGACGCCCAAACAGTGAATCGTCGAATCATGATGTGCCCCTTTTGATAGATGGACGCGGATTGCAATGCGCCCGCCGATGGCGAGCACGTCGATCTTCGTGGTTTGCTGGGGCTTCGGCGCTGATTCGGCTAAAACAAGACGTATTGACGGGTAAATGAAGCAAATCGCAGAAATGTCGCCGTGATGCGGGCGTTACGTTCGCCTCGTTTCACCGCGCCTTCGCGCGTTTGGGTAGCGATTGCCATTGCGCGTAATGCTTTTCGGCCCAGAGCCAGACACCGCAAAATGCGGCGCATAGACTTTCGCCGAGCGCGGTCAGCTCATATTCGACGCGCGGCGGCACTTCGGGATAAACCGTGCGCGTGACGAACCCGTCTTCTTCCATTTGCCGCAGCGTCTTCGTCAACATGCGCTGACTGATCCCGCCGACCAGTTCGCCAATGCGCGTAAATCGCAGAACGCCCTGTTGCGAGAGGACTTCGAGCACACACATGGTCCATTTGTCGGCGACGCGGCCGATCACTTCCATGACGACGTCGTCGATTTCCGGCGTGGACGGTTTGCCCGTGGGCGATTCGAAGACGACGGCGCGCCCGGTCGGTTTTTGTTTTTTCGCTGCCATGACCGCTTCCTGATTGATTACTTACCAATATGTTCGTACGGCACATTTCGGTGCCTACTTCCTGAATGAGAGTATTGGCGATATTCTGGTGTCGGTCAACCAACGGAGAACCATCATGCAAGTGACTGGAAACACCATTCTCATCACGGGCGGCGGCTCGGGCATCGGGCGCGCTCTGGCCGAAGCGTTTCATCGTCGCGGCAACGAGGTCATCATTGCGGGGCGGCGCGAGCATGCTTTGCGCGAAGTGGCGGAAGCGAATCCGGGCATGAAAACGGCCGTGCTCGATCTGCAAAGCCCCGAAGACATCGAACGATTCGCCGCGCGGATGGCCGAAGCATTCCCGAAGCTCAATGCCGTCCTCAATAACGCCGGCATCATGCAGATGGAAAATTGGCGCGCCGACAAGGTGGACCTTGCCACGGCGGAGGCGACGATCGCCACCAATCTGCTCGCACCGATTCGCCTGACGGCAGCGTTGCTGCCGCAATTGAAACGTCAGCCGAAATCGACGGTGCTGACTGTTTCGTCGGGTCTGGCATTCTTGACGCTCGCCCATACGCCGACTTACAGCGCGACAAAAGCTGCGATTCATGCCTTCAGCGATGCATTGCGCTATCAATTGCGCGACACGTCGGTCGATGTCATCGAGATTGCACCGCCTTATGTGGCGACCGAATTGATGGGCGAGAGCCAGGCGAACGATCCCAACGCCATGCCGCTTGCCGAATTCATCGAAGAAGTCATGAGCATCCTCGAAACGCAACCGAACGCCCGCGAAGTGCTCGTCAAACGTGTCTACCCGCTGCGATTTGCGGCAGAGCAGGGATACGAGAAGTACATGGAGCAATTCCACACGTTCAACGACCGTTTCGGAGCGGGGTCTCATTAACCGCAGAGCCGCTCGCTCACACCTGCGCCATCAGCCCGAAGCTTTGCAGCAACAGCACGACATTGACCGCGAGGATGACGATGGTCGCGGCCGTGGCGATGGCCGTCATGCGCCGGCTGTTGGCAAACCGGCCCATGATGTCGCGACGGCTCGTCACGATCACGAGCGCGATCATCGGCACCGGCAGCGCGAAGCTCAACGCCACCTGGCTGTAGAGCAGCGCATCGGTTGCCCGTACGCCGAGCGCCGCGATCACGAACGCGGGCGCCATCGTCAACAGCCGCCGCACGCCGACCGGAATATGAAAGCCGACGAAGCCTTGCATAACCATCTGGCCCGCCATCGTTCCCACGACCGAGCTCGAGATGCCCGAGGCGAGCAGCGCGACGAGAAAGACAGCGGCTGCGCCTGCGCCGAGCAGCGGCGTGAGGCTGCGATAGGCTGTTTCGATCTCGGCGATATCAGCGTGGCCGGCATGGAACGCCCCGGAGGCCATGATCACCATCGCCATATTGACGAGCCCCGCGACCGACAGCGCTGCAATCACTTCACGATTGGAAAACCGGAGCAACGTTTGGCGCGCCGCATCGTTGCGCGCGGGTGCGCGGTGCTGCGTCAGGCCCGAGTGCAAATAGATCGCATGCGGCATGACGGTGGCGCCGATGACGCCGGCTGCGAGCGACAATGCACCGGGGCCTTGCAATTGCGGCACGAGTGCGCCGTACGCGGCTTCGCTCCAGTTGACGTCGACGAGCAGCAGCTCAACCACATAAGCCAGCGCCACGGTGCCGATCAACGCGCCGATGATCAGTTCGAGCGGACGGAATCCCTGCTTCCCGGCCGCCAGGATCGCGTAGGTGACGGCGCCCGTCATCGCCATGCCGATGATCAGCGACACGTGCAGCAGCAGCGACAAGCCGATCGCGCCGCCGAGAAACTCCGCAAGGTCGGTAGCCATCGCGGCGATCTCGCTCACCCCCCACATTGCATAAACCACCGGCGCGGGAAAATGTGCGCGGCTGATCTCGGCCAGATTTCGGTTCGTGACGATCCCGAGCTTGGCTGAGAGGGCTTGGAACAGCATGGCTATGACATTCGCCGCCAACACGACCCAAAGCAGCGAGTAGCCGTACCTGGCGCCGGCCTGCAGGTTGGTGGCGAAGTTGCCCGGGTCGACGTAAGCAATTGACGCCACGACGGCGGGGCCCGCGAACAGCAGCGCAGCGCGCCACCGCGCGAACGGGCGGCCCGCGCCGTGACCGGCAAGCGCTGTGCCGAGCGCGAGCGTCGTTCGCTCGCTCATCCCCAATTGCATCTGCGCAGTCGTCATGGCGCACCTCGTTCGTCTTACACTCGGTGCTTATATTAAAACTATCGATTATTAATCGATAATTGTTTTTATAAATGAAGGCGATGGCCACCCTGCGCCTCGCGCTGCGCTGGATTGAATGACTCCGCGCCGGAAACGCGCCATTGCGGCGCATATTCGACGGCCGACCACCGGAATGGCAGCGCTGACGGGCTGCGACGCACCTGCTCCACTTTGAAACGGACGAGGCGCTGGGCGTCGCTGAATTCGTCGAGTGCAGCGCCTTCCCAGACGATTTCGGCGCGTGCGGCGATGTAGAGCACGTCGCCATTGTCGAAGTCGATGAAAAGCAGCCCGGCGCGCGAGTCTTCAACGATATTGCCCAGCGTGTTGAAGAACTGATTGCCGCGATAGTCGGGCGCGAGGAAAGTCGACTCGTCTTCGACGCGAACGAAACCCGGCAGGCCGCCGCGGTGCGAGACATCGACACCTTGCGACGGAGCGTCGTCGCGCAACGTGCTGCGCGTAGCGATGAAGTAGGTGTCGCTGCGTGCGATCAGCGCGCGATCGGCGGCGTCCAATGTCGCGGACCGATGCTGTGGTGCACGTGTCGAATCGACTTCCCGCGCAAGGATCCGCTCAGGCGTGCGGCTTTGAATGTACTTCGCGCAATTGCCGAAGCTTTGGCGAACCTGGACCATCAGAGCGCCGTCCGCGTCGTCGGTCACCACGCCGTTGACGCGATTGCGCCGCCGCGTGGGAGGCTCGATCCCGAGTCCGCCCAGCGCTGCGCCAGTGCGCCAGGCGTCGACGAGCGGATCGCCATCGAGCATCTCGCCGGCAATCCGCAGCGTGCCCGCGTCGGGCGACGAAACAAAACCGGGTTCGCCGATGCGCAACGTCGCCCACGGCTGTCCTTGCGCATCGATGCCACCAAGGACGATGAACGGCAGCTGGGCAAAGAACTGACGGTGTTGATCGGGCATATAGCGGCGAATTGAGCGCCGCCCGCCAATCTCGGCTTTCTCGCGTACGCCGGCGCGCATTTGCACGGCGATTTCGCCGGCGTGGAACGGGGCTTCGTCGAGATCCCAGCCCGGCGGCGGACTGACGGGGCGGCGTTCGGTGAGTTCAGGGCTCATGGCTCAATCGACCTCATGGCGAAGGTATCGGCGGCAGTTCACGGCGTTGCAGGCGCCGGCTCGAACGCGGGCATTGCAACAAACCCCGGCAGCGCCTCGACACGAGCGAGCCAGGCGCGGATGTTCGGATACGGTTCGAGCGAAATCCCGCCTTCGGGCGCGTGCGCGATGTAGGTGTAAGCGGCGACATCGGCGATAGTCGGCTGCGGGCCGATTGCGAACGCATGTTTGCCGAGCAGCGGTTCGATCACGTCGAACAGCTTGAGCGCCGTGCGCACGGCCGCGTCGTAGTCGAGTTCGTTGCCGAATGCTCTGACGAGGCGCGCGGCGCACGGGCCGTACGTGATTTGTCCGGCCGCGATCGACAGCCATTGCGCCACCCGCGCTGCGCCGACGGGGTCCTCAGGCAGCCACGACGAATCGCCATAGCGCTTTGCCAGGTAGACGAGAATCGCGTTCGAGTCGAATAGGACGGTCTCGCCGTCCTCGATCACAGGGACCTGTCCAAACGGGTTCATCGCCAGGAATGCCGGGGTTTTTTGCTCCCCGGCCCGCAGATTGACCTCGGCCGTTTCGAACGGCAGACCGAGCAGGCTCAAAAAGAGCTTCACACGATGCGCGTGCCCTGAAAAACGCATTCCATAAAAACGAATCGGGCGGTCGGGCTGAACGAGCGGCATGAGATTGTCCTTGCGAAGAGTAACGATGAAGTCAAGTGCTTTGACGTCAAGCGTATCGCAGCGCCATTGAACGCATAAGGTGGATAATCGCTCAATCACAATCCATTAAAAATGGACAATTGCCTATGCCTGAACTGCGCGACATCAATCTCAACCGGCTCGTCGTCTTTGCCGCTGTCGTCGAAACGGGTTCGCTCAGCGCGGCGGCCGAGCGTCTGGGCCTCGCCAAGACGATGGTCAGCACGCACATGCAGCGGCTCGAAGCCGAGGTGGGGGCGACGCTGCTCGTGCGCACGACGCGCCGTTCGAATCTGACCGAGGCGGGGCGCACGTTCTATGAGGCGAGCCGGTCCTGCTTACAGGCTGCGAGCGACGGCCTTGCGGCCATTTCCGCCACGGCGGGACCGTTGCGCGGCACCGTGCGCGTCGCATCGCCGGTCGACTACGGCGCGCTCGTCGTGGCGCCTGCGCTGGTCGCGCTGCGGCGTGCGCATCCGGAGCTGGAAGTCGAGTTGATCGGTGGCGACGGATATGCCGATCTCGTCGCGGAGCGTATCGACGTCGCGATTCGTTTAGGAAACCTGAAGGATTCGAGCTACCGATCGGCGCGGCTCGGGCAGTACATGCGCTGGCTCGTGGCGAGCCCCGATTTCCTCACCGAATGGCGCATGCCCCAATCGCCGAGCGGCCTGGCTGACGTGCCGTTCGTCGCGCTGACGACGATCGCGCACCCGTACACGCTTTCGTTGGAGAGCGCGGGCGGACAACGCCTGCGCATTCGTTGCAGGCGCGCCTTTCTGGCCAATACGGCCACCGCTTGCCGCGCGGCCACACTCGCGGGCGCGGGTTTCGCGCTGCTGACGGATTTTTCGATCGAGGAAGACATGGCGGCCGGCCGGCTCGTGCGTCTGTTTCCACGCTGGGCGGGCGAGCCGGCGGCGATTCAGGCCGTTTATCCCTCGGCGCGCCAGTCTTCGCCGAAAGTTGCCGCCGTCGTCGATGCACTGAAGTCGCACCTCAACGCGCGGCGGTAGGCCAGCGGGGAGGCGCCCACCGCCGCGCGAAAACGATGGCCGAAATGGCTGGCGTCGGCGTAGCCCGCACGTTCGGCGATCGCATCGAGCGGCAGCGTCGTCGTGCGCAGCAGGGCCCGCGCAAGGTCGGCGCGGCGCGCGGCGACCCACGCGTGCGGCGGCATGCCGAACGAGGCGCGAAACATGCGCGAAAGATGGAATTCGGAGAGGCAGGCCACGTCGGACAGATCGCCCAACGTGATTGCATCGGCCAGGTGCGCTTCGATGTAATCGCGCAGGCGTCGGCGCACGGCCGGCGCGAGGCCGCCCTTGACCGGGGCGTCCGCGCGGCGCACCGATTGGCTGCGCAGCAAAAGGCTCAGGATTTCGTGCGCCGTTTCGTTCGCCCGCAGGCGCGCGTCGGGCGCGTCCCACGGTTGCGCGGCCAGCGCGCGGCAGAGGGCGGCAATATGGGCGTCTTCGAAGTAGGTTCGATCGGCGAGCGTCAGTTCGCGCGGCTCGCGATCGAGCTCTTGGACGGCACGCCGCGTGAAATGCTCGGGCAGGAAGTACAGATGCATGAAATGCATGTGGCCGCGCACCCACCAGCGCGATTCGTGATCGCCGGGCAGCGCGCACAGTCGCGCAGGCGCGCCGTACTGGCCCGGCAACTTCTGCCGTTCGGTCCGGTAGCCGCCGTCGAGGTAGCACGAAAGCGTGTGATGGCCCGGGCGATCGTAGGCCGTTTCATCTTCGACGATATCGCGTCGCCAGATAGCGGCGGCGAGCCGGTCGCCAAGCCACGCGAAACGCTCGAGCGTGGCGTTTGCGTTGGCGAGCGTGACGCCGACCGAGTGCATGCCGAACGGCGCCGCATCGGCAAGCGAAGCGTCGGTCGGAGCGGGGGCGAAGGGGCTCGCGTTCACGGCGTGGGCAATGCGAATCGAGTCATGACCGGGTGAGTATAGAGAAACCGGCGCGATCACGCCGAAGCGGCGCCAACAAAACCGCAAGGATAGACAACGCGGATCGGGGCCCCGGTTGCATAGTGAAAGAGCCCGGGGCAATCCGGCCCCGCTTCGAATCGTTCGACACACATTGTTGCCATGAACCTGCTGCTCTATTTGACCACCGTGCTGATTTGGGGCACGACCTGGATCGCCATCAAGTGGCAGACCGGCGTCGTCGCGCCCCCGGTTTCGATCGCGTTCCGATTCATCCTTGCCTCGATTGTCATGCTGGCCGTCGTGCGCCTGATGCGGCGCCCGATGCGGCCGCCGCGCGCCGCCTGGCCGTTGCTGTTCGCGCAAGGACTCGCACTGTTCTGCTGCAACTTTCTGTGCTTTTACTACGCCGAACAGATTGTGCCGAGCGGTCTCGTGGCCGTCGTCTTCTCGACCGCGCCGCTGTTCAATGCCATCAACGGGCGCGTGTTCATGGGCCGTGCGCTGCAGCCGAGCGCGATCGTCGGCGCGGTCTTGGGGCTCATCGGCATCCTCTGCCTGTTTGCGCCCGAGGTGGCCGGTCATGCCGGCGACAAGACGATGTGGCTCGGTTTGGCGATAACCTTGGTCGGCACGATGTGTTTCTCGGCCGGTAATCTGCTGTCGAGCCGGATGCAGTCGATGGGCCTGCATCCAACCGTAACCAATGGTTGGGCGATGCTGATCGGCGCAACCGTGTTGACGGTCGGCAGCCTGGCGGCGGGCTTCTCGTTCCAGCCCGAATGGACGCCGCGCTATTTCGGCGCGCTGCTTTATCTGGCCATACCCGGTTCGGTGATCGGTTTTACGACATACCTGACGCTCGTCGGCCGCATCGGGCCCGAGCGGGCGGCGTACTGCACGGTGTTGTTTCCGTTCGTCGCGTTGGCCGTATCCACGGTGTTCGAGGGCTATCGATGGTCGGCGCCGGCCGCGATCGGTCTCGCGCTGGTCGTGCTCGGCAATCTGATCGCGTTCAATCTGTTTCGGCATTTTCGTTTCTTCAAATTTTCCCGCCGCGCGCCGGCGCGTTAAGCCGTGAATTAACAAGAACCCAGGTTCCGGTCCTGACCGCGGAACGGCCGCCCCGCCTGGGGTTGCCGCTCTGCGGTTTTTTTTTGGGTGAGCCTTGGGCGAGCCCTCCCGCACGATCGGCGTAATGGTGCAGGTACCTGGATTGCTTGCTCAGTCTGACGACCCAAAGCGGTCGAACGCACATCGATGGCTGGCGCCCACGCACGGCGCCGCGCACACTTGAGCGAGCGCTGCGCGCAATCCGTTGTGCGCGCGACGCGATTCTTTCGTCCCAAGGAGCAGACGATGCAAACCGAGAGCGCACTGCAATCAACGATCGACGCCATCGTGCAGGACGGTAAGGGCCTGCTCGCGGCAGATGAAAGCGGCCCCACCATCGCCAAGCGTTTCAAGACGATCGATGTCGAATCGACGGAAGCGAACCGCCGCGCCTGGCGTCACCTGCTGCTCTCGACGCCCGGCCTGAGCCAATACGTGAGCGGCGTGATTCTCTATGAGGAAACGCTCGGACAGTGCGCTGACGACGGGGAGCCGCTGCCGGCTCTGGCGGCGCGACTCGGCATCGTGCCCGGCATCAAGGTCGACACGGGCAAGATCGCATTGGCGCACGCCGAAGGGGATGAAATCACCCAGGGGCTGGACGGGTTGGCCGGCCGGCTCGAAAAGTACAAGACACAGGGCGCGCGTTTCGCGAAATGGCGCGCCGTCTACAACGTGTCGGACACGTTGCCGAGCCGGCTCGCGATCGAGGCGAACGCCGATTCGCTCGCGCGCTACGCGGCGATTTGCCAGTCGGCCGGCGTCGTGCCGATCGTCGAGCCCGAGGTGTTGATGGACGGCGATCATTCGATCGAACGTTGTGCGCAAGTGACGCAGGCGGTGTTGCACGAAGTGTTTCATGCGCTGCACCGCCATCACGTCACGCTCGAGCTGATGCTGTTGAAGCCGAGCATGGTGGTCGCCGGTAAGGCGCACGTGCGGCCGGCGAGCGTGCGCGAAGCCGGCGAACGGACGGTGGCGATCCTGGGCCGCACCGTGCCGCCAGCCGTTGCCGGCATCTACTTCTTATCGGGAGGCCAAACGCCGGAAGAAGCGAGCGCTCACCTCGATGCGATCAATCGGGTGGGACGCCGCCCGTGGCCGCTCAGCTTTTCCTACGGGCGCGCACTGCAAGAGCCGGCGCTCGCGGCGTGGCGCGGCATGGCGGCCAACGTCGAGGCGGCGCAACAGGCGCTGCTCAAGCGGGCGCGCCTGAACAGCGCGGCTGCGCGCGGCGCCTACGATGCGAGCGACGAAGCGCGCGCGTGACCGGTTGGCCAGCGGTCGGCCAGCGCATTCACTGCATCGCCATCTGCACGACTTTGACGATCACGAGTCCGACTGCGACGACGAGGTAGCCGCGCATGGCGCCCATCCAGAGACGCGTCGCGACCGTCAGTTGTGGCGGCGGCAACTCGTGCAGTGGCGGCATGCGCCAGGTGTCGCGCAACGCACGGGTCACCGCGCGCGCGGCGCCGTCCGCGAGGTTGGCCTTGTTGTTGGCCGCACCGTTGGCCGCACCGTCGCGACGTCGCATGATCGCGACGGCCGCGTAGCCGAGCGCGAACGTCAGCGTGCCGCCGACGAGAATGCCGATGATCGCCCTGGCCGAGATGTCGGGGAACACGGTCGCCGCCGTCAGAATGATCGACAACACGACGAGGACGGCGATCACGGCGCCCGTAAAGACATTGAGCCGCCTGGAGTTGGCCCAGGGACCGAGCACGGACTTGTCGTTGCACAGCAGCAGCAGGAACACCGTGGCGCTCGGCAGCAGCACGCCGGCCAGGGTCTGCACTGCTTCGGTCAGCAGGCCGAGCGGGCTGCCGGGCATCAGCACGAGCCCGGCAGCGAGCGCGATGATGACGAAGTAGACGAGATAGAACCCTTTGGCATCGGACACGCTGCGATGCAGCGAATGGCGGATGCCGAAGACATCGCCGATCGCATAAGCCGTCGACAACGACACGGCGGCCGCACCGATGATCGATGCGTCGAGCAACGCCACTGCGAAGATCGTGGCCGAGGTGCGGCCGACATACTTATGCAGCCCGGCGATGACGCCGCTCGCGTCGGTGAATTGGCCGGACTCGGCGCGCCCGTGGAACAGCGCGGCCGTGAACGCCATCATGGCGACAGCGCCGACGATCACCAGCGCGATGCCGATCCACAGATCGATCTTTTCGTACTTCATGAAGCGCGGCGTGATGCGCTTGTCGATCACGTAGCTCTGCTGAAAAAACAGCTGCCACGGTGCGACGGTCGTACCGACGATCCCGATCACGAGCAGCATGACGTCGGACAGCTTCGAATCTTTGGGCCAGGTCGGGACGAAGAAATTGTGAGCAATGATGCCGACCGGCGGATGAATCGAAACAAGCACGGGGACGAGCAGCAGGCTCAGCACGCAAAGGACGATCGCGAAGCGTTCGAAGCGGCGGAAGTCGCCGGTGCTGACGGCGGCCATCGTCAGAGCGGCTGCGATGCATACGCCGGCTATCTTCGATACACCGAGGAAATCGAGTGCAAACGTGATGCCGATGAACTCGGTCACGATCGTCAGCGCATTGAGCAGGAACAGATCGATGACGCTGAATGCGCCCCAGAATTTGCCGAAGCGCTGGAAAATCAGCCGGGCGTGCCCGACGCCCGTCACGGCGCCCAAACGCAGCACCATTTCCTGATTGACGTAAAGCACGGGGATCAACAGCGCGAGCGTCCACAACAATGTGGTGCCGTAGTTTTGCCCCGCTTGCGTGTAGGTGCCGAACGCGCCCGCGTCGTTATCGCCCACCATGACGATGAGCCCCGGGCCGAGAATCGCGAGCAACGTACGCAGGCGCGCGCCCCAATTGCGGCGCGGCGCGGTGTCGTGGTGCGCGATCGTCCCGAAGGCCCCTTTGATATCGCCGATGTGGGCGTCGTCGAGCACGGTGCGACGTGCCGGGGAGACGTTTGCAGGCGTGGACATTTTAATTTTCCTTAGTGATGCTCGATGTTCTGTCGCGTCGTCCATACGCGGCAGGCGCATGAACGTATTCATCGGCACGGCGGCAGTGACGCTTGACGCGAACGTGACCGGCGTGGTCGTGCATGGGCGCGAGCGAAACCGCTCGCGGCGTCGGGCCGATGGGCGCTTGCGTGCGCGCGAGCACACGCAGCGGCGTCCGGGCGACCCGGTGGCCATTCGAAATTCGATGCGCGAAGAAACGGGGAAAGTACTGCGATGCGCACCGTCTGCCTGAGGGCAGGACGGCGGCTAAAGGAAGAATTCAGCGAGCGTCGTGCCGATCAGGCGGAAACACTGTTCGAAGGTCGACTACTGCAACTGTCCAAGGCATATGCCCCATTTGTGGAATTGGTTGAATTTTAGTTGTTGCATCAAAGATGCGTCAATAAGCGAGTTTGGTGCCACCTCAATTTTTTCGGTCCGTCCGTACGTCCACGCGCATAGCGGCCGCGGGCGCTGACGATGCGAAGGCGCCGTCGCGCCGCGGGTGTGGAAAGCGCGCAACAGTATCGCGCCTGCGTCGAAATCCGCTAAGCCTTGGCGTCGCGTTCGCGCTGCTCCGGCACAAGCGAATCGATGAGCGTGCGCATACGCTTCCAATGGGAGCCTTCCCAGAACACACGTCGGCAGACGTCGCAGGTGACGAACTGCGCATGGCGCTCGAGCACCCCTTCGGGCGCGCGGCCCTCGGCCTGCGCTTTGTCGATTCGCCGCAGCGGCGCGTTGCATGAGAGGCAAAGCCGAAAGGCGCGAACGCTGCCGGCCAGATCGAGGCGGTCGACGATCTCGCGCAGTTGCGTTTGCGGCTTGAGCGCTCTGACGTAACAGCCGTGCGTGATCGTGCGGCGCTTGAGCAGTTCGCGGTCGCGCGTGAGGACGATGCGCTCCTGCGACGCAGCCAGCGCCTCGATTTCCGCATCGGCGAAATGGTTGTCGTACAGCGTGTCGAAGCCGGCCAGGCGAAGCAGTTGCGCGAGGCCGCCCAGATGCGCATCGGCAACGAACCGGATCGTGCGCAGCGGACGTTCGCGCACGCGCAGAAGCGGCGTTACATCGAGCGCTTCGAACTTCGGATAGACGGCTACGCGATCGCCGTCTGCCAGCACCCGGTCGAAGCCGACCGATTCGCCATTCACGAGAATCAGCTCCACCTCGGTGTGCGGCACGCCGAGCGCTTCGATCATGTGTTTCGTTGTGGCCGTATGCGCGCAAACGCTCTCGAACGCACGGCCTCGCAGCGGGCGGGCGAGAAAATCGTTCAGCTCCTCGTAAAAACGGAACGTGGCGGTTATCGGCGACATCGCACGAGTATCGCACCGACGACGCCCGCAGGTGTGCAGCGGCGCCGTGCGCACGCGTCGGCAGACCTGCCGCAATCGTGCTTTACTGCGGTTCTCGATTTTTTGGCGGAGGAATGCGCAATGGACATCGGTTTTATCGGGTTGGGCAACATGGGCCACGCAATGGTGGAGAACATGCTGAAGGCAGGCCATCGCGTGCGCGTCTGGAATCGCACGCGCGAGCGGGCAGAGCCGCTGGCGGCGCTCGGCGCGCAGATCGTCGACGAGCCGGGGGCCGCCTTCTCGGGCGACGCCGTGTTCTCGATGCTGGCCGACGATGCCGCCGTGCGCGAGGTCATCGATGCGGCGCTGCTCGACCGGGCGCCGCGTGGTCTTGTGCATGTGAACATGGCGACGGTGTCGGTTGCGTTGGCCCAGGCGCTGGCGCACGACCACGCCGCGCGTGGTCTCCACTATGTGGCCGCGCCGGTGTTGGGGCGTCCCGATGTTGCGGCGGCGGCGAAACTGACCATCATCGCGGCCGGCCCTGCCGAAGCCATCGACCGCGTGCAGCCGATCTTCGATGCGATCGGGCAAAAGACCTGGCGCATCGGTTCGCTGCCCGAACAGGCGAACGTCATCAAGCTCGCGGCCAACTTCACGCTCGCCGCGGCCGTCGAGACGCTCGGCGAGGCGGCGTCGCTCTTGAGCGCGCACGGCGTAGCGGTCACCGACTATCTCGATGTCATCACGTCGAGCGTCTTCCCGGGCCCCGTCTACGCCGGCTACGGCAAGCTTGTCGCCGAACGTCGCTACGAGCCGGCCATGTTCAAGGCGCGGCTTGGCCTGAAGGATGTCCGGCTCGCGCTCGAAGCGGCCGAAGCCACGTCCACTCCGTTGCCGCTCGGCAGCCTGCTTCGCGACAACCTGCTCGATGTCGTCGCGCACGGCGACGGCGAGAAAGACTTCGCCGTGCTCGGCGAAGTAGCCGCCCGCCGCGCGGGGCGCGCCGCGCCTTGAGGCGATCGCCCGGGCGTGATGTTGCCGGTGGCGCGGGTCGAGGATGGAGGCGCGATGGGTCGGTGGAAGCGATGCGCGCCGGCGCATGAGCAGGAGCCGGCGGTGAAACGCGCGCATAATCGTGCCTTCGCGCTTTTTACCGGAAGCTTTTCGTCATGAATTTGCACACCTGGTGGTTGTTCGTCGCCACTGTTTTCGTGATCTCCGCCATTCCTGGCCCCAACATGCTCGTGGTGATGACGCATAGTGCGCAGCACACGATGCGCCGAGCAACGGCGACGATGGCCGGATGCCTGTCGGCGCTCGTGCTCATGCTGTCGATTTCGGCCGCGGGGCTCGGCGTCTTCTTGAAGGCATGGCCCACGATGTTCGACGCACTGCGTCTGATCGGCGCGGCGTATCTGATTTATCTCGGCGTGAAGTCCTGGCGCGCGAACGTGGCCGACGCAGCGCCTGTCGCCGACGCACCGGGCCTCGATACGATACCGGGCAGGCCCGGGCGCTCGCTGGGCGCGCTCTATCGCAACGGCTTTCTCGTGGCGAGCAGCAACCCCAAGGCAATCCTGTTCGCGGCCGCGCTGCTGCCGCAGTTCATCGATGCGTCGAAGGCGACGTTGCCGCAGTTCGGCATCCTTGTCGCTACCTTCGCCGTGATCGAGGTCAGTTGGTACCTCGTCTATGCCGCGTGCGGGGCGCGCATCGGCTCCACGCTGAAAAGCGGACGCGTCGCGCGTGCATTCAATCGGCTGACGGGCGGCGTGTTCGTCGGGTTCGGCGCGATGATGGCGCTCGTGCGGCACTGATTTGTTCGAAATCGCCCCGGAAGTCGACACGAAGGGGCGATGAAGTCGGCGCACCGATCGATGGTGCAAGATCGGTCCATCGAACGCTGAGCGCTCAAGGTCCGGGTCCTGTGTGGCACGGGACTCGGCCCTTGTCGTTTCGGCTCAGTCGTGCGCGCCGGGCATCAGGCCCAGTAGGAACGCCGCACCGGCGAAGATGAGCCCGACGACGCAGACGCCGCTCCAACCCGCCGCCGCCCAGGCCGCGCCCGCAGCCGAAGCGCCCGCAGCCCCGCCGACGAAAAAGATGCCGACGAACAGCCCGTTGAGTCGTCCGCGTGCGGCCGGGTTGAGTAGGTTGATCGCCCGGCGGCCCAGCGTCTGGTCGGTGACGACGCCCGCATCGAGCGTCGCCGCGCCGACGACGAGCAGGCCGACCGCGAGTTCACGGTGCGCGGCCGGATCGAAGCCGAGCCAGCCGGCGCCGACGATCCCGCTGGCGACGAGCGCCGCGAGCATGCTCACGTGAGCCATGGCGAGCGCCGCACGGCCCAACTTCTTGTCGCCGGCCCATCCCGCGAGCGGCGTCGCCACGACGCCGGCCGCGCCTGCCAAAGCGAACCACGCGATGTCGTAAAAATTGAAATCGAACGGGCCGTGCGCGAGCCGCAGGCCGATCGCGGTCCAAAACGCGCTGAACGCACCCATCACCAACGCAGCGGAAAGCGCGCGCCGTTGCAGCACCCTCTCGCCCTTGAGCAGCGTCCACAGCGAGCGTAGCAACGCGCCATAAGTCGTCGAGACGTGCGGTGCGTGGCGCGGCAAGCGCGTCGAGAGCCCGAGCGCGAGCAGTGCGTCGGCCGCGGCTGCAACGCCGTAGAACGCGCGCCAGCCGATCGAGCCGGCGATTACGCTCGCGAGCGGGCGCGACAACAGGATGCCGAGCATGAGACCGCTCATGACGTTGCCCACGGCACGTCCGCGCCGGGCTTCCGACGCCATCGATGCGGCCATCGGCACGAGCATCTGAATGACGCTCGAACTCGCGCCGGCAAGAAAGAGTGCGGCGAGGAACACACTGCCTTGTTGCGCGAGCATCGCTATCGCCAGAAGTGCCGCACAGGCCACCAACGTGCGCACGATAAGCCGACGGTTTTCGACGAGATCGGTGAGCGGCACGAGCAGCACGAGACCGAGCGCATAGCCGAGTTGAGGCAGCATCGCGATCGCGCCTGTCAACGAGGCGGGCACGCCCAGCGAGCGCTGAATGGGACCGGTCAGCGGCTGCGCCGCGAACAGGTTCATGACGATGACGCCGGTCGCCGCGGCGAACAAGATCGTGAGCGGCGTGGTCAGCCGGTGGGGCGTCTGCCCCTCGGCCGCCGCGGGCGCGGTGGACGGACAAGTAAGCTCAGGTGAGGTGGCGGGCCGATTCATGGAGGGTCGAGCGGACGATTGAAGGAGCGCTCATCGTAGGCTCGCGCAAGTTATGCGACAATTGAAATATGTCGATATTGATTATGCGGAGTTGTTTTGAACACGCGAGACTTGCAGGCATTCGTCGAAGTCGTCGACAGTGGCTCGATGGTTCGTGCTGCGACGAAATTGCATCTGACGCAGCCCGGTTTGACGCGGCGCGTGCAGAACCTCGAAACGACGCTCGGCGTGCCGCTGCTCGACCGGCAGAGCAAGCCGATGAAGCCGACCGGCGCGGGCAAGGAGGTGTATGTGCTGGCGCGCGCGGTGCTGCGCAGCGTCGACGACTTGCTGGCCGTCGCCGCACCCGGTAGCGAGCCGGCCGGCGAACTGAAAATCGGTGTGCCGCCGTTCCTGTCGGAGTTGGCGCTCGAACAGCCGATCGATCGGCTGCGCGCGGCGTTTCCGCGCCTCACGCTGCGCGTGACGGCGGCTTGGTCGCCGACGCTGCTTGAACGGGTCATGCGGGCCGAACTGGATGCGGCGGTCGTCATGACGCCAACCTCTACCACGCTGCCCGATACGGTGACGGCGACGCTGCTTGCGGTGCAGCCTACTGTCGTCGTGGCCTCGCGTTCGTTGCCGTTGCCGCGCAAGGCGAAGCGGGGGCAGGGCGCGCCGCGGCTCACGCTGGCCGAGCTCGCGCAACATGCGTGGGTGCTCAGTCAGGATGGCTGCGGCATGCGTTCGGCGCTGAGCCGGGCGCTCGGCGCGGCGTCGCTGCGGTTCGATGTTGCGGTGGAAGCGTTCGGCTCCGAATTGCAGCTGTCGTTGGTCGCGCGCGGTGTGGGGCTGGGGATTGTCACGCCGGGCCAGCTTGCCGCGAGCGCGCACAAGGACGCGCTGCAGGTCATCGACGCGCCCGAGTTGTCAGGCGGCCTGAACGTCTGGCTCGTGCATGGCACGCTGCCGGGCCGCCTCGTGCGGCCCCTGGCATTGTTGCGCGATACGCTGGGCGAGGCGCTGGCGCAACCCGTCCGTCAATAGGCGAAGTACGGTCCCGCGCCGCCTGGCGTCGACTGTTGCTCGATGGCCGCGTAGACGTTGCGGCCATAGAAGAACGGCAGTCCCCAGTCGAACACCTGCGAACCGACGAACGCCGGCCCCGCGAATAGCGGCATGGCCGATGCGCCGCCCGAGGCCTGCCAGATCTGAGCCGCATTGCCGACGCTGAAGCTGACCGAGCTCGATACGCCATTGGTGCCGATATTGGTCGCGTTGAACTGCTCCGTCGAGCTTGGGCAGTAGTAGCTCTGATTCGGGCTGGCGCAGGCCGGCATTTGATTGGTCGCGAAAAACAGGCCCGTCGAGCCGCTGTCGATGATGCTGCCGGAGTAGGTCGTGCCGTTTTCCATCGTCGTAAACACGCCGCGCATCGAATCGACACCGATCACCTGCGCCGTCGCGGCGAGCGCGTTGTCGCTTTGCGTGCCGATGCCGAACACCAACTGCCCGGTGACGCTCGTCGCGCTGCCGCTCGGTACTGCGGGCAGGCTGACGATCACCCCGTTGCCGTCGACACCGAAGTACGGCACCGGATTGGCGACCTGCCGCGCTTCGGCGATGGCGGTCGGTGCGCAACTGGCGCCGGTGCAGGCGTAGTAGGTGCCCGCGATCGCCTGATTGGCGCAGGCTGCGCCGCAGTCGTGCTTGAACACGCCGATCCCGAGAATGCCGTTGGCGGCGAGCGCGTTCGGCGTGTTGCGGGCAGCGCCCGTGTTCGAGCAACTCGTGGGCACGGCTGCGTAGTTCGGGTCGATGACCTGGACCGGCAGCGACGCTGCTCGCTCGCCGGCGATCTGCACATCGGCGATACGCACGGAGCCCCAGGTGTAGCCGTCGAAGAACTGCATGCACTCGGCCAGCGCGCCGCCCGCTGCGTTAGTCTGCTGCGGCAACGCGACGGAGGCCGGCAGTTGCGATGCGAACACGCGCAAGCCCCACGATCCCGTGTCGACCAGCACGTGATCGATCGTTTGGCAGCTTGCCGCGCCTGGCGTGCAGACGGTGACGCTGACGAACGGCATGTTGGGCACGCCGGACACGCCGTGATCGACGGTGATCGTTGCGACATTGGCGGTTGCTGCCGACGTCGCGGGAGCCGGCGCTTGAGTGGACGTGTTGCTGACCGAAGACGCCGCGCCCGAGCCTCCGCCCCCGCCGCAGGCCGCGGTCAGGCAGGCGAGCACGAGCGCCGTCGCGAATTTGACGGTCTTTGAAAATGAGTGTCGAAACATCGTTCGTACCCCTAACGAACGACGGCGGCGTCGACGCCGGCCGGCAACGCTTGCGGCAAATACGCGTGACCCGCGAACGCGCGCAGGTGTCCGCCCGAGTAGACGACCAGGTCGCTCGCCGAAACCGCGAGTGGCCCGGCGCCGCGTGTCGGGCTGGCATTCGCGAATCGATCGAACGAAGCGCCGAGGGTCGTTTTCAGGTCGGGCAGTGTGGGGCCCTCCCAGGCGACGCCGAACACGACGCCGTTCGCGCCCACGTATTCGCGTACCACGGTGCCCGAGGGGAGAGTAATCGTATGAACGATGTAGGCGGCATGCACGTTACTTGCGTGCGCAATGGCAGAGAGGCGGGCGGCGTCGGTGGCGATGCTGTCGAAGTGCTGGCCGAGGGCTGCTTCGGCTGCCGGTGGGGCTACGACACCGGCTGCGGCGAGCCCAACGGCGATTGCCATTGCGCCCGAATAAATATGCGATTTCACTGCTTTTCCTTCGCTGATGAGGCACCGGAGAACCGGTAGATCCATCGACATCGTGCGTACCATCGGTGCGGGTCCGTGCGCATCCCGGTCGGGCGCCGCCTCCGCGCTGCGGGTGCGATGTCGTAACAGTCGGAAGAACGGTCGTGGAACGCGGATCTTTAGCCCTATTCGTCGCACCTCGGCGCGCAGTGGCGGCACTTTGGGGAACGGGGGCGGGACATGCAGCGTGGCGGGTAGCGTTCGACCCGCGCAGTGCGGTCGTTGCGCAGCAAGGGATGCGACCGATTTTCGGGGCGGTGTCTCGTTTGAAGCGGATGGAAGAGAGGGCGCGTTGCCGCACCGTTGAAAAAAATTTTGCCTATGTGAGCAGAAACCCTTATTTTTAACCCAGCGCTGAACTCGTTCTCCAAACGCTCGTTTGATTGAGGTGCAGGACATCCGTGATACTGCGAATCATCGTACAAAACGCTGTGCCGATCCGGGCGAACCGTAATGAGCTCCGTGCAACGAGGATGAAGCAATGAAATCCGATTGGGACGGTGCACACGAAGCAGTCGTGCACGGGACGGACGAGCCCGGCGAGCCCACGAGCGCCAGCCCGCGCAAGCGCGTGCTGATCGCCGACCCTGACGACGCAGCGCGCCGCATGCTCGTCAATCTGGTGGAGAGCCTGGGCTACGTGGCCGTAGCGGCGCGCTCGACGGAAGAGGCGCTGGAAGCGGCGCGGCTTGCACTGCCAGACGCGGCGCTGATCGATATCGGCGCGCCGATGCTGGAGGGCTTGCCCGCGGCACGATGCATGCGAGAGGTGGCGGGACAGTCCGCCATGTTATTGATTGCGCTGACCGGTTGGGGTCAACCGCAGTATCGCGAAATGGCGCTGGCTGCCGGATACGATGTGCATCTCGTCAAACCGGTGGGCGTCGATCAGCTGGGTTTCCTGCTGTCGATGACACTTGCGTGACAATCCGCCTCGTCAGGCGGAATGTTGTGCCACGGCAACGAGCTTCGGGAGTGGTTGGATAGATCGTGTTGCATTGCATCTAAGGGTTTGCTAGAGTGGACTTGTCTCCTCCATGTCTCCTCTGATATGGATTCAGCCCGCCACCTAGGCGGGCTTTTTTTTAGCCATGGCCCCGCGCCCGTGGGCGCCGTCGGGCATGGGCCGCCGCCTGGTACGCCGGTCGAGCGTGCCGCTCTCGTCAGAATTTGTACGACAGTGCCACGTAAGTGATGATCGGGTCGGCCGTCAACTGTGCCTGCGTCGTCCCTAGCAGGGTGCCGTCGGCCGCGCGCACATAGACCGTCGAGCGCGACTTGAGCGGAATGTAGGTGACGGACGCGCTCACGCCCCAATGCTGCGAGAAGTCGTACGAAGCCCCGGCATTGAAGACGGGCGCCCAGGACGGCGACGCCTTCGCCGACACGCTCGTCACACCAGGGCGGGCGGCACCGGCGGCGAGCACCGAGCCCAGATTGTTCTGCGTCGACGTGATGAAGTTCGGGTTCAGTTTGAGATTCGTAAAGAAGTTGTATGACACGCCTACGCCGACAAATGGCCTGAAGCGCGCCGTCGCCGAATTGAAGTAGTACTGGATCATCATCGCCGGACTCCATTGGCGAACGCTCTTGACGATCGGTTCGTTCGACGGATCGTCAAGGTTCTCGGTCCCGAGCGCGCCTGCCGGGCCCGGCGGCACGATCGACCCATGGCCTTTGATCTTGAAGGTCGGGGGCACGCCGGCCACGGTCGTCACCGCGACATGGTCGGTCAGGAAGTGACTGAAGACGAGACCGAGCGTGTCCGCATTGTTCGTCGACAGCCCCGTGCCGGAGGAAGTAAACGCACTAGGCAGCCGCAGCGGCGTATCGATCGGCTGCGGCGTGACATAGGTGGTCATCGGCGTACTCGAATCTTGCGGCATGATGTGAAACCACCCGAGCGAGACGACATTGTCGCCGGCCTTTTGCGCGTTCGCGCCGCCTGCGAACGTGCCGAGCAGCGCCATGCATGCGGCGCGGACGCGCTTCGTGCTGTTATTGCTGATCTTCATGTTTCCTCCCTGTCTTCGTTCTTTTGTGCGATCGCGCGCTGCCCTACCGCCATCGGGCGGGCGGCGCGGCGCATGGGCCGCCTTTGCGTCGTATTGCGCTTGGCCTCACGTCGTCATTGGACGAATGCGTTGATGGTGAAATACGGCGCCGAGTTTTCGTTGTAGAGGTAGCCGAACACGCCGCCCGTGAAAATGAGCTTGCCCGTGGCTGCGGTGGACGAAGCGGTACTGACGGCGGATAACACGACGCCCGGCACGGCGTTGGCGAAGCTCAGATTGAGCGGCGTTGCCAGCGACGCATTCGATGCCTGATACGGGTCGAGCATCGTGGCTTCGGTGCCTTCGAGTGCGGTGGCGCGGTAGGCGAACTGACTATCGACGCCGATGTATTGGCCGTTCTGCGTGTCGACGGCAATCGGCGTTTGCGGCGCGAGTATCGAAATGCCCGATTCGTCGTCGGCCTGGAGCGTCGACGGGTTCGCATAGCCTGTTCTGATCAGGATCGGCACGAGTTGATTGCGCAACTTGCCGACGATCATGTAGCCCTTGCCGGCAGGGACGACCGCATTGGTGGCCTTCGCCTGGCTTTGGAAGTTGTCGCTTTCGAACGCACCGCTGCCGTCGCTCGACTGCGCCCAATCGCTTCCGGCCTGCTGGGTCTTGCCTGCGTTGACGCCGACGTTGTCGGTTTCGCTCCAGGTGCCATCGGCGTGGATGACGATTTTGGCGTCGACGGGCACCGTCGCATAGTTCTGCGAAGGGATGATGTGATAGCCCAACTGGTTATAGGTGCCCGCCACATTCGCGAGATTCGTTTCGATCGACGAAAAGCCGATAAACGGGAAGTACGGGAATTTGTTGTCCGGTACAGCGCCGAAGCCGACTACACCGTTGTATTGGATCTCCTTGCCGGGAATCGTGCCGCCCAGCACCCCCTGCCCGACGAAAATACGTGCGGGCTTGTTCGGGTCGAGGCTGGCGCCCTGCAGATAGAACGCACATTCGTTCTGCTTCTGCGTCGGCAGCAGCGTCTCGGGCGCGAGCGTGCCGCTTTGCGACGTGCCGGCACGCGAGGGCGACACGGTGCCTGTCGTCGCGGGGATCGCCGATTCGACGTAAGTCACCTGCCAGGTCATCTTCGTCGTATCGATCTGCATCTTGACGAGCTCGCCGTCACCGCCGCCGCCCGTGAACACGGTGTTGTAATCGAGCGAAGCCGGGCAGAGCCGGTCTGCAACCGCAGCAGAGCTGCCGCCGGCCGCGCCGCTAGTGCCGCCGCCGCCGCCGCATGCGGTCAGGAAAGGCGCGACGAGCGTCAGCGTCAAAAGAGCGTTGAAAGGGGCGTTCCGGGTCATGACGTTCCTCCAGGCTTTATCGTTATCGGGCGGCCGGCTCCCCGTCGGCTGCCGCTTGATTTGATTCGTACTGCTAACTGATTCCGATGTGTCGTTTGTTTCCTCCTTCCGCGGTGCGCACGCGTTGCCCGCAGCCGGCGGCGGCAACGCGCGCGCCGGCAGTGTTCCAAACAGTCGGTCGATCGGGGAAGAAGAAGGCGGCATGCAGCAGCCATCGAGCGGCGGCGGCTGTGCCGCGCTCGTCGTCGGAGCGGCGTGGGTGTCGCCGCTCGTCTCCCTGATCTGATCTCGTTATGCGGCATAATTTCCTCGCGCATTTATTTTGTGTCAATTGATAAAGCCGTCTAAAAAAGCCAATTCAAAAAACGACGCATCAATCAAAGCAAAGCGAGATAAGGGGAGCGGCGCGATATTGAAACAAAAACAGCGTTTCAAGCGGATGCATGCAAAGGCCGGTCTGGCACGATCCTGCACACGGTTTGCCGGAGGGCGGGGGCGTGGGGCGAAGCGGTGGTTGCCCGCCGCTGGCAAGCGCAATCGGAAAGTTGTGCGCTCAACGATCCATGAATCTGATCGATAACGCAGTTATTGCTGAATGCCCGTCGGAGGGATAAGGGAAATGTAAGTGATTGGAAAGCCATGCGCCGTTCATGGCGATGCCGCTATTCGAAGCATGCAATCCGCTATTGCGATGCAGCCTTGCGCTGCATGAGGCCGGAGTCAGGCGCTAAAGCGCCATCTCAGTACCATAAAAAAAGCCGGCATTGCTGCCGGCTTCATCAAGCATTCGTTGGGTGAGCCGATCAGCGCTGCAGCCCGGCTTGTTCGTCGGCGCCTATGCTCAGATTCATGCATTGGATGGCCGCGCCCGATGCCCCCTTGCCGAGGTTGTCGAGCCGCGCGACGGTGACGAAACGCTCTTCATTGCCGAACACGAACAGGTCGACGCGGTTGGTGTCGTTGTTGGCCTGCACGTCGAAGAAACCGCCGTCGAGATTGTCTTCGGCATCGAACGGCGCGACGCGGACGAACGCTTCGCCGGCATAGTATTCGGCGAACACGGCCTGAACGTCGCGCGGGCTCACGCGCTTGGCCAGTTGGTTCGGCGAAAAGTACGTAGTGACGGCCAAGCCTTTATAGAACGGCCCGACGATCGGGGTGAAGATCGGTGCGGCGCGCAAGCCCGTATGGGCCGCCATTTCGGGCAGATGCTTGTGGCCGAGCGCGAGCGCGTAAGGACGCGGGCTTTGCAGCTTCGGGTTCGGTTCGCCTTCGTAGTCGGCGATCATCTTCTTGCCGCCGCCGCTGTAGCCCGTGATCGAGTGGCTGTGCGCGGCGAAATCGGCCGGGACGAAGCCGGCATCGACGAGCGGACGCATGGCCAGCACGAACGCGGAAGCGTGGCAGCCCGGCACGGCGATGCGCTTGGCCGTACGCAGGCGCTCGCGCTGCGCATGCGTGAGTTCGGGCAGGCCGTACGCCCAATCGGCGTGCGTGCGAAATGCCGTGCTGGCGTCGATCAGCACCGTGTTCGCGTTCTCGACGAGGCTGGCCGACTCGCGCGAGGCGACGTCCGGCAAGCAGAGGAACGTCACGTCGGAAGCATTAATGAGCCGGCGCCGTTCGTCCAGATCCTTGCGCTTCGATTCCTCGATGCGGAGCACTTCGACGTCGGTGCGGCGCGACAGGTATTCGAAAATCTTCAGACCCGTCGTGCCTTCCTGTCCGTCGACAAAAACTTTCGTGCTCATTTCGATCTCGCTATGGCCGGTTGAGATGGCGCCTGCTTCGGCGCGAAAAGCATGATTTTAAGGGTTAACGGGAGTTGCGGTGAAATTTCGACGCGAGGCGGCAGGTTGCCGCCAGAAGCCGGCTGAACGCGCAAGCGCGGCGAGCGGCTCAGCGCCCGTACGTGACCGTCAATCGGGCTTTTGCGAGCACCGACGTATTGATCTCGTGATCGAACATCAGTGCATGGCGCGCCGGCCCCAGGCGCAAGTCCGCCGTATTCAGCGCGAAGACCGTGACCACATAGCGGTGCGGTTTGCCCGCCGGCGGGCAAGGTCCGCCGTAGCCGGCGTCGCCGTAATCGTTGCGCGCCTCGATCGCGCCCATCTTCTTCAGGACGCCCGACGCGCTCGCATTCGCGGGCAACGAATCGACGTTGTTCGGGATTTCGGCGACGGCCCAGTGCCACCAGCCCGGGCCGGGGGCGTCGGGGTCGAACATGGTAACGGCGAAACTCTTCGTTCCCGCCGGCGCGTTGCGCCACGACAACTGCGGCGAGATGTTGGCGCCCTTGCAGTCGTCCTTGTCGTAGACCTGCGCGTTGCCGACGGCCGCGCCGTCGTGCAAATCGCGGCTCGTCACGGAGAAGACCGCTTGCGCCGAGGCTTGACTCGTGCCCGCGGCCAGCAATGCGATGCAGAGCGAACCGAAGCCGAGCACCGCTCGCCCAGGCGATCGCCCGGCGAGAATCGATGCGACGACTTCGCTAAAAAGGAGCATGAGCCGATTCCCCGGTCGACGGCGAGAGCAGACGGATACAGACGGATGCAGACAGACGTTTCAACGGCCCATTTTTTGCCCAAGGCGCGCCGTAACGCGGTAGCCAGTCTAACATCGGCGCCCCTTGCTCGTGGCGCCCGATCGCCTTCCGGCGCCACGCATAACGTCAATCGTCATCGATCCCAAATGAGCGAATCAACCGCAACCCTTCCCACTCACGCCGTGCAGACGGTGCGGGCCACCCGCGTCGTCGTCGCCGACGATCATCCGCTCTTCCTGCTCGGCGTGCGCCATGCGCTCGACGCGTTCGGCGACATCGACCTGCTTGGCCAGGCACGCCAATCGACCGAACTCGTGGACACGCTGCGGCGCGTGCCCGCCGATGTCGTCGTGACCGATCTCTCCATGCCCGGGGGGCGGTACGGGGATGGCCTCGTACTGATCGGCTATTTGCGACGGCATTTTCCCGACCTTCGTATCGTCGTGCTGACGATGCTCGGCAACGCCGCGCTGCTGCGGCGCCTGTTCGATGCGGGGGCGGTGACGGTCGTCGGCAAATGCGACGATCTCTCGCATATCGGGCTGGCCGTGCGCCACGCGATGCGCGGGGTTCGGCATATCAGCCCGTCGTTGCGGGCGGCGCTGGATCGGGCCGCTGCGGGGCGCGGCGGCATGCCGGGTGCGCCGGCCTTGTCGTCGCGGGAGATCGAAGTGGTCCGCCTGTTCGCGTCGGGGCTCAGCGTCAGCGAGATCGGCGCGCGGTTCAATCGCAGCATCAAGACGATCAGCTCGCACAAGATGTCGGCGCTGCGCAAGCTCGGATTGACGGGCGATGCCGAGTTGATCGAGTACGCGCGGGCGAGCGGATTGGCCCATCCGGGACTGGCCCGCCGTGAGCCGGCGCACCGGCGCGGTCGTGGCGGATGTCATCTGCCGGGGAGCGGGAGGGCGGCATAGCCGAAAAAACGAACGGCGCTCGCATAGCGCGTAGGCGAGCGCCGGTTGGCACGCGCGAGGCTGGCGGCCTCGCGCATCGACTGCGATGATGTCGCGTTACTGCGGCGTGGCGGTCGCACCGCCGTGCGCGGCCGACCAATCCGCCGGCGCATGCAGGAACTTCTCGACTTCGTCGAGCGTTTTCGTATCGAAGTAGCCCGCCGCCTTGGCGACGCGCAGCACGTCCCACCAGGTGGCCAGCGCGTGCAGATCGACGTCGATGTCCTTCAGGACCGACACGCTTTCCTTGAAGATGTTGTAGTGAAACAGCACGAAGCAATGATTCACGCTCGCGCCGGCCGTGCGCAGCGCGTTGATGAAGTTGATCTTGCTGCGGCTGTCCGTCGTCAGATCTTCGACGAGCAGCACGCGCGAGCCTTCTTCGAGGTGGCCCTCGATCTGCGCGTTGCGGCCGAAACCCTTCGGCTTTTTGCGCACGTATTGCATCGGCAGCATCATGCGATCGGCGATCCAGGCCGCGAACGGAATACCGGCCGTTTCGCCGCCGGCGACGGCGTCGATCTGCTCGTAGCCGACATCGCGCAGGATCGTCGTTTCGGCCATCTCCATCAAGGCGCGGCGCACGCGCGGGTACGAAATCAACTTGCGGCAGTCGATATAGACCGGACTTGCCCAGCCGGAGGTGAAGATGAACGGCTTGTCGGCGTTGAAATGCACGGCTTGCACTTCGAGCAGAATCTTGGCGGTCGTATCGGAGATCGTTTGGCGATCGAAGCCTGTCATAAGTCAATCCTTGGATGATGGGCGTGAGGCGGGCGGCTTGCCCGTGGCGCAGGCCTCGTTGCTGCTTGTTTGCTGCGCGCGTGGGCCAGTATTTTACCCGAGTCCGAATCAGCTCCTCTGGAAACGCAGTTTAGGGGGTGTACACTAGGCGCCCCGCGAAACGCTCTCGCGCCGCCTGCCCCACCCCCTGGCAGGCATTGGCGCCGCGCCCAACCGGCGCCAGCATCGCTGCCGCAGTCGCTACCTCTCCGACTTGTCAGGCGCGGCCCCGCGCGAGCGTGCCGGTCCGAATTCAATTACGTCTCAGGCTCAAAAATGGACGAACAACTGAAGCAAAGCGCCCTCGCATATCACCAGAACCCGAAGCCCGGCAAGATTTCGGTCACGCCCACGAAGCCGCTGTCGAACCAGCTCGACCTCTCGCTCGCCTATTCGCCCGGCGTCGCGGCCGCTTGCGAGGCGATCCACGCCGATCCGCTCGATGCGCAAAAGTACACGTCGCGCGGCAATCTCGTCGGCGTCGTGACGAACGGCACCGCGGTGCTCGGCCTCGGCAATATCGGCCCGCTCGCGGCCAAACCCGTGATGGAAGGCAAAGGCTGTTTGTTCAAGAAGTTCGCCGGCATCGACGTGTTCGACATCGAACTGTCCGAATCGGACCCCGATAAGCTCGTCGAAGCGATCGCGATGCTCGAGCCCACGCTCGGCGGCATCAACCTCGAAGACATCAAGGCGCCCGAATGCTTCTACATCGAGCAGAAGCTGCGCGAGCGCATGAAGATTCCCGTTTTCCACGACGATCAGCACGGCACGGCAATCATCGCGTCGGCCGCCATCCTGAACGGCCTGAAGGTCGTCGGCAAAGAGCTGTCGAAGGTCAAGCTCGTCTGCTCGGGGGCCGGGGCGGCTGCGATCGCCTGTCTGGACCTGCTCGTCAAGCTCGGGTTGTCGAAGCAGAACGTGCTCGTCGCCGATTCGAAGGGCGTCATCTACGAAGGGCGCGGCAACCTCGATCCGTCGAAGGCGCGCTACGCAGCGGACACCGATGCTCGCACGCTCGCCGATGCCATCAAATCGGCTGACGTTTTCCTCGGCTGCTCGAGCGCGGGCGTGCTCAAGCCCGAGATGGTCAAGGAGATGGCCGATCGGCCCTTGATCCTCGCACTGGCCAATCCCGAGCCCGAAATCCGTCCCGAAGACGCGAAGGCCGTGCGCCCGGACGCCATCATCGCGACGGGGCGCTCCGATTATCCGAACCAGGTCAACAACGTCCTGTGCTTCCCGTTTATCTTCCGCGGTGCGCTCGACGTCGGTGCGACGACGATCACCGAAGAGATGAAGCTCGCCTGCGTGCGCGCGATCGCCGAATTGGCCGAAGAGACTGACCAGGGCGATGAAGTGGCGAAGGCTTATGAAGGGCACTCGCTCGAGTTCGGTCCCGAATACCTGATTCCGAAGCCGTTCGACCCGCGTCTGATCATCAAGATCGCGCCGGCCGTTGCACAAGCGGCGATGGATTCCGGCGTTGCGACGCGGCCGATTCAGGACATGGACGCTTATCGCGAGCAGCTCGGCACCACCGTCTACCGCACGGGCATGGTCATGCGCCCCGTGTTCGCCGCGGCCAAGAAGAAGGCCGCCCGCATCGTGTTCGCCGAGGGAGAAGACGAACGCGTGCTGCGCGCTGCGCAATTCGTGCTGATGGAAAAAATCGCCAAGCCGATCATCGTTGGCCGCCCGTCAGTCGTCGAAATGCGGTTGAAGAAGATGGGCTCGAAGCTCAAGGTCGGCACCGATTTCGAGATCATCAACCCCGAAGACGATCCGCGCTTCACGCAAAGCTGGCAGCTTTATCACGAGATCGGTGCGCGCGACGGCGTGACGCCCGAGATCGCCAAGGCCGCGATGCGCAAGTTCAATACGCTGATCGGTGCGATCCTGATTCGTCTGGGCCAGGCCGACGGCATGATCTGCGGCATGATCGATACGTATCACAGCCATTTGAAGTACATCGAGCAGGTGCTCGGTCGCGCGCCGCAGGCCGAGCACTATGCGGCGATGAACCTCTTGATGTTGCCGGGCCGCAATCTGTTCATCTGCGATACGTACGTCAACGAAGTGCCGAGCGCCGAGCAATTGGCCGACATGGCGATTCTGGCCGCGCGCGAGATCGAGCGTTTCGGCATCGTGCCGAAGATCGCGCTGCTGTCGAACTCGAACTTCGGCAGTGCGCCGTCGGCATCCTCGCAACGCATGGCCGCTGCGCGCAAGTTGATTGCCGAACGTGCGCCGCAACTCGAAGTCGACGGTGAAATGCATGGTGATGCGGCGTTGTCGGAAGTGATCCGCAAGCAGTCGTTCCCGGGCACGACGCTCACGGGCGAAGCGAATCTGCTTTTGATGCCGAACGTCGAAGCCGCGAACATCGCGTACAACCTGCTCAAGATGGTTGGCGGGGAAGGGGTGACGGTCGGGCCGTTCTTGTTGGGAGCGGACAAGCCCGTGCATATCCTGACGCCTGCTGCGACGGTGCGCCGAATTATCAATATGACGGCGGTGGCCGCGGCGAACGTGCGGACGGAGTAAAGCCGCGGGGCAACGGGCCGCCGCTCCTGACCCGCTGGTAAAAACAACAAAGCCCCGCGTTCCGAAAAACGCGGGGCTTTGGCTTTTTCAGTTCCAGCGAGCGCTCACCACGCGCTCGCCCTTGTCAAACCGGCTCACGCCGCATGTCGCGTCGCCCCTCCTGGCGTGCGCCACTTCGCCAGCAGGTCATTCCACTTCACGCGCACGGCCTTCAGGTTGTTTTCCTTCACGTGCCCGTACCCGCGAATCCCATCGGGCAGATTTGCGAGTTCGATGGCGAGCGGCAGATTCTCGGCCTTGATCCCCGAGATCAACTCACGCACGAGCCCTTCGTATTCGCCGATCAACGCACGTTCGGTCCGACGCTCTTCCGTCTTGCCGAACACGTCGAAAGCCGAGCCGCGCAGGAACTTCATCTTCGCGACGAGCCTGAACGCCGTGAGCATCCAAGGCCCGTATTGCTTCTTCACGAGATGGCCCTTCGCATCCTTCTTCGCCAACAGCGGCGGTGCGAGGTAGTAGTTCAGCTTCCAGTCGCCTTCGAACTGCTCCTTCAGCCTGGCAAGGAACGCAGGGTCCGTCTGCAGGCGCGCGACTTCATATTCGTCCTTGTACGCCATGACTTTGTACAGATTGCGTGCCACAGCTTCCGTCAACGGTTCGCTGACGGCATTGCCGTCAGCAAGTCCGCGTTCGGCGGCCCGCACCTGCGAGACGAGCGTCTCGTAGCGCTTCGCATACGCCGCATCCTGATAAGCCGTCAGCAGCTCGACACGCTTGGCGATCAGTGCGTCGACCGACTTTTTCGTATGCAACGAAATGACGGTCGCGCCAGCGTCATGCGCACCGGCAGCAGGCTGCGCCGCACGCTCGACGCTGGCCAGATCGAACGCTGCACGACGGCCCCATTCGAACGCGGCGAGGTTCTTCTCGACCTGAACGGCGTTGAGCTCGATCGCCCGCACGAGCGAACGATGCTCGAGCGGCAGCCAGCCGCGTTGCCATGCGTAGCCGAGCACGAACGGGTTCGTGTAGATCGCATCGCCGAGCAGCGCGACGGCGAAGCGGTTCGCATCGATGAGATCGACATGTTCGCCGGCGGCCGCGCGGACATCTTGTTCCGTGCTCGTGCCGGGGAACGTCCAGTTCGGGTTTTTGATGAACTCGGCCGTGGGCGTCTTCGAGCTGTTGACGACGACGCGCGTCTGCCCGATCTTCATCCGCGACGTGCATTCGTCGCCGGCCGTGACGATCGCGTCGCAGCCGATCACGAGATTCGCTTCGCCCATTGCGATGCGCGTGGCGTGGATGTCCGTCGGCGCATTGGCGATCTGCACATGGCTCATCACGGCGCCGCCCTTTTGCGCAAGGCCGGTCACGTCGAGCACGGTCACGCCCTTTTGCTCGAGGTGAGCGGCCATCCCGAGCAACGCACCGATCGTGACGACGCCCGTGCCGCCCACGCCGGTGACGAGCACGCCGTACGGGCGGGCGATCGCGGGCAGCGTCGGTTCGGGGATCGCCGGCAGACCCTCGCTGGCTGCGGCGCCGACGGCTTTCGGCTTACGCAACTGGCCGCCTTCCACCGTGACGAAGCTCGGGCAAAAGCCCTTCAGGCACGAGAAGTCCTTGTTGCAGCTCGACTGATTGATCTGCCGCTTCGTGCCGAGCTCGGTTTCGAGCGGTTCGACCGACAAGCAGTTAGACTGTACCGAGCAGTCGCCGCAGCCTTCGCAGACGGCCTCGTTGATGACGACGCGCCGCGCCGGATCGGGGAATTCGCCTTTCTTGCGGCGCCGGCGCTTCTCCGTTGCACAGGTCTGGTCGTAGATGAGGATCGTCGTGCCTTCGATCTCGCGCAGCTCACGCTGGACGGCGTCGAGTTGGTCGCGGTGATGAACGGTCACGCCCGGCGCCAATAGCGTCGTCCCGCTGTATTTCTGCGGCTCGTCCGTGACGATGACGATCTTCTTCACGCCTTCGGCCGCGAGTTGATGCGTGATCTGCGGCACCGTCAACACACCGTCGACGGGCTGGCCGCCCGTCATCGCAACGGCGTCGTTATAAAGGATCTTGTAAGTGATATTCGATTTTGCGGCGATCGCGGCGCGAATCGCGAGCAGGCCCGAATGGAAGTAAGTGCCGTCGCCGAGGTTCGTGAACACATGCTTCTCGTTCGTGAACGGCGCCTGCCCCGTCCAGGCGACGCCTTCGCCGCCCATCTGGCTGAACGTGCTGGTATTGCGGTCCATCCAGACCGTCATGTAGTGACAGCCGATGCCGGCCATCGCACGCGAGCCTTCGGGCACATTCGTCGACGTGTTGTGCGGGCAGCCCGAGCAGAACCAGGGTTTGCGCTCGGCCGTAACGCGCGGCTTGGCCAGCGCCTTTTCCTTCGCTTCGATGACGGCGATCCGCGCTGCAATGCGTGCGCGCACGTCGGACGGCAACTCGAATTTCTCGAGACGCGTTGCAATCGCTTTGGCGATCAGCGCGGGCGAGAGTTCGTAGTGAGCGGGCAGCAGCCAGTTGCCCATCGGCACCGACCATTCGCCGCCGGCGCCGTCTTTTTCGTCGAACTTGCCGAACACGCGCGGGCGCTGGCCGTCCGGCCAGTTGTAGAGTTCTTCCTTGATCGCGTATTCGAGAATCTGGCGTTTCTCTTCGACGACGAGAATTTCGTCGAGCCCGCGTGCGAACGCTTGCGCGCCTTGCGCTTCGAGCGGCCAGACGCACCCGACCTTATAGAGTCGAATGCCGATGCGAGAGCAGGTGTCATCGTCGAGACCCAGGTCGACGAGCGCCTGACGCACGTCGAGATAGGCCTTGCCGCCCGTGATGATGCCGAAGCGCGCGTGCGGCGAGTCGATCTCGACGCGATCGAGCTTGTTCGCCCGCACATAAGCGAGCGCCGCATACCACTTGTAGTCGAGCAGCCGCGCTTCCTGCTCGAGCGGCGGATCGGGCCAGCGAATGTTCAGGCCGCCCTCGGGCATGACGAAGTCGCCCGGCAGGATGATCTGCGTGCGGTGCGGGTCGATGTCGACCGAAGCCGACGATTCGACGACGTCGGTCACGCACTTCATCGCCACCCAGAGTCCCGAGTAGCGGCTCATCGCCCAGCCGTGCAGGCCGAAGTCGAGGTATTCCTGGACGTTCGACGGAAACAGCACGGGCACGCCCGATGCCTTGAAGACGTGCTCGGACTGGTGCGCGAGCGTCGAGGATTTGCAGGCGTGGTCGTCGCCGGCGAGCACGAGGACGCCGCCGTGCCGCGAAGTGCCGGCCGAGTTGGCGTGCTTGATGACGTCGATGCTGCGGTCGACGCCGGGCCCCTTGCCGTACCACATCGAGAACACCCCGTCGTATTTGGCGCCGGGGTAGAGATTGACCTGCTGCGTGCCCCATACGGCCGTGGCGGCGAGATCTTCGTTGATCCCGGGCTGAAACACGACCTGATTGGCGGCGAGGTGCTTTTTGGCTTTCCAAAGCGCGAGATCGAGACCGCCGAGGGGGGAGCCGCGATAGCCGGAAATGAAACCGGCCGTATTGAGCCCGGCAACCTGGTCGCGCGCGTGTTGCAGCATGGGCAGGCGGACCAGCGCCTGGATGCCGCTCATATAGGCGCGCCCGCGTTCGAGCGTGTATTTGTCGTCGAGCGTGACGGAAGATAGCGCGGCTTCGAGCGAGGCTCGCTGACCTGCGTCCAGCGGGGCATTCATTGTATTGACTCCTCAACCCTGTTTGGGATCACCAAAACGTCTCAGCGTCGCCATCTTGTGGATGGTTCGGCCGGGGCCGCCATATTGGCGGATTTTTTTCGATGGTAGCACTGGTGGAAACCCGCCGCAGCAGTCAAAAATAGTGCCATCGCTTGTCCGGCAAGACTCTCGCGGAGTCACGATATCTCGAAATTCGTTCTGCAAAGATGTGTCAGGGCGGCGTTTCTGTCTGTAACGGCCGTAACGTGTTGTTTTAAGGCTGGAGTCGCCTCGGGTGATTTGGTCTAATTTGTCCCACTCGCCATCGTCCGAGCGGCTGTGTCATCGAATGACATGCCGGCCCGTCGGGCTCGCGAGGCGTCCTGGGCGGCGGTACTGCGCGGGCGCACTAAATACAAGGAGTACAGATGGAAAAGCGACACGTTCAAACCTTTCTGATGATTTCCGCCGCATTCTTCGCGATGGGCTTGCCCGTGCGTCACGCACAGGCCGGTGTGGTCGCGGCGGCGGTATCGCGCACGCTCGCTCAGGCGGGGATCGGCGCGAGCCCGGCCGAGGCCTGGGCTGCATCGCTGGGCGGGGCGGGCGCACGGACCTCGCGTTTCGCAGCCCGCCCGATCGCGCAGGCCAGCCGCGAACACGCCACGACGGCCGAGACGGCCGCCGCCAAGCGGCACGAGTTGCAGATCCAAGCCGATTCCGCACCGAACGTTCTCATGTAACGGTGATCGACGCGCGGTGCAACCCGCGCCGGCTGCGGGCCGGGTGCCCCGCCGCCTGTCTCCCTTGCGGGCGCGCAACGGCAGCAGCCGGGCGCGCCCGACCCGTCAGGCCTTGTCCTGCACGACGCCGCGGCGAATCTGATCGAGTTCGATCGATTCGAACAGCGCCTTGAAGTTGCCTTCCCCGAACCCCTGATTGCCTTTGCGTTGAATGATCTCGAAGAAGATCGGGCCGATTTGATTTTCGGTGAAGATCTGCAGCAACAGATCGTCCTTCGCTCCGTCGATCAGAATCTTGCGCTTCCTGAGTTCCTCGAGCGGCTCGGTGTGTCCCTCGACGCGACGATCGACGAGTTCGTAATACGTGTCGATCGTATCGAGCAGCTTGATGCCCGCGGCACGCACGCCGTCGACGGTGCGATAGATGTCCGATGAGCCCAGCGCGATGTGCTGAATGCCTTCGCCGCGATAGGCGTCGAGATATTCCTGAATCTGGCCGGCCGTTTCGGAGCCTTCTTCGTTGATCGGAATGCGGATCTTGCCGCACGGCGACGTCATCGCTTTCGACTTCACGCCTGTGACCTTGCCTTCGATGTCGAAGTAGCGAATCTCGCGGAAGTTGAACAAACGCTCGTAGAAGTCGGCCCATTCCTGCATGCGGCCGCGATGGACGTTATGCGTCAGGTGATCGATATAGGTGAGCCCATGGCCGACGGGATGCGGATCGGCGCCGGGAATCGGTTCGAAGTCGACGTCGTAGATGTCGATGTCGCCGACACTGCCTGCCTGCGCGCCGTTCTTGCCGCGCCAACGGTCGACGAAATAGATCAGCGAATCGCCGACGCCCTTGATGGCCGGAATGTTCAGCTCCATCGGGCCGGTCTTGTTGTCGAAGCCCCAGGCGCCGAGGTCGAGGGCGTGCTGGTACGCCTTGGCCGCATCCTGGACACGGAATGCGATCGCGCAGATCGACGGGCCGTGCAGGCGCGCGAAGCGCTGCGCGAACGAATCGGGCTCGGCGTTGATGATGAAATTGATGTCGCCCTGGCGATACAGCGTCACATCCTTGTGGCGGTGACGGGCGATGGCCGTGAAGCCCATTTGTTCGAACAGCTTGCCGAGCGCCTTCGGGTCGGGTGCCGTGTATTCGATGAATTCGAAGCCGTCAGTGCCGACGGGGTTGTCCCACGTTTGAACCTGCATGCTTGTCTCCGTGTTTCGCGATGATGCGGCTGGAATCAGGTCGGTGCGGCCGCGCGTCGCAGGCCACAGATAGACGCAAGTGTATAGCGGTCACATCGACGAAAATTTGCGAAATTTGTCGGCGTCGACTACGATTGCGCAATTTTCTGTCCTAATAAAACCGAGGGGAGTGAGAAAATGGCTGATATCGAGCTCGATGCCGTCGACAGGCGCATTCTGGCGTTTTTGCAGGAAAACGGACGGGCCTCGAATCAGGATATCGCCGAGCGCGTGAACCTGTCGCCGAGCCCCTGCCTGCGGCGCATTCGGCGGCTCGAAGAAATCGGGGTCATTCGCGGCTACGTGGCGCTGCTCGATCCGCAGAAGTTAGGCCTTGGACTGCTCGCCTACGTCAACGTTCGTTTGGAGAAGCGCGGCGGCGCGACGGGCCATGCCGGCACGACCCACGCCGAGCTTTTTCGCGCGGCCGTGCAGGCGTGGCCCGAGGTCGTCGCCTGCCATGCGATGACGGGTGAAATGGACTATCTGCTGCGCGTGCAGGTCAAGGACATGGTCCATTTCTCGCGCTTCGTGCAGGACCAGTTGCTGCATCATCCGTCGGTGATCGACGTCAAGACGAGCTTCGCACTCGAATCGTTCAAAGAGACGACGGCTTTGCCGATCCTTTGACCGTTGCGTGCGAAGGCAGATCGCGTGGTCGGAGTCGGTCTGGATGGAGGGAATGGGGCGGCGAAGCGACCGAAGTCGCCTCGCCGGGCGCACCGCACAGGGGAGAGCAGTGCGCCAGGGGAAGATGCATGAAGGGTGTCGGCAGCTGCGGGACCGTTCGGCGAGCGTCAGGCCAGCGCTTCGTCCGGCATCATGGCTTCGATGAAACGCGCCGTATTGCGCGCTTGGCGCTTGATCGCATAGTCGAACAGGGCGGCTTGCTCTTGCAGCATCTCGGTGATGATGCTCGTCTGGTCGGCCGGCGGCAGCGTCAGGTAGGCGTCCGCGCTGCCGTAGGCATATTCGATCTTCATGCCGGCTTTCCTGGCGATGTGCATCATCGTGGTGTTGCGCGACAGGCAGTACATATAAAGCGTGGTCACGCGCGTGTTGCGGCCATGGATCGCCGCGCGTTCGAACAACTTCGAGCCGACGCCCATGCCTCGCGAGCTTTCGAGCACCGAGACGCCGAACTCGGCGGTCCGTTGTTCGCCGTCGGCCGGCAGATAGGCCAGATGGCCGACCCCGACGAGTTCCAGCGCGTGATCGTAGACGCCGAATACCTTGTCGCGGGCGAAATCGATCGAACGGACGTAGTTCTCGATCACATGATCGGGCGCGGCCTGGCCAAAGCGCAGCAGGCGATCGTCCTCGCCCAGCGCCAGAAAATGCGCGAGGAGCGGGTCCCGGTCGCCGGCTGTCAGCTCGCGCACGAGCACCAAGTCACGATGGGCCGCCTGCGAGCGGCGGTCGTGTTGCTCGATCGACGCGACGGCGCGAGTAGAAAGGTGCGGGTTCATCGTGGGTTCTCCTTTTCGTCATGCGTCTCATGTTGCGACGCAGTGCGAATTTTACCCGATGCGCATCGGCATCACTAGGGAAAACCCGAATCTTACCCCGAGGGCGGCTTCTATTTGCTGCGTTGTCGGCCGTAAGTGGCTGATTATTAGGTACAAAATTCTATGTTGCGCATGCGCATCATGTCATTTTGACCGATTGCATCCGCCCAAAGGCATGCTGCGATGCAGCGTTCAGTGCTGCGTCGGGTCAACACCGCCGACGAGTCCCCGCTCGAGAACGTCGATGACCTGGTCCGCGAATTCGCGATAGCCCAGACGTCCGCCGGGCTTGAGCCAGGTGAAGGTCCAATTGATCATGCCGAACACCATCATGGTGAGCGCGGTCTGGTTTTCTTTCGTGGCGCGTTCGGGGTAGGCGCGCGAGAGCTGACGCGCAAAGGCTGCGACGATATCGCGCTGTCGATCGAGAATGACCTCGCGCTGGCTGTCGACCAGATACTTCACGTCGTTGAGCAGCGCAACGTGCCGGCTGTGCGAAGTCTCGTACTCCGTCAGGAACGCGCGCACGAGTTCGGCAAAGCTCTCGCGCTCGGACAACCCGCGCCGCTGGCTCGCGCCTTCGACCTCGGCGATGATCAGCATGAGCCGCTTCGTGTAGCGGTCGAGCAGGTCGAACAGGATTGCTTCTTTGCTCTCGTAATAGTGATAGAGCCGTGCTTTGGAGGTACCGCTTGCGGCGGCAAGCTCCGCCATCGACGTGCTCGGGTAGCTCGTCTGTGCAAAGGCGGCGGCGGCAAGTTCAAGGATTTGCTCGCGCTGGGTTTCGTGATCGGGTGCTCGGGTACGGGCCATGGTCTTATCGTCGTTTCGGGCCGGCCGAGGTACAAGAGAGGAGCCGCTGGTCTCTTCCTGATCGTCGCTTGCGGGCGCCGCGCGGCGGGTGAACCGCTGCCGGGGCGCCTTGCTTCGGGCCGCCGCGGCGCTAGTTTACGCGAAACGCGCCGCGGGTCGGGCGAAGGCGACGGACGCTCAGCGCTCGTCGTAGCTGACTACCACGCGCTCGCTGACGGGATGGCACTGGCACGTCAGCACGAAGCCATCGCGGATCTCCTGCTCTTCGAGCGTGTAGTTCTTGTCCATCTTCACTTCGCCTTCGAGCACCTTCGCCCGGCATGTGCAGCAGACGCCGCCCTTGCAGGCGTAAGGCAGCGCGAGGCCCGCGTGCAAGCCGACATCGAGCAGGCTCGCCCCTTCATACGGCAGCCGCATCTTGCGACGCTTGCCGTCGATAATGATCTCGAGCTCCGCAGCCGGCGTTTCCTCGGTGATCTCGACGGGCGCTGCGCCCGCTTGCGGCAGCGGCGAACCGAAGCGCTCGACGTGAACCTTCGACGGCTCCACGCCGGCGGCCTTGAGCGCCGCCTCGGCTGCATCCATCATCGGCGCGGGGCCGCAAATGAATGCTTCGTCGATCGAAGCCGCCGGCACCAACGTCTCGAGAAATGCGGCGCATTTCGCCTGATCGAGCACGCCGTTGAACAACTCGACGTCCTGCATATCGTCGGACAACACGTGGTACAGCACGAACCGGTTCATGTAGCGGTTCTTCAGATCTTCGAGTTCTTCGGCGAACATAATCGCATCGACGCTGCGGTTGCCGTAGATCAGCGTGAAGGTGCTGCGCGGTTCCATATCGAGCGTCGTCTTGACGATTGCCAGCACGGGCGTGATGCCGGAGCCGCCGGCGAAGGCGACATATTGCTTGCCCTGCTCGGCGTTCAGATGCGTAAAGAAGCGGCCGTCGGGCGTCATGACGTCGATCGCATGACCGGCCTGCAGCGTATCGAACGCGAAGTTCGAAAAGCGCCCGCCGCGCACACGCTTGATGCCGATGCGCAGCTCGCCGTCGCGGTCATAGTCCGTCACGCCTACGCAGATCGAATAAGAGCGCCGCGTCTCCTCGCCGTCGACGTGGGCCTTCAGGGTCACGAATTGCCCTTGCGTGAAGCGATATTGCTCGCGCAGTTCGGGCGGGACTTCGAACGAAACCGAAACCGCATCGGCGGTCTCGGGCCGTACCTCGCGGATGCGCAGCGAATGGAATTGCGGAGTCGTCATAGGTTTCAGTAGGGCTTGAAGTAATCGAAGGGTTCGCGGCAGTCGAGGCATCGGTAGAGCGCCTTGCAGGCCGTCGAGCCGAACTGCGCGAGGCGCTCCGTATGGATCGAGCCGCATTGCGGGCAGGCCGGCGCGGCGTCCGGGCGCGGCACGAAGCGAATGGTTTGCTCGCCGGCCGCTGCGCTCGCGCAGCGGCCGCCGGGCGGCGCGATGCCGTAGGCGCGCAGCTTCTCGCGCGCTTCGTCGGTGATCCAGTCGGTGGTCCACGCAGGCGCGAGGACGGTCTTGATCCGATGTGGCGTCAAACCCGCCCGCTCGAGCGCGTGCCCGATGTCTTCAGCGATATGCGCCATCGCCGGGCACCCCGAGTAAGTCGGCGTGATCACGACTTCCAGCGCGCCGTCTTCGCCGCGCTCGACACTGCGCAAAATACCAAGCTCTCTGATAGAGACCACCGGGATTTCCGGATCAGGTACCGATTCGAGCACGGACCAGGCGCGGGCGAGCGCTTCGTCGCCGCTCGTGCCGGCTTGCTTTTCAGCGAAGTCGAAACAGTCAGATGTGCTTGGCATTTTGACGAACCGGAAAAACAGTCGACGACGGCTTCATTCGATCACCAGGTCGCGCCAGGATGCTGGCGGGCGAGGCTCTGCATTTCCGCGAGCAGGAAGCCCATATGCTCCGAATGCTCGCCGAGCTTGCCCGTGGTGATGTGTTGCACCGGCGCGGGCATCGTCAGCGGTGCTTCGGCGAGCGTGGCTTGCACGTCGCGCTGCCAATCGGCCTCGAAGTCCGCGGCGCGCACGCCGACGCCCGCGGCTGCCACCGCGTCTTCAATGGGATCGGCCGCGAAGCACTCGCGCAGGTAGGGCATCAGATGATCGAGCGCGGCCTGCGCACGGCGATGCGATTCTTCCGTGCCGTCACCGAAACGAATGAGCCACTCGCGCGCATGCTGCAATTGATAGCGCGTTTCCTTGATCGCCTTCGAGGCGATCGCCGCCAGTTGCGCGTCCTTCGACCCTTCGAGCGCGGTCCAGATATGCGCCATCAGCGCGGTATAGAGGTAATTGCGCACGATCGTCACCGCGTAATCGCGGCTGCTGCTCGCCGTGCCGCTCAGCGGGCCGCGATGCGGCAACTCGACCAACGTATAGTTGGCGAATTCGCGTTCGGCGCGGAAGTAGGCGTAATCGTCCTCGGTCTTCTTCGCGCCGGTCAGCAATTGTTCGAGCGTCGCTGCGTGCGAATAGAGCATGCGGGCCTGCCCGATCAGGTCGAGGCTCATGTTGGCGAGCGCGATGTCCTCTTCGAGAACGGGCCCGTGCCCGCACCACTCGGCATTGCGCTGACCGAGGATCAGCGCGTTGTCGGCAAGACGCAGCACGTAGGAAAGATGTTCGGGCGTGGTCGTCATGACGGTTACATGTGGTTGACTGCGTCGGGTAGCGTGTAGAAGGTCGGGTGACGGTAGATCTTGTCTCCGGCCGGCTCGAACAAATCCGCCTTTTCGCTCGGGTCGGAAGCGGTGATCGCGCTGGCGGGCACGACCCAGATGCTCACGCCTTCCTGGCGGCGCGTATAGACGTCGCGCGCCATGCGCAGCGCCATCGACGCGTCCGCGGCATGCAGGCTGCCGCAATGCTTGTGATCGAGGCCCTGCTTGCTGCGCACGAACACTTCCCAAATCGGCCATTCCTTGTTCATGAACTGACTCCTGAATCCTTGGTAGAACCGGGCGATCGGCTACCGCCCGGCGGTGTATCAAGCCGCTTGTTGTTGCGCGCGCTGGCGAACTTTTTCGGCATGGGCGAGCGCTGCTTCGCGCACCCAGGCGCCTTCGTCGTGCGCTTTCACGCGTGTGGCGAGGCGCTCCCGGTTGCACGGGCCGTCGCCGCCGACGACACGCCAAAACTCGTCCCAGTCGATCGCGCCGTAGTCGAAGTGTCCGCGTTCCTCGTTCCATTTGAGGTCGGGATCGGGCAGCGTGACGCCGAGCACCTTCGCTTGCTCGACCGTGGCATCGACGAATTTCTGGCGCAGATCGTCGTTCGAAATCCGCTTGATGCCCCACTTCGCCGATTGATTGCTGTGGACGGAATCCTTATCGCTCGGGCCGAACATCATGAGCACCGGCCACCACCAGCGATCGACAGCCTGCTGCACGAGTTCGCGCTGCGCGTCGGTACCTTTCATCATGGCGAGCAGGGCGTCGTAGCCTTGACGCTGATGGAACGACTCCTCCTTGCAAATGCGGATCATGGCGCGGGCATAAGGACCGTAGGTACAGCGGCAGAGCGGAATCTGGTTCATGATCGCGGCGCCGTCGACGAGCCAACCGATCACGCCGACGTCGGCCCACGTGGGCGTCGGGTAGTTGAAGATGCTCGAGTACTTGGCGCGACCGCTGTGCAGCGCGTCGATGAGCTCATCGCGCGAGACGCCGAGGGTTTCGCAGGCGCTATAGAGATAGAGCCCGTGGCCGCCCTCGTCCTGCACCTTCGCGAGCAGGATCGCCTTGCGCTTCAGGCTCGGTGCGCGTGAAATCCAGTTGCCCTCGGGCAGCATGCCGACGATCTCCGAATGCGCGTGCTGCGAGATCTGCCGCACAAGCGTCTTGCGGTAGGCGTCGGGCATCCAGTCCTGCGGCTCGATCTTGCCGTCGGCGGCGACGACGGCGTCAAAGCGTTGTTGCTCGGGCGACGCCGCGCCCGTATCGAGCGCCGCGACGTTGCCCGGAATATCGAGGGATTGCGTATACATGGGAACGATCTCGTCCTGAGTTGTACGTTGCCGCGAGTATAAACCAACCGACCGGTCGGTTAATAAATTATTTTTTTGAGGCGACGGGATCCGATCGACCAAAGAAAGGATGGCCGGGCCGAAGCCAGACAGGGCTCGCGGTCAGACTATGGCCTGCTAGACTGAAAGCATCGTGTTCCAGCCGACGCCTCGTGCGTTCCGACCATGGCGACCGTATATTTCGTGAAGATCGGCGAGCAATACCTTTGCCCGGGAGAGGATGGCGACATTGGCTTTACCGCCTCGTTCGAGGAGGCCGAGCACTTCCTTTCCTATGAAGAGGCGGAGCGCGCCGCGCACGAGTGCGCCGATCCCGGATACCAGATCATCACGCAGCAGCGGCAATAGGCGCCGCTCCGGCACATGCCCCGCCGGCGGCACGAGCGCGCCGCGCGCTATTTCGCCACGCCCCATGACACGAGCACGCCATGGATGCTGCGTGCGTACTGATCGCGTAACGAAGGCGTCTCCGAGTGATAGGCGCCGATCGCGTGCCACGTGTTGCCGTAGCGAATCATCTTTTGCTTGAGCATCCATGCCGCAACGTAGGTATTGACGCAGGCATCCTTCAGTGCGCCCGGCGGTACGCCATAACGGCGCAGCTCGGCGAAATGCACGGAGTTGATCTGAGCCTGGCCGACGTCGATGCTGCCGTCGGCATTGCGGTGAACGGCGTTGGGGTTGCCCTTCGATTCGTACCACGCGATCGCGCGCAGAACGAGCGGATTGACCCCCTGGTAGGCGCCGGCGCGTGCGAAGCAATCCTCTTGCGCGCGCGCCGCGCCGGCTGCGCCGAGCAAGCAGGCTACCCCGAGCACGACCCCGGTCAGTCGCGCACGTGAGCTGCAAACACTGGCGGCAAAGTCGGTTCTCATCTGGCGATCTCCAACGGCTGAGGGGCGAAGCGCGCTGTCAACGGACGTCTGCCACCGAGACCGCGCCCGACGGCGCGAGCCGATCGCGCGGATCGTGGGGTGTTTCGCGCAGCGCATTGTCGAGCGTGCGTTCGACGGCGGCCAGGTAAGCCTGCGATTCATCGCTGACGATGACGCGGACCGTCGCTTCGACGGCTTTGCGCGGTGCCGCGCGTCGGGTCTTCTTGCCAGAGCGACGGGCTTTGGTGACGGGGGCGGCGTCTTCTTCCAGTTGCTGTGCCGACGAAGGGGGCAACGAAGCCAGAGACGGCAGCGGCGGAAACAATTCGTTCGGGCCCGCAGCTTCCGCTGCTGCCTTGGTTGACAGCGGCGATGCACCGCCGTGCGGACTCGTCTGGGCATGAATCGGCAGTGCTGTTGCGAGGCACAGGCATCCGGCCAACCGGAGCGCGAAGTAGCGAAACATGGTCGTCTCCATAAGCTATTCGGTAGGTCCGAGCTGGATCCGGTAGGGCTGACAGCTGCCTACGGCAAGGTCTTCGAGTCGGATGGTCGCGGCGCGCGAGGGTGCGATGCCGCGCTTGATCGCCTGGTTCAGGTACGGGAAGTCCTGTGCCAGCGCGGCGACGCGGATCGTCGTGGGTTGCGATTGTTTCGAGGCGACCGCGCCAACCTTCCCGAGGATCGCGGTGAGATGAGGATCGCGTGCGCCGAGCGCGTCGGGCGGGATCGTGAAGTCGACGACCGGGGTCGGTGTCTGAGTTGCGGACGCCGATTGCTGCGGCCCGTCGGACCGAAGCGCCTGCAACTGCGCGCACCCGGATAGGGCCGCGACGACAAGAAGGCAGATAAGCGAGCGGATAGGCGCTTTCACTTTGATCTCCGAGACTGAGAAGTGCTTTATCGGCAGCCTCGGCCCGATGATTAAAACTGACGAATGCGGATTCGGGTGCGCACGCCTCGGGCCACCACCCCAGCTTGGCGCGCCCCGCTTGGGCCCGTCATCGTTCTTCTCATGAGGCACAATTCCGTTTCTGTCCCGAAATCCCGCACGCCGATGAATGATTGGTCCAACCCCATTTTGCGAGCCGTCCGCGCATCAGGCGCGTCCCTGCTTTTTCTGGCTTGTATCGCGTCCACTGCGCAGGCTGCCGCGCCGGCCGTCGTTTCGAGCGGTTGGGTTACCGCGTGGGCATCGGCCATGCAGTCGATCCCCGATCTCTCCAATCCGCCGCCTCTTTACCGCACGCCCGAAGTAGCGGGGCGCACGGTCAGGCAAATCGTCTATCCGACGATCTCGGGCAAGGGCGTGCGCATTCGGATCAGCAACGTCGACGGGCGGGCGCCGCTTACGCTGGCCGGCGTCGCGCTCGCGCAGTCCGCGGGCGGCGCGGCGACGCAACCGGGCACGTCCGTGCGCGTGACCTTCGGCGGGAAGCCGTCGATCGTGTTGAGGGCCGGCGCGGAAGCGTACAGCGATCCGATCCAAACGACAGTCACGGCGGGCGAACCGTACGCGATCAGCCTCGTGGCCGGGCCATCGCAGGCGATGACCGCCTGGCATCGGGTAGCGAACCAAATCAACTATGTGTCGGCGCCTGGTGATCACTCCGCCGACGCGGCGCCTGCCGCGTACACGCGCAAGTTCACCGAATCGGCGTGGGTCAGCGCGCTTGACGTACAGGCGCCGCGCGGGGTGGCAATCGCGGCGATCGGGGACTCCATTACGGACGGCCTGCGCTCGAGTCTGAATCGAAACCGGCGCTGGCCGGACGCGTTCGGGCGTCGGCTGCAAGGGGCCGGGGACGAGCCCGTGGCTATCCTCAACCTGGGCATCAGCGGCAACCGTCTGCTCAATGATTCATCGTGTTATGGACAGGCGCTCGAGCGCCGCTTCGATCGCGACGCGCTGGGTCACGCGGGGGTGACGGCCGTGCTCGTGCTGATTGGCATCAACGACATCAACTTCGCGTCGATGCCGCCGCATGCGGGCCTGGATTGCGACGCGCCGCATACCGCCGTGACGGCGCGCGATCTGACGGAGGGCTACCGCAGACTCATCGAGCGGGCGCACCAGAGCGGCGTGCGCATTTTCGGCGCCACGCTGACGCCCGCCTCGTTGCCGCCCGCTCGTGAGGCGGTGCGCGCAGCGGTGAACGACTGGGTGCGCAACAGCCATGCGTTCGACGGCGTCGTCGATTTCGATGCCGCATTGCGCGACCCCGCGCACCCTGACCGTCTGCAGCGGCGCTTCGATAGTGGCGATCACATCCACCCGAGCGACGAGGGGTATGAAGCGATGGCTGCGGCGGTGCCGCTCGAAGCTGTCGTCACGGCGGCGCGCCGCCACTAAAAAAAGTTGCGTCACACCCTTGTCATCGCGGGTGTGTTTGACCTACTATTCGCTTCCTCCTTTGTGAGGCGGCGACGAAGCGGCGCCGGCGGCAACAGGTTTTAAGCGAAAAGCTAAAAAAACAGTTGACGCGATGCGAAACACTCTGCATAATCTCGTTTCTCTGCTGCTGACGCAGCAACGCAAGACGGGCGGTACCGGAAGGGAAGGTTCTTCAGGTGCTGCCGGCGGTCAAGCGACGCGATCTTTAAAAATTTACAGCCGATAAGTGTGGGCGCTTGATAGCGAACGCGAGGTTGGGTCTTCGGATCTGGCCGATAGCGAAAGTATCAAGTCTCACACTAGTATTGAGGTAGGG
>NZ_PNYB01000027.1 GCF_002879855.1 Trinickia soli | reverse complement strand
TGTCATGCGCAACGCCAATCCTGCCTTCCGGTCCGCTCGGTCACGTTCCCGAAATGCCCGGTCACGTTACCGAAATCGCCGGTCACCATCCCGAAACGGCCGGTCACGTTCGTCCGAAATACGCAGCTTCGTGTCGAACGTACGATAGACGGGCTTGTATCCGCGCCGACGAACTTCGGCGCGCCAATACTCGCCGCGCTGACTGATGTATGCCATTTCCAGACTCCATGCGAAAGATTGAGATCGCTTGGTCTGGATTCTTCCGTTCCGGCAGTTTTCCGGCAAAGGCCAGTTTTTGACGCCTGCGCACGCGGGCTATAGGCGAAAAAAAAGCACCGCGATCGCTCGCAAGTGCTTGATTTCCTACAGCAGAATTCGGTGGTGGGGCGTGAGTGACTCGAACACTCGACCTACGGATTAAGAGTCCGCTGCTCTACCAACTGAGCTAACGCCCCCAAGAGACTGCGAATTATGCAGGACTTTTTCGAGGTTGCCTAGCCCTTTTCGTCATTTTTCGAAAAATTCTTTGTCGCGGAGCTCGCCGGCCCCGTCGGCCGGGCATGACGCCTCGCTATTAAGTACGATTTTTCGCTCCCCGGTATGATGGCGGCACTGTAACGTATCAGCGCGGCGGTACCCGGAGGCCGGTACCGACCCGCCAAGCCAAGCACAGGCACCGGAAAGATGCTCTGCATGGAGACGCCATGACCGAAACCGCTATCCTCGATCTGCTCGAACGCGTCCTTGCGCCCTGGGTGCGTTCGCTCGCGCTAAAGCCTGTCTCAGTTTCGGACGACAGCGCCACGCTGAAGCTCCCGTTCTCGGGCGAATTTCGGCACTCGGGCGGCGTGATCTGCGGTCAGGTCTTCATGGCTGCGGCCGATACGGCCATGATCGTCGCCATCTCGGCCGCCCTCGGCGAATTCCGCCCGATGACAACGGTCTCGCTGAACATCAACTTCATGCGCGCCGTGCGAAAAGGCGATGTGTTGGTCACTGCTCGCGTCTTGCGGATGGGCCGCAATCTGGTTTTCGGCGAAATCGAACTCGTCGACGAAGAAGGCAAGATGGCCGTCCACGCGACGACCACCTATGCACTGACCAACTAGCCAACTAACTGACTAACCAACCAACGCCAGCTGAATTCAACCGAGGCCAGCCCGCGTCCGCACAGGGCCGGCGCGAGCCACCGCGCACCGGTCGCACGACACCGCCACGCCGCCACGCCGCCACTCCCAAGAAAGGAACCCTCAGCATGTTCGATCAGGTCGTGTTCGCAGGCGGCGGCAACCGCTGCTGGTGGCAGGCCGGTTTCTGGGACGTCGTTCAACCCGAACTCGCGCTCGCGCCCCGCGTCATCGCCGCCATCTCGGCCGGCGCAGCGACAGCCTGCATGCTCTACACGCGCGACTCCGAATGGGTCATGCGCTATTACGAAGACGTGCTCCGTCACAACAAGAAGAACGCCTACTGGGGCAATCTCTGGCGTCGCGGTGCCCCCGTGTTTCCGCACTACGCGATCTATCGACGCGCGCTGCTCGACATCTACGGCGAGCCGTTCGCCAAGCTCGCCCAAGCGCCGGAGATACGCGTCGGCGTCTCGCGCGTGCCACGCTGGCTCGGTGCGCGCGCTTCCGTCGTCGCGGGTCTCGTCGCCTACAACATCGACAAGCACATCCGCAAAGTGCTTCATCCAACGCTAGGCCGCGCGCTCGGCTTTCGGCCCGAGTTTGTCCGCGTGCAGGAGTGCGCAGTCGTGGAAGAACTCGCCGATCTGATCCTGCAATCGTCGTGTACGCCGCCGTTCACGCCCGTCCTGCGGCGCAAGGGACGCCCCGTGCTCGACGGCGGCATGGTCGACAATGTGCCTGTCGGCGCCCTCGACGAAACACCGGGGCGGGTGCTCGTACTCGTCACACGGCGCTATCCGCGTCCGCAAACCTTCGTCGTCGCGCACGGTTCGCAACAACGCCTTTACGTGCAACCTTCGCGCAAAGTACCGATCTCGAGCTGGGACTACACGCAGCCCGCACTGATGCGCCCCGCGTACGACCTCGGTCGCGCAGACGGCGAGGCGTTTCTCCAACGCCTGACGCAGCTCTCGGAGTTGGCCGTTCGTCAGGTTTGAACGAAGAAGAAGTCGGCAAACTGCCGCGCGCCGACAACGCATACCCACGCGCAGCTTGCACGCGATGCAACGATGAACGGCGATGCGATGCAGCCCCGCTCAGCGCCGCCGCACCACGCTCAACGCTTCCGGATTGACGACGCTCGCGGTGTCACCTTCGTCGAACGCAAGAATGTTCTTGAACGCGCCGCTGAAATAGAGCTCGTAGCTCTCGCGTTCCACATAACCGATGTGCGGCGTGCAGATCACATTCTCCATACGTAACAAACCGTAGCCCTGCAGGATCGGCTCGCTTTCATAGACGTCGATCGCGACCATGCCGGGGCGGTTGTGCGAGAGCGCGTTGACGAGCGCGTTCTCTTCGAGCAGCTCGGCGCGGCTCGTATTGACGAAGAGCGCCGTCGGTTTCATCCGCAGCAGGTCGGCCTGCTTGACGATGCCGCGCGTGTCGTCATGCAGGCGCAGATGCAATGTCAGCACATCGCTTTCTTCAAACAGCGCTTCGCGGGTAGCTGCAACTTCATAGCCGTCGGCCTTTGCCGCCTCGAGCGAATGCTCGCGGCCCCAGATCAACACGCGCATGCCGAATGCTTTGCCATAGCCGGCGACGAGGCGTCCGATCTTGCCGTAGCCCCAGATGCCCAGCGTATGGCCGCGCAGGACGGTGCCCAGGCCGAAGTTCGGCGGCAGCGCCGAGGTCTTGAGCCCCGATTGCTGCCACGCCCCTTGTTTCAGGTTCGCAACGTACTGCGGAATGCGGCGTTGCGCCGCCATGATCAGCGCCCAGGTCAGTTCGGCCGGCGCGATCGGCGAGCCGACGCCTTCCAATACGGCGATGCCGCGCTCGGTACAGGCTTCGAGATCGATGTGGCTCGACACTTTGCCGGTCTGGCTGATCATGCGCAAATGCGGCAGCTTATCGAGCAGTTGCGAGGTCACGCGCGTGCGTTCCCTGATCAAGACCAGCGCATCGACCTCCGCGAGGCGGCTGGCAAGTTGACCCAGGCCGCGAACCGTGTTGTTGAACACTTTCACGTCATGACCGGTCAGTAGTTGGAAGCAGTCGAGTTTACGGACGGCGTCCTGGTAGTCGTCGAGAATAGCAATCTTCATAAGCAAGGGAGGTGAGTGTTGCAGCGCACGATGCAGGCTATAGACGGAGTGATATGCTTCTCGGTTCCAACCCTGTCACAGGAACCCAAGCTGGCATGAGCGATGCAACGAAGCTCGTCACGATGCTCAAAGCGTTCACCAAGCAGGACTGCTTCTTTTTAACAGCTTGTTGCGCCGCCGCGCAAGCCGCTAATCGCATGCGCAGTGCTCGCCCGCTCGCGCTCGTTCCGGCCGCAACAGCGGCACGGGTCGATTGCGGCCCGCGCAGCGCGCATACCCGGCGCCAACCTTCTCCGCTCCTGACGCACTCGTCCACGCGCGCAACGTACGCGCATGGGCGCGCCTCTCGCACGCAGCGTCAGCGAGCAACAACCGTTTCCTTCTTAACGATCACAAAACGGAGACTGCTCGATGAATCATTCCGCCTTTGGAGGCGTCACCACAGTTGAAGCGCCTGCCTACGTCAAACATCGAAAGCTGATTGACTGGGTGCAACGTATCGCCGCCTTGGCGAAGCCCGAACGCGTCGTCTGGTGCGACGGTTCGCAGGAAGAATACGATCGCCTCTGCGAACAGATGGTCCAGGCCGGCACGCTCACGCGTTTGAACGCCGAGAAGCGTCCGAACTCGTATCTGGCGTGTTCCGATCCGTCCGACGTCGCACGCGTCGAGGATCGCACGTTCATCTGCTCGGAATATCGCGACGACGCAGGGCCCACCAACAACTGGATGGAGCCCTCGGAGATGCGCGCCACGCTCGACGGCTTGTTCGACGGCGCCATGCGCGGCCGCACGCTGTATGTCGTGCCGTTTTCGATGGGACCGGTCGGCTCGCCGATCGCCCATATCGGCGTGGAGTTGACCGACAGCCCGTACGTGGTCGTCAATATGCGCATCATGACGCGCATGGGCCGCGCGGTGTACGACGTGCTCGGCGAGAACGGCGATTTCGTGCCGTGCGTGCATTCGGTCGGCGCGCCTTTGCAACCGGGCCAGGCCGATGTGTCGTGGCCCTGCAATTCGACGAAGTACATCGTCCACTTCCCCGAAGCGCGCGAGATCTGGAGTTTCGGGTCGGGCTACGGCGGCAATGCGTTGCTTGGCAAGAAGTGCTTCGCGCTACGGATCGCTTCGACGATGGGCCGCAGGGAAGGCTGGCTCGCCGAACACATGCTGATCCTGACGGTCACGTCGAACGAAGGCCGCAAGTATCGCGTGGCCGCGGCGTTCCCCTCGGCCTGCGGCAAGACGAACTTCGCGATGTTGATTCCGCCGCGATCGATGGACGGCTGGTCGATTTCGACGATCGGTGACGACATTGCCTGGATCAAGCCCGGCAAGGACGGCCGCCTCTACGCGATCAACCCCGAGGCCGGCTACTTCGGCGTCGCGCCGGGCACGAGCGAGAAGACCAACTTCAACGCCATGGCCACGCTCAAGGGCAACGTGATTTTCACGAACGTGGCGTTGACCGACGACGGCGATGTCTGGTGGGAAGGCATGACCGATACGCCGCCGGCGCATTTGATCGACTGGCAGGGCAACGATTGGACGCCCGAAATCGCCAAGGAAACGGGCCGCAAGGCGGCGCATCCGAACGCGCGCTTCACCGCGCCGGCTTCGCAGTGTCCGTCGATCGATCCCGATTGGGAGAATCCGGCCGGCGTGCCGATCGATGCCTTCATCTTCGGCGGACGGCGTTCGGGCACGGTGCCGCTCGTCACCGAGGCGCGCAACTGGGTCGAAGGCGTGTACATGGCCGCGACGATGGGTTCGGAGACGACGGCAGCGGCAGCCGGCAAGCAGGGCGTCGTGCGGCGCGATCCGTTTGCCATGCTGCCGTTCTGCGGCTATCACATGGGCGATTACTTCGATCACTGGCTCGGCGTGGGCGAGCGGCTCGATAAGCTCGGCGCGAAGCTGCCGAAGATCTTTTGCGTCAACTGGTTCCGCAAAGGCCCCGACGGCAAATTCGTCTGGCCGGGCTTCGGCGAGAACATGCGCGTGCTGCGTTGGATGATCGGCCGCATCGAGGGCAAGGCCGAAGGCGTCGGCCATGCGTTCGGCGTGTCGCCGCGCTATGAAGACATCGACTGGAGCGGGCTCGCGTTCACGCGCGAACAATTCGAGCAGGTGATTTCCGTGGACGACGCCGATTGGCGGCAAGAGCTGTCGCTGCACGCGGAGTTTTTCGATTCGCTGCGTCAGCGGTTGCCGGCTGCGTTAACCCAGACGAAAGCCGAGATCGAAGGGCGACTCACCGCGGCTTGACGTTGGTAGGGACGGATTAGAGTCTTTCCTCGGCGCGTCGCGCGCCGGGTTTCATTCTCCAGCACCGCGCAGACGCCCGGCCGCCCATGGGCGGACACGCGTAGCAAAAGACCGCCTTCGGGCGGTTTTTCTTTTGATTTTTTGCGAATCCTTCATGCCCCGATTTCGCCGTTCGAATGCCGTTCGAGCGGCCTCGTTTCTTGCTGCGAAAGAAAACCGGCCACGTGCGCAACTCTGCGCGCGTTTCAAAGTCGTAGGACAATCACCAATTGGCTTGGGAATTTTTTCTGAGTAACAAACAAGCGGCAGGAGTCGTCAATGGATCATTTGCAGTCAATGCGTGTGTTCGTGAAAGTGGCGGATCTCGGCAGTTTCGCGCGCGCAGCCAGCGCGATGGACATCTCCAACGCCGTGGCCACGCGTCACGTCGCCGACCTCGAAGGCCGGCTCGGCACGCGCCTGCTCAACCGCACCACCCGCAGCCTCTCGCTGACCGAATCGGGCCAGGTCTACCTCGAACGCGCCCGCCAGATTCTCGACGAGCTCGAAGATGTCGAGCAGATGGTCGTCGCGCGCAACCACGAGCCGGTCGGCACGCTGCGTATCGTCGCGCCTGTGGTATTCGGCCTGCACAATCTCGCGCCGGTCCTGCAGACGTACACGCAACGCTTTCCACAAGTGGTGCCTGATCTGACGCTGGTGGATCGCAGCGTCGATCTGGTGGAGGAAGGCTTCGACGTCGGTATCGTCATTGCTCAGAAAGTGCGCAGCGCAAGCATCGTGACCCGGCGGCTGACGACAGGCTGCATGATCGTCTGTGCGACGCCCGCTTATTTGGAAAAGCACGGCACGCCCACGCGGCCCGAGGAGCTGCTCGACCACGCATGCCTGAGCCTCCCGACCGAATACTGGGGCGACGAGCGCGTATTTACGGGGCCGGAAGGGGAAGTGCGCGTGCGCCCCTCGAATGTGATCGTCGCGAACAACACGGAAATGTTGCGGCAGTTTGCGCTGCTCGACATGGGCATCGCGATCCTGCCGAGCTATTTGATCGGCAGCGATGCGACGCGCGGCAATCTCGTGCGCGTGCTGTCCGATTATCGGCTGCCGCAGGTCGAGATCAACATCGGCTACCCGAGCCGCCGCCATTTGCCGGCCAAGGTGCGCACTTTCATCGATCACCTCGTCGAGCACTTCAGCCAAACGCCGAACGGGACACTGGGCGAGCTTTGGCTCAAGGACGCACCAGCGCCCGCGAGTGTCGCTGCCACCCCGCAGCCGCAACCCGAACCCGCCGAAGCCGCGGACGAAGAGGGCTACGAAGTCGAGACCGAGGTGTTCAGCGGTCGGCGCGACAGTAACAGTACGCTGCGGAAGATGGTGCGCCAGCCACGTGGACGAGTCAGCACGCCCTCGCCGCTCTGACAAAGGGAAGGGGGCTTCTCCGGCGCCAGGTTGCAGTGGGCGCTATTTGGAAAACGAGCGCGTGTAGCTGAACGACACCCTCAAAGTTGGACATCGATCCGACTTTGGGGGTGTTTCGCATCAGGGCGCTTCTTTTCGGCTTCTTTTCTATTTGCCGGGCGGCGGCGCGAATGCGCCGCCTGTCCGCTCGAAAGACCGCGTCAGGCGTTGGCTTTCCTTGCGGCGGCGCGCTTGGCCGGCGGCTTCGCTGCCGCCGTCTTGGCTGCTGTTTTCGCCGCGGTTTTCGCCGGCGCCTTGGCAGCCGACTTCTTCGCCGGAGCCGCCGTGGCCGTGTCGGCCGTTTCGTCCGCGCCGTTCGAGTCGGCACCGGCTGCCGCCGTGCGCGCGGCCGTCTTCGCTGCCGTTTTGGCCGATGGCTCCTTCTTCTCGAACTCGAAGCCGATCTTGCCGTCACTCTGCTTGACGAGATATGCCTTGAAATTGCGGCCCGTGCGCGACGACTTGAAGCCCGTCAGCAAATCGGTACGCCCTTCGCCAAGCAGCTTGGCCATCTGCTCACGAGCGATTTCCTGCTGAAGGATGACCTTACCCGAGCGGAAATCGCAGGTCTTCGGGCTGGCGACCGAGTTTTCGCAGACATAGCTCATGCCGTGCTCGAACACGCGAGCATGGCACTTCGGACACGCGCCGACGCTTTCCTGTTCGGAGAAATCAGGCGCTTCGCCGTCTTCGCCGCCTTGATCCTGGCCGAAGTCGAATTCAAGCTTGTAGTTCTTCGTTTCGTCGTCGAACGAAAGCTTGAGAATGGCCGAGAAAGGGCGCCCCATCTTGCTGCGGAAACCCGACAGCGGGCCGATCTGCTTCTCTTTGAGCAGCGTTTCGACTTCATCCACCTCGAACTGCCGGCTTCCCGGAATCTTCGAAATGGAAAACTCGCACTGCGTGCAGGCGAAACGCCGGTAGTTTTCCTTGACTTGGCCGCCGCAGTTCGGGCATGGCGTGGCGAGCGTCGCGTAGTCGCCCGGAATCGTATCGGAGTCGTACTCCTTTGCGCGCTTGACGATCGTCTGCGTCATGCGGGCGATTTCCTGCATGAACGCGTCGCGCGCCAGCTTGCCGCGTTCCATCTGCGACAGCTTGTACTCCCACTCGCCCGTCAGCTCCGGTGCGGTCAACTCCTTGACGCCCAGGCCGCGCAACAGCGTCATCAGCTGGAACGCCTTGGCCGTCGGAATCAGCTCGCGGCCCTCGCGCACGAGGTATTTCTCGCCGAGCAGCCCTTCGATGATCGCAGCCCGCGTGGCCGGCGTGCCGAGCCCTTTCGCGGCCATCGCCTCGCGCAGTTCGTCGTCTTCGACGAGCTTGCCCGCGCCTTCCATCGCCGAGAGCAGCGTTGCTTCGTTGTAGCGCGCGGGCGGCTTCGTCGTCAGGCCGTGGGCGGCGATCTCGTCGGTTTTGACCTTCTCGTCCTTCTGCACGGGAACGAGATTGGCGTCTTCGCCGCTCGACTCGCGCCCGTAGATCTGCAGCCAGCCCGGCTCGACGAGCACTTTGCCTTCGGTCTTGAAGTGATGGCCGGCCACTTCGGTGATGCGGGTCGTGATGCGATACTCGGCGGCCGGGAAGAAGACGGCCAGGAACCGCTTGACGACGAGGTCGTAGAGCTTTTGCTCCGGCTCCGACAGCGATTTCGGCGCCAGCAGCGTTGGGATGATGGCGAAGTGATCGCTGATCTTCGAATTGTCGAAGATGCGCTTGTTCGGTTTGACCCAGCCCTTATCGAGCACCTGCTTGGCGAACGGCAGGTAGTTGTTGCTCTCCTTGAGCATCGCGAGCGTGCTCTGCACCGTGCTGATGTAGTCCTCGGGCAGCGCTCGCGCGTCGGTACGCGGGTAGGTCAGGACTTTGTGTTTTTCGTACAGCGCTTGTGCGAGCCCCAGTGTGTTCTTCGCCGAAAACCCGAACCGGCCATTGGCTTCGCGCTGCAAGCTCGTCAGATCGAACAGTGCCGGCGACAGTTGGCTCGACGGCTTCGATTCCTCGGATACCGTGCCGAGCTGCTCGCGGCAGGCGGCGACGACCGTTTCCGCCGCAGCGGGGCTCCAAAGCCGCGAATCGCGCTTTTCCGGATCGAACTCGTCGCGCTTGAACTTCGGATCGTACCAGCGACCTTCGTAGAAGCCGCCTGCGCAGACGAATTGCGCCCGCACTTCCCAGTAATCGCGCGGGACAAAATGGCGGATCTTTTCTTCGCGTTCGACGACGATCGACAGCGTCGGCGTCTGCACGCGCCCGACCGTCGTCAGGAAAAAGCCGCCGCCTTTGCTGTTGAACGCGGTCATGGCGCGCGTGCCGTTGATGCCGACGAGCCAGTCGGCTTCCGAGCGACAGCGTGCGGCGTCGGCCAGCGGTTGCATGTCGGCGTCGCTGCGCAGGTGCGCGAAGCCGTCGCGAATCGCGGCGGGCGTCATCGATTGCAGCCACAGCCGCTGGACCGGCTTCCTGGCGTTCGCGTGCTGCGCGATAAGCCGGAAGATCAGTTCGCCCTCGCGCCCCGCGTCACATGCGTTGATGAGCCGTTCGACGTCCTTGCGCTTGATCAGCTTCGTCAACACCTTCAGCCGCGATTCGCTCTTTGCGATCGGGTTGAGGTCGAAATGCGGTGGAATGACGGGCAGATGCGCGAAGCTCCACTTGCCTCGCTTCACTTCGTATTCTTCGGGCGCGGCGATCTCGAGCAAATGGCCGACCGCCGACGAGAGGACGTATTCGTCGTTCTCGTAGTACTCGTCATGTTTGGTGAAGCCGCCGAGCGCCCGCGCGATGTCGTTCGCGACCGAGGGCTTCTCCGCAATGATCAGTGCTTTGGACATGACTGGATTAGTGTAGTGACCGGGGTCCGATCCCGGATTGTGTTCCCTTCAACGACCGCTTTATAGCACACGGCGCACAAGCGGCGTCCGGTTCCCCCGAAAAAGCACCAGGTCGGCGGCGCCGACCACCGCGCCAGGACCTGTGCGGGGCAACCAACGCAGACGGCCGGCCGGCGTGCTCTGTGTGCACGGATCGTGCCGCCCGCGGCAGGCACGGCACATTCGCGGGAGGGTCGGCTCAAGCCGCTGCGAGCGCCGGTCGCACCTTCGGCGCTCCCACGGCGTTCGGCAAGGCCGTGAGCTCCGACAGCAGCCGTTCGGCGATCGCACCGTGCGGCAGCACCGTGCCGAAAAAGCGCGTCGTGACGCCATCTTCTATCAGCAGCGTCGGAAAGTTCTCCACATCGAGATCGTCGAAACGATCGGCGTGCGTTTCGATATCGATCCAGACAAAGCAGATGTCGGGATGCGCGTTGGCCAACGCGTCGAACGTCGCGCGGTACTCTCGGCATGTCCCGCACCACTGCGCGCAGAGGCAGGCGACAAGCAGCGTGTTGGGGTTGTTGATGCGCTCGGCGATCCGGTCTGAGTCCGTGTCGAGGTTCAGCGCGGGCATGATGCATTCCTTCTGTTCTATTCCCGGTAGCGGTTTGGCGACTGTAGCACGCCGGATTCGACGGCCGTTTGACGTCAGCTTCGCGTGTGTCGAACGTAACGGCCCCCCGGCAGGACGGTCAAAAGCCCGCGCAGTTCGAGTTCGAGCAACGCGGCCTGCAACGTCGCACTGTCCATTTCGGTGCGCGCAGCCAGAACTTCAAGGGCGGCCGGCGCATGACCCAGCGCGGCCAGCAACCGGTCGCCCGCGCCGGAAAGCGCGACCTTTGACGGTTGGGCCGCGTCGGCTTCGTCGAATAGCGGCAGCGCGGCGGGCGACGCCGTCGGCCGTGCGCCGCTCGCCGCGGGGCGCGTACGCGCTCCGTCGGCTCGCGGGCGCGACCGCTTGCGGGGCGGCGACGCCACGCGTACTGCCCGAGGCTCGGCCGAGGACGGGCCTGCCGCACCTTGGGGCTCGGCTGCCTGCCGCGGCGCCGAGCTACCGTTGGCCCTGGAGGCGGCGTGCATGGGCTTCAGTTCTTCGAGAACGTCCTCCGGCGTCTCGGTCAGCTTCGCTCCGTCCTTGATCAATCCATGGCACCCACGGGCAAGCGGCGCGTGGATCGAGCCCGGGATCGCGAATACATCGCGCCCCATTTCATTGGCCAAGCGGGCCGTGATCAGCGAGCCCGAGCGCTGGGCCGCCTCGACGACAAGCACGCCCACGCTCATGCCGGCGATGAGGCGATTGCGTTGCGGGAAGTGGGCCGGCTTGGCCGGTGTGCCTGGCGGCCATTCGGAGATGATCGCTCCCCGCTGCGCGATATCGTGCGCCAAAGCGACGTGCTGCGCCGGATAGACGACGTCGGCCCCCGTGCCGACCACGGCGACCGTCTCGCCGCCCCCTTCCAGTGCGCCGCGATGCGCGGCGGCGTCGATGCCGAGCGCCAAGCCAGACACGACGACGAAGCCCGCTGCGGCGAGCTCACGAGCGAAACGCCGGGCGTCGTCCGCGCCCTGGGGCGTGGCGCTTCTACTCCCGACGATCGCGATACCGGGCGCATGCAGCGATTCGAGCCGGCCGCGGACGTAGAGGATGGGCGGCGGATCGTGCATGGTGAGCAGGGCGGCCGGGTAGGCGGGATCGTCCAGGGCCACGATGGCATGGCCGGGCGTCTCGCACCAGGCACGCGTGCGCTCCAGCTGCTCGCCCACCTCGATCCGAGCCGCGGCGGCCACGGCGCGCGCGGCTTCCGGGCCGGCCTTCTCGGCCACGGTGCCGAGGGGTTGGGCAAGCAGGGTCGGTGCATCGCCGAATGCACCGACCAGCTCGCGCAACACCGCCGACGGCAGGCCCCGGACGGCAGACAGCGCGAGCCACGCGCCGAGCGCCTCCTGGCTCAACGAACGTGCGTGCATCGCGACGCGCCTTCGTACGGCTGCCTGCGCGCCGCCCAGCGTCGTGATAAAATTTTCATCATCTGAAATCACCTCCAACGACCTCCAACGTTGCCTGCGCGCCCGTTCGCGTCTCACGGCGAGTGGCGTGAAAGCGTGCGCGGTTCGGCGTATCTTCGGTCATTGCCGAGGGCTTCGCCAGCTGGCCGAACGGCCTATCGCATAGGTCCCGATCGATCGTGTACGTTACGGCCAGGTCGCACAAACCGAACTTTTGACACCATGGCTTTACTGAGCATTCTCAATTACCCCGATAAGCGGCTCCATAAGGTCGCCAAACCGGTCGCGAAAGTGGACGAGCGCATCCGCAAACTCGTCGCCGACATGGCCGAAACCATGTACGCCGCGCCCGGCGTGGGTTTGGCGGCGACGCAGGTCGACGTCCACGAGCGCGTGATCGTCATCGACGTCTCCGAGACGCATAACGAACTACGCGCCTTCATCAATCCTGAAATCGTCTGGTCGAGCGACGAGCGCAAGATCAACGAAGAAGGCTGCTTGTCGGTGCCCGGCGTCTACGACGAAGTCGAGCGCGCCGAACGCGTGCGCGTGCGCGCCCTCAACGAAAAAGGCGAGTCATTCGAGCTCGATTGCGAAGGGCTGCTGGCCGTTTGCATCCAGCACGAGATGGATCACCTGATGGGGCGTGTGTTCGTCGAGTATTTGTCACCGCTCAAGCAAACGCGCATCAAGACCAAGATGAAGAAGCTCGCGCACGCGATGTGACGCGTCCCCTTACTGCACGTTGTCCACCGCTTTCGCCCGATCCATGACCCATACGCTGCGCGTCGTCTTCGCCGGCACGCCCGAGTTCGCGGCCGCCGCGCTCGCTGCCATTTACGAAGCGGGCTTTCCCGTTCCGCTCGTCCTGACCCAGCCGGACCGGCCGGCCGGCCGCGGCATGAAGCTGCAGGCGAGCGCCGTCAAGCGCTACGCCGTAGAGCACGGGCTGCCTGTCGCGCAACCGCCGTCGCTGCGGCGCACGGGCAAGTATCCGAACGAGGCGGCGCAGGCAATCGGGCAATTGCGCGCGACACCGCATGATGTGATGGTCGTCGCCGCGTACGGCTTGCTGCTGCCTCAGGAAGTGCTCGACATTGCGCCGTACGGGTGCATCAACATTCACGCGTCGTTGTTGCCTCGTTGGCGCGGCGCCGCGCCGATTCATCGCGCGCTCGAAGCGGGCGACGTAGAGACGGGTATCACGCTGATGCAGATGGACGCCGGGCTCGATACGGGCGCCATGATCGAGATGGCGCGCACACCGATCGATGCGCACGACACGACGGCGACATTGCACGACAAGCTCGCCGCGCAAGGGGCACAACTGATCGTCGAAGCGCTGACGGTGCTGGAAACGACGGGGGCGTTGTCGGCCACGCCGCAGAGCGCCGAAGGGGTGACCTACGCCGAAAAAATCGGCAAGCACGAGGCGGCGCTCGACTGGCGTCGCAGCGCCGTTGAACTCGCGAGGCAGGTGCGCGCCTTCGATCCCTTTCCCGGCGGGGTGGCGACCCTCGACGACGGCACCGCACTGAAGATCTGGGCGGCCGAACCCGTCGCCACGGCAGAGCCGGGTGCAGCGGCCGCGCAGCCCGGCACGATCGTCGACGTCTCGCCGCAGGGTGTCGTGATTGCGTGCGGCGAAGGCGCGCTTCGGCTGACGCAACTGCAAAAGCCGGGCGGCAAACGGCTGCCCGTGCGCGAATTTCTGGCCGGCGCCGCGCTCGCGCCCGGTCAGCGGCTGCGCCAGCCCGAACCGGCCTAGACGAGGGCGGGCAGGCCGTACGGACGAATGCATTGTTTCGATGCGCCATGCGAACATGGCGCGTCGGCGTTTTCAGCAAAGGGGGCCAAAGCATGCTCGGCATCGTTCACTTTCCGTTTTTCGTCGCAGCGGTTTTTTTGCTCAACGTGACGCCAGGGCCCGATACGGCCTACATCGTCGGGCGTAGCGTCGCGCAGGGCCGTGCCGCGGGTCTTATGTCGGCGCTCGGCATCTGCACGGGCTGCTGCGTGCATACGATCGCCTGCGCGTTCGGCCTGACAGCGCTGCTCGCCGCATCCGCCACGGCGTTCACCGTCATCAAGTTCGCCGGTGCGATCTATCTGATCTACCTCGGCGTGCGGCTCGCATTCTCGTCATCGGCCAAGTCACAAGCGGCTCCCGACGGCGCCGGCGACGGCGACGCCCCCGTGCAAGTGTCCAAGCCGTTGCGGCAACTCTTCTTGCAGGGCTTTTGGACGAACGTGCTCAATCCCAAGGTCGTGCTGTTTTTCGTTTCGTTCTTTCCCCAGTTCGTGTCGGGCGAAAGCCAGCACAAGGCGCTGGCATTTCTGACGCTCGGCGGCGTGTTCGTCGCGATGAGCATCGTGTGGTGCCTGTTCCTGGTCTGGGTCGCCAGCGGTGTTACGCGGCGTCTGGGCGGCAAGCCGGGTGTGAAGAAGTGGCTGGACCGCGTGGTCGGCAGCGCGTTCGTCGGCCTGGGGCTCAAGCTCGCCACGGCGACGCGGTGATTCCCTCTTTCACAGACGCTCGGCTGGCATCAATCTTTTCCTGACAAATAGCTTACAATCGCACTATGTGTCGAGGGCGGCTTCGTTCGGAGCCCGTCGCTCGATACGCAAACGGAAAAGGAGTACGCATGTTCAATTGGGTCAAAACCGCGATGCTGATGGCCGCGATCACGGCCCTGTTCGTCGTGATCGGCGGGATGATCGGCGGGACGCGCGGGATGATGTTCGCGCTCGTGATCGCGCTCGCGATGAACTTCTTCTCGTACTGGTTCTCGGACAAGATGGTCCTGAGGATGTACAACGCGCAGGAAGTGGACGAGACGAGCGCGCCGCAGTTTTACCGCATGGTTCGCGAGCTCGCGACGCGTGGGGGATTGCCGATGCCGCGCGTCTATCTGATCAACGAGGATGCGCCGAATGCGTTCGCAACGGGGCGAAACCCCGAGCATGCCGCGGTGGCCGCGACCACGGGCATTCTGCGTATTCTGTCCGAGCGTGAAATGCGCGGCGTGATGGCGCACGAGCTCACGCATGTGAAGCATCGCGACATCCTGATTTCGACGATTTCGGCGACGATGGCCGGCGCTATTTCGGCGCTCGCTAATTTCGCGATGTTCTTCGGCGGGCGCGACGAGGAAGGGCGTCCGACGAACCCGATCGCAGGGATTGCCGTGGCGCTGTTGGCGCCGATCGCCGCCGCCATGATCCAAATGGCGATATCCCGCGCACGGGAGTTCGAAGCCGATCGCGGCGGTGCGCAGCTATCGGGCGATCCGCAGGCGCTTGCGTCCGCGCTCGACAAGATTCATCGCTTCGCGGCCGGTATCCCGTTCGCGGCCGCGGAGGCGCATCCCACGACGGCGCAGATGATGATTCTGAACCCGCTCTCCAGCGGCGGGATTCAGAAACTATTCAGCACTCATCCAAGCACCGAAGAACGTATTGCCCGCCTTTCCGAAATGGCGCGTACGGGGCGTTTCGATTGATGTTAATGCGCTGCTTATGCTCGAAACGCTTTCGAGCAGTGCGGTAAAATCGTTTTCTAATCGCCGGCGAGCGCGCTACCGAGGGTGTTCCGACGGGGCGGGCGGCCGGCGATGTACTAATAAAAATCTCCAATCATCCAGTCCAGCCATTTTCGATTATTTTCAATCAATCTTAGCTAATTAGAATTACGACATAAGAGATTGGAATGGCTTGGCGGTCCGCCCTCCGATACGCTGTCCCGTGCTGCATATTCGTTGCCGAAAGGAGAGGAACAATGCGGCTTGCCGTACTGTATGGAATACTGGCGGCGCTGATTTGGGCTGGACAACCTGTGGTTTCCAAGTTCGGCTATCACGCCGGCCTCACGGCTGTCGATCAGACCTTCTTGCGATATGCGACGAGCGGCCTGTTGCTCCTGCCGTACGTGGTTCGCCGCTGCGGTCGCGACGCATTCGGCCTCGGCTGGGGGCGTGCGGCGGTGTTGATGCTGGCGGCAGGCCCGCTTTACAGCCTCGTGCTCATCGGTGGTGTTGCTTGGGCTCCGGCGGCGCATAGTTCGCTTATTTATCCTGCCTTGACGCCTATCTTCGGCGCGCTGCTGATGAAGTGGCTCGTGGGGCGCTCCGAACATATTCCTCTTCCCGGCTTGGCGTTATTGGTTGGCGGGGTCGTCATCGTCGGCTTTGCCAATGTGTTGGGCCATAACACCCAATCGTTGCCTCACGCGTGGCGCGGCGATGTGCTGTTCGTGCTCGCAGCGCTCATATGGGCCGTCTATCTTCTGCTCGTGCGCCGCTGGAAAGCGGACCCCTTCGCCGTGGTGGGCATTGTTCAAATGAGTGCCGTCATTTACGTGGCGCCTTATCTGGCCTTGAAGGGATTTGCCGTATTTCACACGGACTGGCGGCAATTGATATTGCAGGCACTGTATCTAGGCGTCGGTGTGAGTATCGGCGCGGTCACGCTGATCAATCTCGCGGTTAGAGAATTGGGCGCGAAGGCGTCCATGTTCACCGCGCTGGTACCGCCTTTCGGCGTCGGGTTGGCCGTCTTTCTGCTCGGCGAACCGGCCACTCCGCTCGTCATGCTCGGCACCGCCGCGATCGGGGCTGGCCTTGCCTGGTCGTTGATTGCCAAGGTGCGTGGCATCGCACCATCGGTAGCGTCGGCAAGCACGTCGCCTGAATAGCCGCACCGGAATTCACTCCCGAATTCGCCCTCGACGAACCCGTCCTTTCGTGCGTCGCCGCGTGTCGTAACCGATGCGCGCGGGGTTACCTTTTCGACTACAAAACGAGTTCGACATGCTGCAACGAACGGGTTGGTCGCGGTTACCGCAAAATGAGGGCTCGATTTTTGCCCGTTACAGCAAGGAAGCGCTCCGACACGGGGCGCTCAATCTGGCGCAGGGTTTTCCTGATTTCTCGCCCAACTCGCGTTTGCTCGAAGCGTTGGAGCATGCGGCACGCATGCCGCAAATGCACCAATATGCCGCGCCCGAGGGCGTGCCGGAACTGCGCGAAGCCGTGGCCGGCATGCTGGAGGATCTGCACGGCGTCAAGATCGACCCGGCAACGGAATTGACGATCACGGCGGGCGCGACGGAGGCCATCTTCGTCGCGGCACAGGCCATGTTGCGTCCGGGAGACGAAGCGATCTTCTTTTCCCCTGCGTTCGAATGCTATGAGCCGGCCATCCGGCTTGCAGGGGCAACTCCCGTGTGCGTGTCTCTGACTGCGGGGCACCTGCCCGACTGGGACGACTTTCGTGCCCGTCTCAATGCGCGTACGCGTCTTGTCGTCGTCAACAACCCGCACAACCCCACCGGCACGTGTTGGCCGAGGGCCGAAATGCAGATGCTGGCCATGCTGGCCCACATGCACGGATTTCAGGTGATGAGCGACGAGGTGTACCACTCCATGGCGATTCCGCCGCGGCGGCACGTGTGCGCGTGGTCGCAGCCGGCGTTGGTCGATCGCTCGGCAATGATTGGTTCGCTCGGCAAGATCCTTCACGTCACGGGGTGGCGCCTGGGCTATGTGGTGGCCTCTGCGGCCGTGACGGACGAACTGCGCAAGCTGCATCAGTTCGTCACGTATGCGTCGTCCACGCCGTTGCAGCATGCGGCGGCGGCGGCCTTGTCCGAAGCCGACAGTTATCGCTCGCTCGGCTCGTTCGTCCAGCGCAAGCGTGACCGATTTCTGTCGGGCCTGGAAGGCTCGCGCTTCGCCTGGCAGCCGAGCCAGGGCGGGTATTTTCAGCTGCTCGATTACGCGGGCATCAGCGACGATGCCGACACGGCTTTTAGCGAATACCTGCTCAAGGAGCACCGGGTTGCCGCGCTGCCCTTGTCCGGCTTCGGTGCATGTCCGAAAACATCGCGGCAGCTGCGCTTTTGCATCGCGAAGAAAGACGACACCTTGGACCAGGCTGCCGCGATTCTGCGAGGAATCTGACGATGCTCAACTTGCAATGCCTGCCCCGCGAAGGCGAACCGACACGCGTCGCGCTGGCGCCCAGCAAGCTGGCGATCGCCGGCTGGACCGGGCGCGACCCGGCCACGCTCCAAGCTCATATCGAAGAGCTGGCGAAACTCGGTGTGCCGCCGCCTTTGAGGACGCCGCTTGTCTATCGCGTCTCCGCTTCGCTTCTCACGCAACAAGACGTGATCCAGGTGCAAGGCGAGCGCACGAGCGGCGAGGCGGAATTCGTGCTCACGCGGCTCGGCGGCCATCTATGGGTCGGTATCGGATCCGACCATACCTGTCGTGCGCTCGAGACGCTCAGCGTGCCGGCCTCCAAGCAATGCTGTGCCAAGCCTATCGGGCCGGCGCTGTGGCGATTCTCGGACCTGCAAGCCCATTGGGATCGTCTGCAACTGCGCTCTTACGCCGTGCGCAAGGGACACCGCATGCCATACCAGTGCGCGTCCGTGGCAGCCATCTTGCCGCCGGACACACTGCTGGGGCTGTGCGAGGCCGAGCAAGTGAATCTCGACGAGAGCCTCGTTTTTTGCGGCACCGTGCCCCTGCTTTCGGGTTGGGCTCAGGCCGATGAATTTATCTGCGAACTGCATGACCCGGTGCTGAATCGACGGATCGAATGCCGGTACGGCGTTCAGACGCTCGATTGACGCCTGGGCCCAACCACTCAAAGGCTCAAATACGCCCATGTCAGAGCACAAGGAATTCCACCCCGTTGATCTGTCGGCCGGATGGGCGACGCCTCCCGGCTATCCCGCTGGGATCACCCAGAAGATTCTGGCCGGCAGCCTGGACGAACGAGCCAGGATCGGGCATCGCACACGGCTCTTGCGCTTCGCGCCCGGCACGCACACCACTCAGCCTTTCGTTCATGGCTATTACGAAGAGGTTTACCTGCTCAGCGGCGATCTCATCGTTGGGAACGACGCCGACGGACAAGGGGGAACGCCGTTCGCTCCCCATACCTATGCCTGCCGGCCGCCCGGTGTTCATCACGGTCCGTTCAAATCCGAGCAGGGCTGCCTGTTGCTCGAAATTCACTACTTTCTTCGGTGAACATCGCCATGAGTCGATCGGCTTCCATGCATGACGTCGTCATCCTCGGCTCCGGTTTGGCCGGCTCGGTGCTAGCCTGCGCGCTGGTTCGCCAGAACCTGAGCGTGCTGATCGTCGACAATAGCTGCCATCCGCGCTTCGCCATCGGCGAGTCCATGGTGCCGCGGTCTTCGCAGATGCTGCGCATCATCGCTCAGCAGTACGACGTGCCGGAGATTCTCAATTGCAGCAGTTTTCATGGGCTCAGAAAACACGTCACCGCCTCATGCGGCGTGAAGAAACATTTCGGCTTCGTCTACCATCGGCCCCACGAAGCGCACCGCGTCGAGGAAGCCACCCAGGCGCCTATCCCGCGTCTACCGCACGGCCCCGAATCGCATCTCTACCGGCAGGACATCGATGCCTATCTCACGTTTGCCGCGGTTAGACACGGCGCCGAGCTGAGACCCGACACGCACGTCAAGGAAGTGGAGATCGAACCCGACGGCGTTGCCCTCGTGACCGACAAGGGAGAAACGCTGCGCGCGCGGTATGTCGTGGATGCGAGCGGCACGCGCTCGCTTTTGGCCGAGAAATTCCAGATGCGCCAGACGCCCGTGCGCAGCCGTACCAATTCCTGGTCGGTGTTCTCGCACATGATCGACGTCCATCCGTTCGAAACCTGTCTGCCGCCGGGCCAGCGCCACGGTATGCCGGAGCGCTGGTCGCAAGGGACGCTGCACCATATTTTCGATGGCGGATGGTTTTGGATCATCCCCTTCGGCAATCACGACTCGGCGACCAACCCGCTGTGCAGCGTCGGCGTCAACCTGGACGGGACCAAATTCCAACGCGATCCTTCGCTGAGTGCCGAGGAAGAATTCTGGAAGTACGTCCGACGCTTCCCCTCGATGGAATGTCAATTCAAGGATGCGCGCGCCGTGCGCAACTGGATTGCGACCGGCCGGCTGCAATATAACTCGGAGCGGCAAGCGGGGGAGCGATTCTTCCTGCTCGGACACGCTGGGGGTTTTATCGACGCGCTGCACTCGCGCGGCATCGCGAATACGTTCTACATGGTGCATGCGCTGGCCGAGCGCATTCCGCAGGCCGTCGCCAGGGGCGACTTCTCGTACGCGTTCTTCGAGGATATCGCGCAATTGCAAGCCGACTTGACGGACTACAACGATCGGCTCGTCAACGGCTCCTACGGCTCTTTCATGGACTTCGAGTTGTGGAACGCTTGGTCGCGCGTCTGGCTGCTTGGCGTCACCATCGACAGCTTGCGTATCGGGCGCTTGATGTCCAAGTATTCCAATTCCGGCGATAGCAGCCTGTACCGCGGGTTGTATCGCGCCGATTGGCCCGGCTCCATCGCTCCGGACAGCGAAGAGTTCGAGACGATATTTACTGCCTGCGAGGCCGAGATCGGCGCGGCCCGCCAGGGCCTCAAAAGTCCGCGCGCGGCTGCGCAGGCCATTCACGACTGGGTGGCGACGGCGAAGTCCGTCCCTCCCACGTTGAATCTGCATGTCCCCGAGCGCCGGTACACATTGACCAACTCGTTTCTATCGCACATGCAGTTTCTCTGGTGGCGCCAGGTTGGCGCGCCGGCAACGGTCCGCCGCAAGTACTTCGACTACGGCGCCATGCCTTTCATGAAGTCCGCATTCCGGGCGCTACTGCAGCCGGAAAGCGTCTGACGCGCTGCTGCGGCGCACTTTAACCACGAACCTGGGAAAACCGACATGTTGGAGACCTGGAGTGCCGCCGCCTACGCGGCGGTCGTGCACGCGATTACGGCATCCCGATCGGCCGTAGGCGGCAGCGCCGAACAACTCACCTGTCTGTTTGTGCTGCAACTCATCGTGATACTGGCCGTGACGCGCGTGGCGGTGTGGGTCGGCACACGCGTGCTCGGGCAAACGGCCGTGGCCGGCGAAATCCTGGCTGGGCTGATGTTGGGGCCGAGCCTGTTCGGCGCGTTGTTCCCTAACGTGATGCACGACCTGTTCGCGCCGTCGACCTCCACGATCTTCCTTGGCCTCTCTCAGTTGGGGTTGGTCATGCTGATGTTCCAGATCGGGCTGGAGTTCGAATTCAAGCGCAGCTTGTCGCAATCGAGGCGCGCGCTGACGATGATCAGCATCGGCAGCATTGCCCTGCCGTTCGCGCTCGGCTATTGGACCGCGCCTTGGTTTTGGTCGCATTTGCCCGACGTGCGGCCCGGCCTGCCGGCATTCCGGTTGTTCTTCGCCATGGCAATGTCGATCACAGCCGTTCCCATCCTGGGCCGCATCATGATGGAGTTGCATGCGTCGCACACGCGTACGGCAGCCCTCACCATCGGCGCGGCCGCGATTGACGACGTGGCGGGCTGGCTCGTTCTGGGCGTGGCGGGCGCAATCGTTAGTTCCGCATTCGACCTCGGCAGCCTGGTAACGAGAATCGTCGCGCTCGTGGTGTACATCGTCGTCGTTCTTACGATCGTCAAGCCCTTTGCGCTGCGCCAGATCCGTCGACACGTCAGTATGCCGCGCCGGCTGTCGCAGCGCGCGGTAGGCGTCATGCTGCTCGGCCTGCTCGTGTCGGCCGAGATTACAAGCCGTCTGGGCGTGTTCGCCATCATCGGCGGTTTCATTCTCGGCTTCGCCCTGCACGAGGACCGGATCTTCGTCGAACTATGGAAGGAAAGGGTCAGCAGCGTCGTCGACACGATCCTTCTGCCGATCTTCTTCGTCTACACGGGACTGCGCACCGACGTGAGCGCGTTGCACGACGGGCAAGCGTGGCTGGTCTGTGCGGCGGTTTGCGCCGTTGCCTTCGGCGGCAAGTTCGGCGGCGCCTATCTATCGGCCCGCGCAGCGGGCGAGGATCGCCGCTGTGCGCTCGTCGTAGGCATTTGCATGAACACACGGGGCCTGATGGAACTCATCGTGCTCAATATCGGGTACGACCTCGGTGTACTGCCGAAGCAAATGTTCACCATCCTCGTCGTCATGGCGCTGGTGAGCACGCTCGTTGCCACGCCGCTGATTCGCCGCCTGATCGCGCCGGAGCGGGTCAGAACCGAGGTCCTGGGCATAGCCGCCGCACGCGAGTAACGTCGGCGCGCCGCTTCTCTTCATTCCGTCCCACATCAAGGAGTCGCTAGCATATGAAGCTTTATTACAGCCCCGGCGTGAGTTCCCTGGCAGCCCACATCGTCGCCAAGGAAGGCCGCATTCCGTTGGAACTCGTCAAGGTCGATCTGAAGACGCACCGGACCGAGAGCGGCGAAGACTTTCTCGGGATCAATCCGCGCGGCTACGTGCCGGCGCTCAAGCTTAATGACGGGGAGTTGTTGACGGAGGGCACGGTCATCCTGGAGTGGCTGGCCGACGAAGCGCCGTCCGCGAGCCTGATGCCGACCGACACCATGGCGCGCCATCGCGTCCGGCAGTGGTTGGCCTTCATCGCCACCGAACTCCACAAGCAGTGCTTCTACGCCCGCGCCGAGATGGGGCCCGATACCTCGACCATCGCGCGCGGCAAAATTACCCGCCGTTTGGCCGAAGTGAACGAACGCCTCGGTAGGACGCCGTTTTTGGCGGGCGAATCGTTCACGGTAGCCGATGCCTATCTCTTCACGATCGTGAGCTGGATGCCTCGCTTCGAGGTGGACCTGAGCGCCTATCCGCACCTGAAAGCGTTCGCCGCGTGCATGCTCGAACGCCCCGCCGTACGCGAAGCGTTGACTCAGGAAGGCCTGCTCGGTGCGTTGATCGACCGCCTCAACTGACGCGTTTTTCGATCGCCTGCGCCCCATGTCTGATCTCGCTTCCTGCCTGCTGGACCGCGAAGAGCCGTTTTTCAGCACGTTCTCTCGCGAGTTCGTTCTGAATCCCGACGTGATCTATTTGATGGCCGGCCAGAAGGGCTCCATGCCCGCTCCCGTCCTGCGGTGCTTGAAGGAGGACATCGACGCGTTGGCGCGAGATCCATTTCGCATCCATGCGGAAGATCCGCGGGCCACGCGCGAGGCGGTGGCGCGCGGCTATCGCGCCCACGTCGACGAGATCGCGATCACGCGAAATGCGACCGATGCCTTGACGCAGATATTGATGGGCATCGATTGGCAACCGGGCGACGAGGCGCTCGTCAGTCCGCTGGAGCATCCGGCGGGCATTGCCACGCTCTCGCGGATTGCGTGCCGCTACGGCGTGGCCATCCGCGTATTCGGCTTGCCGGAGCCCGCCGAGGCAACCGCGGCAGGTATCGTGGAGGCCGTAGCGCGCCGCATCCGACCGGGCCGGACAAAGCTGCTGTTTTTTTCCTCACCGCTGTGGCCAAACGGCATGCGCATGCCCGAGCGCGCATTGGCGCAGCTCGCGCAGGCGCACGGCATCATCACGGTTGTGGACGGCGCGCACTTCGCCGGCATGCTCGCGCCGGAGCTATCTGCGAGCGGTGTCGACTTTTGGGCCTTTAGCGGCCACAAGTGGCAGTGCGGGCCGGGCGGCACCGGCGTGCTCTATGCCCGCAACCGGGTTAGCGAGGCCAATCCTAATCCGTTGCCTCACCTGCACTTGATCCGCAGCGCCGCTATGCGAGACGTTCCTTTCGACGGGTCGCGGCCCGAGGGGTTCGACATCGGCTCTGCGCTGACGCAATCCGGCGCGCCCGAGGGCGCGCTCTGGCATGCACTGTCGAATGTCTGTCGCCGCTGGGATGAAATCGGCCGCGTGCGTATCGAAGCCTGGATCCTCGGATTGGCGGACTATATGCGCGAGCGCATCGCTGAGGCGTTCGGCCCGCAGGCGTTGCTTCAGCCGACGGCTGACGTTACGCTCGCCTCCGGAATCGTTGCCTTCAATCCATTCGTCAGAGAGGCTCACCGAGAGAGCCTCTCGTTGAACGAAACATTCCGCGAGCAGCTTTTGACTCAATACCGGATCAGGATTTCGGGCGGGGCGTTGGGCCCATCCGGATGGCCCGCGCTAGCCGACGATACGCCTTGCGCCTTCAAGCCTGGCGTGATCCCCAACCGCGATCCGTACGGGCTGAAACCCAAGCCGCTGGCCCACCCCCACCGCGCCAACGCGTGCGTGTGGACGCAGCGCGAGCAGGTGGATCATTTCGTGACATGCGCCCGGCAACTGGCCCGCACACTCGAGCGACGACACGCACATGACTGATGACGCTTCGTTCATCTATCCCCCGGAACTCGGGACGCTGCGCTATCTGAGCGACGGCGATCGCGAACAGCTGCTCCACGAAACGATGGCCGCCCGCCCGCCCGACGCGCCGCTCTGGGTTTTTGCGTACGGCTCGCTGATCTGGCGCCCGGATCTACCGGTTGCCGAAACGGTCGGCGCCGTCGTCGACGGATATCATCGCGGGTTGTGCCTGTGGTCGTGTTTGAGTCGAGGGACCCCTGAAGCGCCAGGGTTGGTACTGGCGCTCGACGAGGGAGGGCGGTGCCAAGGCGTGGCCCATCGGATCGATTCCGCTCAGGCGGAGGCCGCGCTGGCAATCCTTTGGAGACGTGAACTCGTTATGGATTCATATCGGCCCTGCTGGCTGGCGTGCGTGCTCGCCGATGGGCGTCAGGTGATGGCGCTCGCGTTCGTACTGCAGCGCCGCGCGTTCAATCGGGCGAGCGACGTTTCGGATCCGCTGGTTCGACACGTGCTGCGACACGCCGTGGGCAAGCACGGCAGCGCGCTCGACTATCTGGTCCAGACGGTCACGGCGCTGCGCGCGCACGGAATCGACGACGAGCATCTGGAAGGGCTGTTGCTCCGCTGCGCCGCTTAGCCGATCGTCCGGCGCAGCCCGCCTTTCCTTGCTTTGGCGCTAGATCACGGCGTAGTCGGTGTTGAGCAGACCGGTGATCAGCATGTACCCGGGCGCATGCGTGATGCACAACGCCGGCTTGGCCTGCAATGGGGATCGGCGGGGCATGCCATTTCGGTGTTGCCGCACTCGATCGTGCGGGACGATGTCGAACGCGGCCTTATCCGGATTCTGCCCACCCGGCCGGCATTCGTGCCGCGCGGTACAATATGCAACTTGTCCCACGCGGCACAGTAAGCGGTCCCCCTGCCGGATTTCAACGCCAAGCGCTGGATGTAAAGCGTCGCGTGACGTTTCCCCTGCCGATGACTCGATCTACCTCTTCCCGCCGTTCGGCGCCGAAAGCCGGCACCGAACATTTCGCCCGGTCGCACCTCGCCCCCGATTCGCTCGGCTTCGCTCTCGACGGCGCAGCAGTTGCCGTCGGCGCGGTGCGAGGAGGCAGGGCGTTGCCGGCCGCGCTGGCCGCCGGGCTGGCGTCGATGCCCGCGGCAAGCGCGATGCTCGCGCGCGGCGCAATCCAGGACATCGCCTATCGCACGCTGCGACGGCTCGGCATGGCCGACTGGCTGGTCGCGCAACTCGTGCGCAAGGCGCCGCCCGCGCACGTCGGCAATATGCTGGCTTGCGCGCTCGCGCTGTTGGCCGACGACACGTCAACCGCGGCGTACGCACCTTATACGGTCGTCGATCAAGCGGTGAACGCCATCGGCGCACGCCGCGAGTGCGCGTTCGCCAAAGGCCTCGTCAATGCCGTTCTGCGCAACTTTTTGCGCGAGCGCGAGGTCTGGCTGTCGAAGGCGCAAGCCGACGCCGTCTCGGCATGGAGCTACCCGTCCTGGTGGATCGAGGCGGTTCGGCGCGCTTGGCCCGAGGCCTGGGAGCGTGTCCTTGCCGCCGGCAACGAACCCGGCCCACTGACGTTGCGCGTGAATGCGCGGCGCACGACCGTGGCCGACTACCTGCGGACGCTCGACGAAAACGGGATCGCAGCCACGACGGTCGGGCTGCACGCGGTCAGGCTTGCGGCCCCGCTGCCCGTCGATCGGATTCCGGGGTTTTCGCAAGGCGTCGTATCGGTACAAGACGCGGGCGCGCAACTAGCGGCCGAGCAGCTCGGCGCGCGCAACGCCATGCGCGTGCTCGACGCCTGCGCAGCGCCGGGCGGCAAGACGGGCCATGTGCTCGAACTGGCCGATGTCGAACTCGTCGCGCTCGAATCGGATGCCGCGCGCGCGGCACGCATCGACGAAAATCTGTCGCGCCTCGGGCTGAAGGCGCAAGTGGTTGTCGGCGATGCGGGTGATCCGTCCCGATGGCACGACGGGCGGCCTTTCGACCGCATTCTCGCCGACGTGCCGTGTTCGGCGTCCGGCATCGTCCGGCGCCATCCCGACGTGCGCTGGCTGCGGCGCACCACCGATATCCCGGCGCTCGTTGCCGAACAGCGGCGCATCCTCGATGCGCTATGGCCGTTGCTCGCCCCGGGCGGCGAGCTGCTGTACGTCACATGCTCGATTTTTCCCGAAGAAGGCGAGGAGCAGGCACGCTGGTTTGAACGCGCCCATGAAGATGCGGTACGATTGGACGCGCCCGGGCAATTGATGCCGACTTGTCTTGGCGCTACAGCCGGATGCTCGGCTCCCGTATCGACCGGAACGCGCGCCGGGCAGCTCGAGCGCACCGGGGCCGACATCGACCACGACCACGACGGTTTTTTCTACGCGCGCTTTCAGAAACGGTGACGATCAGCAAACGCTTTTTTCCGCTTCGGCTCATGGCCTGGCTCTGGATCGGGCTGACCGTTTACCTGGCTGCGGCGGGGCCTGTGCGCGCCGACACGATTGCGGTGCAGCGTGCGTCGCTGCAGGGCGACGGCAGCGGCTGGAATCTCGATGCGCGTTTCGACTTCGAATTGAACAGCAGCCTCGAGGACGCCGTCAACAAAGGCGTGCCGCTCTATTTCACGACCGAATTCGACCTCACGCGCCCACGCTGGTATTGGTTCGATGCGCAGCCCGTGTCGGTTACGCAAACGCTGCGGCTCTCGTTTCAACCGCTGACGCGCGAATACCGCGTCTCGAGCGGCGGCTTGCAGCAGGGATTTTCATCGTTGGCCGAGGCGCTCGCGGTCGTCAAGCACGTCACTTCGTGGCACGTCATCGATCGCAATCAGGTGCAGCCCGGTGAAACATACACGGCATCGGTGCGCATGCAGCTCGACACCGCATTGATGCCCAAGCCGTTTCAGGTCGATGCGGTCAACAATCGCGACTGGACGCTCGCTTCCGACTGGAAGCGCTTTACCTTCACGGTGACCGAACGTGCTAAATAGCGTGCGTCGAAAAGCGGACCTGAGCAGCATTCTGGTCCGCGTCATCGTCTCCACCGTGGCCGTCACCGCGTTGCTGCTGCTCGTGCTGCTCGCGGCGGCCAGCGCCAATACCGAATTCTTCGATCGCTACTACTCGTGGCTCTACGCGGCCAATATCGCCGTGGCGCTCGTGTTCCTGCTGATCGTGCTGGCGCTCGTCGTGATGATTCTCGCGCGGCTGCGCAAGGGCAAGTTCGGCACGCGGCTGCTTGCGAAGCTTGCGATTTTCTTTGCGCTGGTGGGCGTCGTGCCCGGTACGATCATCTATGTGGTGTCATATCAGTTCGTCTCGCGCAGTATCGAGTCGTGGTTCGACGTCAACGTCGAAACGGCGTTGACTTCAGGGTTGAACCTCGGGCGCGGCATGCTTGAGGCGTCGTTGTCCGACCTGCAGACGAAGGCGCATGTGGTGGCCGAGCAACTGGCCGGCGCGGCGCCGAACAATACGACGCTTACGCTGCTGCGCATGCGCGATCAGTTCGGCATACAGGATGCGATGCTCGTCGAATCGGTGCGCAGCGTGTCGGGCGCGTCGCCCGATCTGCACGTGGTCGCACAGGCGTCGAGCAACATTGCGTCGTCGCTGCTGCCTGACGACCTGCCGACGCAGATCATGCTCGAGCAGGCGCGCGGCCGCGGTTACGCCAACATCGAAGGTGAAGTCGACGGCGACCCGCACGCGAAGGGAGCGAAAGGCTCGCTGCGCCTGCGCGTGGTCGTGCGTGTGCCCGATGCGAATACGTCGCTGCTGCAGCCCGCGGAGCGCTTTCTGCAACTGACGCAGCCGGTCTCGCCGAGCCTTGCGCGCAATGCCGACGCCGTTCAACGCGCCTACCGCGAGTATCAGGAGAAGGCGCTGGGCCGCACCGGCCTGCGCAAAATGTATATCGGCACGCTGACGCTCGCGCTCTTTCTTGCGACCTTCATTGCGATGATGCTGGCGCTCGCGCTGGGCAATCAGCTGGCGCGGCCGTTGTTTCTGCTGGCCAAGGGCACGAAGGAAGTGGCCGAAGGCGACTACACGCCGAAGCGTGAAATCAAATCGCGCGACGAGCTTGGCTTCCTCACGCAATCGTTCAATGCCATGACGCGCCAGTTGTCGGAGGCGCGGCTGGCTGTCGAGCGCAATCGGGTTGCGCTCGAGCATTCGAAGGCCTATCTGGAGAGCATCCTGGCGAACCTGACGGCCGGCGTGTTCGTGCTCGATCGGCAATTTCGGTTGACCACGGCCAACCGCGGCGCCGAGCGTATTTTCCGGCAGCCGTTCCAATCGATGCTGGGGGCTTCATTCGAGCATATCGGCGTGCTCTCGGAGTTTGCCGCGATCGTGCGCAAGTCATTTGTCGATCGCGAGGCGGCCAGCGAGGGCGTCGTCGATGACGGCGGTCATTGGCAGCAGCAGGTGGCGGTGACCGTGCCCGGCGAAGCCGAGCCGCTCACGTTGCTCGTGCGCGGCTCGCGGCTCGTGGCGACTACGCCGGCCGAAGCGGGCGACGAAGCGCAGACGGCCGGGTACGTGATCGTGTTCGACGACATCTCCGACGTCATTTCGGCGCAGCGCTCGGCCGCGTGGGGCGAGGTGGCGCGGCGGCTTGCGCACGAGATCAAGAATCCGCTGACGCCGATTCAACTGTCGGCCGAGCGGCTGCAGATGAAACTGGCCGACAAGCTTTCGCCGCACGACGCCGACGTGCTCAAGCGCGGCGCGACGACGATCGTCAATCAGGTCTCGGCGATGAAGCAGATGGTCGACAACTTCCGCGACTATGCGCGTACGCCGCCGGCCGTTCTGGCGAACCTGCAGTTGAACGATCTCGTGGCGGAAGTGTTGGGCCTGTACGGTGTCGAAGAAGGCAAGAGTGCGATCAAGGCCGAGCTGTCGGCGCTGCCCGTGATTCGTGGCGACGCCACGCAATTGCGCCAGGTCATCCATAACCTGCTGCAAAATGCGCAAGATGCGGTGGCGGACGTGGCGACCCCGCGTGTCGTCATCGAAACCAAGACAGTAGAATACGGCGATCCCGACGCGCAGGGGAAAGTGCGCGTCGCGGTTCGCCTGACCGTGTCCGACAACGGTCCGGGCTTTCCCGCCCGCATCCTCACGCGCGCGTTCGAACCTTATGTGACGACGAAAGCCAGAGGGACGGGGCTCGGACTCGCCATGGTCAAGAAGATCGTCGACGAACACGGCGCACGGATCGATATTCGGAATCGAGTGAAAGCAGGCGAAGCAATCGAAGGCGCGCAGATTTCGATTTTGTTCCTGCAATTGGCAGACGACGTTGCACCCGCAGGGGGGACGACCTCCCACGGCGGCGCAGCGCCGGGTGCGACAAAAGCAATAGCGCAGACAAGGGCAGCATAAATGGCGACCATCCTGGTGGTAGACGACGAAATGGGTATCCGGGAATTGCTTTCGGAAATCCTGAGCGACGAAGGACATGCCGTAGAGGTGGCGGAGAACGCGCAGCAGGCGCGCGACTACCGCCAACGTCAGGCGCCCGATCTGGTGTTGCTCGATATTTGGATGCCTGACACCGATGGTGTAACGCTCCTCAAGGAATGGGGCGCGCAGGGGCAGTTGACGATGCCGGTCATCATGATGTCGGGACACGCAACGATCGATACGGCCGTCGAGGCGACCAAGATCGGTGCGCTCAATTTTCTGGAAAAGCCGATCGCGCTGCAGAAGCTGCTGAAGGCCGTCGAGCAGGGACTCGCGCGCGGCAGCGCGTCGCCGACCATCGGTGCCGCGGCCGCAAAAGCCGTGGCGCCCGCAAATGTGGCGACGGTCGCGGCCGCCGTGGCGCTACCGATGCTCGCGGCGGACGCCGTGGCAACGAGCCCGGCCGTGCCGCAGACAGCGTCGATTTCGTTCGACATCCCTTTGCGCGATGCGCGCGACGCATTCGAGCGCGCCTATTTCGAGTATCACCTGGCGCGTGAGAACGGCAGCATGACGCGCGTGGCGGAAAAAACGGGGCTCGAGCGCACGCACCTTTATCGCAAGCTCAAGCAGTTGGGCGTCGACCTGAGCAAGAACAAAGGAGAGTGACGCCGGGGCGAAAGCGCCGGCGAAAATGCAGGCGAAAAAAGCACTTGAGCAACGCCGAACCCCTTGCTATACTCTCGCTTCTTCGTGGCCCGGTAGCTCAGTTGGTAGAGCAGCGGATTGAAAATCCGCGTGTCGGTGGTTCGATTCCGCCCCAGGCCACCAGCAGTATCCAACCCCAAGAATCGCAAGGTTCTTGGGGTTTTTCTCATGGCGTCACACCGAACCCGCGAATCGGCATGGACTCAGGCGGCGATTGGGAAGGGGTGCCCACTGCTGCACGGTATAACTGCCGTGCAGCCCGGCCCGACAGGGCGGGGCCTATACTGCAAGCACCGTGCGGCCGCGCTGGCGGGCGCCGCACCGCAACGGGCACGCAGGAGCGTGCCTTCCCTTTTTGATCACGTCCACGGAGTTATTACGGTGATTCGGACAGACGCTAAGCGTGGCGCGCTCGTGCTGTTTTCGGGCGGTCAGGATTCGACCACGTGCCTTGCTTGGGCGCTCGATCGTTACGAAACGGTCGAGACGCTGGGTTTCGACTATGGTCAGCGCCATCGTGTCGAACTCGAGTGCCGGGAGGGGGTGCGTCAAGCGATGCTGCGCACGTTTCCGGCGTGGGCCGGGCGCCTTGGCGACGATCACATGATCGATCTGTCCGTGCTGGGGTCGATCAGCGACACGGCGATGACGCGCGAAATCCAGATCGAGGCCTCCGCGAACGGCTTGCCGAACACGTTCGTGCCCGGCCGCAATCTGATGTTCATGACGATCGCCGCTGCGATCGCCTATCGGCGCGGTTTATCGGCGCTCGTCGGCGGCATGTGCGAGACCGACTTCTCGGGCTATCCCGACTGCCGCGACGACACCATGAAAGCGTTGCAAGTCGCGCTCAATCTGGGCATGGACAGTCGCTTCGTGGTCGAGACGCCGCTGATGTGGCTCGATAAAGCGGATACTTGGAGACTCGCGCGCGAGTTGGGCGGCGACGCGCTGGTCGAGCTCATACGCGTCGAGACGCACACGTGCTACGTCGGCGAACGCGCCGAGTTGCACGATTGGGGCTTCGGCTGCGGCGATTGCCCGGCCTGCCGCTTGCGCAAACGCGGTTATGCGGCATTTCTCGCCGGCGAAAAAGTCACGCAGCCGGCGTAACAGCGCCACGCGGCGGGGTTCCCCAGCCAAGCGGGCCGTTGACTAACGAAGTTGGACGAATCGGGCGCAGCATGACGTACGCGGTCAAGGAAATTTTCTACACGTTGCAAGGCGAAGGCGCGAACGCGGGCCGCCCGGCCGTGTTCTGCCGGTTCGCCGGTTGCAACCTGTGGTCAGGCCGCGAGGAAGATCGCGAGAGCGCGGTCTGTCGCTTTTGCGATACCGACTTCGTCGGCACCGACGGCGAGAATGGCGGCAAGTATCGGGATGCAGGCGCGCTCGTCGACCGCATCGCTTCGCTGTGGCCCGCGGGCGAGGCGCATCGCTTCGTCGTTTGCACGGGCGGCGAGCCGATGTTGCAAATGGACGAGCCGCTCGTTGCCGCGCTGCATCGCGCGGGCTTCGAGGTGGCGATCGAAACCAACGGGTCGTTGCCCGTGCTCGATTCGATCGATTGGGTATGCGTGAGTCCGAAGGCCGACGCACCGCTCGTCGTGACCAAGGGGAACGAACTGAAGGTCGTCGTGCCGCAGGACAATCAACGGCTGTCCGAGTATGCCGAACTCGACTTCGAGCACTTTCTCGTGCAGCCGATGGACGGCCCGGCGCGTGAGCTGAACACACGGCTGGCCATCGACTGGTGTAAGCGTCATCCGCGTTGGCGGCTGTCGATGCAGACCCACAAGTATCTGAACATTCCCTGACTTACCGTGCTGACGATTACCCGAAAACTCGAATTCGATGCGGGCCACCGCATTCCGGACCACCGCAGCCAGTGCCGCAACCTGCACGGGCATCGCTACGTGCTCGAAATCACGCTGCACGGGGAGATTGTAGAAACCGAAGGCGCGCCGGATCGCGGGATGGTGATGGACTTCGCCGACGTCAAATCGCTCGCGATGGAACACCTCGTGAGCCGTTGGGATCATGCGTTCCTCGTCTTCGAAGGCGACACGCGCGTGCGCGAGTTTCTTCAGTCGATGCCCGATCACAAGACGGTCGTCATCGACCGCATTCCCACGGTCGAGCATCTGGCCGCGATCGCGTTCGAGACGCTCTCGCAGGTCTACGACGCCCATTACGGCGTGAATCTGCAACTCCATCATGTCCGGCTCTACGAGACGCCGAATTGCTGGGCCGACGTCGTGCGCGACGGCGCCCGCTAGCCCCCTTTTCTCAAGCGAGACCGCGTGGCATGGAGCGGCCCCGCCGCTGCGCTCGTGCGAATGGACCGCGCGTTGCGCGAAAACGCGTGTCGCCCGGCTTAAGCGAACTTATTGTCGGGGTATGATCGAGTCGGAGCCGCTTGCCTGCGCAGCGACGCGGCCGGCTCATCAATCATCCAAGGAGCGAGACATGCCGGGCGCCGCATTCGCGAATTCGCACTGTTCGTCGCCTGCGCTGCGCGCGCGGCGAGCGCTGTCATGAGCGCGTTCATCAATCCGCTCAAGCAGCGCTTGAATGAAGCTGACAGCGAGCCGCTTTATGGGCTCTGGCTGTCGCTCGCGAGCGCCGATGCGGCCGAAGCGCTGGCCCATGCGGGCTTCGATTGGCTTTGCATCGACATGGAGCATGCGCCGAACGATTCGGCCGACGTGACCGCACAACTGCGTGCGATCGCCGCTGCGCATCTGCCGACCGAGCCGATCGTGCGGGTGCCCGCTTGCGAAGGCTGGCTCGTCAAGCGGGTGCTCGATGCGGGCGCACGCACGCTCATGTTTCCCAACATCGAAACGGCCGAAGACGCCGCTCGCGCGGTTCGGCTCACGCGTTACCCGGACGCGGCCGCGCCCGACGGGCTGCGCGGTGTCGCGGGGGTGGTGCGGGCCGCCGCATTCGGCGCGCGCCGTGATTATGTGCAAAGCGCCAATACGCAGATCGCCACGATCGTCCAGATCGAGTCGGCCCGCGCGTTGGCGGAGGTCGACGCGATCGCCGCGACGCCCGGCGTCGACTGCCTGTTCGCCGGCCCCGCCGATCTGGCGGCGAGCCTCGGGCATCTCGGCGATTCGAAACATCCGGACGTCCAGGCGGCAATCGCTCGCATTGTCGAGGCCGCTCGCCGCGCCGGCATTCCGGCAGGTATCTTTGCGCTCGATGTCGCGAGCGCGCGCCAATATCGCGACGCGGGCTTTCGCGTCATTGCGCTGGCCGCCGACGTCATCTGGCTGGTACGAGCGACGCGCTCGGCGTTGCAGGAGGTAAGGTCGTGAAACATTCTTCGATGATCGGGCGCGCATTGTCGTTGCTCGCGCTTGGCGCCACCGCATGGGCGGTCGCGAGTGGCGTGCAGGCGCAAACCGCCGCGCAGCCCCAGCCGCAGATGCAAGCGCCGTCCAACGGCGACGCGCAAACGCAGACCGCCGTTGCGGACTATAACGCGGGCAACATGTCCGCGGCGCTCAAAGAGTTTCGCGAAGCAGCCGATCACGGCGATCGGCTCGCGCAATTCAACTACGCGATGATGCTGCTCAACGGCGAAGGCACGACGGCCAACCCCGACGAAGGGCGCAAATGGCTGCGCAAGGCGGCTGAGGCGAACATGTCGCACGCGCAATATGTCTACGGAAGGATGTACGACGATGGCGATTTCGTCGCGCGCGATCCGGCCGAAGCGCATCGCTGGTTCCTGAAGGCGGCGCAGCAAGGCCACGTGCAGGCGGAGCTCGCGCTGGCCAATCAATTCCTCGATGGTCGCGGCACGCCGCGCGACAACGCTCAGGCGTTCGTTTGGTACAAGAAGGCGGCGGAGGGCGGGGACATGACGGCGCAGTACGTGACGGGCTCGTTTTACGAACTCGGCGGCGACGGCGTCAAGCGCAACCTGAACGTTGCGCGTGCCTACTACGCAGCGGCCGCCGCGCAGGGCGACCCCGCAGCGCGGCTCAAATTCCAGCAGCTAAGCCGCGAACTGAAGGACGAGTCGAAGCAAGCGAAGTAACGAGCGGGTTCGCCTCAGCTTTTCATCAACCGCTTTTGCCGTCCGACGCTCATGATGAGTCCGACGGCAATCCCGAGCGTCGTGAGCGCGGTGCCGCCGTAGCTCATGAACGGCAGCGGCACGCCGACGACAGGCAGGATGCCGCTCACCATTCCGACGTTGACGAATGCATAGGTGAAGAAGGCCATGGTGAGCGACCCGGCGAGCAGGCGCCCGAACAGTGTCGCGCCGTTGGCTGCGATATACAGCCCGCGAGCAATCAGCGCCGCATAAAGCGTGAGCAGCACGAGTTCGCCAACCAGCCCGAATTCTTCCGAGAAGACGGCGAAGATGAAGTCGGTGTGCTTTTCGGGGATGAAGTCGAGGTGCGCCTGCGTGCCTTTGAGCCAGCCCTTGCCCAGCGGGCCGCCCGAGCCGATCGCAATGACGGCTTGGATGGTATGGAAGCCCTTGCCGAGCGGATCGGAGGTCGGATCGAGCAGCGTGCAGATGCGGTGCTTTTGGTAGTCGTGCATCAGCGGCCACTGCACCTGCGGCTGGCAGATCTTGTCCTGGAAGGTGGCGATCGAAGCGACGCCGATGACCGCCGCGATCAGCACGGGCACGATGAGCTTGAACGAAAGCCCGGCGAAGTAGATGACGAACAGGCCCGACGCAAAGACGAGCACCGCCGTGCCCAGATCGGGTTGCTTTGCGATGAGTCCCACCGGTATGAGCAGGATCACAAAGCCGACGACGAAGTCGTACCAGCGTATCGAGCTCTCGCGGCGCTGGTAGTACCAGGCCAGCATCAAAGGCGTGGCGATCTTCAAGACCTCGGAAGGCTGCACCACGACGCCGACGTTGATCCACCGCTTGGCCCCTTTCTTGGTGATGCCGAACAAAGCCACGGCGACGAGCAACGCGACGCCGAACGTGTAGAGCGGGACGGCAAAGCGCATCAGCGTGGTGGGCGGAACGGTGGCGAGCGCCCACATCAGCATGAACGTCAGCACGATGTTGCGCAGTTGGTCCTCGACGCGCCCCGGCACGTCGATGCTCGCGCTATAGAGCGTGACGATGCCGACGCACAGCAGCAGAAACACCGTCAGCGCGAGCGGACGGTCGAAACCGACGAACATTTTTTTCAAACGTTCGCGCCAGATGCGCTTGTCCAAGGCCATGCGCTTCTCCGTTAATCGTTGGGGCCGGGCGCACCCGGCGTAGTCGCGGCAGGCGGTTGCGCGTCGGTGCGATCCTCGCGCGGCGCAACCAGCGCATCGCTGGCCGGTTCGCGGCGCGATGGATGCCGTTTGGGGGGCGAGCCGGCCGCATCGTTCGTTGCCGCGCTCGACGCTGCGGCTCGGTGCAGGCGGCGGATCACTTCCGCAGCGGAGGCCGGGGGCGCCGAGGCGCTCGAACGTGATGCCGCCGCGCCGGCCTGCGCGCTGCCCGGGCTTTGCGCCGCGGCGGCTGCGCTTGCCGACGAACCGGACGCGGCGGCGCGTTGCGCGGCGACGACGTCGGAGGCGATCAACGGCGCCGACACCTCGCGCGGCGCCGACGCAGGCAAAGCCGGCAGCGGCAGCGCCTTGAAGCCGGCGGCGACCTTGACGGGCGCGGTTGCGCCCTCCGCGGCACCCGCCGCATCCGCCGGTTCGGATGCGCCGATGACGGGGCCCGGGATACCTTGCGTGGCCGAGGCTGCGGCGGCGACCTCCGCTTGCAGGACACCGGGCTTGCCGCGCTGAAGCAGGTAATAGTCGAGCACGCGGCGCACGATCGGGCCTGCGACGCTTGCGCCCCAGCCGCCGTTTTCGACGATCGTCGCGACGGCGATGACGGGATGATCCGCCGGTGCGAATGCGATGAACAGCGAGTGGTCGCGCAGATGCTCGGCCAGTGCGCCGCCGTGATACTTCGCGCCTTGCAGCGAGAACACCTGGGCCGTACCGGTCTTGCCGGCAACCGTATAAGGCGCGTTGCGGAACACTTCGTAGCCGGTGCCGGACGGATTGCTCGTCACTGCCACCATGCCGCGCTTGACGACGTCGATGTCGGCCTGGCTCACGGCGATGCGGCCGCTTTCGTGCGGCACCGTGAGGCGCATGTCGTGCGTGATCGGGTTCTCGATTTCCTTGACGAGGTGCGGCCTCATGACAATGCCATCGTTGGCCAGCGTCGCCGTCGCGTGAGCGAGCTGCAACATCGTGAACGAGTTGTAGCCCTGGCCGATGCCCAGACTGATCGTCTCGCCTTCATACCAGCGCTGCTGCTCGGGCTTGCGGTACGCCTTCTTCTTCCACTCGGTGGAAGGCAGGATGCCACGCGCTTCGCCGGAGATGTCGATGCCCGTGATCTGCCCAAAGCCCCACGGCTTCATGAAGTCGGCAATCGTATTGACGCCCAGGTCGTGCGCGAGCATGTAGAAGTACGTATCGTTCGACACCATGATCGCGCGGTTCATGTCGATCCAGCCCTGGCCCTGCGGCACGTCGTTGCGGAACGTGTGCCCGCCGAACTGGTAGAAGCCCGGATCGTGAAAGCCCCATTCGGGCGTGCGCTTGTGCAGCGTCAACGCGGCTAGCGCCATGAAAGGCTTGTAGGTCGAGCCCGGCGGGTAGGCACTGTGCAACGGCCGGTTCAGCAGCGGGTGATCGGGCGAGTTGTTGAGCTCGTCCCAGGTCTGCTGGTCGATGCCGTCGACGAATGCGTTCGGATCGAAGCTCGGCGCCGACACGAACGCAAGGACATCGCCCGTCGACGGCTCGATCGCCACGAGCGCACCGCGATGCCCCGCGAACGCCTGCTCCGCCACTTCCTGCACGCCGATGTCGAGCGAAAGCACGAGGTTGTTGCCCGGCGTCGCCTGCGTACGCGACAGCGTTCGCACGGGGCGTCCGCCCGCCGTCACTTCGACTTCCTCGAAGCCGGTCAGACCGTGCAGTTCCGCCTCGTAGCTCTGTTCGACACCGATCTTGCCAATGTAGTCGGTGCCTTTGTAGTTGTTTGCATCGAGCCGCGGATCGTAATGATCGGGGTCGCTGTCGTTCTGCTCGCTGACGGCATCGATCTTTTCCTGATCGCGCTGCGAAATGCGCCCGATGTAGCCGATCACGTGCGCGGCTGTCGTGCCGAGCGGATATTGGCGGAACAGTCGGGCCCGCACGTCGACGCCGGGAAAACGGAAGCGCTGCGCCGTGAAGCGCGCGACTTCTTCGTCCGTCAACCGAGTGCGGATCGGCAGGCTTTCGAAGTTCTTCGAATCCTCGAGCAGCTTCTTGAAGCGATGCCGATCGCGCGCGTCGATCGTGATGACGGTTGCGAGTTTGTCGATGACGTGATCGAGCGTGTCGTCGAGCTTGGATGGCGTGATCTCGAGCGTGTACGCGGAATAGTTGCGAGCGAGCACGACCCCATTGCGGTCGGTGATGATGCCTCGGTTGGGGACGATCGGCGCGACCGAGATGCGGTTCTCGTCGGCCTGCAACGAGTACTTGCTGTAGTGCCACACCTGCAGAAACAGGAAGCGCAGCACCAGCAGCCCGAAGCAGGCGAGCACGAACAGGCCCGCCGCCGCGACGCGGAAGCGGAACCTCATCAGTTGCTGCTGGGTGTTTTTGAATTCGGTCATGCGTCTGCGACGGACCCGCTCAGATGGGCCGCGTGTCGTCCGGATCGGCCGGGCGGCGCTGCGGCATGAGAAGCAGCGAGCAGGCGAGCGGCCAGAGCGCGGCTTCGACGAAACCATGCGCGAGCTGGCCCCAGCCCGGGAACGGCGCGCCCGTCAGCAAGCGCGTGACGAACGGCACGAGTTGCGCCAGCACGAGCAGCGGCGCGACGGCAAAGACCTGCAGACCACGCGGCATCCACAGCACGCGCCTGTGGATCGTAATGGCGCCGTACGAGAGCAGCGTATAGGCGAGGGCGTGCTCGCCGAGCAGACTCGCGTCGTGTACGTCCATCAGCAAGCCGAGGAAGAACGCGACACCCATCCCGACCTTGCGCGGTTGGTGGACATTCCAGAACAACAGCACGAGTGCGACGAAATCGGGGACGCCGATGAGGCGGCCCCAGGGCATCAGGTTGAGCAGGAAAGCCGCCGCCAGGCTGAACGCGATGAAGTACGGATTGACCGGCAGCAGGATGTACTGCGGGCGATTCATCGTGCGGCTCCCGACGCGGGGCGCGGTGCTGGCGCGCCATGGACTTTTGCATCGGCCGCGGCAGCCGCGGCCTGCTTTTCAGACTGCTTTTCGGCTGTCTTGCCCGCGCCTTTATCCGCCGCCTTTTTGTCTTCCGGTTTCTTTTCGCCGACACCCGTGCCCGCTTTTGCGGCGGCGGCCTCGGACGCCTTCCCCGCTTTGTCCGCAGTCTTGCCGCCCTTTTTGCCTTTGGCGTCTTTCTGCGTCGATGCGGGCGGCTCCTCGGGGCGCGGCGGCGCATCGTCGTGATAGCGGAGCACGAGCACGTCGCGCGCGCCGCGCACGGCGGCGACCGGGGCGCAGACGACGCGTGCGAAGGCCGTATCGGCCTGCTTGTCGACGCGTACGACCTTGGCGACGGGCAGCCCCTGGGGGTAGACGCCGTCGAGGCCGCTCGTGACGAGTTCGTCGCCGGCGACGACATCGGCGCTGATCGGCACGAAACGCAATTCGAGCGTGTCGCCCGCCGCCGTGCCGTAGACGACGCTGCGCAGCCCCGTGCGCACGATTTCCACAGGGACGGCCTGGTCCTTGTCGGTCAGCAACGTGACCTCCGATTGCATCGGGAAGACGCGCGTGACCTGGCCGATCATGCCGTCCTCGCTGACGACGGGCGAGCCGTTCTGCACGCCTTGCTGCGAACCCCGGCCGATGACGACCTTCTGCGTGAACGGATCACGCATGCCATATTGGACTTCGGCCGGAATCGACTGCGTCATGGCGTTGCGCGACAGATCGAGTAGCGCGCGCAGATGCGTGTTCTCGGCAGTCAGCGTGGCGACTTCGTTCGCTTTGAGCGAGAGCTGAAGGTTCTTTGCGGCGAGCGCTTGATTCTCGCCGCGCAGCGTGTGGTTCGTCACGGCGAACTGCGCTGCGCCAACGGCGAGATCGCGCGGCAAAAGCGCCGCGCGTTGCAACGGATAGAGCCCCGCGTCGAGCACGGCGCGCACGATCTCGAGCGTCTTGAAGCGTGCATCGGAAACCAGCAGCACGAGCGATAGGACGACGAAGAAGATGAGCCGCGCGAGCGCGGACGGGCCTTGCTTAAACAGAGGCGGCGGACTGTATTCCATGGTCGACGCCGAGGGTGTGAACGTGTGCGGGTGTCGGCAGGGCGCGCATTGGCGCTGGACCGGCGACCCGCGCCCCTTTCACTTGCATGTCACTCGTAAGAGAAGATGCTGCCGAGCTTGTCCATGCGCTCGAGCGCCATGCCCGAGCCGCGCACGACGCACGTGAGCGGATCCTCGGCGACGAGCACGGGCAGGCCCGTTTCTTCGGCAAGCAGACGATCGAGATCGCGCAACAGCGCGCCGCCGCCCGTCAGCATCATGCCGCGCTCGGCAATGTCCGCACCGAGTTCGGGCGGCGTTTGCTCGAGGGCGATCTTCACCGACGAGACGATCTGGTTGAGCGGGTCGGTCAACGCTTCGAGAATCTCGTTGCTCGAGATCGTGAAGCTGCGCGGAATGCCTTCCGACAGATTGCGCCCCTTCACTTCCATTTCCTTGACTTCCGAGCCCGGGAACGCGGAGCCGATTTCCTTCTTGATCGCTTCGGCCGTTTGCTCGCCGATCAGCATGCCGTAGTTGCGGCGGATGTAGTTGACGATCGCTTCGTCGAACTTGTCGCCGCCGACGCGCACCGAGCCCTTGTAGACGATGCCGCCGAGCGAGATCACGCCGACTTCGGTCGTGCCGCCGCCAATATCGACGACCATCGAGCCCGTGGCCTCCGATACGGGCAGGCCCGCGCCGATCGCGGCCGCCATCGGCTCTTCGATCAGGTAGACCTGCGAGGCGCCCGCCCCGTGTGCCGCTTCCTTGATGGCGCGGCGCTCGACCTGCGTCGAACCGCACGGCACGCAGATGATGATGCGCGGCGACGGCGAGAACATGCGCGATTCGTGGGCCGTCTTGATGAACTGCTTGATCATCTGCTCGGTGACCGTGAAATCGGCAATCACGCCGTCTTTCATCGGTCGAATCGCTTCGATATTGCCGGGCACCTTGCCGAGCATCTGCTTGGCCTCGCGGCCGACTGCCTGAATGGTTTTCTTGCCGTTGGGGCCGCCTTCCTGACGGATGGACACGACCGACGGCTCGTCAAGGACGATGCCCTTGCCACGCATGTAGATCAGCGTATTGGCGGTGCCGAGATCGATGGCCAGGTCATTGGAGAAGTAGCTGCGCAAAAAGCCGAACATGAAATTCCTGTCTCGCGGGAGAGGCCTCGCTTCGCCATCTAGGCGCCGCGGGGCGGCGGAAAAAAATAAAAGCTTCGGGTTCTGAGCGGCTGCCGTTCGAGCGCCGCACGCGAGCGCGAAGCTGCAAAGAATTCGACCGGAGGCCGCGGCACGCGAGGCGGCGGCGCATTGTCCCGTGCCGAGTGAGCCTGGGCAGGGACGGTCCGGGTTTGGTTCGAACGCGTAATGATACCTTATAATTTCGACCTATTTGTAGTAAACGGGCGGTCCTTTTTGCCGTTCCAGCCCCATGTTCGAGGGCACGATCCGACGCCCTAACCCCGCGCCGCAACATCGTTTTTTCCGCGTTGCGCGTTACTCTGGATTCCGGTGAGACACATGGCTTTGACCTTGACCGATGTGACACGCATCGCCCATCTCGCGCGGCTCGAATTGGCCGATGCCGATCGCGAGCACACGCTCGCCCAGCTCAACGAGTTCTTCGGACTCGTCGAGCAAATGCAGGCCGTCGACACCTCCGGCATCGCGCCGCTCGCGCATCCGATCGAACAGATCGAGGACGTTGCGCTGCGCCTGCGCGAGGACGCCGTGACCGAGACGGTCGAGCGCGACGCGAACCAGCGCTGCGCGCCCGCGACCCAGGACGGGCTCTATCTGGTCCCGAAGGTGATCGAGTAACCGTCTGCCGCATTCACGGATTTACGGAAAAGAAACCGACATGTACGAGAAAAGTTTGAGCGAGCTCGCGAGCGCGCTCGCGAACAAGGCGATTTCCGCCGTCGAGCTCGCGCAGTTGTACCTGCAGCGGATCGACGCTGCGCGCGATCTGAACGCGTTCATCGAAGTCGAGCCCGAGCTCACGCTCGAGCAGGCCCGCGGCGCCGATGCGCAACGGGCGCGCGGCGAAGGCGGCCCGCTCACGGGCGTGCCGGTCGCGCACAAGGACGTCTTCGTTACGCGCCGCTGGCGCTCGACGGCGGGCTCCAAAATGCTTGCCGGCTACGAAAGTCCGTTCGACGCCACCGTCGTCGAGCGTCTGGCGCGCGCGGGCATGGTGACCCTCGGCAAGACGAACATGGATGAGTTCGCCATGGGGTCGTCGAACGAGAACTCCGCGTTCGGCCCCGTGCGCAATCCGTGGGATACCCAAGCGGTGCCGGGCGGCTCGTCGGGCGGTTCGGCCGCTGCGGTGGCGGCGCGCCTCGCTCCGGCCGCAACGGCGACCGATACGGGCGGCTCGATCCGTCAGCCCGCGTCGTTTTCGGGCGTGACGGGCATCAAGCCCACCTACGGACGCGTGTCGCGTTACGGGATGATCGCCTTCGCGTCGTCGCTGGACCAGGGCGGCCCGATGGCGGCCAGCGCCGCCGATTGCGCACTGCTGCTCAACGCGATGGCGGGCTTCGACGAGCGCGATTCAACGAGCCTGCAACGTGCCGATGAAGACTACACGCGCTATCTGGGCCAACCGCTCACGGCCGACGCACCGGCTGGCCGTCCGCTTACGGGCCTGCGCATCGGGCTGCCGACCGAATACTTCGGCGCGGGGCTGTCCGAGGACGTGCGCGCGGCCGTCGAAGCCGCGCTCAAGCAGTATGAGGCGCTCGGCGCGACGCTCGTGCCCGTGTCGCTGCCCAAGACCGAACTGTCGATCCCCGTCTACTACGTGATCGCGCCGGCCGAAGCGTCGTCGAACCTGTCGCGCTTCGACGGCGTGCGCTACGGCCATCGTGCGAGCGAGTACCGCGACCTGCTCGACATGTACAAGAAGTCGCGCGCGCAAGGGTTCGGCCCCGAAGTGAAGCGCCGCATTCTCGTTGGCACCTATGTGCTTTCGCACGGCTATTACGACGCTTACTACCTGCAGGCGCAAAAGATTCGCCGCATCATCGCGCAAGACTTTCAGGAAGCCTTCAAGGTGTGCGACGTCATCATGGGGCCGGTTGCTCCGTCGGTGGCCTGGGACATCGGCGCCAAGGGCGACGATCCGGTGCAGATGTATCTGGCCGACATCTATACGTTGTCGGTCAGTCTCGCCGGTCTGCCCGGGATGAGCGTGCCCTGCGGCTTCGGCGCGGGCCAGAACGCCCAACGCCCGGTCGGTCTGCAGATCATCGGCAAATATTTCGACGAAGCGCGCATGCTGCAGATCGCCGATGCGTTCCAGCGCGTGACGGATTGGCAACGCCAAATGCCGCAAGCGGCTTCGCGGGAGGCATGAACATGGAGTGGGAAGTCGTCATTGGTCTCGAGACGCACGCGCAGCTGTCGACCGTCTCGAAAATTTTCTCCGGTGCTTCGACGCGTTTCGGTGCCGAGCCCAATACACAGGCATGCGCCGTCGATCTGGCGCTGCCCGGCGTGCTGCCGGTGATGAATCGCGGCGCCGTCGAGCGCGCGATTCGCTTCGGGCTCGCGATTGGCGCGACGGTCGCGCCGCGCAGCATCTTCGCCCGCAAGAATTATTTCTACCCTGATCTGCCGAAGGGCTACCAGATCAGTCAGTACGAGATCCCCGTCGTTCAAGGCGGCACGATCACGATCCAGGTGCCGGCCAATGAAAAGACCGGTGCGGCGGGGTACGAAAAGACGATTCAACTGACGCGCGCCCATCTTGAAGAAGACGCGGGCAAGTCGCTGCACGAAGACTTCGCCGGCATGACGGGCATCGATTTGAACCGCGCCGGCACGCCGCTGTTGGAAATCGTCACGGAGCCCGACATGCGCAGCGCGGCGGAGGCCGTGGCATACGCGAAGTCGCTGCACGCGCTCGTCGTCTGGCTCGGCATTTGCGACGGCAACATGCAGGAAGGCTCGTTCCGTTGCGATGCGAACGTTTCGGTCCGTCCTGTCGGTCAACAGGAATTCGGCACGCGCGCGGAAATCAAGAACCTGAACTCGTTCCGATTCCTTGAAGAGGCGATCCAATACGAAGTGCGTCGTCAGATTGAACTGATCGAAGACGGCGGCAAGGTGGTGCAGGAAACGCGTCTTTACGACCCCGATCGGCGCGAGACGCGTTCGATGCGAAGCAAAGAGGACGCGCACGATTACCGCTACTTCCCCGACCCCGATCTGATGCCGCTCGTTATCGACGCAGGCTGGATCGAGCGCGTGAAGGGCGAGATGCCGGAACTGCCGGCGGCGATGCAGCAGCGCTTCCAAAAGGATTACGGATTGACGCCATACGACGCGAGTGTCCTGACGTCCAGCAAAGCGATGGCCCGGTATTTCGAGACGGTGATCGCGAAGCTAAGCGATGTGAAAGACGCTGCCGTTATGCAAGCTAAGGGCGTGGCGAACTGGATCATGGGTGACGTTTCCGCGCAGCTCAATCGCGACGGGCTCGAAATCGATGCATGCCCCGTCTCGGCCGCGCAGCTCGCGCTCGTGCTGCAACGGATCGCAGACGGCACGATCTCGAACAAGATCGCGAAGGAGATCTTCCTCGCCATCTGGGAAGAGAAGGCGACCGACGAAGGGGCGGCCGACCGCATCATCGAAGCAAAGGGCTTGAAGCAGATCTCCGATACGGGCGCGCTGGAAGCGATCATCGACGAAGTGTTGGCGGCGAACCAGAAGTCGGTCGAGGAATTCCGCGCCGGCAAGGAAAAGGCGTTCAACGCCTTGATTGGTCAAGCGATGAAGGCAACGAAGGGCAAGGCCAACCCGCAGCAGGTCAACGAACTGCTGAAAAAGAAGCTCTCCTGAGCAATCGGGCGGCGATCCATCATCGCCAGCGGCCGGCGCGGCAACGCGCCGGCCGGCCCGATGCGAGCCTAACGAAGAGGCACGAAACGGCATGGCCAAGCGCAAGCAGTTGGACGACTTTCGCGTTCCATTCTTTAACGGCGGCAAAGCGGATAAGGGTTTTTCGTTCGCCGATTTCGATCCCCGCGCCAAGCCGTTTTCGACCGGTGCCAAGCAGGCCGACCGCGAGCGCTTGATCGCCTACGCCGCCCAGCTCGACGAAATGCAGGAGCGCCTGCATGCGCAGCGGCGCGAGCGTGTGTTGCTCGTGCTGCAAGGCATGGACACCGCCGGCAAGGACGGCACGATTCGCGCGGTATTTCACGAAGTCGATCCGCTCGGCCTACGCATTGCGACCTTCCGCGCACCGACGCTGACCGAAACCGCGCACGATTTCCTGTGGCGCGTCCACCAACAGGCGCCCGCGGCCGGCGAGCTGACGATCTTCAACCGGAGCCATTACGAAGATGTGCTCGTACCGCGCGTGCGCGGCGAGCTGCGCGCCGACGAGATCGAGCGGCGCTACGCTCACATTCGACATTTCGAGGCGCTGTTGGCCGATTCGGGCACGGCGATTCTCAAATGCTTCCTGCACATTTCGAAGGACGAGCAGCGCGAACGGCTGCAAGCGCGCATCGACGATGCCACGAAGCACTGGAAGTTCGACCTGGCCGACATCGACGCGCGCCACCAGTGGGACGACTATCAGGCCGCTTACGTCGATGCGCTCGCGGCGACCTCGACCGAGCATGCGCCCTGGTATGTCATTCCGGCCGATTCGAAATCGCACCGGAATCTGATGGTGGCCGCGCTGCTGCTGCGCCTGTTCGAAAGCTTGAAACTGCAGTACCCGCCCGCCAAGGAATCGTTGCAAGGCATCACCATCAGTTGATGGCGGCGGGCGCAGACGATCACACATGTTGAACCCGACTAAACCACCAAGGATTACGCATCATGCGAGTGATTACGGCCAATTTGAACGGCATCCGCTCGGCCGCTAAAAAAGGCTTCTTCGATTGGTTCGGTCAGCAAGACGCCGATGTCGTCTGCGTGCAGGAAGTCAAATGCTCGCAAGACGACATGACGCCCGAATTCCTGGCGCCGCACGGCTATACCGGTTACTTTCAGCATGCCGTGAAGAAGGGATACAGCGGCGCCGGTTTATACACGCGCCGCGAGCCTGACGAAGTGGTCATCGGCTTCGGCAGTAAAGAGTTCGATCCCGAAGGCCGTTACGTGGAAGCGCGCTTCGACGGGTTGTCGATCGTTTCCGTGTACGTTCCGTCCGGTTCGAGCGGCGACGACCGACAGCAAGCGAAATTCCGCTTCATGGACGAGTTCATGCCGCATCTCGCCGCGCTTCGCAAGACGCGTGAGGTGATCGTCTGCGGCGACGTCAACATCGTTCACAAAGAGATCGACATCAAGAACTGGAAGAGCAATCAAAAGAATTCCGGTTGCCTGCCCGAAGAGCGAGCCTGGCTCACGAAGCTGTTCGACGACATTGGTTATGTCGACGTATTCCGCCGGCTCGATCAGCGGCCGGAGCAGTACACGTGGTGGAGCAATCGCGGCCAGGCCTATGCGAAGAATGTCGGGTGGCGCATCGACTATCAGATCGCCACTCCTGGCGTGGCCGAGACGGCGAAAAGCACGTCGATCTTCCGCGACATCAAGTTCAGCGATCACGCGCCGCTGACGGTCGACTACGCGCACAGCCTGTAGGAACCGAAAGCAGTGCGGCGGCACGCCGGTACGCCCGTCAACGGCGGTCGTGCGCGAGATGCGGATTTTCGTCGTAATACCGGCGTAAGAATGTGTGCCGCGGCGACTCGGCGTCGGTGATGGTTTTCGTCTCGACAGCGATTTGCTGGCGCAGAAGCCCGCCGCGTTCTTCACGCGACGCGGGCCATTCGGGCAGCGATGGGTCGTTCGGCGTGCCCGTTTTCACGAAATGCGCGACGTAGCCTGAGAAAATGCGCGAAACCGCATGATCCTCGGGCCGCCAGACGAAGCGGTTCGACAGCCCGAGCGTGCCTAGCGCGTACTTGATTTCCGCGCTGTGTACGGCGCCGTCTTCCGGTGGTTGCCCCGGTTCCGGGAACCGTTTCGGCGGGCGTTTGTGTGTGTAGTAATAGAAATAGACGGGCGCGCCGCCCGTTTCGCGGTGCGCGTCGACCCACCGGCGCGTGGCATGGCTGATGAAGATGTCGCTGGCAAGCGAGGTCGCGGAGCGCCGCACTTCGTCGTCGTCGTTACCGGGATATAGCGCGAGCACGTCGGTGGAGTAGGGACCGAATATGCGCTTGAGCGCGGCGCGCCAGTTTTGCGGCGTCGGCGGCTGCTGGTTCAGGACCATCGTATGAGGCGCTTCGTGCGAATTGCTGCCGACGAGCAACGGCACGCGCGCCTGCGAGCCGGCCGCGAAAGTCGTTTCGGGCAGCTGGGTCAAAAAGTGACCGTCGACGGACGGCCAAAAGAGGAACTTCGGGTTGTCCTTCGGGCCGGTGCCTGCCAGCAATGTTTCGGCCGGCATGGCGCGCAGCAGGCTCAGCGACGGCGCCTTCATCGCTTGTTGGAAATGCTCGGACGCCGTTTGCGCATCCTCGCGCGACCATACCGAGAGCGGGCCGAACGCTGCCCCGCTCTGACCGATGGCGCGGGCGAAGAGCCCGCGCGACAGCGGCGACGCCATATGGGTGCTGACCGCCACCGAGCCGGCCGATTCCCCGCCGATCGTGATCTTATCGGGATCGCCGCCGAACCTTGCGATGTTCTCGCGCACCCAGCGCAGCGCCGCGTGCTGGTCGAGCAGCCCGTAATTGCCGGCAGCGCCATGCGGTGATTCGCGCGCCATTTCCGGCAAAGCCAGGAAGCCGAAGACGCCGAGCCGGTAGTTGACCGTCACCGTTACCATCCCGCGCGCGGCGAGCGCCGCGCCGTCGTAGCGCGGCTCCGAGCTGTCGCCCGCCGCGAAGCCGCCGCCGTAGAAGTAGACGAGCACCGGCAGTTTTGCGCCGGCCGCTTGCGCCGGCGTCCATACGTTTAAAAAAAGGCAGTCCTCGCTCATGGCACGGGTGCGAAATTCCATCGGAAACAGCAGCAGCTGCATACAGCGCGCGCCGAATTGCTGTGCGCTGCGCACGCCGGCCCATGCCGTGACGGGTTGCGGCGGCTTCCAGCGCAGCTCGCCTACCGGCGGCGCCGCGTAGGGAATGCCTTTGAATGCGCGCAACGTGACGCCTGCATCCGAAAGGTGTACGCCTTCGATCGCGCCCGCCGGCAGATTGATGCGTGTCGCGGGTCGATTGGCAGCTGCATTGAGCGCCGTGGGAGACAGCAGGCCGAGCGAAGCGGCGATCAGCAGCGCGGCAGCGGTGCGGCTACGCGTGGGGCGTTGAAAGCGAATGCGTTGAGCAGTGAGCGATTGAGTCTTCATCTTTTGATCCTCTCTATTCGTAAAGTGATGAGCACGGACCGCATTTCGCATTGAAGACGCGAATAAATCATCGACGCCATGATGAAATGGCGTAATGAGATTGCTGCTGAGGAATGATGCGAACCGATCTGATGCGGGATCGGCCCTAACGACGCCCTGCTTGGGGCGTGGGAGGCATTCTGATGTAGATTGTGCCGGCAATGCGCGTAATTTTTCTAAATCAGACCAAGAGAATTACGCGCGGCCGAGAGCGGGATTTGTAATGAAAATTGCTTTTCTCGCTTAATGCGAAATGGGCATAATTTGATTCGGATCGGTTGAAATCGATCGTATTGTTAAAAATGCCTTCGCCACGATTCGCAGGTTTTAACCAACGAATAACACGGCGAAGCCAGCATGGGACGGGCGCACGGCCCGCGCTTGCTGATCACTCGGTCGGACGCTGCAGCTCGCGTTCTCGCCACGGCGCGATCTTCGGCAGCAACAGCATGCCTGGCGCGGCCAGGGCAGCACATACGAGGAAGTAATCGAACCAACCGATCTTCGCGACGGCATAGCCGCTCGCCGCCGAAGCCAGCGTGCGCGGCACGGACGCGAGGCTCGTGAAGAGCGCGAATTGCGTGGCCGTGTAGCGTGGATCGGTCGTGCTCGCGATATAGGCCGTGAAGGCCGCGAGGGTCAGCCCGGTGGCGAACGTCTCGAAGCCGTAGATCAGCCCAAGCGCGGCCGGCGACGGGCCGATTTTCGCGAGCCAGGCGAAGCCGAGCGTCGAGACGATTTGCACGAAACCGAAAATCCATAGCCCGCGCGCAATGCCGATCTTGACGAGCCAGGCGCCGCCGACGATGCCGCCTGCGAGGCTCGCCCAAAACGCCGTCGTCTTTGCAATGACGCCGATTTCCGTCTTGTTGAAGCCGAGGTCGAGGAAGAACGATGTCGAAAGCGTCGTCGCCATCGTGTCGCCGAGCTTGTAGAGGAAGATGAACGCGAGCACGAGCAACGCTGCGCCCAGCCCATCGCGCGTGACGAACTCCGCCAGCGGCTGCACGAGCGCATCGCGCAGGTTCTTTGGCGGCGCGCCATGCACTTGCGGCTCGCGCACGAGCAGCGTCAGCGCCATGCCAGGCAGCATGAACGCCGCGGTGACGACGAACACGGCGGTCCAAGGCAGATGATCGGAAAGAATCAACGACAGCGAACCCGGCACGAGCGCCGCGACTTTATAGGCGTTCACATGCACGGCATTGCCAAGCCCTTGCTCGGTGTCGGCGAGCAATTCACGCCGGTAGGCATCGATGACGATGTCCTGACTCGCCCCGAAAAACGCGACGAGCGCCGTCAATGCGGCAACCGTCCAAATGGCGTCGCGCGGCGAGACGAAGCCGAGCGAGGCGATCGCGCCCGCGACGAGCAACTGCGTGCAGAGCATCCAGCCGCGGCGGCGTCCCGGGCGCCAGAACGGCAGCCGCGGCACGTAACGGTCCATGAGCGGCGCCCAGACGAATTTCCAGGTATAGGGGAATTGAATCAGCGCAAACAGGCCGATTTCCTTCAGATTGACGCCTTCGGAACGCAGCCACGCCTGCACGAGATAGACGAGCGTAAACAGCGGCAAACCCGACGTAAAGCCGAGAAACACGCAAATGAGCATGTGCCGGTTCAGGAACGCGCGCCAGCCGGGATGCGCCTCATGCGCGCTCAGCGCGGCGCCTTCATGCGGTGTGGGCGGGATATCTCGTTTGATGGTCGACCTCTTCGCTGCAGCCTTTTCAACCCGGCGCAGGCACTCGCGAGCTGCGCCTGACGCGGTAGACCGCAAGACTACCACGCCAGTTCGCGCCCCAACGAACCGCCTTGCCGCCGTGCAGCACCGCGCGATCGAGGATCTCGATGCCGACCTCGGGCGCAAGGGCTTCGAAATCGCGGATCGTCAGCACCCGCACGTTCGGCGTGTTGTGCCATTGATAGGGCAGCGTTTTCGAAACCGGCATCCGTCCGCGCAATACCGAAAGCCGATGCGGCCAGTAGCCGAAGTTCGGAAACGACACGATGCATTCCTTGCCGACACGCACCGTCTCGCGCAGGATCGCGGCCGTTTGATGGATCGTCTGCAGCGTCTGCGACAGGATGGCGAAGTCGAAGCTGCCGTCCTCGAACAGGCGCAGACCGTCTTCGAGATTCTGCTGAATGACGTTGACGCCTTGCTTCACGCAGGCGAGCACCCCCGCATCGTTGATCTCGATGCCATACCCGGTCACGCCGAGCTCCTCGGCCAGTAGCGCGAGGAGACTGCCGTCGCCGCAGCCCAGATCGAGGACGGTCGCGTTGGGTTCGACCCAGCGGGCGATGGCCCGAAAATCGGAGCGCGTGGCGAGCGAATCGATGGCGGCCTGGTTCATGCGCGAACCTCCTCGGCAATGCGTTCGTAATAGGCACGCACGACGTTGTGATAGCGCGCGTCGTCAAGCAGGAAGGCGTCGTGCCCATGCGGTGCGTCGATCTCGGCATAGGTGACGCGCCGCTTGTGATCGAGCAATGCCTTGACGAGTTCGCGCGAGCGCGTGGGCGCAAACCGCCAATCGGTCGTGAAGCTCGCAATGAGGTACTGAGCGCGCGAGTGCGCAAGCGCGGCCGTCAGATCGCCGTCGAATGCCTTGGCCGGATCGAAGTAGTCGAGCGCGCGCGTAATCAACAAATAGGTGTTCGCGTCGAAATAGTCTGCGAACTTATCGCCCTGATAGCGCAAATACGATTCGACCTCGAACTCGACATCGAAGCTGAAATGATAGTCGTCGTCCAGGCCGTCACCGCCCGGTCGGCGCAGTGCGCGGCCGAACTTGGTGGCCATGTCGTCGTCCGACAGGTATGTGATGTGGCCGATCATGCGCGCGACGCGCAGCCCGCGTTTCGGTTTGACGCCATGCGCGTAGTAGTCGCCGCCATGAAAGTCGGGATCGGAGAGGATCGCCGAGCGGGCCACTTCGTTGAACGCGATGTTCTGCGCGGACAGCTTCGGCGTGGAAGCCACGACGATGCAATGACCGATGCGGTCCGGGTACATGAGACTCCAGGCGAGCGCCTGCATGCCGCCGAGACTGCCTCCCATGACGGCGGCGAAGCGTTCGATGCCGAAGGCGTCGGCCAGGCGCGCCTGCGCATTGACCCAATCCTCGACGGTCACGACCGGAAACCGCGCGCCATAGGGCTTACCCGTGGCGGGATCAAGGCTCATCGGGCCGGTCGAGCCGAAGCACGAGCCCAGATTGTTCACGCCGATCACGAAAAAGCGGTTCGTATCGAGCGGCTTGCCGGGCCCGACCATGTTGTCCCACCAGCCGACGTTCTTCGGCTCGCCGGCATAGACGCCCGCGACGTGATGCGACGCATTCAGCGCGTGGCAGACGAGCACGGCGTTCGAGCGCGCTGCGTTGAGCGTGCCGTAGGTCTCGACCATGAGGTCGTAGCCGGCCAGCGCCGCGCCGCTTTGCAGCGCGAGCGGCTCGGTGAAATGCATGAGTTGTGGAGCGACGATGCCGATCGATTCCATCTGTTCCGCCTTCTGACTGGGCGGCTAAATGGTGTCGGCGGTGCGCGGGGCATGACTGACAGCGCGCGGCTGACGACCTCTTTAGCCGCATTTATAGTGAACCCGACATTCGGTGTCAGGGTTCGCGCGCCCGCAATCGAGTCGACAAATCGGCGCGCTGCTTTTTGCGTTCCCGTTCGGGCCGCCCCGCCGGACAACGGCGGGCGATACGCTCAAAGCAATTGAACGGCAAAGGATAGCGGAAAACCTGATAACGCGCTATTGCAGAATCAAACGCAGTTGGGCATCCGCATGCTCGGCGGGCATCCGCGTAAAGCCGCTGCGCGCGTACCGGTGCCATCGGCCCACGACATAGCTGACGAGCAGATTCGCGCGCACGGCGGGGTCATAATCGGCCGGCAGCGGCCCTGCGGCGGGCCCTGCGGCGGGCGCGGCGCGGGGCGGCTCCGGCGCGGCCTGCGCCTGATTCGCTTCCATCAGCGCGATGCGCAGGCTTTGCTTGACCGATGCTTCGACGCGCTCGAGCATTTGCGCAACGCGCTCGGCGAGCCGCGTGTGTTCGCCCACCAGCGCTTCGCCCGTCAGCACGCGCGTCATGCCGGGATTTTTAGCGGCGAAATTGAGCAGCATCATCCCGATCGCGCGGGCTTGCAGCACGCCGTTCGGCTCTTTTTCGGCGATCTGGTTGATGAGGCCGAAGAACGTGGCTTCGATGAACTCGATCAGCGCTTCGAACATCTGCGCCTTGCTCGCGAACTGGCGATAGAGGGCCGCCTCCGACACGCCGAGCCGGGCCGCCAGTGCGGCCGTCGTGATCTTTTCGCTTTTGGGCGCCTCCAGCATGGCGGCCAGCGTGTGCAGAATATGGACACGCCGTTCGCCGGGCTTCATACGCGTGCGCGCGGCGTTCGTCGGTTGCGTCTCGCGGTCTAGCTCCGCGTCCTGCTCTGGAATCGGCTCCATTTACGCCCCGCTTCGTGACCCGGTCTCAGCGATTTTAACGAACGAATGCGTCGATCGACATAATGCGGGCGTCCGCTGCCCGGCATTCGCACGGCCGCGTCGCCCGCGCGGGCCGGCGTGGGCAGGTGCCCGACGATCCAGACCGTGCCGATGCCGAGCCGCCGGTAGCGTTTCAAATGCGAACGTGTGTCTTCGACGAGGATGGCCTCGGCAAGCGGCACGCGCGCGTCGCGCAATACGCGGCGCAGCATCGCAAGGTCGGGCTTCGCATGCCAGGACCGGCGCCGGCGCATGTGCTCGATCGCAATGATGCGCTCGAACAGCCGCTCGATGCCGAGTTCGGCGAGCACCGCCCGCGCGTAGGTTTCGGGCGCGTTCGTCAGGATGATCTTGCGTCCCGGCAGCGACGCGACCAGCCGGGCAAGCCCGCGTTCGCCGCGCACCATCGAGGGCAGGTCGGGAAACGTGTGGACGGCCTTCAGGAAATCGTGCGGATCGATCGGATGATGGCGCGCGAGGCCCAGCAGCGTCGCCCCGTAGCGCCGCACGTAGCGCAGCCGCAGGTAATCGGCTTCGGCCGCATCGAGGCTTAGCGTTTCGCGAATGTAGCGCGTCATGGCCTCGTTGATCGCCGGAAAGATGGCGTGCGAGGCGTGATGAAGCGTGTTGTCGAGATCGAAGAGCCACACCGGGCTGCCCGAGCGCGGACGGACCCGGGCTCTCTTGCGCGGGGTCGGCGACAAAGACATCGATTGGACTCCGAAGCGGCGCCCGGGGCCGGCAGCACGAACGGCGTGCCCGGCCCAGGCGCGCAAAGGCTCAGTGCGAGCGGATCATGGTGCCGAACGGCTGTTCGGTCAGGATTTCGAGCAGCACCGAGTGTTCGATGCGGCCGTCGATGATGTGGACCGAGCGCACGCCGCTCTTGGCTGCGTCGAGTGCCGAGGCGATTTTCGGCAACATGCCGCCCGAAATCGTGCCGTCCGCGAACAGCGCGTCGATCTCGCGTGCCGAGAGATCGGTCAGCAGATTGCCTTCTTTATCCATGACGCCGGGGATGTTCGTCATCATGACGAGCTTCTCGGCGTTCAGGACGACGGCCAGCTTGCCGGCCACGAGATCGGCATTGATGTTGTACGACAGGCCGTCTTCGCCGAAGCCGATCGGCGAGATCACGGGAATGAACGCGTCGTCCTGCAGCGCACGCACGACGGCCGGGTTGATCGATTCGACTTCGCCCACCTGCCCGATGTCGACGTACTGCCCGGGATTATCGCGGTCGGGCATCATCAACTTGCGCGCGTGGATGAGGCCGCCGTCCTTGCCCGTGAGGCCCACGGCGTGACCGCCGAAATGGTTGATCAGCGTGACGATGTCTTGCTGCACTTCGCCGCCGAGCACCCATTCGACGACTTCCATCGTCTCTTCGTCGGTGACCCGCATGCCCTGGATGAACGTGCCCTGCTTGCCGATCTTCTTCAGTGCCTGATCGATTTGCGGGCCGCCGCCATGGACGATGACGGGGTTGATGCCCACCAGCTTGAGCAAAATGACGTCGCGCGCGAAGCCTTGCTTCAGGCGTTCCTCGGTCATCGCATTGCCGCCGTATTTGATGACGACGGTCTTACCGTGATATTGGCGAATATAAGGCAAGGCCTCGGCCAGAATCTCGGCTTTCAGCGTGGGCGCGATCTGGGCGAGGTCGAGGGGCTCGGACATGGCGGCAAGCTCGGCAGGCAACGGTTCAAACAGGGGGGGCGAAAAACAGGCGCAATTGTACAGGACTGAGAAACGCAGCCGCGGTTTTTGGTCGCAGTGCGCGGATGACGCGCCATTTCTTTGACAAAGATGCATGCGGCATGCCAAGAAGGCTGGCATCATGGCCTCATCGTGTTGTTTTTACACATTTTTTTGCTTGATTGTCGACGAGGGATGGCGTCCATGGATGTTTCAGACCGCGGGCCGGAATCGGAACCTCGCGCACGTTGCCCGCGATGCGGCGTGGCATTCGATTGCGGGAGGGCCTCGCGACCGTTCAAATGCTGGTGCGCCGACATGCCGGCGCTGCCGGCCGAAGCGGCGCAAGGCGGCGGGCGGCCAACCCAATGCATCTGCCCGGCCTGCTATGCCGACGCCCTTGCCGCTGCCGGCGCCGCGGGCGCGGGCACGGGCGACACCCCGACTCTCTGAATTGCGATGCAACGTATTACGAATACCGGTCGCGTGAATCTCGGACACCTCTTTTGGTTGCGCTGTCTGGCCATCATCGGGCAGCTCGTGACGATCGCCGTCGTGCAGCAGTTTTTCGGCGTTCATTTGCCGCTGCCGGCGATGCTGATCATCATCGCGCTCGAAGCGATTTTCAACGCGGGCACGTGGTTCCGCGTCGCGAGCGCGCGGCCTGAAACGGATCTCGAATTGTTGGGGCAGTTGTGGGTCGACCTCGGCGCATTATCGGCCCTGCTGTTTTTGTCAGGCGGCACCACCAATCCGTTTGTCTCGCTCTATTTGCCGTCGCTGGCGATCGCGGCGGCCGTGTTGCCCTGGCGTCACATGATCTGGCTCGCGATATTCGCGATGTGCTGCTATATCGCGCTCGGTTTCGATTCCGTGCCGCTGAACATGGACAATCCCGCGAACCTGTTCGACTACTACCGCACGGGCATGTGGGTGAACTTCATGGTGAGCGTGGGGCTGATCGCGTGGTTCGTCGCACGCATGTCGAGCGCGTTGCGGCAGCGCGATGCCGCGCTCGGCGACGCACAGCAGCGGCTCTTGCGCGACGAGCGAGCGGTCGCGCTCGGCGTGCAGGCGGCGACGGTCGCGCACGAGATGGGCACGCCGCTTTCGACGATCGCCATGCTGACCGAAGAGTTGCGCGAGGCCGCGCGCACGGATCAGGCGCTCGCTGCGTACGTCGACGATTTCGCGCTGCTCGAACAGCAAATGACGCTCTGCACCTCGGCGCTCGCCCGGTTGCGCAGCCGCGCTTCGGTAGCGCCGGCTCGTGAGCGGCTCGACGCGTGGCTGGCGAGCTTTTGCGAGCAATGGCGCTTGCGCCATCCGCACGTGAAGTTTGTGCGGCTGGCCGCGGCGATCGACGACACCTGGTTGGACGAAACGGCCGCCGTGGGGCAGATATTGACGATTCTGCTCGACAACGCCGCGCGGGTGAGTCGCGACGGCGTCAGGCTTGCCGCCGCTTTGACGGACGGTTTCATCGAATTCCAGGTGTGCGACTCGGGGCCGGGTATCGCACCGGCGCTGCGCACGAAGCTCGGCAGTGCGCCAGTGGACAGCACGCAAGGCGGCCATGGCGTGGGCCTGTACCTCGCGTTCGCGGCGGCCGCGCGCCTGAACGGCTCGATCGAGCTGCTGGACGGGGAACCGCGTGGCACGCGCGCAGTGTTGCGCGTGCCCGCGGCGAAGGACGACGGTACACCGCGGCGCGCCGCGGTTTCAATTTCGAATAAGGAGAACGAACTATGAGCGAGATGAACTTTCTCGTCATCGACGACGACGAGGTGTTCGCGGGCATCCTGGCGCGCGGGCTGACGCGTCGCGGCTATACGACGCATCAGGCGCATAACGCCGAAGAGGCCATTGCGCTGGCGAATCAACATCGATTCGACTGCATTACGGTCGACCTCCATCTGGGCAGCGATTCGGGGTTGAGCCTCGTCGCGCCGCTGCGCGACCTGCAACCTGATGCGCGCATGCTCGTGCTGACGGGGTACGCGAGCATTGCCACTGCGGTGCAGGCCGTCAAAGACGGCGCCGACAACTACCTCGCCAAGCCGGCCAACGTGGAATCGATCCTGGCGGCGCTGCAGAGCGAGGCAAGCGAGGCACAGGCCGAAGCCGCGATCGAACATCCGACACTGCTCTCGGTGGCACGACTCGAATGGGAACACATTCAGCGGGCGCTGGCCGAGAACGGCGGCAATATCTCGGCCACGGCGCGCGCGTTGAACATGCATCGTCGGACATTGCAGCGCAAGCTGGCGAAGCGCCCGGTGAAGCAGTGAGCGCAGGTGGGCCGGGTGCCGGGCCAGGGAACGCTGCCCGTCGCTCGCCCGTGTGCATTGACCGCGCGCTCCATGCCGATCGGGGCAGCTGGCTGTCGGAAAGGTGCGCCAGCCTGGCAGAAATGAGACGTCCAGCGCTTGGGCCACCGGCCTTCATCCGATGCAAGCCGATGGCCCACCTACAGGCAAGACCGCCAGTGCGCTATCGAGCAGCCGGCTCCGCCGCGGTCATGGGTTGCCCGCTCTCGGGCTGCTGAGCGAGTTCCTGCGTCGATGCCGGCCGATCCCACACAGAATGAGTGTTTTCGCCGATTACCTGAACCAAAGTACCCTGGTTCTCAACGCGCGAAGCGGGCCAGGTAGGCACCGGGCCGGTCCTTCGCGACCCCGGTTCGATGGCCGGCGATCCCTCGCCACCCGCCTGAGCGCCGTTAGGATCGCCGGTCTTCACGAACTGCTCGAGATATCGGGAGAAGATACGAGAAACGTCGTAATCGGCCGCCTTCCAACCGAAGCGCCGCAGGCTGTCCAGATTGCCGAGCGCGTACGGCACCTGAGCGTCGTGCGCCACCCCGAGCATCGGCGGCGCGACCGGTCCCGCCGGCGTTTCCGTCTCTGCGGGCAACTGCTGCGTGTAACGGTAATAGAAGATCGGCGCTTGACCGGTCTGCCGATGCAGATCCATCCATCGTTGCGTGCTTTGGCTCACGTTGGCGTTGCCGGGGTAATGGGCGAGCACTTCGTCAATCTGGTCGCGGAACCTCGCGAGCTTTTCATTGAGCGGCAGGAGGCGGTGCTCGTCGACGGGCGCGTGCGAAACCGCTTCGTGCGCGTTCGATCCGAGCATGAGCGGAACCTGGGTTTGTCCGCCTCGTGCGAACACCTGCTCGGGCGTCTCGGTCAGGAAGTAGCCGTCGATGCTCGGCCGAAACGTCATCGGCTCGTACGAGCGCTGCGGCTGCGCGGCGGCCGTGAGCAGCGTTCGCGCGGGCAGTGAGCGCAACTGCTGCAGCGAGGATGCGCCGACGCGGGCCGAAAACTCATTCGTTGCGCGTTCGGCTTCTTCGCGTGTCCACATGGCATTCGGCGCAAACGCCGCGCCGCTCTGGCCGATGGCGCGCGCGAACAAGCCGCGCGACAGGGGCGAGGCCATGTGAGCGCTGACCGCAACCGATCCGGCCGAGTTGCCCGCGATCGTGACTTTGGACGGATCGCCGCCGAATTGAGCAATGTTGTCACGCACCCAGCGCAGCGCCGCGACCTGATCGAGCAGACCGTAATTTCCGGCGGTGCCGTGCGACGACTCGCTTGCCGCACCCGGCGGCGCGAGGAAGCCGAATGCACCGAGCCGATAGTTCACGGTGACGGCGACGATGCCGCGCGACGCGAGCTGAGCGCCGTCGTAGCGTGGTTCGGAGCCGTCGCCCGACACGAATGCGCCCCCGTGGAAATAAACGAGAACCGGTTGCTTGGCGCCCGCGCCGTTCGCGCTCGTCCAGACGTTCAGATAAAGGCAGTCTTCGCTCATTGTCGTCGACCGGAAGTCCAACTTGCCGGCAACGTTCGTTTGCATGCAGCGAGGGCCGAATTGCCGCGCGTTGTGTACCCCGGCCCAGCGGGCGACCGGTTGTGGCTCGCGAAAACGAAAATCGTCCACGGGCGGTGCAGCGTACGGGATGCCGCGAAAGACACGCACGTCTTTGTGTTCACCGCGGAGCCTGACGCCCTCGACGATGCCGTCGGTGAGTTGTGCCTGAGGGGCGAGCGGCGCGCGTGCGGCGTGGGCCGCCTTGGCCGTCAAACAGAGACACAACAGCGATGCAGCTGCCGATAGTGCCGCCGGAATACGATGCTTTGTTGCGTGGTCTAGGGAAATGCGCACGAATTTGCTCCTTTCCGAATGAACAGCGGATTGATGGCCCACCGTGTGGCGGGGACACGATCATCGACGCAAAAAAGCGTCTCAAATCGTTCCGCTGATTCAAATCAGACTAGAGGATGCGTGCCTTCCTCACTCCATGGCTTCACCACGGCATATGATGGGCGCGATCGCCGGAGCAAAATCTAATCGTCTGTTCCGATCACGATCTTGATGTCGACAATGGGTGTGCCATCGATTGCTTCGATGGGGCCAACCTGTAACCGGTTGCCCGCGATTTCGCGAATCGTCACGCGGTGCAGGCCGATCGGATTGGGCCGGTGCGGCGAGCGCGTCGCGAAAACGCCTGTCAGCGGCCGGTCGCGCTCACCGCGAGGGTGAACGACAAGCTTGCTGCGATCGGCTCGGTGGAACCACGCGAGCACGAGTATTTCATTGCCGCGCGATAGCCCGGTCAATCCTTCGACGTACTTCGGATCAAGCTCGATCCAGGCGTCGGGCGCCCCTTCGGTACCTTGATGGGGCGCTTCGGTCACGTTCCCGAGTGTCGACCGGATATAGCCGATCGGCGTGAGTGCGAAATCATCGGATGGCTGCGGCATCGAGGTTTCTCCTTCGCCCGAATCACGGCCGGCCCACTTCAGGCGATGTCTGTGCCAGACACCCGTGGGGTGTCCGAATGGCGAAAGGTGAAGGCCGGCAAGGCCGACACTAACATGTCCGCGCGGGTTGCTACGATCGACACGGCCTCGTTGTTTAGCTTGGCGATTACGGTCATGAAGTGGGAGGCCCGCCAGAGACGAAAGAGCCCATCGATCCGATGGGCTCTGGGCATCCCCTATGCTGCGCTTTCAGCGGGTTACAACACGTACCGCGACAAGTCCTCGCTTTGCGCCACTTCGCCCAGCGCGCGATCCACGTAGGCCGCGTCGATCATCACCTTCTTCCCGGTGTGGTTGCCGGCGGAGAACGACACCTCTTCGAGCAGCTTCTCGATCACCGTATAAAGCCGGCGCGCGCCGATATTCTCGGTGCGCTCGTTGACCGAGAACGCGATCTCCGCCATGCGCTTGATCCCGTCCGGGGCGAACTCGAGCTCGACGTCTTCGGTGGCGAGCAGCGCTTGATACTGCTTCACGAGGCTCGCATCGGTCGCGACGAGAATCGATTCGAAATCCTCGACCGACAGCGAATCGAGTTCGACGCGAATCGGAAAACGCCCCTGCAACTCGGGAATCAAATCGCTCGGCTTGGACAAGTGGAACGCGCCGCTTGCGATAAAGAGGATGTGATCGGTCTTTACCATGCCGTAGCGCGTGTTGATCGTCGTGCCTTCGACGAGCGGCAGCAAATCGCGCTGCACGCCCTGGCGCGAGACTTCCGCGCCGCCCGCTTCGCTGCGCGAGGCGATCTTGTCGATTTCGTCGAGAAACACGATGCCGTTTTGCTCGACGTTCTGCACGGCTTTCGCCTTCACTTCCTCGTCGTTGAGCATCTTCGACGCTTCTTCGTCGGTCAGCACCTTCAGCGCCTCCGCCACCTTGAGCTTGCGGCGCGTTTTCTTGCCACCGCCGAGATTGGCGAACATCGAACGAATCTGCTCCGTCATGTCCTCCATGCCCGGCGGCCCCATGATGTCCATGCTGGCTTGCGGCAACTCGACGTCGAGCTCGATCTCCTTGTCGTCGAGCTGGCCTTCGCGCAGGCGCTTGCGGAACGTTTGGCGCGTGGCGTTATCGCCGGCGGGCGCCTCGCTCGCAACGGCCGAGCCAAAACCGACCGGCCGAGCGCTCGGCAACAGGGTGTCGAGGATGCGATCCTCCGCCTGGTCCTGTGCTTTCGAGCGTACTTTGCGCATCTCCGATTCGCGCGTCTGCTTCAGCGCGATTTCGATCAGGTCGCGCACGATGCTGTCCACGTCTCGGCCGACATAGCCCACTTCCGTGAACTTCGTCGCCTCGATCTTGATGAACGGCGCGTCGGCGAGCTTGGCCAGACGCCGGGCGATCTCGGTCTTGCCGACGCCCGTCGGCCCGATCATCAAAATGTTCTTCGGCGTGATTTCCTGGCGCAACGGCTCGGCCACCTGCTGTCGCCGCCAGCGGTTGCGCAATGCGACGGCCACGGCTTTCTTCGCCTTGTTCTGGCCGATGATGTGCTTATCGAGTTCCGAGACGATCTCGGCCGGGGTCATGGTGCTCATCGGTTCCTTACCTCACTTACTCGATCGTCTCGATGACGCGGTTATGGTTCGTGTAAATGCACATTTCGCCGGCGATCTCGAGCGACTTTTCGACGATTTCGCGCGGCGACAGCGCCGTGTTGTCGGCGAGCGCGCGCGCAGCGGCCTGCGCGTAGGCGCCGCCCGATCCGATCGCGCAAATCCCGCCCTCGGGGTCGAGCACGTCGCCGTTGCCCGTGATGACGAGCGTCGTTTGCGAATCGGCCGTGATCAGCATCGCTTCAAGCCGGCGCAACATGCGGTCGGTGCGCCAGTCTTTGGCCAGTTCAACGGCGGCGCGGGTCAGGTTGCCCTGATGCTTTTCGAGTTTCGCCTCGAAGCGGTCGAGCAGAGAAAAGGCATCCGCCGTGCCGCCGGCGAAGCCGACCAGCACCTTGCCGTTATAGATGCGCCGCACTTTTTTTGCGCCGCCTTTCATGACGATGTTGCCGAGCGTCACTTGGCCGTCGCCGCCGAGCGCAACTTTGTCGCCGTTGCGCACCGAGACGATCGTCGTGCCGTGAAATTGCTCCATGGTGCGTTCCTCGATAATGCGGATGGGGCTCGCGCGACGCGGGACGCCGCGCGAGCGAAAAACGGATGAGCGTACCGCGCCCGCGCGGGAACGCGTTACAGCGCGCACATTCAGCCCATTTTAGGGCGTCCGCGGTTTTATCAAGGGGCGCCGGCGAGCAAACCGATGCCGGGACCGCCGTCAGGCAGTATCGGTAAGGTTTGCCTTAGATCATCGGATCGAATCGCAACATGCGACATCAGCGCGATGTAGCGCGCATCATCGGCGTCGTGGTGACTGACCGAATCGTGGGCCGACTCGAAATCGGATCAAGGCCGGATGAAGGGCGGATCAAGGCCGGATCAAGGCCGAACCGAAGCCAACAAAACAAAAAGCGCGCGGAACACCGCGCGCCTCGTGAGAAGCAGCGTGAAAATGCGCGGCGCATCGGGCCGCGCGAGCCGGTGCGTCAATCGCCGAACAGCTTCTGGCGCAACTCGCGGCGTTCCTGGGCTTCGAGCGACAGCGTAGCCGTAGGCCGCGCGAGCAGACGCGGGATGCCGATCGGCTCGCCCGTTTCTTCGCACCAGCCGTAGTCGCCGGACTCGATTCGTGCCAGCGACTGCTGCACTTTCTTCAGCAGCTTGCGTTCGCGATCGCGCGTGCGCAGTTCCAGCGCATGCTCTTCCTCGATCGTCGCGCGATCGGCGGGATCGGGAACGATCACCGTTTCGCGCAGATTTTCGGTCGTCTGCCCAGCGTTGCGGAGAATCTCCGCCTGAAGCTGTTCGAGCCTGTTCTTGAAGAAGGCGAGCTGATCCTCGTTCATGTAATCCTTCTCGCTCATCTTCAGGATTTCGGCTTCGGTCAAGAGTCGTTTCGTCGTCATCTGCGTGCTTCTTCAATGTGAGGCAAAACCCGTACATATTGCCCGCACTTTCGTATTGCCCGCAAGCGGTGCCATGAAGGCGCCAACGCCCGCGGCCCGGTGGCCGTCTGGACGCCGTCGCGCCGATGCGGGGCCGAACTCCTCTGGAAACCGATCCTCGGGTACCTCTACCCTTTCGATACGTCGCAACACAGCCAACCTTGCGCATGCGCGCGATTTGCCGCCGCGTATCTTTCGGTGTCTCGATTGTTTTTGTTTAGGCTTTGTCCGGATAAGGTTTCCCGGCGCCTGTGCAAACCCGCCGCCCTGGCAGCGGGCACGTATTGTAACTGAATCGATTCTCAGCGCCGCAAGAGAGAAAACCCTGCCGGGGCGCCCTCGTTATCCTGAAAATATAGCGCGCGCGCTTGCAAAAAGCGAACGTTCGACACGGCGCGGGCGTACGGCTTCCCACGTCCCGGGCCCGATCAGGCGAGACAGGCGTCGAGACCGTCCGTAATGAGGTCCTGCGGCAAATCGATGCCGATGAAGACCATTTTGTTCGTCTTCTTCTCAGCCGGCAGCCATTTGGCCGCGAGGTCGCTGCCCATCATCTGATGGACGCCCTGGAACACGACCTTGCGGTCCACGCCTTTCATGTACAGCACGCCCTTGTAGCGCAGCAGCCGCTCACCGTAGATCTGCAGCACGCCGCCCAGGAAATCCTCGAGCTTGTTGGGATCGAAGGGGCGATCGTTTCGATAGACGAACGACTTGATGCGATCGTCGTGGTGTGCATGGTGGTGATGCGCGTGCCCGTCATGGGCACATTGACCATGGTCGTGGTTGCAATGCTCGTGATCATGCTCATGTTCATGATCATGAGCATGGCCATGGTCGTGGTCATGATGCGCGTGAGCGTGGTCGTCCTCGGCCAGGAAGTCCGGGTCGATTTCGAGCTTCGCGTTCAGATTGAAGCCGCGCAGATCGAAGATTTCCTTGAGGTCGGCTTCCCCGAAATTGACGACCTTGATCGTCGCTTTCGGATTCATGTGAACGAGGCGGTGCCGCAGGTCGGACAGCAAGGCTTCGTCGACGAGATCGGATTTCGTGACGAACAAGCGATCGGCGAAACCGACCTGGCGCTGCACGACCTCATGCTCGTCGAGTTGCGCGTTCGCGTGCTTCGCGTCGACGAGCGTGATGATTGCATCGAGCAGGAATTCGTCGGCGATCTCGCTATCGATGAAGAACGTCTGCGCGACCGGGCCCGGATTGGCCAGGCCCGTCGTCTCGATGACGACGCGGTCGAAGGCGATTTCGCCGGCGCGCTTGCGTGCAGCCAGATCGCCCAGCGCACGCGCCAGATCGCCGCGGATCGTGCAGCAGATGCAGCCGTTGCTCATTTGCACGATCTGCTCGGCCTGGTTCTGCACGAGGATTTCGTTGTCGATGTTCTCTTCGCCGAATTCGTTTTCGATCACGGCGATCTTCATCCCGTGCTTTTCGTTGAGGATGCGCTTGAGCAGCGTGGTCTTGCCGCTGCCAAGGAAGCCGGTCAGGATGGTGACGGGAATCATGTTCAAATCGCCTATGAGTCGGAAATCAGGGACGGTTCACGAGAGCCGACCACGAAAATACTGAAGCATACCGGCGCGGATGCTTTTGCGCCGGCCCAGGCCGAAGCAGATGCGCCGGCGCGACGACAAGCCGCGCGTGCCGGGCAGGGCGGGCCTGCCAGAAACCGCCGCCACTAAGCCGCCGCCACTACAAGCGCCTCCCAAATGGGGACGCTCACACGATTTGCAACAGCAACCCCTTCAGATATTCGCCTTCGGGAAACGCCGCGAGCAGCGGATGATCGAGTCCCGCACCCAGGCGCTTCAGGATTCGTGCGTCCACGCGCGCGTCGGCCGCCGCGCCGGCGACGATCTTTTGGAACAGCTCGGCATCGATCGCGCCCGAACAGGAATACGTGAACAGCAGGCCGCCCGGCCGCAGCAGCTTGAAGCCCGACAGATTGATGTCCTTATAAGCGCGCGCCGCCCGATCGACGTGCTCGCGCGCCGGCGCGAACTTCGGCGGGTCGAGCACCACGAGGTCAAACCGCTCCCCTTCGTCGACGAGGCTGCGCAACGTGCGGAACGCATCGGCGTCGAGCCACTGTGCGCGCTCGGCGTCAAAGCCGTTTACCTCGACATTGGCCCGCGCCAGCGCAAGGGCCTCGCCCGATGAATCGATGGAGACGACGCGCCGTGCGCCGCCGCCCAATGCCGCCAGAGAAAATCCGCCCGTATAGCAAAAGCAGTTCAGCACGTCGCGCCCGGCCGCATAGGCCTGCACGAGCGCACGATTATCGCGCTGATCGACATAAAAGCCGGTTTTGTGGCCGGAGCGGACGTCGACGTGGTAGCGCACGCCGTTCTCGCGCGTAACCAGCGTATCGGGCGGCGCGTCGCCGGCCAGGACGCCCGTCGTTTGCTGCAGGCCTTCCTTCTCGCGGATCGACACGTCCGAGCGCTCGTAGACATGCGGGCATCCGGTCGCCCCGACGAGCGCGGCGACGATCGCCTCCTTCCACGCTTCGACGCCGGCGGCCATGAACTGACAGACCAGTTGGCCGCGGCCCGCGCCGCCGCCCGCGTCGCCGCTCAAGTCGCCGGTGACGTCTTCGACGTAGTGGTCGACGATCAGCCCGGGCAGGCCGTCGGCTTCTCCAAAAATGAGCCGCACGGCGCCCGTGTCGCGCACGAACGCTTGCCGATGGGCCACGGCGCGTTGCACGCGTCGCTTGAAAAATGCGTGGTCGATCGGCTCGGCTTCGTCGAAGCTCCAAACGCGCAGTCGGATCTGCGAATGCGGGCTGTATGCCGCCCGCGCCAGAAAGCGGCCGTCGTGGGCGCGCACGATGACGGTCGCCCCCAGCGCGGGCTTGCCCTCGACGCGCTCGATCGCGTTGGCGTACACCCACGGATGGCGGCGTAGCAGCGATTTTTCCTTCGAGGGCTTGAGCGTAACGGTGTTCATCGGTCAGTTCGGAAAACAGGGTTGAGCGGTGCTGATGCGGCGTGTGCGCCGCCGGCCGCGGGCTTGAGCGTCAATCGCGCTTCTTGGCGCGCGGGTGCGCCGTGTCGTAGATCCGCGCCAGATGTTGAAAGTCGAGCGAGGTGTAGATCTGCGTCGCCGCCACGCTCGCATGGCCGAGCAGCTCCTGCACGGCCCGCAGATCGCCGCTCGATTGCAGCACGTGCGTGGCGAAGGAGTGGCGCAGCACGTGCGGATGCACGTTGGCGGGGATGCCGGCCGCGAGCGCGGCGCGCTTCACGCGTTCGCGCACCACGTTCGGCGACATGCGCGCGCCGCGCACTGAGAGGAACAGCGGATGCGGATCGGCCTTCACGAACTGGCCGCGCACCGCGAGCCAGGCGGCCAGCGCCTCGATCGCCTTGCTGCCGACCGGCACGGTGCGCAGCCGTTTGCCTTTGCCGAGCACGGTCACTTCGGCCGACGCGATGTCGAGCCACCCGGCCGAGCGGTATCCGCCCCCTTCGGCGAAGGCGGCGTCGAGACCGACGAGTTCGGACAGCCGCAGCCCCGAAGAGTAGAACAGCTCGAGGATCGCATGATCGCGCAGGCCTTCGGCGTCGGTGGGGCCGCGGGCTTCCATGAGCGCATTCGCGTCATCGACCGACAGTGCTTTGGGCAGACGCTTGGGTTGCTTGGGCGAGCGCACCGTGGCGACCGGATTGGCCGGTAGCTCGACGCGATCGGCGAGCCAGCGGTAGAACGCGCGCCAAGCCGAGAGGCGGTGCGCGATCGAGCGCGCGGAAAGCCCGCCGGCATGAGCCCTGGCGACGGCGCCGCGCATGTCGAGCGCCGCCAGGCTCGCCAGCGGCCGGCCGTTGGCCAGTTGCACGAGCATGTCGAGCTCGTGCGCGTAGCTGCGCAGCGTATGCTCCGACAAGCGTCGCGCGTGCGCGAGGCCCGAGAGATAGTCGGCGATCAGTTGCGCGTCGGCCGGCGACGCGGCTGGGGGCTCGTGCGTGGCCACGCGCGCCGCGGCTTTAGCGTGCGAGCAGGCGGCTCAGCGCCGCGCTCGCCAGCGTGCCGATCTGCATCAGGAAATCGGTCGCCATGCCTTCATGGAATCGGCGCGGATCCGGGGAGCCCATGACCAGCAAGCCGAACGCCGGGGCCAAGGGGGTGCCGTCCTGCTCCTGCTCGCCGGCGAGTGCGTTTGAATTGCCGCCATTCGAACGCGGCTCGCGCAGCGCAAGCAAGGCAACCGACTGGGTTGCGCCCGGCACGGCAGCGCCACTCGCACCCGTCTCGCCGGAGGCGGTTTCGCCCGCAACGGCGAGGCTCGCATGGTCGCCGACGACCAGCCACTGCGCCGCTTCGAAGCCCGTGTTGACGCCGCAATAAGGGGCGTCGAGGCCATTGGCGAACAGGCGTACCTCTTCGCCCACCTGCCGGGCGAATTCGGCGTCGCGATAGGTCTCGGCCACGTCCCACAGACGCAGCGCCGCCTGCGGCACGTCGAACACTTCCATGAGGCCGAGCGCGACGGTGCGCGGCAGCGCGTGCGCATCGCGTTCGGCGATCACGCGCGCCGTCCAGCGGTTGAACTTCGCGGCGATGCTGTCGTTCTCATGGCCGTAGCGCAGCAGTTCGGCAAGGCGCCGCTCGAGCAGTTTGTTCTTCTCGCGCAGCATGTCCATCTGGCGCTCCTGGAGCGAGACGGCCGCTTTGCCGTGCGGGTTCGCGAGCCGGATGGCCGCGAGCAGCTCGGCATGCTGCGAAAAGAATTCCGGATTGGCCAGCAGGTATTCGGATACTTCGCGATCGTTCATGGTGGCGGAAAAGGGGCGAGCAAAGCGGATGAGCGGGAAAAAAGGGCGGACGCCGCATCAGGCGCGATCGGCGACATCGATCTCGCCCTCGAACACAGTGACGGCGGGGCCCGACATCATGAGCGGCGCGCGCTCGTCGCGTGCGCCGTCCCAGGCGATCGTGAGCGTCCCGCCGAGCGCATGGACCGTCACGGGCGAATCGAGCAAGCCCGCCCGAATCCCCGCGGCGACGGCCGCGCACGCGCCCGTGCCGCACGCGAGCGTCTCGCCCGCGCCGCGCTCGAATACGCGCAAAGCAATTTCCTGGCGTGATCGTACTTGCATGAAGCCCGCATTGACGCGTTGCGCAAAGCGCACGTGGTGTTCGATCTTCGGGCCGAGTTGCGCGACGGGGAAGGCGGCGACGTCGTCGACGACCAATACGGCGTGCGGATTGCCCATCGATACGACCGAGATCCAGTGCGTGGCGCCGTCGATTTCGAGGGGCCAAAGCGTGCCGGCGCCTTGCGGGCGACCGGTCAAACCTGCGGTGTCGAACGGCACGAGCGCGGGTTCGAACACGGGCTGCCCCATATCGACGACGACTTCGCCGTTGTCCTGCACCGTCAGCGTAATGAGCCCGCCATGAACCTGCACGCGCACGCTGCGCTTATCGGTCAGCCCGCGATCGCGGACGAACCTGACGAAGCACCGCGCGCCGTTGCCGCAATGTTCGACTTCGCCGCCGTCGCAGTTGAAGATGCGGTACTTGAAATCGGCGCCTTCGACGGTGGGCCGTTCGACGAGCAGCAGCTGATCGGCGCCGATGCCGAAGTGGCGATCGGCGAGCGCGCGCACCTGGCCGCTCGTCAGCGCGAGGGGGCGGCTAAAGCCGTCGAGCACGACGAAGTCGTTGCCCGCGCCGTGCATCTTGGTGAACTTGAGCTTCATGATCCCGGTATTGTACGGGAGGTCGGGCGCGCGTCCCGATCGCCCCTCAATCGTAGACGCTCGGCATGCCCGGCGGCCGCGTCTTGAAGCGCTTATGCACCCAGTAATACTGCTCGGGGATGCGCGGAATCTGCTCTTCCAGGAACGCGTTCATGCGACGCGCGTCGGCGTCGTCGTCGCCTGTCGGGTAGTTGGCCCAAGGTTTGAAGACTTTGAGCCGATAACCCTTGTAGTTCGGCAGCACTTCGCCGATGAACGGCAAAACCTGCGCATGCCCGACCTGCGCGAAGCGGCCGACCGCGGTGAGCGTACAGGTCGGAATGCCGAAGAACGGCACGAAGGTCGAATTGCGCAAGCCGTAGTCCATGTCGGCGCCCAGCATCACGGGCTTGCGCTCGCGCAGCCAACGCAGCACGACGCGGGCGCTGTCGGCGCGGCTCGCCATGTCGGCGCCGAACCGGCCGCGCGCCTGTTTCGCGATTGCTTCGAGCTCGGGGTTGGACATCGGCTGATAGAGCGCCGCGCATTGGCGCTGCAATGCGACGTTGATGAACACGGAGCCCGCTTCGATGCCGACGAAGTGAAAGCCGAGCAGCAATGTGGGCGGCATGTCGGGATCGGTCAAATCGACTTCGCTGTCGACTTCGACGAGCTTCGTGAGTTTCTCCAGCGAGCCGAACCACTGCACGCTGCGCTCGACATAACTGCGGATCGCGTGACGGAAGTGCTTCTGCGCGATGTCCTTGCGCTTTTCCTCGCTCCATTGCGGGAAGCAGAGCGCGAGGTTCGTGTGAACGATGCGCCGGCGCTTGCTGGGAATCTGATAGAGCAGCCAGCCGAGGCCATCGCCCAGCCGCGCGACGAAACCGTACGGCAGGATCGCCAGGAACCTGAGGAAGGCGATGCCCACCTTTGTGCCGATCCGCCTCAACATGCGCGGGCCTCGAACGGGAAGCGGGTCGATCCGGCGCGCTGCTGCGGCGCGGCGGCCAGGGGCAAGGACGGGCGCGGCGGGCAATGGAATGCGCAATGGGGTGAATAGAAGGAAAAAGGCACGGCAATTCGCTCTGCGACAATTTCGAGAAGCCGCTATAATACGGGCTTCGCCGAGTTAATAGACAACTTGCGGGGCGAAGCCACCGGGCGCCAGCAGCGTCCGATGGAGACAGGAATCCGCTAAAGCGTCGCCGCTTCAGGCTCCCGAAGCTGGCTACGTGAACTCAACACCGTAACCAAGGAGTCTGCAACGTGGCAAACGACTATCTCTTCACGTCTGAATCCGTCTCTGAAGGCCATCCCGACAAGGTCGCCGATCAGATCTCTGACGCCATTCTCGACGCCATTCTTTCGCAAGACAAATATTCGCGTGTTGCCGCCGAAACGCTGTGCAACACGGGGCTCGTCGTTCTGGCCGGCGAAATCACGACGACGGCCAACGTCGACTACATCCAGATCGCGCGCGACACGATCAAGCGCATCGGCTACGACAACACTGATTACGGCATCGATTACCGCGGCTGCGCGGTGCTCGTCGCCTACGACAAGCAATCGCCGGACATCGCCCAAGGCGTCGATCGCGCGCACGACAACAACCTCGATCAAGGCGCGGGCGACCAGGGCTTGATGTTCGGCTATGCCTGCGACGAAACGCCTGAGCTGATGCCGTTGCCGATCCACCTGTCGCATCGTCTCGTCGAGCGTCAGGCGTGCCTGCGCCGCGACGGGCGTCTGCCGTGGCTGCGTCCCGATGCGAAGTCGCAAGTGACGGTGCGCTATGTCGACGGCAAGCCGCATTCGATCGACACGGTTGTGCTTTCGACGCAGCATTCGCCCGATATCGAACTCGCGACGCTGCGCGAAGCCGTCATCGAAGAAGTGATCAAGCCGACGCTGCCTGCCGATCTGATCAAGGGCGACATCAAGTTCCTCGTCAACCCGACCGGCCGTTTCGTCATCGGCGGCCCGCAAGGCGACTGCGGTTTGACGGGCCGCAAGATCATCGTCGATACGTACGGCGGTGCTGCGCCGCATGGCGGCGGTGCGTTCTCGGGCAAGGACCCGTCGAAGGTGGATCGTTCGGCTGCATACGCCGGCCGTTACGTGGCGAAGAACATCGTCGCGGCAGGCCTCGCGTCGCGCTGCCTGATCCAGGTCTCGTACGCGATCGGCGTGGCCCAGCCGACTTCGGTCATGGTCAACACGTTCGGCACGGGCCGCGTGTCCGATGCGACGATCACGGCGCTCGTGCGCGAGCATTTCGACCTGCGTCCGAAGGGCATCATCCAGATGCTCGATCTGCTGCGTCCCGTCTATGAGAAGACGGCGGCCTACGGCCACTTCGGCCGCGAAGAGCCGGAGTTCTCGTGGGAAGCGACCGACAAGGCGCTCGCATTGGCCGAGGCGGCAGGCACGGAGCCGGTGGCAGAACTGGCGTGACCGAAGTGGCATGACATGTGGCACGGCATCGCCGTGCCTCATAGGCGATCGCGCCGCCAAGCACAGAACCCCGGCCGTCGCCGGGGTTTGCTTTTTGGGGTATCCGTATTAGGGAGTTGATGCGCCCTGTTGCATACTGCATCGCAACAACCAGCCGGCACCATGTGCAATCGGATCGTCCGACGCTGATCGACCCGTTTCCGTCCTTGGACATAGATCGGGCATAACGGCGGTTCCCTGACTACAGCAGCCATTCACTGAGCACCTTGGCGTCACCCCCTTCCTGCCCATCACGCGTCAGCGAGTGTTCATTGCTGTGACCCCGGCACGCCATAAAGTGACACTTCAGCGATGAACTGGCGCGCGGGCTATTGAAACAGCCGTTCGAGATTCTCCTTCGACCAAATCTTGCTAGCTAAGGCCAGATAAAATTCCGCCCGCCGCCCAAGAGTTGCCGCATCAGCACACGGCTCGGCTTGGGAAGTGATCCCAGTCTCTTCGGAGAAGCGTGCCCAATTCGGCTGATTCAAATAGAACGAAGCCGTAAGCGTTTGAGCCAAGATGTTTTCATTGGCGTAGCGCTGAAGTTTCTCACTGTAAGCCATCGCTCGCATCGACCTATTTCGCCCGCGCGGCAACAGAATCAACCCACCAACGCCATTCCGCGCAGCGGCAAACTCAGACGGGGAGCCAAACGGCTGCCCTCCCGCTGCCGTTATGTCCGCATTCGCGTCTGCCATATTGTCAGCAATCATGTGTTCGACATCGAATGTGCGCGAATCCCGCGTTCGATCGACAAAGTCGGCGAAACCGACCTTATTAGTCTGGTCCGCCGATTTTTCAAGATAATCAGCAAGCCGCGCTAAAATATGAAGCAGATTCTGACGCTTCACGTTGTCGTATGACACATTGACAAGTGCAGACAGCTTGTCTCGTTCAGAATCCATTCGTGCCACCAATTTGGCCCGAAGATCTTGCAAGTCCAAGTCGCGCACTTCCTTCGCAATATCAAAGACTAAGTCTCTGATGTTGTCGTAGGTGTTCTCCTTCCCGTTTAGCGTTCGGACAACCGCCAGATAATCAAGGAAATAGGAAATTGCCTTTATTTTTTTTGTTGCCTCGGAGCTCGTGTCAGTGGCTTTGACGGCGCTAATAATGACCATCGTCTGAAGCGTCAGATCACGTGCGCCATTATAAAAAACGTGCGGCAGACTATCCTGCAGAGAGATTTCACATCGCTTGACACGACAATAAAGATCAACAAAGTATGGCAACGTCCCAGTAAGCAGATTCGAAAAATCGTCACTGGTCCTTAGCCCGATCAGCTCTTTGTTATCCATTACCCACCGGTGATAGCTATCACCGACCAACTCAAAATCCCCCGGGGCGTCTCCACGTTTCTTTCCCCGAATAGTGACAGCGAACTGACCTCGAATCCACGTCTTGAAGAAATTCGAATCTTCGTCGCTCCCGAGAGCCTTCAGCTTTTGGATACACTCCGTCCACTTAGCATGTGCAGCATGGTTTTCCTCGTCGGTTGAGATACTCGAAAGCAAGAAACCCTTCAACAAGTCGATCGGGCTGAGTTTCAATCCTCGATCGTTCATCGTAACGAAGACTTTATGTCCGTCTTGTTCGCGCGGCACCCCGATCTCGAACATGCACACGCATTCAGTCAAAAAATCAAAAAAATGTGGGAGAAGGTTGTTCGTCGTAATCTCTGCTTCCAAGCAGTTTTCGATCTCTTGATACAACGCCCACAGTTGTTCCGTCCCCGGGTCTTTATCCGGAATCGAATCCACTTCCGCAGCCAGGTCCTCGTCGTCTTCCGGCCCGTCAACCAGAAGGTCAAACAGCCGGTGGCGTGCGGCGTCCAAGTCGAGGTTGAATTCGCTCTGCCCCGCGACTTTCCGGCGGATTGTTTGATCGACCGGAGAGAAAGCCGCATTCGGATGCTTCTGCGAAAGGCGATGAACGTAGGAAAGCAACAAGGTTAAAGTGGTTATTCGTTGCTGGCCGTCCACAATAGCCTTCCCACCTTGGGCAACCTGCGTCGTAATTATCGTGCCGAGGAAATATTGGTCGTAACCTAATACGTCCTTTCGCCCGTGCGCGGGCTTCCACTGCACAAGAAACGCCTCTTGCACGTCGGCCAGGAGTTCCTGAAGATGCTTGGGCTCCCACTTATAGTCTCGCTGATACGTTGGAAGAACAAATTTCTGCTGCAAACAAGTATTAACTGTCTTCCTGTCAAACGTAATTTGCACTTTTATGCTCCCCGAACACGCTGTTTTCTTCCGATAACTGCGCGGATTGTACGCATGCCACTGAGACAGCGCAAAATGATTTGGGACGCGGCTGGACAGGGGAGGCGCGGCGTTCGAAATGGCCCCTCACAGGGGGCAGGGCGACGATTAGATGTCCAAGGAACGTCGCGCGCGAGTGACGGTTCTTGGCCGAAAGGACACCGCCACACCGGCCCTCACTTCCCGAAAGCAAGGCGCGTCCAGGTGACTCCCTTGTCCCTGCCTCCCAAAATCATGCCCCGTAAGCCCATATTCGTCCCGTAGTCGGGTGCAATTGCGTTGCTGCAGTCTTGAACGCACAGATTGTTGACGATCTAGGCAGCGACGTCGAGTGTCTCAAATTGGCCGACGGACTAAACCGCTCGCGCGGTAGGGGCTACGGTCCGGCGCTGGAGGTCAGGGAGAGGCCGGTCACGCGGCTTTATGTTGGCGAATGAGGCAATCCGCCTCGTTCTTCAACAGGAGCCGAATCATGAC
>NZ_PNYB01000026.1 GCF_002879855.1 Trinickia soli | reverse complement strand
GAAGACTTCAAGCGCTTCGGGGCACTCCGCGGTTTCCTCCATCGAGGCTTATTCGACGCCTGCCCACACGCGCGGCGGCACCGTCACATTCCTGTGGCCGATGGCAGGCATCGAATAACCCTTAACGGTCCGAGACCGTCGATGCAGTCGGGGCGGCACGGCTGCCGCTCGATGCGCGAACGGCAGTCCGCAACCCTAAGCGCTCGTTGGCATCGCTCGAGGCCGGGTTGAAGACCGTTGTCGAGATTCGATAACCGGGCGCCCATCATCACAACTCCCGCTTATCGTCTAGCCGGGCACGTGCCGCCGCGATCGATTCGTGCAGCTTAGCCTGTAGCGTCTCCCGTGGCGGCGGCACGGTCAGATACTCGGCGTCGCGCCAACGGGGGCCACGTTGCCGGCATCTCGGCAACGGCGGAACCCTGACGGGCGCGCCCCGGATTCTCTCCGCGCCGCGGAGAGAATTTAACCCTCCGCGCACCCCGTGATTTGGCGAATAACGGACCCAGATAAACCTTTCGAAACTGACGAGCACGACTCACTAAGACCGCTAGGCGAGAGAAGCGGCCATCTGAACGGCCCTAAGGCGGTGCGGGCCAAAGGCAGTTCTTGGCCGCACCCCCAACCGACAATTCCTAACGCTCGGCACGGCAAGGAGATCGAGCAGCCCGCCCCGCAAAGGCCTGTCGCGGGTATCAGGGCGCAGCACCCTTCGAGAAAGGATGACGACTACCAAGTAGCTCGACCACCCGCGCCTCACATTCGGAAAAGGAGTACCCGCGCCGCTGGGAAATCATGAACGTGAGGGGGCGCATGTGCCATGCGCGCCGCTGGAGTTCGACAAGTGTTCCCTTCGCCAGGTCTTCCGCAACCATATGACGCGGCATGTGCCCCCAGCACAAGCTTCCCCTGAGCAGATCGTGCTTCGCGCCGAGGTCATTCACCCGCCACTGGCGTTCACTGGCGACCCCCTGTTGTGTCTTTTCCGCATCGGGCTGATTGTCGGTTACCACGAGCTGGATGTGCCGGCCGAATTCCTCCCGCGGGATTGGCCCCGCGATTGAGGCCAACGGATGCGATGGCGCACAGACGGTCACCATTTGCGCGTCACATAGATGATGCCTTTCTATCGTGCCCGGACTCAGCTCCGGCACGTCCGTGATCGTCACCGCCAATGCGCACACGCCTTCGAGAACCAAACGCTCGCCGTCTTGCATGGTCGTCATACGCAGATTGATTGCAACCGTTGGAAAGTCCGTCTGCAGTGTGCGCAGGCATTCAATCAGACGCTCACGTGAAAAGTAGGTATCCACGGCAACCGAGACCTGTGGGACGCCAGCTTCAGCAATGGCAACCGCGCGCATCTTCATTTCCTCGGTGCGTGAGATCACCCCACGCGCGTCAGGCAGGAGGCTGCGGCCCGCGGCCGTCAGCGTCGCTTTGCGAGTGTTGCGCTCGAACAGCACCACATCGAAGGCACTCTCGAGCGCGCTGATCGCGTGACTGATCGCTGACTGCGCACGCCTCAGCTCCCGTGCAGCTCCGGAAAAGCTTCCCTGGTCGCACACGGCGACGAACGCCCGAAGTTGATTGATGGTGACGTTGTCCAACATATCTATCTATAAAGTAGATGGCACTCACAGATATTCAGTCAATTGTCTTCATGAATCAAGAGCTGCAGAATCGGGCTTGTCGCTTTCGTTTCGAAGGTTGCGTGACATGAACAGACTGAATGGAAAGACCGCGGTGATTACCGGCGGCGCTACGGGCATCGGCCGCGCCGCAGCCAAGCGCTTCATCGAGGGGGCGCCTTCGTCTTCATCTTCGGCCGCCGGCAGGAACCGCTCGACGCCGCTGTGGCCGACCTGGGGCCCAATGCACACGCGCGGTGAAGGGCTCGGTCTCCGATCTGGCCGACCTCGACTGGCTCTATGCGGCGGTGAAGGCGGAGCGCCGGACCGTGGACATCGTCTTCGCCAATGCCGGGACGGGAAGCGCGCTTCCGCTCGGCCAGATCACCGGTCATCACATTGACGAAACCTTCGATACCAACGTGAAGGGCACGATCTTCACGGTTCAGAAGGCGCTGCCGCTGATGGGCTCTGGCGGTTCGATCATCCTGACCGGATCGAGCGCCGGCACCACGGGAGCCCCTGACAGCAGCTTCATGACCGCCAGCGAGGTCGCCGTCGACGGTGGCTTGGCACAACTATGAGGAAACACATGAGTTACGCAATCATTGGCTTCGGCAAGATCGGCCACGCACTTGCCAGAGCGTTCGCCCGCAACGGCATCGAAGTATCCGTTGCAACCACGCGCGACCCGGCAAGCTTTGCGTCCGATACTGCCGCCATCGGACCTACGATCATTTCCGCAACCCTGGCGGAAGCCGTCAAGGCGGACATCATCTTTCTGGCTGTTCGTTTCGAGTCGTACCCGGAGGTCGCGAAGGCACTGCCCAGTTGGAAGGGAAAAATCATTGTCGACGTGATGAACACGTTCGCCCCGCCTGAGGAACTGGACAGTCTCCCGTCCTCTGCTTTCGTCGCGAACGCGTTCACCGGAGCCAGGCTGGTGAAAGGCTTCAATCATCTGGCCGCTAACGTTCTTGCTCAGGACCCGGCCGTGCAGGGTGGCAGGAGAGTCGTGTTCCTCGCGAGCGATGATGACGGCGCCGCAGCGGAGATTGGCGCGCTTGCGGAAGATCTCGGTTTCGCGCCAATCAAACTTGGCGGGCTTTCGGACGGTGGACTGCTTGTGCACGCGCGCGGGAAGAACTGGGGACACCTGATCTTCAAGGACTTGATTACGTTCGATTGAGGACCAACGGTCGGGCGCAATGGCTCAATGCGGATAAATTGCCGGAGACGGCATCTACTCAGATGCCGCGAAAAACCCCAGTATTCGAAGCCCGCAGTACTGTTCGCATTGACGAGAGAAGCGACCGCTCCGACCGACATAAGCGCGTCAACAGTCGTTCTGCGGTTGGATACTGATTTCCGCGCCGCACTCAAGCATTCGCTAACGCCTCGATCGTCTCATCCAGAAGTGCACGTAGTCGCGCGACGCGACGCAGATCACGGTGATAGCCAAGCCAGACGTCGCGCCCCGGCGGCGCTTCGCCCAGATCGATTCGCCGAAGTTCAGGCGTCGCATCGCCAAGCGGGCAAGGCAGCACGGCGATGCCACTTCCTTCGACACACATGCGCGCCTGTACGCCACGATTGTTGCTGCCAAACACAATCTTCGCCTTGGGCAGCATGCGCTTGATCCATTCGACGTCGGGCAGCGAGCCGAACGCGCTGTCCATGCTGATCAGCTTATGACCGTCACCCTGCCCGCGCGAAGGCGAAACCTGATCGACATGCCCGTACAACGCATAGTCGATGTGCATGAGCTCGCGCTGGATGACGTCGGGTTCGTCGAAGGGGGTGATGCGGAACACCAGATCCGCTTCGCGCCGAGCGAGGTTGTACAGGCGCGAATCCGTGACGAGTTCCAGTGAAATACCCGGGTGCTTCGCCAGAAAGCGGGCGAACACCGGCGTGAGGATGTGTATGCCGAACCAGTCCGACGACGAGACCCGCAGCAGCCCGGTTAGCTGCGTTTCCTTGCCGGTTAGCGCACGCGTGAAGCCAAGCGCTTCCTCCTCCATTCTCTCGGCATAGGACAGCACGGCCGCGCCTTCGTCTGTGAGGACGAAGCCATCGCTGGTGCGCTGAAACAGCGTGTGTCCGAGGGCTTCCTCGAGCGCGCGCAACCGGCGGCCCATGGTTGGCTGGGTCTGTCCAACACGTTTTGCAGCCGCCCCCAGCGTACCGCAGCGGGCAATCGCCAAAAAGATCCGGACATCGCTCCAGTCCAGTGCCACGTCATTCATTTTCGTTTGGATACCGTGCAATAACGTTGATGTACATGCATTCTAGTATGGTCCATCCTGCATGCATCTACTTTCTTCTTCCATCGAAAAGGAAATGATCATGTCCATGCAGGCGCTCGTCCTCAGTCGCTTCAACGGCCCGCTCGAATTGACGAACATCCCGATGCCAGAGCCAGCGCATGGCCAGGTGCGGGTGCGGATTGCCGCGAGCGGCCTCAATCCGCTCGACACCAAGATACGCGCCGGAAGCGCAGCTCACGCCAAACATCCGCTGCCGCTGGTGTCAGGCATCGATATGGCCGGCGTAGTCGACGCAATTGGCCCCGGCGTCACTGCTTTCAATGTCGGCGACAAGGTGTACGGGATGGCGGGCGGCGTCGGCGGCATTCAGGGGTCGCTGGCCCAGTACGCAGCAGTCGATGCCGACCTGCTAGCGCTCAAGCCGGTCAATCTCTCGATGCGCGAAGCCGCGGCACTGCCCCTCGCGTTTATCACGTCGTATTCCGGCATCGTCGACCGGGCGCACTTGCAAGCGGGGCAAACCGTGCTGGTACAGGGAGGAGCAGGCGGTGTCGGGCATATCTCGGTACAACTGGCGCGCGCACTCGGTGCACGGGTCTTCGCGACAGCGGGTTCACGGGACCAGGACCTCGTTGCGCGCCTAGGCGCTACGCCGATCGATTACCGGGCGCAGTCTGTCGAGCAATACGTCACATCATTGACGCAGGGCGCAGGCTTTGATCTGGTGGTAGATACCGTTGGCGGCCCAACGCTCGATGCTTCGTTCGCCGCAGTCAAGCATTTTGGTCATGTGGTCAGCGCACTGGGTTGGAGTACACATTCGCTGGCTCCGCTGTCGTTTCGCGAAGCCACGTACTCAGGCGTGTTCACCCTGTATCCGCTCCTGACCGGCCTGCATCGCGCGCACCACGGAGCGATGCTGCGCGAAGCCACACGATTGGCGGAAGCCGGCAAGCTCACGCCGAATCTCGATCCTCGCCGGTTCGATTTAGAGTCCGCGGAACTCGCCTATGACGCCATAACGGACGCCACCGCACACGGGAAAATCGTGGTGGACGTCGCATAAGGTGCGCTGTGCCGCGTATTCGCGGCACGCCATTTGATCGTCACGAGCAACGATGATGAAGTCGCCGCCCGTCGCATGAATGCATTCCCCACCGCGAGTTCATCATGATGCTGCACACGTTCACGCGCTCGAAGCCCGGATCCTTGTGCGCAAGAAAATCATCGTTGAAGGTGCCGAATGTACTGCCCGGGCGATGCTTCATGCCGTCGTAGAACGCATCGATCATCTTGCTGGCGAAATCGGCGCCGCGCGGATAGCCCTCGACCACCGCAACGCGTTGTGCGTCCGTGAACTCATCGAAGCCCCGCCCCGCCACGTCCATCCCCGCGCCGGCTTGCACCAGCGCAATTTCCCCGTGCATGTGCTCGGGAATGCCCGGCGTCGTGTGCAGCGCAACAGCGGTCCACACCCTCTCTACCTGCGCGTCGTCGATATGACGGCCGCGCAGAAAATCGCGCGCGGCGTTTGCACCGTCCACTTCGAAACGTAGCTGGCTCTCGCGATAGATCGAAGTCAGGCCGATATCGTGGAACATGGCTGCCACGTAGAGCAGCTCGGGGTCGAACGCGAGTTTCTTTCGTTTTCCCAGTAGCGCACCCCACAGGTAGACGCGTGTGGAATGGTTAAACAGCAATTCGCTTTCGGTGTCGCGGATGAACTGGGTTACCTCGCGCGCCAGCTGGCTGTCGGGAACCACGACGTCGAACGTCGCTTTGTTCGTCCATGCAGTTTTATCTTGGTTCATCAGGTTGCTTGATCTGTAGATGGCCTGCGTTCCACGGAGCGCTCTTCAATTGTGAACCGCCCCGCCCGGACGATCGGGCGCGCGTCGAACCGACCGCCCGCCTTGCATCAAGGAAGTTACGCTTCCCACGGTTCACAAAACAGGCCCAAGATCGGGAAATCCGAATGTACTATCGCGCACATGGCGACTCTCTCTATTGACCTCGATCGCGCGGAACGCACCTCGCTGTCGGCACAGATTTACGGCTCGATCCGCGATGCGATCGAGTCGGGACAGCTGGCCGCCGGCGCGAGGCTGCCTTCCTGGTCGGATCTGGCAGCCCAGCTCGGCGTTTCCCGGGGTACGGTGCGTGCCGCGTATGAGCGTCTGATCGACGAGCAATTCGCGATCGGTCTTGGCGCAGCTGGCACCCGAGTGGCGGAGCGGCCCGCCCTGCCGCCAACGGCCACGTGGTCCCCGGAAGCGCCGCCGCTTCCAGACGTGTTCAGCGACTTCAGTACGGCGCCTTTGGCGTTTCAGATGGGCGTGCCCTCCCAGGACGCGTTTCCGTTCAAGCTATGGGCGCGCATTCAGGCGCGAGCGGCCCGCCGGGCGGCAGCGGCGCCTGTCGGATACCCCGATCCACGTGGCGAACCGGACTTGCGGCGGGAGATTGCGGCCTATCTTGGCGTCGCACGCGGACTTCGATGCAATCCCTCTCAGGTCTTCGTCACGGCAGGCTTCTCCGGCGCGCTGAATCTCGCGATTCGCGGGCTTCGCGTGGAAGGCGGACAAGCCTGGATGGAAGACCCCGGTTTTCCGCTCACGCGTACGGCGCTTGAACTGGCCGGCATGGCGGTGGCGGCCGTGCCGGTGGATGCGGATGGGCTCAATGTAGAGGCGGGCATTCGCGAGGCGGACGGCGCCGCGCTCGCGGTGGTAACGCCCGGCCAGCAGGCGCCGCTGGGGATGACGATGTCGCTCGCCCGCAGAATTTCGCTGCTTGCCTGGGCCAAACAAAACGACGCCTGGATCGTCGAAGACGATTACCTCAGCGAACTTCAGCTGACAGGGCGGGCCGCGCCCGCGCTTGCTTCGCTCGATCAGGACGGACGGGTGCTGCACATTGGCAGCTTCAGTAAGACGATCAGCCCGGCATTGCGCCTGGGCTTTCTCGTGGTGCCGGCGGACATGGCCCGCCGCTTCGGCGACATCGTAGCGTGCCTCGCTCCCGCGCCGGCGGCATCCGTCCAGCACGCCGTGACGGAGTTCATGCGCGAGGGGCACTATCTTCGCCATCTGCGCCGGATGAAGCGTCTCTACGCTTCTCGACGGGACGCCCTGCTTCGTTGCCTCAGGGAGCTGGCCTCTGACTCCATCAGAGTGCAGGCCACTGCTGGCATGACCGTCGTCACCGCGCTTGCGCCATCCGTACGCGATGTCGATATTGCTTTGCAAGCGCGAAGCCGCGGCCTCGCCCCCATTCCGCTATCGCCCTGGTACATGAGCGTGCCCGGGCAGCAGGGACTGCTGCTCGGCGTGACAAATCTGAACGAGCGTACGCTCGCTGCCGACTGTCACCGCCTGCTGGGGCTCGTACGCGAGCGCAACTGACGCCCCGCACGTCCGGCTTTCCCCTCGCTTCTTGGTACATCGGAAATGTTCATTCCTGGTGCTTTCGCGTGGTCCTGTCCAACACCACAATGCAGGAACACCAAGGAGCCAGACGTTTATGAACATTCGATTGATCGTAGCGGCCGCCTGCGCCGGCATCGCCGTCAGCATTGCGGTGCCGGCCGCGGGACACGGCACGACTGAGACCGTCACGCCGAACTTCCAGCACGCTATTCCGAACATTCCGGGCAAGTCGTTGACCGCCGTCGTGGTCGACTATGCCCCCGGTGCCGCATCGCCCGTGCATCGGCATGCAGCCTCGGCTTTCGTCTACGCCTACGTCCTGTCGGGCGACATCGAGTCACAAGTGAACGACGGCCCGAAGCGCGTCTACCACGCCGGAGAAAGCTTCTTCGAAGAGCCCGGCGCCGTTCACAGCGTAAGCCGCAACGCGAGCCAAACGAAGCCTGCCAGGTTGCTCGCCGTGTTCGTTGCGGACAGCGACGATAAAGTCCTGACCACCCCAGTCAAGTAAATCACTGCATCAAGGAGTCATTCATGAGCAAGCGTCTCGACTACACCCAGATTGCACCCGCTGGCGTCAAAGCCCTTGGCGGCGTCTACGGCTATGTCACGCAAAGCGGTCTGTCGCCGGTTCTCGTCGATTTGGTTTATCTGCGCGTCTCGCAGATCAACAACTGCGCCTACTGCCTCGACATGCATACGCGCGATCTGTTGAAACAAGGCGTGAAGGTCGAAAAACTTGCGCTGGTACAGGCGTGGAAGGAGGCTGGCAATCTGTTCGATGCACGCGAGCGTGCTGCGTTTGCCTGGGCCGAATCGGTCACGCTTGTTGCCCAGACGGGCGTGCCCGATGCCGCCTACGAGGCCGCCCGTGCCGTATTCGATGAACGCGAACTCGTGGATCTGACGATCGCCATCAGCCTGATGAACACCTATAACCGGATGGCGATCAGCTTTCGCAATACGCCTCACGCGGCGCTCGAGCATTGATCGGAGAGAAATGGACGGTTTCCCTGCCCTCGCACTGGAACACCCGCGTCTGTTCGGTCACTGCCTGCGGGCGGCGTCAGGTTCAGGATGAAGCAATACCACATCGGGCGTTGCAGTTGCCGGCACAACAGGCAGTGGAATGCGCACTTCAATCGACGTCCCGTGACCCGGCGACGACTGGATGCCAACCTCGCCCCCAACGAGATAAGCCCGCTCGCGCAGGCCCGAGAGTCCGAACGAATTGAGCTTGCGCGGCGTTGAAAGGTCAAACCCGACACCGTTGTCCTGCACCACTAACAAGACGTGGTCGTCATTGCGCGTCAGGGTCAGCGTCGCCCGGGAGGCGCGCGCATGCCGCCCGATGTTGGTCAGCGACTCCTGCAAGATGCGAAACACCGCCGTCGCATACGGTTCGCCAAGATCAAGGTCCGGCGGCTCGATGGTCAACTCGCATTCGATGCCGTGGCGCTGTCGGAAGTTCTGCACGAGCCAGTCCGCCGCAGCAACAAGGCCGAGATCGTCGAGCACCAGCGGTCGAAGGTCCGCGGCAATGCGGCGAGTGGCGATGACCGCCTCGTCGAGCAGCCTATGCACGGGCGCGAGCTCGGCGTCCAACGCCTTTCTTGCAGAAACGAGTTCAAGCTCCAGTCGCGATGCGGCGAGCGTCTGGCAAACATCATCGTGCAATTCGCGCGCGATGCGTCGATTCTCTTGCTCGCGCGCGGAGGTTCCGATCGCCGCCAATTCGCGCAACTCCTCGCGCGAGTGCTCGAGCGCCACTTCAGCGCGCTTGCGCTCGCGCACTTCATTGAGCAAGTCGCCGTTCGCCGCCGTGAGCGCAGCCGTACGTGACGCCACCCGGTGCTCGAGCAGCGCGTTGGCTTCGTTCAGTTGCACCGTCTGCAACTGGACGCGTTGCCGCTCGCTGCGTTCGCTATCGAGCGCCTGCACGACACGCGCGTAAAGGTTGATGTTCTCGAGCGTCAATATGCCGAGTACGAAGGTTGCAGCACATAGGCTGTAGATGCGGCCGGCGTAGAAACCCAGATCGAAACGGCCATGGTTGAGCACGCCCGCGAATGCAACATCGAAAACCCACGCGCACATGACGACCATGATCCATAGATCCAGCACGGAGTGCGGCCGCCGCCATAGAAGCGCCGCGATCGCGAGCAGGCCGAGCGACCAGGTGAGCGTCAGCACGACAGCATGCGCCACTGTGTAACGCGGTGCCAGCGGCGGCCCAGACAACTGCAGAGGCAGCCAATCGTAGCCAAGGGTGGCCAGCATGGTGAACGCGATAGCGACGAGCCCGGCAAAGGCGATGCCGGCCAAAATCGCCGGCGCGCAAGCGCCCTCGCGCTTCACTCGCGCCTCCGCATCATCATGCTTTAGCCATGCATAGGCAATGACGACAAGCGGAAAACTGCCATGCCAGAAAACGTAGAGCCAAGCCGTGGTTTGACTGCGCGCCCCTAACCAACCGGTATCGGAAAAAACGCCTGGAAACGTAAGCAGGTGCGCCGTCGCCGTGGAGGCGGTCAGCAAGTATCCCGTCGCCAATACAAGCAGCGCTTTCGACCGCAAAATACGGTACTGGCCGAACAAGAGTGCCGCCGTGAGCAAATCGCAGACGACCACCGCGGATTCGTAGACCGGAATAAAGGCCCAAACCCTGGGTAACTGAACTTTCGCGAATGGCGCGGCCGCGATGAAGGCGACCACCGTTATCAGCACGACAGCAAGCGCAAGCCGTCGCTCGCGGCGCCCGGCTCGCAAGGTCGAGAGGAACACCCGTGAATCGTTCGTCAACTCGTTCACGCTCGCCCCCGTGCTCGCTCACGCGTTGATTGAAGATCTGTGCCGGGTATCTTACTACCAATCAATGCAACGCAACACGAACGGGCTCATCCTCCGGCCCTTTAAACACCCTACCCTCCGCCATGAAACCCAAACCCGAGAGACCCTCTCCCCGCATGAACGGACTCCGGACCGCCGCGCAAGAATCCACCCCGTGAAATCACCCGGCCCTCATGCGCACTCTCGATCCCGGGCGTTCTTGAAAACGCATCCGATCCGGCCCGCAGATTGATCGGCGCGCGGCTGCACATCTTCTTTCCAGAACCACTGCGCGAGGCTCGCTTCGATAATGGACGTTGGCAGCACGTTCCACGCAAGCCGCAACGTCTTGCCGATGCCATCGGCCGGACGCGGCTTGACGTTGCGAAAGCGATCGCCGTCATGCTGCTCCGACGAACTCGAAAGCACACGCCCGCAATTGCCCGAGTGATTGATGGGCAATGATGGGCAAGCTTCGTCATTTTTATGCGCAGCCTAAATAAGGCTGCGTAATCCAATGACGAGTTGAACGGCGCCAAACACGGCGATAATGAGCGCCGACAAGCGCGCGATCCCATGAATGAATGACGCGGGCATACGCTTGCCCAGCGCCGAAGACGCGCCGCTCAAGCACAACCACCAGATCGCCGAGCCGACGAACACACCGGCCACCATCGGGATCACCGCAAACCATCCCGAACCGCCACGGCCAGAGGCGTCAGCAGAAGGAGGCCCCAGTGCCGCAAAAATTCCGATGAACGAAATGATCGTCATCGGATTGGACAGCGTCAGGCCAAACGTCGTCAAGAACTCGCGTGTCGTCGAGGTGCGCGTCGTGTCGGATACGGCCACCGGTGCGGCGGGCTTCTCGCGAGCGACGGCCCAGGCAAGCCATAAGAGAAACGCGCCGCCGCCTATCTTCAAGACGGTGCTCAAAGCGGGCAACGTCGCCGCAATGCCCGCGATGCCGAGCGCACCCAGCAGTCCGTAAATTCCATCCGCACACGCTGCGCCCATTCCCGTCGCGAAGCCCGAACGGAATCCCCGGCTCAAACTGCGCTGAATGCAGAGCAGGCCGATAGGTCCGACAGGGGCGGCAATGGAAAGCCCGATCGTCAGCGATTTAATGAACAGCATGCGTTCCCCCCCGTGAAGTCTTGTGTCGATGCACTATCGTAGGTGGCACGCGATCGACGCAACAGGGGATTTTTAAGGGAGAATGGCCGTTTCACCTTAAAGAGTCTGGCCATGATGGATGAATTGGACTGGAAACTACTCGAACATTTGCAGCGCAATGGCCGCATGACCTACTCGGAGCTGGCACGTCAGGTCAAGCTGTCGGTGCCTGCCGCGACCGAGCGCGTGAAGCGTCTCGAAGAAGCGGGCGTGATCGAGGGCTACACGGCACGCGTCAATCCGGCCGCGGCCGGGTACCTCGTCACGGCGCTGATCGCCATCACCGTGCCGCAGCCCGCTAAAACGAAATTCCTGAAGTTACTCGAGACGATCGCCGAAGTGGTCGAGTGCCACCACGTGACGGGCGCGGATTCGTACATCATGCGATTGGTCGCAGTGAGCATGGCGGATCTGGAACGGCTGATCGAGCGCATCAATTTATACGGTGAAACGCGCACGTCGATCATCATGTCGACGCCTATTCCTGCGCGCGCTTTGGAACGTCCGCCCGTGCAAGCGAAGTAAGGGCGCCGCTTGGCGCAAAAACACGAATCTTCGTCCTAAATCTCACCGCTCCGCATTGGAATTTAAAACCAATAATTCCTCTGGTTATTCGGTCGTCAACCGAGAAATTCCCATACCTGAATATAAGGCGGCGGGAATACCTGGAGGATTCATGCGAGTAAAAGAGGCGAAGCAGATTCCCATCAAGCCAACGGTGATAGCGATCGTTTTCGCGGCGCTATACGGTGCCATTCCATCGGCGCATGCGGGCGCACTACCCACCGGCGGCCGATTCGTCGCGGGCAACGGATCGATCGCGCAATCGGGCAACTCGGTAACGATCAATCAAAACTCATCGCGCGGCGTGGTCGACTGGAACAGCTTTTCTATCGACCGTGGCAACGCCGTCACATTCAACAACGGCACCGGTGCGACGCTCAATCGCGTCACAGGGGGCGACACGTCCATGATCATGGGTGCGCTTTCGGCCACCGGCAGCGTCTATTTGATCAATCCGCAAGGCGTCGTCATCGGAAACAACGGCACTGTCACCACCGGCGGCCGCTTTGTCGCTTCGACGCTGGATACCGATAACGCGTCGTTCATGAACGGCGGCCCGCTGACGTTTACCGGTTCGTCGTCACGCAGAGTCGTCAACCTGGGCCAGATCGGCTCTACCCACGGCGACGTATTCCTCGTCTCCGCCGCCGAAGTCGACAACTTCGGCGGCATCAGCGCCCCTGACGGCACGGCGGAAATCGCAGCGGGGCGCAAAATCCTTCTGCAAGACTCTTCGACGGGGCGACAGGTGTTCGTCCAGTCGGGCAGCCACGGCACCGTGTGGAACCAAGGCGATATCGCCGCCGCGCAAATCAATCTGCAAGCGGCCGACGGCAACATCTTCGCGCTCGCGGGCAACCACGCCGCTCCGCGCGCAACGGGCACCGCTACGCGCGACGGCCATATCTGGATCGTTGCCGATCAGGGAAACGTCAACCTTTCCGGGCTCTTCTCCGCCTACAACGCGAACGACAGCAGCGGCGGCACCATCGATACAGTCGCGCGCAACCTCGCGTTTCCCGACATCGGCCCTACGGTCATCGGCGGCGTATGGAACATCACCACACCCAGCTATAAGCTCGGTGCGCCATCCGGGCGGGCATTCGCCCAAACGCTCAACGGCGGCACTGCGATCAACGTGCAAACGACGGGCGCGGACGGCAGCAACGGCAATATCGAAGTCGCTTCGAATCTCGGATGGGATGGCGCGGGCTCGCTCACGCTTGGCGCGTACAACACAGTGACCGTCGACTCCGGCGTCACGATTCGCAATCAGGCCAACGGCAATCTGACGCTGCGTGCGGACAACACAGGTATCGACAACGGCGGAAGCGTCATCAACAACGGCTCCATCGACTGGTCGAAAAGCACGGGCATCGTGAACCTGCTTTACGACATGAACGGCAGCTATGCCGCGGGCACCCAACTTGCCAACGCGAATTGGAAAGCGCCGGCATTCAGCGCTTTGACCACGCAAATGACGGCCTATCAACTCGTCAACTCATGGGCCGACATCGATAGCGTGGGCAGTCTTCCTGCATCGACGTATTCAACGAACTACGCGCTCGGCAAAGACTTCGATGCATCGGTCTTCGGCATGGCGATCGGCTATAACGGCCTCGAACAGCCGAAATCCCCGTTCGAGGGCCAGTTCGACGGCATGGGCCATACGATCGAGAACGGCACGGTGCCCGGAGGCCTGTTCGGACTCATCGGTCAGCAAGGCGTCGTACGCAATCTCACGATGACCAACACGGGACGCGACTTCGGTCTTGCCGAAGACCCCGCGGGCATCCTGGCGTCCGTCAGCCAAGGCACCATTTCGAACGTCTTCGTCTCGGGGAACATGGTGGGCTACACGAGCGCAGCAGGCAATTCCGGCGGCCCGCCGGTAGGCGGCCTGGTCGGAATCAACGAAGGCTTGATCGAGCGCTCCGGCAGCAGCGCGACGATTTCCAACAACGGCGTCTCCGGCGGACTCGTCGGCAGCAACACGGGCTCGATCGTGCAATCGTTTGCGTCGGGCAATGTCAGCGGCGATTCCATCACGGAACCCGGCGGCCTCGTGGGCGATAACGCCGGCAGTATTTCGCAGTCCTATGCAACGGGTACGGTATCGGGGCTGTCGTACTATGCCGGCGGGCTCGTCGCCACCAATAGCGGAACGATCGACGAATCGTTCGCCACCACCAACGTCACGAGCATCTTCATCGATCCGCACTATCCGCCACAATTGGGCGGCATCGCGGGCGCCAACACGGGGACGATCGGCCAGAACGTCTACTGGGACGTCGATACAACCGGGCAGGCATCCGGTGGCCCCGGCACGCTCAGCGCAAACGGTCTCAGTCACGCCCAAATGTCGAACCCGGCGAGCTTCCCGGGTTGGGATTTCTCTTCGGGCGGCGTATGGGCTATGCCGAGCGGCGCGGCGCACCCGGTATTGCGCTGGCAGTTGCAACCATCTTCCAATGCCGGCGGTGGCGCGGCGCTTTGATTCACTCGAGGCGGGCGCGGCTGCCGGAGCCGACGATGCGCGCGCTGCTCGCGCATCGTCGTTCGATCGAAGCAAGCGAACCCGAATGCCGCATCAATAGAGCTCGGGCACGATCATCTCGGCCGGCACCGGCTGGCGAATGTAGTCCTCGTTATGGACGCGCTCGGGCAATGCGATCAGCGGATGTTCAACCTCGCGATAGGGCACCTGGCTCAGCAGGTGATGGATACAGTTCAGGCGCGCTCGCTTCTTGTCGACGGCCTGCACGACCCACCAGGGCGCTTCGGGATGGTGCGACCGCTGCAGCATGACCTCCTTCGCCTGCGTATAGGCTTCCCACCTGCGGCGGCTCTCGAGGTCCATCGGGCTCAGCTTCCACTGTTTCAGCGGATCGTGGATGCGCGACCGAAAGCGAATCTCCTGCTCTTCGTCGGTGATCGAGAACCAGTACTTGACGATCTGGATGCCGCTTTTGACGAGCATTTTTTCGAATTCAGGCACTGAGCGGAAAAACTCTTCGTACTCCTCATCAGTGCAAAAACCCATGACGCGCTCCACGCCCGCACGGTTGTACCAACTACGGTCGAATAAAACCATCTCGCCGCCAGCCGGAAGATGCGCGACGTAACGCTGGAAATACCATTGCGTGCGCTCGCGATCGCTGGGCGCCGGTAGCGCAGCAACACGGCAAACGCGCGGATTGAGCCGTTGCGTGATGCGCTTGATTGCACCGCCCTTGCCCGCCGCATCACGACCCTCGAAGATGACGACGAGGCGGTGCCCGGTTTGCACGATCCAATCCTGCAGCTTCACGAGTTCGCCTTGCAGCCGAAACAGCTCTCGAAAGTAATGCCGGCGCAGGGCGCGCGCTTCGGGCGTGAACGCATCGGAGCCGTCCAGGATGCGATCGTCCACTTCCATTTCGAGTTCTTCGTCGTAGGCGTCGACGAGATCCTCCTCGAAGCGACGCTGGCGCTCGGCAAAGAGCCCGACTTCGTTTTCACGTTCTGAGTTGTTCATTTCCTTTCTCCCTCGACATGCAGGCGCGTTGCCGATCGCGCCGAACGGCTGCAACGCAGCCGCCCATTATCCAGGGTGCACCATGTCAGCCATATTACGGGCCCAGGGCGCACGCAAAGCCCGAGCTATCGCCCGATCCCTGCGATGGAGCAAATACGGAGCCAACGTGGGCCCAACATAGCCTTCGACAATCATCCGTTCGTGCGCGATCCGATCCGTTCCTGCGCGCACGGGCGCGCCCGCAGCGCAATCATGGGGCAACCCCAACCGCCTTGCAGATCGAAGCCTTCATCATGAGATTCCAATGCATACGTGCGTCCTGCTGAACGCATTTTCCGCTGCTCGCGGCAAGACGGTCGCGTCGCGTGGCGTCGGAGACGGCGTCGCGTTGTATGTCGTTCGCAGGGCGCCGGCGTTCTTCGCTCGCCTGACGGGTGCCGAAGCGCTGTTGAGCCTGCTTCTTGCCATTCCGCGCAGCAACGACGACTTCTCGTTGTTCTGATTCCGAGCGCCTTGCGAACCGAATCGGAGCTCACTCACCGGCCGGCTCTCATGATCTCGCGCGGGCTGACGCCTAGCAGGCGGTTCATCCAACGCGCCATATGACTTTGATGCGAGAAGCCCACCTCGAGCGCCACCTGCGCGGCGCCGATCTTGCCCGTCAATAGCAAGGCTTTGGCGCGCTCGACGCGCCGCTGAACGATGTATTGATGGACGGGGATGCCGAATGTCTCGCGGAACAGGACCTTCAGATGCGGGACGCTGATATCGAGCAGCCCGGCCAGTTCGCTCAGCGTGAGCCGTTGATCGAGGCTGTTCTCGATATGATCGGTCAGCCGCGCGGCGGCCTTCGGCGCGAGCGTCCCGCGCCGGCCTTCGAGCGACGGCACGCTCCCGATCAACCGAACGAGCATCGCAGTCCCGAGACTTTCCGCATAAAGAGCATCGGACGCTTCGTTGGCTTCCAGTTCAGCCTGCAATGCCCAGGCCAGATGTTGAATACGCGCATCGCGCATTTGCAAACGAAGCGGAAAATGCGCGCGCGACGCCTTGAGCTCCAGTTGCTCGTACGTTTTTTTAGCGAATGTGTCGTCGAACCAAACGCGCAGCACAGTGCAATCCGACTCATCGGTCCATTGGCCGCCAAAGCCGGCGGGGATGACGTCGGCATCGCCGTGCGCCTGCACGCGCGCAAAACGCCGGCCATCGCACACGCAGTTGGCTCTAACCGGCTTGCCTACGTGAATGCCGATCCGGTGGTGCTCCAACGCCGGAATCCGGTGCGTGCCGGCAGCGATCTCGAGCAAATCGGCGCCGAATCCTTCCCAGCTCTTCCCGCTACTGGAAAGCAGGCTGATCCGGGGTTTGTCACGTGAAGCGGAACGTAAGGCTGCGGCGTTCATGGGCGTCGACACTCATTGATCGATGGGAGCACGCGCCACGAAGCGCGCGTTCCGCCGAGTCTAATTGAAAACGCCTCGGATCGCCTGCTGCTGTACACACTGCCGAACACCATCCATTTCTGCGCATTCGATCTTTGCGTGATCGATTGCGATTGCCTTCAACCGTAGCATCGGCATGCACGTACCTACGAGGAGCAACACATGTTTGTGATTTTTGGCGCATCAGGCAAAGTAGGGAGCGTCACCGCGACAAAGCTGCGCGAGGCAGGCCATGCGGTGCGCGCTGTCATTCGCAACGAAACGCAGGCCCAACGTTTTGCGGCGCTCGGCTGCGAGACGGTCATGGCCGATCTGACCGATCCGGATTCCGTCCGTGCGGCGATCAAGGGTGCCGATGCGGTGCAGATGCTGTGCCCCCTACCCGCGCATGATCCCGATCCTGAAACGATGATGCACACGATGATCGACGTTGCCGCGGATGCGCTGCGAGCCGATCCTCCGCCGGCAGTGTTGGCGCTTTCCGATTACGGCGCCGAACTGCCCGAAGGTACCGGCCTCACGTTGATTTTTCACTACCTCGAAACCCGGCTCAGGTCGATTCCGACGCGGCTGACGCTGCTGCGCTCCGCCGAGCACATGCAAAATTGGGGGCATCAACTGCCGATGTTCCTCGACAAAGGCTGCGTCGTGAGTCTGCATCATCCGCTGAACAAGGCGTTTCCGACCGTAGCCACGCAAGACGTCGGTTCGATCGCCGCCGAGCTGTTGCTCGATCGGCCCGCGTCGATCATGCCCCGCATCGTCAGTGTCGAAGGTCCGCACCGCGTGAGTGCGACCGAAGTGGCCCGCGTGCTGAGCGAAGTTTCCCAACGGGAGATACCCGCGGTGGAATTTCCGCGAGATCAATGGAACGCCGCACTGCTTCATGCGGGCATGAACGAACGTCGGGTAAAGCTCGTCACCGAGCTCTACGACGCGCACAACGCGGGCCTTATCGATATCGAAGCGAACACGACCGAGCGCCGCTTCGGCACAACGACACTTGCAGAAGTTTTCTCCTCGCTGCTAGCGGCATCCGATGCCGATCGTACGCCCGCTTGAGCGGGAGTGCGCCGCTCTCGCGTGTTTGCCTTGCGCGTCGTTCACCGGGGCGGCACGGCCCTTTTCACCGTCTGCTACGGAAAGTGTCGACCGATAGCAACACGAACGCGCAAACAGCCAGCCCTGCGCAAAGCAAGAATGCGACGCGATAGCCGAACGCACTGACGATCGCGCCCGACAGCACGCCCGACAAAATCGAACCCACGCGCGACGCGTTGAAGAAGAGCGCCGTTGCTGCGCCTGTCTCTCCCGGCATGAGATCTTGCACATGCGTCATCCCCAGGCACGAGGTGATGGCCACGACCGCAGCCGGCAGGATCTGCAGCGGCACGATCATCTGCGGTTCGCCCAGCAAGGCCAACGCCACGAAATAGACCGCGTGCACAGCCGCCGACGCGGTGAGCCAGCTCGGTTTGTGCAATCGGGACGAGATGGCGCCGAGCCACAGCATCATCGGAATTTCGAGCAATGCGCCGGCACCGAGCGCAGCCGATACCGTCAAGCGCGTGCCGTGCAATTCATGCACCATGTACAGCGGCAGAAGAATCATGGTCGCGTTGGCGGCGAGGCCGATCAACGTCAGCGCCAACAGCAACCGGGGAATCGTCTTGCGGCCGCGCTCGACAACGGCCGCATCCGAAGCAGGTTGGACCTGTGCGACGGAGATGTCTCCGGCACCATACTCGACGAATGCTTCGTTGCGCGTGACCGACGATCGTTCGGGCTCCTCATCATTTCGCGCCTCGACTGATTCCGCCCGCGTCTCACTCATTCGCAACGTGATGACAGCGCTGGCCGCAAAGCTTGCTGCCGCGAACGCAAAGAGCCCTGTAAACCCAGCCTGCGCGAGAATCAGCGCGCCGATAGCAGGCCCGAATACCCAGGCGACCGAGAGCAATGTCCTTAGTGCGGCCGCGGCGAACTCGTCCTGCGCAGGATCGTCGATCCGCAAGACGGCATGCCCGAACGAAAAGATCTGCGACAACGACGCTGCCCCAGGCCCCAGCAACAAGCCGCCCACCACCATCAACTCCGGATAGCCGCGCAGAAAGCCCAAACTCGCGAAGCCCAGTGCAGCCGCGACGAGCGAGGCCACGAGCGGGGCGCGATGCCGTTGCGTGCGATCCGACCATCGCCCCACCGCGGTGCTCGCGAAAACCCCGCTGGCCGACACGAGCGTCATAAACGCGCCGAGCCGCATCGGCGACATCCCCGCCTGCTCGACGCCGAACAAGGACAAATACGGCGCGGTGAACGACAACGCCACGCCGAGCATCAGCGTTGCCGCTGTCAGCAGAACGAAGTGCGGTATCCGGACGAGACCGACGAGACGCGCTTGCACGGATCAGTCTTCTTCGATCCAGGCTGCGACATCGACGGGACCGGCGAGCGGGCCGCCCACGACGAACCGGGCGCCGGGCGATGCGGGCACGGCCTGCGGCTGATCGCCGTAGTTGATCGCAAAGCGCAAGCGCCCGCGTCGACGCAGCCTCAACCCCTCTGGCATCGGTGTCGCCTCGATACCGGCGCGGCCCACGCAATCGGCGATGAAGGCGCGCAACAGCGTCGTGTCGAAGCAGGCGGCCATGTAGGTGACGCGTTCAGATCGCAGCACTGCGGGCAACCCATCGTCGAATCGTGCGATCGCTTCTGTCGCTCGTCCCGGCTTCGCGTGGTCACGCCAACGCAGCGCGACGCCCTCAATGCCGTTGAATCGCAGCGTCGGCCGTATCGACGGCCGCAGCGACTCGACTTCGACCACGCGCGCCGGCAACACGCGCTGCAACTCGCCCGGCGGAAGCTGAGGCACGATCGAAAATGCTTCCGTCTTCGATCCCGTGCGCGGACCGAACACCCAATGATTCGTGCCGCGCTCGATCTGCTCGACGACACTGTCCGGCAGAATCGGCAGTGTCGGGGCGATGACCAACCGATATTCCCCGACATCGGCGTGGGCCGAAACGATGTCGATGTCGAGGCCGAGTTCACGCAGTGCGCTATACCACTCGAATACGAGGTGCTGATAGTCGAAATCCGCACCATGTCGCTGCGCTTCGAAGACCCAATCGGCCTCGTAGTCGAATAGCAGCGCCACGGGTGCGCGCGTAGAGCGCACCCGCTCGGCGGGCAACGACAGCTTGCGTAGCGCCCGGCCAACCTGCGCTGCTTCCTGGCCGCCGGCCGAAAGCGTGTCGTCGGGCGTATTGAGCCCCGAATGCATCTGCTCCTGTGCAAACGGGCACTGACGCCAGCGAAAGTACGAGACGAGTTCTGCGCCGTGTGCGAACGCCTCCCAGGTCCAAAGCCGCACGATGCCGGGCTGCGGCACAGGATTGAACGGCGCCCAATTCACCGGCCCGGCCTGCTGCTCCATGACCCACATGCGACCGTTCCCGATACCGCGATAAAGATCGTGACTGAACGCGGACACATCCGGGTGCCCCGTGCGCGCCCAGCGATGCTTGTCCGCTTCCGCAAGAGGAATCACTTCGGTCCGCGGTATCGGATAGCTGTCCCACGCAGCTACGTCGAGCCCATGCCTCGCGAACGCATAGTGATCGAACGCCGCGTAAAAGCCCATGAAGTTGTGAAGCACATCGCGCCCCGGCGCGTGTTGCCGGATCAGATCGGCCTGCAAGGCATGAAAGCTCGCGACTTCATCCGACTGAAACCTTCGGTAATCGAGCAAGTGGGCCGGATTCGCATCCGTCGGCAGGCAATACGGCAATTCGATTTCATCGAAACTGCCGTACTCCATGCTCCAAAATACGTTGCCCCACACCATATTGAGTGTGGAGATCGTTTCGTACCGGTCGGCCAGCCAGCGCCTGAATCGATGCAACGCTGCCTGCGTATAGCTCGGCAACGTGTTGTGACAACCGAATTCGTTGTCCGTCTGCCAGGCGACGACAGCAGCGTGACCGCCATATCGCCGCACCATGGCTTCGACGATACGCGCGCAATGTTCGCGATAGACGGGGCTGGAAATGTCGTAGTGACGGCGAGAGCCGAACCGCATCACGCTGCCGTCGCGCGCGACGGGCAAGATCTCCGGGTGTCGATCGACGAGCCACTTCGGCGGCGAGGCCGTCGGCGTGCCGATGACGATCTCGAGCCGGTGGCGCGCCAGCGTCGCAATGGCCGCGTCGAGCCATGCCCAGTCGTAGCGCCCCGGTTCGGGCTCGATGCGAGACCACGCGAATTCGGCGATACGCACGCGCGCGATGCCCATTTCGGCCATACGGCGCGCATCGCTCTCCCACTTGTTTTCCGGCCAATGTTCGGGGTAGTAGCACACACCGAGCTGCATGAAGCGTTCCTTGATTCGATAGTTGTGGATGGCAGGGTCACCGCGCGAACATCAGCCCTTCGTTGCCCCGAACGTCAACCCCGCAACGAAGTGCTTTTGCATCGCGAAGAACATCGCGATCGACGGCAACGCCGCCAGCACCGAGCCGGCCGAGACGAGATTCCACGCGGTCGTCCATTGGCCCTTGAGCGCCGCGACGCCCACGGTGATCGGCGCCGCGTCGTCGCCTTGCGTCAGGCACAGCGCCCAAAAGTAGTCGTTCCACACGAACGTGAAGACGAGAATCGCGAGGGCGGCCAGCGCGGGCCGCACCAGCGGCAGCACCACGCGCCAATAGATCGCCCATTCGCTCGCACCCTCGATCCGGGCCGCCTCGATCAGCTCATAGGGCAGCTCACGGATGAAGTTGCGCAGAAACAGTGTGCAAAAGCCGGTCTGAAACGCCGCGTGGAAAATGATCAGCGCCCACACGGTGTTGTATAGGCCGAGGCCCGCCATCAACTCGCGTACCGGAATCATCAGGATCTGAATCGGCACGAAGTTGCCTGCCACGAATAGCCCGAGCAGCACGGCATTGCCGCGAAACCGGTAATTGGCCAACGCATGGCCGGCCATCGATGCAAGAAAGATCGAGATTGCCACGGCGGGCAGCGTGATCAGGCAACTGTTCCAGAAGTAGTGAAGCATCGGCGTCTGTGTCAGCGCCGCGCCGTAGTTCTCCACGAGCGCGAAATGCTTCGGCCATCCCCAGTAATCGCCGGTCAAAAGCTCATCGCTCGAACGCACCGACGTGACCAGCACGGCCAGCAGCGGCACGAGCCACAGCACCAGCGCCACGGGAAGCGACAGGCGGTAGACGAGCCGCGGAAACGGACGCCACCGCTGAACGGGCATCGGATACATTGAGGACTCCTTACGATTCGGTCCGCACGAGGCGGCGCAGCTGCCAGACGATGTAGACGAGCATGATCGCGAACAACACGACTGCGATCGAAGCCGAATAGCCTTCGCGGTAATACTTGATCGCCTGGTCGTACATGAAATAGGCCAGCACGGTCGAGCTATCGAACGGGCCGCCGCCGCTCATGACGGAAATGAGATCGAAGCTGCGCAGGGCACCGATCACCGTCAGCACAACCGCCATGAACGTGGCCGGCCGCAATTGCGGCAGGATCACATGCCACAGCAACGCGAAGCCGCGCGCGCCCTCCATGCGCGCCGCTTCGATGATCTCGGGGTTGATGCCCGTGAGGCCCGTCAGATAAAGAATCATGCAAAACGGAATCTGCGGCCATAGCGCGGCAACGATGATCCCGTACGTGACGTAGCGCGGATCGCCCAAGACAGGAATGCCGTGGCCGACGATGAGCTTCAACAGGCCGAACGTCGGGTCGTAGAACCACGAGAACGCGAGCCCGACGACCACGCCGGGCAAGACGAACGGGGCAAAGAACAGCGACTTGATGAGCCGGATGCCGAACACGTTCTGATTCAGATAGAGCGCGAGCGCAAGCCCGAAAGGCGGCGCGAGCAAGAACAACACGAGCCAGAGAAGATTGTTTTTCAGCGCGACGTAGAACGTGTCGGATGCGATCAACTCACGGTAGTTGTCGAGTCCGGCGAACGTCTTCGGCGTCATTCCATCCCAGTGATGAAAGCTGAGCCAAATGCTGCAGACGATGGGATAAACGACGAAGACGGCAAACAGCGCCAGCCCCGGCAGCAGAAACAGCAACGCCGCCCGCGTGCGCCGGCGTCCGAGCGATGCAGGCTGTCGCAAGGCCGGCCGCGATGACCGCCGCAACGCGCGTTGTGTAACGGAAATCGACATAAATCAACGCTCCGACTTCATTGAGAGGGGGCGGCTCGAATCCATCCGCGAAGCCGCCCCGGCCCGCACGCGGCAGGCGCTTATTTCTTGTAGATGCGCTTACGCGTCGCTTCCAGGCGCTGCAAAATGGCATCGAGCTGCGTCGGATCCGAGAAGAACTGCTGCATGGCCTTCATGCCTTCGTCGGCCATTTCCTTCGTCATGTCACGGTCGTAGAACTGCGCAATGCCGCCCGTCGTACCTGCCAGCGTTTTGAAGCCGACCTTCGAGATGGGATCCTGCGGTTCGGCCGCTTCCTTGTTCGACGGCAGTTGACCCCACCCCTTCGCAAGCTCGCCGTTGATTTGCGGCGTGCCCATGAAGGCCAGCAGGCGCCGCGCATCGGCTGGGTGCTTCGCCTTGGCCGGCATGATCAACACGTTGACGGGTCCGTCTTCGGCGACGGGCACCGACGCATCGATGATCGGGAAGCGGAAGTAGCCCATCTCGTTGCGCGTGGCCGCCGGCAACCCGGCCGAGAAGAACGTGCCCATCAGCAGCATCGCGGCCTGTCCGTTGACCAGGATCGGGCTGGTCGAATCGACGTCGTAGGAGAGCGCGTTATCGATGAAGTACTTGTCGTCGATCAGCGTCTTCCACGTCTCGTAGACATGCTTGACGCGCGGGTCGGTGTAAGCGATATCTCCGGCCATCAGTTGCTGATGAAAGTCATAGCCGTTGATGCGCAGGTCGAGGTAGTCGAACCACGCGGCCAGCGTCCATGAATCGCGGGCCGGCACGGCGATCGGTGCGATGCCCGCGGCTTTCAGCTTCTTGCAGTCGTCGAGGAATTGCGTCCACGTGGTCGGCTCCGCGCTGATCCCGGCCTTCTGAAACAAATCTTTGCGGTAGAAGAAGCCGTATGCGTCGGTACCCAAAGGCACGCTGTACTGCTTGCCGGCGTATGTCGACGAGGATTTGACCGCCGCGTAGGTCTGATTCCATCCGTTCTTTTGCCAATCGCTCGTCAGATCGGCCAGCAAACCGCGCTTCGCGAAGTAGGCCATGCGCTCGCCGTTGTGCCAGCTCAGCACATCGGGCGGGTCCGTGGCGAGCCAACCCGACAGCTGTACCTTGTACGCCTCTTCGCCGACATAGCTGACCTTCAGGTCGACATCGGGATTGGCCTTCTTGAACTGATCGAATGCATTCTGCCAGGTGGCGCGCTGATTCCCGCGCGCCGACACCGTCACGTTGAGCGTACCGGCGCTGGCCGGCGACACGTCGGCAAAGGCCGCGCATGCCATGCAGGCAAGCGCGAGCGTCCGAATGTGTAGCTTCATCTCCGTCTCCTTTCGTTGGTCTTGGGTATCGGCGTGTCGCCGGTTTACTGCGTCGTGGTATCGGCAGCTTCAGCCGCTGCACGGTCGAACGAAATCGCACAGCCTCGTTGGTCGAACAGATGCCATGCGTTCCGAGAGAAATAGATGGCCTGACGATCGCCGGCGCGCAGCGAAGACGTGCCGGGCGCTTTCGCCAAAAGCGTGACGCCGCCTGGCTGATCCAGATGAACGTAGGCGGCTTCGCCCAATTGCTCGACGAGTTGCACCGTGCGGACGATCGATGACGAAGCATCGGTCGCATCGCCATCGGGCTGCATCGACAGATGCTCGGGACGAATACCCAACGTCACGGGTTCGCCGATGGCAAGACGCTGCCGCAGAGGCATGCCGCTCAAGGCGAGGTACTCGCCGCTGTCGTCCAGGCGTAGACCGATCGATGCGCGATCCATCGCTTCGATCGTCGCTGGCAGGAAGTTCATCCGCGGCGAGCCGATGAATCCGGCCACAAACAGGCTGGCGGGCCGGTGATAAAGATCGAGCGGCGCACCCACCTGCGCCACGCTGCCCAGGCGCGCGACATCGTCGCCCGAGCGCAGCAGCACGATCTTGTCGGCCAGCGTCATCGCTTCGACCTGATCGTGCGTCACATACACCGAGCTCGCTTTCTGAAACCGTGAGTGAAGCCGCGCGATTTCAATCCGCGTTTGGCCACGCAACGCCGCATCGAGATTCGAAAGCGGTTCGTCGAACAGAAAGACCCTCGGCTCGCGCACGATCGCACGGCCGATCGCCACACGCTGCCGTTGTCCGCCGGAAAGTTGTCTGGGTTTGCGCTCGAGCAAAGCGTCGAGTTGCAGCACGCGCGCCGCGTCCGTCACGCGGCGACGTATCTCTTCTTTCGGCAAGCCGGCAATGCGCAAGCCGAAACCGATGTTGTCGAACACCGACATATGCGGAAACAGTGCGTAACTTTGAAAGACCATCGAGACGCCGCGCTCCGCCGGCGGCGTCTCATTCATTCTGTGCCCGTCGATGCAAAGCTCGCCCGTGGTCAAATCCTCGAGCCCCGCGATCATGCGCAACAGTGTCGACTTCCCGCAGCCGGACGGACCCAGGAATACGCAGAACTCATGTTCGGCAATGTCGAGATTCACGTCGCGCAGCACCGGCGCATGTTGGCCGTACTGCTTCGACACATGCCGCAAAGAGATGGCCGACATCATGCGCTCCCGTTATTCCGGTCCGTGCATCGCGACGCCGAATTTAAGCGCTTAAATTTTTGTCGCCAAGTTGGCATGTCTGCCCGTACCATGTCGTCTCCTGTCGATGAGCTAGCGCTTTGGCGGTTACGCTTCCCGGATGCAAAGCATGACGCAACCGCAGTCGTCGTGGAATGGAACGTAGCTCAACCGATTGCCGTTGTGCAACTTTTGGGCAGGCGTCCCAGCATATGAACAACGCGCGGGCGATCGCATGATGGCGCTCGCCGCACATCGAAGTCGGGGGATCAACGCGTGGTAACGCTTGCAGAAGTCGCGCGGCGCGCGAAGGTGACGGGCGCAACGGTGTCGAACGTGCTGCGCAATCCGCAGAAGGTGAAACCGGAAACCGTCGAGCGCGTCATGGCCGCTATCCGCGAGCTCGGCTATCGGCCGAATCTGACGGCGCGCGCGCTTGCGCGAGGCCGCACGTCGACACTCGCGTTGATGCTGTCGAATATCGCCAACCCGTTCTACCCCGAATTCGTTCTCGCCGCCGAGCGCGAGGCGCGCAAGCGCGGCTATTTCCTGCTGGTCTGCAATACCGACGACGATCCGGCCATCACGCGCGCCTATCTGGAGCAAATCGCCGGCTCGCTCGCGTCGGGCATCATCGTCATGAATACCGATCTCGGCGAGGGCGAACTGACAGACGTCGCAAACCGCGGCGTCGCCGTCGTCCTCTGCATGTGGGAGCATGTGCAGCCCTCGCGCACACTGCCATGTGTCACGATCGATTTCGCGGCGGCGGGCGCGTTGGCCGCGACGCATCTCTCCGGGCTCGGGCATCGGAAATTCGGCGCGCTCGTAGGCGCCGGCTCAGGCGGCCCGCAAACGATCCGGCTTGACGGCTTCGCCCGCGCGCTTGCCGCACACGGTCATTCGGAAAAGTCGCTGACTGTCGTCCATGCGCACGATTCGCTCGAAAGCGGCTATGAGGCCACCATGGGGTTGTTGCACCGCAAACCCGCCTTGACCGCGATCTTCGCGACGAACGACCTGATGGCGATCGGCGCGATGCAGGCAGCGGCCGATCTGGGCAAGCGCGTGCCCGACGACCTATCGGTCGTCGGCCTGACCGATATCGTTCTCGCTCATCAATTCCGGCCGGCCTTGACGACCGTGCGGCTGCCGACAGCCGAAATCGCCGCGCGCTCGATTGCGCTGGCACTCGAAATGGTCGAAGGCGGCACGTCCACGCAAGACCTTTACGTCGTGCGGGCGCCGGAACTCATTGTGCGCGAATCGACGGGTCCGGCACCGTCGCGGCGGCGGCGGGCATGACGTGTGTGCCCGCTTGCCAGGTAATGTCCGGCAAAAGGTTGACCGGCCGAAGCGGGAAAGGCGGGCCCAAGCGGGGCGAGCCGCGGCGTTCAGTGCGCCGCGAGACCGTGGCGGATGGAATAGCGGATGAGTTCGGCGTTGTTTCTCAAGCCCAGCTTCTGCATGAGACGCCGCTTGTGGGTGCTGATCGTTTTCGCGCTGAGCGCGAATGTGTCGGCGATATCGTTGATGCTGCGTCCGCTCGCCAGCGCACGCAGCACCTCGAATTCGCGGTCGGAGAGGATCTCGTGGGGCGGCACGTCGGTTGAGTGGCGCGCGAACACCACCGCGTCGACGAGCTTCGGATCAATGAAGCGTCCACCTTCGGCGAGCTTTCGAATCGCGGCCAGCAATACTTCGGGATCGCTGTCCTTGGTGACATACCCGGCCGCCCCCGCACGCAAAGCGCGCGAAACGACCTGCGCTTCGTTGTGGATGCTCAGAATGAGGACAGGCATCTCGGGATACTCGCCATGAACGCGGCGAATGAGGTCGACGCCGCTGATACCGGGCATCGTCATGTCGAGCATCAGCAGATCGACTTCCTTGCTTCGCAGCTTGGCGAGCACGTCGGCGCCGCTCACCGCCTCGTCGACGACTGTGATATCCGTGGCGGTCGCCACGATTTGCTTCAATCCGCTTCGCACCACCGCATGGTCGTCCGCGATGAGAATTTTAATCATGTCCGCTTCCATCTTTAGCAGGAATACCAATTGAAATCACAGTCCCGCAACCGGGCGCGCTGTCAATTTGCAGCGACGCGCCGATGAGGCGCGCACGTTCGATGATACCGAGCAATCCGTAGGAGTCACGCTTTCCCGCACTGGCGGGATCGAACCCGCAGCCGTCGTCGCTCACGTGAATCTGCAGCGCGTCTTCCCCGGACACGACCGTAACATTCACGCGCGTCGCGCCGGCATGTTGCGCGACGTTGGCCAGCGATTCTTGCACGACGCGAAACACGGCTGTTGCGTGCGAATCGCTGAGGTTGGGCTCGCGACCAATTGCGAGAAGCTGAGAGGAGATACCCGTGCGCTTCATGAAGTCTTCCGACAGCCATTCGAGCGCCGATAGGAGCCCGAAGTTCAGCGTCGCCGGGCGCAAATGGTTGGCTACGTTGCGCACCATGAAAATCGTGAGTTCGACCAATTCCTGCATGTCGGCCACTTTCTTGAGCAAATCCGGCGCTTCCTTCAGCCGCATTTTGAGCAACGACACGTCCATCTTCAAGGCGGTCAGCAACTGCCCGAGTTCGTCGTGTATTTCCAGTGCAATCCGCTTGCGTTCCTCCTCGCGAATCGCTTCCATATGTGCGCTGAACTGGCGCAGTTGTTCCCGCGATTCGACCAATACGCGCTCGATACGCTTTCGTTCGGTAATGTCGCGAATGCCGAGGTAGATCGCCGGTTCGTCGTGGTACGTGGCCAGCCGTGCCGTGAGCGTCCCCCAAAACGCGGAGCCGTCACGCCGGCGCAATTGCACCTCTTCGTCCTGCACGATGCCGTCTCGCCTTACCCGCTCCGTCACGCGCTCACGATCTCTTTCATCCAGGTACATATCGTGGCTGTCGGTCGCGCCCTGCGCCTGCTTGGCGATGCCGAACAATTCTCGCCAGGGGTCATTCGCATAGAGAACATACGGCGCATTCAGCCGACCGATGCTGAGCGGCACGGGGCTCGCCTCGACGATGACGCGCAATCGTGCCTCGCTGAGCTTGAGCTCGGCCTCCGCGCGTTCACGTACCTCTATCTCCGCACGCAATTCGTCATTCGCCAACGCAAGCTCGCGCGTACGCAGCTCGACCCGCCGCTCGAGTTCGGCTCGGATACGCGACAGTTCGTGCTCGGCCTGCTGTCTGACGCGCACTTCCGCCTGCAACTGATGGCTCTGCTTGACGAGCGCCTCTTGCATCTCGCGCATCGTCAAATGAACCTTCATGGCACGCTCGATCGCTTCCACGCCATCAAGCGCGATCAAGACACGGAAGCCGCGCTCGCTCAACGTATCGACGATCACACCGAGATTCGCCGGTGTATCGTCCAAGATCAGCACCGTCAGGGTGCGCAGTTGGGCATCGGCCGGTCCGTTCATTTACGCGCCCTTTTGTCCGGCGCTGGTTTCACGAACGGCGACCGCGAACGGCCGCGCGATCACGCTGCGGTGCAGGCGATCGACCGGGCTCCATCCGAAAAGCGAGACGCGGACGTCCATGTCCCCTTCAAATCAGAATCGTTGGCATGCGCATATTGTGCATGCGTTGACGTGAAGGTTGATGCTTCCCGGCCGAGAAAAAGACGGCAAAGAGGCTGACCAAATTGCTGATTATGGTGTCGGGAAATCCTTACCCCGAGCCATTACGATGCCTGACACTCCGGCCACGGTGCATTGCATGAGCGAAGAGTACCTCCCGCGCGACAGCGATAGCGGTTTCAATGGGTCATCCTTCCTTTCCGAATTTTCAGGATTCCCTGACTGCCTTACGCGTTCCGGCCGCACGGATAGATCGGGTAAATTGGAGTGATAGGTGCAGACAATGCTGATCCGCATAGCCAGCATCGAAGCGATGCAAATATCGATATCTATGGCGAGGCGCGCCCGTATTGGTGGACGCACCGCGTACCCCGGGCGCGGCGACTTGACCGACCGGCGGCGCCATCGCAGCTCACGCGCGGTAACCGCTGTGCGAGAACGAACCTGCAGTTGTAGGGAGCAGATAAAGATATGACAACGACGAGCAGCATGGAGCCGCGTCTCCTTTGGTCCAGTGCGCACGGCCGATCCGCACCAGCCGCACTGGCTACGTACGGGGCGCAAGCCGCCCTGGCCGGTTCGATCGACGCAGCCGATCCGACCGTCGTATTCATCGACTGCGTGGACGCCGACGCCAAAGCCGAAGTGAGCAAGTGGCGAAGCAATCATGGAGCGGCGCCCTACCTCGTGCCGGTGGTGAAAAACGCCTCTCCGCAAATCATCGTCTCGCTGGTTACCCACGGCGCCAACGACGTCGCCGGACACGAAGACTTGCTGTTTCCCGACGCCATTGTTGGCCGCTCGCGCGACGAAGCCAGGCTGCTACACCTCGCCAAGTCGTGCGCCGGCACTACCGACTGGCTGCAACGCGTCGCGGACGATATCTCGTCGCCCGTCTTCTTCAAGGATGCGGCGGGCGCCTATACCGGCTGCAACGAGGCATTCGAGCGCCGGTTGGGTCGCGATCGCAAGGATCTCACGGGCAAAACCGTCTATGACATCGCGCCGTCCGATCTTGCGCTCGTCTATCAAAAGGCGGATCTCGCGCTCGCCTCGCGCGGCGGTGTGCAGATCTACGCCGCGGGACTGCCCAAGCCATCGGGCGACGTCGGACTCGTGCGGTTCTACAAGAGCGTCATCTCCGACGGCGCGAGCGTGACCGGCATCGTGGGCACCATTCACGACATCGGGTCGTCCACGGCGGAAGAGGAGATTCAAGAAGCCCTGCGCGAACTGCTGCACCATGCGAACGCCCATGAAGCCGAGGCATTGCGCGCCGACGCGCGAGCGAACGCCGACCGCACGCTGCTGGCGCGCATTGCGGGCAAAGACGGCGCTGCATTAACGCACCTGCACAGGCAATACGCACCGCGGCTGAAGCGCTTCCTCAACCGGATGACGTGGAGCAGCCATATAATCGACGAGGTCGTGAACGACGTCTTTCTGGTCGTATGGAACAAAGCTGTGGATTTTCGCGGCCAGTCCTTGGTGTCGACATGGCTGATGGCTATCGCCTATCGGTGCGCCTGTCAGGCGATTCGCAGCGAGCACCGGTTCGCCAATACGCTGCCGCTCTCCTATGAGCGGCATCTGGCGGCGCTGCACTATTCGCACGACTATGAAGGGGCGGACCTGCTGACGAAAGCGATGGGGCAACTGCCCGTCGACCAGCAGCTCGCCATGTCGCTGTCCTATGTGTTCGGTCATTCCACCGAGGAAGTCGCAGCCATCACTCGTTCGACGGAGTCCGCCGTCAAAGCGCGCATCCGCAGGTCGAAGAAGCGCCTACGCGACATCATCGGACAAGTCGACTGACGCCGCCCCCCCTCGAACGAGCTCGAAGGCATCCGCGGTCCCCAGCGCCCGCCGCGGACGCACTGCCGCCCAGCCACGCCACTCCCCCGCATCGCGTCTCGTATTCCGATTGACGCTTGATCGAGTTCGCCGCTCTCCCTCCGCGGCATTCCGTGCTTTCGGCCTTTCAAAAAGCCACCGGTTCCATCATTAAAACGGCAACTTAAATACATCAAATATCGAATCTTCGAACGCAAGAATTAATCGATCTATCTCGCTGAGATCCACGGGAGAATTGAAGTGCGATTCTCGTTACCGATGCCCCGCAACTAGCGACAAACCTTAGTGATTGCATCGCCGAAGTCAGCATTGCCATCGAGCCGTTCGAGGCTGAATAGAACTGATCGATCCTGCAACCGCAAGCACCGTACCGTTCAGAAGACTGACCGCCGTCCACGTCAAGACCGAGGCCCATCGCCGGCTCGATGCCAGGTGGGAACAAATGGCGAACGCGTTGGGATCCGTGCATCGCGGCAAGATCGATGCAGCGTTGCTCGGCGAGCTTCGCGCATTTGCCCGTATGTTCCAGCGTGTATTGCGTGACTGGAGCGAGGATACGACGCGATGGCCCCAGAGGCGGACCAAAGCGCTCTTCGAGCAGTGGTGCGAGGTCAAGATCTACCCGGTCGTGTTCGACTGCTCGACGCAAGCGTTGCAATACAGCGAGACATGAGAAGCAGTACCTGAGCAGCGATCCCTAAGCGCGCTCGGCAACGCGGGCAACCCCGGCATCGTCCGCTTGCCCGACAGGCAACTCCACTTTGATCGTCGTTCCCTTGCCCGGCGCGCTCACGATATCGATGTTGCCGCCGAGCATCAGCATCCGCTCCTTCATGCCGGCAAGACCGAACGATCGTTTGCGTGTCGCCACCGGGTCGAATCCGCAGCCGTCGTCGCGCACCTGAAGAAGACAATCGTTGCCGACGCGCTCGAGCGTCACGGATACATGGCGGGCCCGCGCATGGCGCGCGACGTTCGTCAGCGACTCCTGAACGATTCGGAACAGCGCGATGGCGCGCTCCTCGGCCAGCGGCAGTGTCTCGTCGGGAATCGATAGCGAATAGCCGATCTGAGTGCCCCGCGAAAATTCCGCAGTCAGCCATTCGAGGGCGGCCGCAATGCCCGCGTCGAGCGCGCCCGGACGCAGAGAGGACACCGCGTCGCGGACGACCTGCATCGTCTGGTCCGCCAGCTCCAGCAGCTTTTGCACTTGTTCGGTCAACTCGGGATTGTCCGGTCCGAATCGGATGCGAAGGGTCGACGCCCCCATGCGCAAGGCTGTCAACTGCTGCCCGAGCTCGTCGTGCAGTTCGCGCGCAATGCGCTTACGCTCTTCCTCGCGCGCTGTCTCGCGCCGCGAAGTCAGCTCGCGCAAGATGTCGTACGACTCGCGCAAGCGTTGCTCCACTTCCTTGCGGTCGGAGATATCCCGCCAGATCGAGAGTCCGCTCTGCACCTGTCCGTGGGCGTCATACTCGGGTACCAGCTGCACGGACCAGCATTGCGGCTTGGTGGGCGTATCCCAGTTGAGCTCGAACTTCGCCGCTGTGCCGGTTCTCATGACGGCCCTCAACCTATCGCGGAATCGGCGCGAGATCGCCGCGGGGGCATGGAGCACATTTCCGGCTTTCTGGCTAAGCAGGACCGCCGCATCGAGGCCGCACACGCGCTCGAATTCCGGGTTGACATAGATACGGCGGCACTCGCGATCGTACCGAATGATCGGGTCCGGGGCGTTTTCGGCCAGGGTCCGAAACGCCCGCTCGCTATCGCGAAGCGCGGTTTCCATTGCGCGCAGCCACGTGATGTCGCGCGCCACACCGAGTACGCTGACGACACGTCCTTCGGAGTCTTGTTCCGGAATATGTCGAAGCTCGAACACCCGTACTCCGGATTCGGTATACCAGCGCGCCTCGGATTCGTTCGACACCCCCTCCGCGAAGGCTCGCTCGAGGCCGATGCGAATGCTGGCGGTGAGCTCCGCGGAACCGTCGATCTGCAGCGTGCCCAGCGCTTTACCGACGATCGCGTCCTGCGCAATCCCGAACGCCTTGGTCACCGCCGGATTCACGTACAAATACCGGCCGTCCGCATCGAAGCGGCCGATCATATCGGGGAAGTTTTCCGCCAACGTGCGAAACAGTTGTTCGCTGCGCTTCAAATCGTCGACGTCGCGGCTGATCGCGAGCACGCTCGCGACTTCGCCGCTCGGCAAGAACTCCGGAACGATGCGAATGTGCCCCCAGCGAATCCGCCCGGCGGCATCGCGCAGGCGAAGCTGTTCCGTCACTGCCTGGCGTGTCTCCACCACCGTGCGCAAACGGCCCATATAATGCACGGGATCGACGAACGCTCCCATTTCCGCCGGTGTTTTTCCGACGACGTCTTCCTTCGTGAGCGAACGCAACGCCGGGTTCGCGTAGATACGACGGAAGTTCATGTCATAACGCGCGATGTAATCGGGCGAGTGCTCCACGACGGCACGAAAGGCTTGCTCGCTCGCGTGCAGCCGCTCCTGGGCCAGCTTGCGTTCCGTCACGTCACGGCCGAGTGCCAGCGCGCCAGTTGTCTCGCCGCATAACGTGCGCTCCGGGAAGATACGGATGTGATGGTAGCGAGGGCCGTTGCCGGTGTCGGGCAGCCTGAGTTCGATTTCGCGTTGGATTCCTGTTTCGATCGCCTCCTGCAGCAAAGCTTGATACTGCGCCAGACGTAGGTCGGGTTCGTGCTCGTCCGGTGTCTTGCCCAAAAGGTCCTGCAGCGGCCGGCGCATCAGCGCCGTCAGTCCCGAATTCGCATACACGAGCCTGCACGCGCGATCGTATCGGCAAATAATGTCCGAGCTGCTCTCCGCCAGGCTGCGAAATTGGCCCTCGAGTTCGCGTCGAATCGCTTCGAACGAGACGGTACGCTTATCGGCAGTGACATCGCGCGCGATGCCGAGAACGCGCCGAACCTGGCCTGAGGCATCGCACAATGGCAGCAGCACCGCGTGCAGATCGCGGCATCCGTTGGCCAATTCAATCGTGCGTTCGTCTTCGCACGATTCCCGCCGGGCAATGCAGCGGCAGGCGGCGTCGTAAATGAAGTCGGTAAGATCGCTCGGTTGCGTATCGTCGACGAACACGCCGACAAGTTCGGCAGCCTGCACGCCGAACAATTGCGCGCACGCCGGGTTGACCCGCAATATTCGCAATCGCCCGTTCGGTGTCGACTCGAGCACAAAGAGCAAATCACCGGAACGCTCAAAGAGGAGATCGAAGCAATGCTCGGTTTCGAGCGCCGCTTCGTTTTTGGAAGCGACGCGCTCATCGCGTCGAGCCAACTGCCGTTCGAGCGCCTGCAGCGCCTCACGCAAGGCGTCGTTCTCGCGCCGCAGCGCCTGCACATCGTTCAGCGATTCGCGCGAAGCATTTCTCATGCGTTACCTGCAAAGATCAGCCTGCCGCGCATGGGGCCGCGCGGCTCAAACAGGACTGGCAGAAACGATACCATGATCGCTCACATAAGTCGTATTAATGTGTTTCAGCTGACCTCAATGGCATTCAACACCCCGGCGGCGATCGGGACGTGACGGCGCACAGTGCAGCAGCTACGATTTAATCGGAACCTTCATTTTTCTCATACCAGGGCCTCGAGACCCCGCGTTGACGGCGAAAGAAGCGGGCCCGAAGCGAAAGGCGCCCAAGATGGGCGCCTTTGAGGAAGCATCGATGAGATGCTCGACGAGATAGGGGAACCTGTTGATCCACAGGCCCGTGACAAACTGGAATTGAAACGGAAATCGAAACGCGGACCAGGGCCTATACGCGGAAGAACGCCACCGAGCTGCTCAACTGCTGCCCCTGCACTTCGAGCGACCTGGATGCCGCCGCCGCTTGCTCGACCAGCGCCGCGTTTTGCTGCGTGACCTCGTCCATCTGCGTGATCGCCAAATTGACTTGTTCGATGCCGCGGCTCTGTTCGGCCGAGGCTGCGGCGATCTCGCCCATGATGTCGGTCACACGCGCGACCGCCTGCGTGACCTCCGTCATCGTCGTTCCCGCGTCGCCAGCCAGTGCCGAGCCATCCTGGATCTTCTGTACCGAAGCAGCGATCAGCTCTTTGATCTCCTTGGCCGCGCTCGACGAACGCTGCGCCAACGAGCGCACCTCGCTGGCGACCACCGCGAAACCCCTACCCTGCTCACCCGCCCGCGCGGCTTCGACCGCCGCATTGAGCGCCAAAATGTTCGTCTGAAACGCGATGCCTTCGATAATGCCGGTGATGTCCGCAATCTGCGACGAGCGCGCGCCGATATCGATCATCGTCTCCACCACCTGCTCCACTACTACGCTGCCGCGCTGCGCCACGTCCGATGCGGTGCCGGCCAATACGCTCGCTTGCTGCGCGTTCTCCGCGTTGTGTTTGACCGTCGATGTCAATTCCTCCATGCTCGAGGCCGTTTCCTGCAACGAGGACGCTTGCTGCTCCGTGCGCGAAGACAGATCCTGATTGCCCGAGGCGATCTCGCTGGATCCCGTCGCGATGCCTTCGGCCGCGGAGCGGACCTGGCCGATCAACCGCACCAGGCTCGCCTGCATGTCGCCCATCGAGGCCAAGACGCTGCCGGTGGGAGCCCGATCGGCTCCGGCTACCGGGCTCAGGTCGCCGCTTGCCACGCGTCGCGTGACTTCGCTCAGTTGCGCGGGCTCAGCCCCAAGCGCACGCGTCAAACTGCGCGTGATCAGGATGGCGGCCAGCAACGCCGCCGCAACCGTCGCAACCGAAATGACGATCGCCAGCACTCGCTGCGCCGCGTAGTGCTCCGCCGCTTCGGCCTGCATCGCTTGCGCACGTTCATGCGCGTGCGCGGCGAACGCATCGGTCGCTTCGATCAGCTTTGCCAATAGCGGCCTGCACTGCTCCACCAGCATCGTGACAGCCTTGTCATGATCGCCGTTCAACGCAGCACTGTCGATCGCGAGCGCCACCGGCCCATACTGCGCCTCCACTTCGTCGATACGTGCCACCAACGCGCGCGCCTGATCGCTCACGTCGCTGGCCTTCACCGACTGGCGCAACTCGGACAAGCGCGCTTGCACGTCCGCATGTGCCTGACTGACTGCCGCCTTCTCTTGATCGATGTCCGCCTGTTTGCTGACCACAACCAGATTGCGAGCGGCGATCGCGCGACGATCCACCGCGGTGCGCACCTGTTCGGCCAATTGCGCCCGTGCGTTGATACCACTCACGAACGATGAGAACCGGGCGTTCGCATCGCCAAGCGCGTGCAGCGCAAACATCGATACCGCCAACACCAAGGCGCTCAGCACCCCGAAAGCCCACGTCAACTTCGTGCGAACCGTCATCCCTTTGACATCCATTCAAGACTCCACTTTTCTCAATTCTTTACGATCGACCGCCGATACGGGTGCGGCTTTACCTCCGTCATACGCGCGACGGCATTTTTTATATCGGCAGCGTCAGCCCCGAATTTAAAAGTAATTTTTATACAAACGTTTTCACCCGGGTTTCCGATAAGGGCCTTGCGGCTTCATCGCCAAGGATTTCCTTAACGCCATGTAATCGCAGCGCCCAACTGCGCGGCAAGCGGGCACGGAGAAGGTGCAAATTGCCTCGACGGATAAGGGAAGACTCAATGCGTTGTCAGGAAATCCTGACACAAAAACAAAGAAATTCCTGGCTCCTATCTATGCCGCCATTTGTATAAATTTGACAGCCTCTGTAGTGACGTCTGCGATGAATGCCCGATTAAACATTTTTGATAGATATGACCCTAAAACTTTTTAAAGCCACTTTATGTACCGCCTTCCTGACGTTGGCCGCTCAGGCCGCGCATGCCGGCGATGCCAGACACGTGCTGGGCCCGCTCGTCGAAAGCTCCGCGCAGCGGCTCGGGATCGGCGATGAAGTTGCACTATCGAAGTGGGATAGCGGCGCGAGCGTCGAAGATGTGGCACGCGAAGACGCTGTGCTCGCCAACGCCGTCGCGCAAGGTGCGCGGGCGAATCTGGCCGCCGCCGATGTAACGCGGTTTTTCAGGGCGCAGATCGAGGCCAACAAGCTCATCCAGTACACGCTGCTCGCCACATGGCGCCGCACCGGCTACGCGCCGCCGCATGCCCCCATCGATCTAACCGGCACGATTCGGCCGGAACTCGATCGCCTGCAGACGAAGATGATTGCAGAGCTCGCCGATGCGGCTCCTGTACTTGAAAGCAAAGAATGCGCGAAGGACGTGGCGCGTGCGGTGGGACGTTATGCGTTCGAGCATCAATTCGACCTGGCCCATCTCCCGGTCATCGCGCTCGATCGCGCGATGGCCGGGTTCTGCCGCGTGTACTGATGTGAAGAAGGCCTGCCCTTGCACGTTCAGCTGTTCATCAGCGACACGATCGCGTCGTGTGTCCCTGGTCGCGCCCTGCCTCCTGCCACTGCCCAAGATAGCCGGGATGCAGGAAGTACACCGCCTTTTCGATACTGCCGTTGCCCGCGCCGTTCTTGAAGTACATGACGGCATCGTTGACGCTTTCCAGCGCAGCGCGTCGCCATAGGCTGCCGCGATATCGTTGTAGAGGATCGATAGTTCTCATTGCCGCCGCCGCGCCTGATGACGGGCTGCGGATTCGGCTGGTTCGTCAGCCTCGTGTGGCCGTTGGCGACGAGCACTCGTTCGGCGGTGGTTGGAGCATGCGTGCACGCGCGCCGCCGACGACATTCGATCTGGGCTGGGTATTCGAACTTGCGCGTCCGTGCCCGTGTTAATGCAACGTCGCCATCTCGGGACGTTCGTCTCCGAACAGGACGTGCTTGCTCTGAACGGCACTGCTAATCGCCTCAAGAAGCTGGGCAGCCGCTGGCGCGCTGAAGCGGATTCGGCGTTCGGCGAAACACCCGCTTTCGTCCCGCTGCATCAAGTCGATGACGACGATATCGATGTCCCCGGACGGATGCTGAACCATCGAAATCGGCACGGACACGTTACATGCTTCGTCCGGCGAATCCCATGCATCTGACTGTTCGTTGTTCTCGAAAATCATCCGGATGTCCTCCCATTTGCAGTTTGTTCGCCAACGTGACGATTGTCCGCAAACGGCCTCGCATTGCCCGGCGATGAAACGAAATGTCGGACACGTGGGCGAAGCGCGCTATGGGAGCGCTTTTGGCGTTCACGCATCGGATCACAGCGCGCCGGGTGCGCCCTCCTGCCGATTTTCGGAGACCGATTGCGTCGCCCGCAGATGTGCGGCAGCGAACACCTGGCGTAACCGGTCGCGCTCGTCTTCGGTCAGATGCGCGGCGCAGGCCGGGAGCACCAGCGCCAGATGCAAGGTCAAATCGCCGCGCGAACCCTGACGGTCGGAAAGACCCAGCCCCCGCAGGCGGATCGCCGTGCCCGCTTGAGAATTCGGCGCAATCGTCATCTGCAGCGGACGGCCCAGCACTTGTGCTTCGAATGCGCCGCCAAGCATGGCCGTCACGAAATCGACCTGAATGTCGCAGGCGACATTGAGCCCATCGCGTCGGAAAGCCGAGCTACAGACGATGACGATCGAAAAAATGGCGTCGCCTGGTGAGCCGCCATTGGCGCCGGGATGCCCGGCGCCTTCGAGAACAACACGCTGGCCGTCCCACGCCCCGGGAGAAAGCGTGATCGTTTCGTTCTTGCGATAGGCAGCGACGCGTGTGCCGCGACAGGCCGGGCAGCGGCTGCTGCCATGTCCGTGACATTGGAAGCACGGGCCGTTGACCATGTAGCTTGCCTGTACGTCACCGCCATGGATGGCCGCTTCGAGCGGGACGAAGAGTTCGGTCATGCAGTTCGCGCCGCGCATCGGCGGGCGGCTGCGGGGCTCGCGCGGCGGCGCTTCCTTTTGCCTTTCGCGTGCTTGCGTGGGTGCCGCTGCAGATGCGGGCGACGCGCTCGGCAGGGGCGCCTTGCGCTCGCCCGTCAGTATTTCGAACGCTTCCTGAATGCGCTTGAACAAGGGCTCGACAGTGGCTTCGCGCCCTTTATTGCGGTCGGGATGATACCGGGCCCGCAGCCGCCGATAGGCGCGCTTGATCTCCGCTGGCGACGCAGTGCTCGGCAGTTCGAGTTGCCTGTAATAGTGGTCGAGGCTCACTCGCTCTCCCCGATGTGTTTCCGGACGCGTAAGTCTATCAAGAAGCAGTGATGGGAACGCGACGCGATTCGCCAAAATCGCCTCAACGCCAAACAGGCGAACGAATTGTCTCGACGAAAGCCGTCGTTGCGGTTGTTGCCGGGCCTGGCTCACGTCGGCGTACTATGACGACATCCCGCGCCACAAGCCCGGGCCGACATTACGATCATTCGATTCCATACAAGGAGGAGGTGCATCATGTTGATCGGCGTTCCCAAAGAAATCAAAAACCAGGAGTACCGCGTAGGGCTGCCCCCTGCCGGCACGCGCGAACTTGTCAGCCGCGGCCACCAGGTGATCGTGCAAACCGATGCCGGCGCTGCCGTCGGCTTGCCCGACGAGGCGTACACGGCTGCAGGGGCAACGATTTGCGGCGACGCACAAGAAGTCTATGCGCGTGCGGACATGGTCATCAAAGTGAAAGAGCCGCAGGCAGTCGAACGTGCAATGCTGCGTAAAGGCCAGATCCTTTACGCCTATCTTCATCTCGCACCTGACCGCGAACAAGCGACGGACCTCATCGAATCGGGCGCTGTCTGCGTGGCCTACGAAACGATCACCGGCCCCGGTGGCGGGCTGCCGTTGCTTGCCCCCATGAGCGAAGTGGCCGGCCGCATGTCGATCCAGGTTGCCGCGGCGCATCTGGAGAAGCCGCATGGCGGCATGGGGCTTTTGCTCGCCGGCGTACCCGGCGTCGCGCCCGGGCATGTCGTCATCATCGGCGGCGGAACGGTGGGCACGAACGCGCTGCAGATGGCAATCGGCATCGGCGCCCGCGTCACGATTCTCGACACCAACGTCGATCGCCTGCGTCAACTCGATCTGATCTTCGGCAATCGCATCACGACGCAGTTTTCGAGCGCCAATGCGTTGGAGCGGTGCGTCGCCAGCGCCGACGTCGTCATCGGTTCGGTCTTGATCCCCGGGGCGACGGCGCCGAAGCTCGTCACGCGCAGCATGATTTCGTCGATGAAGAAAGGCGCGGTCGTCGTCGACGTGGCGATCGATCAGGGCGGATGCTTCGAAACGTCTCACGCGACGACGCATGCAGAGCCGACTTATGTCGTCGACGGCGTCATCCACTATTGCGTGGCGAACATGCCCGGGGCCGTCGCCCGCACATCGACGTTTGCATTGACCAATGCAACGCTCGGCCATGCGATCGCACTCGCAAGCAAAGGGTGGAAGCGCGCGATCGCCGATGACGCTCACCTGCGCGCCGGGCTCAATGTCTGCGAAGGGCAGGTCACGTACGAAGCCGTTGCGACAGCGCTCGGGCGCGCTTATGTGAAACCCGAAGACGTGCTCGCATAGCAACGGTACGGTACCCGAGCACGCGCAATGCAGAGAAGCGTGGAGCGCCCGCCGTCGTACGGCGCTCCGCGCCACGCCCCACCCACCATGCCGAAAGCCCCTCGCAAACAACCGTCGAATGCCGATCCCCGGCCCACCCCGCCGCCACGGCCGACGCTGGAGGAGTGCTGCCATAGCGGCTGCACGCCGTGCGTATTCGATCTTTACGAGGAAGCGCTCGAACGGTACGAGGTTGCACTCGCCGCTTGGGAAGCGCGGCAAGCGGGGCGCCGCAAAGGCCCCTGTCCTTGACGGCTGCGGCGATCGACCGAGCCTTCGCCACAAACGCCGCGCCTCTGTAGTACGCCCTGTAGTACGCCCTGTAGTACGCCCTGTAGTACGCCCTGTAGTACGCCCTGTAGTACGATCACGAAATCGTTCGCACCGTGTTCGAGACTGCGCCGGCCGCCTCTCCCCGATCGAATCCCATGCCCTCCACCGTTCGCAATTCGCTCGCCTGGATTCTCGAAGGTCTCGAGCGCGATCCGACCTACGTTCACAAGCGCATGTTCAGCGCCGACGCCGCTTATATCGACGGACGCCTCTGCCTGACCGCCGGCGATCGCGACGAGCCTTGGAACGGCCTGCTCGTTTGCACGTCGCAGGAGCATCACGCAGCGCTCATCGATGAAATGCCTGCGTTGCAAGCGCATCCGGTGCTTGGCAAATGGCTGTACGTTTCGCAAAGCGATCCGGCTTTCGAATCGACCGTCGAGAGCGTGACCGCGCTCGTGCTCGCGCGAGATCTGCGTATCGGCGTCGAGCCGAAGCCCAAGAAGCGTCGGAGCGCATCTGCGTTGCCCAAGGCATGAAACGTTCAGCTTCGCAGGCCGCGGGAATGGCGACGCCCATCGGAGCGCTGCAAGCGCATGCAGCCTCAATTCGTTTTCAAGGAAAACCATGAGCCGACACACCGTCGTATCCTGCACATTCGCACGCCACGCCGATGCGATTCTGGCCATCTTCAACGAGGCGATTCTCCATTCCACTGCGCTCTATGTCTATGAGCCTCGGACCCGGCAAAACATGGTCGATTGGTTCGAGGCGAAGCGCACCGGCGGCTTTCCGGTCATCGGTATCGAGGATAGCGACGGCACGTTGATGGGCTTCGGAAGCTACGGCGCTTTTCGGGCATTCCCGGCCTATAAATATACGGTGGAGCACTCTGTGTATGTCCATCAGGATCATCGAGGCAAAGGTCTTGGCCGCATGCTCATGCAGGAACTCATTGCGGCGGCCCGTCAAGCCGACCTGCATGCGATGATCGGCGGAATCGATGCTGCGAATACGAGCAGCATTTCGCTGCACGAGCGGCTCGGGTTCAAACATGTCGGGACGCTGCCGCAAGTGGGTTTCAAGTTCGGCCGCTGGCTCGATCTGGCCTTTTACCAATTGCTGCTCGATACGCCGGCTCATCCGATCGACGGCTAAAACGCGCCTGGCGTGGCGGCTTCGCATCGTCGAAGACCAGCCCCGCGCCCGATATGAGCGCGAGGCAGCCGCTTCTACGCGCGATGGCCCGAAATCGGCCCGGCTTCTCCTGTCAGATTGAGGACACTGTCGATCCACGATAGAAACGTCGAGAACGTGAAATCCGACGACTGATCGGTGCGATAGGCCTTCATCACGGGCGTATCGGCCGGGTCCTTCTGATTGAGCAAGTCGGCGACAAACGTGCCGACGTCGGCATCGATGCCGTTCTCATGAATGCCCGATCCGGCAAAGCTCACGACGGTCACCTGGTGGTTGTGCATGAACCCGCCGCGCGCCCACGGCATGAAGTATCCAAAATTCGGCAGCGGATTGAGCGTCTGCTTGAGCCGATCGAGTTCCTGCGCGAACATCGCGCTAGAAAGCGCATCCTTCGTCGCGTCGTCCGGCGCGGCCACGACGGAGGGCACGAACGCGCGATAGTGATAAGCGGCGATCACCTCGTCACGCTGGTAAGTCGTATAGCCGAAGCGGTCATGCGGGTAGGTCTTCGACAATGCCGCATACGCGCTGCCCATGTTCTTCGGATCGAAATACGGCGATAGCCTGCTGTTGATGGTCACCATACCATCGGGCCCCGTCATTCCCCATTCGTCCTTCACCTTGTCATAGAGGCCCACCGAAGGATAGGCCGCAGGATCGGCGCCAAACGGGGTGTTGAAGACCGTGCCCGCATCGTTGAGCAGCGAGCTGTGCGATTGCGGCTGCAGCGTATTGCGCAGCGTCGCGTAGTTGGCCAGCGCGCCATAGCCGCCGGCGCTCGTGCCGTAGACAAGCAATCGGTTCGGGCGGCCGAAGCCATGCGTCGCAAGCCATTGCCCAACCGCTTGCGCGTTCTTCAAACCGTTGTAATGCTGCACCCTCCACGCGCCGTCAGGCGCTGTGTAACTGCGCACCGCGCTGCCCATATGAATATCGCCCGTGCAGTACGGGACGAATACCTGCGTCCAATCCTGCGTTTCGACTTTGGGCTCGCCAACGACGACGTGGGCAAGATCCATTCTGATCATCAACGGCGATAACAGCGACGACTTCAAGCTCTGGCTCGTCGTGCCGTTCATGTAGTTGTGCGGAACGCCGTCGGGGTTATAGGCCCCGAGCCCGGCCTCGGGGCCCGCGTCGGCCGTTTCCGTGCAAGTCGAATAATCCCAGCACGCCCCGCCCGGCTCCATCATGTAGAGCATGTCGTTCGACTGCGCACGATTGATATAGAAACGCATCGGCGTGCCGTTTCCGCATGAGGCGCCGCTGCTTTCCGGCAAAACGACCTCATACCATGCGTAGTACGGAATCGATGAATCGGGCAGCACCGTATCCGATGCCCCCGCATTCATCGTCGCGAGACTCAGTACGCCGCCGAGTAAAACGCCTTTGATCAATTTGGATGCCAACATCTTCCCTCCTTTTTCAATCTTTCAAGGCACGGCCGACGCACGCGGAATGCGGGCGCCGTATATTAGTGCGGGTGGGATGAAGAAGCGTGATCGAACAGTTCAATCCGCAGCGCTTGCAGACGCTGCGCGATGATCATTTGTTGCTGTTGAGGATCGACTACGGTCGATTGAATCTGTTGCACGATGTCCCGGCTTTGGCGCGCATAAGCAAGCGCTTTGGCGTCTTGCGCAGGCAACGGTCCAACCGTTCGACGCGCATAGGCATCCCACTGCTCGCGTGCCGCTTGCAATTGCGCATTGCGGGCGACCGGGTCCGGCTCGGCGTCGATCAACAAGGCGGCCGCCGTTGCCTCGGCTTGCACGGGAAGAATCTCGTTGCGTGCGACATGCTCGGGTAACGCGGCGAGCATGTCCCGGGCTGCCCGGGCGCGTTCCGACACAGACATTTGATTTCTATCGCGACCGTATGCGGCGATTCGATCGCGAAAACGCGCGAACGCAACGATCCGACCAACTTCCGCCTGTGCATCGGCGCGCGTGCCCAAGCTCTCGCGCAACGCGACAAGATCGAGCGCGCGCTCGGCGGGCCCGGGCTCGGCTGCGAGCTTCTGTGTTGGCGTATCCGGTGGCGACGGGTTCTGCGAAGCGTGCGTGAGGCTCCGCTTTGATGAAGCGCCGGGATCGGCCGGCAAGTCTCGTTCGTATCGCCACAGTGCGGCAAGCGCAACCGCGATCGCGATCGCGCAAAGCAGCGCGCTTCGCCAAAGTGTTCCGGGTTTTTTCACACCGTCTCCCTGTCATCCCTCATCGCCCTGCGATGTGTGGGAATAGGGCTACGTTTTAGGACGAAACGTCACCGTCGTCAAAAACCAGAACTAAGCGTGGCACTCTAATTTTTTGTTTTAAATGACGCGAATAAAAATGCCACTTTCATATTTACGCGCATTGAGTCGAATTCAGATAAAAAGCATGAATAAAAACCGGGACCGATACTTACCGACCGGCCTGCCGGCTTCCATTCGATGAAATGCGCTTTTGCCATCCGTCCAGAATCCGCTTCTCCAGCGCGTCATACCCGCCGCCGAAATGGTGTCCGCCCGACGTCCGAATCACCTCGTGCGTGCCGGCCAGTGTGGGGCACAGTGTGTCTTCTTCGTCTTCGCCATAGAAGCATTGCACGAGGTTCGCCGGCAGTCGATCCACTTCAGGCTTCGCTTGCAATGCCTTGTCGCTCGGCGGCATGCCGAGCCAGCCCGTCACGCGGACCTGAAAATCGGCCGCACGTGCGAAGCCGAGCAGAGAGACGATCGACACCTTGTCGCGCAAATCGCCCGGCAGCCGGTTATACGCGAACGGCATCACGTCCGCGCCGAACGAGTAACCGATCAATGCAAACGAATTCGCATGCCATCGCGCACCGTAAGCACGCAACACGCGAGCGAGGTCGCGACTGACCTGCTCCGGCGTCTTCTCGCTCCAGAAATAGCGCAAGCTATCCCAGCCGACGACAGATACGCCGTCCTTTTGCAGTTGCTCGCCGATGGTCTTGTCGAGGTCGCGCCACCCGCCGTCCCCCGACATGACGATCGCGAGCATGCCGCGTGAATGGGCCGCCGGCAATTCGATGAGCGGCAGATCCGACACGTCCTGCTCGCCGCCGGTATCGGCCTGCAAATGCGGACGAATCAGCGTCGTGAATTGATCCGCGCGGCTCGTCGACGCCGCGAACAGGTGCGGCTGTTTCGCCAGGAACGGCGCCATCAACGCTTTCGCGTCCTTGTCGAAATGAAAGCCGGGCGCGTCGGCGCCTTCCTTGACGGCCGAACGCACCGCCTGTTGCAGCGGGGCGATAGCGCTTTGCCTGGTCGCGCCCGTCTCGACGAACCCGGGCAACACGCTGCCGCGGCTCACAGTGGGATCAGGCGGGCATTGATGGAAATCGCTATGCAACGCGGCATCGGCATCGACCGCCACCGCGCCCGCGATCGTATTGGCGGGCGCTTGCGCCAACACGTGCAACGCAAGCGTCGCCCCTTGACCGGCGCCGGCCATGATCGGTGCGAAATAGCGGTCGGACTTCAGTTGCCGCTCGAGTTGATGGCTGACGGCCTCGGCATCGCCGTCGAGATGTCGGCATGCTTGTCCCGTCGCCGCGAGATTGGCTGCGTAACGCGCCGTGTCGACCCCGACCGTCAGCGCGCCTTCGCGCGCCAACGCCCGCGCGGCTTGCGCATCGTCTTCCGCCCAGCCTTTGCCGGCCGAAAACAACACGACGAAACCGCGCATCGGTCCTTGCGGCCATTCGACGGTCACGTCGCCGTAGCGTCCGCCGGACACGCGCGACTCGGCCGCGTGGCCAGCCACGCAGAACGACATGCCCGCCGCCAGAGCGACGAGCCACTTGGCTTTGCTGAATGCTGCTTCAGGTTTCATGAACGGCGCCCACCCGCCAAAATCGAAAGATCCACCAACGTCACAAGCGCACTCGCCCAACCCGATACCGCGAGATAACGCGGCTCCCAGCGAGGCTGAAACTTACCCTTGAACGCGCGCAGGCCTTGGAAGTTATAAAAACGTCCGCCGAAGCGCCACACCATCGACCCCAATCGATGCAGCGGCGAACTGAGCGGCGTCGGTTGCATGCCTGCGAACGGCGCCACACCGAGACTCAGATAGCGACAGCCGTTGCTCTTCAGATGCAATGCCAGTTGCACGAAGAGGTAGTCCATGACGTACGGCGACGCGTCGGACAGATGACGCATGACCCCGACCGTCGCTTCGACATTGAGGTCCGTCGTCATGAACGTCGTGAAGGCGACGGGCACCCCGTTCTCGCGAACGAGCATGACCGACTGAGCGGCAAGGTACGCTGCGCTGAAGGCTGCTACCGAAAAACTCTTCTCGCGCGCTTCGCGGCTCTTGAGCCAGCTGTCGGAAATGCCGCGCAAGATGTCGAGATGCTCAGGCACGGCAGCCTCATCGATGACCTCGACCGTGCAGCCGTCGCGCTCGGCGCGGCGCAGCGAGTATCGCAAGGCGGCTCGCTTGGGCCCGTTCAAATCGAACCCATCGAGCGCCAAACGCGCTTCCTCGCCAAGCTTCATCAGCGTCAATCCCGAATCCAGATAGAGCGGTAGCGAATCGGCGCGAACCTGATAGAAGGCAGCGCGACCGCCATGGCTATGCGCGAGCATGACGAACTTGCGAATCAACTCGTCCCACTCGCAGCGCGGGCCTACGGGGTCGTGCAACGCGGCCCAGGTCCGGCCATGCTTCGCATACATCAGGAACGCCTGACGCGAATCGGAAAACAGGAAGCTCTTGTCGCCCATCATGGCGAGCCCCGCATCGCTGCGCTCTTGCACACGAATGATCTGCACCGCATCGGTCAGGTCCTTGGAGCTCGGGTGCACGAAGCGCCCGGCCGCGGGACGCAGCAGTTGCCAGAGCGAAAACACCGTCGCAAAGAGGCCCGATGCCAACATCGCGCGCAGCGAGCGCGAGGCGCGCTCATCGAATGCAAACTCCCACCAGAGGTCGTTCTGATACGGCACATTGCGGTAGGCGAAGAACATGACCCATGCTGCGCACATGAGCACGATCGCGACCGAGATCAACCACCCGGCCGTGAACGGCTCCGCGAACAAGGCGGCGCGCCGATTGAAGTGGCGACGCGTGACGATCAGCAGAACAAGCAACGTCGCGAGCACGCCGGCTTCGACGAAAGCCAACCCTTTGATGACCGACAGCACGAGACTGAGCGCCGTCAGCGCGACGGTGACCCACCACGCGGCATCGAGCCTACGCAGCAAGCCGCGCGCGACGAACAGCAGCAGCACGCCCAGCACGCCACTCACCAATTGCGAGCTTTCGAGCGCCCACAGCGGGACGAGCTCGCGCAATTGCGCGAGCCGGTGCGCCAAAGCAGGCGTGGCGCTCGACACGATCAGCATCGAGCCCGTCACGAACGTGATGAGACAGAGAAACAGCGGCGCGATACGACCAATGCGCGCGACGCGGCTGAGCGGCAAACGCGCGCGCAGTGCCCTGCCCTCATAGCAAGCCAGCACGGCTGCCGAGAGCACGAGCGGCAAGCCGAAGTAGACGGCACGATAGGCGACCAGCGCGGCGACGAGTGACGGCCCCGTGACATCACCGCGCAACGCGAACACCATGATCGACTCGAACACACCGACACCGCCCGGCGTGTGACCCAATATGCCGAGCAGCAGCGATATCGAATAAACCGCGAGAAAGCTGACGAAGCTCACATGGGCGCCGGGCAGGAAGGCCCATAGCGCTGCGCCCGCGCCCAACACGTCGACGACGCCGAAGATGATCTGCGCCAGCAAATCCGCGCGCGCGGGAATGTCGAACGCAATCCGGCGCCACCGCGTTTCGATGCGCTTCGTCTGCGTGTCGCAGCACGCGACGGCTGCCGCCAAGGCGATCAGCACGATCGCACTGATCATGCGCAGGGGGCCGGGCGCGATGTGCATCATCGTCGCGAGCAGGCTCGTATCCCAGAGAGCGCCCGAGGCCCCGATCAGCAGCAGCGCCATGATGAGCGAGACGCTCGTGAAGACAGTGAGGCGGCCGACTTGCGAAGGGGTAACGTCGGCCGCGCCGTATACGCGGCAACGCACGGCCCCGCCCGTCAGGGCGCCGAAGCCGGCAATATTGCCGAGCGCGGAGGCGGCCGTGGCGCCGATCCAAAGCAGCGCTCGCGGTACTTTCGCCGCGACGTGGCGCAGCCCGATCTCGTCGCGGGCAACGAGTGCGACAAAACTCAGCGCCGTGGCTGCGAGTGCCGCTATCCACCGGTGCGGCGCGATATCGAACAGGCGCAGGCTGACCGAATGGTAGTTGATGGTCTGCGAGATTTCCTGCAATGCAAAAAGCAGCAGAATGCAGATCGCCAGCGCGAGAGCAGGCGACGCCCAGCGTTTGTAGTCGATACGCCGTAGCCTCGCGCAAAACGCGACCATGGTCTTCAAACTGCGGTCCCCATAACGTCCCGGCATCGTTCCTGTCTCCGATCGCGTGGGCGGCGGTTGGGCCGGCGATGGCGTCGCCGGGCCATATCACGTCGCATGGCCGATCGATCGGTATAGCAAGTTGTGATCTATCACAACGCGGGAGGGGGCGATCCGGTTGACCGGCGGGCGCCCGCCGGATCCAGATTTAATCAGGGTCAAGCCAGCGGCTTGCCTTCGATCTGTTCATAGACGACCGTGCCGTCGTCTGCTTCGAATTTCTCGACATAGTTACGCGCGCCGCACATCGGGCAGCGGAACAGCAATCCCTGGCCTTCGTTCTTGATGACGACGTCGGTTTGCTCCCATTGGGCTTGGCAGCTTTGATTTCTACAGATAAACACGTACATTCTCCGGCTCGATGCTTGGGTTCGTTACTCGTTGTTGGTTTTTGCGGCGGGTGTGCGCGCCCGCGCCGTCCGTGCGCCGGATTTGCGCGCGTTCGACCTGCGTGGCGCTTTGGCGGGTTTGGTTTCGGTCGCCGCTTCACTGCCTGCTTCACCGCCTGCTTCACCGTCTGCTTCACCGCCTATCCCACCGGCGTGCTCGCTTGCCGGCCCGTGACGGTCGTCAGCCTGCTGCGCCGATCCACTGGCCGGCGCGGACATCGCCTTTTTGGCTGTGGTTTTACGCGCACGACGCGGCTTCGTAGGCGGCTCTGACACTGCGGCCTCGCTCGCTGCTGTTTCGCTCATCGCCGGGCGCTCCATGAGGGGTGCCTCTTCGACGAACACCGGGGCCTCGACGCTCGCCGGTTCGGCGACACTCGCCGCCCGTTCGCGCCCTGGCTTGCGCGACCCTTTGCTCTTCTTGCGGCCCTTGTTACCGGCCGCTTCGCCCGGGCCTGCGCCCTCGTGCGCAGCGGCAGGCGCAGGCGCGACTACCGGCTTGACGATCTCCGCGTGCGCGGGTTGGTTCGATCGGTAGACGAATGCGCCCGATTTGTCGTCGCGCCCCACTTCGAGCAAGCCGCGCGCTTGCGCCTCGTCGAGCAGGTTGCCGAATGCGCGGAAACCGTAGTACGACTCGCTGAAGTCGGGTTTGCGGCGCTTGATCGCACTCTTGAGCACCGACGCCCAGATCTTGCCGCTTTCGCCGCGTTCCGACACGAGCGCCTCGAAGGTTTCGACAGCGATAGCGATCGCCGTAGCCTTGCGCGATTCCATCTCGGCCCTCGGCTGCTTGTCTTCGTCGGCAACGCGTTTGGCCGCTACGCTGGCCTCGCGCGATTCGCGCTTTGCGGCCGCGCGTTGCTGCTCGCGCACGAGGTCGTCATAGAAAATGAATTCGTCGCAGTTGGCGACGAGCAGATCGGAGGTCGAATTCTTGACGCCCACGCCAATGACCTTCTTCGCGTTCTCGCGCAGCTTCGATACGAGCGGCGAGAAATCGGAATCGCCGCTGATGATGACGAACGTATCGACGTGCGACTTCGTGTAGCAAAGATCGAGCGCATCGACGACAAGCCGGATATCGGCCGAATTCTTGCCCGATTGTCGAACATGCGGGATTTCGATGAGCTCGAAGCTGGCCTCATGCATCGACGCCTTGAAGCCTTTGTAGCGATCCCAATCGCAGTAGGCTTTTTTGACGACGATGCTTCCTTTGAGCAACAGCCGTTCGAGCACGGGTTTGATGTCGAACTTTTCGAATTTCGCATCGCGCACGCCGAGCGCGACGTTTTCGAAGTCGCAGAACAGCGCCATGCTCACGCTATCTTGGGGGGAAGCCATAAATCTCTCCGGCCGATCAGGCGCAAGGGTCGTTGGTTTTCAATTTGCGCACATGATAGCCGGTCGGCCGGGCCATCGGTTGACGGGCGTCGCGCGCAGCCTCGCGCGTCGACGCCGGACGGGCGCCTCGCCGACGTATCGGCAACGTTCACGCGGCCGTCATAACTTCGGATAAGGACACTGCCCCAACGGCATCGGCGCACCGATCGTCGGGTCGCCGATCGCTGCCGTATGATAGGCGCCGCCCTTTTCGGTACGCACGACACCTGCTTGCGTACACGTCGAGCGGTGCCACGCCTTATAAAACTGCAAGCCCGACGGGGACGTATCGCCGGCCAGCTTGTACTCCCACGCGATATCCCACTCGAACGTCCCGACTTGCGTCGTATCGCCGTCGGCCCAGCCGCCGGACGGCGCTGTCGCCGGAGAATAGACCTGATCGGCCCCATCGAACAGTGTTCCTTGGGCGACCATTTTGGAGGCCGGCAACCATCCTCCCGAGATTGCGTGAAGCAAGCCCGTGCCTGCCTGGAATACCCCGGTCCCTTTGCCCGTGCCTCGATTCTCCCGCATGACGAGATTCATGAAGGACACGTCGTTCGGCGTCAGCACCGGTTGTCCCCAGAACCCGCTGTTTGCGGTGCCGTTGTAGTGGATGCCGCCCAACTTCAGCAAACCACACCCTGTGGGTCGTACGATCGTCAGTTCGACGCAGACGACCTCCGTGTTCTTGTTGTCTTTCAGCGCGAGCTGCACCTTCTTCGTGTCCGCGCCCGTGGCCAGCTCCTCGGCCGTGAAATCGGCGGCCGTGTAGCTTGCGGTGCCGCTGAGCTCGTTATGAATCTGGCCGCCGCCCGACTTGATCGCCCAGTAAAACGGCGGGTTGCTCGTAGGCAACGATTGAGTGGGCAACAGCTTGATGACTTCTCCGACGCCGTAACGCGTAGCCTCGCCCGTCGCGCGCGAAGGCACGGCTACTGCCGGTAATGCGCCCACCTGCAAATTTCCCGAAATACGCTTCATCGCATCCTCACATCGATGGTCAATTGCGGCCCCATGGCGAGGCCGGCCTCGAGCGTTGGCGGCTTATGCCTTGCTCTGCATCGGTAAGGTATGTGCGCGAGGCGCGAAGCAATATGGGCCTTACTTCATGCTCGACGACACGGGAAGCGACAGTTGCAAAGCGTCAGGCCAGCGCCATCTCTCGACGGTGATATGTCTTTGCGCGGCCTCGTGAACGAATGCATCGATCGTCTCGCGAATATCGCCGTCGATGAAATCGGCGCGCTCCGCGTCGATCAGCACCGTCGAGCGCTCCGGGATCTGCGCAAGACAGTGAACGAGCATAGGCTTGGTGAAAAACGTCGCGTCCTTGCGCATCGACAATAGGAAATAGTCGTCGTGCCGGGTGAGGACAAATGTCCGCGCGAGGCTGACGCGCAACGCGAACAGAATGCTCGTCGCGATGCCGATGCCAATGCCGACCAACAGATCGGTTGCCAGTACACCGACGATGGTGGCCGCAAACGGCACGAAGCGATCGAGGCCTTGTCGCGCCAGTTCGATAAAGAGCCGAGGCTTGGCGAGCTTGTAGCCCGTGTGAATCAGAATCGCCGCCAGGCTCGCGAGTGGAATCAGATTCAGCACGGCGGTCAGCGCAAACACGCTCGCGAGCAGCAGCACACCGTGGATGACGGCCGACATGCGCGTCTGCGCGCCCGCATGCACATTTGCCGAACTACGTACGATCACGGCCGTCAACGGCAGGCCGCCCAGCAGCGCCGCGACGACGTTGCCCGCGCCCTGGGCTTTCAACTCGCGATCGGGCGACACGCGGCGGCGCTTGGGATCGATTCGTTCCAGCGCTTCGAGACTCAGCAGCGTTTCGAGGCTGGCGACGATCGCCAGCGTCACGGCGACGCGCCAGACGTCTGGATCGACGAGTTGCGTGAAGTCGGGCGCCGAAAGCGCAGCGACGAGCGCATCGACGGAATCCAGCGCGACAAGCGACACACGATGCTCGACCGGTGTCGCAAGCGATGGTGCGAGCCTGTCGAGCAACAGCGTCACGCCGATACCGAGCGCCACCGCAGCCAGTGGCCCGGGCACGTTGCGAACGAACGCAAAGCGTTTCGCGCGCGGCGTCTCCCAGGCGAACAGCAGCGCCACGGACGTCACGCACAGCGCGAGCGAGATGGGCAGGATATTGCCGAACGGCGTCGATAGTGCGCCCGCGTGGATCGCTTTGGCATCGGCGCCCGCGACCAGCCCCACGCCAAGCGGCAACTGCTTGAGGACCAGGATGATGCCGATCGAGGCGAGCATGCCCTTGATCACGGGCGCGGGCACAAAGCTCGCCAGGCGCCCGGCGCGCAACAAGCCGAAGCCCAGCTGCAACGCGCCCGCGATCAGCACCGCGGCCAGAAAGGCTGAAAAACTGCCGAGCGAAGCGATAGCCGATACGACGATGACGACCAGCCCGGCCGCCGGCCCGCTCACACTCAAATGCGAGCCGCTCAGCAGCGCAACGACGAGCCCGCCGACCACCCCTGACACGAGGCCGGCGAACGGCTCGACGCCCGATGCGGTAGCGATGCCGAGACAGAGCGGCAGCGCAACGAGGAACACGACCGTGCCGGCGAATACGTCGCTGCGCAAAGTCGAAAAACGCGAAGCCGAGGGGATGTCCATAGAAATCTTTGCAATGGCGAGTTGAGCCGCGCTGCCCGAAGCGGCGCGGCGGCGAGGTGGATCTCGGTAAGAACCAGGTTAGGAACCAGGCTGGAAATCAGGCGGTGCCAAAGAGATTGCCGTCAGGCCGCACGGCGCAACGGCCGCGACGAGCCCGCATCGTTGCCGCGATCTGTAACCGGTGTGAGCAATCCCTGGCGCAACTCGAACACCCAGCCGTGCACGACGGGTTGATGCGGCGCACTGCACACGAGCGGCGACTCGCGCAGCAGCCGCACCTGTTCGATGACGTTGAGTTCGACCAGACGATCGACGCGCGCATCCAGATCACCGACCTCGTCCAGTTCGACGCGATGGCGCTGAGCCAGATCGCGCAAGCCCTCGATGCGTCGATTCACAACCGGCAGCGCGTCCGATGGGGGACATAGGGCTGCGCGCACGCCGCCGCAGTGATGATGCCCACAGATAACGATGTGCTCGACGCGCAGCGCATGGACCGCGTATTCGATCACGCTCGAGGTGTTGCCGTCGTCGGAGGTGTAAAGATTGGCGATGTTGCGATGGACGAACAGCTCGCCCGGCTGTGCGTTTGTGATGCGCTCGGCGGGTACGCGGCTATCGGAACACCCGATCCATAAGATGCGGGGCTGCTGGCCGGATGCAAGCTTTTCGAAGAAGCCGGGATCTCTAGCCGATACCTCGTTCGACCAGGCTCGATTGGCCAGCAATAGGCGCTTCGCGTGATTCATCAACGTCCTCCTGAAGTCCATACGAACGTCATCGCCGGCCAATCTTTCAATTGACGGCACTCAACGTTACGAACAACTTACAATCAGACGAATCCGAAAAAAATAGAAAAAAATGTCGCCCGCGCCGGAGGCGGACGAGGGGCGGGCGTTGTCGTGCCTTGCTGGCGCTCAATCCGAGCGGCGTGCCATGCCCTACTGAAACGCCACCTCGGCGAAACTGCGCAGTTTCCGGCTATGCAGCCGATCGAGCCCGTTCATCCGAAGCAGCTCCATCGCCTTCACGCCGATTTGCAGGTGCTGATCGACCTGTGCGCGATAGAACTGATCGGCCATGCCCGGCAGTTTGAGTTCACCGTGCAGCGGCTTATCGGAGACGCACAGCAACGTGCCATACGGCACCCGGAAACGAAAACCGTTCGCGGCGATCGTCGCGCTTTCCATATCGAGTGCGATTGCGCGGCTCTGCGAGAGCCGCTGCACCGGCTCGCGATGGTCGCGCAGTTCCCAGTTGCGGTTATCGACGCTGGCCACCGTACCCGTGCGCATGACGCGCTTCAATTCCGCCCCTTCGAGCCTCGTCACATGGGCGACGGCGCGCTCGAGCGCTACCTGCACTTCGGCCAACGCGGGAATCGGCACCCATAGCGGCAGATCGGCGTCGAGCACGTGATCTTCGCGGACATAGCCGTGCGCGAGCACATAATCGCCGAGCCGTTGCGTATTGCGCAGGCCCGCGCAGTGTCCGAGCATCACCCAGGCATGGGGGCGCAATACGGCGATGTGATCGGTGATCGTCTTCGCATTCGACGGCCCCACGCCGATATTGATCATCGTGATGCCGCTGCCGTCGGCGCGCTTCAGATGGTAGGCCGGCATCTGCGGCAGCCGCGCCGGCGCGGCGCCTTCGTCCGGCTGCTCGCCGAGATTCGCGTTGTAGGTGACCACGTCCCCGGGCTCGACGAACGACGTGTACTCGCTTCGATAAGCGCGCAACTCTTCGTCGTCCGTATGCGACATCAATTGATGGCCAAGCTTGGTGAACTCGTCGATATAAAACTGGTAGTTCGTGTAGAGCACGTAGTTCTGGAAATGCGTCGGCGAGGTGGCCGTGTAGTGCTTGAGCCGATGCAGCGAAAAATCCACCCGCGGCGCAGTGAAGAGCGCCAGCGGCAGCGGTTCTCCCGGAAGCGGCTCGTAGGTGCCGTTGACGATACGATCGTCGAGCGCAGCCAGATCGGGCGTATCGAATACATCGCGCATTGCCATCAACCGATCGCGCCCGAGGTCGCCCTCGAGGTGAATGCCTTCGGCAAATGCGAAGTGAATCGGAATCGGCTGCTGCGAGACGCCCACCTCGATCGCGACGTGATGGTTTTTCGCGAGCAAGCGCAGCTGTTCGCGATAGTAGTTTGCGAACAGATCGGGGCGTGTCACTGTTGTCTCGAATACGCCGGGCCCGGCCACGAATCCGTACGAGCGACGCGAATCGACGTGGGTATTGACTTCGGTCCGTACGCGTACGAACGGATAGCACGCGCGCACACGCTCGTTGAACGGCTCGTTGCGGCGATAGCGCGAGAAAGCGTCGCGCAGGAAAGCCGCGTTCGTTTCATAGATTTCCGACAGGCGTGTGACGGCGTCGGCGGCGTCCGTGAACGTCTCGGTCGGGAAATCGCTCGGGTGCATGGCGCGCGCATGCTGCGTCAAGTCGTTTTTCATGATTGGATTCGCGTCGTTCGTTGCGTCGACATTACCACGAAGCGCCGCGGCGGAGCTCTCGTGCGAACGCGCACAGGGTGCTCTGGCGCGCACGACGTTTTCTTTGGGCTGCAGGCGGATCGAGAGGCGCATTTGCTAGAATTCAAAGATCTTCCGGAGACCCACCATGAAGCCGTACCTTTCCGCCGCCGTTTGCGCGGCGCTAGCCGTCGCGAGTCTCGCCGCCGCACCGCATCTCGCGCTGGCGGCCGCACCCGCCGACGACGCGCAAGCGCGCGAAGCTCAGCGCTCCGCCAACGAGGCGGCCGGCCTGCCCGATCTGACCAAGATCAACCGCCCTGCTGCCGAAGTTTCGTCGAAGGTCGATATCAACGACGTGCCGCGCAAGCCGAGCTTCTACGAGAAAAGCGCGAACGGGACCGAAATCACCGAATATCGCGACCGCGGCAAGCCCGTCGAAATCGACATCCATTCGAACTTCGGCACGCACTATCAAATGAGCGCCTCGCCCGATACGTCGCCGAAGGTCCACAGCAGCGCTCAACCGAGCACGCGCCTGCCGTCGATCAACCTGCACTACTGAACCGCCTGCGCCGCGCAAGATCCGCCATATGCCTGTCTGCGCGGCCGGCAAGCACCGTGCGGCAAGCCTGCGCGCCGTCGCTCCACCCTCAATCGCACTCGAAGCCTCACGCATGGCCGTCTTTACCGCCGTCAACGAAACCGACCTCGCGCACTGGATGCGCCACTACGATCTCGGCGAAGTCGTCGAATTCCGCGGTATTCCGTCCGGGATCGAAAACAGCAACTTCTTTTTGACGACGACGCGCGGTGCTTATGTGCTCACGATCTTCGAAAAACTGACGGCCGATCAGTTGCCGTTCTATCTCGAACTGATGCGCCATCTGGCCAAGCACCAGGTGCCCGTGCCCGACCCGCTGCCACGCGAAGACGGCACGTTGTTCGGTCTGCTGCACGGCAAGCCGGCGGCGATCGTGACGAAGCTGCCCGGCGCGGCGCAACTGTCGCCAGGCGTCGAGCATTGCGCCGAAGTGGGGCAGATGCTCGCACGGATGCACCTGGCAGGGCGCGATTTCGTACCGTATTTGCCGAATCTGCGTAGTCTGGCCTGGTGGGAAGAAACTGCGCCGCAAGTGTCGCCGTTCCTGACCGGCGCGCAACGTGAACTGCTCGAGTCCGAGCTCGCGCATCAGCGCGCGTTTTTCGCCTCGGACGACTACGCTGCGCTACCCGGCGGCCCCTGTCATTGCGATCTCTTTCGGGATAACGTCTTGTTCGATCCGGTCGCGCCCGGCACCGGTCACACGGTCCGGCTCGGCGGCTTCTTCGATTTTTATTTCGCCGGCTGCGACAAGTGGCTCTTTGACATAGCCGTGACGGTGAACGACTGGTGTATCGATCTCGCCACCGGCGAACTCGACCCGCAACGCACGGACGCTTTGCTGCGCGCGTATCAAACCGTGCGCCCTTTTACCAAGGAAGAGCAGCGCCACTGGACCGACATGTTGCGCGCGGGCGCCTACCGCTTCTGGATGTCTCGGCTGTACGATTTTTATTTGCCGCGCGCAGCAGAAATGCTGAAGCCGCACGATCCCACTCACTTCGAACGCATCTTGCGCTCACGCCTTGCCGGCGTCGCGCCTCTGAGTGCGTCACATACATGCAATTAACCGAAGTTCCCGCAAAGACCGGCTACGTCTGGTATCGCCAAGGCATCTGGCTGTTTCGTCGCAATCCGCTTGGATTTCTGGCGATCTTTTTCACTTACCTGCTCGCTATGTGGGCCGTTTCGATGATCCCGATCATCGGCGCGCTGCTGCCGCTTGTCTTGATTCCGGGGGTTGCAGTGGGGTTCATGGCCGCATGCCGCGACACGGTGGCCGGGAAGCTCGTATTTCCGACGGTGCTGGCCGAGGGGTTTCGAGCGCACGGCGCGACTGCGTCGATACGCTTATTGGAGCTTGGCGGCGTCTATGTGGTGGCGATCGCGCTCGTTTTCGCGAGCTCGGCGCTCGTGGATGGAGGCACGCTCTTCAAGCTGATGATGGGCACGCAGGCTGCCACGCCCGAGACGCTGGCCGGTAGCCCGCTTCTGCTGCCCGCGCTTGTGTCCTTCGCGTGCTATGTGCCCGTTGCGATGCTGTTCTGGTTCGCGCCGGTGCTGACGGCCTGGCACGACATCTCGCCGGTCAAAGCGATGTTTTTCAGCTTGATGACCTGCTGGCGCAACCGCGGCGCGTTCATTGTCTATGGCGCACTGTGGCTGCTCACCGCGATCGTCGTATCGACGGGGCTTTCGCTGTTGATGGATGCGATTGGCGCGCGCGAATATGCGTTCGGCGTCCTGTTTCCTGCATCGATGACGCTGACGACGATGCTCTATTGCTCGTTCTACGCAACCTACCGGGGCTGCTACGGCGTGCAGGAGCCCGGCCGGACCGACGCACCGGACGCGCCCGGCATCTGATCGAGCCGGTGCGCGCTTGATGCTGGAACGTCAGCGCTTAGCGCGCCGCTTGCCAGGACGGATGCGGGACTGCGGCTTCGCGGTCGAGCTTGCGCATACGGAATTCGAGATCGTACAGATCGGTGGCTTCGGCCAGGTACGCGTCGTTGCGTACCTTTTGACGCTCGTCGGCGGTTTGGGTCAGGAACAGAAACAGGCGGCTAAGTAGGAACATGACGGGCCTCGCACAGAAGATAGGTGTTAACACCTAGGCAATAACCCGCATTATAGGGAAAACCCTAGATGTGCGCCAGTGTCATCCGAGACTGTGGCGTTTTCGCATCGGATGTCCAGCTCACGGAGGCGGCCGCGGGTGCGTCAGCGGACTGCCGCTTTTCTTGCTGCGGTTGTGCGGCGACGGCGATGTTCGCGGAGGAAGGCCCAGATCATTGCGCTCGCGTCGGGCCCCGTCCCGGAATGGAACGGGACCGCTTCATCGCCGCCCGCCCACGCATGCCCCAGGCCGGCGACGCGGCACACGCGCACGATTGCACGATTGCCCGTCGAATAATCGTTGATGTGCGCCGCGCCCTCGGTCGTCTCGTGCAGCGAACCTGTCACGAAATTGCCCGAGTGATCGACAAAGCCGTTCAAGCGCAAGAATGCGAGGCCCAGCTGTTCGGCGTTTTTCGGCGCCACGACGCGGTCCGCGTCGCCATGCACGATGATGGCCGGCATCCCCGGGTAGCGGGCTGCGTCCACGAGGGCGTCGACGAGCGCGATCGGATCGCGCCGGGCGCCGCGCCGCATGACGTCCATCGCGGTCATCCCGGAGTGGGCTTCGCCCAATGCCGGTGCGGAATGCAAAGCAACAGCCGCAAAGCGCTCGGGATAGTGAAGCGCCAGCAGCGAGGCGAGTCCCGCGCCCGCCGACAACCCCGCCAGATAGATGCGCTCCGGGTCGACGCCATGATGCTCGATCAGGAAGTCGACGAGCGAGACGACCGCACGCGCCTCCCCGAGGCCCGCCGTGTCGACGTCGTCGTACCAATGCCAACATCGGTGCGCATGCGCGTGCTTGGATTGCTCGGGATAGACGACCGCGAACCCGTTAGCGTCGGCCACGAGGTTCATGCGCGTGCCCATCGCGAATTCGTCGATCGTCTGTTTGCAACCATGCAGCATGACGAGCAGCGGCATCGCCCGGCCGGCAGCCGTCGGCGGAACATAGAGGCCGTACGACAAATGATTGACGAGACGCCCCGGCAAAGGCGGGGCTGAATGGTAGGAACGCGTCCACTCGCCCTTCGTCCATGCGCCCGCGCGCGGACGAACGCGCGACTCCCGCGTTTTGCCCGAATCGCGCGGCTCACGGGCGGCGCGAGCGGCACGCACGCTGCCGACGCCGGTACCCGCGGGGCCCTTTGTCGAATCGGCACGCTTGCGGCGCTTCTTCTTTGTGGCTTGGCGCAACGACTCCGCTTGCGCGGCCGGCACGCCGTTCATCCAGCGCTTGAGGCCCTGCAGCCAGAGTTTCGTCAGACTTTTGGTCATTGGTCATGGCTCGCTAAAAAGGGACTGATGAGTACCGCGGCGCCGCTTTTTGACGCAATGCACAATATACCCTCTTCGCCTATCGCTCCCCGAGTGCGATCTCATTGATTGGAACTCTGCCGCCCGTGCGCGATCGCACTTCCGGGGCGTCCACAAGCCGCGGCGCTCGTTATACTGTCCCTTCCCTTCTCGCGTGTCGTCGATTCCGGCGCTCGCGCGTTGAATAGATAGGAGCCGCGCGGCCACCCCGCCTGGCATACGTTCGATATGCACGACCTGCCGCTTCACCTCTGGTTTTCGATTACGCGCCTCGGCGGCGCGGGCCTCACCCTGCCGCTCGCCGTGGCGATCGCGCTCTGGCTCACGCTCGGCTACTCGTGGCGCCTCGCCGCCGGCTGGCTCGGGATCATCGGCGCGGCAGCGGCCATCGTCACGCTGACGAAAATCGCTTTCCTGGGCTGGGGCGTCGGCGTGCGCGAGTGGAATTTCACGGGAGTGAGCGGGCATGCGATGCTGTCGACGGCCGTCTATCCCGTCGCTTTCTTTCTGACGCTGTTGCCGACGCGGACCGTCATCCGGCTCGTGGGCGTCGCGTGCGGCCTGGCGGCCGGGCTCGCCGTCGGGCTGTCGCGCGTCGTGCTCAGTGCGCACTCGCCGTCGGAAGCCGTGGCCGGTTGCACGGTCGGCGCGCTCGCGGCCGTGCTTTTCGTCTGGTGGGCGTGGGATGCCAAGCCCGGCAAGCTCTCCGCCGTACCGGTCGCAGTCAGCCTGCTCATGCTGACCGTGGCACTGCACGACGTGCGGGTGCCGACGCAGTATTGGATCACGCACATCGCGCTGCATTTGTCGGGCCGCGATCGGCCGTTCATCCGCGCACGTTGGCGCGTAGACCACGAAGCACCACGGCCTGTACCGGCCGCCCCGTCGGGCCACAGCGCCGCCCTGCCCTCCACCGTGACCTGAACGCCGGGCCAATCGGGCCATCGCCCGCCCGGCCTCCACGAACGATCCCGCTTATGTGCCCCGGGCCCGGTTATCCGCGCCTTCATATGTTTAACATCGGCTGATGCGCTATTACCTTGGCTATATTACGATGTCGCTTTCAGATCCTGCGCTTCGATCATGAACGACCGAATCCACACCGTCCGTCGGTATGCCCGCACTGCCGCGATATGCGCATTTGCCGTGGCCGCGTTCGCGGGCCAGCGCGCGGCGCATGCGGACGAACTCGTCGTGTCCGCGGCCGCCAGCTTGACCAATGCGTTTCGTCAGATGGCCACCGCCTTCGAAAAGACGCACGCCGACACGAAGGTGGTGCTCAATTTCGGCGCATCGGATGTGCTGCTGCAACAGATCGTGAACGGGGCGCCCGCCGATGTGTTCGCATCGGCCGATGAAAAGGCCATGGACAAAGCCGTGGACGCCAAAGCGGTGCTAGCGGACACGCGCCGCGATTTCGCAGCTAATTCACTGGTCATGATCGTCCCGGCCGACAGCACGCTGCCGATGCGATCGGTGCGCGAGACGCTGGCTCTGCCTCAGGTCAAGCACGTCGCACTCGGCAACCCCGCGTCGGTCCCGGCCGGGCGTTATGCGCAAGCTGCGCTCCAACGCGAAGGAGCATGGGATATCGTCAGCCCGAAAGCCGTACTGGCCGGCAATGTCCGCGAAAGCCTCGATTACGTGGCCCGCGGCGAGGCGGAGGCAGGCTTCGTTTTCGGCACCGATGCCGCGATGATGCCGCAAACGGTCAAGGTCGCCGCCGCGGTGCCGACCGGGACGCCTGTCACCTATCCGATCGCGCTCGTGCAAGGGAGCAAGCATGCAGCGGACGCCAAGGCGTTCGCGCAATTCGTGCTGTCGAAGGACGGCCAAGCCATTCTCGCCAGATTCGGCTTCCGGCCGGTGGCGCAGCACTGACACCCGATCGAGCCCCACGCCGTGCAAGACGCCTGGATTCCACTCGCGCTGTCGCTGAAAGTTGCCGGATGGGCGACGGCGCTCGATATCGTTTTTGGCGTCGCGGCCGCGCTGGCGCTCGCACGTTGGCGCTCGAGCGCGCGCGACGTCATCGACGCATTGTTGACGCTGCCGCTCGTCATGCCGCCCACCGTGCTCGGCTATTACCTGCTCGTGCTACTCGGGCGACGCGGCCCGATCGGCGGCTGGCTCGACACGTTCGGCCTGCGTCTCGTGTTTACGTGGCAAGGCGCCGTCATCGCGGCGATGATCGCCGCGTTCCCGCTCGTGCTCAAATCGGCCCGCGCTGCGTTCGAATCCATCGATCCGCAGCTCGAACATGCCGCGCGCACGCTCGGTATCGGCGAAGCCGCATTGTTCTTCCGCGTCACCTTGCCGCTCGCCGCCCGCGGCATCGTCGCGGGCGCGTTGCTCGCGTTCGCCCGGGGCCTCGGTGAATTCGGCGCGACGCTGATGATTGCCGGCAATCTGCCCGGGCGCACGCAAACGCTATCGGTCGCGGTGTATTCGGCTGTGCAAGCCGGTGACGATCATACGGCCAATGTCCTCGTGCTCGTCACGTCCGTCGTCTGTGTGGTCGTGCTGCTCGTTGCCGGACGGCTCGTACCGCAGCATTCGCTGCTGACGTCACGCTAAAGGCATCGCGATGACGCTGACCGTCGATATTCGAAAGACACTGGTGACGCGGGAACGCCGCTTCGACCTGTCGGTTTCGTTTACCGGCAGTTGCCAGCGCATCGTCCTGTTCGGCCCCTCGGGTGCGGGCAAGTCACTGACGTTGCAGGCCGTAGCCGGGCTGCTCAAGCCGGACAGCGGCGCCATCACGCTCGGCGGCGAACCGTTGTTCGATGCGGCGCGCGCCATCGACGTGCCCGCGCGATCGCGCGGTGCTGCCTATCTGTTCCAGGACTACGCGCTGTTTCCGCATTTGAACGTGCGGCAAAACGTCAGCTTCGCGTTGCGGCGAGGTTGGCTCAACCCGCGTGCGCACGAGCGATTGCGCGAAGTCGAATACTGGCTCGATGCGTTCGAGTTGAATGCCGTGGCGGGCAATTATCCGAACCAGCTTTCCGGCGGACAAAAGCAACGCGTCGCACTTGCGCGTGCGCTCGTGGCTCAACCGCGCATTTTGTTGCTGGACGAACCGTTCGCGGCGCTCGACGCCAACATGCGCGAGCGCATGCGCCGCGAGCTGTCCGATCTGCAAACGCGGCTCGATATCCCGATGGTGCTCATCACGCACGACGATGCCGACGTCGCCGTGTTTGGCGACCAGGTGGTGCAGATCGATCAAGGGCGCGTGCAGGAAAGCGAGCACTACCCGGCGTTCGTCGCGCGCAATACGCCGGAGTGATGCTTCGAATCCGCGCTTGCGTGGCGACTGCTGAGCGCCCCTCTCCGGCTCGTGCGGTCCCCGGCGATCCGCAGCGCTAGTCGGCGGTGCCGAGAATCACGCTCGATGCCTTGAACACCGCAACCGCGTGCTTGCCCGCCGCGAGCCCCAGCGCGTCGACGCTTTCGTTTGTGACGATCGCCGTAACCACCGTGGCGTTCGGATCAGGCGCAGCGCCCACCGCGCCATCGAGCGTCAACGATACTTCCGCATTGACTGCGCCGCGCGTGACCTGCGTGACGGTGCCGCGTAATTGATTGCGGGCCGAAAGGCGCAACGGTTGTCCCGCGGCGGCGTCGTTCGCCATGAGCATCACCCACGACGCCTTGACGAGTGCGAATGCCGGCGCGCCGACGACAAGACCTAGTGTCTCCGTGCTCTCGTGCGTGATGACCGCAACGATCGTCTGCCCGCCCGGCAGCGCGAGCGAAATCTCGTCGTTGACGCTGCCGCGCGTGACGGCCGACACCGTTCCATAGAGCTGATTACGTGCGCTGGTCTTCATTCCGATTCTCCCGATCAATGCCCAATCGCCTGCGAAATGTTCGATCGCGGCGCTCGCGCGCGCGATGAACCTGCGATGCTCGCGCTCGACGGCGTTGAAGGTTTCGATGAGACGACGGCCGCGCGGCGTCAGCGTCGTGCCACCGCCACCCTTGCCGCCGACGGAACGCATGACAAGCGCTTCGCCGGCGATGTTGTTCATCGCATCGACGGCATCCCATGCAGCCTTGTAGCTGATCCCGACGGCCTTCGCCGCAGCCGTGATCGACCCCGTATCCCGAATAGCCGACAACAGCGCAATGCGTGCCGCGCCACCCAAGGTTTCGTGCCCCGCGCGCAGCCAGACCGAACCGCCGAGTTCGACGGGCGCATGCGAGGAGTCGTCGGCACCCGAAGGAACCGGCGACGGCGAATGTTCGCTCATAAGGATTGAATGGTGGTGTGCTGACGGGAATCCCGATTATAGGCGGCGCGCCATACGTGCATGCCGCACTGTCACCTGTCACCCGTCATCGGCCACGTACGATCTTCGGTTTGCGCAACTCGCTGACGAGCCGCTCGCCCTCGACCGCCGACCAGCGGTTTACCGCTTCGCACCATCCGCGTGCAAAGCCTTGTTGATAGGGCGCTGCCGCGAGCGCTTCGAGAAAGCGCAATGCCGCCGTTGCGTCGCTGCCATCGCCCAGCACACTTTGAATTCGGCCCAGTTGCTTCGACATGTTGCGTCGGGTTTTGCGCGATGCCAGTGATTCGAAGAATTCGAGCGTGTAGCGCAAACGCTTCGCCTCGATTCGGCGACGGTGCCGCTCGGCCGGGCTCAGCGCCGTCAGCCCGGGCTTCGCGCATAGACGCGCGTGATGCTTGCACACGCGCTTGGCGGCATAGCTCGCCAGGGATTTATCGGTCATTGCAAGCGGCCCGGCCGACAAGCGCTGCATGGCGATCCATTTGAGCCACGCCAGCGAGAGCGCTGCGTACCGATGCGTCCGCAGCGCCCGCCGCAGCTGTTCGCGCGCTTCGTCACGCCGCGCCGCGGCGCGCGCCTGCAACGGCGCCCAGGCGGATGGATCGAGATCCGCGGCGACCAACATCGGGAGCGTGGCATCGACGAACACATCGAGATCGCGCGCTTGTCCAAGCAAGGCGCCGAGCCAATCCAGATCGGGGGCAATCGAGCGCTCCCACGTTTCGTCGCCCCATTGCCGGAATGTCTTCATCAGGCTTTTGAAGCGACGCAACGCGACACGCGTTTGATGCACGAACTCGGGATCGGTGCGAGCGCGCACGCCGGATTCGTTGCCGAACCATTGTCGAGCGATGCTGCCGCTGACGGCGACGAAGGCGTCGTGTGGAGTGCGCGCACGCGACAAATCGACACGCTTCGCGCGGATCGGCACGTGGCGCGCGGCCTGGGCAGCGGCAGACGGAGCAGCGGCAGCAGTGGCTGCGCATACGCGCGCGTAGCCGTCGGTGAGCGCCGGAAACACCGGCAACGTAGCAGCCAACGCATCGGCCGTCGCGAACAATGACTGCAACGCGGCGATTGTCGGAGCAGCCGATTCGCCTGGCTGGGTCCCCACGGCCCCCGAGGTTTCAATGCCCGCGTGCGGCTCGCTTTCGGGTGCTGCCAGCGGGCTGTCGGACACGACGTTTGCAGCCGTCGGCGCTTCGTCGATCCACGCCGCGAGTCGCAACTCGCAAAATGCGATTGGCGCGTGCGTTCGGTCGGGCGCATCGGTCGCCGGCGGCGACGTTTGCCGTTCAAGCGCCCTCGCGGGCTGTACGGCGGCGTCCGCCCCCTCTTCGCACAATGCGGCGCGCACATCGTGAAGCTCGATGTCGACCACAGCGCCATCCGGCGTACTCCGTCGCCATGCGACGCGGCGCGCCGCGAGGGCGGGCGATGGCGTGCAGTCATTCGGCTTGCCCAATGCATCCCGGATGCAGGCGGGCAACGCATCGTCGGGTTCAAGCGGCCTGCTGCGATCGAGCGTGGTCTCCGCTATCGTCGTGCACAGCCGAACACCGGGCGCGAGTTCACGGAAGTGCCGCGCCGTCGCGCGCTCAACGCCGCTCGCATCGACGCGCAGCAGTACCTGCGTCGTCCCCGTCGGATCGACGTACGCCCGAATCGTCGACGACGCCCACTCGCTCAGCGCGCTGACGGCCGGCATGCGACTGACGGCAGCGGCGATGGTCGCGGCAATGTCCGCATGCGCAGCTTGCGCGTGCGTGTCCGCACGTCTGCGGGTTGGTTTCGCCGATCCCTTCGCGGCACTTCGACGGGTCGCGCCTTCGTGCGGGGGCGAAGCCGTGGGTCCCGCCATCCATTCGCTCGCGGCCGTCAACTCGACCACGAGCACGAGTTCGACAGTGTCCGACATCCTCGCTGCCCCCATGACGTGCGACCTTCATGTTACACACGCCTGGGCCGGGGGATGGCTGTATTGCGTCGGCAACCGCGCATTGCCCCCGGGGGGAAGGCCGGCCCCTCAGCCCGGAACGTATTGCGCTTCCCCGTTGCCGAACGACCAATTCTCCGGCAGCACCTCGACCAGGCTGATGAACACGTCTTCCTTGCGCACGCCCGGGTTCTCCGCCAGCAGTTCCACGATACGGCGGTAGAGCGCCCGCTTCTTTTCCAACGGTCTCGTATTGCTGACGGTCAACTGGATCATGACGAAGCCGTCGCTGCGCTCGATGCCCAGATAGGTCCGGTTATAGATCAGATCCTCGGCCTTGTGCTCGGTCAGGACCATGAACTGATCGTCCTGCGGAACATTGAATGTGTCGACCAGCGCGCGTAGCACGCCGTCCGCCACGGCTTGTTTGTAGGCGGCCGATCGGCCGGCAGGCAGTGAAATTCTCGCGAGCGGCATGACTTCTCTCCGTGTTTTTGTAACGAGGTGTAGGCAAGATACCGTGCGTCAGTAATAATGAACAGAAATGTCTCTATATTTCTATCATTTCAAACGGAAATGAATGTGCTCGACCTCGATGCCGTCCGTGCTTTCGTTCATGTTGCCGACCTACGCAGCTTTACGCGCGCTGCCGATCTCCTCGGCACGACGCAATCGGCCGTCAGTCTCAAGGTAAAGCGGCTCGAGGCGCATCTCGGCAAGCCGTTGTTCGAGCGCACGCCGCGTTCGGTGCGCTTGTCCGTCGCAGGCAGCGGATTTCTCGATGCAGCGCGCGAACTGCTGGTCGCCCATGAACGCGCACTGGGCTCGCTTGGCGCCGCCGAGCGACGGCGTCTTAAAGTCGGCCTCAGCGAACACGTCGCCGGTCAGAACCTGGCGCCGCTCGTCGCCAGCCTGCATCGGCACGATCCGCGCCTTGTCGTCGAAATGCATCTCGGGTCGTCGGGTGACCTCGTCAGCCAATACGACACGAGGCGCCTCGATGCCGTCATCGTGCGACATGAGCCCGATGAAATCGCGGCGCGCACGGCGCATTTGGGAGGCGCATGGGACGGCGAGGCCCTGTTCGTGGAGCCGCTCGTCTGGGTCGCAGCCGCCGATTGGGCGCCGCCGGCAGGCGAACCGTTGCCGCTCGCCTTTCTCTCCGGGCCCTGCGGCGTGCGCGCTGCCGCCGTGCGCGCGTTGCAGGCCGCCTCGGTAAATTGGGAGGAAACGTTCGTCGGCGGCGGCATTGCCGCGATCGGTGCGGCGATCGCGGCCGGACTCGCCCTGTCCCCGCTCGCTTGGCGCGCCGCGCCGCCCGGCGTCGTCGATGTCGGTCAGAAGTTCGGCTTGCCGCCGCTGCCCGAATCGCACGTCGTCATGTATTCGCGCGTGCGCGAGCCGCGCTCGGCAGATTCGCTGCGCCTGCTGGCGAAGTCTCTCGCGAGGGTGTGAGGCGGCTCGCGTGCGCTCAGCGAATGTCGATCCGATACTGCACGAACTCGCTGCGCGGCGTGTAGCTGTCATAAAGCCCGCGTGCGCGATAGTTGTTTTCCTTCGTGGTCCAGTAAAGGCGCGACCAGCCTTGCGCCTTCGCCTCTTCGAGGAGCCAATCGATCAACTGCCGGCCGACCCCGCCGGCACGGACCGCCGGATCGACAAAGAGATCCTGCAAATAGCAGACGGGCGCCAGCAACGATGTGCTTTCGTGAATGACGTAGTGCGCAATGCCGATCACTTCGCCATCGCGTTCGGCAACGATCGCGTAGACGGCCGAGCGGTCATCGAGGATACGCGACCACGCATGCTGCGTGACCGGCTCGGAAGGCTCGCGTTCGTAAAAACGCGTGTAACCGTCCCACAGCTCACGCCACCGCGCTTCGTCGCGCGCTTCGATTCTGCGTATCGTCACCGTCATCGCTTCTGGCTCCAGCCATCTGAATAAAAAAGGGCGCCATCGCAGCGCAGTGCGCCAATCTTAACGCAGGTCGCCCCGCGTTGCAGCGGGCGCGCAAGCTGTGGGGCACCGTTTCCATGCACGCTTTTGGGCGTCACGGCAACGATGACCTTGCATTAATCCACAAATAGACTAACATCGACTTGTGGTTCAAATAGAGATTAATCATGTCGCCCGCCGCCGTTCATCATCTGTCGTCAGCCTCCGCGCGCGCCCGAAGGCCTTCGCACGGCGCCGCTCCGTCGATTGCGGACATGTCCGCGGCCGGGCTCCGGGCGTTCTTCAACATCGCGCGCGATTGGGGTCTCGCCATCGACGAGCAGATCGTGCTGCTTGGCTCGCCGGGCCGTTCGACTTTTTTCAAATGGAAGGCGGCGCCTGAGTCTGCGCGCCTCTCGCGCGATACGCTCGAGCGTCTGTCGCTGCTGCTCGGCGTCTATAAGGCATTGCAGATTCTGTTGCCGGAGCCTGCGGCCGCGGACGCCTGGGTCAAACGGCCGAACAGCGCCGCGCCGTTCGGCGGATCGAGCGCGCTCGATCGCATGCTGGCCGGCAATGTCAGCGATCTCGTCGCCGTGCGCCAATACCTCGACGCCATGCGAGGCGGATGGGCGTGACGAAGGCCGAAAACCGTCCATTGCCCGCACGGCTCGCCCACATCGATTGGTCGCCGGCGTACCGCGTCATCCCAACCCGGTTTCCGGCTGTGAATCTGTTCGATCGCGTGGCGTCGTCGGAAGACTTCGACGCCCTCTATGCGCTCGAAGCCATGACGAACGACCGTTTGCGCACGGAAGTGGGTGAGCTCGATCTCGTCCCGGCCGAGGAGCGCTGCTTCGGCCCCGGCTGCGGGCCGATCATGGCCGCGTTCACGCACCTGAATCCGCTCGGTAGTCGCTTTTCGGATGGTAGTTACGGCATCTTCTATTGCGCACGCGAGGCCCGCACCGCGGTCGCCGAAACGCGCTACCACGCCACGCTGTTTCTCGCCGCAACGAAGGAACCGCCGCTGCGTCAGCAGATGCGGCTCTATACGGTTCGCGCGCGCGGCGAGACGATCGATCTGCGCAACGATCCGGCGCTCGACGCCGCCGTCCTCTCTCCAACGGACTATTCGGCCGGCCAGGCGCTCGGCCGGCAACTCCGGGAAGCAGGCGCGGCAGGGATCGTTTATCCGTCCGTGCGCGATTCAGAGGGGGAGTGCCTGGCCGCGTTCAGGACGACGTTATTGCGTGATTGTCGACATGCCGCCTATTTGGAATACAACTGGAACGGCAGTGCGATCGACAGCGTCTTCGAGTTGAATCAGATCGGCTGAACCCGCCACGGCAATTTCAGGGCAGCGACATCTGGTCGGCGCCCTCGAACAGCGCCTGCGCAACCGAGATCGACCATGTTCGCGAAGTCAGCGCCTCGACGACTGTCAGCTTGCCCGTCGCCGCGAATGCGCCGGTATCGATGAAGATCTGCGCGCCGATGCGGCCGACCTCCTGCATCGGCGTGTGGCCGCAGTAGGTCGGCGACAGCCCCGCTTGGCGCTGCGCGACGCCGCCGCCCAGGGCAAGCTCGCGCCCCCATAACATTTGCTGACGCACACGCTCGCTGAAGTCGCCCGCATCGAGCGCGGCATCATCGCCGAAAAACTCCGCATGCAGGACATTGAAGCGACGCGATCCGCTGCCGACGACACGCACGAGCGGCAACGTCCGCAGACGCGCCGCATAAGCCTGCAAAACCGGCTCAGGCACCGCCTGCGCCCATTCGCCGCCCAGCGAATTCCAGGCACTTTGCCGCATCAGGCCTTCAGCGACGAGGCATAGCGCTTCTTCATGGTTGCCGAGCACAGGGAAGAACCAAGGCTTGTCGAGCAGCGCGAGCGCCTGCCGCGAGTGCCTACCGCGATCGATCAGATCGCCAACGGAGAACAGACGGTCGCACGCGGGATCGAACACGATCTCGCGCAGCAGGTAACGTAGCGCGTCGACGCAACCGTGCAGATCGCCCACGACGAAGTCGCGGCCGGCCGTATTGGCCGCATGCCGGCAAACGATCGGAGAAGCCTCGCGTCTTGTGTCCATACGGGCAATCATAGTGCGGGGTGGACATCGGGGTAGGTATCGCTATGGGTATCGACATCGGTACAGGCATCGATACGTGCATCGGTACCGCTACTGCGCGCGCTTGCGCAGTCTGGCAATGTCGCCGGCCGTCACCGTCGCCTTTGGGTTCCCGAAGCGCTGAGTCACATAGTTCGCGAGCGCCGCAATCTGGTCGTCGTTCAACTCGCCGCCGAAGGCCGGCATCAGCACGTCGGCATCTTTCGTCTGACGATTCACGCCGTGCAGGATCACCATCACCAGGTTACCGGCATCGGGTGAACCGACGGTGCTGTTATGGATCAGCGAAGGGTAGGCAAGCGGCGCCGTGCCGCCTACGCCCTGCCCCGTCCAATTGTGACAACTCGCGCAGTTGGCCAGGAACAATTGCGCACCGTCGACGCCCGTCACGCGGGCGCCGCGCAAGCGCTTCACGTCGTCGGCCGGCCGCCCCCATTGATCGCGCGCATGCATTTGTCCGCCGGAGACCGGGGGCAGCGAGCGCAGGTAGATGCGAATCGCCCGCAAGTCGTCGGGCGACAGATATTGCGTGCTGTCAGCCACGACGTCGGCCATCGGCCCCGCCGCATTCGCCCGACCGGCCGCCACGCCCGTGGCCAGATAGTGCTCGATGTCGTCGTCGCTCCAATTGCCGATGCCGCCCGCTTTGTCGGCCGTGACGTTGAATGCGTGCCATCCGGCCTGCTTTTCACCCCCGAAGCGATCGCTCGATCTGAGGCCCTGCATCAGGTTGCGCGGCGTATGGCATTCCTCGCAATGGGCCAGCCCTTCGACGAGATAAGCCCCCCGATTCCACTGCGGGCTTTGCTTCGGGTCGGGCACGAAGCGCCCTTGGCGGAAATTGAACAGCTTCCAGAACCACATCAGCCAGCGTTGGTTGAACGGGAAGTTCAGGTTGTTGCGCGGCGGCGTATAGCGGATCGGCGTCACCGTGTTCAGATAGGCGCGAATCGCCAGCAGGTCGCGTTCGGCCACGCGCGTGTATTCGGGATATGGGAACGCGGGATACAAATGCTGGCCGGCTTTGCCGACGCCTTCCTGCATGGCCCGCAGAAAATCGGCGTCGGTCCAACGGCCGATACCCGTGTCGGGATCGGGCGTGATGTTCGGCGTGTACAAGGTCCCGAACGGCGTGCCGATCGGCACACCGCCCGCGAACGGACGGCTCTTGTCCGCCGTGTGGCAGGCGATGCAATCGCCGACTCGCGCAAGGTATTCGCCACGCTTGACGAGATCGGTGCTGTTTGCGTCCGTCAGCGCGGCCGATGCGGCCGCCTCGTCAGCGCCGCCCCCGGGCCCCGCCGGGGCTGAAGCCACCGTCCCGTTGGCGGAGGCTGCGGAGGCGGCTGCCGTGGCAGAAGAGGCCGCGCTCGCCATGGACGACAAGCTCGGCGCCGTTGCCGGTGTAGAGGCGGTCGGCACGGCCGGGGCATTGAGCACAGCCGAAGCATTCGTCGAAGACGCTGCGCTCATCGCGTTCTGCGCCGTCGTGCCGCTCGTGCCGCTCGCACCGGCCGTCGCGACTTCACTGCCGCCTTGCGCGCGCGCAAGGGAGACGGGTATTTCGTCGGCCGACGACGTTTCGCTGTCGGCCGACGCATGCCAGGCAAGATACAAAGCGAACATCGAGAAGGCGGCCGCAAAACCGGCCATCCGCAGCGGGCGATGTCCCACGCGATGAGACTGCGCGTCGAAGTGCGAGGTGCTCGCGTCGGAACCCGGGTGTTGATTCGTCATCGGAAGTTTCATCGGGTCATCGTGCAATCAGAGCTCATGCTTGAGCTTATCGGCGAGCCGCAGCGCCAGCGCCGCGATCGTCAACGTGCAATTGACCGAGGCGGCGGTCGGCATCACGCCGCTCGTCGCGAGGAACAGGTTCGGGTGGTCGTGCGTCCGGCATTCGGCGTCGACGACCGAGTCCGTCGGGTCCGTGCCCATGATCGTCGTGCCCATGATGTGATTGTTCGGGGCGAAGCGATCGTCGAAGCTGACCTCCTGGCCACCGAACATACTCGCGATCTGCGCATAGAGTTCGTGTGTGTTCGCCGCGCTCTTCTTCACATAGTCGTTGATCGAGTAGTGGATCTCGGGGTGCGGGATGCCCAGCGCATCTTTGTGGTCCGCTGACGGCACGATCCGGTTCTGCGGTTCGGGCAGGTGCTCGTGGAAGCTGTTGATCGTCAGTGTGCGAGCCGCGCGGTCGCGGATCTGCCGGTCGAGCTCGGCGCCCGTCACGCCCTTGTCGATGAGCGCCGCCGTGATCGACATCGTCGGCACGCCGTTCGACAGATGCAGTTTCTTCGATGCATAGTCGGAACGAAACGCCCCATCGCGGAAGTTGACGATCGACGTCATCTCCATCGGCCCGCGCCCGGGCCACAGCGCTTCGTTCGCCAGGAAGCTCACGCCCGTGCCCGGATGGTCCATCAGATTGCGCCCGACCTGGTCGGAACGATTGCCGATGCCGTGGGGGAATTTGCTTGATGTCGACATCAGCATCAGCTTCGGCGTTTCAATGCCGTTCGCGGCAAGCACGAACAGCTTGCCCGTCACACGCGTCGTGCCGCCCGATGCGTTCTTGTAATGGACAGCCGAGATGAGCCCCTTGTCGTCGGCCTCGATGCGATAGACCACCGCTTGCGGGATCAGCGTCGCACCGGCCTGCTCCGCCTTCTCCGCATGCACGATGCCGTTGTACATGGCCCCAATCGGGCAGATCGGCATGCAGTTGTTGTTGCCGCAACACGTGGGCCGCTCGTCGTACGGACGGCTGTTGCGCGCGACCGGTTCGGGCACCACCTTGAAGCCGTTCGCGTTCAGCACTTCGCTGAAACGAGCGTCCATGTACGACAGCGGCAGTTGCGCCATCGGGTAGGGCTTCGAGCGCGGCGAACCCAGATCGATCGCGTTGTCCGGCCCGGACACGCCAAGCTCAACCTCGGCCGCGTAGTACCAGGGCTCGAGCGCTTCGTACGGAAACGGCCAATCGCGGCCGACCCCGTAAGTCGTCTTCAGCTTGAAATCCGAAGGCAGCAGGCGCCAGGCGGCGGCGGCCCAGTGCCACGTCGTTCCGCCGACGAGACGAAGGTACTGCGAGTTGTACGGATAGTCGCCCTTTTGGATCAGATAGCCGTTTTCTGGCGAGTATTCGGGATGCGGCGCGTAGGGCATCGACGGATACGGCGTCGCGAAGTCGTCCTTGGCCGGCGAATTGCGGAAATTTTCGACGATCTGCCAGCGCGGGATGCGCGGCCCGGCCTCGAGCAGGATGACCGAGGCGCCCGCCAATGCAAGCTGATGCGCGACGAGACTGCCCGCCACGCCCGAACCGACCACGACGACGTCGGCCGAGGGGTTGTTTGCCATAAACGCTTCGCCTGATTCGTTGTTCTGCTTCTGTTGCAAATGCGCGGACCGCGTAGCGAGCCATTCGCGAGCCTGCCGAGTCGCCACCGCGCCCGCGCGGGGCAGTCACGTTACGCGACAGTCGGTTTGGAGGCCCAGTAGTACGGCACGTCGCGGCAATACGAAGGAATTGTGAGCACGTCGTTCACCGGATCGAACATCAACGCGTGTTCGTAAGCGAGCACCTGGACTGTCGGCAACTCGCCGACGAGGCCGAGGTACCAGGCGCGCACGATGTGTCCGACCGTCTTCGACAAACGCGCGTCCTCGCTTGCCAGCGCGGCTGTCACCGTATCGCTCGGCACGCCGCCGTGGGTCTTGAGCCAGGTGTTGAGCGCGGCGACATCGGCGACGAACGCGCTGTCGGCTTTGCTCAATGCGTCGTAAATGCGCGAGGCGAGCGTCGCGTCGAGCGCCGCGCGCCCGGTCAATTGTTTGGAAAGCGCCGTGAAAGCATCGAGCCCGCCGCCGGCCGGCGGCGTAAACGCGAATGCGCGTTGCGAAGCGAACGGCAACCCGATCGTGGCCGTCACGGCCAACGCCGCAGCGCAGGCCGATGCGCCCAGTACAAATTCTCTGCGCGTCGAAGCCGGCTGCACGTCGCGTGGCCGGCGAATTCGGGCATGGGTCATGTGGGCTCCAGCTTCTATCCAGGACAACGCAGGCACAGGGCTTACATTGCATACCCCCGACTCCGGTCTTATCGGCCGCCTCGGCCGGCGGTCTTTCGGTATCTTTCTCTGTCAGCGTGCGCGGGCAGGCCCACAGGCAGCGAATATAGCTGCGTCGCAGCATTTAGACAATCAGGAGACAAAAATTGTTAGCCCAAAGTCGTAATGTCCCCTTCCAACAAAGTACAAATGTCCCCTTTTGGTTCGTGAGGGGGCGGCACGGTGGAAGGGCTAGTGTCGATGAGCGCGAAGGAACGAGAGCGGCAACGGGTGA
>NZ_PNYB01000025.1 GCF_002879855.1 Trinickia soli | reverse complement strand
CCGTGGCACCACCCGCCCCGGCTCAATGAGCTGGCGCCCCCCGAACCACCGCTGTACCCAGGCTTCACCGTCATACGATCCTCCGCCGCGATAACGACGTTCATTTTCAGGAACGATGCCGCGCAGGGATAGCCGACCGAACGGCCAATGCGTCGCGCTGGCCGCCCGGCAGCCCGAGCCATTGCAGCAGGCGTGGATCGGCCGTGCGCCAACCCGGGGGCCTCGTGCAGACCTGCATCGATTGAGTCAGGACGCTTGCGCGCAGAGGAGATCACGGTGCGCCTGGGCGAGCGGCCGAACCGGCACGCTGTCCTTCGGCGAGTCTGGTATGTTTGCGCACTGTGCCCCGTGGCAACGTCGATCTGCGCCGCAGCCCCAGCAAAGGACAACACACACCATGAACGCCAGCCACTCCCTGGCCGAGAGTCTTCCTGTCGCCGCTCGCGACGCGATCCGCCAATTGCGCGCCTCGCGCATTCGAGAAGTTGCAAACGCAGGGTTCGGCGTACCCGACGTGCTGCCGTTCTGGTTCGGCGAGTCCGATCGCGTCACGCCGGATTTCATTCGGGAAGCTGCCAACGAGGCGCTGTCGCGCGGCGCGACGTTCTATACGCACAACCTGGGCATCGCCGGGCTGCGCAGTGTATTGGCCGACTACGTCAGCGCGCTGCACGGTCGCACCACGATGGATCAGGTGGCCGTGACGAGTGCCGGCGTCAACGCACTGATGTTGGCTGCACAATTGGTCGTCGGGCCGGGTGACCGCGCCGTGGCGGTCACCCCGTTATGGCCGAACGTGGTCGAGATTCCGAAGATACTCGGAGCCCGCATCGAGACGGTTTCACTCGATTACGGCCCACAAGGCTGGACGCTCGACGTCGACAAGCTGTTGGCGGCGCTCACGCCCGGCACCCGGCTGTTGACGATCAATTCGCCCAGCAATCCGACAGGCTGGGTGATGCCTCGCGACGCGCAGCAGGCTGTGCTCGAGCATTGCCGGCGACACGGCATTTGGATTCTTGCGGACGAAGTCTATGAGCGGCTGTACTACGGAGCGCAACGCGCGGCGCCGTCATTTTTGGATCTCGCAGACCGCGAGGAGCGCATCATCTGCGTCAACTCGTTCTCCAAGTCGTGGCTGATGACGGGCTGGCGGCTCGGCTGGATGGTGCTGCCGACCGCCCTCACCGACGATCTGAGCAAGCTCATCGAATACAACACCTCGTGTGCCCCATCGTTCGTGCAAGAGGCCGGTGTCGTAGCGGTGCGCGACGGCGAAGTCTTCATTCGCAGCGAGCAAACACGGCTGCAGGCGGCGCGCGATCATCTTGTCGCCGCGCTGTCCGGGTTGCCCGATGTCGACGTGCATGCCCCGCAAGGCGCCATGTACGTATTCTTTAGATTAAGCGGCGCACAGGACAGTCTCGCGCTGTGCAAACGCCTCGTGCGAGAGGCGCGCGTCGGTCTCGCGCCGGGCAGCGCCTTCGGGCCCGAAGGGGAAGGTTTCGTGCGTTGGTGCTATGCGTGCGACACGCAACGACTCGATGAAGGCGTCAGTCGATTACGGGGATTTTTGTCGGCAGCCGATTAAGTTGCGGCGTTTTGCGACGTTGCGCGAACGCAATGTCGCCCCGTCGGCGGGCGTCATCGCGGCAGTCGATCTCGCGCTCGACAGGGTCGATCGAACACGACCTCGGTAGTTCGATTGCGCTGAAGGGGGCACGCGATCCGATTCAATGAATTACGATGGAAGAGAACCTGATAACCACCACGTAATTCATTGATTTTATTTAAATTTTTACAACCTACTCCCACTCGGTTGTCAATCCAGTAACCGGAGCCTTGTGGGAATGGAGTTTCCGCCTGGTCACGCGGCTTCGATACCGTCAGCGGTACCGAAAATCCTGCCCGGCAGTTAACGCTTTCGCTGCGCCACACCGGAGAATCCAGGCCCGCTTTGTTTCAAAAATCGCGAACACCGGTGTTTCAGGACGATTTGCGAGCGCGATACCGTCGCGGATACCGTCAGGCGGGTTCGAACGCGGCCCCCGATACCATCACAACCGCAATGCGGCGCAAAGATCGTCGTGCTCGAAGGCACTCGCCATGCGGGCGATCTCTCCTCGCTTGCCACCGACTTCCTGAGCAACCGCTTGCCATGTCCGGGTCACGTCTGCCACCTCCCGAATCGTGGTCCGAGCCTGTTTCAGCGACAAGCCGAAAAACTCCGCCGCATTCTCAAGGAGGCCGACCGAACACGTTCCCTCGTCGAGATCGATGTTAGTCGTCAAGATGCGCGCCTTGACATCGGTTGGCGTGGGATTGAGGTCATAGGCTGGTGACAGTACCCACCCATCGCGCCCCGCCCACAGGAACCCGTGATTGCGCAGATGGTCGTCGACATTGGAAACCAGCACATTGAACGTCACACGCCGATACAACTGTGCAGCATCGGCCCGCGCCTTCGCCCCATGCTGTGTCAGTGCATCAACCAGCTCAGGATAACTGCCGCGTTGGCCGTCCCGCGATCCCGTCATTGACATGGCGGAGAGAAAGGGAATGCGAATGCTCCCCGTGCGATCGAAACGCCGCGACAGCAGCACCGGCTTGTCTGCTACCTGCAGCAGTTCGTGATGCGGGGTAGAGATACCAGCACGTTCAGCCAATCGCAGGGCAACTTCCTCCCAGATCTCGATGCTGTAGTCGTCGGTCTCCTTCGGAAACTTGGCAATCGACAAATGGCCGTACTGGTCGATGATCGATGCTTTGGGACGCGCGCCACCGAGTGAGGACCCAGGCGCGAAGATCAGTTGCAGATCCTCATCGGTTTCCTCGTCCCGCAGGATGCGCTCAGTGATTTGAAGCAGCCGCCCCAATTCGATCAGTGCGGGGACACCGGCGGGCACCAGCGCCAGGAATTCGTCGTTTCCGCTCCAGCGAAATCGGAGGGCCCCGAGGCGAGTTTCATCAGCTACGCCCAGCAGATAATCCAGTTCACCGAGCGTGCGGACGCGCCGCCCTTCCCGTTCGGCCTGCCGACGCTCTGCGCGCTGCATGAGGCGGCGCCCCCACGTATCGGGCGCTGAATCGCCGATCGAACCAAAGATGAGTTGGTCAGGCGGCGGTGGGAAGACGCCTCGCGTCAACGCCAGTGCGGGTTCGATCGAAAAACGTTCATCGTCGGCCAGCCAGGTCTCGTCGTATTCAAACGTGACCGTTTCTTCCCGGCGCGACGCATGGCGCCTGAGTAGCCCTACCGGTCGCGACGTGCCGTCGAGATCGATATATACCTCGACATCAGCCATGGTCACCCTTCCCTCCGGCACCACGGTGCAGCCGGACACGCTGAGGCAATGCGGCAGTTGCCAGCGACTGCCCAACGGCATCCCGGGCGGCGTCAGCAACCTCCAGCAGCCCATCCAGAAGCCCAAGTGCCTGCAGCACGGCCGCGTAGATGCCGATACTCACCCCTGGATCACCCGCCTCGACGCGCTGCAAAGTCGCTCTCGACGTGAAAGCTCGCTCGGCAATCACCGCCATCGTCAACCGGCGGCGGCGACGCGCGTCATGAATATCGGCACCCAATTTGCGCAGCGCCCGTCGGACGCCAGCAGCAGGAGCGTGAGGGGTCGGCATTTTGCTATATTCCTAAGTCGCTAAAGTATATTAATGTAACACGAAGATTACATTTTTACCAACCAGCAACGCTAGAAACGACGCTCAAGGCCCGAGCTATTTCGAAAACCGTGAAGACCAGCCATCTCAAGGCGACTTGTCAGACTGCAATACCGTCAGACGCCTTCCAGCGCGGACCCCAGCAAAGTCGGGTAGCAGTTGCGGTAGGATGAACGCCTTTCGAGCCACAACCGGCCATCTCGTCCGGGGTGCCGCACCCCGTCATCTCACACCGATGCCCCTCGACTACCCTACCCTTGATGCGCTGCGCATGCGCCATCCCGCCTGGCGCCTGTTACGCTCCGACCACGCGCCGCTCGCTGTCAGCTTCCTGCACCGCGTGTTCGTCGCGCCGAACGTGCGCGTGGTGGCGGCTCCGCTTCTTGCCGAAGCGCTCGAGGACGAGCTTTACGCGTTGCGCGAACAGCTCGGCGACGGCGCCTTCCCGAAGCTCGCGCTCGACTATCTGAACGACTGGGCTGGCCCTGAGAAGGGATGGTTGCGCAAGTTCTACGAGCAAGGTTCCGATGAGCCGCAGTTCGACCTGACACCCGCCGCGGAGAAAGCGATCGCGTGGCTCGGCACGCTGACGGAACGCAGCTTTGTCGGCACCGAATCGCGGCTCTTGACGGTCTTCGAGCTGCTGCGGCAGATGGGCGAAGGTAGCGAGGCGGACCCGAACAAGCGTCTTGCCGAACTCCACGCTCGGCGCAGCCAGATCGACGAAGAAATCGCTCGCGTTCAGGCCGGCGACGTTCGGCTGCTCGACGATGCCGCGCTCAAGGACCGCTTTCAGCAATTCATGCAGATGGCGCGCGAACTGCTCACGGATTTCCGTGAAGTCGAGCAAAACTTTCGGCTGCTGGACCGGCATGTGCGCGAGCGAATCGCGCTCTGGGACGGATCGAAGGGCGCGCTCATCGAGGAAATCATGGGCGAGCGCGACGCGATCGCCGATTCGGACCAGGGCAGCAGCTTCCGGGCGTTTTGGGACTTCCTGATGTCGAGCCGCCGTCAAGAGGAACTCTCGGAACGGCTCGAGCGCGTGCTGGCGCTGCCAGCGATCATGGAAATGAGGCCCGACGCGCGCATGCGGCGCGTCCACTATGACTGGCTGGAAGCCGGCGAGCATACACAACGCACGGTAGCTCAGCTCTCGCAGCAGCTGCGACGCTTCCTCGACGATCAAGCGTGGCTCGAAAACAGGCGCATCATGGACATTCTGCGCGGCATCGAAACGAAAGCGCTTGCGCTGCGCGAAGCCCCCCCGCCAGGCTCCGTCATGGAGATCGAAACCGCATCCGCGGACATTGAGCTGCCGATGGAACGCCCGCTTTACGTACCCGCGCTGCGCCCTCTCATCGCCAACGTCGCAATCGAGACCGGCGAGGCGGACCTCGATGCCTCGGCGCTCTACACGCAGATCGTCGTCGATCGCGCGCGCCTCGCAGGCCACATCCGCCGATGCCTCCAAGATCGGCCGCAAGTGACGCTTGCCGAGCTGGCTGCTTCACAGCCGCTCGCGCATGGGCTCGCCGAGCTCGTCGCCTATTTGCAACTGAGCGCCGATGCTGGATCATTTCGCGCGACCGTCGATGAGACCATCTCCGATACGATCGAGTGGCAGGCGAACAATGCCAACGGAACAACAATCATCAAGCGCGCGACGATGTCGCGTGTGATTTTCACACGGTAGAGATGACGGAAGAACTGCAAGCCTCATTGCTCGGTCGAGGTGACTTGTCGACGGTCACCATCCCGCTGCTCAAGGGCGTGATCTATCGCGATGGAAACGAGCGCATCTGGGCCGCACTGCTCGAATTGCAGACGCATGTCCGCGACTACGTCGCCGTGCTTGGCCTCGAGCTCGTCGTGGACGAGGCCGAAGGCTACGCCTTCGTAAAGAGCCGCGCCGACCATGACGCTGAACTCGACGAGGACCAGGCTAGGCTACCTCGGCTCGTCGCCCGGCGTCCACTCTCGTTCCCCGTGAGCCTGCTGCTCGCGCTGCTGCGAAAGAAGCTGGCGGAATGGGATGCTGGCGGCGGCGACACACGGCTCGTCCTTGCGCGCGAGGACATCGTCGAGCTCGTGCGCGTATTCCTTCCCGCGAGCACCAACGAGGCGCGCCTGGTCGATCAGATCGATACACAGGTGAACAAGATCGTCGAGCTCGGCTTCCTGCGCCGGATGAAGACCACGAGCGGACCGCCCACATTCGAGGTGCGGCGTATTCTCAAGGCGTTCGTCGACGCACAATGGCTGCTCGATTTCGACGCGCGGCTTGCGAGCTATCGAGCGCACCTTCAAGATTCGACGGTTTCGGACCAACAGGAAAGTCGCGATGAATGAGCCGCGCACGCTCGGCCTCGATTTTGCCGCCGACGACGCCCTGACGGGCTTTCGCCTCGATCGACTCGAGGTTTTCAACTGGGGAACCTTCGACGAACGGGTCTGGGTGCTGCGGGTCGATGGCCGCAACGGTCTGCTGACAGGAGACATCGGCTCCGGCAAGTCGACGCTTGTCGACGCCATCACCACCCTCCTCGTCCCCGCGCAGCGCATCGCCTACAACAAGGCGGCAGGCGCGGACAGCAAGGAACGCACGCTACGCTCGTATGTGCTCGGCTACTACAAGTCCGAGCGCAACGAAGTCACGGGGACGGCCAAGCCCGTGAGCTTGCGCGACCATAACAGCTATTCGGTGATATTGGGCGTGTTTCGTAACGCCGGGTACGATGCCACTGTCACACTCGCGCAGGTGTTCTGGATGAAAGACGCGCAGGCTCAACCCGCGCGATTCTTCGTCTGTGCCGAACGCGATCTCTCGATTGCAGCCGACTTCGCGCGCTTCGGCACCGACATCGCACAGCTGCGTAAAAAGCTACGTGGGCTGGGCGCCGAAATCGAGGACACATTTCCGAAATACAGCGCCTGGTTCCGGCGGCGCTTTGGAATCGAGAACGAACAAGCGCTCGAGCTCTTTCATCAAACGGTATCGATGAAATCGGTGGGCAATCTCACCGACTTCGTACGCAGCCACATGCTTGAGCCGTTCGACGTCGCGCCACGCGTCGACGCACTGATCACTCACTTCGACGATCTGAATCGCGCCCACGAGGCGGTACTGAAAGCCAAGCGCCAAGTGGAACTGCTGACACCGCTCGTCGACGACTGCGACCGCCACAGCGAACAAGGACGTATTCTCCAAGGCTGGCGAGCGTGCCGTGAAGCATTGAAGCCTTACTTCGCAGGGCTCAAGCTCGCCCTCATCGAACGCCGCCTCCAATTTCTCCATGAGGATCATGCACGTGAGACCTCGCGAAAGGCGCGGCATGAAGAAGCGCGCGACCAGGCGCGCCAGCGCGTGGACGATTTGCGCCGCGCCGTGGCCGAACAAGGCGGCGATCGCATCGCGCAGCTCGGGGCCGAAATCCGCGAGCACGAGCGAGAAGGCGCGCGCCGCCGCGAACGCGCGCAACGCTATGCCGCCATCGTTACGCTGCTCGGCGAAACCGAGGCCAGGGATGAGCGCGCATTCGTTTCCCAGCGCCAACGTCTGGCGGCGCGGCGCAGCTCGCTCGTCGACGACGAAGCGCAACAGCAAAATGTGATCACCGAATGGAGCGTGGCATTTCGCGAAGGGAAAGCGCGACGTGATCTGCTGGAGGACGAAATCGCGAGCCTGAGAGTTCGACGCAACAACATCCCGAAGGAGCAAGTCGCGATGCGCTCGAGCCTATGCTCGGCGCTCGGTCTGGAGGAAGACGTCCTGCCGTTCGCGGGCGAACTGATTCAGGTACGCGAAGATGCGCGCGATTGGGAGGGGGCCGCCGAGCGCGTCCTGCGCAACTTCGGCCTGTCGCTGCTCGTGCCTGACGAGCACTATGCGAACGTCGCGGCGTGGGTCGATCGCACTCATCTCCGGGGGCGGCTCGTCTACTTTCGCTTGCGCTCTGAACGCGCCGCGCGTGTCGCCGAGGCCATCGAGCTACATCGCCACTCGCTCGCGCACAAGCTCGCGATCAAGCCCGATTCACTGTTCTATGGCTGGATCGAGCGCGAAATCGGCCGCCGTTTCGACTATGCATGCTGCGATACGCAGGAGCAGTTTCGGCGCGAGACGCGCGCGATCACGCTTGCGGGCCAAGCGAAAGCGCCTGGAGAACGCCACGAAAAAGACGATCGCCACGCACTTGACGACCGCAGCCGCTACGTGCTCGGTTGGAGCAACACGGCCAAGATTGCCGCCCTCGAAGCGCAACGGCGAGCGCTCGAGGCTCGGCTTGGCGAGATCGGGCAAAGGCTCGGAGAGGCCCAAAATGAGCACGCCAAGGTGCGTGAGCAACTCGAAGCACTTGCGCGCGCCGGCGAGTTCGTCGAGTTTCGAGAAATCGATTGGCCCAGCTGCGCTGCCGCGATCGCGCGTCTGGCGGACGAAAAAGCGCGACTCGAATCGGCAAGCGACGCCCTTGCGGAACTAACGGCTCAATTGGACTCGGCGCAAGCGACGTTAAAAGAGAGCGAAGCGGCGATCTCGGAAACGGACTCGGAACTGGGCGGCATCCTGGCCAGGCAGGAGGCAGCGCAAGCGTTGCGCAACGAGACGCACGCGCTCGCTGCAGAGGTGAATGCCGAACTTGCCGACCGGATCGAGGCCCTGCGAGCGGAGATCCTCGGCGAACACCAGCTTACCGTCGAGTCATGCGACAACCGTGAGCGGGATGTGCGCGAGGCGTTGACAACCCGCATCGACAACGAAACGAAGTCGCTCGGCCGCCTTACCGAGAGAATCATCAAGGCCATGGCGGCCTTCAAGGTTGCCTACAAGCTCGAAACTGCCGACTTCGATGCGAGCCTCGACGCCAGCTCGGAGTACCGTGACATGCTCGCGGGACTGCAAGCGGACGATTTGCCGCGCTTTGAAGCGCGCTTCAAAGAGCTGCTCAACGTCAACACGATCAACGAGATCGCCAACTTTCACGCCCAGCTCGCGCGCGAACGGGAGACGATCAAGGAACGCATCGAACGCATCAACGAATCGTTGCGGCAAATCGACTACAACGCGGGCCGATACATCGTCCTCGAGAGTCAACCCAGCCCCGACGCCGAGATCCGCGAATTCCAGAGCGACCTGCGAGCTTGCACCGAGGGCGAACTGACCGGCTCGGACGATAGCCAGTACTCGGAGGCCAAGTTCCTGCAAGTCAAACGGATCATCGACCGCTTCCGCGGCCGCGAAGCGTTGACCGACCAGGACCGGCGCTGGCGCGCCAAAGTGACCGACGTGCGCAACTGGTTTCTGTTTGCCGCCAGCGAACGCTGGCGTGAGGACGACAGCGAATACGAGCACTACTCGGACTCCGGCGGTAAATCGGGTGGCCAGAAGGAAAAACTCGCCTATACGATCCTTGCCGCAAGCCTCGCCTATCAGTTCGGCCTCGAATGGGGCGCTGTGCGTTCTCGATCGTTCCGCTTCGTCGTGATCGACGAAGCGTTTGGCCGAGGCTCCGACGAATCGGCGCAGTACGGTCTCACATTGTTTCAAAAACTGAATCTGCAACTGCTGATCGTCACGCCGCTGCAGAAGATTCACATCATCGAACCGTTCGTTGCGAGCGTCGGATTCGTTCAGAACGAGGGCGGACGCGCCTCGAAGCTGCGCAACCTGTCGATCGAGGAGTACCGCACGCGCAAGGCGGAGTTCGAGCAATGAGTTGGACGACGGCTGCGGATCTGCGGACGCGCCTTCAGCGCCTGTGGGAGCGAGGCGAATGGCTGCGAAGTCTCGTAGACGGCGGCGAAGGCCTATTCCCGCTGCGTCTGGCAATAAAAGGCCCCAGCTCGTCCGAGTTGGCTGAACGCTTCGACGCGGTACGCACATGGATCGCGGAGATTGCCGCCACACCGCGCGTGCGCATTGAATGGCGAGAGATCAATCATCGAGTTCTCGGCATGCAGCGCGTACCACAGGCAGCTTGGGTCGATAGTCTTGGCGATGCGCTTGTCCTCGTCGGCAAGCGCCGCGACGCAGCGCAATTCGAGCGGCTGCTCGAGATCACGCGCGCCCGCCAGCCGAGGCTCGTCGCGTGGCTCGCACAGCGCCCGTTACAAGCGCTGGAACTTGCTGACGACTGGGAGCGAATGCTGGCAGTCGTCGATTGGATGCTGGCGCATCCTCGTCCTGGTCTCTATCTACGACAGGCAGAAATTGCGTCGGTCGACACGAAGTTCATCGAAGCAAGGCGCGGCGTCCTCACGCAATGGCTCGATCTCACGCTATCGCCCGACGCGATCGACGGCACATCGACAGGCGCCGCCCAATTCGCCACTCGCTACGGCTTCCGTGAGAAGCCGTTTCGTATCCGATTTCGTGTGCTCGATGAGCGCCTCGCCGTACTGCCCGGCGTGGGACGGCCTGACATCGCGCTCGATGCCGACAGCTTTGCGGTTCTCGCACTTCCGTGCCGCCATGTGTTCATTACCGAGAACGAGATAAATTTTCTGGCGTTTCCAGACGTTCCACAATCGATCGTGCTCTTCGGGGCGGGCTACGGTTGGGAAGCGCTGGAACCGGCGCGATGGCTCAAGGATTGCGCACTTCACTACTGGGGCGACATCGACACGCACGGCTTCGCGATTCTCGATCAATTGCGCAGCCGGTACCTGCATGTTGAGTCGTTCTTGATGGACCGCGCGACGTTGGTGGCGCATGAAGCATTCTGGGGGGAAGAACGCGATCAGGTCACGCGCGATCTGCCGCGACTCACGGCTAACGAGCGGGAACTCTTCGACGACCTCCGCGACAACCGGATTCGCCATGGATTGCGGCTCGAGCAAGAGCGTGTGGGATTCGGGTGGGTCAGGGCGGCGATCGAAGAGCGGGCTTACGTTTAGGGCTTACCAATCTCACCGCCAGGCACCACTCGAATGCGACTCGAAGGAGGCCGCCTCGAAGATGCCTGCCCCCGCTCCCACGTTCAGCGACTTCGTTTTGCGCTGCCGTTGCGCAGCAGAGCATCCGAGATCGTCGACAGCACCTCGGCCAGTCGTCTTGCGGCTTCGGGAGACGGCAGCGGCAACCTGAGACTTCGCTCGCCCGTCACGGCATCGCGCTCAACCCACGGGTGGGCGGCAAGCGCGCTATCGCTCGGCTCACTCAACGCCGACGCCAGCACCGCGCCGAACTGCAGCAACCCTGACCACGGTTCGAAGGACGCGCCTGGTTGAGCTGTATCGATGGTCGAAGAGTGAAGCTGCTCCGCGGCACCGGCGAGCCCGGTCTCGACGACGCTCGCATCACTCGCCGCGTCGTCGGACACGACGGCGCCGCTCGCGGCTTCCTCCGCCGCGGCCATAACCTCGCTCTCTCCCATGCGCCCCGTGACGTTTTCGACATCCTTCATGAAGCGGGTCAGGCGCGAGCCGCCGAGCAGAATTTCGCCAGCGCCGCCATCGAGGATGCCCTCCGCCAGTGAGCGCTTGAAAGCCAGCACCGACAGCATGCCCTCCTCGATCGTTCCCTTCGCGACGTAATTGATGACTTGTACCCGCTTTTTCTGGCCCAGCCGATAGATGCGCGCGATGCGCTGTTCCAGCACCGCCGGATTCCACGGCAGATCCATGTTCACAAGCGTCGATGCGTGCTGGAGGTTGAGCCCCGTGCTGCCTGCGTCCGTCGACAGAAACACCCGACAGTCCGGATCATCCCTAAAGCGCTGCACCAGCGCGGGCCGATTTTCCGACGGCACGCCACCGTGGAAGCTGACATAGCCGATGCGGAGCTTCTTGAGCCGACGAATGACGATCTCATGCGTGCGAGTCCATTGACTGAACACCACGACTTTCTCGTCCGGCTGCGTGAATAGCGACTCGAACAGCGTCGCCAGTTCGTCGGCCTTCACTCCATGATCGGTTTCCTGGTCCAGCAGATAGGTGCTGTTGCACGACATGCGCATGTTCTGCAAAGCACAGGTGAGGCGCCGCTGGTCCTGATCCGACAGAAACCTCGTATTACGCCAGCGCCGGACGATATTAGCCACGACGTCCGCGTTTTCCGTGTGATACGCCATCTGCGTCTCGGTCATCGGCACCAGCAGATTCTGGTCAGTGCGCCCGGGCAACTGCAGCAGCACCTCGGACTTGCGGCGCCGTATCATGATCGGCGCCAAGGTCTGGCTGATCTTCTCGAGGCCCGTGTATCCCGTCACGCGTCCCGCCTCGTCCTTGACCTGATGTTCGTGCAGCAGCTTCCACGTGGGCCCGAGACGGTGCTGGTCGACGAATTGAACGATGGAAACGAGCTCCTCCAGCTTGTTCTCGATAGGCGTTCCCGTCAGCACAACGGCATAGGGGCTGTCGATTCGCTTGAGAGCCTTCGCCGCAATGGTGTTCCAGTTCTTGATGCGCTGCGCCTCGTCGACGATGACGAGCTCCGGCGCCCATGCCGAAATCATGTCAAGGTCCGATTTCAGCTTCTCATAGTTGGTGATCTTGTAGAGATCCTGGGCCGCATATTCGCCCTGCCTCTGGGCAAGGCCACCCGCGACCACCCTCGAGGCGTGGCCGGAGAACCGCATGATCTCGCTCTGCCACTGATACTTGAGCGAAGTCGGACAAATCACCAGCACTTTCGACACGCCAAAATGCCGGATCAAGATTTCCGCCGCCGCGACCGCCTGCACCGTCTTGCCGAGGCCCATTTCGTCGCCGATCAGGGCACGCCCGGCACGCACGGCGAACAATGCGCCTTCGGCTTGGTAAGGATAGAGCGGCACCTTGAGCAGCTTCTTCAGCGAGGGCGTCGCTGCCCCCTGCGGAAACTGCCCGTCGAGCATCCTGGCACGGCGCGTCGCATCGCTACGGCCGGCGATGAAATCGAGCGCGTCGTCATGGGCGTGCAATTCGTGCCCGGCCTTCGCCACCCTGGCGAGAAAGCGCCCGAGATCTTCGAAACGGTCCTCCGACAGATGCCAGCGCCGAGACTCGTCGAACAAAGCGGCGGCCGCTTTGGCCACCCTTGCGGGACAATCCATGCCGGCGCGAAAATGGACCGCTCGCCCTCCCTCGTTGCGCAAATACAGCTCCGAGAATGCGGGCTGATAACCGCGAGAGAAGGCAGCCTTTGCGCCGCGCTTGCGCAGCAGTCGCGACAAGGTGAATTCAATGTGCTTACAGGTGCCGAGCTCGTTGGTGGCGTAATCCGGGCAGGCACAGAAGTTGTCGCCGGGGCGGGCTCCACGAATCGACACGCGATAGCTGGACTTCGACTCCGGATTGCCGACGCGGAATTCGGAGAAATACGTCTCCGTCCCGAGGTTCTCCAGCGAGAACGCCTGCTCTTGCCCGAATTGCCGGCGCAAGGCGCGCTGCCAGTCGGTAGGCGACATGTGTTCGGGGGCGTGGATGCGGGAAAGCTTCGGGGATCGATGTGACTTGGTCGAAGAGCGTTTGCTAGTCATGACGTGACGTGATATTTGTGCGACCGCCCCCCATCAATGTGAAGTCCGGCAGGTCTCGGATTGCCTCCCGCGCGGGCAGGCCCAGATCAATCCGCTCAATGGCTGAATCCGCCCCGGATCAAGTCCGTAACGCGTCCTTGATTGCCTACTTACTCGGTAGAAGGAGGATCCACAGTATATCCCGGACCTCGTCCTCGATTGCCCGCAGATTCGATCCTCTGCCACTGCTTCGCCGGCAAAGATAATCGTCGTCAAACGAACAGCCAAGACAATTGCCGTCCAGGACCGCAAGACCATGCATGCGGTAATGGCTACGCTATGTGCGGGACGCGTTGATCGCGCGACGACTGGATCGGATACCGAACACTGCGGCAATCCCGGCTCTTCGTGCTGTATCCGCAAGCCGACAAGCCGGGCGTCTGCGGTACTGCCCGGATACCGTCAACGCCGCTGACGGCATTAAGTGAGCATCCGCACATACTGGCCACGTATACCGTCAGAAATACCGTCAAATTGCGGTCGCCCGGGCTCCCTGCGGATGGGAACGCAGGTTAAGGATTTCCATACTAATCAAGGGCTTACGCACCTGCGCCCGGCAATTTAGAATCGGGTATGCGTGATTTATCGATCAATTTAACCCATTGATTTAAAAGGAAATTCTCAAAACCCCTACTCCCACTCGATCGTCGCAGGCGGTTTCCCCGAGATGTCATAGACAACGCGATTGATGCCCCGCACTTCGTTGATGATGCGATTCGACACTTGCCCAAGCAGTTCATGCGGCAGGTGCGCCCAGTGCGCCGTCATGAAATCGAGCGTCTGCACCGCGCGCAGCGCGACGACGTACTCATAGGTGCGCCCGTCACCCATCACACCGACGCTCTTCACGGGCAGAAACACCGCGAAAGCCTGGCTCGTCAAGTCGTACCACGACTTGCCCGTTTCCTGATCGATCGTATTGCGCAGCGTCTCGATGAAGATTGCATCGGCACGACGCAGCAAGTCCGCAAAATCGCGACGCACTTCACCCAGAATCCGCACGCCCAGACCCGGCCCTGGGAACGGATGACGGTAGACCATCTGATGCGGCAAGCCAAGCTTCACGCCCAGCTCGCGCACCTCATCCTTGAACAGCTCGCGCAGCGGTTCGAGCAGCTTCAGATTCAACGTTTCGGGCAGACCGCCGACGTTGTGGTGGCTCTTGATCGTGTGCGTCGCCTTCTTACCCTTGCCCGCCGATTCGATGACGTCCGGGTAGATCGTGCCTTGCGCGAGCCACTTTGCATCGCTGAGCTTGCCGGCTTCGGCCTGGAACACCTCGACGAACTCGGCGCCAATGATCTTGCGCTTCTGCTCGGGGTCGGTCACGCCCGCCAGCTTCGACAAAAACGCTTCGCTGGCATCGACGTGAATCACATGCACGCCCAGATGATCGGCGAACGTCGCCATCACTTGCTCGGCCTCGTTGAGCCGCAGCAGACCGTGATCGACGAACACGCAGGTCAACTGATCGCCGATCGCACGATGCAGCAACGCCGCCGCCACCGACGAGTCCACGCCGCCCGACAAGCCCAGGATGACGTGCTCGTCGCCAACCTGCTCGCGGATCTTCTCGACGGCTTCGTCAATGTAGTGCCCCATCTCCCAATCGGCCTTCGCTCCGCAGATCTGCAGCACGAAGCGCTCGAGCATGGCGCGCCCCTGAACCGTATGCGTCACTTCGGGATGCCATTGCAGTCCATAGAAATGACGGGCTTCATCGGCCATCGCCGCGACCGGGCACGATTCGGTCGACGCCATCAGCGCAAAGCCCTCGGGCATCTGCGTGACTTTATCGCCGTGGCTCATCCACACCTTCAACATGCCGTGGCCTTCGGCCGTACGGAAATCCTCGATGCCTTCAAGCAGGCTCGTATGGTTGCGCGCACGCACCTCGGCATAGCCGAATTCGCGCACATGGCCAAGCTCGACTTTGCCGCCAAGCTGCTCCGCCATCGTCTGCATGCCGTAGCAGATACCAAGAACCGGCACGCCCAGTTCGAATACCGCTTGGGGCGCGCGTGGCGCGTCGGACTCCGTGACCGAACTCGGGCCGCCGGAAAGGATGATGCCCTTGGGTGCGAATTCGCGGATGAACGCGTCATCGACGTCGTAGGGATGAATCTCCGAGTAGACGTGGGCTTCGCGAATACGGCGCGCAATCAGCTGAGTGACTTGCGAACCCATGTCGAGGATCAGGATCTTGTCATGCATGGTAGGCACGGATCGATAGTGGACGAATGCAATACGCAGCGCGCGTCGCGCCGCAAATAAAAGGGGTAACCAGAAGCGAAGCGCCAATGCCACGCATGGACGCAAAACGAAGGCGGGGCGTCAACGGAAGAAGCGCCGCGGCATGCTCAACCATGAAACGGAGGCCGGGGCGCATGCGCACTCGAGACCGGGCGCCCTTCGCCGTTGCCGCGAGGCGCATCGACGCTCGCGGCTGCCGCAGCAGGAGGCGCTACCGTCTCTGACCGCACATCGACAACGCGCCCCGCATCGCGGGCTTCAGCTTCAGCGGGCGCTGCACCGACACCGGGCGGCACGGGCCGCAAAACCGGCTCGACCGGCGCTGACGACGCGGCGACCGCAGCGGCAGGCGCGCCGCGCGGTTTCCCGACGGCCCCCTGCGCAGCTCGGGCAACCTCGCGCCGGCGGACGGCTTGGGCAAAGCGGGCGCCACCGAGACCGACCACGACGAGCAACCCACCGATCAGCAGGTTCGGCACGATTCCGAGCGCGGGCAGCCACAACGTATGCGGCCCGATCGTCCATGCGAGCACGAGCGCGCCGGCCAGCCATGTCAGATGGCCGACGATCCTGGCGACGCCGATCGTCATCGCGCCGTCAACCGCGCCGCGCAACGACAGCCACGCAATGCCGAGCAGCATCAGGCCGAGCATCTGTCCCACCATGGCCGGTTCGATCGGCGTCATCTGCAGCGCGCGCTGCAGCCCCGCCAACGGCGTGAGCAGCAACACGGCGCCCGAGCTCAGATAGAGCCCGGCATCGACGACCAAAACGGCGCGCAGCAGCGGTTTCATCGGCGGTTAGTCGACGTGGTAGTTGGGCGCTTCTTTCGTGATCTGAACGTCATGCACGTGAGACTCGCGCATACCGGCCGCGGTGATCTGGACGAATTGCGCCTTCTCATGCAACTCCTCGATCGTCCGGCAACCGCAGTAACCCATGCTCGCGCGCACGCCGCCGATCAGTTGGAAGATGATCGCGCCGACCGAACCCTTGTAGGCGACCCGGCCTTCGATGCCTTCCGGCACGAGCTTGTCGATATTGGCCGAGTTGTCCTGGAAGTAGCGATCGGCCGCACCGTCCTTCATCGCACCGACCGAACCCATGCCGCGATACGACTTGTATTGGCGGCCCTGGTAGAGGAAAACGTCGCCCGGCGATTCTTCCGTGCCGGCGAACATGCTGCCCATCATGACCGCGTTCGCGCCAGCGGCCAGCGCCTTGCTGACATCGCCGGAGAAACGCACGCCGCCATCGGCGATCACGGGCACGCCCGTGCCCTTCAGCGCATCGGCCACATTGGCGATTGCCGTGATTTGCGGCACGCCGACACCGGCGACGATCCGCGTCGTACAGATGGAACCCGGGCCGATACCGACCTTGACGCCGTCCGCGCCGTATTCGACCAGCGCACGCGCCGCGTCCGCCGTTGCAATGTTGCCGCCGATGACTTCGACGTGCGGGAAGTTCTTCTTGACCCAGCGCACGCGTTCGAGCACGCCTTGGCTGTGACCGTGCGCCGTATCGACGACGATGACGTCGACGCCCGCGCCGGCCAGCGCCACGACGCGCTCTTCGTTGTCGGCGCCGACACCGACCGCCGCACCGACGCGCAGCTTGCCATGCTCATCCTTGCAGGCCTCGGGGTGCTCGGTTTGCTTGGTGATGTCCTTCACTGTCATCAGCCCGCGCAATTCGAACGCATCGTTGACGACGAGCACGCGTTCGAGCCGATGACTATGCATCAGCGCCTTGGCTTCGGCGAGCGCCGTACCTTCCTTGACCGTCACGAGCCGGTCGCGCGGCGTCATGATCGTGCGCACAGGCTCGTCGAGCCGCGTTTCGAACCGAAGGTCGCGGTTCGTGACGATGCCCATCAACTGAGCGCCCTCCACGACCGGGAAGCCCGAGATGCCATGCTGCTGAGACAGCGCGATGACGTCGCGAACCTTCATCTGCGGGGGAACCGTGATCGGATCGCGCACGACGCCCGATTCGAACCGCTTTACCTTGGCCACTTCGCGAGCCTGCTCGGCCGCCGTCAGGTTCTTATGGATGATGCCGACCCCGCCTTGCTGCGCCATCGCAATCGCGAGCCGGGCCTCGGTGACCGTATCCATCGCGGCCGAGACGAGCGGCATGTTCAGGGAGATATTTCGGGTCAGCCGGGTTTTGAGGCTGGTGTCGCGCGGCAGAACGTCGGAGAACGCCGGGACGAGGAGCACGTCATCGAACGTGAGTGCTTTTTGGATCAGACGCATGGCAAATCCTATAGGCGCAAAAGCGAATTATACGCGATACCTCCCTGCTTTTCACTGCGCGAACAGTAGGTTACGCGTTTTTTCTGGCGCGGCCGGTCCCCGCGTTTCGCTTTTTGGTTCGACCCGTGTTCGAGCCGGTTTCGTTTGCAAACGGCGCGTGTTCGCTGCCTGCGGGCCTCGAAGCTCAGCGGAAAAGCGCGACCGTGGCGCCGCAGATTGCAGAATCGAACAAGACGGCGCGCGCCGCTACCCCTAAGCTCGCCTCACTGAATCGGAGAGCGGGAGATCGAGCATGAGGCGTGGGGTGACGTACGGGGTGATGGCGGGCGCGATATGGGGCACGGTCTTTCTCGTGCCGCGCCTGCTGCCCGATTTCCCGCCGATGATGCTCGGCGCGGCGCGCTGCATGATGTACGGCCTCGTCTCGCTGGCCGTGGCCTTGCCGATGGCGCGCCGGCTCGCCGCCAAACTCACGCGCGCCGATCTCGCGGCGATCGGCACACTGGCGCTCGTCGGCAATCTTGTCTACTACGTGTTGCTGACGGCGGGCGTCCATCGCGTCGGCATCGGCCCAACCTCGCTGGTGGTCGGCGTGCTGCCCGTCACGGTGACGCTGGCAGGACGGCGCGATGCCGGTGCGGTCGCCCTCGATCGCCTGCTCTGGCCACTTCTGCTCGTGGTAGCCGGCCTCGTCTGCATCAATGTCGACGTATTTGCGCCCGGGCCCATCGAAACGGGAGCGACGGGGGTGATCGACAAACTCGTCGGCCTGCTTTGCGCCGCCGGGGCCCTGGCCAGTTGGACGTGGTTCGCTGTCGAGAACGCCCGATACCTGCGTCGACATCCTCGTTTCGACGGCAACGAGTGGTCGGTCCTGCTCGGGCTTGCAACAGGCGTGCTGGGTGCGGTGCTGTGGCTCGCCTGCCCGCTGCTGCCGAGCGCCATGTCAGCCACGCTGACCGCACCATCGACACCGCTGCCCGACGCCCGCTGGCACGCGTTCTGGCTGCTCAACCTCGGGCTCGCCGTGGGCGCGTCGTGGCTCGGCACCGCCTTGTGGAACGCAGCGTCGAAGCGCCTACCGCTGACGCTTTCGGGCCAATTGATCGTGTTCGAGACGCTGTTCGCCCTGCTCTACGGCTTCATCTACGAGGCACGGTTGCCACGCCCGCTGGAAGCTGCCGCGATCGTGCTGCTGCTCGCAGGCGTGACCTGGTCAGTGCGGCGCCACGACGACGGGGCCAGAGGCCCGGCGACGATCGATGGTTGCGCGAATACGCCTGCGCCTTGAGGCTGGACCGCCCGAAAACGCTTCTGCTTCTGTTAAGCAAGCCGGCCCGGGTTGATGCCGGACGCTACCTCGGCACGCGTATCCGCGCCTGCGCTACGCGGCCGTGAGATTCAACGGGAATCCTTCGGCAGCCACTTACGTCCCTCGATCGACCCGGCACGGCGTGTTTTCTCGACACGGCGCTGCCGCGCAAGCTTCGGATCGACGACGAGGGGCCGGTAGATCTCGACGCGATCGTAATCGGCCAGCGGCCCGTCGAGCGTCGTCAGCTTGCCGAAAATGCCCACCTTAGCCACAGCGAGGTCGATCTCGGGATGGCGCTCCGCAACGCCGCTGGCGGCTAGCGCGTCGCGCACCGTTGCGCCTGCCGGCAAGGTCACGGCGATCAGCGTCTGCGCCTCGGGGCGCGCGTAGCACACTTCGACAGAAAGGGATCCGTTCATGGCCGGCCATAGCGCTCGTCGGCGCGTTTGACGAACGATTCGACGAACGTGTTCGCAATGTGGTTGAACACCGGGCCGATGAGCTTTTCGAGGATCAAACTCGCAAATTCGTAGTGCAACGCGAATTCGATCTTGCATGCATCCGTGCGCAGCGGCGTGAAACGCCAATAGCCCGTAAACTTGCGAAACGGGCCGTCGGCGAATTGCATGTCGATGCGCGTGGGCCGCTCCTGCGTGTTGTGCGTGGCGAAATGCTGCTTGATGCCCTTGAAGTTGATGTCGATGCGCGCCTCCATCTCGTGCGCCTCCTGCCGACGGATCTCGACGCCTCCGCACCAGGGCAGGAAGTTGGGGTAGTCGGCCACGTCGGTGACGAGGTCGAACATTTGTTCCGCCGAGTGGCGGATCAGCACGGTTTTTTGGACATCAGCCATAAGAAGCACTGCACGCGGCGTAAAAGGGGCGAGCTTGGCGGAATCTGGAGGCGCCGCTTTGCTAAAATCGCAATTTTAAACGAGTTGGACGCTGTCCATATCCATGACCATCATCGACAACAGAAAGGCATTCTTCGATTACTTCATCGAGGAGCGCTACGAAGCAGGGCTCGTGCTCGAGGGATGGGAGGTCAAGGCGCTGCGCGCCGGGCGCGGCCAAATCAAAGAAGGCTACGTCGTGATCCGCGATGGCGAGTTGTTTTTGATCGGCGCGCATATCAGCCCACTGCCTGAGGCATCGACGCACATCAAGCCCGATCCGGTGCGGACACGCAAACTGCTCTTGCACGGCGACGAAATCAAGAAGCTGATCGGCAAGGTCGAGCAGCGTGGCTACACGCTTGTCCCTCTGAACTTCCACTACAAGGGCGGCCGCGTCAAATGCGAGGTCGGTCTCGCCAAGGGCAAGAAGCTGCACGATAAGCGCGAAACCGAGAAGAAGCGCGATTGGGAAAGAGAAAAGGCGCGCATCATGCGCACAGCGAATTAGTTCGCCGGCTTCGCCCGGTTAGCCCGGTTAGCCGGTTCTTGCACCATCCAACGACAAGGCCCGCATCGTGAAGTGCGGGCCTTGTCGTTTCCGGGCGGGCCAGCCGCAGGTATCGTGCAACCGGTCATGCGCCATCGCCCAGGCCGGCTGCAGCGTGTCTGCACGTTTGCCGCGTCGATCCGCCGCAGCCTTCAGCGCATTTCGGGCGTCGCCGTGCTCTTGCCGCGGTTGACGATCGCAAGCGCCGACGCGACCATCGAACCCAGATCCGACAGATTGCCCGGCACGATCAACGTATTGCCCGCCTTCGCAAGGTTGCCGAAGGCGCTCACATATTGCTCCGCGACCTTGAGGTTGACGGCGTCCATACCACCCGTCGATTGGATCGCTTGAGCGATTTTCTGGATGGCCTGTGAATTGGCTTCGGCCACGGCCAGGATCGCCGCCGCCTGCCCTTGCGCCTGATTGATCGCGGCCTGCTTTTCCCCTTCCGATTTCTGAATCGCCGCCTCCCGTCCACCCGAAGCGATGTTGATCTGCTCCTGCTTACGGCCTTCGGAAGCCGCGATCAACGCGCGCTTTTCGCGCTCCGCCGTGATTTGCGCCTGCATGGCATGCAGGATTTCCTTCGGCGGCGTCAGGTCTTTGATCTCGTAGCGCAGCACTTTCACGCCCCAGCTCGAAGCGGCTTCGTCAAGCGCCGACACGACGCTTTGGTTGATGAGGTCTCGCTCCTCGAACGTCTTGTCGAGTTCGAGCTTGCCGATCACGGAGCGCAAGGTCGTTTGCGACAGCTGCGTGATGGCGAAGACATAGTTGCTCGAACCGTACGAGGCCTTCATCGCGTCGGTGACCTGGAAGTACAGCACGCCGTCGACCTGCAGCTGGGTGTTGTCGCGCGTGATACAGATCTGACCTGGCACGTCGAGGGGAATCTCTTTCAGTACGTGGCGATAGGCGACACGATCGGCGAACGGCAGCACGATGTTGAGCCCCGGCGCCAGCGTGGCGTGATAGCGACCGAAACGCTCAACCACCCACGCATGTTGCTGCGGCACGATCTTGATCGTCTGCGCAGCGATTACGATCACCACCACGAGCAACACGGCCCCTACGATCGTCATATCCATCGTTCACTCCTTTGTTGTTGACACCGAATGATGTGTCCGCTTCGACGCGTGCCCCTTCTCGACGAGTACGAGACGGTTGGCACGCACGGCCGCAATTTCGTAAAAGCGGGCATCGTCGCGTTCGCCCGGCGCGAGTTCGACGTCCCATTCGGCGCCGCGGTAAGGCACGCGCGCACAGCCGTCGCGCCAGGTCAGCACTTCGACGGGAGCGCCGACGTCCAGGATGACATCGGGGTTCGTGGAGGCATCGCGCCGCTCACGGCGCCGCCCAAACTTCGACCGACGCAGCAGCACGACGGCTGCCAACGCGACGAGCGCTGCGCACAGGTACTGCACGGCGAGACTCGCTCCGCTCAACTTCGCCAACGCGCCCGCAATGAGGCCCAGCGCGATCATCAGCAAGTAGAACGTGCCCGTCAGCAGTTCGGCGACGATGAGCGCTCCCGCACCGATCCACCAGAGAAAGTCGTTCGGCGTCATCGGATGGTCTCCACGAAAAAAAAGCCCCGGATTCACCGGGGCGTTATATCACGAAGCCGGGCCCGCTTTGGTGGGCGGGCCCGCGACCGGACGCGTTTACTTCGCTGCCTTGGCCAAGGCTTGCCAGGTATCGATGATCGTATCGGGGTTCAGCGAAATCGATTCGATCCCTTCATCGGCCAGCCATTGTGCGAAATCGGGGTGATCCGACGGGCCCTGGCCGCAAATGCCGACGTACTTGTTCAAGCGGCGGCAGGTCTCGATCGCGCGCTTGAGCAGGAATTTGACGGCTTCGTCACGCTCGTCGAAATCCACCGCCAGCAACTCCATGCCGGAATCGCGATCAAGGCCCAACGTGAGCTGCGTCAAATCGTTCGAGCCGATCGAGAAACCGTCGAAGTATTGCAGGAACTGCTCCGCGAGTATGGCATTCGACGGCACTTCGCACATCATGATGAGCCGCAGACCGTTGACGCCGCGCTTCAGGCCGAACTTATCGAGCAGCCCGACCACGCGCTCGGCTTGTTTGACCGTGCGCACGAACGGCACCATGATCTCGACGTTCGTCAGACCCATGTCCTCACGCACACGCTTGAGCGCGATGCATTCCATCTCGAACGCCTGCGCGAAATCGGGCGCGATGTAGCGCGAGGCGCCGCGGAAGCCGAGCATCGGGTTTTCCTCGTCCGGCTCGTAACGCGAACCGCCGATGAGCTTCTTATACTCATTCGATTTGAAGTCGGACAGACGCACGATGACGGGCCGCGGATAGAACGCCGCCGCGATCGTCGCAATGCCTTCGGTCAGCTTGTCCACATAGAACGCACGCGGCGATGCATGCCCACGCGCGACGCTCTCGACAGCCTTCTTCAGATCCTGGTCGACGTTCGGGTACTCGAGAATCGCCTTCGGGTGCACGCCGATGTTGTTGTTGATGATGAACTCGAGCCGCGCGAGACCCACGCCCGCGTTCGGCAATTGCGAGAAATCGAACGCGAGCTGCGGATTGCCGACGTTCATCATGATCTTGACCGGGATCGGCGGCAATTCGCCGCGTGCGACTTCCGTGACTTCCGTTTCGAGCAGACCGTCGTAAATCTTGCCTTCGTCGCCTTCCGCACAGGAAACCGTGACGAGGGCGCCGTCCTTCAATACGTCGGTGGCGTCGCCGCAGCCGACGACCGCCGGCACGCCCAGCTCACGCGCAATGATCGCCGCGTGGCAGGTGCGGCCGCCGCGATTGGTGACGATGGCCGACGCACGCTTCATCACGGGTTCCCAGTTCGGGTCCGTCATGTCGGCGACGAGGACATCGCCCGGCTGCACGCGTTCCATCTCCGACGGATCGTGAATCACGCGCACGCGGCCCGCGCCGATCTTCTGCCCGATCGCACGGCCCGTGGCCAGCACCGGCGATTGGCCGCGCAACTTGAAGCGCTGCTCGACCTTGCCCGCGCCCTGGCTCTTCACCGTTTCGGGGCGCGCCTGCAGGATGAAGATCTTGCCGTCACGGCCGTCCTTGCCCCACTCGATGTCCATCGGGCGCTGGTAGTGCTTTTCGATGATGACGGCATACCTGGCCAGCTCGATCACGTCTTCGTCGGTGATCGAGAAACGGTTGCGTTGCTCGTGCGGCACATCGACGGTCTTCACGCGGCCCGGCTCGCCCGGCTTCGTAAATTCCATCTTGATCAGCTTCGAACCGATCGAGCGGCGGATGATCGGGTACTTGCCTTGTTCGAGCGTGGTCTTGAACACATAGAACTCGTCCGGGTTCACGGCGCCCTGCACGACCGTTTCCCCAAGGCCATAGCTCGACGTGATGAAGACAGCGTCCTTGAAGCCCGATTCGGTATCGAGCGTGAACATGACGCCCGCCGCACCGACATCGGAGCGCACCATGCGCTGCACGCCGGCCGACAGCGCGACTTCCGCATGCGTGAAGCCCTTATGGACGCGATAGGAGATCGCGCGGTCGTTATAGAGCGACGCGAAGACGTGCTTCATGCGATCGAGCACGTCGTCGATGCCGACGACGTTCAGGTAGCTCTCCTGCTGGCCTGCGAACGAGGCGTCGGGCAGGTCCTCGGCCGTCGCGGACGAGCGCACGGCGAACGAGAGCTCTTCGGGCGAGCTTTTCTGAAGCGTTTCGAATTGTTCGCGAATTTCGGCCTGGAGGCGCGGCTGCATCGGCGCATCCACGATCCACGCGCGAATTTCCTTACCGGCGGCCGCGAGCGCCTTGACGTCGTCGACGTCGAGCGTCTCGAGCCGAGCGGCGATCCGTTCGGTCAGATTGTTGTGCTTGAGGAAATCGCGGAAGGCGAGTGCCGTCGTGGCGAACCCGGTCGGCACGCGCACACCGGCCTCGGCCAGTTGGCTGATCATCTCGCCGAGCGACGCATTCTTGCCGCCCACGATCTCCACATCGGTCATCCGTAGCTGTTCGAACGGAATTACATACGCCTGATCCTTCGTGCCATTTGCTGCGTTAGTCATACAAGCCCCTAAGTGTGAAAAAAATACTCGGTCGCGCGTGTGGGCTTGGTGCGCGCGGGCTATAAGAACCCGGTGCGCATCACGCGCAACCTGTTGGAGAAACAATCGCTTCGTCTATCCGATTGCAATTGCTTATCCAACAGGTTGCCGCTATTCTACCCTGCTTCTAACCCGTCGCCTGCTGTGTTGCGACGGGGGTATGTCAATCGCCGGCACCTCTGTCCGCGAAAACGCGCGAAAATCGCGCTTCCTCCCGCAGCGCCTGCTGCTTTCGATGCGTTTGCCGATGCCGCCTACCGTATTTATCGTCTCCGACGGAACTGGGATCACCGCCGAAACGTTCGCCCATTCGATCCTGTCCCAATTCGACCAGAAGTTTCGCCTCGTGCGCGTGCCGTTCGTCGATTCTGTCGACAAGGCCTACGCCACGATCGAAAAAATCAGCGAATCGGCGCAGCTCGACGGGCGCCGTCCGATCGTCTTCACGACCCTCGTCGACAGCGCGTCCAACGCGATCGTGAAAAATTCAAACGCGCTCGTGCTCGACATCTTCCAACAGTTCGTCGAACCGCTGGAACAAGAGCTCGAGATGAAGTCGACCCATGCGATCGGGCGCGGCCATCAGAACGCCGATACGGACGAATACAAGACGCGCATCGAGGCGATCAACTTTTCGCTCGCGCATGACGACGGCCAGTCGAACCGCAATCTTGCCGACGCCGACGTCATCCTTGTTGGCGTTTCGCGAAGCGGCAAGACGCCGACGAGCCTCTATCTCGCGATGCAGTACGGCGTCAAAGCGGCCAACTACCCGCTGATTCCGGAAGATTTCGAGCGCGGCAAGCTGCCGACACCGCTGATCGCCCACCGGGAAAAGCTGTTCGGGCTATCGATCGATCCGCAACGGTTATCGGAGATCCGCAACGAGCGGCGTCCCGGCAGCAAGTATGCGGCCCTCGAGAACTGCCGCTACGAAATCAACGAGGCCGAAGCGCTGATGCGGCGCGAAGGAATCAAATGGCTATCGTCGACGCATAAATCGATCGAGGAAATCGCGACGACGATCCTGCAGGAAATCAAGCTCGAACGGCCGGCTTATTGATGGTCCACACGGCGCGCGTCAGCGTGACGCGCGCTGCTGGCGGCACTGTTCGAACAGACAAATCGCAGCCGCCGCGGCGACATTGAGCGACTCCATGCCACCCGGCTGCGGAATCGTCAGGCGGTGAGCGACTGCCGCTCTCCAGGACGCCGATACGCCCGCCCCTTCATTTCCGAAGATCCAGGCGATCGGCCTCGACAAATCGCAGTCGTAAATTGTCTCCGGGGCATGGGAATCGGTCATGGCCGCCGGCACGGCCAAACGGGGCAGCAACTGCGCGGCATCGACATCCTCGTGGACGTCCAGGAGAAAGTGCGCGCCCATGCCCGAGCGTAATACCTTCGACGACCACGCGTAGGCCGTTCCCGGCGCGCAAAACACCCGGTTCACGCCCGCTGCCGCAGCGCTGCGCAGGATCGACCCGACGTTGCCGGCGTCTTGGACACCGTCCAGCACGACGCAGCTCGTCTCAACGCGTTCGGGCAACGCGGGACTGAGCTTATCGACCACCAAGAGCATGCCCACGCCGTGTACCACGTTGGACAACTGGCCGAACAATGCGTCCGGCAGCGTCACGATACGCTCGGCATCGATGCGCGCGACGATCGCTCGCGCCTCGTCGTGTCGCAATGCGCCGTCCGTGACGACGCAGGTCTCGGGCTGCCCGGCTGTGTCCAGGTAAGCTGACGCCAGATGGAAGCCCTCGAGCAACGCATGACCGCTCTTCTTCTGGTGATGCGTCGATGCGGCCAGCGCCTTGAGGCGCTTATAGAAGGGGTTGTCGCGCGAGGTAATCGCTTTCACGGAATTTGAACGCAGAGAAGAAACGGCCTGGCCTTCGAGGCCCGAAACTTGAAGTGCGGGCTGCTTGACCGGGCACAGTTATGGGTTGGCGCCGGCGTCCGTGCCTTCGATGTCGGCCCGAAACGCTTCGTCGTACAGCGCGGTTTCGTCGAACGCGTCGTCGATGATTTCCTCGACCGCAATGATGCTCGCGCCGTCCGGCAGCGTGACTGCCATGCCACGCCGCTCGAATGCCGCCCGCACCGGCGCGAACGAGCGACGATGATGCTCGCAGGGCCCATGTTCGATCAGCGCAGCCAGATGCCGAGCCGTCCCGTAGCCGGCGTGGGCGTCGAAGCCGTACATCGGGAACTGTTCGTGCAACTCGGTCAGCATCCGGTCGCGCGTGACCTTCGCCAGAATCGACGCCGCGGAAATCGCCGGCACCAATGCATCGCCACCGATCACGGCCTCGCTGCGAACGGCAAGCACGGGGCAACGATTGCCGTCGATCCGAGCGAGCGTCGGCGTGATCGACAGCCCCTCCACGGCCCGCTTCATGGCCAACATGGTCGCGTGCAGGATATTGAGGCGGTCGATCTCTTCGACGCTGGCCGACGCGACACAATAGCTAAGCGATCGCTCGACGATCTTCTCGTAGAGCATCTCGCGCTTATTGGCCGTCAGCACTTTCGAATCGTCGAGGCCGCGGATACGACGCTTGGGATCGAGGATCACGGCGGCGGCCACGACGGGGCCCGCCAACGGCCCGCGCCCGGCCTCGTCGACGCCGCAAACGATGTCCGCCGGCGAGTCGAAGTTGAGCGCACCCTGCACCACCGTCGGTCCGCGTTTCGCGCGAGACGCCGCGCCGGCAGCCGGCTTCGGCGCGTCGGCCGTGCGTTTCGCTCGTGGCGGTCGAGACGTCGTCATGGGCGCGGCTTCCTCGCTTCGATGACACGCGCAACCGCCTCGGCTGCGCACTCGGCTGTATTCCTGCGCAGCGTCAGATGCATCTGCGTGAACACGTCGATGAGCGTGCGCCGATTCGCGTCGTCGTGCAACTGGACGAGCATGGCCTCCGCCAGCGCGTCCGGCGTTGCGAAATGCTGCAGCAGTTCCGGCACGACAAAACGGCCGGCCAGGATATTGGGCAAGCCGACATACGGCAAATACCCTTGCCGACGCATGATCTGCCCCGTCAACCAAGGCACCTTGTACGAGATCACCATCGGCTTTTTCAGCAGTGCGGCCTCGAGCGTCACGGTGCCGCTTTTGACGAGCACGGCGTCGGCCGCCGTCATGGCCCGCTGGGCATCGCCGTCGGTAATCGTGAGCGCAAGCTCGGGGTGCTGCGCAACGAGCGGCTGCAGCAGTTCGCGCAATGCGGGCGTGGCCGCGGGCATGACGAACCGCAAGCCGGGCTCGCGTTGCTGCATGATCGCCATCGTCGCGAAAAACGTCGGGCCGATCAAACCGATCTCGGAGCGCCGGCTACCGGGCAACACGGCAACGACGGGACCGCCCTCGGGCAGCCCCAAACTCTTGCGCGCCCCCGCCACATCGGGCTCGATCGGGATTTCGTCCGCGAGCGGGTGGCCGACATAGGTCGAGGAGACGTGAGCCTTCTCGAGCAGCGCTGTCTCGAACGGAAAGACACACAGCATGTGATCGACGGCCTTCGCGATCGTCTTGATGCGTCCGCCACGCCAAGCCCAGATGGATGGACAAACGAAGTGAATCGTCGGAATGCCGGCCCCGCGCAGCGCCTGCTCGAGCCCGAAATTGAAATCGGGCGCATCGACGCCGATAAACGCGTGCGGCGGCTCGGCCAGCAACTGGCGCTTCAGCTCGTTGCGGATGCCGAGGATTTCGGGAATGTGGCGCAGCGCTTCGACATAGCCGCGGACAGCAAGCTTCTCCATCGGCCAGTGCGGCTCGAAACCCTGCGCGGCCATGCGTGGCCCGCCGATGCCGAAATACCGCGTGTCCTGCGGCAACCGGCGTCCGAGGCCGCCGAGCAGCGAGGCGGCCAGCAGATCGCCGGACGGCTCGCCGGCCACCATCGCAATGCGCAGCGCATTCGATTGCGGCGTCATCGACTAGCGAATGATGCCGCGTTGCGACGTCTCGATGAACGCGATGAGCTTGCGGACAGGCTCGTCGCCGTCGCCGCCGGCCGATGCGAGTTCCGCGAGCTGCAACTTCGCCTCTTCGAGAGACAGGCCGTTCTTGTAAAGCAGCCGGTAGGCGCTGCGCAAGGCCGAAATCGCGTCCGCCGAAAAACCGCGGCGGCGCAAGCCTTCGACGTTGATGCCGTGCGGCTCGGCTTTGTTACCCGCAGCGATGACGAACGGCGGGATGTCCTGCACGAGCGCCGACGCGCCGCCCAGCATCGAGTGCTCGCCGATCTTCACGAATTGATGCACGCCCGACATGCCGCCGACGATCGCCCAGTCGCCGATGATGACGTGGCCCGCCATCTGCGCGTTGCTCGACAGGATGACGTGGCTGCCGACATGGCAGTCGTGCCCGATATGGACGTAGGCCATGATCCAGTTGTCGTCGCCGAGTGTCGTCACGCCGCCGTCCTGGACGGTGCCCGTGTGGATCGTCGTGAATTCGCGAATCGTATTGCGATCGCCGACGACGAGCCGGGTCGGCTCGCCCTGATACTTCATGTCTTGCGGTCGGCCGCCGACCGACGCGTAATGGCCGATCCGGTTGTCGACGCCGATCGTCGTATGGCCTTCGATCACGCTATGCGAACCGATCGACGTACGCGCGCCGATCGTGACGTTTGCGCCGATGATCGCGTACGGGCCGATCTCGACGTCTTCGCCAAGCTGCGCGCCCGGCTCGATAATCGCGGTGGGATGAATCCTGCTCATGCGCTTTTGGCCCTTCTCACTCGTTCGTCTGCTTCACCGTGCACATCAGTTCGGCTTCGGCAGCAATCGTGCCGTCGACCTCGGCGTGCGCTTTGAATTTCCAGATGTTGCGCATGCGACGCTCGAACGTCACGTTGAGAATCAATTGATCGCCGGGTTCGACAACGCGCTTGAAGCGCGCTCCATCGATACCGACGAAGTAGTACAGCGTCGTCTCCGGATCGTGCGGTTCTTCGGCAAAAGTCAGAAGGGCCGCTGTCTGTGCCAGCGCCTCCATGATCAACACGCCGGGCATCACCGGGCGCTGCGGGAAGTGACCCATGAAGTACGGCTCATTGATCGACACGTTCTTCAGCGCCTTGATGCTCTTGTGCGGCTCGAGCTCCAGCACCCGGTCCACGAGCAGGATCGGATAACGATGCGGCAGCAGCGTGAGAATCTTATGGATGTCGAGATTGATTTTTTCAGTGCTCATGGTGTGTCTGCTTCACGCAAGGGTCTCGCGCGGGTGATTTACAACGGAGGCTAACCGCGGCGTATCCACGCCCTCTTGCCGAAGGCCGCGCGTGCCGCCGCGGCACTTCAGCGCTTGCTCAAGCTTCGCTTCCTCGTTCGGCCAGCGCCGTTTCGAGTGCCTTGATGCGTTCGCGCATCTTATCGAGATTGCGCATCAAGGCTGCGCTCTTGTTCCATTCGGCGTGTCCCACAGCGGGAAATGCGCTCGTGTACATGCCCGGCTTGAGCAGCGACTTCGACACGCCCGACTTCGCCGTCACGATCACGAAATCGGCCAGCGTCACGTGCCCCGCAATCCCCACCGCACCACCGATCATGCAGTGGCGACCGATGGTCGTGCTGCCCGCGATACCCGCGCAGCCGGCAATGACCGTGTAAGCGCCGATCTTGCAGTTGTGGCCGATCTGTACCAGGTTGTCGATCTTGACGCACTCTTCGATGATCGTATCGGCCATCGCGCCACGATCGATCGTCGTGTTCGCGCCGATTTCGACGTCTGCGCCGATCGTGACGCCGCCAACTTGGGGAATCTTGACCCAGCTACCCGTGCGGGCTTCACCCTCGCCGACGAAATCCGGGGCGAATCCGAACCCGTCCGAGCCGATAACGGCGCCCGCATGGATGATCGCGCGCGGCCCGATCTTGCAGCCATGGTAGACCGTCACGTTCGGATAAAGATGCGCGCCCTCGTCGATGCGCGTGCCGCGACCGATCGTGACGTTCGCATCGATTCGCACCTGCTCGCCGATCACAACGAACGCGTCGATGACGACATTCGGCCCAATGACTGCGCTGGCCGCCACCTGCGCGCTCGGATCGATCACGGCGCCAGGATGCACGCCGGCCGGCGCCTTCGGCGCGGCCAAATCGATGAACAACTGAGCGACGCGGGCGAAATAAGCGTACGGATTCGGCGTAACGATGAAGGTACGCCCCGCGCGGGAAGCCAGCTTATCGAGATCGGCCGCGGCGATCAACACGGCGCCCGCCTGCGTCGTTTCAACCTGCGACAGGTATTTTGGATTGGCGAGAAACGCCAATTGATGCGGCTGCGCGAGGTCGAGCGGCGCCAGCCCGCCCACCTGCAGGGTTGCGTCGCCGACGATCTCACCGCCGAAACGCTGCGCGATTTGCTCGAGCGTCAGTGCCATTCGCGTACTGTTCCGTCTTTCAATTCGTTGCGCCGGCGCCCGCACCGGGCAGCGCCTTGATCACCTGATCGGTGATATCGATACGCGGGCTCACGTAGACGGCTTCTTGCACGATCAAATCGTAATGCTGCTGCTCGGCGATCTGCTTGATGACCTTGTTCGCCTTGTCGAGCACGGCCGCCAGCTCTTCGTTGCGACGCTGGTTCAGGTCTTCGCGAAACTCGCGCTGCTTGCGCTGGAAATCCGTGTCGAGTTGCGCCAGATCTTTCTGCTTCTGTGCGCGGTCGGCCGGCGACATCGACGCTCCGCTCGAGTCGAGCTGGTCGGACAGCTTCTTCATCTTCGCCGCCATCGCCTGCAAATCCTTGTCGCGCGTGGCGAATTCGGCCTCGAGCTTCGCCTGGGCGGCCTTCGCCGCGCCGGACTCGCGCAGGATACGGTCTGAGTTGACAGCCGCGATGCGGGCCTCTTGAGCGTGCGCGGCGCCGGCCACGAGCGCCCCCGTTAGTGCCGCTGCACCCAACACGCGCTTGATAAACGTACCGGTTTGCAAAATCTTCCTCTCGATGCTGGACAGAGCATGGCGCCCCGTTAGAACGCCGTCCCGATCTGGAATTGGAATTTCTGGTATTGATCGCCGTTATGCTTCTGGACCGGGAAGCCCAAGCTCAGCTTGAGCGGGCCGATCGGCGAGATCCATGCAAGCCCCACGCCGTACCCGTAGCGCAACCCGTTCGACCCTGTCGTGCTGATGCCGGGCGCGCTCTGTCCCCAGACATTGCCGCCGTCGAAGAACGTGAATACGCGCAGCGTACGATCGTACCCCGTACCCGGCAACGGGAACGTGAGCTCGATGTTTCCGACAACCATCTTCGAGCCGCCGATCGGGTCGTTCGTCGACGTGTCGCGCGGGCCCAGCGAGCTCGGCTCGTAGCCGCGAACGGAGCCGATACCACCCGCGAAGTAGTTCTTGAAGATCGGGAACGGCTTGCCGCCCAGACCGTTACCGTAGCCGCCCTGGAAGTTCAACCCCAGCACGAAACCGCGTGCGAACGAGTAGTAGTACTGCGCTTGCACATCCGCCTTGTAATACTGCGTCGCGCCGACCGGCGTGCCGTACTCGGCGTTCGCTTGCGTGAAATACCCGCGGCTCGGCACCAACGCGCTGTCGCGGGCATCGCGGGACCAGCCGATCGTCAACGGGATGTTGTTCGACACACGCCCGAACTCGTTCACGTAGTTGACATAGCTCTGCGGCGTCGAGGAATCGGTGTCGAGCTTGTTCTGCTCGAAGCCCGCGCCGAAGAACACCGTATCGACTTCCGAGAACGGAATCCCGAACTTCAGGTCGCCGCCCGCCGTGATGATGCGAAAACTCGAATTGGTCGAGTAGTAGAGCGGCTGCGTCGTACGGTAATAGACGTCCGTGATCCGCTTGATGCCGTCGACCGTGAAATACGGGTCGACTTGCGTGACGGTCAACGTCCGGTAAGTGCGCGCCGTGTTCACGTTCACGGACAAGCTCGTGCCCGAACCGAACACGTTGTCCTGCGAGATACCGGCCGACAGCACGACCTTGTCCGTCGAAGAAAAACCCGCCCCGAGCGTGATCGCGCCCGTCGGTTTTTCCGTGACCTTGACATTGACGTCGACCTGATCGGCCGTGCCGGCGACGGGCACCGTCGTGACGTCGACATCGGTGAAGTAACCGAGACGGTTGATGCGATCCTTCGATAGCGCGAGACGGCTCGAATCGAACCACGAGCTTTCGAGTTGGCGCATTTCTCGACGCACCACTTCGTCGCGCGTGCGCGTGTTGCCAACGACGTTGATACGCCGCACGTAGACGCGGCGGCTCGGATCGACCTGCAGCGTCAACGCAACCTTGTGATGCACCTGATCGATCTCGGGCTGCGCATTGACCGTGGCAAATGCGTAACCGTACTCGCCGAGCTTGTCGACGATCGCTTTCGTCGTAGCCTGCAGCTTGGCGGCCGAGAAGCGCTCACCGGGTTTGACCGTGACGAGCTTTTGCAGCTCGGGGCCGCGATCGAGCACGTTCCCCGCGAGCTTCACGCTCGACACCGTGTACGGCTCGCCCTCATGCACCGAGAGCGTCAGGTACATGTCCTTTTTGTCGGGCGAAATCGACACCTGCGTCGACTCGATATTGAATTCGAGATAGCCGCGGTTCAGGTAGAACGAACGAACATTTTCCAGATCGCCCGTTAGCTTGTCTTTCGAATAGAGATCGTTCTTCGTGTACCACGAGAACCAGTTCGGCGTAGACAGCTGCATTTCGTTGCGCAGCGTAGCCGTACTGAACGCCTTGTTGCCGATGAAGTTGACCTGGCGGATTTTTGCGCTCGGCCCTTCGTTCACCGTGAACAGAATCGACACGCGGCTGCTGTCGATCTGCGTGACGGTGGTCGTCACTTCGGCGGCGTAGAAGCCGCGCGTCAGATATTGGCGCTTGAGCTCCTGCTCCGAGCGATCGACGAGGGACTTGTCGTAGTAGCGGCCCGGCGACAAGCCGACGCCCTTCAGCGCTTTGGTGAGCGCGTCCTTGTCGAATTCGTGCAGGCCGGCGAAATCGATCGAGCCGATGGCCGGACGTTCGATGACATTGACGATGACGACATCGCCTTCGGCGGCAATTCGCACATCGCTGAAGAAGCCCGTCGCATAAAGCGCGCGGATCGCCTCCGACGCTTTGTCATCCGTGAAGGTATCGCCTTGCTTGATCGGCAGGTAGGAGAACACCGTGCCGGGTTCGATCCGTTGCAAGCCCTCGATTCGGATGTCTTTAACGACGAAAGGCGCCGTCGCTGCGTGAGCGACGAGCCCGTGAGCCGCGAGCGCCGCGACCGCAACCGACTTAGGAACAAAGCGATGAGGTTTGAACAACGTGCTTCCCCAGTGTTTTTAGCTGCATCTGTCCGCCGCGGCGCTCGCAAACGCGCGCCGCCGGACACTTTAAAAATGGATTAAACGAGCCAGATCGTTGAAGAGCGCAATCGCCGACAGTACGACGATGCACACGAGGCCAACCCTTTGCAGAACGAGTTGCCACCGTTCCGACACGGCTTTGCCGGTGGCGGCTTCAACCAAATAATATAACAGATGCCCCCCGTCCAAAACGGGAATCGGCAATAAGTTCAGCACGCCGAGGCTGATGCTGACGAGCGAGAGGAACGAAAGAAACGGCGCCCAGCCCAGTTGAGCACTTTTGCCCGCATAGTCGGCGATCGTCACGGGCCCCGATAGATTCTTCAACGAGGCCTGCCCCGTCAGCATGCGTCCGAACATCCGCAGCGAATACACCGCGATGTCCCAGGTGCGTTGCGCACTGCGGGCCACGCTATCGAACAGGCCATAGCGCACGTCGACCGTTTGGACGTGTGTCGCGAGCGCCGCGCCGATTCGCCCCGATGCCGCGCCGGTATGCGGATCCTGCTTCGCGTCGGGCACGACGGTCAGAGACAGCCGCTGCGCGGGCGAGCCACGGTCGATACCCAGCGTGATCGCACGCCCTGCGTGTGCCTGTACGTAGGCGATGAACGCTTGCGCGCCGTCGATCGCCGCGCCGCCCGCCGTGCGCAGTGTGTCGCCTGCCTGCAGACCGGCCCGCTCGGCGGCGCTGCCCGGCTCCACGCCCGCGACCGACAGCGTGCCGCCCTGATCGAAGCCGAGTTTGGTCAGGAAATCATCGTCGAGATCGCGTTCGTCGAGATTGCGCAAATCGACTTGAAAATCGTATGTTCCGCGGCCGTCATGCGCCCGCAGGACGACGCGCCGATGGTCGAACGCCGCGTCGAGCAGCTTCCACCGCAAGTCCGACCACGAGCGCACGGGCTCGATGTCTGCCCCGTGCTCGTCACCGATCGAGACGACCGTTTCGCCGCCGTCGAACCCCGCCCGCGCCGCCACGCTGCCGGCAGGCGGCGTGGCGAGCGTGGCGACGGGCTCGGTTACCCCCGTCGCAAAGACAACGGCGAATAAGGCGATCGCCAGGAGGAAATTGGCAGCCGGTCCCGCCAGTACGATCGCCATACGTTTGGCGACGTGTTGACGATTGAACGCGTACGGCAGATCGGCGGGCGCGATGCCGGGGCCCGAATCGCGCTCGTCGAGCATTTTGACGTAGCCGCCCAGCGGCAACGCCGAAATAGTCCATTCGGTGCCCGATTTACGGCCGACCCAACTGGCGAGCGGCCGCCCGAAACCGATCGAAAACCGCAGCACTTTTACGCCGCAAAGCCGCGCGACACTGTAGTGCCCATATTCGTGTACGACGACGAGCACGCCGATCGCGACCACGAATGCAACGACTTCGATCAGCAGGTTCATCGCCGTCTCACTGCATAGCGCGATCGATCGAGCCTGTGCGATCAGTCGTCAGGATGATGTGCGCACCGCCGGCAATGAACTCGCGCGCCGCGCGACGTGCGTCGGCATCGGCGTCGAGCACGTCGGCGAGGCCGCTGGGCGTGCGATTGGACAGGCCGTCCAGCACGGACTGGACAACGCGCCCGATCTCCATGAAGCCGATTCGGCGTTCGAGAAACGCGTCTACGGCCACCTCGTTGGCTGCATTGAGTGCCGCACTGGCGACACCGCCGGCGGCGAGCGCCTGCATTGCGAGCGCGAGGCACGGAAAGCGCGCGTAATCGGGCTTTTCGAACTGCAGCGTGGCGATCTGGGCAAGATCGAGCTGCGCGACGCCCGAATCGACCCGGTCCGGAAAAGCAAGTGCATGCGCGATCGGCGTACGCATGTCGGGGTTGCCGAGTTGTGCGAGCACCGAGCCATCGGCATACGAAACAAGCGAATGAATGACGCTTTGCGGATGAATCAGCACCTCGATGCGCTCGCCTGGCAAGCTGAACAGCCAATGCGCCTCGATCACTTCGAGGCCTTTGTTCATCATCGTGGCCGAGTCGACCGAAATCTTGCGACCCATGACCCAGTTCGGATGCTTGCACGCTTGTTCGGGCGTGACATCGACGAGCGTGGCGGGCTCGCGCGTACGGAACGGACCGCCTGACGCAGTCAGAATGATTTTCGTGACGCCGCCATGTTCGGCGATGTCGCGCGGCAGGCATTGGAAGATCGCGTTGTGCTCGCTGTCGACCGGCAACAACGTCGCATCATGATCGCGCACGGCGTCCATGAAGATGCCGCCCGACATGACCAGCGCTTCTTTATTGGCGAGCAGAATGCGCTTGCCCGCACGCGCCGCAGCCAGCGTCGGGGCCAGCCCGGCCGCACCGACGATCGCCGCGACCACGGTGTCGCATTGCGCGCTTTGCGCGACTTGCACCAGGGCGTCAGGACCATACGCGACCTGCGTGTTGCAGCCGGCCGCTTTGAGTTGCGCTTCCACGCGGGCGGCCGTGTCGGCATCACCGACGACAGCGACCTCGGGCCTGAAGCGCAGGCACTGGGCGACAAGCTTGTCCCCGTTGCGGTGCGCTGTCAGCGCATGGACCGCGAAGCGGTCCGGATGGCGGGCGACGACGTCGAGCGTACTTTCGCCGATCGAGCCCGTGGACCCGAGCAATGTCAGACGTTTGTTCATATTCCTATCTCTAACCGATGACCAGCATCGCAAGCGGCAACACCGGCAACAGTGCGTCGATGCGGTCGAGCACGCCGCCATGTCCCGGCAGCAGCGCACTCGAATCTTTCACGCCCGCCTGACGCTTGAGCATCGATTCGAACAAATCGCCGACGATACTGAATGCAACGAGCACCGTCAGCACAAGTAGCGCGCGCACGACCCCGATGCGCTGCACGAGCGTCGACACGAGCGTAGGCTCGAACGCGTGCGACGCCATGACGATCAACGCTACGACAAGCACAGCCAACCAGCCGCCGACCGCGCCCTCCCAGGTCTTGCCAGGACTGATCGCGGGCGCGAGCTTGTGTTTGCCGAACGCCTTGCCGGCAAAGTATGCGCCGATATCGGCCAACCAGACGACGAGCAGGACCGACAACACGAACGATACGCCGAGAACGCGGGCCGCGACGAGCGCGTGCCAGCACGCCACCAGAGAGACCAGGCCGGCGATGATCAAAAACAGCCGCCAGGCGCCGTGCGCGAGCGTCGGCTTGCGCACGAGCACGAACGGCCCGGCGAGCACCCAAAACACGGCTGCCGCCTCGAACAACGGCCGGGCCGCACGCACACCGATGCCGAGCCGCGTACTGGCAGCCAGCGCCAATGCAGCGAGCACCGCATAGCCGACCGGCGCGAGGCCCGTGAATTTAAGCAGGCGAGCCCATTCCCAGGCGCCGAACACGAGCACGATCGCGATCAGCGCGCCAAAACCGGCCACCGGTGCAAACAGTGTGACCGGCAGCAGCACCGCCAGCAGGACGACGGCGGTGATGACCCGCGTCTTCAGCATGGGAGGGAATCGGCGTTTTGCGAGGACGCGCCCTGCCGCTGCGGCTCGAGTTGCGCACTCGTACGGCCAAAGCGGCGCTCGCGGCGTCCATAAGAGGCAATCGCGTCGGACAGCGCATTGGCGTCGAAATCGGGCCAGTACGCATCGGTGAAGTAAAGCTCCGTATAGGCGAGCTGCCAGAGCAAGAAGTTGCTGATGCGCGTTTCACCGCCCGTGCGGATAAACAGATCAGGCTCGGGGGCGTAGGCCAGCGCCAGATGTTGCGCCAGGGCCGCTTCGTCGATGTCGACCACTCTGCCCTCGTTGACCGACTGCTCGGCCAGCTTACGTGCGGCTTGCATGATGTCCCAGCGCCCGCCGTAGTTCGCGGCGATCGTCAGCGTCAGGCGCGTATTGCGGGCCGTCTTGGTTTCGGCTCGGCGGATCAACTCCTGCACGCGCGTGTCGAAAAGCGACAAATCGCCCACGACGCGCAGCCGGATACCGTTGGCGTGCAGCTTGCCGACCTCGCGCTCCAGCGCGGTGACGAACAGCCGCATCAGGAACGACACCTCGTCGACAGGCCGACGCCAGTTCTCGGAACTGAATGCGAACAGCGTCAGATACTCGACACCGGCGCGCGCGCAGGCTTCGACAGCCGTGCGCACCGCTTCGACGCCGCGCGTATGGCCGGCCACGCGCGGCAGCCGACGCTGCGTCGCCCAACGGCCGTTGCCGTCCATGATGATCGCGATATGCCGCGGTACAGCCGCAACATCAGGCACGCGAACGGTAGAGCTGGTATAGGTCATGGCCGCCGGGACTCAGACTGCAGAAAAAGAAGAAGCAACACGTCGAGACGAACGAGCCTCAGACGGTCATGATCTCGGCTTCTTTCGAGTGAACGAGCTTGTCGACCTCGGCAACGTATTTGTCGGTGAGCTTTTGCACTTCGTCGCTCGCGCGACGTTCGTCGTCTTCCGAGATCTCTTTGTCTTTGACGAGCTTTTTGAGCTGTTCGTTCGCATCGCGGCGCAGGTTGCGCACCGCAACCTTCGCCGTCTCGCCTTCGCTCTTGACGACTTTCGTCAGTTCACGGCGGCGCTCTTCCGTCAACGCGGGCATTGGCACGCGAATCAAATCGCCCTGCGTGGCGGGGTTCAGGCCCAGGTCGGATTCGCGAATCGCCTTTTCGACCACCGCGACCATCTTCTTTTCCCAAGGCTGCACACCGATCGTACGCGCGTCGATCAGCGTCAGATTGGCCACCTGCGAGATAGGCACGTTCGAGCCGTAGTAGTCGACCTGAATGTGGTCGAGCAGACCCGTGTGGGCACGACCGGTGCGGATTTTCGCCAAATCGTTCTTGAACGCTTCGATCGAACGTTGCATTTTCTGATCGGCGCCCTTCTTGACCTCTGCCACACTCATTTAGACCTCCAAAACTTCATCACAGTGCGGATGCGCCCGTCAACGGAGCCTTGGCGCCGCAAACGGAAATGCGTCCCGCTTATATTCCGGGAGTTTACACGTGGACGAGGGTACCCTCGTCCTCACCTTGCACGATCCGCTTGAGCGCACCGGGCTTAACGATCGAGAACACGCGAATCGGGAGCTTCTGGTCGCGGCACAGCGCAAACGCCGTCGCATCCATCACCTGCAGATTGCGGCCGATCGCCTCGTCGAAACTGATCGTCGAATAGCGCGTCGCCGAGGCATCCTTCTTCGGGTCCGCGGAGTATACGCCGTCGACCTTGGTCGCCTTCAACACGACTTCCGCCCCCACCTCCGACCCGCGCAGCGCAGCGGCCGTATCGGTCGTGAAAAACGGATTGCCCGTGCCGGCCGCAAAGATCACGACCTTGCCTTCCTCGAGCTGCCGGATCGCACGCGGGCGGATATACGGCTCGACGACCTGGTCCATCCGCAGCGCGGACTGCACGCGTGCCTCGATGCCCGCGTGGCGCATGGCGTCCTGCAGGGCCAGCGCATTCATCATCGTCGCGAGCATGCCCATGTAGTCGGCCGTGGCACGGTCCATGCCCGCTGCACCGCCCGCCACGCCGCGGAAAATGTTGCCGCCGCCGATCACGACGGCCAACTGCGTGCCGAGCCGAACGACTTCGGCAATATCGGCCACCATCCGTTCGATCGTCGCGCGATTGATGCCGAACGCATCGTCGCCCATCAAAGCTTCACCGGAGAGTTTGAGAAGAACGCGTTTATAGGCTGTGGGCATAGCGGTATCCGATCGCGTCGAAGAGATCACGACAAAATGGAACTGTAGGGGTGAAACGTATGACGGAGCAAGCTCGGCCACCGCGCGATTCGAGCTGAAGGCAATCGCGACGGCAAACCGGGTTAACCCCGATCTTCGCCAAGGGCGAACTTCCGCGACGAGCGTGGCGCCCGCCGCGGGTACCGCAAACTACGCTTACTGCTGCTTTGCAGCGGCGACTTGCGCGGCCACTTCGGCGGCGAAATCGTCTTGACGCTTTTCAATGCCCTCGCCGACGACGAACAGCGCGAACTTCTGCACCGAAGCACCTGCGGCCTTCAGCATCTGTTCAATCGTCTGCTTGTCATTCTTCACGAACGGCTGGTTCAGCAGCGACACTTCCTTCAGGTATTTCTGCACGCTGCCCTCGACCATCTTTGCGACGATCTCGGCCGGCTTGCCAGATTCGGCGGCCTTTTGCTCGGCAATGCTGCGCTCCTTGGCGATCAGCTCGGCCGGCACGTCGTCCGACGACAGCGAAACCGGCTTCATGGCCGCCACGTGCATCGCGACGTCCTTGCCGACCTGCTCGTCCGCACCCGTGTATTCGACGAGCACGCCGATGCGCGTGCCGTGCAGGTACGCGGCCAGCTTGTTCGACGTTTCGAAGCGGGCAAAGCGGCGAATCGAAAGGTTTTCGCCGATCTTGCCGACCAGCGCGAGGCGCACCGCGTCCACCGTCGCACCGTTCAGCGGCAGCGCCGACAGCGCAGCCACGTCGGCCGGGTTTTGCGACACGACGAGCTCGGCCACTTGCTTGGCGAACGCATTGAAATCGTCGTTCTTCGCGACGAAATCGGTTTCGCAGTTCAGTTCGACGAGCGCACCGGCGTTGCTGCCAATGTGCGAAACGATCACACCTTCAGCCGTGACGCGCGAAGCTGCCTTGCTGGCCTTGTTGCCGAGCTTGACGCGCAGCAGCTCTTCGGCGCGACCCATGTCGCCGTCGGCTTCCGTCAAGGCCTTTTTGCACTCCATCATCGGCGCATCGGTCTTCGCGCGCAGTTCTGCAACCATGCTTGCGGTAATTGCCGCCATCATTCGCTCCTTGAGTCTGTCTTTCATTCGCCGCCCGCTTTCGATGCGAACGGCAGGCATTCGTTCGCGGCGCATGGAACGCACCGCCTATTGCGCCGACATTTAAAAAAAGGGGGCCTATCGAAAGCCCCCTTTTTTGCCGGCAGCGGGGCTGCTTTACTGCTCCCCGCCCACCTCGACGAACTCGTCGCCTTCGGTGCCGCGCGCGGCTTGAACGACTTCATTGACCGCGTTCGCACGGCCTTCGAGGATCGCGTCGGCAACGCCTTGCGCGTACAGCGCCACGGCCTTGCTCGCGTCGTCGTTGCCCGGGATCACATAGTCGATGCCTTCCGGCGAGTGGTTCGTATCGACCACGGCGATGACGGGCACGCCCAGCTTGTTCGCTTCCGTCACGGCAATCTTGTGGTAGCCGACGTCGACGACGAAAATTGCGTCGGGAATGCCGCCCATGTCCTTCACGCCGCCGATCGACTTTTGCAGCTTGGCGATTTCGCGTTCGAACAACAGCGCTTCCTTCTTGCTCATCTTCTCGAGCTCACCGGCCTCGACCGCCGCTTCCATGTCCTTCAAACGCTTGATCGACACCTTCAGCGTCTTGAAGTTCGTCAGCATGCCACCGAGCCAACGGGCGTTGACAAACGGCATACCGGCGCGTTGCGCCTCTTCCGCGATCGTGTCGCGCGACTGGCGCTTCGTACCGACGAACAGAATCGTGCCGCGATTGGCCGCCAATTGACGCACGTACTTCAGCGCGTCGTTGTACATCGGCAGCGTCTTTTCGAGGTTGATGATGTGAATCTTGTTGCGATGACCGAAGATGAACGGGGCCATCTTGGGATTCCAGAAGCGCGTTTGGTGACCAAAGTGGACGCCGGCTTCCAGCATCTGACGCATAGTGACTGCCATGAAATTCTCCGCGAGGGTTAGGTCTTAAGCCGGCCGCCGTACCGGCCGCGCCACGCGAAACATTCACCGAACGTTCACGGGGCCGCGGCTCGGCACCCTGGGTGCGCCGGCTTGCGAATGGATGCAACGGATACAACGCCAGCCGCCCCCGGACCGCGCTGCCCGCATGCGTGGCACTGAAGCGACACATGCAAGCCCCCGATCTCAGGAGGTGACTAGCCCGAAAGTATATCACGCCGCAATTGCCGCCCTCAAGTCGACGCTCGTCCCCGCGCGCGCGGGCCGCCGGCCGTGCCGCAGCGCAGCAACCGCACGGGCTGGACCCCTTCCGCTGTCCCGGGCGCGCAGAACGCGTGACCGCCAAACGGGCAACAGATCAGCACCGAACGGGCACCTGGCGCGTGCCTACGTGCAGGACGGCCCCGCCAGTCCGCCATTGGCCGCATATGGTGCGATAATCCACCCATTGCATACCCGCACCCTCCCGTATTCACCGTTCCAGGCTCGCACCCATGGCAATTACGATCAAAAACGAAGACGACATCGCGAAAATGCGCGTCGCGTGCCGTCTGGCGAGCGAGGTGCTCGACTACATCACCCCGTTCGTCAAACCCGGCGTGACCACGGCAGAACTCGACCGGCTCTGTCACAACTACATGCTGGACGTGCAGGGCACGATCCCGGCACCGCTCAATTACCAGCCGCCCGGCTATCCGCCGTACCCGAAAGCCACCTGCATTTCCGTCAACGACGTCATCTGCCACGGCATTCCGGGCGATAAGGTGGTCAAGTCGGGCGACGCGCTGAACATCGACATCACTGTCATCAAGGACGGCTACTTCGGCGATACAAGCCGCATGTTCATCGCCGGCGAAGGCTCGATTCTCGCCAGGCGACTCGCGCAAACCACCTACGAATGCATGTGGCTCGGCATCGAGCAGGTGCGTCCCGGCGCGCACCTCGGCGACATCGGCCACGCCATTCAGCGCCACGCCGAGGCGAGCGGTTACAGCGTCGTGCGCGAGTACTGCGGGCACGGCATCGGCAAGGTGTTCCACGAAGATCCGCAGATCCTGCACTACGGCCGGCCCGGCACGGGCCTCGAACTACAAAAGGGCATGATCTTCACGATCGAGCCGATGATCAACGCAGGCCGGCGCGAAATTCGCACAATGCCCGATCAGTGGACGGTGAAAACCAAGGACCGCAGCCTGTCGGCCCAGTGGGAGCATACGGTGCTCGTGACCGACACCGGCTACGACGTGCTGACCGTATCGGCAGGCACGCCGGCCAAGCCGTCGATCGCCGTCGCGGCGTAGACGGTGGTTTGCGCCTCCGCCATGAGTGAAGCCGCCGTTGTGACGGATCCCGCGTCGGTCAAGGCCGATTACCGCGTAGCCAAAGCCGGATTGCTCGCGAAGTTCAAGGGCGCCCATCGCGTCGATGCGCTGATGCAGGCGCTTTCGCGCACGACCGACGACGCCCTGCGGCGCGCCTGGAACGTTTGCGCACTGCCTGCGACCTGCGCGCTGGTCGCCGTAGGCGGCTACGGCCGCGGCGAACTCGCGCCCTACTCCGACATCGACATCCTCGTGCTGTTACCCGACAACGCGCCGTCCGAACTCGACGCACAAATCGAGCGCTTCATCGGCATGGCGTGGGACCTCGGGCTCGAACTCGGCAGCAGCGTGCGAACCGTCGCGCAATGCATCGAGGAGGCCGGCAACGACATCACCGTGCGCACGTCGCTGCTCGAGGCGCGGCGCATCACGGGCAGTACCACGCTGTTCCAGCGTTTCGTCCTGCGCTTCAACGACACGCTCGATGCACGCGCATTCTTCCAGGCGAAAGTCCTCGAAATGCGTCAGCGTCATGCGAAGTTCCAGGATTCGCCCTATAGCCTCGAGCCAAACGTCAAGGAAAGCCCGGGCGGCCTGCGCGATTTGCAATTGATCCTGTGGATCGCGCACGCGGCCGGCTTCGGACGAAGCTGGCGCGAACTGGACGAACGCGGGCTGATCACGGCGCGCGAGGCACGCGAGCTGCGCCGCAACGAGGCCTTCCTGAAGATGCTGCGCGCAAGGCTGCACGTCATTGCGGGGCGGCGTCAGGACGTACTCGTGTTCGATCTGCAAACGGCCGCGGCGGAAAGCTTCGGATATAACGCCACGCAAGCTCGCCGGGCGAGCGAGCAGCTGATGCGTCGGTATTACTGGGCTGCCAAAGCCGTCACGCAGTTGGCGACGATTCTCATCCAGAACATCGAAGCGCAGTTGTTCCCGCGCACGAGCGGCGTGACGCGCGTACTGTCGGAACGCTTCGTCGAAAAGCAAGGGATGATCGAGATCGCCAGCGACGATGTGTTCGAGCGCACGCCCACCGCAATTCTCGAAGCGTTCCTGCTGTACGAGAGGACACAAGGCACGAAAGGACTTTCGGCTCGCACGTTGCGCGCGCTCTACAACGCACGTGAGATCATGGATTCGCGCTGGCGGCGCGATCCCGAAAACCGGCGGCAGTTCATCGAAATTCTGAAGCAGCCGCAGGGCATCACGCACGCGCTGCGGCTCATGAATCAGACGAGCGTGCTCGGCCGCTATCTGCTCAATTTCCGGCGTATCGTCGGGCAGATGCAGCACGACCTTTATCACGTCTACACGGTCGATCAGCACATTCTGATGGTGCTGCGCAACCTGCGCCGCTTCGCGCTGGCCGAACATGCGCACGAATATCCGTTCTGCAGCCAGTTGATGGCCAACTTCGAACGTCAATGGGTGCTCTATGTCGCCGCGCTGTTTCATGACATCGCCAAAGGCCGCGGCGGCGACCATTCGACGCTCGGCATGGCCGACGCGCGTCGGTTCTGTCGCGAGCACGGCATGGACGCCGACGACTCCGCGCTCGTCGTCTGGCTCGTGCAGCACCATCTGACGATGAGCCAGGTCGCGCAGAAACAAGACACGAGCGATCCGCAAGTTATCGCGCAGTTCGCGGAACTGGTCGGCAATGAACGCCGCCTCACGGCCCTTTATCTGCTGACCGTGGCCGACATTCGCGGTACCAGCCCCAAGGTCTGGAACACGTGGAAAGGCAAACTGCTCGAAGATCTTTATCGAATGACGCGTGCCGTGCTCGGCGGCGCGCGGCCTGATGAACATTCGGAGCTGAAAACGCGCCAGGAAGAAGCGCTCGCGCTGTTGCGGCTTGAAACCGTGCCCGATAAAGCGCATTGCGCGCTGTGGGACGAACTCGACGTGGGCTACTTCCTGCGCCATGACGCCGCCGATATCGCCTGGCAAACCCGCGTGCTGTACCGCCATGTGCGCACCGAGGCACCGATCGTGCGGGCGCGTCCGTCGCCGATCGGCGAGGCGCTGCAGGTGCTCGTCTACGTGCGCGACCGCTCGGACCTGTTCGCCGGCATCTGCGCCTATTTCGATCGCAACGGCTTGTCCGTACTTGACGCGCGCATCAATACGACGCGGCATGGGTATGCGCTCGACAACTTCATCGTGGCCCATACCGAGCACGACGATGGGCACTACCGCGACATCGCCAATCTCGTCGAGCAGCAGCTCGCGGCAAGGCTGTCCTCCGATGCGCCGCTGCCCGAGCCGTCCAAGGGCCGCCTTTCGCGGCTTTCGCGGACGTTTCCCATCACCCCGCGCGTCGACTTGCGAGCCGACGAACGGGGGCAGTATTACATCCTGTCCGTGTCGGCCAACGACCGGCCGGGGCTTCTTTATTCGATCGCGCGCGTGCTGGCGGAGCATCGGGTCGGCGTCCATGCGGCGCGGATCAATACGCTCGGCGAGCGCGTCGAGGACGTGTTCTTGTTGGATGGACGCGGCCTTGCAGATAGCCGCTTGCAAATCCAGGTCGAGACCGAACTGCTGCGCGCGATCGCCCTGTGAGACTTTATGCGCGTCAAACTGACAGCCAAGCATCCGCGCCCGGCATCGCCGAGCCGCACCCCCGTTCGTCCAAGCAGCCCGTCGGCGCGCAAACCCCCACGCACGCGGGACGCAGCGCCGTCGACCCCGCCGGGCAAATCCGCCACCGCACGCACGGGCGGCGACGCCGCGCCCCGCAAGCCGCGCGACGACGCGCCCCGTAAGCCGCGCGAAGACGCCGCTGCGAAGGCGCCGCGCGCGCGCCCGACGGAGCGCCGTGCAGACGATGTCCGGCGCCGTTTCGCCGGTGAAGGCGAAGCGCGCGCAACGCGGGCGCCTCGCAGCGAAAGCGGCGGCGAGCGAGGCCCGCGTGGCGCCAAGCGCACGGACGCCACCGCAGCGCGCGGAACCGAAGACAAGCCGCGACGCACACCGCGCGCAGCCGACGCGAGCGATGCACGAGGCCCGCGCGGTCCGCGCCCCTCGCGAGACGAGAGCGAGCGCGGCGCGCGCGCGTCGACTCGAGCAGGCGGCGGCGACCGGCAGCGCGGCAGCGCCCCCGAGCGCAAGCGCAGTGTTCAGAGCGAACGGTTCGCGCGCGACGATCGGCCAGCGCGAAGCGCGGCCGAGCCGCGTTCGCGCGCTACCGGCACTGACGCGGCCAGCACGCGCAAAATTGCGCGTCCGGTGAAGCAAGGCGTGGGAACAACGGGTCCGACGACGCCACGTCGCGACGGAGCCGGTGCGGGCCGCTCGTCGGCGGGGGCCAAGGCAGGCGGCCGTGAGCGCCCGGCATCTTCGGAAGCGCGCGGGCGCCCGCCCGCCGGTAGGCGCGTCGATGCGGCAAGGGCAAACGCCAGGCCGACGCCGACGCGCGCCGGCGCTAAATCGACCCAAGCCGCGCCCCACGGTGCTAACCGGGCAAAACCAGGCGCAGAAGATGCGGAAGGACTCGTGCGCCTGTCCAAGCGCATGTCGGAGCTTGGGCTCTGCTCTCGCCGCGAAGCCGACGAGTGGATCGAAAACGGTTGGGTGCGCGTCGACGGAGAGCGCATCGACACACTCGGCACGCGCATTCGCCCTGATCAGCAGATCGAAGTCACGCGCGACGCTCACGCGGCGCAGTCGCGTCAGGTCACGATCCTGTTGCATAAGCCGATCGGCTACGTGTCGGGGCAAGCGGAAGATGGTTACGAGCCCGCCATCACGCTGATCACGGCGGCCAATCGCTGGGAGGGCGACCGGGCAACCACGCGCTTCCTACCGAGCCACCTTCGCGCACTCGCGCCTGCGGGCCGGCTCGACATCGATTCGACGGGTTTGCTCGTGCTGACGCAGGACGGCCGTATCGCGAAGCAGTTGATCGGCGAACACTCGAGCGTCGAAAAGGAATACCTCGTGCGCGTCACCTACGGCGACCGCACGACCGACATCGATCAGCACTTCCCGGCCGATCAGCTTGCCCGGCTGCGCTTCGGGCTGTCGCTCGACGACGTCCCCCTCAAGCCCGCCAAAGTCAGTTGGCAAAACAGTGAGCAACTGCGGTTCGTGCTGCGCGAAGGTAAGAAACGGCAGATTCGGCGTATGTGTGAACTCGTCGGCCTGCATGTTGTTGGCCTCAAGCGCGTGCGTATGGGCCGCGTGACGCTCGGTGCGCTGCCCCAGGGCCAATGGCGGTACCTGCTGCCGGACGAAGCGTTCTGAGCCGGCGCGACGCCGCCGCACGTGGCGCTTAGGCCGGCAACGAACCGCACCGAGCCGCACCAAGGCGCCTCGGCCTCAAAGCGAAAACGCCCGCGCGGGCGTTTTCGCTTGACTCCGACGTATCTCAGCGATCGACAAACAAGCTCGACCAGCGCCCGACTTTGTCGCTGCGCTCGCCTGCGGGCGTGCCGATCGTCAATCGTCCGTGGTCGGGTCGAGGTCGGGAAACAGCACTTCAGTGAAACCGAATTTCGAGAAATCGGTAATGCGCATCGGATAGAGTTTGCCAATCAGGTGATCGCATTCGTGCTGGACGACGCGTGCATGAAAGCCCTCGGCCACCCGATCGATCGGTTGCCCATATTGATCGAAGCCGTGATAGCGGATCATGGAAAAACGATTGACGACGCCGCGCATGCCCGGCACCGACAAACATCCTTCCCAGCCCTCGTCCATGTCCTGCGAAACCGGGCTAATCGTCGGATTGATGAGTACCGTTTCAGGCACAGGCGGCGCCTCGGGGTAACGTTCGTTGTGACCGAATCCGAAGATGACCACTTGCAGATCGACACCGATCTGCGGCGCAGCCAGACCGGCGCCGTTCGCATGGTGCATCGTCTCGAACATGTCGGCGATCAGCGCATGCAGCTCCGGTGTGTCGAACTGCTCGACGTTTTGAGCGATGCGCAGCAAGCGGGGGTCGCCCATTTTGAGAATGTCACGAATCATGGATTGTCGCCCTCCAAGAGCTTGCGCATACCGTCTTCGTCGAGAATCGGGATGCCGAGTTCCTCAGCCTTCGTCAGTTTGCTGCCGGCTTCCGCGCCGGCCACGACGTAGTCGGTTTTCTTCGACACCGACCCGGCCACCTTCGCCCCGGCCGCCTCGAGCATTTCCTTCGCTTGATCGCGTGCCAGATTAGGCAGTGTACCCGTCAGCACGATCGTCTTGCCGGCCAGCAGCCCTTGCGGAGCGCGCGGCGCCGGCGGGCCTTCCGGCCAGGTGACCTTGCCCGGCGCCCGCAGTTGCTCGATGACGTGCCGATTGTGGGACTCGGCAAAAAACTGATGAATCGACTCGGCCACGACGGGGCCAACGCCCTCCACTTCCATCAACGTTTCGACCGAAGCGTCGAGCAACGGATCGAGCGAGCCGAAGTGGCGCGCGAGATCTTTGGCCGTCGATTCGCCGACATCGGGAATGCCCAGCGCGAAAATGAAGCGGGCAAGCGTAGTGTGTTTGGCCTTTTCCAGCGAGTCGATGAGATTTTGCGCCGATTTGTCCGCGAACCGGTCCAGCGCGGCCAGCGTCGAAAAACCGAGGTTGAACAAATCGGCCGGGGTGCGGACGAGATCTTGTTCGACCAGTTGATCGATGATCTTTTCGCCAAGCCCGTCGATATCGAGCGCGCGCCGCTGCGCGAAGTGCTCGAGCGAGCGCTTGCGCTGCGCCGGGCAGACGAGCCCGCCTGTGCAGCGCGCCACCGCCTCGCCGGGTAGCCGCTCGATGGCCGAGCCGCATGCCGGACACTCGGTCGGCATCACGAACGGCTGAGCGCCCGGTGCGCGGCGTTCGAGCACCGGACCGACGACTTCGGGAATCACGTCGCCGGCGCGGCGCACGATGACCGTGTCGCCGGCGCGCAAGTCCTTGCGATGAACTTCGTCTTCGTTGTGCAGCGTCGCGTTCGTCACCGTGACGCCCCCGACGAACACAGGCGCGAGCCGCGCAACAGGCGTAATCGCGCCCGTGCGGCCGACGTTGACACCGATATCGATGAGTTCCGTCAGCGCCTCTTCGGGCGGAAACTTATGCGCGAGCGCAAAGCGCGGTGCACGTGAAACGAAGCCGAGAATGTCCTGATCGACGCGCCGATTGACTTTGTAGACCACGCCATCGATTTCGTACGGCAGGCTCTTGCGCTTTTCGCCGACGCGCCGATAGAACGACAGCAGCCCCTGTGCGCCTTGCACGACATCGCGTTCCGCGCAGACGGGCAAGCCCAGCCCGATGTACCAATCGAGCACCGCATCGTGGGTGTCGGGCATGTCCATGCCTTCAAGCGCGCCGATACCGTACGCAAAAAACGACAGCGGCCGCTGCGCCGTAATGCGCGAATCGAGCTGGCGCAAGCTGCCCGCCGCAGCATTGCGCGGATTGGCGAACTCGCGTTGCCCTGCCTCGCGCTGCCGGGCGTTGAGTCGATCGAAATCTCGCCTGAACATCAGCACTTCGCCACGCACTTCGAGCACCCGCGGAATGTGCTCGCCCTTCAAGCGCAAGGGAATCGAACGAACGGTTCGCACGTTCTGCGTGACGTCTTCGCCGGTCGAGCCGTCGCCGCGCGTCGCCGCCTGCACGAAACGCCCGTCCTCATAGCGCAAGGCGATCGCCAGCCCGTCGAACTTAAGCTCGCACGAATACTCGACCGGGCTGCGGTCGAGCTGATCGCTCACGCGTTTATCGAACGCGATGACGTCTTCCTCAGTGAAGCCGTTATTGAGCGACAACATCGGCAGCGCGTGGACCACGGGGGCGAAGCCGCTCGCCGCCTGGCCACCGACGCGCTGCGTCGGCGACTCGGGGGTGATCAGGTCGGGATGCGCGGACTCGATCGACTGCAATTCCGAGAACAGCCGATCGTACTCGGCGTCAGGAATCTCGGGCCGATCGAGCACGTAGTACTGATAGTTCGCCCGCTCCAGTTCGGTACGGAGCCAGACGGCGCGTTCTGCCGGTCGATCGGCGGGCGGCGGCGGTTCGACGTGCTTGCGAGCCATGTCGTTGGTCTTCTTATCGATAGGTGCTTGCCGTAGCCGGCGGCATTACTGGCTGAACAGACGTCGCGTCGCCGGCGAGCCTGCCGGAATCCCGGCTTCCTCGAGTCGGGCGTAAAGCGTCATCAGTTGCTTTTCGATGGCCAACAGCGCTTGCTCCGGCAGAGGCCTGCGCTGATCGTCGACCACGCGCCCGCCGATGCGTTCGGCCAGGGACTTGGCGTAATCGCACATCAGCCGGAACGGCAGGATGTCCTCATCGGCGACGGGCACGTCGAGGATCAGTGTGATCATCTGACCGCCCTTGTATGTCAGATCGTCGCGCAGGAAATTCGTATCGCCGAACTGCAACATGAAGACGGGGCTTTGCTTCGCGTCGAGCTTGACGAAGCGCGTTCCGTCGCGCGAGAGCAGCAGGCCGTCTTGCGAAGCGACGGCCTGCACGTAGTTGGCCGACCACGGCGCACCGTCGGACAGGACGTTGACCGACAGTTGCGCGTCGCATTGCGCGGCGAACGCATCGAGCTCGCGCGCCATCGAAACCGTTTCGAGCATATCGGGGAACTCGGGCGCGCCGTCGATCGCATCGGCAAATTGCTGCACGCCCGAGACGAACTCGGAAAACTCGAGTTCGTTGAGCGCGCCGCCGCGATTGGCAAGTTGCACAGCCGCCCGCAGCTCGTCGTAACGCTGCGCGCCTTGCAGCAGTTCCCACGCCGAGCCGCCTTCGGGCTTGCCTTCGATATAAACCGGCTTGCTGCCCGCGCGGCGCAGCCGCTGTGCGAGCGGCGACGCTTTCTCGCCGGCGATCGGGCCGGTCAATCGGATCGGCACGACGCAATCGATGCGCCGATCGACGATATGCGGCGGTGCGGCCGAAATCGTCGTGGCCGTCGGCATCACGCTGTCACTCTCCGGCGCGCCCGCCGCAGCTTGGGTCGAGGCTTGCGCGGATGCGGCGGCTGAAGCAGGCGTCGAAGTAGACGCCGTTTCGGCGGTAAAACCGTTCGGTGTGGTCGCTTCGGCCTGGATATCGGCCGGAATGTCGAGCGGCGCCGAGACGCCGCCGAAGCTCGGTTCGATGCGCGTCGCTTCGCTGTCCCCGGCCGCATCCGACAGCGCGGGCTCGCGCCGCACGCCCGCACGGGCCGGCTCGATGAACGGCCGCTCTTCCTCGTGGTCGTGGCGCCCAAGCCCCTGCTCGGCCTCGGTCGGCATCGGACGCGGCATCTTTCGACGCACCTTCGCGCCCTGCCACGCGTTGTAGACGACCACGCCCCCCACCACCACGGCGCCTGCGCCGATCAATCCGAGTGTCAACTCGTCCATGCACGCTCCATGAAGCAATCCTGTGTCGTGGCCGCGCCCGGGGCACCTTACGCCTGCCGGGCGGGCCGCTCGTTAGACGGTATTCTGGGCGAAACCCGCAGCCGTTTCCATGTCCACGGCAACGATGCGCGAAACGCCTTGCTCCTGCATCGTCACGCCGATCAGCTGCTGCGCCATTTCCATCGCGATCTTGTTGTGCGAAATGAACAGGAACTGCGTTTTGTCCGACATCGCGCGCACAAGGTTCGCGAAGCGTTCGGTATTGGCGTCGTCGAGCGGGGCGTCCACTTCGTCGAGCAGGCAGAACGGCGCCGGGTTGAGCTGGAACATCGCGAAGACGAGCGCGGTAGCCGTCAACGCCTTTTCGCCGCCCGAGAGCAGGTGAATCGTCGAGTTCTTCTTGCCCGGCGGTTGTGCCATCACCTGAACGCCCGCGTCGAGGATTTCGTCGCCGGTCATGATGAGCTTTGCCTGGCCGCCGCCGAACAGGCGCGGGAACAGTTCGCCGAAGTGCCGGTTGACCTCGTCGAACGTACCCTGCAGCAACGTGCGCGTTTCCTGGTCGATTTTGCGGATCGCGTCTTCGAGCGTGTCGATGGCGCGCGTCAGGTCTTCCGACTGCGCGTCAAGGAACGTCTTGCGCTCTTTCGCCGCCGCCAACTCGTCGAGCGCGGCCATGTTGACCGGGCCGAGCGCGGTGATCGCGTTGTTGATGCGCGTGACTTCGCCTTGCAGGTACGACGGCTTCATGTCGGGCGTCAGCTTTTCCTGCAATTGCGCTTCGTCGACGCCCGCAGCCTGTAGCTGCTCGATGAACTGCTCGCCGGCGATGCGCGCGGCCTGCTCCTTCAACTGCAATTCGGTGATGCGATCGCGCAGCGGCTGCAGCGAGCGTTCCGCGCTCAGGCGGCTTTCATCGGCCTGGCGCAGCTTCGCGGTCAGATCGTCCAGTTCGTGGCGCGCAGCCGCCAGCGCCGTTTCCTTCTGCGCGCGGACTTCGAGCGCCGCTTGCAGGCCCGTGTGCGTCGTTTGTTCGTTGATCGCTTCGAGCTCGGCCCGAGCGTCTTCGAGCGAGCCCGCGACGCGCTCGCTTTGCTCGTGCGCGACTTGAATGCTGCGTTTGAGCTCGTCGATGCGCGTTACGACATGGCGCGCGGCAAAGCGTGCGTCGGTCGCCGCGCGTTCAAGATCGCGCGCTTGCGTGCGCGCCGCCGAGAGCGTCTCGTCGAGCGCCTCGAACGCGAGCTGATTTTCTTCGAAACGCGCCTGCAGCTCGGCCAACTCGCCGTCATGGCGCTCGAAGTTCGCCTCGGACTCGGCGCGCTGCGCACGTTGCTCCTCGATTTGCGCGGCGATCTCTTCCAATTCTTCGCGAATCTGCGTGCTGCGCTGCGTGTAACGCTCGTGCGCCTGCGTGAGCTTGAGCACATCCAGTTGCAGCGCATGCACGCGCTGCGTGGCGCGCTCGACCTGGCCGCGTGCGTCGGCCAGCGCTTGCGACGCTTGCGTGTGCGCGGCTTCAGCGCGAATCGCCGCCGTCTTCGCCTCGTCCGCCAGCAACGTTTGCGCGCGCAATTGGCGCGTCAGGTTTTCGATTTCCTGCTGGCGCGCGAGCATGCCGGATTGTTCGGAGTCGGCTGCGTACAATTGCACGCCCACCCGCGTGACGACGTGCCCCGCCTTGACCACGAGCATGGCGCCTTCCGGCAGTTGGGCACGTAGCGCCAACGCCTGCGTCAGATCGTCCGCCACATAGGCGTGGCCGAGCCATTCGTTCAAGACGGCGCGCAGGCCCGCATCGTCGATACGCACGAGCGACAGCAGCGACGTGAACCCCGCAGGTGCTTCGCGCGGTGTGCCGGCAGCAGGCGGGGCGAAGAACGCGAGCTTGGCCGGCGGCGCATCGGTGGCGAAGGCGCGCACCCAGTCGAGATTCGAAATCTCGAGGGCGGCGAGCCGCTCACGCAGGACCGACTCCAGCGCGGATTCCCATCCCGCTTCGACGTGCAGCTTCTTCCACAAGCGAGGCAAGCCCGCGAGCTCATGTTTGTCGAGCCAGGGCTGAATTTTGCCCTCGGTCTGCACGTTCTCCTGCAGTTGCTTGAGCGCGACGAGGCGTGCTTCGAACTGATGAATCTGCGCGCTTTCGCTTTGCACGCGCTCTTGCGCTGCGCGACGCTCGGCCTCGACGCGCGGCAGCGCCTCCTGCGCCTGCGCCAACTGCGCCTGCGCGTCGCTGAGGATCTCCTGGTGCTCGGCCAACTGCATGCGCTGCTCTTCGAGCTGCGCTTCGTCGGGGGCATCCAGGCCGCCCGCCTCGGCTTTGAGTCGCTCGTGGCGTTGCTGAAGCTGCTGCAGCTGTTGATCGGCGTTGCGTTGATGGGCGGCTTCGAGCTTGAGCGCCTGCTCCGTCTGGGCGATACCTGCGCGCTCGTCGTTCAGCCGCGTCTGCGCATCGCGCCACTGCGCCTCCAATGCAGGCAGTGCGTCGTGCTTTGCCGCCGCCTCGTCTTCCGCGAGCGCCGCCTTCTCCTCGGCGACAGCCAATTGCTCCTCGGCTTCCTCGAGGTCGCCGCGCGCCTTCTCGGCCTGAACCTGCCACTGCTCGCGCTGCGCCGTCAGCGCGGCGATCTGCGCCTGCACCCGGTTGCGCGATTCGATGACGAACTTGATTTCGGCTTCGAGCCGGCTGACTTCGGCATTGGCCTCGTAGAGCGAGCCCTGCGCGCCTTGCATCGCGTCGCTTGCCGCGTAGTGCGCAACGCGCAGCGTTTCGAGATCGGCTTCGACTTCGCGCAGCCTCGCCGTCTGGGCTTCGAGGTCGATCTGCGCATCGGCGATCGCGCGCTGCTGCCGCCCTTGCTCGGCCGCGGCCTCATTCTTGCGCAACAGCCACAGCAACCGCTGCTTTTCCTCGCCTTCGGTCTGCAGCGTCTTGAACCGGGTCGCGACGATCGCCTGTGCTTCGAGCTTCTCCAGGTTCGTGCCGAGTTCCCGGACGATGTCTTCAACGCGCGTGAGGTTTTCGCGCGTATCGTGCAGCCGGTTCTCGGTTTCGCGGCGGCGCTCCTTGTACTTGGACACGCCCGCGGCCTCTTCGAGGAACACGCGCAGCTCTTCGGGCTTCGCTTCGATGATGCGCGCGATCATGCCCTGGCCGATGATCGCGTAGGCACGCGGGCCGAGACCCGTGCCGAGGAAAATGTCCTGAATGTCGCGACGACGCGCCGGCAGATTGTTGATGTAGTAGCTCGAGGTGCCGTCGCGCGTGAGCACGCGCTTCACGGCGATCTCGGCGTACTGCCCCCACTGGCCCGCCGCGCGGCCGTCTGCATTGTCGAACACGAGTTCGACGCTCGCGCGGCTGCCCGGCTTGCGCGCGGTCGAACCGTTGAAGATGACGTCCTGCATCGATTCGCCGCGCAGTTCCGATGCGCGCGACTCGCCGAGCACCCAGCGCACGGCGTCGATGATGTTGGATTTGCCGCACCCGTTCGGACCCACCACGCCGACGAGCTGGCCCGGTACCTGGAAATGCGTGGGATCGACGAAGGACTTGAAGCCAGCGAGTTTGATCGAGGTCAGACGCACGGCGATATCGCTGTTTTAATGGAGAGTACAAAAACGCGGTCGGACCGCTTCTACCCCGCCCGGCACGGCGGCTTCAACCTCGAAGCCACCCGCGCCATGCGTGGCGAATCTGACGCCGCGATGCTTTTTGGGTCGCAAAGGCACGCGCAACGGGCATCGTGCGCATGACTCGCGAGCAAGTGGCAATCATACCATCGCCCATTTCCGCCACCGCCGCGGATGCGGGCGGCGGCAAGCACGAGCGCGCTGCCCGCGCCCCTGCTGCAAGCTATAATGACGCCCTTTCCCCGCAAGGGGCCCGCGCATGATGCGCGTCCCTCCCAACCTGCACGCCGAACCGACGTGAATCCGCTACTCGACCGTCTCCAATCCTATCCGTTCGAAAAGCTGCGCGCGTTGTTAAAAGACGCGACGCCGCCCGCCGATCTGCCGCACATCAGCTTCGGCCTTGGCGAACCGAAACACGCCACGCCCGCGTTGATTCGCGAAGCCGTCGTCGCTTCGCTCGATACCCTGTCGAATTACCCGGCCACGCTTGGGTCGGCCGCACTGCGCGAAACGATTGCGGCCTGGGCCATGCGCCGTTACGGCCTGCCTGCGCTCGATCCGGCCACGCAGGTGCTGCCCGTATCGGGTTCGCGCGAGGCGCTGTTCTCGCTTGCGCAAACGGTCGTCGACGGCTCGCAACCGGGCGCAATCGTTCTTTGCCCGAACCCGTTCTATCAGATCTACGAAGGCGCGGCCCTGCTCGCGGGCGCCGAGCCCTACTTCGCCAACAGCGATCCCAGCCGCAACTTCGCCTGCGATTACGCCGCCGTCCCCGAGGACGTCTGGGCGCGCACGCAGCTGCTCTACGTCTGCTCGCCGGGCAACCCGACAGGCGCCGTGCTCACGCTCGACGATTGGCGGGAACTGTTCGCGCTATCGGACAAACACGGCTTCGTGATCGCGTCGGACGAATGCTATTCGGAGATCTACTTCGACGAAGCACAGCCGCCGCTGGGCGGCCTGGAAGCCGCACACCGCCTCGGCCGCGGCTTCGAGCGGCTCGTCATGCTGTCGAGCCTGTCCAAGCGCTCGAACGTGCCGGGCATGCGTTCGGGTTTCGTCGCCGGCGATGCCGCCTTGCTCAAGCGTTTCCTGCTCTATCGCACGTATCACGGCTCGGCGCTTTCGCCGGTCTACCAGGCGGCCAGCGTCGCAGCGTGGAGCGACGAACAGCACGTGCGCGAAAACCGCGCGCAGTACGTGGCCAAGTTCGCGGCCGTCACGCCCATGCTCGCGGACGTGCTCGATGTGCGGCTGCCCGATGCGGCGTTCTACCTGTGGGCGAACGTCGAGCGCACCGGCCTGGCCGATACCGCGTTCGCCCAGCGACTGTACGCCGACTATAATCTGACAGTCCTGCCCGGCTCATACCTCGCGCGCACCGCGCACGGCATGAACCCGGGCCGCAATTTTGTCCGCCTGGCGCTCGTTGCGGACGCGAGCGAGTGTGTCGACGGCGCCAAACGCATCGTCGATTTCTGTCGCTCTCTGGCGCGCTGACCCGCGCGTCAAAGCCCGCGGCAGCGCGTCGCGGCCCGAGCCCGGTGGCCCATACCGGCTCGCGCCCGTCGCGCCGAGCACCGCTGACCGGCCGCCCCGTCATCCTCCGACTTCATTTAGCGAAACTACCGACATGTCGCAAAACATTCAGCAGATCATCGACAACGCCTGGGAAAACCGCGCCGAACTATCGCCCAAGTCGGCGCCGGCCGAAGTGCGCGAAGCCGTCACGCACGCGATCGAGCACCTCGACAAAGGCCTTTTGCGCGTAGCCGAAAAGCAAAACGGCCAATGGGTCGTCAATCAATGGCTGAAAAAGGCTGTGCTGCTCTCGTTCCGCCTCGAGGACAACGTGCCCATGCCGGCCGGCGGCTATTCGCAGTTCTATGACAAGGTACCGTCGAAGTTCGCGAACTACACGGCCGAAGATTTCGCGGCCGGCGGCTTTCGCGTGGTGCCGCCCGCCATCGCGCGCCGCGGTTCGTTCATCGCGAAGAACGTCGTGCTGATGCCCTCGTACACGAACATCGGCGCCTATGTCGACGAAGGCACGATGGTCGATACCTGGGCCACCGTCGGCTCGTGCGCGCAGATCGGCAAGAACGTTCATCTCTCGGGCGGCGTCGGTATCGGCGGCGTGCTCGAGCCGCTGCAGGCCAATCCCGTCATCATCGAGGACAACTGCTTCATCGGCGCGCGCTCGGAAGTCGTCGAAGGCGTGATCGTCGGCGAGAACTCGGTCATTTCGATGGGCGTTTATCTCGGCCAAAGCACGAAGATCTACGATCGCGAAACGGGTGAAGTCACGTACGGCTACGTGCCGCCGGGATCGGTCGTCGTGGCCGGCAATCTGCCCTCGAAGGACGGCTCGCACAGCCTCTACTGCGCCGTCATCGTCAAAAAGGTCGATGCCAAAACACGCGCGAAGGTCGGTCTGAACGAGCTGCTGCGAGGCGACTGATGAGCGCGGCGCATACCGTCGTCTATGGCATTCCGAATTGCGACACGGTCAAGAAAGCGCGCACGTGGCTCGAGTCGCATGGCGTGGCGTTCGAGTTCCACGATTTCAAAAAGGCGGGCCTGACGGCTGCGCTCTTGAAGACGTGGCTCGCCGACGTGCCGCTGGAGGTCCTGTTGAATCGCCGGGGCACGACCTGGCGCGCGCTGTCCGACGACGCGAAGGCAGCCGCCGAGACACAACAGGGCGCGATCGCACTGATGGTCGAGAAGCCTTCGGTCGTGAAACGGCCGGTGGTCGTCGTGGAAGGTCGCGTGAAATCGGTCGGCTTTTCGGCCGACGAATATGCGGCGCTGCTTGCCTGACGCTTGCGGCGCGCGCGTGCCGGTCAGCGTTAGCCGTTTGGCAGACTGACCGGGGCGCGCCCTGTCGCGCAACAATACGAGCATCGCCTGCCGGCCGTTGTCCGCCGGCATTTTTTTATCAAGCACGAAACGGTCTTTGAACCCATGTCCGGCACCCTTGCTCTTACCGAACAACTGATTGCGCGCGCCTCGGTCACACCCGACGATCAGCACTGCCAAAAGCTGCTGATCGAGCGGCTCGAAGCCGCCGGCTTCGCCTGCGAGACGATCGAATCGCACGGCGTCACGAACCTGTGGGCCGTGAAGCGCGGCGCCGACGGCGCGCGCGGCAAACTGCTCGCGTTTGCCGGGCACACCGACGTCGTGCCCACCGGCCCGCTCGAACAATGGACGTCCCCACCGTTCGTGCCCACGCACCGTGACGGCAAGCTCTACGGGCGCGGCGCCGCCGACATGAAAACCTCGATTGCCGGCTTTATCGTGGCCAGTGAAGAGTTCGTCGCGGCGCATCCGAGCCATCGAGGCTCGCTCGCGCTGTTGATCACCAGCGACGAGGAAGGTCCGGCCACGGACGGCACCGTCAAAGTGGTCGAAGCGTTGCAGGCGCGCGGAGAGACGGTCGATTACTGCATTGTCGGCGAGCCGACTTCGACGAACACGCTAGGCGATGTCGTCAAAAACGGCCGACGCGGTTCCATGTCGGGCAAGCTCGTCGTCAAAGGCATACAAGGCCACATCGCCTACCCGCATCTCGCGCGCAATCCGATTCATCTGATGGCGCCCGCGCTCGCAGAACTCGTAGCCGAACGCTGGGACGACGGGAACGAATACTTCCCGCCCACGACCTGGCAGGTGTCGAATCTGCACAGCGGCACCGGCGCGAGCAACGTCATCCCCGGCCGGGCCGAGCTCACGTTCAATTTCCGGTTTTCGACGGCAAGCACGGTGGAAGGGCTGCAGCAGCGCGTCCATGCGATGCTCGACAAGCACGGGCTCGACTACGATCTGGACTGGACGGTCAGCGGATTGCCGTTCCTGACGCCGCGCGGCGAGCTCTCGAATGCGCTCGAGCAAGCTATCAAGGACGAGACCGGCGTCAGCACCGAGTTGTCTACGACTGGCGGCACCTCCGACGGCCGCTTCATCGCACGCATTTGCAAGCAGGTGGTCGAATTCGGGCCGCCGAACGGCAGCATCCACAAGATCGACGAGCATATCGAGCTCGCGTATGTCGAGCCGCTGAAAAATATCTACCGTCGTGTGCTCGAAGCGCTGATCGCATGATGCGCTTGGCGCCTTGCCGGGCAACACCACACCTCACCACACTGCTCAAGGAGATGCCGCGATGACTACGCCGTTCCTGACCGTTCGCGACCTGCTGCGCTTTGCGGTGTCGCGCTTTACCGAAGCGCAACTCGCCTTCGGCCATGGCAGCACCAACGCCTACGACGAAGCTGCCTATCTGATTCTGCACACGCTGCATTTGCCGCTCGACACGCTCGATCCGTTTCTCGATGCCCGTCTGCTCGACAAAGAGATCGAAGCCGTGCTGCACGTGATCGAGCGGCGCGCGAGCGAGCGCGTGCCGGCCGCCTACATCACGCATGAAGCGTGGATGCACGGGTTGCACTTCTACGTCGACGAGCGTGTCATTGTGCCGCGTTCATTCATCGGCGAATTGCTCGAAGACGGTTTGCAGCCGTATGTGGCCGATCCAGACGAAGTGGGCGCCGTGCTCGAGCTTTGCACGGGATCGGGTTGCCTCGCCATTCTCGCCGCGCAAGCGTTTCCGAACGCCGATATCGACGCGGTCGATATCTCGGCCGACGCGCTCGAAGTCGCACGCATCAATGTAGCCCGGTACGAACTCGACGATCGCATTGCGCTGTTTCAGGGCGACTTGTTTGCCCCCCTGCCTGAGCGCCGCTACAACGTCATCATTACGAACCCGCCGTACGTCAACAGCGAATCGATGCAAGCGCTGCCCGCCGAGTACAAACACGAACCGCAACTGGCGCTCGCGGGCGGGGCCGACGGCATGGACATCGTGCGCCGCATCGTCGCGGAAGCACGCAATTGGCTGACCGATGACGGCGTGCTCGTCGTGGAAATCGGCAACGAGCGGGCGAATGTCGAAGCGGCGTTCGGAGGTCTCGACCTGGTCTGGCTCTCGACGAGCGGTGGCGACGATAACGTCTTCCTGATCCAGGCCGACGATTTGCCGGCGGTGTAGAGACATAGAGGCGCAGCGGCACATCGATGCGGTACGGTGCAGTTCGTATCGAATCCGGTGATCCAGAGACCCTACTGGAAGACGTAGGAGGTACGCTCGCTCGATGACAACTCACGAACGGATGCCAGCGCGCGAACAGAACGCAACCAACGAGCGTACCGGGGACGACGGTCAGCGCGGCGGGGGTGTGGAGAGCGCCCTGTCGCAAACCCGGCTGCTGTTGATCATCGCCGCTGCCGCGGGGCTTGCCTACGGCGTATCGCTCCGCGACGCGCCCTATCCCGACCAAGCGGCCGCGAAGGTGCTCATGTGCGCGCTGCTGTTTCTGGCTGCTGCGCGTCACGAACCGATGCGCGAGCGGTGGTGGCTCATGACGGCGTTGGCCGCCTCGGCCGTGGGCGACGCGCTCCTTGCGCTGCCGCAACTCTCGATTTCGTTTGTCGGCGGGCTCGGCGCGTTCCTTCTCGCGCATCTGGCGTATTGCGCGCTGCTAGCCCCGCGGGCCATCGGTATCGCGGGTTGGCGCCGCGTTGCCGCGCCCCTGCTTTGGGCTGCGGCCGTTGCGATGTACTTCGTTTTCTTTCCGCATCTGGCCGTGCTGGCGATCCCGGTCGCCGTTTATATGTTCGCTTTGTCGGCGATGGCCACGCTTGCGCTCATCGCGCGCCCGAGCGGTGTTGCGCTGCCTTTGGGCGGCCTCGCGTTCGTCGCGTCGGACGCGATGATCGGCATCGATCGTTTCGTCGGCGCGTTTGCCGGCAGCGCATATGCCATCTGGCTCTCCTATGTGCTCGCACAAGTGTCGATCGCAACAGGCGTCCTACTTATTGGCAACGCTCGCCGATGACAAATGGGTCCGTCCGCGGAAATGGCGAAGCAGCCGGCAGCACGTCAGCCCCCGTTCCCGCGCTTCGGTAAGATGCCAGTGACGCGCTTGCCGCCATTTTTTGAGGTGGCGCCAAGCTGAGACACCAGGAATGCTGCGCTCACTATTTAGTCCATGCACTTCGATTGGCTCTCTCTCGGCAGTCTGATCTTCGCTGCTCACCTACTAGGATTGGTAGCTGCGGGTCATGCCATTCTGAATACCCGTACGTCGCAAGGTGCGATTGCCTGGGCGGTGTCGCTCGTCGCCGTACCGTACGTCACTTTGATCCCTTACCTGTTTCTGGGTCGGAGCAAGTTTGCAGGTTACGTCGACAAACGTCGCATCGAAAGCGAGTTGCTTCGAACGCGTGCTCATCCAAGCGCATGGGACACGAGCGCTTCGACCGGGGGACGCCCGGCGCAAGCGCTCGGCCATCACGTCGTGCGTGCATTGACGCACCTGTCGGGCATGCCGTTCCTCGGCGGCAACGCAGTGCGAACGCTCGTCAACGGCGAAGCAACGTTCAAGGCGATCCTGGACGCAATCGAGCAAGCACGTCACTACGTTCTGATTCAGTTTTTCATCGTGCGCGACGACACGCTCGGCGAGATGCTCAAAGCGTTGCTGCTGGCCAAGGCGGCGCAGGGCGTGCGCGTTTGCTTCCTGTACGACAGCATCGGCAGTTTCGATTTGCCGCAGCGCTATGTGTCGGCTTTGATCGCTGGCGGCGTGGAAATGCATCCGTTTGCGACGAACCGTCGCTTCGTGAACCGCTTCCAGCTCAATTTTCGCAATCATCGGAAGATCGTTGTGGTGGATGGCGAGTGCGCATTCGTCGGCGGCCACAACGTCGGCATTGAGTATCTTGGGGGCAATCCCCGCCTCTCGCCCTGGCGTGACACGCACATTGAAATACGGGGCCCGATCGTAGCCAGCGTGCAATTCGTGTTCATCGAGGATTGGCACTGGGCAACACAGCGCTTGCCCGGGCTGGAGCCGCCCCAAGCCGAACAACCCGAGCATACGGGCGGCGCCGACATGCACTGTCTCGTTGTCGCGCCGGGGCCGGCCGACCGGTATGAGACCGGCTCGCTGTTCTTCGTGGAAGCGATCAACGCAGCGCAGTCGCGAATCTGGATCACGAGTCCGTATCTGATCCCCGATGAAGCCGTGTTTTCGGCGCTGCGCCTCGCTGTCATGCGCGGCGTCGACGTTCGCATCCTGATCCCGAGCCGACGCGATCACTATGTCGTATTCGAAGCGTCCAAGCTCTACGCCTACGACCTTGTTCGCGCGGGCGTGCGCATCTTTCGTTACCGGCCTGGGTTCCTGCATCAGAAAGTGGTGTTGATCGACGACGTCGCGGCAGCCATCGGCAGCGCCAATCTCGACAACCGTTCGTTCAGGCTCAACTTCGAAATCATGGTGCTGACGATCGATCATGCTTTTGCAGCGGAAGTCGAAACAATGTTGAAGAAGGATTTCGAGCAGGCATGGGAAGTCGAGCGCAGCGAATACCGTAATGCGTCGGCGCTGCGGCAGATCGTGATGCATGTGGCGCGGTTGTTCTCGCCGATTTTGTAATCACTCCAGGGCGCAATAAATATTGCGCCGCACCCGGCGTTTCATACGTCCGTTTCGGCTTTTTTGATATACAGGGTCTGCGGAACGATCTTTCCTACGCACCGGAAACGACCGACAATTGCAGCGACCCAACTTCGGCATACCCTACAACAGCCCCTCAATATCCCCCACAATCTCCTGCGGCGTTGTCTTCGGCGCGTACCGCTTCACGACCTCGCCGCGACGATCGACGAGAAACTTCGTGAAGTTCCACTTGATGGCCTTGGTGCCGAACAAACCCGGCGCCTCGTTCGTCAGGTAGCGATACAGCGGATGCGCATCGGGGCCTTTGACATCGATCTTCTCGAACATCGGAAACGTCACGCCGAAGTTCTTTTCGCAGAAGCTGCCGATTTGCGCCGCATCGCCGGGCTCCTGCTTACCGAACTGATTGCACGGAAAGCCCAGCACTTCGAACCCGCGCCCGGCAAATCGCTCGTGCAACTGCTGCAGCCCCGCGTACTGCGGCGTGAACCCGCACTCGCTCGCCGTATTGACAATCAGCAACACCTTGTCGCGATAACGGTCAAGGCCGACCATCTCGCCGCCTAACGTGCGTGCGGAAAACGTGTAGAGCATACTCATCAGCGCGCCTCGAAAGAAAAAAGCAAGTCTACGCGCAAGCGCGAACGCAAAGCAAAATCCGCGCGTTGGCACAAGCTACGCATGCGGTGCCCGCGCACCGTCTAAAATAGCGGTTTTCGAGCAGCCGGCCCCGTCGTGATCCGTTTCAATCAATTCACCCTCGCCCGCGGCGTCAAGCCGCTTTTCGACGCCACGTCCTTTGCGCTGAACCCCGGCGAGAAAGCCGGGCTGGTCGGCGCAAACGGCGCGGGCAAGTCCACGCTGTTTTCGGTGCTGCGCGGCGAACTCCACGCCGACGGCGGCGATGTCTTCCTCCCCCCGTCGTGGCGAATCGCCCACGTCGCGCAAGAGACGCCCGCCGTCGAGAAAACGGCGCTCGAATACGCACTCGACGGCGATGAAGCACTGCGTGAAATCGAAGCCAGCATTGCCCAAGCCGAAGCCGCGCACGACGGCGAGGCGCTGGCCAACGCTCATGCGGCGTTTGCCGATGCGGACGGCTATACGGCGCCCGCGCGCGCCGAAGCGCTGCTGCTCGGCCTGGGCTTCACGCTGGCACAAACGCGTGAACGGGTAGCGAGCTTCTCGGGCGGCTGGCGCATGCGACTGAACCTCGCGCAGGCGCTCATGTGCCGCTCCGACCTGCTGCTGCTCGACGAGCCGACGAACCACCTCGACCTCGACGCCATCGTCTGGCTCGAAGATTGGCTGGGGCGCTATGCAGGAACACTCGTCGTCATCTCGCACGATCGCGAGTTTCTCGATTCGGTCTGCAACGTCACGCTGCATCTCGAGAATCGGCAGGTGAAGCGCTACGGCGGCAACTACTCGCAATTCGAAATATTGCGGGCGCAGCAACTCGCCCTGCAACAAAACGCCTATGAGAAGCAGCAGAAAGCGATTGCCCATCTGCAAAGCTTCATCGATCGCTTCAAGGCGAAGGCAACGAAGGCGCGCCAGGCGCAAAGCCGCGTGAAGGCGCTGGAAAAAATGGAGCGGATCGCGCCGGCTCACGCAGCTTCGCCGTTCACGTTCGAATTCCGTACGCCCGACGCCGCGCCTAACCCGATGCTCGTTATGGAGGACGTCCGCTGCGGCTACCGTAGCAATGACGGCGTCGAGATCCCGATTCTCGAAGGAGTCACGCTATCGGTGCAGAACGGCCAGCGCATCGGCCTGCTCGGCGCAAACGGCCAAGGCAAATCGACGCTCGTCAAGACGCTCGCAGGGACGCTCGACCCGCTCGCCGGCACGATGCGCGAGGGCCGCGGCCTCGTGATCGGCTACTTCGCACAGCACCAACTTGAAACGTTGCGCCCCGACGATTCGCCGCTCGCACATTTGAGCCGCATCGCTCCCGATACGCGCGAGCAGGAATTGCGCGACTTCCTGGGCGGCTTCAATTTTTCAGGCGACATGGCCAGTTCGCCGATCGGGCCGTTCTCGGGCGGAGAGAAAGCGCGGCTCGCGCTCGCGCTGATCATCTGGCAGAAGCCGAATCTCCTGCTTCTCGACGAGCCGACGAATCACCTCGACCTCGAAACGCGCCATGCCTTGACGATGGCGCTGGCTCAATTCGAGGGCACGCTGATCCTCGTCTCGCACGATCGACACTTGCTGCGCGCGAGCACGGACCAGTTCATGCTCGTCGCCAAGCACAGGCTGCAGCCGTTCGACGGCGATCTCGACGATTACCGCGATTGGCTGCTGCAGCACGCAGCCGAAACGCGCGCAGCGGCCAAGGCGGCTAGCCAGGCAGCCTCGGCAGCGACCGGCGACGACGCGCGCGACGGCGAAGCGCAAGCCGCCGGCAATCGCAAAGATCAACGACGCCAGGAGGCCGAGGTTCGGCAGAAGCTGTCTCAATTGAAGAGGCCGCTGCAGACGCGCATCGCGAAGCTCGAGAAAGAGATGGACGCGCTGAACGCCGAAAAGGCGGCGCTCGATGCTTTTGTCGCCGATACTGCGAGCTACGAACCAGCCATGAAGGCGAAGTTGACCGACGCGCTGAAGCGGCAGGCCGAAGTCGCAACCCGCCTCGAAACGCTCGAAGCCGAATGGCTCGATGCACAGGAAGAACTCGAACAGATCGGCTAAGCGCGCGTTTGCCGGCGGCGCGCAGCGCATGGTACCAACCTCAAGCCGGAGCGGATCGACAGGAGGTACACGTTGACGACGGATGCTCCGCTGCGCGGTCTGCGCGTGCTCGACCTGACGCGCCTGCTGCCCGGCCCGCTCGCGACATTGAGACTCGCGGAACTCGGCGCCGACGTGCTCAAGATCGAAGAACCGGGCAGCGGCGATCCCGCGCGCGCCATGATGCAGGCGCCCACCGATCGGGCGGCCGGCATGCCTGGCGCCTTCTACCGCAACGTCAATCGCGGCAAGCGCGAGACGCGGCTCGATCTGAAGACCGAGACAGGCCGCACCGTCCTGCGCGCACTGGTGCGCGAATCGCACGTGCTTGTGGAAAGCTTTCGCCCAGGCGTGATGGAGCGGCTCGGGCTCGATTACGCGAAGCTCGCGGAACTGAACCCGAAGCTCGTCTATTGCGCCATCACGGGTTACGGCGTCAAAGGCCCGTTCTCGCAACGGCCCGGTCACGATCTCAACTATCTCGCCTACGCGGGCGTGCTCGATCAGATCGCAACGACAGACGGTATGCCCGTCATCCCGAACATACAGATTGCCGACCTGCTCGGCGGCGCCCTGCCAGCCGTGACGCGCATTCTCGCAGCGCTTTGGCACGTGTCGCGTGGTGGCGACGGCGCATTCATCGATTTATCGATGACCCATTCGATCCACGCCAGCAACGTCATTGCACAAGCAACGCTCGATAACGCCGCAGGCGGCATGTCGGCGGCAGCGGAGCAATTGCGTGCCGGGCACGGACTGCTCAATGGCGGCGTGCCTTGTTACAACATCTACAAAACTGCGGACGGGCGCTGGCTCGCGGTCGGTGCGCTCGAATTGAAGTTTTGGGAGAGACTGTGCCGGGCGCTGGGCCGCCCCGACTGGGCGCCGCGCCACTGGAGCATGGGCCAGGCGATCGGCGGGCCGGATGCCATTGCGTTGACGCGCGAACTGGCCGAGCACATCGCCACGCATCGGCTGGCCACGTGGATCGAATTGCTGGAGCCGCGCGACTGCTGCGTCTCGCCCGTGCTGACGGTCGAGGAAGCGCGCAGCCACATCCTGTTTCAGCCGGACGCCGCTACTCCAGCTCCTTGATCCGATCGATCGCCTGCTCGATACGCTCGACGGCGTGAACCTGCAAGCCTTCGACAGGCTGTTTCGGTGCATTCGCCTTCGGAATCAACGCGGCCGTAAAGCCCAGCTTCGCGGCCTCTTTCAAACGCTCCTGTCCGCGCGGCGACGGGCGGATTTCGCCCGCAAGGCCGACTTCGCCGAAAACGATCAGCCCTTTGGGCAACGCCTTGTTGCGCATCGACGAATGAATCGCGAGCAGCACGGCGAGATCGGCTGCGGGTTCGGCGATCTTCACGCCGCCGACGGCATTGAGAAACACATCCTGATCGAAGCAGGCAATACCCGCGTGCCGATGCAACACGGCCAGCAGCATCGCGAGCCGATTCTGCTCGAGCCCGACGGCCAACCGACGCGGGTTCGGCACGTGCGCCGTATCGACGAGCGCCTGAATTTCGACGAGCAGCGGACGCGAGCCTTCCTGCGTCACGAGCACGCATGAACCCGGCACGACCTGTTCATGCTGCGATAGAAAGAGGGCCGACGGATTGGCCACGCCGCGCAGTCCACGCTCGGTCATCGCAAACACGCCCAGCTCGTTGACGGCACCGAACCGGTTCTTGAACGCCCGCACGAGCCTGAACGACGAATGCGTATCCCCTTCGAAGTACAGCACGGTGTCGACGATATGCTCGAGCACGCGCGGCCCCGCCAAACTGCCCTCTTTCGTCACATGTCCGACCATGACGATGGTCGTGCCCGATTGCTTCGCGATGCGCGTCAGTTGGGCGGCGCATTCGCGCACCTGCGCAACGGAGCCCGGCGCGGAAGTCAGCGCATCGGAGTAGATCGTTTGAATCGAATCGACGACGGCCACATCAGGTTGCTCGGCCTCGATCGCGGCCTGGATCTTCTCGAGCTGGATTTCGGCCAGCAGTTTCAAATCGGCCGCCCGCGAACCGGGTTCCAGCAACGCGAGCCGCTGCGCCCGCAAACCGATCTGGGCCGCCGATTCCTCGCCGCTGATGTAGAGTGCGCGCCGCTCCTCGGATAGCGAAGCGAGCGATTGCAACAGCAGCGTAGACTTGCCGATGCCGGGATCGCCGCCGATCAACACCACGGCGCCTTCGACAAAACCGCCGCCCAGCACGCGGTCGAATTCGCCGATGCTCGTGGAAAAGCGCGGCACGTCGGCCGCTTCGATATCGGCGAGCCGCTGCACGGGCGCGCTCTTCGCCAGCGATTGAAAGCGATGCGAGCCGGCGCTCGGCGCGACCGTTTCGACCAGGGTGTTCCAAGCGTTGCAGGAAGGGCACTGCCCCTGCCATTTCGGCGATTGACCGCCGCATTCGGTACAGCTGTAAGTCGTCTTCTGTTTTGCCACGCGCGGTCCTTAGCCGTTCTTTCCTTTCAATCTCAATATCGATGCGGCCGGAAAGCCGCAGGGCCGCTGCTTACTCGGCCAACACGGGCACCCGTTGAGCCACCGCGCACATGAGTTCGTAGCCGATCGTCCCGCATGCGCGCGCAACGTCGTCGATGGGCAGTTGCGCGCCCCACAGCTCGACGCGCGCGCCGACGTTCGCAGTCGGGCACGGCGTCAGATCGACTGTGAGCATGTCCATCGAAACGCGGCCGATCAGCCGTGTGCGGACGCCGTCGACGATGATCGGCGTGCCTTCGGGTGCGCACCGCAGGTAGCCGTCCGCATAACCGCAGGCGACGATGCCGATGCGCATCGGCCCAGGCGCCGTAAACGCCGATCCGTATCCGACAGTCTGTCCCTTTGCCAGCGTTTGAACGCCGATGAGCTCCGAGGCGAGCGTCATGGCAGGCTGCAGCCCCACGCCTTCGATCGAGGACGTGACGCCCGACGGCGAGGCGCCGTACAGGATGATGCCGGGCCGCACCCAGTCGAAGTGGGCGCGAGGGTGCCAAAGCGTGGCCGCCGAGTTCGATAGACTACGCGCCCCAGCGATGCCTTCGGCCCCGCGCTCGAACGCGTCGATCTGATGTTCGATGCCGCGGTCGCCATCCGCATCGGAAAAATGGGTCATCAGCACGATCTGGCCGACACCGGGGCAAGCACGGGCGCGCTCCCAGGCAGCGCGGAACTTGTCGGGCGTGTAGCCGAGCCGGTTCATTCCGCTGTTCATCTTCAGCTGAATGTTGACCGGCTTGGACAATCGCGCCATTTCGAGCATGCGCAGCTGTTCGTCGCTGTGTACCGTCGTCGTCAGACTGTAGCGGTCGATTACATCGATATCGGTCGGACGAAAGAATCCTTCGAGCAGCAAGATAGGGCCGGCCCATCCCAATTCGCGTAATTTAACGGCCTCTTCGAGGTCGAGTAGTCCGAAACCGTCGGTCGCGCGCAGCCCCGGAAAGGCGCGCGCGAGCCCGTGGCCATAGGCGTTCGCTTTGACGACGGCCCAGATTTTTGAATGGGGCGCGTGGCGGCGGGCAACCGCGAGATTGTTGGCGAGGGCTGCGGTATGAATGGTGGCGAGAAGCGGGCGCGGCATGACGTTTTCGTATTGAGCACGAGGCGAATCGTGATAGAACGGCGCGTTGTGCGACGCACAACGGATCGCGCGCCGTTCGGGCGGCGCGCCGGCCGTCCGAAGGCACCTATTTTCGTGATATAAAGCCGTGCGCACAACCCATTTCGAACGGCCTAAGTCCTAACGCGTCAGACGCGTCCGGGGGGACGCGCCGCAAAGGACCGCACCGCATCAGATGAAAAAAGGTTTTTACTCCATCATGGCCGCGCAGTTTTTTTCATCGCTGGCCGATAGCGCCCTTCTGATCGCCGCCATTGCCCTGCTGAAAGATCTCCATGCCCCGAACTGGATGACGCCGCTGCTCAAGCTGTTCTTCGTCCTGTCCTACGTCGTACTGGCCGCGTTTGTCGGCGCGTTCGCCGATTCCCGGCCCAAGGGGCGCGTCATGTTCGTGACCAACACGATCAAGATCGTGGGCTGTGTGGTCATGCTCGTCGGAGCTCATCCGTTGGCCGCGTACGGCATCGTCGGCTTCGGCGCCGCCGCCTACTCGCCGGCCAAGTACGGAATCCTGACCGAGTTGTTGCCGCCCGAGCGCCTCGTCGCAGCCAACGGCTGGATCGAAGGCACGACCGTCGCATCGATCATCCTCGGCACGGTGCTCGGCGGCGCGTTAATCAGTCCGCATATCGCCTCACACATGCTCAAGCACCATATGCCCTTCGTCGCCACGCCGGCCGAGGCGGCCATGGTGGTCATCATGGGCATCTACGTCACGGCCGCGCTGTTCAACCTTCGCATCCCCGATACGGGTGCCCGCTATCCCAAGCAGCAGCACGGACCGATCAGGCTCATCACCGATTTCGCCGATTGCTTCCTCACGTTGTGGCGCGACAAGCTGGGGCAGATTTCTCTGGCCGTCACGACGCTGTTCTGGGGCGCCGGCGCCACGCTGCAGTTCATTGTCTTGAAATGGGCGGAAGTGTCGCTGGGGATGTCGCTGTCGGAAGGCGCGATCCTGCAGGCGATCGTGGCTGTCGGCGTGGCCGCCGGGGCAATGTATGCGGCCGCCCGCGTGCCGCTCAAGAAATCGCTGACGGTGCTACCCGTCGGGATCATGATGGGCGTGGCCGTCATGCTGATGGCGTTCTACACGCGCCATCTCATACCGGCCAACTGGGGCTTTTATTTCGGTCGCCTGCACGTGCCGGGCTATCTCGTCATCGCTTATCTGTTCCTGATGATCGTCGGGGCGCTGTCGGGATTTTTCGTTGTCCCGATGAACGCCCTCCTGCAGCATCGAGGGCATGTGCTGTTATCGGCCGGTCATTCGATTGCGGTACAGAACTTCAACGAGAACCTCTCGGTTCTGATCATGCTGTGCCTTTATGCCGTGCTCGTGTGGCTCGATGTGCCGGTGTCGGTCGTCATCGTGCTGTTCGGCACATTTGTCTGCCTCATGATGTGGGTCGTCATGCGCCGTCACCAAGCCAATCAACGCGCCTTCGATTCAGTCGCGCTGATAGGCGAAGTCAAGCACTGACGCCGCGGGGCCGCATCGCGACCGCTCGCCATGAACCGCACCATCCATAACGTCCTGACGATCGCCGGCTCGGATTCCGGCGGCGGCGCCGGGATTCAGGCCGATCTGAAGACGTTCTCGGCCTTGGGCGTCTACGGCGCGAGCGTCGTCACGGCGCTGACGGCGCAGAACACGCACGGCGTGCGCAGCGTTCATGTTCCCGACAGCGCATTCGTCACGGCGCAACTCGATGCCGTCTTCGAAGATATTCGCATCGACGCCGTAAAAATCGGCATGCTGGCGAACGCCGATATCGTCTGCGCCGTCGCCGCGGCGTTGCGCCGCTACCGGCCGCCTCGCGTGGTTCTCGACACGGTGATGATGTCCAAGAACGGCCACGCGCTGCTGGCGCCCGACGCCGTTGCAGCCCTGCGCGAGCAACTATTGCCGCTGGCCGGGCTCGTCACTCCGAATCTCGACGAAGCCGCCGCGCTCGTCGGCGCCGACGCCCCAGCCACCGACGAAGCCGCGATGCGTCGGCACGGCGAAGCCATGCGGGCCATGGGCGCGCGCGCGGTACTGATGAAGGGAGGACATCTCGGCGGCGAGGAAAGTCCCGATTGGCTCATCGACGATACCGGCTCCCACCGGCTCGGCGCCGCACGCGTGGCCGTCACGCAGACACACGGCACGGGTTGCACGCTCTCGGCCGCCATCGCCGCCCTGAGCACACAGCGCCCGGACTGGCTCAGTGCCGTGACCGACGCGAAAGCCTATCTCGTCGATGCCCTGCGCGAGAGCGTACGCCTTCAAGTAGGGACCGGTGTCGGGCCGTTGCATCATTTTCATCGGTGGTGGTAGCGCCCCGCGCGCAGGCGATTGCGGCCCCGGCCGGCGCGCCGTGCATCACCGTCAAGTCGTAGCCCGATGGTGTAGTGCCCCGTTGCGCTCACGCGAGGCTCAGCGCAAACGCCCTCGCCTGTTCCGGCCACGAATCCGGTACGACGAACCCTCGGGCCGCCTCATGCCAGTGCCCTTGCGGCGTCGATTTCTGCTCGAAAGCTGCCACCATTGTCGGCCCGCTTTGCTGCGCGAGTCGCTCGGCCAGCGTCCCGGGCTGCGACAGTCCCGCCGCATCGATATCGGCGTTTGCTATCTCGGGCCGAGGCGCGAGCCAAGCCAGGCGCGGCAACACGACCCAACGCGCGCCGGGGCGAATCGCGCAAAACGCTGCCCATTCGCTTCGGGTAACCCAAAAGCCCCGGTGATGAGCCGCGTCGACGGCAAGCGGCATCGGCGGCACGTCGTGCCAGCGATAGAACAACCAGCCCTTGACGAACATCTGTGCCTGCCAGGGTCCCACGTGACCCAACGCCGCGAACTCGTCGCGCGCCGACAGCCGCAATTGGTGGCCGAGCAGGTGCGCGAGCTTCAGGTCGAAACGATCTTGAAGATTGGGGCCGACATAGTCGGCCAACTCGGCGCGCTCGCCGCCCGCGTGCAAATAGCATTTGACGGCCAGTTCCCAGTGCAGCCTCCGGCCGCTCGCCGCTTCCACGAGAAAATCGCACTCGCCGATCGTGCGCCCTGCGAGCCGCAGCGCGACATTGGCCGCGACGAGTCGAGCCGCCGGGCCGTGCTGCAAGAAAAAGCCGAGTAAGCACTCCGCATAACGGCCAAGGCGCGCGATCGGCGTCGATGCGATCGCTTGTCGCAACGGGCTTGCATCGCGATCGAGCCGGAGCAGCCAGGCGACTGTGGCGGCTGCCTCGTCAGGCGTCTCGAACGGATCGGCAAGTTCGCCCGCAGGCGGCTGCGCGCGCAGCAACGAGGGGCTCAGTAACAGCCACGCCAGATCGCGCACGGTGGGATCGGACAACGCGCACTGCAACGCATCGAGCGCGGCGGCTGGGTCGGCGGCCGGCTCGAGCGCGCTCATCGCGCCGCCTTCTGTTCGGCGAGCAGTTCTCGATAGGTGGCGTCGGCAAGGCACAGGTCGGCCCATGCCTTCGCCTTGTCTTGCAAGCTTCGCAGCAAATAAGCGGGGTGGTAGGTCACGATGACGGGTACGTCCTCGTAACGATGCACACGGCCCCGTAACGACGAGATGCTGGCGTCGGTCTTGAGCAGGTTCTGCGCGGCCACACGTCCCAATGCGACGATGAGCCTGGGCTTGACGAGCGCGACCTGGCGCCGCAGATAGGGCTCGCAGCTCGCCGCTTCGTCAGGCTCGGGATTGCGGTTGCCGGGCGGCCTGCATTTGACGACGTTCGCGATGTAGACGTTCTCGCCGCGTGCGAGCGCGAGCGCGCGCATCATACTGTCGAGCAACCTGCCCGCCTGCCCGACGAAAGGTTCGCCCTGTTTGTCTTCGTTTTCGCCGGGCGCTTCGCCGATCAACATCCACTCGGCCGCCCGATCGCCAACGCCGAACACCGTGTTCGTACGCTTCTCGCATAGCCTGCAGCGCTCGCAGGCCGAGACGCGCGCTTCGAGTTCGCTCCAATCGAGCATCGCAATCTCGCCCTCGCCGTCCGCGCGCGCGCGGGCCGAGGCGGGCGTCGCGGGCAACGGCGTGTCAACGGCCGTCTCGTCGAGCGGGCGATCGATCTCGTCCCATGCCGTCGCATCGGCGACATGCTTTGCCTCGCTATCGCGATCGCCCGTTTCCGTCGATCCAGACAACGCTTGTTGCCCACGCGCAGCGATCGGTGCCGGCGCGGCCACCACGTGCCCGGAGGCAGGTGCCCGGCCGTGCATCAGCGCTTGCCCCTGATCTGGCAACGCCGCGCGCTGCGCTTCTTTGGCCCGCTCGTACTCATGCGTGGAGGCTGGCAAAGGGTCAGCGGCGCGAACGCCGGGATTCGCCTTCGCACCGCGTCGCACCCACAGCGTCGCAAGGCCGAGCGTATCGAGCGCGGCTTCATCGAGCGCCATTGTCGCCCTCCTTTGGAAACGTGTAGCGCATCACCAGCGCATCCTCGCGGCCGTGCCGCCGTGCCGGATAGTAGTTCTTGCGTCGCCCGATCGTCGCGAACCCGAACCGTTCGTACAACCGAAGCGCGCGCAGATTGGACGGCCGCACTTCGAGCAAGAGACCGCTCAACTGCTTGCCGCGCGTGATTCGGACAGCCTCGCGCAACAAGGTCAGGCCGGCGCCCGTGCCCTGCGTGTGCGGGGCGACGCAGAGATTGAGCAGATGCATCTCGTCGACGACCGGCATCAAGACGCAATAGCCGATCAAGGCGCCCGTGACATGCCGCATGCACACGCCGAAGTACCCGTTGCGCAACGAATCTTCGAAATTGCCGCGCGACCACGGGAATTCATAGGCGTCGCGTTCGACAGCCGCGACTTCGTCAAGATCGGCTTCGGTCATCGGCGACATATAGCGATCGGCGAGCAACACTCCGCTCATCGCCCCTCCTGTTCGCCACGGGCCGCCCTCTCGGCCATGCGCTCGGCGCTCGTTTGGGCGACTTTGTCGCGTACGTACTCGGGCGCCGCGTGCTCGGCGCTCACCGTGCGGCCGGCGCGATACGCACGCAGCGCGGCAAGCGCGAGCGGCTGCGCATGCGGCAGCGCGTCGTGGTCGATGACGGCGGCGCGCCCGGCGGCCGTCAAGCGCGAGCCGAACGCTCGGGCGGCGTTTCCAGCCAGCGCGAAAGGCCCGGCAGGAGCGACCAGCGAGTCCGGGGCGCCGAGCGACGGCGGCGTCACCGTGCGCCATTCGCCTGCGGCCGGATCCCACGCATAATCGGCCCAATAGACCTCGTCCATGCGCGCGTCGAGCACTGCGAGCACCCGCGAAACGGCGGGGTGGCGCAGCCGCACGCTTTCGGCGCAGGCGAGCAGTGTGCTGATCGGCACGACGGGCACCCCGAGCCCGAACGCGAGCCCCTGCGCGACACCAGTGGCGGTACGCAATCCGGTAAACGAGCCTGGGCCGGCGCCGAACGCTACGGCGTGGCATTGGGCGAGCGCCAGGCCCGCTTCGTCAAACAATTCCCGCACGGCGGGCAGCACGCGCGTGCTGGAGACGGCGCCGGTCTGTTCATGGCGCATCCAGATGCGCGGAGGAGCCGCTTCCGACGTGGTCGAGGACGCGTCGGAGCGAAGCAATGCAACCGAGCAAAATTCGGTCGAGGTATCGAGGGCAAGCAGCACGGTTGATGTCATGGGCGTTATTGTAATGCGGGTAGTGTCACGTCCCGCCGCTCGAATGCGGCTCGCCGAGCGCGATCGTGCGGGCAAGCGCTCGCCCGCGCACGTTTGGAAGCATCGCTCCAGCACCTGCGCGGATTCGCTTGCTATGATCGGCGGCCCTATCGTTTTTGCACCGGAGAGTGGTCATGAGCAGTGTCGACGCGCAGTTCGAGCAGGCGCAGGTGGACGTCAAAGCCCTGCCCGAGAAACCCGCCAACATGACGCTGCTGCGTCTGTATGCGTTGTTCAAGCAAGCCACTGAAGGCGACGTGCATGGCGATAAACCGGGCTTCGCCGACATCGTCGGCAAGTACAAATACGATGCCTGGGCCTCGCTGGCAGGCACCGCGCAGGAAGTCGCGAAACAGCAATACGTCGAACTCGTCGAATCGTTGAAAAACGGCACGGCAAGCTGACCTGCAGGTCGGCGAAGCCGCGGGCCCGGCGCGGCGCCGAACGCCGTAGAGTATTTTCCAATCCTGAGAGGAGTCTGAACCGGTAGGTGGTGTGGGGGTTCAGGGGTCGCTGTATCTCTATCGGAAAGCGGGAGTTGTCCACGGCCGGCACGGCGGTGGACAACTCCCGCCCGCG
>NZ_PNYB01000024.1 GCF_002879855.1 Trinickia soli | reverse complement strand
GTGGGGCAGGGTGGGGCGGAATCGTTGTGTAAGCGCACGGCTACAAAAAATGTAGCAGACGTGCTGATGAGGTAAACCTGTCAGAAATGACAGTCCCGATCCGCCGCGCCGATCGAGACTGTCCGTCCGATGCGGTATCCGCTATCTCAGGAGAGCTGCATGGGCAGCACAATGCCGTCCGGCAGCGCCACGCCGTACTCCATCAGCGCATTGTTGAATTGGTCGTTCGCTTTTGCCGCCGGTTCTTTTTGCCACACCCCATCTCCAGCTTTCAGTGCGCTTGCCATTGCGTCCGCTTGATGCGGGGTCAACGTATTGAGCCACCTGACCATGGCAGCTTGCTCCGTATCGCCACCCGTGACCTTGACGTTTTCCGGTGTGAAGTAATCCTGGGTCAGGAAACCGCCGGCAGTAGGTGGCTTGCCGTCGAACGATGTCGCATGCTTTGCCAGTTGCGTCGCGATGTCCGGATGAACGCCCATGGCCTCGAGCAATTGCTTATCGTTTTCATCGTGCTCGTGTGAGGTTGCATACGCTTTGGCGCTCGTCCCGATCAGTGCGCCTGCGGCCACGAGGCCACCGCCGACCCAATCCAAAGCGGCGAGGGCGCTCTCGCTGAAAAGGGCTGAGCCGATGGGTACTTCGGCTGCATCGATACCCGATCCCGTCAGGAACGTCGCGTAGCCCGCCGTGTTGAGCACATTGCCTACCCCTTCCCAGGTTTTGCCGTCGCTGAATTCCTGCGCAGCTTCAGTGGCGCCTAGAATCGCCGAAGCGAAATCCGACGTGTCCTGCATAGCGAAGTGTATCGACAGGCTGAGCGCCTTGCGTGCCCCCTCCGGAATCTTGAGCGCGTCGATGTCGACCTTGGCGCTCTCGTAGCTTTTGGCGAGCAACGTCTCGCCGGAGCCGGGACGAAGCGAGGCGAGCTTGTCGCTCGGAATGCCGGCCGATAGCGCGTACGAGATACCGCCGAGCTCCTGCCGTATGCCCGACGCGCCGTCTTGCATGAAGGTGAGCAAACCGCCTTGCGTCGCTTCGCCCAACGTATATGCGGCGTTCTGAAAGTAGAGCACCGCACCCACGCTCTTGTTGATGCGCTTCCACCACCCTTGCGCAAGCTTTACGCCCTTCGGGCTCATCACGCTTTTGTCGCCGTCCGCACCGAGATCGCCGATCAGCTTCTTGCCGATCTGTTCATAGACTTTGCGCACCGAGCGTTGCAGCCAGAGCGTGTTGGTCGGATCGCTCGATGCATCGTCCGCGAAGCCCGCCTTTTTCGACAGATTCGCCATGGGCTCCGCCATACCCGCCAAGGCCTTCGTTACACTCGGCGTGTTCGCGAACCCCCATCTATACAGCCCGCCCCTGCCGGGCTGCGGCACATCGGTGTCGAAGCCGACGACGCCCTTCAGCGAGCCGCTGTAGGCCGAGACCGCTGCGTTCACGCCTTCCACTTTTTCCTTTAGCGGCGCGATCTTGTTTAAGTCGGTCCCATATGTTTTCGCGTTGTCCGGATTGTCCGCGAGCAGCGTTTTGACCAACGCCGCTTGCTGCTCCGGCGAGCTATTGGCGCCCCAATCTGCCATGGGAACGCTGACGAATGCGCTGTCCTTATTGGCTTGATCGTCGAGTGTCTTTACCTGCGACGAGAGGATGTCGAGTCCTTGCCGCACGCCGTCGATGGTCGCGCTGGCATAGACCGGATTCTGGTAAAGGCGCGCTTGCGTGCCGACGGCAAACGCAAGCGCCACGTTACCCTGGCCCGCCGCTGCCGAGGATACGCGTGCAAGCGCAAGCGCAGCATTGCCCTGGTTCTGGGCTTCGTCGAATACGAGCTGCGTAAAGGGAACGTTCGCCGGCTGCAACCTGTTTGCCTGTCCGACGATATAGGTTGCGATGCGGTCGACGGCGGCCCGGCCCGGCCCGCTTTTCCCGTGATCGCTTTCGAGCGCATGCTGGCAGGCTTGCGAGAGGTCAAGCATCGCTTCGTTGGAATTGAGGAAGTTGTCCTCACCCTTCCAATCCGACATATCGCCGATCGCTTGCTTGATCACATCCTGCACGCGCGAATCGGACATGATTTGCCCGACTTGTCCCATGGTGGCCGTTTGCGAATCGGTCACTTTGTTCAACGCCTGCATCATGGCAACGGCGCCATGCTTGTGATAGGCATCGACGACAGTCTGTACCGGCGCATCGACGAGCACCTTTCTTTGGGCATCCTGAATGCCGTTACGCATGGCAGTCGCGAAGGCTGGATCGCCGCCCGCATAGGTCAGATAGACGCTCGCGCGCGCGGTGATATCGCCGAGCGCCGTCGCACCCTGATCGGTGCCGGCGCACGCCACCGCCTGATCGCTCACGAGTGCGCGTACCTGGCCCCAGTTGCCCGCGGCGGCCGCCGACATGATCTTGCCCAGTTCGTTGCTCGTGCGACCGTTCGGAGCGAGTTTCCGGGTTTGATAGAGGCTCGCCGCATCGTCGATGGCATCGTTGAACGCTTTATCCTGCGGTGCGCGCGCTTTGATCGAGGCGGTCAATTGCTGCAGATCGGGCACGGCCTGCGGCGTGGCAGCGTAATCGAGCTCTTGGTAAATCGTCCCTATGAGGTTCGATTTCAATTCATCCAATTGCGTTTTCGGGGCATTGGCCGGGGCGCTCTCGAGACTTTGCAATTGTGTGCGCTCCTGCTCGAGATAGCCCAGGCGCTTCGAATTCAATGCGGTGATCGTTTGCCCGATCGGAAGCGTTCGGGCCGCATCCGCCGGATTGGCCGCCCGTGTGCCGAAGGCCTTGGGATCGAGCGCCGAAGTGGCTGCGAAGCTGGCGTCCAGGAACGATGTCGTGTCCGCGAACCCGAGGCTTCCGGCTGCCTGGCTGCGTTGTAGAACGTCGTAGGGCGAATCGCCAGGGCCGAGGATGAACTGCGCGATCCCGGTCTCCCCTTGACCGGGCTTGAACACCCCGACAGCCCCGCTCGAGCGTGGGTCGCTCGAGGGCAGTGCGAGCGGAACCTGCGGGAGCGGGGGCTGTGCAGGCGGTATCTCGGGCAGTGGCAAGCCGCTCTGCCAAAGCGCCCGGGACTTCGAGCCGTTCGTCGAATCGACTACGACGTCGCCGTTCGCCTCCACCGTGAGGTACGCGCCCGAGTGGCCGTTCGTGCCTGAACTCCAGACATCGTTCTTGCCGTTGACGCACAGCGTGTCGGGGTCGGTCTTGTACAGAACGAAATTCCCGTCCTTTTGCATGATCGCGACGGTCGCGCCCGACTTCGCCGTATTGGTTGACCACGCAGTCACGTGCGTCGTCAGGTCGTACTCGACGAGATTGCCATCGGCCTGCATTCGCAATTCGTAACGGCCATCGGCGGAGCGGATACTTTCGCCGGCCCGCAGCTTCTGGCCGGGCTGGAGTTCAATGGGCGGAGCAGGCGATGCCGGAGCCGAAGGATGCGGGGCGGTGGGAGCAGTCGATGCGGGCACCTGGGACGGTGCATCACCAATCGGAAAGGTCATGTTCGCACGATCGAAGTTCGATGAACGAACAGACTCGCATTCGATGATTACGCTGTTATGTCATAAGAAGCGCGTTAATTCGACGAATAGACGAACTTTAGTAGGATATTCGGCCGGTAATCGCTGGGCAATGGATCGTTTGGCGGCAGCGACAGGAGCGGACCCGGCCGGTGTTATCGCGCCTTCGAAAATCAGGCCTTCGCCATGGCCGCGAGCTGCGTACTCAGATAATCGATGAACAGACGCGCCCGTAACGGCTGATAGCGGCGGGGCGGATACAGCACGAATAGCTCATGCGGGGACGCGCGCCACGCCGGCAACACGCGCTGCAATCGCCCATTCGCGAGCAAATCGGAGACGAGCCAATCGGGGGCCAATCCGACGCCCACGCCGGCGAGCAGGCTCTCCCTTATCGCCAGCGAATTGTTGATGCGATAGCGCGCCCGCGTGAGGACGCTCGTTTGCCGTCCGTCGCGATGTTCGAGCGTAAGCGTGTCGCCTTGTGCGAGCCAGGCGAAACGCAAGTACGCATGTTTCGCGAGATCGTCGGGACGACGAATCTTCGGATGGGTTTGCAGATACTTCGGCGACGCGACGACCGTGCGCTCGTACACGGCAATGCGGCGTGCGACGACATCCTGGGGTGGCTCGCCCCCGATGCGCAGTGCCACGTCCACGCCCTCGACGGTGAGATCGACGAAGCGATCGTTTAGCGTGACGTCGACTTCGATGTCGGGATATCGCTCCATGAACGAGAGCACGAGAACGTTCAAATGCAGGACGCCGAAGCTGACCGGCGCGGCGACGCGCAGGCGGCCCTCGGGCCGTTCGATCAGTCCGCGGACATCGGCTTTCGCCTCGTCATACGCCTCGACCATCTGCCGCGCGCGCACATAGAAGCGCTCCCCCTGTTCCGTGCAAGAGAGCGTGGTGGTGGTGCGCGTCAGCAGGCGCGCACCCATTTCGGCTTCCAGGCCCGCGACGATTTTGCTGATCGTCGGCTGCGTGGTGTCGAATTCGCGCGCGACGGCCGACAAGCTGCCAAGCTCGACCGCGCGCACGAACACGCGCATCGCTCTGATCGTATTCATGCTCATGCAGAAATGGAATGGGTGACATGCAATTGTCTCGTCTTCAAAGGCAAATGTGAATGCCCTAGTCTGACACCTCCCGCCAATAGAACCATTCATGAACCGATGAGGACCGAGATCGTGCAAACAAAGAACGCTTCCAAGACCGCCTCCAAGACCACTTCGGGCCAATCTTTACGTGGCGCCGCGCACGCACTCGTGACGAGCGTCGTCGTCGCCGGTGCTGCCGGTGCCGCCGGGCCTGCGCATGCCGCCTGGATCGATACGTGGAGCGCGAGCCCGCAACCTGTATGGGCCGACGGCGCGTTGCCGCTGACCACGCAGATCCCGGCGACGTTGTGTGATAGCACCGTGAGGCAGGTCGTGCGCGTCAGTGTCGGCGGTGCGCGCATTCGCGTCGCGCTGTCGAACGAATACGGCAAGACGCCGCTCGAGATTGATGGTTTGCACGTTGCCAGGCTGGCAGGCACGTCTTCGGACATCGATCCGTCGACCGATCGCGCGGTGACGTTTGGTGGTGGCGTGACGACGGTCGTTCCGCCTGGCGCACGCATCCTATCCGATGCGATCGACCTGCCCGTCGCCGCACTCGAGCGTTTCGCGGTGAGCCTCTATGTGCGTCGGTGCACGTCGCTGACCACCTTCCACTGGGACGGCCGGCAACACGCCGAGCTTGTGCCGGGCAATCATCTTGAAAGCGCACGGATCGCCGCGCCCTCTCAGCTCGATGCGCGGCTGTTCCTGACTGAAGTGCTTGTCGATGCGCCCGCCGCGACGCGCACGGTCGTCGCCTTCGGCGATTCGATCACGGACGGCCGCGGCGCGACGATCGACACCGACCGGCGCTGGACAGACTATCTCGCGAAACGCCTTGCCGGAAACGACATCGCCGTTTTGAACGCCGGCATTTCAGGCGCGCGCTTGCTGCGCGACGGGATGGGCGTGAACGGGCTGGCCCGCTTCGATCGCGATGTTCTGGCGCGCCCGAATGTCAAGGCGGTCGTCATGTTGCTGGGCGTGAACGACATCGGCTGGGCTGGCTCCAGTTTCGCACCGCACGATGCGCCCACGACCGCGCGGGCCGTCATCGACGGGTATCGGCAACTCATCGAACGCGCCCACGTGCGTGGGGTGCGCGTGATCGGCGGCACGATCGTACCGTTCGAGGGCGCGTTGGACGGCTCGCCGATTCAGGGCTACTACAGCGCCGACAAGGACAAGGTCCGCCGGGAGGTCAACGCGTGGATTCGCGCCAGCGGCCAATTCGATGCGGTGGCGGACTTCGACGCAGCCTTGCGCGACCCGCAGCATCCGGCACGCCTGCTGGCGGCGTTCGACTCGGGCGACCATCTCCATCCAAACGATGCGGGCGACGAAATGATGGCCTCGGTGCTGACGGCGGCCATGTTGTTCGGGACCGGGACGACGGCGCATCGATGATCGGATGACTGCGCCGTCCGGGCGCAGCGTCAAGCCTGCCTGCCTGCTCGCGCGCGCAAGCCGTGCCCGGCGTTTACGCTTTTTTTACACGCGCCGCCTCACTCTTGTCGTGGCCTTTACGCGATCTCCTCTACGCTCCCGGGTGTCCTGATCGCTACGGGAGAACACCAAAAATGGACTTCATCTACCTCGTCGGCATAGCCATCCTTTTGGGGCTGTGCGTGGCGCTGACCGCAGGTTGCGACAAGCTGCGCAACCGTGGACCGGGAGGCCGGCCGTGACTGCCTGGATGATGTGGCTCGCGGGCGCTTCGACGCTGCTACTGCTGGCGTATCTCATCTATGCGCTGTTGCGCGCGGAGGATCTCGAGTGAACGCCAATAACCTTTTTCAAACTGCACTGTTTATCGTTGTACTGATCGCGCTGGCGATTCCCGTCGGCCGGTACATGACAGCCGTGTTGGACGGTTCGTCCGTGCTCGTGCGCAGGATCGGCAAGCCGATCGAGCAATTCCTGTACAAAGTTGCGGGCGTCGATGCGAACGCCGAGATGTCATGGAAGCACTACGCGCTCGCCGTGCTGCTCTTCAATGCGCTCGGTGCGCTCGCGGTGTACGGCTTCCTGCGTTTGCAACAATGGCTGCCGGCCAATCCGCAGGCCTTCGGCCCGATGACGCCCGATGCGGCCTTCAATACGGCCGTGAGCTTCGTGACGAACACGAACTGGCAGGACTACACGCCTGAGGCGACCGTCAGCTACCTGACGCAGATGGCCGGCCTGACCGTGCAGAATTTCTTGTCGGCTGCGACGGGGATTGCCGTCGTCATCGCATTGATTCGCGGTTTCGCGCGTCATACGGTGCAGACGATCGGCAACTTCTGGGTCGATCTCACGCGCATCACGCTGTATATCCTGGCGCCGCTGGCGACGATCATTGCGTTGATCTTCATCAGCCAAGGCGTGATTCAGAACTTCAAGTCGTATCAGGACGTACCGACGCTGCAGGTCACCACGTATCAAGCGCCGAAGAACGACGCGCAAGGCAATCCGATCAAGGACGCGCAGGGCAATCCGGTCATGCAGGACGTCAAGGCCGATAAACAGACGATTGCGATGGGGCCTGCCGCCTCGCAAGAAGCGATCAAGATGCTCGGCACGAACGGCGGGGGATTCTTCAACGCGAACTCGGCGCATCCGTATGAGAACCCGACGCCGCTGTCGAACTTCGTGCAGGTCTTGTCCATCCTGATCATTCCCGCAGGGCTATGCGTCGTATTCGGTCGAATGGTCGGCGACCGACGGCAGGGATACGCAGTGCTCGCGGCGATGACGATAGCGTTCGCCGTGGCGTGCTGGGGCGAGATTTCCGCCGAGCAGGCCGGCAATCCGCTGTTCGCCTCTCTGCATGTCGATCAACGCGCGTCGGCGCTGCAGCCGGGCGGTAACGCCGAAGGCAAGGAAGTGCGCTTCGGCATCGCGCAGACAGGCATCTTCACGGTGGCGACGACGGCAGCGTCGTGCGGCGCGGTCGATGCAATGCATGATTCGCTGACGCCGCTGGGCGGCTTCGTTCCGCTGTTGTTGATTCAGCTCGGCGAGGTGATTTTCGGCGGCGTCGGTTCCGGCCTCTACGGCATGCTCGTCTTTGCGCTGTTGGCCGTGTTCGTCGCGGGCTTGATGATCGGCCGCACGCCCGAGTATGTCGGCAAGAAGATCGAGTCGTACGAGATGAAGATGGTGTCGATCGCGATCTTGCTGACGCCGTTTCTCGTGCTCGTGGGCGCGTCGATTGCCGTGCTCTCGCCGCTTGGCACAGCCGGTATCGCGAACCCGGGGCCGCACGGTTTCTCCGAGATTCTCTATGCGTTCAGCTCGGCCGCGAACAACAACGGGAGCGCGTTCGCGGGGCTCACCGTGAATACGCCGTTCTACAACACGCTGCTTGCCATCGCGATGTGGCTTGGCCGCTTCGGCACGATCGTTCCGGTGCTCGCCATCGCAGGCTCGCTCGCCAACAAGAAGCGCCTTGCCGTGACGTCCGGCACGCTGCCGACGCACGGGCTGCTGTTCGTCGTGTTGCTGCTCGGCACGCTCGTGCTCGTGGGTGCGCTCACGTATGTGCCGGCGTTGGCGCTCGGTCCCATTGTCGAACATCTCTCGATGATCTCGGGTCATTGATTTCGAGGAAAGCATGACTACTGTCACTGAACCGCCTGTCCATCGTCCCGACAATCTCGGGCAGGCCCGTACCGCTGTACGGTCGATGTTCGATCCGGCCCTCGCAAAGCCGGCGATCGTCGACGCATTCAGGAAGCTCGGGCCGCGTACGCAATTGCGCAACCCGGTGATGTTTTGCGTCTACGTCGGCAGCATTCTGACGACGGTGCTGTGCATCGCGGCGTTCGCCGGCCAAGCCGAAGCCCCCACCGGTTTCATCCTGGCGGTAGCGCTTTGGCTCTGGTTCACGGTGCTATTTGCGAACTTCGCCGAGGCGCTTGCCGAAGGGCGATCGAAAGCGCAAGCGGCATCGCTTCGCAGTGCCAAACATAATGTGGTGGCGAAAAAGCTCAATGAGCCGCATCCGAAATCGCCGATTCTCATCGTCGCGTCCACCGATCTGCGTAAGGGCGATGTGGTGTTGATCGAGGCAGGCGACACGATTCCTGCCGATGGCGAAGTCATCGATGGCGTCGCCTCGGTCGACGAGTCTGCCATTACCGGCGAATCTGCGCCCGTGATCCGCGAATCGGGCGGCGATTTTTCGTCGGTCACGGGCGGCACGCGCGTATTGTCGGATTGGATCGTCGTGCGCGTCAGCGTCAATCCCGGCGAGGCCTTTCTCGATCGCATGATTGCGATGGTCGAAGGCGCAAAGCGCCAGAAGACGCCCAACGAAATCGCGCTGACGATTCTGCTCGTCGCATTGACGCTCGTGTTGCTGTTTGCGACGGCCACGCTGCTGCCGTTCTCGATCTTCTCGGTGGCGGCTGCGAAGGCCGGCCACGTGGTGACGATTACGGCGCTGGTGGCGTTGCTCGTCTGCCTGATTCCGACGACGATCGGCGGCCTGCTGTCGGCCATCGGCGTGGCCGGGATGAGCCGCATGATGCAGGCCAACGTGATCGCCACCTCGGGTCGAGCGGTCGAAGCGGCCGGCGATGTCGACGTCCTGCTGCTCGACAAGACGGGCACGATCACGCTCGGCAATCGGCAAGCCTCGTCGTTCATCGCTGCTCCAGGCGTCTCGGAGGAGGCGCTGGCGGACGCAGCGCAGTTGTCGTCGCTGGCGGATGAAACGCCGGAGGGACGCAGCATCGTCATTCTGGCCAAGCAGCGCTTCAACATTCGCGAGCGCGACATGGCTGCGCTGCATGCCGACTTCCTCGGATTTACGGCGCAAACCCGCATGAGCGGCGTGGACTTGCCCAATCGCGAGATTCGCAAGGGGGCGGCCGACGCCGTGAAGAAGTACGTGCAAGAGAACGGCGGCCGCTATCCGCAGGAAGTGCAAACGGCCGTCGACGATGTGGCGCGACGCGGCAGCACGCCGCTCGTCGTCGCCGAAAAAGCGGGCGTCCACGGCGAAGCCGGCCAGGCGCGCGTGCTCGGTGTGATCGAACTGAAGGACATCGTCAAGGGCGGCATCAGGGAGCGTTTCGCCGAGCTGCGCAAGATGGGCATCAAGACGGTCATGATCACGGGCGACAACCGCTTGACGGCCGCCGCGATCGCCGCCGAGGCAGGGGTCGACGACTTCCTCGCCGAGGCGACGCCTGAAGCGAAGTTGAAGATGATCCGCTCGCATCAGGCCGAAGGGCGTCTCGTCGCGATGACGGGCGATGGCACCAACGATGCGCCGGCGCTCGCGCAAGCCGACGTGGCCGTCGCGATGAACACGGGCACGCAGGCGGCGAAAGAGGCGGGCAACATGGTCGACCTCGATTCGAACCCGACCAAGCTCATCGAAATCGTGGAAATCGGCAAGCAGATGTTGATGACGCGCGGTTCGCTGACGACGTTCTCGATCGCCAACGACGTCGCAAAGTACTTTGCCATCATCCCGGCGGCGTTTGCGACGACATACCCGCAGTTGCGCGTGCTCGACGTCATGCATCTGACTTCGCCTGCGTCCGCGATTCTGTCGGCGGTGATTTTCAATGCGCTGATTATCGTGTTCCTGATCCCGCTCGCGTTGAAGGGCGTGAGGTACCGGGCCCTCGGCGCGGCATCGCTGCTGCGTCGCAATCTGCTGATCTATGGGCTCGGCGGACTCTTGCTTCCGTTTCCGTTCATCAAGCTCATCGATATGCTGATCACCGCGATGGGTTGGGCTTGACGATCTGTGCGTGTGACGAATTGACGATTCGAGCAGGCGAACAGGAACGAGAAGCTGAGCGGGCCCGACCTTCGATGCGCACGGCAGTGCAGTCGGATCAACGGGCCCTCCGAGAAACATCAATGGTTTTCATCGAGGCATCATGAAGAATATGCTGAGACCCGTGCTGGTGCTGTTTGCCGCGTTGACGGTGATCACGGGCATCGTCTATCCGGTCGTCGTGACGGCGATCGGGCAGGCTGTCTTTCCGCATCAAGCGAACGGCAGCCTGATCGAGAAGGACGGCAAGCCCGTGGGCTCGGAGTTGATCGGGCAGCAATTCGATGCGCCCGGCTACTTCTGGGGGCGTTTGTCGGCCACCACGCCGAATCCGTACAATGCGCAGAGTTCGGGCGGCTCGAACCTCGGACCGACGAACCCGGCGCTTGCGGACGAGATCAAGGGGCGGTTAAATGCACTGCATCACGAAGATCCGACCAACACGGCACCTGTGCCGGTCGATCTCGTGACGTCGTCAGGCAGCGGCCTCGATCCTGAGATTTCGCCCGCGGCCGCGGCCTACCAGGCGGCGCGCGTGGCGAAGGCGAGAGGTCTGACGCACGAGCAGGTCGATGCGCTGGTTGCACAGCATACGTCGGGGCGGCAACTGGGCGTGCTGGGCGAGGCGCGGGTGAACGTGCTCAAGTTGAACCTCGCGCTCGATCAACTGAAGCCGCTGCATTGAGCGATCCGCGATCGGCCCGGTGCGAGCAAGGACTTTTTCGATAGTGCCGCAAGCGCATCGGTCATGGTGAATACAAGTGATGGAAAGACCCGATCCCGACGCGCTCCTCGATAAGATCCACCGCGAGGAGGAAAAGCGCCTGCGCGGCCGGCTCAAGATATTTTTCGGCGCATCGGCCGGCGTCGGCAAGACGTTCGCGATGCTGCAGGCCGCGCGGCGCCGGTGGGAAGAGGGCGTCGACGTCGTCGTCGGCATCGTCGAGACGCACGGCCGCAAGGAAACGCTTGCGCTACTCGAAGGCCTCGAAGCAATTGCGCCGGCCGCGATCGAGTATCGCGGGCGGCAACTCGCCGAATTCGATCTTGATGCGGCGCTCGCGCGTAAGCCCGGGCTGATTCTGGTCGACGAGCTCGCGCATTCGAACGTTCAAGGCTCGCGCCATCTGAAGCGTTGGCAGGACGTGCATGAGTTGCTCGATGCGGGCATCGATGTCTACACGACCGTCAACGTCCAGCACTTGGAGAGCTTGAACGATGTCGTCGGGCAAATCACGGGCATCCGTGTGTGGGAGACCGTGCCCGATCGCGTGTTCGATCTGGCCGACGAAGTGACGCTCGTCGATCTGCCGGCGGAGGAACTGCTCGACCGTTTGCGCGAAGGCAAGGTGTACCTGCCGCATCAAGCGGAAAACGCTGTCCGTAACTTCTTTCGCAAGGGCAACCTGATCGCCCTGCGCGAACTGGCATTGCGCCGCACGGCCGATCGCGTCGACGCCCAAATGCGCGAGTATCGCGCCGATCAATCGATCGAGCGGATCTGGCAGGCCCGCGAGCGGATCATCGTCTGCGTGGGTGCAGGGCCCGAGAGCACGACGCTCGTGCGTGCAGCCGCCAGGCTCGCCGCGAGCCTCAAGGCCGATTGGCTCGCGGTGTATGTCGAGACGCCCAAGCTGCAGCGCCTGCCCGACGCCATTCGCAAACGCACGCTCGACGCATTGAAGCTGGCGTCCGAACTCGGCGCGGAGACGGTGACGCTGCAAGGCGAGGAGGCCACGCAGACGCTGATCGCCTACGCGCGCATGCGCAACGTCTCGAAGCTCGTCGTCGGGGCGACCCCGGCCTTCCGTTGGCGTAGATGGCTTCAGCGTTCTACCGGCGAGCGCCTGATTCGCGCGGCCCGCGACATCGATGTCACGCTCGTCAGTTCGGGCACGGTGCGAGAGACGGCCGAACGCGGGGAAGCCGTGGCGCGTTTCGCCGGCATCGGCGGTGCGGGCGGGCGCTCATCCGCTACTTCGTACTCCTATGCATTCGGTATTTGTGCGGCGATCACGATCGTTGCGAGTTTGTTCGTCGATCACATCTCGCTGACGAATCTCGTCATGCTGTACCTGCTGGGCACGATCTTCTCGGCCGCGAAGTTGGGGCGCGGGCCCGGCGTGATGTTTTCCTTCCTCGGCGTCGGCGCGTTCGATTTCTTCTTCGTGCCGCCGCGCATGTCGTTCACGGTTTCCGATACGCAATACCTGCTGACGTTCGCCGTCATGCTCGTCACCTCGTTGACGATCAGCAACCTGACGGCGAGCCTGCGCCGGCAAGCGCGCATTGCGACATTGCGCGAGCGACGCACCGGGGCCATGTTCGAAATGGCGCGCGCGCTCGGGGCGGCCCTGACGACGGCAAGCATCATCGAAGTGGGCACACGTCATGTAGCGGAAGTGTTTCAGGCGCGCGTAGCGATCTTGCTGCCCGATAGCGCGGAAAAAGTGAGGCAGAAGGTCGAGAACCCCGACGAGGCGCTGACGCTCGACGCGTCCGCCGTGGACCTCGATATCGCGCAGTGGGTATACGACCAGCAGAAATGCGCCGGTCGCGGCACCGAGACGCTGCCGGCCGCTGCTGCACTCTATCTTCCGTTGAAGGCACCGATGCGCACGCGCGGCGTCATCGCGATCGTGTCGCCGCGCATGGAGGAACTCGAGATCCCCGAGCAGCGCCGCATGATCGACACGTTCGCCGCGCAGATCGCGCTTGCGCTCGAACGCGTCCACTACGTCGAGATTGCGCAGGATGCGCTCGTCAGCATGGAGTCGGAACGGCTGCGCAACTCGTTGCTGTCGGCGATTTCGCACGACTTGCGCACGCCGCTGACGTCGATCGTCGGATTCGCCTCGATGCTGGCGGAAGGGCCCGGCGCCGACGTGAGCAGCGGGCCGCGAGCCCATGAATTGGCCGAAGCGATCCATGACGAAGCGTTGCGCATGACGGGTCTCGTCACCAACCTGCTCGATATGGCGCGGCTGCAGGAAGGCAGCATGAAACTGAACCGTCAGTGGTCGTCGATCGAAGAGGTCGTCGGCTCGGCGTTGTCGGCGTGCCGTCGGGTGCTGGCCGGCCGCGCAATCGAAATACGTGTGCCACACGATTTACCGCTCGTGCAACTCGATGCCGTGCTCGTCGAACGCCTGTTCGCGAACCTGCTCGAGAACGCGTCGAAGTACACGCCGGCCGGCTCGCCCATCACGCTTGCCGCAATGGCGGTCGAAACGGGTGCGTCGCGTTCCCTCCGAGTCGAAGTGCAGGACAACGGTCCCGGGTTGCCGGTCGGCATGGAGTCGCGTTTGTTCGAGAAATTCACGCGCGGGGAGAAGGAATCGGCGAAGCCCGGCGTCGGTCTCGGCTTGGCGATTTGTCGGGCGATAGTCGAAGCGCACGGCGGCGACATCGGCGCGTACAACCGGTTCGGCGCCGACGGCGCGGTGACCGGCGCGACGTTCTGGTTTACGTTGCCCGCGAACGAGACGCCGACGATCGAGGCCGAGGCCATCGAGGATGTCGAGACAGGCGATGCGCCCGCAGGCAAAATCGACGTGACGACGCCCGGGCCCGGAGCCCACACGTCGCCGTCGACGCCGACGCCGCCTCAGCCGACGAAGAGGGTTTAAGCATGACCGAATCCGCGATCACCGTCCTGCTCATCGAAGACGACAAACCCATCCGCCGTCTCGTCCAGGTATCGCTCGAAGCGGAAAGCATTCGCTTTCTGGAGTCCGATACAGGGCGCAAAGGCCTGTCGCTCGCAGCGAGCGCGCGGCCCGATCTCATCATCATCGATCTTGGATTGCCCGATATGGACGGCGCCGATGTCATTCGCCAATTGCGCGATTGGTCGTCGGTGCCGGTCATCGTGTTGTCGGCGCGCACGCGCGAAGAGGAAAAGGTGGCGGCGCTCGACGCAGGCGCCGACGATTATCTGACGAAGCCGTTCGGCGTGCCCGAACTGCTCGCGCGCATTCGTGCGCAATTGCGCAGGCGCAATCGCTCCGCGTCGGACCCATCATCGAAGCTGCAGTTCGGCGCCATTGAAATCGACTTCGAAATGCGCACCGTGCGGCGCGAGGGACAGCCTGTGCATTTGACGCCGATCGAATACCGTCTGCTCACTTCGCTGGCGCGCCACGCCGGCCGCGTGCTGACGCATCGTCAGCTGCTGCACGAAGTGTGGGGGCCTTCGCGCGTCGAAAGCCCGCACTATCTGCGGATCTATATGGGGCATTTGCGGCAGAAGCTCGAACGCGATCCGGCCCAGCCCGAGCACATCATGACCGAGACCGGCGTGGGCTACCGGCTCGTGGGCGTGTTATGAATCTTCTTCGAGACCATCGGCTTCTCGACGCTCCCGGCGCTCCTCGTTTGCGCGCCGCGCCCGCAGGCGTTGGCGCGACAGCACGGCGATGACTTCGCTCGTGCTGGCGCCAGCCGGTACTTCATTGCGGATGACGTTGGGCACCATCGGCAGGCCCAGGCGTTGCCGGCGCAGCGCACGAGCGATCGCCGTGCGGCATTCCTGCCCGTGGCATTCCCATTCGTCACGGATTTTTCCGCAATAACGGCACTTGTCCATGGCGGCCATTTTACCGACATTCGCCGGAGCGCTAAGCCGACGGAACGTCGGCCCGGCTCGCCTCACCGTTCGTGGCGATATTTCGGCACCACGAATCGGCGTGCTGTTCGCTATTGTCTGGCGTCGTCGACCGGGGCGGCTTTCGCTTCGCTGAGCGATTTATCGAGCGTCTCGCGGTCGGCTTTCGTCGTGCCCGCCTTGTTGGCAAGTTCCAGATAGGCATGGGCGATACGGCGCAGGTCTTCTTCCGATGCATCTTCGATGCCGATCAATTGGTTATTGGCACTGCGATAAGCCGCGATCAGTTCATTGAGCTTCAAGTGGATCGCGACACTGTCTTTGTTCTGGCTTTGCTGAATCAGGAACACCATGAGGAACGTGACGATCGTCGTGCCCGTATTGATGATCAGTTGCCATGCGTCGGAATATCGAAACAGGGGGCCGGACAGTCCCCAGACGACGATGATGAGCACCGAGGTGCCGAAGGCAATGGGCGAGCCGGCCCAGCGCGTGGCGGCGCTCGCAAAGCCGTCGAATGCACGCGTGATCGGGCGGCGGCTCGCGTATGCGGGGCTGGTGGAGTCCGGTACGGTGTCCAGGGGCGAGGTGGATGTCGAAGGGTCGTTGTCATGGGGCATGATCGTGGCGCTCCTTTCCTCCGGATACGTCGCTCGTAGCAAGCATATTGCTTGTGCCGATAGCGTGAGCAACGTGCATGCCCGGCATCGCTTGTTCGCACTCCTAACCTTTGACTGTGCGTTTTCGTGGGCGCGGATTGGGCGCAAGTGAGGCGGCATCGTTCATGGCCAGCCCGCAGGCGTGCCGGATGCGCTCCTTCATCCATTCGACGGCGCTTTCGCCGTCGCTATCGCGCCGCCACAGCAGTTGGACGGGGTAGCGCCCGAGTTCGAGCGGCGCGGCGCAAGCGCTCAAACGCGACATCCCGGCCAGGGCGGCTGCCGCGTGGGACGGCAGCGTGACGACGGCGCGCGCATTCGTCAGGAACGCCGGCACCGCCGAAAAATGCGTCAAGGCAGCATAGACATGGCGCGTGCGCTTCATGGCATGCAACGCGGTATCGACGATGCCCGTTCGCCCTGAAAAAGACACGAGAAGGTGCGGCAGAGCGAGGTAATCGTCGAGCGAAAGGGGCAGCGGCAAACGGACGGCTCGTTTGTCGATCACGCACGCGTAACCGCTTTGGCCGATCTGTTCCTGTGCGATCCATGCGCTCTTGACCGCCCCCGAGACGACAGCCAGTTCAATCTCGCGGTCGTTCAGCATGCTCTCGACAGTATGACGATTCGTTTGGCGAAACGCGATCGAGATGCCGGCGCCCGCGTGGCGTACGAGCCGCGTCAGATGCGGCCCCAGCGCCAGCTCGAAATCGTCGGACATTCCCACCGAAAAGCGGCGCGTCGCAGTCGACGGATCGAATGCGTGCTGCTGCGTCAGCACTTCCCACAGATCGGCCACGCTTTCCTCGAGCCGTTCGGCCATCGCGGCGGCGCGCGCAGTGGGCGCCATGCCGTCGCGCACCCGCACGAAGAGGGCATCGCCGCACGCTTCGCGCAACCGTGCCAACGCGGCACTCGTTGCCGCCTGGCTCAACGCGAGACGTGCGGCCGCTTTCGTCACGCTGCGCTCCTGCCAGATGGCGACAAATACAACGGCCAGGTTCAAATCGAGCCGCTTGATATCGAGCACGTTGATTTTGGTCATCGACTAAATTTGTTGGATAGATTTAGCGAAGGATAGCAAACTGCCACTATCGCTTTATCTTCAAGGGAAATCGCAATGACGACGCATCGGATGGGCGTGGCGGATCTCGCGCTGTCGGACATACAGGCAGCCGCGGACCATCTCGCCCGCGTGCTCGCTCCTTCGCCGCTCATCGATGTGAGCGGCTGGCACACGGCAGCCGGCGCGCCCATCTCCGTCAAGGCCGAATGCCTGATGCCGACCGGCTCGTTCAAGATTCGCGGCGCAACCTGGTGCATGGCGACATTGACGCCTGCCGAGCGCGCCCGAGGCGTCGTCGCGTACTCGACGGGCAACCACGCTCAAGCCGTAGCCAAGGCTGCCGCCGATGCGGGCGTCGCGGCGACGATCGTGATGTCGCCCGAGGTGCCGAAGGCCAAGATCGATGTAACCGAAGGATGGGGGGCGCGGGTCGTGATGGCTGAGCGTTCATCGCATGCGCGGCGCGCGTTGGCGGAGCGCCTGGCTCATACGCACGGGTACACGCTGATCGCGCCGTACGACGACAGGCGTGTGATGGCCGGTCAAGCGTCGATCGGCATCGAACTGCTGAAGCAATGCGGCGCGCAGCCGCCAGCCGCCGTGTTCGTTCCCGTCGGCGGCGGTGGGCTCATCGCAGGCGTGGCGGCGGCCATCAAGCAATTGGCGCCGTCGGTCGCCGTCATCGGTGTGGAACCCGCGCTCGAGGACGATGCAAGACAATCGCTTCGCGCCGGAAGGCTCGTTTCGATGGAAGCGCCGAGTGCGAGCATTGCCGACGCGATCAAGGTTCAATGCCTCGGCGATCTGACGTTCCCGCTGATTCGGCGATATGTCGACGATATCGTGACGGTGCAAGAGGGTCAGATCGCGGCGGCGAGCCTGCGCTACTTCAACGAGGCAAGGCTCGTGGTCGAACCCGGCGGCGCTTGCGCGCTCGCCGCAGCGTTCGAAAGCCGGTTGGCTTCGCTGCCCGGCGCACGGGTGGTGGTGCTGGCGTGCGGCGGCAACATCACGGTCGAGCGGCTCGCCGGCTTCGCCTCGCTCGGCGGCACGTGCGGCACGTGCGGCACACGCGGCGCGAACCGGCCCTAAATCAATTCGAGCTTCGACGTGAGGTACGTCAGCTCGGTGCGATTCGCGACGCCGAAGCGTTTGCGCAGCTTGCGCAGGTGATAGTCGACGTTGTGAGCGCTGGTGTCCAGGCGCCGCCCGATTTCCTTGTCGGAAGAGCCTTCGGCAATGCCCCTCAGCAACTCGCGCTCGAACTGCGTCAGGCCGTTCGACGTGTTATCCCTCGCGGCGCTCGTCAATTGTTGCGATGCAATCGAATGGACCGACATGCCGATCGACAGCGCCTGCTCGAGCGTGGTCGAGGTAATCCAATCGCGGGTGCGATGCTGGCCCGTGAAGCTCATGAACGCGTGCAGCCGGGTACCCGGGATCGACATCGCGAACATGAGGCCGCTGCGCATGCCGTCGTCGCGCATCGTTCGGATAAAGCCGTCCAATCCTTCTTGAGCGTCATCGCTTTGCAGCGCGCCAGATGGTTGTGCGCGCAACTGTTGCAAATCCCAAATCAGCGGTAATCTTCCGCTGCGCGCCGCATGCGTGCGCGGATCGACTTCGTGATACCGCTCGCGCACGTATTCGCCGCGGTAGGTGCCGGGCGTGAACGCTTCGTGCAAAAACAGCCGTTCGACCCGCTCGCGCACGATTTCGAGCCCGAAGTAAGCAAAGGTGGAAAAACCGATCAGGTGCAACAGCCCGTTCACTATGCGGCTTCGCTCGGCGGCATTCTGCGCTGCGGCCAAGGCGGCGGCGATCCCCAAGCGCGGCGTATGACGCGCCGTTGCACAGAGCTGGCGTGGGTCGTTGCACCAGACGACCTCGATCGGCCGGGAGCGCGGCGCCGCCGCCGGGTCGGAACCACAAGTACGCGAGAGTGGCGCAAGCGCCGACTCATCCTGGCGCAATGCAGGGTGATGCATCGAGAGCCTCCGATCGGGATTCATGCTGCCGCACCATGCGTTGTTTGATGTAACCGTGTTGGCGCGCGTAACATCGCGTAATAATAAACGTAAAAAAAACGATACCGGCAGGCGAGGTTCTCTACTCATGACAATTGATGACGAATTTCCAACGCTTGTATGGTTCTCGCAGGCGGACGCGTTTGCGTATCTGCGCCAGGTGGATCCGGGCTTCGACGCCGAACGGCACGAATCGGAGCTGCGCGAATGCCGCCAGCGCTTGCAACAAGAGGGCTTTTCGACGTTTTCTTATTTGGCGCTCGAAACGATTGGCAGGCGCATCTTGCGCGCCTACGTCATGCGAGAGATGGGAAATGTTGCATTTACGACGGCTTATTTGAAGAATCGGCTTTATGAAACCGATCCCCGGCTTGCAACCTTGCGGGAAAGCGGTTTGCCGGTCACGTGGAATCTTGATCAGTTGGAGACGGGGCCGAACGTGAATGAGCCGCGTGTGCGCAACCTTTTATCGAGCTTGCGCGCACATGGAATGCTCTGCGGCCTCATCCTCGGATTGCCGGCGCCGCGGGCTGAATTGCGCGTTGCCGTCGGGCTGACGTCGCAAGCGGGCGATACCCACTGGATCGACGATCGCGTGATGGGGGGCGTGCTCGCGATAAGCCTGACCATCAGCCGGCTCATGCAGCCTTACATCGACGACCGTGCCCGGCAGGCGCGTGTCATTGAATTGACACAAGAGCAAGCGGCCGTCCTCGAGCGGCTCGTGATGGGATTGTCGGATCATGAAATTGCCGCGGAAATCTCGGCGTCGCTGCACCGCGTCACCCACCACGTGAAGACCCTGCAGAAATTGTTCAACGTCGAAAATCGTGCGCAGCTCGCTTATTTTGCAGCCCGGTGGGGATGGCGCAAGGCGTAAAGCGTAAAGCGCGCGAGTGCGCACCCTCGTCGTGCGGCCGGGAAATTGGGAGTGCGTGGCGTAAAGAGCCAAGAAACATCGCGGATCGAATGGGTTAAAGAGTTTCATTGCGCGATGAATTGGGGATCCGTTTTCGACGTTGATTTTCGATGCGCGATCGATTGAGCGCTGGTCCTTGTCTGGTCGACTGCCGAACCGTGGCTCGTTCGGATGTCTTGGTTCAACTGAATCGAGCGCCGGACTGTGGTTCGAACCGGCTGTTACCTGGGGTTCGTAACTGCGCGGATCCGGCGCATCTGTAGAACTACGAATTTGCGCCGCAGCTCGTAACGGGCGCTCCGAGCACGCGGCCTGCGATGTACGCGAGCTGCACGCGATTGGTTGCGTGGTAAAGCTTCTTCAGTTGGCGCAGGTAATAATCGACATTGTGATGCGAGGTGCCAAGACGCTCGGCGATGTCCTTGTCGTTCATGCCGAGCGTGACGAGCTCGAGAATCGAGCGTTGAATGTCGCTCAATTCCGTGCAGTAGGTGGCACGCTGAAGTCGCGGCGCGCGCGACGTGAGAAATTCGTGCAAGCCCACCGCGAGCGCGTAGGCATGTCCGATCGCCATGTCGGGCAAACGAGCCTTGGACGTTTGCGAACTGGAGAACATCACGATGCACGTGTCGAGCGCATCGGGTGTGCCGAGCCCGAACGAAACGCCCGAGAGCATACCTGCCTCGCGGGCGGCCGTCGTCAGGCGCGTAGCGCGCGCCGTCGCGGCCGGGCTCTGCGTGGACGGTGCAGCCGCGGAGGCGCCGGACGAAGTGCCGGCGCCCGGCTGTGACGCATTCGTAGCGATCGACGATAGGTCCCAGAGCATCGGCCATTCGTGCCGGCACGAATAGGCAAGGCGCGCATCGATTTCGTAAAAGCGCTCGCGCAGATAGCGCTGGGCCCAGCCGGCCGGCGAGAACGCGTTGAAGTAGATAAGCCGATTGATCGTGTCGCCGATGCGCGAGACGCGCATGTAGCACAGCGAATCGAAGCCGGCCGCGCGCAGTGTCGGACGCAGCAGCGCGTGCCGCTCCTGTGCGTTGCCGGCTTTCGCCAGGTCGTGTGCGATACCGGCGAGACGCTGCCCGTCGGGTGCGTCCGAGTCGAGGGAAACCTCGGCAGCGCTATCGAGATCGACGTCGCCGAAGACCTGGAAGTTCGAAACATCGGTATCCGTATCGCTCATGCCATACTGACTCATATTTCTTGCTCCGGGGAAGGCGCGCCCCCGCACGCCAAAGAGTGAGGTCACAGTATCCCAGCGGCGGCAGCTTTCGTGCGAAGCATGATCCAGTAGTCGCCCTATGGTTTTCTTCGCTTCAACCGTGTATTACTACGAACCTTGGCTATGCCTGCCCGAGCCTTCGTTCAATTCGAAAGGTGTCGGTAAGAGATGCGCCGTTGCGCGTGCGTGGCAGGTAAGATTCTCCCTACTCATTTTCTTGTTGAGAAGACGCTTTCTCCCATGCGGCTGCGCCACATTGAAGTGCTGAGAGCAATCATGATCACGGGCTCGATCAGCGGAGCCGGCGATTTACTCCATGTATCGCAACCCGTGGTCTCACGCACGCTGCAGCACGCCGAGCAGCAAGCCGGGTTCAAGTTTTTCGAACGCGTGCGCGGGCGCCTTGTGCCGACCAACGAACTGCAGTCGATTTATCCCGAAGTCGAGCAGGTGTTCGCCGCCATCGAGAAACTGCGCTTTACGTCGGCTTCCGTGCGCCGCGGTGGTGCGCCGCTGCGCCTCGCGGTCACGCCAAGTCTGGCCAACAGCGTATTGCCGCGCGCGATCGAACGTATGCTCGTCACCCATGCGGACGCTGCCTTCGAACTGGCGACGTTGCATACGAACGAGGTCGTCGCCGCGTTGCGCGCCGGCGCGGTCGATCTCGGCATCTGCCTGTCGCCGCCCGCGGTGCCGGGCATCGAGGCGCACGTACTGTCGACGGGGCAAATGGTGCTCGCGACGCCGATCGGCTGGCCGCGGCTGCTGCGTCAATCGGCGCCGCTCAGCGAACTCGGTTATCTCGCGGATCGACCTTTCATTCGCTTACACGACGGTACGCCGCTCGGCTCGCTGATCGGTCAGCGATTGCAGCACGCAAGCCTGGGGCTGCAGGCCAACATCGTCGTGCAAACCTATTCCATCGCGCGGGCCCTTGTCACGCAAGGCATCGGCTATGCGCTGCTCGACACGTTCACGGCCGTGGCAGGCGGCCCGGGCGAGCTACACGCCTATCTGCTTTCGCCGGAACTTCAGTTCGAAGTGAAGCTGCTCGGCACCAGCAAGACCCTCGACGGGCCGTTCGCCGAATCGCTGCGCAGTTGCGTGGCGTCGGCTGCCGGCGAGCTGCGCGATGCGCTCGGCGCGATCGTCAGCGAACATCGGGTCAACCTCGCATGACGATGGTGCATGGCCGGATCCGCGTGGTGCAACGTTTGCGCGGACGTCGTGCGTACGTGTATGTCTCGCAGCTATAGCGAGACGACGAATTCGTATATCGATGCATTGTCCACGCCGGTACATTCAATCGGCAGCGCTGCCATGCGCTTCTGCGCGCTCGGTCAGCGTGTGTCGAAAGTGTCGTCGGTCTGGAAAATGGATACGAGAACGAAATGCTGCGGCGTCGAGCTATGGCTCGCGCAGGAGGTAACGAAACGCATCGCGGCGCGCTCACGCGGCGATGCAAAAAAGCGGTTCGATACGGCGTGCCGATGCTCTCGCGGCGCGGCGGCAGAGCCCCCGCGGCTCGGGCTCGCGGGTTCATTCGGGCAGCAAGCCGCGGCACTGCGCGCGGAGATGGTGGTCGCCGTGCAGTTGATGTCGGCCGAGGAGCCGGAGGAACGGGCGCGCTTGCTGCGCGCGCTGTTGCATGTCATGGGCTTTAGCGCGCTCGCCTATGCACGGGTCGATGAGCGGGCAGAACACCGTTTGACGGCTCACGCATGGGCGCTCGACGACACGGCGCCGCATCACTTCGGCCGCGAGTATATCGAAGGCGGCTACGGCGGGCTCGATCCGCGCCTTGCCGCAGTCAGCGCGTCGAGCGTGCCGCTCGTCTGGGATCTCGACTGGCTGCTGCGCGCGTGGCGTCGAGACGGCTCGCCGGAAGCGTTACGCGGTTTGTTTCCGGCGCTCGAGTGCGAAGGCGTTCAAAGCGGCGTCATGTTCAGCATTCCCACCGCTCCTGGCGGCGTGCGCGCCGTCGTCAGCCTGGCGGCTGGCCGGACAGGTGCCGAATGGATCGCCGAACATGTGTTCGTGCAGGCGCTCGCGTTCGGTTTGTCGTTGCATCGCTTCGCGTCGGACCCAAGGCGCCTCGCTATCGAAGTCGGCGCGCCCGATGTTGTTCAGAAAGAGACGCTGACCGAGATGCAGGCGCGCATTCTGTCGTGTCTCGTCGGTGGGCTGTCGGACAAGCAGATCGCGGCGCGTCTGCAAACGACGCCGCACAATGTCGACTATCACCTGCGTCTGTTGCGTCGCCGATATGGCGCGGCCAATCGCACGCATCTCGCGTTTCTGCTCGGCGGCTCCACGCATCGATGAACCGTGGGGCGGTTTCGCTCGATGCCGCCGTTCATGTCGGTTCAACGCAGGATCTTGACGGTGCCATTGCGGGGCAGACCATCGCTGACGCAGTCGGACAGTACGACGATGCCGGGCGCGCACCGCGATGCATGCGCACCGCGCGTCGAACGGGAAAGCGCGGCGCGGGCAGGCCCGCCGCGCGCGGCCGACGAAGAGGGCGGCGCAGCCCCGCCTGGCGCGAGCGGAATCGGGGCGACCTCGTGATGCCCATCGTCGAGTGCATGGGAAACGACGCGTTCGACGTAGCCCGCGGTAAATCCGGTGGTGAAGTTGCCGCTGTAATAGCACGACAGTGCTTTGCGCAGCGCGTATTGTTCGTTGGCTTCGACGCGCGCCGCACGCGCGAAGCATTCGCCGAGAATCGACGCCGCGACGCGCAGGTTTGCACAGGGGTCGAAGATCGAGGTGACGGATTCGCCGAAGCGCGCGAGGTTATAGCGATTGACCTGGCCGAGGCCGAGGCTGAAGTTGTAGCCGAGCCGCGTCAGGTTGTCGACGGTCGCAAGGGCCTCGTCGAGCGAGGCGGGTTGGCGCACGAGATGCGAGCCGACGACGCCGATCGCATACGGGTTGTAGCCCGATTCGACACTGACGAGCGCGGCCAGCGTATGCCCGTCGACATTGGGTGCGCAGCGCGCGGCCAACGAAAGAAAATCGCTGGCGCGCGCGGCGCTTGCATTGACGGCGAGAAGCAGGGCGACGATAGCGGCCGTCCAGATGCGACGCATCGCTCTTCCTCCCGACTAGCGGTATGACAGCACGAGCCCATGCACGAGCAGCGACCAGCCGTCGAGCATGACGAACAGCAGCAGCTTGAACGGGATCGAGATCGTCGTCGGCGAAATCATCTGCATGCCCAGGGCAAGCAGAACGTTCGCCACGATGAGGTCGGTCACGACGAAGACGACGTAAATCACGAAACCGATCTGAAACGCACGCGTCAGTTCGGAAAGCATGAAGCTCGGCACGAGCACCATGAGGTCGTCCGCCTTCAGCGTTTGGACGCGTTCGGCCGGCCAGATCGCCGTGGCCGAGCGCATGAAAAAGTTGCGTTCGCCGGGCACCGTATGTTGCTCGAGGAATTTCTTGAGCGGCGGTGAGATCGCCTGCCCGATCGCGACGACGTCGTCGACGCTCAGGGAACTGCCAATCGAAACGTGATCCTCTTGCATCTTGTCGAGGATGCTGCCGCCCACGGGCGCCATGATGTAGATCGTCAGGATCAGGGCGATGCCGTTCAGCACGATGTTCGGCGGCACTTGCTGCACGCCGAGCGCCGTGCGCAAGAGGCCCAGCACGACGACGAGCTTCGTGTAGCTCGTGACCATCAACGTGGCGAACGGCAGCGTGCCGAGCGCCACGATCAGAAAGATGGCTGTTACGGGACTCGGCATGCTACTCATCGCCGTTCTCCGAAAAACGCGAGACGCGGACGCCGAGCTTATTGCCGACGGCGATCAGATGCCCTTGCCCGACGAGTGCGCCGTTCGCGCGGATATGCACGGTGCTCTGATTGAGCGGCTGCTCGAGTTCGATCACGTAACCGCTCTTGAGCGCCTTCAACTCGGCGAGCGGCATCGATCGTTCGTCGAGCTCGAACGACACCCGTACTTCGAGCGCGTCGAGCTGCGCGAGCTTCGGCTCGGCGGACGCCTCGCCGGCCGCCGTTTGAGCGCTCGCGGTCGATGTCGGTGAGTTCGGCGCCGACGCATCGGAGCGCGGATTGGACGTCACGGGATTCTCCTCGATTTGGTCGATGACGATGCGCGTACCCACCGCTTTCGCCATCACGGTCAGGCGCCCGTCTCGCGTCGTCGCGATGCAGCGAAGCGCCTGACCGAACGATTGCCAGCGTTCGATGCCGATGATGTCGCCCGGTGCGATCGAACGAAGTTCGCCAACGCTAAGCATCGTCGAACCGACCTCGAAGTGCAGCGCTATCGGTAACGTGTCGAAATCGGATGCTTCCACCTTGGGCGGCGGCGGCTCTGTGGGGCAGGCAAGGCCCAGGAAGCGCTCTTCCGCAAAACGCAATGCGCCATGACAGCGCCATGCGCTGCCGGCCTTCGTCACGGAAAAGCGCAACAGGTCGCGCTCGTTGATGAACTCGCTCTTGTGCACGTGGGCGCCGGAGTGTGCGACGCCGAGTTCGATGCGCTGGCGCGTTTTCGCTTCGAGCTGGTCGATGATTGGGGCAAGCGCATCGGCAAGCAGCGCACAGCGAATTTCAACGGGCACGGTTTCGCTGGCGGCATCGCCGATCAACTCGTGTTCGCCGATCGCGTCCAGCACGAACCAGCCTTCGGCCGGGCCGAAGCGGAACGTGTAGACGTGACCGGGCGCCGCCAGTTCGGCGTCGGCGTCCCAGCGCAATGCGTAGTTGCCGCGTGCCAATGCCAGTGCGAACGGTGCGGGCCACGCGTACGCGCGATTGAGCGCGTGTGCGGCGAGCGTACTGATCCGCGGCAGACCGGCGGCGCTGGCGAGGGGCTGGGCCGCCTGAGGTGCGGAAGCGGAACGTGCAGCGCCGGTCTCTCGCGACGCATTCGCTTCGCGCGGCACGCTTGCGTCGCGCGTGGCGCTCGCGGGAGGAGCGAACATCAGCGTCAGACGACGAACAAGCGGCCCGCGAGGTACGCGAGCTGCACACGGTTGAGGACGCCGTACTTCTTGCGGATTTGTCGCATGTGATAGTCGACGTTGCTGCGCGACATGTTCAGTTGCTGCGCGATTTCGCGGTCGCTGAGGCCGCTGGCCGTGAAGTTGAGGATGCGCCGCTGCAGATCGGAGAGCGTCGGCGTTTGCGCCATCGACGCCATTTGCCCCGCCAGGAACGCGTGGACACCGAGGCCGAGCGCATAGGCCTGGCCTACGACGCGGTCGTTGATCCATTCGCTCGTTGCGTTGACGGAGCTGAAGATCATCACGCTGTGCTCGAGGCTGCCGGGATCGACGAGGCCGAAGGCGATGCCGCTGCGCGTGCCGCAGCCGTCGGCGTCTTCGAGAAAGCGCTGCATGCGCTCGCTCGATGCGGGGGTGACGGGGCCGTCGGCGGCGAGCGTCTCGTGGTCCCAAACAAGGGGCCAATCGTGCCGGCAAGCAAAGGCCATGCGCGGGTCGACGTCGAAGTAGCGCTGATCGACGTAGCGCTGCGCCCAGCCCGGCGGCGAGCACAAGTCGAAGTAGCGCGCGCGATTGACCATCTCGCCGAGCCGCGTCAATCTGCAGTAGCAGAACCAATCGAAGCCGATCGTACGCAGGGCGATGCGCAGCAACTGCTTGCGCTCATGCGCCGAATGCGCGGCGGCGAGGTCGGTCGCGATTTCGGAGGCGCGATCGCCGCCGTTCGCGTCGCCTGAACGGCCGACGTTCTTGCTGACTACGAGCTGGCAATCGGCCACCTCGATAAAGTCGATTGCGTGTCGGGGATCTCGCTCGCTGCTGCCTTTCGGCAGGCGCTTGCGCGCCTCGGGGTTCGTCATGCAGTCCTCCTTCTTGTAAGCGGCGCTACGCGTGTTCGAGCGTAGTTTCATGGTTTTCGACTATAGCCGTAGGGGTATAGGCCGCGGAACTGCACTGTTCAGTAGTGTTTCGGGGTGACCTCGCAGTCGATTTGCGAATTACTACGAAATTCACGATTGAGACGACCACCCCTCGCTCTTACACTTTCCGTCGCGGATCTGCGTTTTCGCATAGCGTGAATTGGAAATATTCGAGCGAGGGCTCTCATGTCGGTGGCGGCGCTTAGGAAGCAAATGAGGGGGTGGTTGCCGGGCCGAAGCGGCGCCGACGACGCGCGTCGTCCCGTGAAACCCTACGATCTTGCGTTGGCCGGCTTCATGGCGATCGTCGTGTCGCTATTTGTATTGCCGCTGCCCACGGCGGTGATGGATGCGCTCATTTCGCTCAATCTGGCCATCAGCGTCGTATTGTTGACGGTGTCCACCTATCTGCCGTCGGCGCTGAGCTTTTCGTCGTTTCCGGCCATGCTGCTGTTTACGACGTTGTTGCGTCTGTCGCTGAACATTGCCTCGTGCAAGCTGATCCTGCTCCACGCCAGTGCCGGACACATCATCGACGCATTCGGGCGGCTCGTCGTCGGCAACAATTTTGTCGTCGGCGGTGTGGTGTTTCTGGTCATCGCAATCGTGCAGTTCATCGTGATTGCAAAAGGCTCGGAGCGCGTGGCCGAAGTCGGCGCGCGTTTTTCGCTCGATGCGATGCCCGGCAAGCAGATGAGCATCGACGCCGATCTGCGGGCCGGGATCATCAGTTCCGACGAGGCGAAGCGTCGGCGCGAGCGGCTCGAACAGGAATCGCAGCTTCACGGCGCGATGGACGGCGCGATGAAGTTCGTCAAGGGCGATGCAATCGCCGGGACGGTCATCGCGTTCGTCAACATTCTGGCCGGCATTGCGGTCGGCACGGTCATGAAGGATATGAGCGTGGCCGACGCGCTGCACCGCTACGCAATCCTGACGGTTGGCGACGGCATGTCGGCGCAGATTCCGTCGCTGCTCGTTTCGATTGCTGCCGGTGTCGTGACCACCCGCGTGGCGACGCGCGATGCGAACGACAGCCAGCTCGGCGAGCAGATCGGCAAGCAGGTGACGGCCCATCCTCGCGCGCTGCTGATTTCGGCGGTCATCTTGCTCGCCTTTGCGTGCGTCCCCGGCTTTCCTGCCTGGTCGTTCGGCTTGCTTGCGCTTGCAACGGGCGGTGGCGGCGTGTTGCTGCTGCGTCGGCGCAAGGCGATGCCGCCGCTCAGGCTCATTACGCTGGCCGAACCGATCTCCGACGAAGGCGAAACGGAGGTGGGGCCGCATACGTCGGGCGTGACTTCGCCGCTGGCCGTGACGTTGTCGCGCAACCTGTCTCCGCATCTGAATCTCGTGCGTCTGCAAGAAGCGCTGGCCGCGGCGAAGACGAGCGTCGATGCCGACATCGGCCCGATCTTCCCGCGTGTGCATGTCGCGTTCGATGCCGCGATGTCCGATGGCAGCTATCAGGTGTTCGTGCAGGACGTGCTCGCATCGGAAGGGCAATTGCGGCCCGATCAACTGTTGTGGGACGGGGCGACGCCATTGCAGGAGAACGTCGAGCGCACGCCCGGCGAGTCGTTCGGCCCTTTTTCGCAGCCGGTCTGGCTGCCGCTCGATGCGCGCGCCGCGGAATCCGACGCCAAAGAGGCCGCGCCCGTTGCTACGAACAACGCCTGGGGTCTCGGCGCGAGCAAAGCCAGGGTGACACGCACGGTCGGATTGCGCAGCGAGGATGTGCTGGCCCGACACGTCGAAAGCGAAGTGCGCAAGCACGCGGCCGCGCTGATTGGTATCCAGGAGGCGCAGCACCTGATCCGGCTCGTGCGCCGCGATTATGCCGAGCTCGTCGCCGAGCTGATGAGGCTCGTTCCGCTGCAACGGATTACCGAAGTGCTCAGGCGGCTGCTCGTCGAAGACATTCCGATTCGCAATCTGCGGATCATCTTCGAAAGCATGATCACGTGGGCGCCGAAAGAGCCCGAGGACACGGTCGCGCTCGTCGAGCTGGTGCGGGTCGATCTGCGCCGGATGATCACGGATCGTCACGTCGGCAATGCCCGCAAGCTCGACGTCATCATGTTCGAGCCCGTGCTGCAGGAGCGTATCGAACAGGCCGTGCTGCGGACAAAGCAGGGCAACATCCTCGCTCTCGCGCGCGAGGTCAAGGACGACGTTTGCCAACAGGTGCGAAACATCTTCGACGGTCACCAGAGCGCGTCGGGCGCGAGCATGCCGCGCAAGCGCGCGACTTCGGTGCGCACGGCGGTCGTCGTTTCGCTCAATGCGCGCCGCTATGTACGCACGACGCTGGCCGGTGCATTGCCGGACCTGCCGGTGCTCTCGTATCAGGAACTCGAAGAAGACGTCGAGTTGCGCACGATCGGCTGGGTGATGAACCCGGCGATGGGTTCGTGAAGAACCGCCACCCCATGAGGCAGAGGGCTATCGGATGACTACGGAAACGATTCTGGATATTACGCGGCAAGCGCTGCTGCTCGTGCTGATGCTGTCGCTGCCGGTCGTGCTCGTGGCGGCGGGCACAGCGCTGTTCGTTGCGTTGGCGCAGGCCGTCACGCAATTGCAGGATCAAACGATCGGCCTGGCCGCACGCATGATCGCGGTCATGGTGACGATCATCGTGACGGGCGGCTGGATCGGTCGCTCGGTTTTGTTGTTCGGTCAGCAGTCTTTTGCGAGGTTGTTTTGAGCATTCCGATGCCTTCTTCTCGTCGCATGCGCCGCGCTCACGCTGCTCGTTCCCGTGACGCTGTGCGTCTTTCGCAGCTCGCCCTTGGCGCGCTCGCATTCTCGCTCGCCGGTCTCTTGGGCGTGCCTCGTTTCTCGCATGCCGCTGAATTGCAATGGCGCGACCGCCCTTATACGATCGTCGCCGACGGCAAGAAGGTTTCGGATTTCGTGCGCGAGCTCGCTTCCGCGCAAGGTGTCACCGCCGTGATCGACCCGAAGGTCGACGGCACGATCAGCGGCCATTTCTCGGGGTCGCCGCTCGCGACGTTGCGCAGTGTCTGCGCCACCTACGGGCTCACGTACTACTTCGACGGGTCGCTGCTTTATATCGACCGCGCCGAGGATGGGCAGACCCAGGTGTTCCCGATCCCCAAAGGCAGTGCGGGGGAGCTCTCGCGCACGCTCGAGGCGATGCAGATTCCCGACAAGCGCTTCCCGCTGATCATCAGCGATCGCGAGAATACGATTTACGTATCGGGTCCGCAGCGCTACGTCGAACTCGTGCGGCAGGCGATCTCGACGATCACCGACCCGAGCCGCGGGCTCGATCGCGCCGAGATCCGTGCGTTCCCGTTGCGGTACGCGTATGCCACCGATTTTCAGGTCAATCGCGCGGGCAAGGAAGTGACGATTCCGGGCGTTGCGACGACGCTGGGCCGCCTGTTCGGCAAGAACGAGGAGAACCGCGGCTTGCCGGGCTTTGGGGCCCGGCTCGGAACGCAGACCCGGCAGGTCAAGCTGTCGTCGGGCGATACGGTGAACGTGCCGAAGCTCTCGATCGGCGCGGCAAGTGGCTCGGATACGGCCGGCGGCACGTCGGGCGAATCGCTCGGCGGCTCGGGTCAGCCGATCGCGTTGCCGCAAATCGTTGCCGATGCGGGCACGAATTCGGTCATCGTGCGCGACGTGCCCGAGCACATGGCGCAATATGCGCAGCTGATTTCGGCGCTCGATGCGAGGCCGCGGCTGATTGAAGTGGGGCTCACGATCATCGACATCGACGAGAGCGCGCTCGACTCGTTCGGTGTCGATTGGCGGTTGCATACGCCGGGCGGCGATTTCCAATTCGGCAACGGCGCCAACCCGCCGCTTCAGTTCAGTTCCGGCTCCGAGAGCGGCCAAACCGGCGCGACGACACCGGCGGGCATGGCGCTGACAGCGTCGATCGGCGGCGCGATGCGCAACTATCTGCTCTCGCGCATCAATCTGCTTGAGAACAAGGGGCGGGCACATACGCTGTCGAAGCCGCTGATTCTGACGCTCGACAACAATGAGGCGATCCTCGAAAACCTGACCCAATTCTATGTCCAGGTGGCCGGGTATCAGGACTCCTCGCTGTACGGCATCACAACGGGCACGAGCGTCAAGGTCACGCCGCGCATCGTCAACGATCTGGGCAAGCCCGGTGTGATGATGTCGATCGATATCGACGATGGCGAACTCAGCAGCACGCTGACAGTGACACAGGTGCCGGCAGTCATCGAGCGCAACATCGTGACGAAGGCGATGATCGACGAAGGCAAGAGCCTGCTGATCGCCGGCTTCAACAATGACTCGCTCACGACCAAGAAGACCGGCATTCCATGGATTTCCGACATTCCATGGATCGGTAACCTGTTCAAGTACACGTCGAAGGACGGGTCGCGCTCCGACCGGTTCTATCTGCTCACGCCGCGTGTCGTCGAAACGGCGAGCACGTTCGATCCGAGCGCGCCGCCTCTGGGCGACGAATCGTTGATTCCGGGGCAGCCGCTCAATTCGGGCGAGGCGATGCCGAACAAGCCGAGTGCGCCGCTGATCGTTCCGCCTAGTGCAGCGCCGGGCACGCGGCCGCCGTCTTCGAGCGCGGCGCCCGCGCTCGATTCGGGCACCCCTGCTGCGGCGCCGAAGGCGCCGGCGAAGGAGGGCGTGCGCGCGAGTGCGTCGACTACGGCGGCTGCGCCTGCGTCCTCGGTCTTGCCTTCGAATGCGCCCGCGCATGACGGCGTGCCTGCCGAGACGAAGCCGGGGATGCGGACGGGCGCAGCCACGCAAATCGTTTCGTCGGCGGTGTCGACGTACGGATCGGAGCATTGAATGAGCGACGAGGCGAGCTCTCCATCCAGGCAGGCCGCGGTGGCTTCGACGAAGGCGCCGTGGAGTCTGTCGTTCTTGAGCGGGCCGTTATACGGCCGCACGTTGGCGCTCAAGCTCGGCGACAACTGGGTGGGCTCGTCCGCGCAATGCGATGTGATCGTGCCCGATCGCGACATCGCACCGCGGCAACTGCGGCTTTCGGTGGGGCAGATCGCCGTGTCGGTGCAGAACGTCGGCGATGTCGAGGCGACGCTCAATGGCGTCCCGCTCGACGCGACGCGACGCGCGCTGCGGCACGGCGACGTCGTCGAAATCGGCGAACTGAAGCTCGGCATCGTGCCTTCGGCGGAGCCGCGCGCATCGGCTGGTGCGTCGCAAGCGCAACCTGCGACGGGCCGGCTCACGCGTTGGGCGGCGGCGCCTTGGGCGGCGTGGATGGCCAGCCGGCGCTTCGTCGTCGGCCTGGGCGTGCTTTGGGGCGTGCTCGTGCTGGCCGGGGGGGCCTACCTTGCGATCGGCGCGACCGATCCGTTCTGGTTTCAGGCCAGCGCGACCGAACGCATGCAACAGGTGGCGGCGGCGCTGCACGACTATCCCGAACTGAGCGTGAAGCCAACGAGCACCGGCTTCGTCGTAGCGGGCTATGTCAACTCGCTATCGGATCGCGATCGGATTCAGCGGATCGTGCAGACGTTTCCGCAGACGACGATCGGCGACGTCTATGTGATCGACGAGTTGCTCGGGTCGGCACGGCTCTATTTCAGCGATACGCCGCTATCGGTGACCTACGGCGGACACGGCACGCTGCTCGTCGGCGGCGCGGCCAACCGGTCGCTTCAGCAGCGTGTCGCCAATTTCACGAAAGACGCGCGGCCCGCGTTGCAGGTCATCGATCACGTGGCCTATGCAGGAGGGGCTGCGCCCACGAACAAGAAGGCTGCGCCGCCGATCGCCGGCGAGGTGCCCGACATCGTGGGCGTCTATGACGACGGCAGCGGCACGCGTTTCATCGAGACCTCCGACGGGGCGCGGTATTTCGAAGGTTCGCGATTGCCCGGCGGGCTCGAAGTGCGGCAGATCAGCACCGACCGTGTGATCTTCGCGAGGGGAACGGATCGATTTTTCATGGATGTGAGCTCGGCGGCCGCGCACGAATTTGTCGCGGCGCCGCCGGGCTAGGTTTCGCGGTGCGGCGTACCGGCGAAAGCGCCGCTCGCGTAGTCGGGTTCTGGCGAGGCGAATGGCCTCGCTTGAGCAAGCAAGCGCGGCAACGCGCGTTTGTTAAGCGCCCTAGGCAAAAGGGGCATCGCATTTAAATCGCAAAGGAGAGAAACAATGGCAAGCATCGGTGGCACGAGCAGCGTCGACAGCACGTTCAGCGACATGCAAAAGCAGGAACAAGACTTCCAGATCAAGAGCCTGGAATTCAGCACGTTTCAGGACGGCAACAAGGCCGCCATGTCGGCCGTGCAAGGCAAGAGCAGCACGGTAGACACGATGTGCCAGACGTTGCGTCAGGGCGCGCACGTTTCGTAAGTTAACCGGGCGGTATCTACCGCCTGGTTGTGACCGGGCGTTGCGCAAGCGGCGCCCGGCCGGTCGATTTTTTTTGTTGTTCCGATCATCAGTGAGGCACATATGACCGTTCCAGCCGTCCCGACTGTCGAGTTGTCGGAAGCGAGCAAATCGAAGGGCGCGAGCGCGGCCGCGGCGGCGACTCAGGCGATGCCGGCCGCGCCCAATCAGGAAGCGGACGCCGCGGAGGCGAGCGCGTTCCATGCGCATATGTCCGCGCAGTCGGCCGAGTCCGCGCCTGTCGGCACCGTCCATATGCATCGTGGTGTGCATGAGACGCGCAGTTTGGATGCATTGGTCGACCACATGCGCAAGGAAACGGCCGCGTTGGACGCGCGTTACGACGCAGCGATGCAGCAGATGGAGCACCCGGCCGCATTGCTCGATACGAGCGACCCCGTGCTGGCGATGGTGAAGATGGCCGATTTCACGATGACCACTTCGGCGACCATGCAGCAGTATCAGTTCAGTATGACCATGGCCGACGCATCGAATGGCGTCACCCATTCGCTGCTGAAGAACAACGCCGAGTAGCCGGTTATCGCGCCACGCACGCGGATAACGCGCTGCGCTGCGCATCAGGTTAGGAAACACCTATGAAAACGCTGCTGCGCGCATGCGTTGTGCTCGCGTGCGCCTTCTTGCTGGCTGGCTGTCAGCAGGAACTCTACATGGACCTGACGGAGTCCTCGGCCAACGAGATGATCGCGGCGTTGGCCAATGCCGGCATCAGCGCGTCGAAGTCCGAAGTGCCTGATCATGGTTGGGAATTGCTGGTCGATGGGTCGTCGGTGCCGACCGCGCTCAATGCATTGAAGGCGGTGGGCCTGCCGCGTCAGCCGACGCAAAATCTCGGCGAGATCTTCAAGAAGCAGGGCCTCGTTTCGACGCCGGCCGAAGAGCGCATTCGCTATATCTACGGTGCCGAGCAGGAACTCGAGCGGACCTTGCTCGACGTCAACGGCGTGATCGTCGCGCACGTGCATGTGGTGATCCCCGAGAACGATCCGTTGTCGGACAAGATCAAGCCGTCCTCGGCGTCGGTCTACGTCAAATATCGTCCCGGCATCGACCTGAAGATGATGGCGCCGATGGTCAAGGATCTCGTGGCACACAGCATCGAGGGCCTCTCGTACGACAACGTGTCGCTGTTCTTGCAGGCGGCGGCGCCGAAAGAGAACGATCGTCCACAAGGCTTTCAGGTGGGGCCGTTCGCCGGCGCGCTGTCGTTGGTTGCAGTGCTGCTCGTGCTCTCGACGATCGTCGCCGTGGCGGTGTTCTTCCTGCGGCGTGGCCAGTTCAAATTGATGGGGCGCTCGGCGTCGGGCGGCGTCGCGCAAGAGCAGACTCATGTCGGTTGACGATGATCTGATCGACGATTCGAGCGGGAGCGCGCACGAGCTATGGCGGGCTCCGGCAAATCGCGGACGGTTCGCCCGTCTCATCGCGGATTTCAACTTACGTCCGGACGAGTACGTCGATCCGAGTTGGCCGCTCGGTATCTGGCCGGCGCCATGGAACGACATGGCGCGTTTCGGCGATCGAGGCAAGCGTGTGCTCGCGCGCGCGTTGCTCGACAAGGTGGGCTTGCAGCCCGATGCCGCGGGCGCGGTGCCGGCCGACTACGACTTCGGTGGGCGCGAGAAGCGGTTGGCGCTGCTGCCGCGCGACGCGTTCGGGGAACTGGCGAAGTTGTGCGGATTGTGCCTGCACAAGTCGTGGCTGCTGAGCAGCGACGTGACGCGTGGCGTCGAAAAGACCCTGCAGTTGCATTTCGGCGCGCAGACGATGGCATTCGTGCGGAAAGAGACGCCGCCGTTCGACGCGGTCAGCGAGACGCTCGAGCCGATGCGGCGCTACCCGAAGCTCGTCGTGCAGAAGATCGGTGCGCGCGGTGCACGTTTGCTGCTCGACTTCATCGCGCCCGCCGGCTTGCCGGTGTTCGCGCGCACGCGCCTGAAACTGCCGCGTATCGCCGACGTGCAGCCGGCCTATCGACTGGGCGACGATCAACGCTCAGAGCTGGCCGAGCTGCTGTTTCTTTGCCTTATCCCCGAGAGGTTGCGAGCATGGGACTGGCTTTTCTGATCACCGGCGAGAATCTGCAGATGCTCTCCGAGCGGCGCGTGCTCAAGGAGCACGAGTATTCGGCGCTGCTCGACGCGAACTCGATCGTGACGACGGCGAAGAAGGAGGCCGAGCGCATCGTTGCCGACGCCGAAGAGCGCAAGGAACAGATGATGCGCCAGGGCTACGACGAAGGATTTGCGCGAGGCGAGCGCGAAGGCGCCGAGCGCGCGTATGCGGCGGCGCTCGATACGGCGCACGCGCTTGCCTTGTCGCGGCGGAAGATGGCCGATATGGTCGTGCGTGGATTGCGCGAGCTGGTCGGCGAGTTCGCGCGGGAGCGCATTTTCGAGCTCGCGCTCAAACGCATCGACGCTTATGTGCGCGACGAGGCCTTCCTGGTCGTGCGCGTGGCGCCCGAATCGGTCGACGTGATGAAGCAGGCCGTGGCCAATCGACGCGAGGCCATCGCCAACGAAGCGCATGCGGACGCCGCCGCGATGCGGTCGCAAGCCATTCGCGTCGTATCGGATGCGTCGCTCGGCGACGATGATTGCGTCGTCGAGACGCCGGCTGGCAGCATCGATGCGCGTCTGTCGACGCAAATCGACGCGATTCGGGCCGTGATCGAAGCACGGAGGGACGCATGAGCGAAACGGATTCTGGCTGGCGCGATGCGCTGTTCGCGCAATTGCGAGGCGATGCGAACGAAGACGAGTTCGCGAAGGCGCTCGAGGGAGTGAATCCGCTGCGTATGCGCGGGCGCGTCACGCAGACTGCAGGGCTGTTGATTCACGCCTCGGGTGTCCATGCGAAGCTCGGCGAGGTGTGCGAGCTGCATACGCCGGGGCTTGCGCCGATGTTTGCGGAAGTCGTCGGGTTTTCTCGTCAAACGGCAGTGCTGACGCCGCTTGGCAGTCTTGCCGGCTTATCGAGTGCGACCGAAGTCTTGCCCACCGGACATGCGCATACGTTCGAAGTAGGCGACGCGCTGCTCGGGCGCGTGTTGAACGGTCTTGGGGAGCCGCTCGACAATCGCGGCCCGATCAAGGGCGGCACGCGCGTGAGCGCTTTCGCCGAACCCGTGGGCGCGCTCGATCGCACGCTCATCGACGACCCGCTACCGACGGGCGTGCGCGCCATCGATGCATTCCTGACGACCGGCATCGGTCAACGCGTCGGCATCTTCGCGCCGGCCGGGGTGGGCAAGAGCACGTTGCTCGGCATGATCGCGCGCGGCGCTTCGTGCGACGTCGCCGTCGTCGGTTTGATCGGCGAGCGTGGACGCGAGGTGCGCGAATTCATCGAGCACAACCTCTCGCCCGAAGCGCTTGCGCGCACGGTGCTCGTCGTCTCGACGTCGGATCGCCCCGCGATGGAGCGCGTCAAGTCCGCGTATGTCGCGACGGCGGTGGCCGAATACTTCCGCGACAAAGGATTGCGCGTCTTGTTGCTCGTCGATTCGTTGACGCGCTTTGCGCGCGCGCAGCGTGAAGTGGGTCTGGCCTCGGGCGAGCCGCCGACGCGGCGCAGCTTTCCGCCCTCGACATTCTCGGTGCTGCCGCAATTGCTAGAACGTGCGGGACAGGGTGCGCGCGGCTCGATCACGGCGTTCTATACGGTGCTCGTCGAAGGCGACGACGAAAGCGATCCGATTGCCGAGGAAGTCCGTTCGATTCTTGACGGGCACATCATTCTTTCGCGCAAGCTGGCGCAGGCGGGACATCATCCCGCCATCGACGTGTTGGCAAGCGCGTCACGCGTGATGACGCGTGTCGTCGACGATACGCATGTCCGTCGCGCCGCATGGGCGCGCGAACTGCTCGCCAAATATCAGGAGATCGAGCTGCTCGTGCAGATCGGCGAATACCGCGCGGGCAGCGATGCTCTGGCCGATGCGGCGCTGGCTGCGCGCGGCGCGCTGCGCGAGTTTGCCTGCCAGTCTCCGGCCGCGCTCGAACCCTACGGCGATACGTTGACCAAGCTGGCGGCTCTGGAGAACGAATATGGACAAAATCATCGCTAAGCTGACGCGCGTGCGCGAGATGCGACGTGACGTCGTGCTCGCGCAAGTGCGGCGCCAGGAGGCTGTGGTCGAGGCCGCGCGCGACGAATGGCGGCGTGCCGAAGACGAAGTGAAGCGATTGATCGCGGCGAAGTTCGAAGCGGGGCGTGTACTGACCAGCCAACGATTGGGCGAGCCCCGTTCCGCGCGCGAACTTGTCGGCGTCGGCATCGATTGGCAGTTGTTCGACGATCGGATCGAGGCCGCCCGCGAGCTGACCGTGCCGGCGCTCGCGCGGGTACGCGAAGAAACCGCGCGTCTTGACGAACTGCGTGAGCAATTGAGGCGTGCCGATGCCAAGCGCGATCAAGCCGAACGCACGGCCGAGCGCCTGACGCGTGCCGCGACGCAACGCGCCGAGGCCGCCGACGAAGCCCGCGCCGAGGAAGCGGCGCTGCGCGTTGCCATTGCGCCGCTGGGCGAGCACGAGGGCTGACGGTGCTGGCGACAGATTCATTCGACGTTGCCTATCAACTCGCGCGGCCGGCCATCATCGTGCTGCCGCGTGTCATGCCGATCATGATGATCGTGCCGGCATTCAGCTCGGCCGTTTTGACGGGGCTCGTGCGAAACGGATTCATGGCCGTCATCATCTTGTTCATCGGCCCGGTACTCGATGTCCATGCGTTGAAGGATCTGGCGCCGCTCATGTGGGTCGGTCTCATGGCGAAGGAGGCCCTGATCGGGATCCTGCTCGCGTATGCATTCAGCGCGGTGATGTGGGCGATTGCGACGGCCGGTACGCTCATCGATTTTCAAACGGGATCGAGCAATCAGTCATTCTTCGATCCGATTGCGCAGTATGAAGCGGGCCCCTGCGCGGGTTTTCTGAATCTGCTGGCGATCACGTTGTTCGTGACGAGCGGCGGCTTGCACCTGCTGCTCTCGGCGCTGTTCGAATCGTATCGGCTTTGGCCGGTGGCGTCGTTCGCACCGCATTTTGGCCCTGCGCTGTTGCCGTTCATTGCGCGCGGCGCGACGAGCATCATGACGTGGACCGTGAAGCTGGCCGCACCGGTCGTGATGGTGCTCGTACTGGTCGAACTCGGGTTTGGTCTCGTCAGCCGCGCCATGCCCCAGCTGAATGTCTTTCTGATGTCGCAGGCCGTGAAAAGCGCGGTGGCTGTGTTGATGATGGCGCTGTTTCTGCCGTTCATCTATGCGACGCTGCATGCGTATCTGGGCCCCGACAATTCGCTGCTCGATCTGCTCAGATCGATGCTTTGACCGGTACCGCTGAAAGGCTTCGTCGAGATGAGCGAAAAGGACCAGGCACCTACCGAAAAGCGCTTGCGCGATGCGCGCAAGAAAGGCCAGATCGTCTACAGCTCGGAAGTGAGCGCGGCGCTCGTGTTTCTCGTCGTGCTCGCGGCGATCGGCTCGCAGGCGCCGCGCGTCTTCGATACCTTGCGAGGGCTGTTCGATGCGATGTTCGCGGCTATGGCCGCGCGCGACCCGAAGCAATCGATTTCAACCGTGATGTCGCTGGCGTTGCAAGGGTGGCTGACGCTTGGCATCGGCATCGTGGTGCTCGCGGGCGCGGCGGGGTTGGCCGTCTCGCTCGCGCAAGTGGGCGGGCTGGTCGCTTTTTCGCGTATCGCGCCGAGCTTCGAGCGGCTCAATCCCGCCTCGGGCATGACGCGCCTGTTCTCGATGAAAAGCGTCGTCAACCTGCTCAAGACCGGCGTGAAGACACTCATTTTGTGCGTGACGCTGTGGGTGCTTCTGCGCGGCTCGTTGAGCGCGCCGTTGCAGGCCGGATACCTGCGTCCCGATGCGATTCTTGCGGTCACGGGCAAGCTTCTGCTTTCGCTCGCCGGTTGGGCCGCGCTCATCTTCGTCGCGTTCGCGGCGCTGGATTACGCCTACCAGCAGTACGCGTTTCTCAAGCAACACCGTATGTCGATGGACGAAGTGCGGCGCGAACACCGGGAGTCGGAGGGCGATCCGCATATGAATTCGCGCCGCCGCAGCATGGCGCACGAGATGGTTTTCAATTCGTTGCAGGATCGCGTGAAGATGGCTTCGGCCGTGATCCATTCCGCGAACGCCGCGGTGGCGCTTTGTTATGCCGGCAAGGGCAAGCTGCCGTGGGTCGCGGCTCGCGGCGAAGGCGAGACGGCTCGGCGTATCGTCGAATGGGCCGGCGAATTTCTTATACCGACCGTGGCGGACGGGCCGCTCGCCGAGGCGCTTTACGAGAGCGCACGCGAATACAAATACATCGAGCGCGGGCTATATGGGCGCGTGGCCACGGTCTTGCGTTGGGCCGACGGCGAAGACGTACCGACTTGAAGCGGTACGCCGTCGGGGAGAAATGCCATGCGCGCCATGCACCGTCATACGGCCTGCATCCTGCCCGCGAGATAAGCGAGCTGGCTGCGATTGCGCGCGCCGAACTTTTCACGCAGCTGGCGCAAATGGTAGTCGACGTTGTGGACGGTCGTGTTCAGCCGCGCGGCGATCGCCTTGTCGGACATGCCCACGACGACCGCGCCCAAAATGCGCTGCTGCAACTGCGACAGGCTGTTTGCGCCCTCCTGCCGGCAGATCGCCTGCACATAGGCGGCGCAGCGCTGATGCAGCGAAAGACCGAGCCCGAGCGCTTGGGCGATCACGCTGTCGGTGATCCATTCGCAATGTTCGGGGGGGCCCGCGAACAGAATCAGCGCGCGCATCGTCGTGCGCGGGATCGGCAGGCTGAAGGCGAGTCCGCTCGCGAGCCCGTTTTCCCGCATGCCGTCGAAGTAGCGCCGTAGCGGCGGATCGATACCGTCCTTGCGCGACGCATTGACGAGCGAGCGCAGATCCCAGACATGCGGACGGCTCGATTCGAAGGCGCGTCGCATATGCGGGTCTCGTAGCAGATAGCCGTTTTCGAGCGAGCGCGGCAGCAGATCGGTCGACAGATAGTTGCGCAGCAGATACGCGTGCTCGGGCTGCTTTTGCGCATTGAGCTTCAAGGCCGCGTAACCGAGACCGCTGAAGCCGATGATGTTGAGGATGCCGCGAATCATGCGGATTCGTTCGTCGGCCGTGCGGGCCGCGCCGAGTTCCGCGGCGATGAAGGTCGCGTCGCCGGTCTCCTCGGCGCGCACGAGCGGGGATACGTCCATTTCGTCGATATAGCGAATCTCGCAGGGCGGCTGCGACTTGAGCTCGGGCGCCCGGTAGGGCGCCGCCGTCGAGACGTATTGCAGATCTTCGCGTTCTTCGACCACGTCAATGTAAGACATGGAGTTTTCCTGTTTGTCGACCGGTAAGCCGGCGTTGTTTTCGGAACACGTTTACGGCGCCGCATGGCTTGCGAGAGGCGCGTCATTGAGAGATGGGAAGGTAGCCGGGTTGCACCTGCGGGTAGCACCTTTGCGCATCTGTGAGGATTTTATTGAGGGCAACCGGTCCGTGCCGCTTGTCATTTCGTAGTTTGGCGGCTCCGGATGCTACGAGGTTCGGGGGAATTTACGAAACGTCGTGGCGCGTGGTAATGGTGCGAGGCCCCACGAAGCCCCTTAAAAGTTCCAGTTCATCGCTGCGTATTTGCGTGTAAGATGCTGTATGGATATACAGTAATCGTGGTGCCCGATGCTCGCAGCCTCCCTTCGTGCCGAAGACATCCATCCGTCGTTATGGCGGGCCTCGCAGCTTGCTGGCGGCCGTGCTCGCGTATTGGAAACGGGATATCCGGCGTTGTCGGCCGAGTTGCCCGGCGGCGGTTGGCCGCTCGGTGCATTGGTCGATCTGCTCGTGCAGCAGGCGGGAATCGGCGAAATGCGGTTGCTGCAGCCTGCTCTGAGTGCGCTGGGTGAACGGCCGATCGCCCTGTTGCAACCGCCGCAGGTGCCCAATGGGTTGGGGCTCGGGTACATCGGGCTATCGCTCGATCGCCTGCTGCATGTCAAGGCGCCGAAATCGGGCGATGCCCTGTGGTCTGCCGAGCAAATCCTGCGGGCCGGCAGTTGCGGGGCATTGATTTTCTGGATGCCATACGCCCAGTCGTCATCATTGCGGCGTCTGCATCTGGCGGCGCAATCGAGCGAAACGTTGTTCGTGATGGTGCGGCCTTTAACGGTTGCGCAGGATGCCTCGCCGGCACTGTTGCGGCTGGCGTTGCGGCCGTCCTCCAGCGGGTTGATGGTCGATATCGTGAAGCGACGAGGGCCGTCGCGCACGGAGCCTTTGTCGATTCCTCTTCAACCCACGCCTGTTTTGTTGTCTCGCCATGCGCGTCTTTCTCGCCGTTCATTTGCCGAAACTGGCGCTCGAAGTGTTCCGGCCGAAGTGGCTGCCTGATTTGGGGGCCGGCCATCCGGGGGCCGGCAGTGTCGTGTTCGAGAAGGACAAGGTCGTCATGGCCGATGCCTCGGCGCAAGCGGCCGGCATTCGCCTCGGCATGAGACGCGGCGGCGTGCTGACGTTATTGGCCGAGGCCCGGCTGTACGAGCGCGACGCGGCGCGCGAGGTCGCGGCGCAGCGCGAGGTCGGCGTGGCGCTGATGCGGTTTTCTCCCGATGTCGCGCTGGCCGACGAAGCGACGGTCATCGTCGAAGTCGGCGCGAGCCTGAGGCTTTTCGGCGGCGTGCGGGTGCTGTGCCGGCAGGCGCGTGCGCTGTTCGACACGCTGGGCTTCACCGCGCGTATCGGCGTGGCGCCTACGGGCCAGGGTGCATGGTTGCTGGCGTGCTACGGCCAGCGTCGCGTCATGCAGCTCGCCTCGCTCGAACGCGCCTTGTCGCGGCTCCCGATGCATGCGGTGCCGGAGGCGCGGCCGTTCGTCGAGTGGTTCGCAGGCCTGGGCTGTGCGTCGATCGCCGACATTCGCCGTCTGCCTCGCGCCGGCTTGCAGCGCCGCTGCGGCGAGCACGTGCTCGATTCGCTCGATCGCGCCTTTGGCACGGCGCCCGAACTCTTCGATTGGCTCGCGCTGCCGCCTACGTTTTCCGCGCGCATGGAATTGCCCGATCGGATCGAGCATGCGGAGGGTGCGGTGCATGCCGCGCATCGGTTGATCGTGCAGTTGTGCGGCTGGCTTTGCGCGAAGCAATTGGCCGTGACGGCCGTTACGCTTTCGCTCGAACACGAGCGCGGTCGGCAAGCGGTGGCGCCTACCGTGATCGAGATCGCACTGAGCGAGCCTGCCTGGCAAGAAACCCATCTGTTGCGTTTGCTGAAAGAGCGGCTGCATCGCATCGAGCTGTCGGCCCCCATGATCGCCGTGCGGCTCGACGCCTCGAAGGTGGAAGCGGCCGTGCCGCCGGCCGAGCAACTCTTTCCCGATACCGGCGGGTCGGCGCAAAGCCATGCGCGCCTGCTCGAGTTGCTGGTGGCGCGGCTTGGCGAAGGCAACGTACTGCGTTCCGCACCGCTTGCCGATTACCGGCCCGAGGTCGCCAACCGTTGGGCGCCGCTCGCCCCCAATGCGTCTTACGCCAAAAGCGCATTGCCCGAAGGGTTGCCGCGACCGACCTGGATGCTGACCCAGCCTTTGCGCTTGTTGATGCGTGCGCATCGTCCGTTTTACGGATCGCCGCTGCGCGTCGTCTCGCCGGCCGAACGTATCGAAGCGGGCTGGTTCGACGGCGAGCTCGTCACGCGCGATTACTTCGTCGCCGAGGCCGACGATAAAAGCTATTACTGGATTTTTCGTGAACGTGTCAGCAGCCGCGATGCCGATGAAGGGCCGCGCTGGTTTCTCCACGGCCTATTTGGATGACGTGCGATGGTTCCCGGTCTCAATGGGCTGCCGGCGTACGCCGAGCTTTTTTGCCTCTCCAACTTCACGTTCCTGCATGGGGCGTCGCATGCTCAAGAACTCGTCGAGCGGGCGGCGCAACTCGGCTATGCGGGCATCGCGATCACCGACGAATGCTCGCTCGCGGGCGTCGTGCGTGCGCATGACGCCGCGAAACAGGTCGGGTTGCCGCTCGTCATCGGCTCGTATTTCCGTTTGCGCCATGCCGACGGTTCGCCCTCGTTCGGGCTCATCTTGCTGGCGCAAAATCGCGAGGGGTACGGCAATCTGGCGGAGCTCGTCACGCTCGCGCGCACGCGCTCGCCGAAGGGCGAATATCGGCTGACGCCCTTCGATTTTTCGCGGCCGGAATCCGGCTTCGCGCATCTGCGAGGGATGCCCGAGTGCCTTGCCATTCTCGTGCCCGATTTTCCGGCAAAGGAAGAGGCGCTTGCCGCGCAGCTCGAATGGCTCGACGAAACCTTCCCGGGCCGCGCATGGGCGGGCCTCGTGCTTCATCAGCGGGCGATGGACGATATTCATCGCGGAACGATCGAGTATGTTGCGCATCGTCAGGGCATGCCTGTCGTCGCACTGGGTCAGGTCGTCATGCATGTGCGTTCGCGCAAGCCGTTGCAGGATACGATGACGGCGATTCGCGTCGGCAAGCCCATTCATGAATGCGGTTACGAGCTTGCCCCCAATGCCGAGCAGCATTTGCGTTCGCGCCTGCGCCTCGCCAATCTTTATCCCGACGAGACGCTGCGCGAGACGCTCAATATTTTGTCGCGATGCAGGTTTTCGCTCGATGAGCTTCGCTACGAGTACCCCGACGAACTCGTGCCCGAAGGATTCACGCCCACCGCGTATTTGCGCAAAGAGACATACGAGGGCGCCCGGCGGCGTTTTGCCGCCGGTATTCCCCATCAGGTGCAGCAACAACTCGAGCACGAACTCGATTTGATTGCCGAGCTGCGTTACGAGCCGTACTTTCTGACGGTGTTCGATATCGTTCGTTATGCGCGCAGCCAGAATATTCTGTGTCAGGGGCGCGGCTCGGCGGCCAATTCGGCCGTTTGCTATTGCCTGGGCATCACCGAGGTCGATCCCGCACGCGGCAACATGCTGTTCGAGCGATTCATCAGCAAAGAGCGGGGCGAGCCGCCCGACATCGACGTCGATTTCGAGCACCAGCGGCGCGAGATCGTCATGCAGTACATCTATCGCAAATACGGCCGGCATCGCGCGGCGATCGCGGCGGCCGTTTCGACTTACCGTCCGCGCGGCGCATTGCGCGAAACGGGAAAAGCGCTCGGCGTCGATCCGCAGATCGTCGACGCCGTCGCCAAGTCGCACCATTGGTTCGATACGAGCCGCGATTTGCTGGCGCGTTTCGAAGAGTCGGGGCTTGATCCCACCCAGCCGTTGATTCAAGCCTGGGCGCGGCTGGCTGCGCAGCTGCTCAATTTTCCGCGCCATCTATCGCAGCATTCGGGCGGGTTCGTCATCAGCCGCGGCAAGCTCACGCGGCTCGTGCCCGTCGAGAATGCGGCGATGCCCGATCGCTCCGTCATTCAGTGGGACAAAGACGATCTCGAATCGTTAGGATTACTAAAGATCGATGTCCTCGCGCTCGGCATGTTGTCGGTGATACGGCGTGCGCTCGATCTCGTCTCCGAGCGGCGTGGCGAGCGCTTCGAAATGCAGGATGTCCCGGCCGAGGACAGCGCAACCTACGAGATGATTTCGCGTGCGGATACGGTCGGCGTGTTTCAGATCGAATCGCGCGCGCAGATGAGCATGCTGCCGCGGTTGCGGCCGCAGACGTTTTACGATCTCGTGATCGAAGTGGCGATCGTGCGGCCCGGGCCGATTCAAGGCGGCGCCGTGCATCCGTATTTGCGCCGGCGCCAAAAGCTCGAAACCGTCACTTATCCGAGCAAGGACCTGGAGGTGGCCTTGGGTCGGACGCTCGGCGTGCCGATCTTCCAGGAGCAGGTGATGCAGGTCGCGATCATCGCGGCCGGCTTCAGTCCGGGCGAGGCCGATCAGCTGCGGCGCGCGATGGCGGCGTGGAAACGCAAGGGCGATCTGCAGAAGTACTACGATCGCATCGTCAACGGCATGCTCGCGCGCGGATACGAACGCAGCTTCGCCGATGCGATCTTCGAGCAGATCAAAGGCTTCGGCGAATACGGTTTTCCTGAAAGTCATGCGGCCAGTTTCGCGTTGCTCGTCTATACGAGCAGCTGGCTCAAACGTCATGAGCCCGAGGCGTTTCTGGCGGCGTTGCTGAACAGCCAGCCGATGGGGTTTTACTCGCCGTCGCAACTCGTGCAGGACGCGCGCCGGCATGGCGTGCAAGTGTTGCCGTGCGATGTGACCGTCAGCGGATGGGATGCCGCGCTCGAGCCGATCGAGGGCGCGGCGCGTCCGGCCGTACGCCTCGGCCTTTCGCTGTTGCGCGGCATGAAAGAAGACGCGGCCGGGCGCATCGAAAATGCGCGAGCTGTCAGAGCGTTCGAGAGCGTGGACGATCTCGCGCGGCGGGCGCAACTCGATCGACATGATCTGCATGTGCTTGCCGATGCCAATGCGTTGTCGACACTCGTCGGCAATCGGCGCGAAGCGCTGTGGCATTCGGTGGCCGCCGTACCCGGGAAGGACATGCTGGCCGCGGCAGTCGGGGCCGACGATACGCCATTGCTCGGCGCACCGACCGAAGGACAAAACATCGTGGCCGACTACCGCTCGGCAGGACTGACGCTGCGGCGTCATCCGCTTGCGCTGCTGCGGGCACGCCTACTGGAGCAGCGCTTGATGCCGGCGGCGAAACTGAATGGCTATCGCAACGGCCAACCCGCTCGCGGCTGCGGCATCGTCACGGTTCGTCAGCGACCGGGCACGGCCAAGGGCGTGATTTTCATGACGCTCGAGGACGAAACGGGCAACGTCAACGTCATCATCTGGCCCGGTCTTTTGGAGAAGCAGCGCAGGGAAGTGCTCGGCGCTTCGCTGCTCGCCGTATACGGCGTATGGCAGTGCCAAGGACAAGTGCGACATCTCGTGGCCAAGCGGCTCGTGGACTTGTCGCATCTTCTCGGTGGGCTGCAATCGGAAAGCCGCAACTTCCATTGACCCGGAAGCGCTCGGGCGAGCCTCCTCAGCGCGACTGTGCGGGCACCGGCACGGGCGCCGCGTCGAGCACTTCGGCGATCGCCACATCGAACGGCGTGCGACGGCCGATCCCCAACGCATCGAGCCGGCTCGAATCGAGGTGGCAGTCGCGCGGGCGCGGCGTGGTTTCCATGCTTGCTGCCTGAGGCACGAGACGGGCCGGCACGCGCAGCGCCCGCGCGATGCGCGTGGCGATTTCGAACTTCGTCATGGGCTCCTGCGCGGACCACTGCGCGATGCCGCACACGGCTTCGCCCTCGGCGTGCCGCTCGAGCATGCCGCGGATCACGTAGGCGACATCGGGCGTGTAAGTCGGATAGCGCGTCGCCCAGGCGTCCATCGGAGCAGGCGGTGCATCGGGCGCCTGCGACGCGACGATAGCCGGCACGAGGCTCGTTACCGCCGATTCCGACCAGTCGACGATGGGCCCGAACAGCAGCGGCAGTCGCAGCACGCAGCCGAACCCGGTCGTTTCCGTCAGCGCTCGCTCGCCTTCGAGCTTGCTGCGTCCATACGCGTTGAGGGGGGCGGGTTCATCGTCGATACGATAGGGCGGGGCGCTGCCGTCGAACACGTAATCGGTCGAGATCGACAGCACCCACGCGCCGCACGCCCGTGCCGCCGATGCGACCGTGCGCACTGCCTCGACGTTCAGGGCCCGTGCGGCCGCGGGATCGCGTTCGCAGATGTCGGGCCGACGCTCTGCCGCGGCGATGACGATCGCATCGGGCCGCACTCGCCCGACGAACGAAGCGACCGCTTCGGCGTCGCGAATGTCGAGCGCGACCGTGCGCGCGTCGGTGCGTCGATACGCCGTGGGCACCACGCGCCAACCGGGACGCGTTTCGAGTTCGCGCATGACGGCGCGGCCGAGCAGCCCGGACGCGCCGATGACGGCAACCGTGAACATTGCGTGGCCCGTCCGCTCAGGCGTCGACGATGGTGCGGCTGCCCTTCACCTCGTAACCGGCATCGGCGATCGCGCTACCGATCTGTTCGGCGCTTTTTTGCGATTGGACACGCACTCGGCCGTCGTCCAGATTCACTTCGACGAGCGCAGCGGCGTCGAGCGCGGCGATCGCCTTGGTGACGGCGCCCACGCAGTGCTGACAGCTCATGCCTTCGACTTGGAATTCAATCATTGCCATGTTTCCTTTGCAAAAGAGTTGGGACGATGCCGGGCCGGTGTCGACGTTACCGGACTACAAGCCCGCTCCAACGAAGCGTATACCTTCCCGCGGTGGGAAGGTATACGCTTCCGACATTCAATCGGAGATCGGCATGAATATCGGAGACGCGGCCCGCGAGTCGGGGGTGACGGCAAAGATGATCCGCTACTACGAGAGCGTGGATCTGCTTGCCCCGAGGGGGCGCACGGAGGCGGGTTATCGCGTGTACGGCAAGTCCGAGATTCATACGTTGCGCTTCATTCGGCAGGCGCGGCATCTCGGGTTCTCCATTGACGATATCCGCAAGCTTCTGGGTCTTTGGCAAGATCGGTCGCGCGCTAGCGCGGAGGTGAAGACGATTGCGCTGCAGCACGTCGCCGAATTGGAAAAACGGATCGCGGAACTGTCGGAAATGCGCGACACGCTGACTCACCTCGCAGAGCACTGCCACGGCGATATGCGGCCCGAGTGCCCGATTCTGGATGGCCTCGCCAGCGTCGGGGAACCGGTGACCGCACCGCAGGCCCACTGTGGACGCGGCTGAGCCGCCGATCGCCCGCTGTGGCACCTAAATGGTGCATTTCGCGCCGCCATAGCGTCCTCCATGCACTATTCCAAATCGGAATGCCCTGCATTCGTGCATTTCACTCGCTATTTGCGCCCACATCTCTATAATCCGGGTTAACCCTTTTACGGGAAATCCCTGATGCGCGATTCGCTAGGGACGTCACCGACCCCTTGGAGAACATCATGTTTGCGTACATCCTCGAAAAACTGAGCAACTGGTTCGAATCGGCTGAGCGTAGCCGTCGCGAAGCGTACCTTGCCTCGTCGTCGGACATCGTCGACCTCGAACGCCGCCTGCGCTCGCTCGAAACGAGCGGCTACTCGATCTAAGAAGCTTCCGCGGCGGCGCCATGCCGCCAGCGCGCCTGTGCGCCCGCGTGCGCGCCGTCAAGACGCGATCCCTGCAAGCCCCGCTCGTCCAGCGGGGCTTTGTCATGGGTCTGGTGAAGGTGAAAGCACGACCGTTGCGACTGGCGCAAAGCGACCACCGTAGAAGTTGCCGCCGCGCTAAGGTACGATCATTCACGCATACGGCATCGCCCGGTGCGCACTTTCACGGATGGTCGACATGAGCTTTTCTATCCCGCCACTTTTGCGCGGCGTCCTTTGCGCAGCGGCGTGCCTCGCGCTCGCGGGGATCTCGCCGTATGCGATGGCCGACGGGCAACCGCTCGTGCTCGATTCGCAGACCGGCGTCCATGGTGGCCAAAGCGGCGTGGTACTCCAGAGCGCCCCGTTCTCGCGCGAGCCGATGGTGCCCGCGCAGCAGTTGCCCGCACCGCAACAGCTGAACCCGACGAGCGGTGAGCCGCCTATCGTGGTCGCCCCGTATATCGCGTTGCCAGGCGCAAACGGGGCCGCGCCCGCGCCGGGCAACGCGTATCGGATGGCGCCGGCGAACCGGCAGTAGCCTCGGCGCCGATCGGTTGTCCGGTACCCGAAAGCGGCATGACGAGGCGGCCCTCACGTCCGCCGGCTAGGCCATGCGCGACTCGATCTTGAACTGCGCCGTCTCGTCTTGGCCAAGGAATTTGGCAAGGTAGGGCATCGTCTCTTTCATCGCCCCCGCCAGCGTATAGGGCGGATTCAAAATGAACATGCCGCTCCCGTACAGGCCATAACCGTCGGACGGTGGGCGGCTCACGGTCAGCGAGACATGCAGCCAATTGGTTGGCTGCAGCGCTTTCAGTTGCTCGGGGAACCGCTGCGATTCGGCGCGCGTGACTTGCGGATACCAGATCGCGTATATGCCGGTGGCAAACCGCTTGAGGCTCTCCTCGACGCAACCGAGCGTGCGCGCGTAGTCGTGTTTGTCCTCGAACGACGGATCGACGAGAACGAGCGCGCGCCGCGGCGGCGGAGGCAGCAGTGCCTTGATGCCGTCGAAGCCGTCACCGGCATAGAGCATGGCGCGTCGCCCCGCATCGCGAAAGTTATGCCGCAACACCTCGATCTCGGTCGTGTGCAGCTCGAACAGCCGCATCCGGTCTTGCGTGCGCATCAGGCGCCAGGCAAGGTAGGGCGAGCCGGGGTAGTAGCGCAACTGTCCGTCGCCATTGAGTGCGCGAACTTGCGCGACGTAGTCTTCCAGCACCGCGGGCAGATCGGTGCGCTCCCACAGCTTGGCGATACCCGTTTCGAATTCGGCGGTTTTGGTGGCATAGCCTTCGACAAGCGAATACACGCCCGCCCCGGCGTGCGTGTCGATGTACCAATAGGCCTTGTCTTTTTGACCGAGGTAGCGCAACAACTGCACGACGACGGCGTGCTTGAGGACATCGGCATGGTTGCCGGCGTGGAAGGCGTGACGGTAGCTGAGCATACGGGCGTAAGAGTCGAGGCTTGAGGGCGGCGCCGCCGCGCTCGTGGCTCCGTGCGAACGCGCGTCCGTGTCGCGTCGCGTTCGGCCGGAATGCGCAAACGGGGTGCGTATTGTACGGCAGCGCGATGCGAGCGGTACCGCTGCACGGCTGGCATGCGGCGGCGCGCGACCGATGTTGCGCGCCGCCAGCTGCGTTACTGCTCCATGTCCACCACGATGTCCTCGATGCGCTGCTGGAGATCGGGCGTGATGCGCGCCGCCACTTCGATCGCCTTCATGTTTTCCGCGATCTGTTCGACCCGCGAAGCACCTGTGATCACCGTGCTGACATTGGGGTTCTTGAGCACCCACGCGATCGCCAGTTGACCGACGCTGCAGCCGAGCTCGTGCGCGACCTGTTCAAGCTTGCCGACGCATTCGTTCTTGGCCGCGTCCGTCACGCGCGAGCGCAACCAGTCGTAGCCCTCGAGTTCGGCGCGGCTGCCGGCCGGCACGCCCGCCCGGTACTTGCCCGTCAGCAGCCCCGACGCAAGCGGGCTCCAGGTGGTCAGGCCGAGGCCGATGTCTTCGTAAAGGCGCTTGTACTCCTGCTCGACTCGCTTGCGACAAAACAGGTTGTATTGCGGCTGCTCCATCACGGGCTTATGCAGATGATGGCGCTCGGCAATCTCGTAAGCGGCGCGGATTTCGTCGGCGCTCCATTCCGAGGTGCCCCAATAGAGCGCTTTGCCGCGCGTGATCATGTCGCTCATCGCCCATACCGTTTCTTCGATGGGCGTATTCGGATCGGGGCGATGGCAAAACACAAGGTCGACGTAATCGAGCTGTAGGCGGGCGAGCGATCCGTCGATTGCGTTGTGAAGATACTTGCGATTGAGCGTGTGATATTGATTGGGCGCTTCGCGCAGGCCCCAGTAGAACTTCGTGGAGATCACGAAGCTCACGCGCGGCCACGCGAGCTCCTTGAGCGCATGACCCATGATCTCTTCCGCTTTCCCGCCTGCGTAGACTTCGGCGTTGTCGAAGAAATTCACGCCCGCGTCGCGGGCCGCCGCGAGCGATTCGCGCGCGGCGTGCCGATCTACCTGATTGCCGTAGGTGACCCACGAGCCCAGCGAGAGCTCGCTGACCTGCAGGCCCGAACGGCCGAGTCGCCGGTAATTCATTGATGCCTCCCGGGTAAATAGTGGAAGCCAGAGCTTAATCCGATTTTCATCGAGTCGCGTTCCCGCTGGCCGTTGGGGCACAATAGCGAAGTCGGTCGTGGCGCTGAATTCGGCCGAAAGTCATATGTCGTTCGGCTGGCTTGTCGTGCGCCGTACGCCATGGTGTCATTGTCCATGCACGCTTAAGGGGTGACGAATGTCGTCGTTGAATACGAGTCTGAACGGGAAGGCGGCCGTGGTGACGGGCGCCGCAAGCGGGATCGGCAAGGAAATTGCCCTGACGCTGGCGGCGCAGGGCGCAGCCGTCGCGATTGCCGATCTGAATCTGGCCGGAGCGCAGGCCGTCGCGGAGGAAATTCGCGCCGCGGGCGGCAAGGCGATGGGCGTCGCGATGGATGTGACGAACGAAGAGGCGGTCAATCGCGGCATCGACGAAGTCGCCGCGCAGTTCGGTTCGGTCGATATCCTCGTGTCGAACGCCGGCATCCAGATCGTCAACCCGATCGAGAACTACAGCTTCTCCGATTGGAAAAAAATGCAGGCGATCCACGTGGACGGCGCCTTCCTCACGACGAAAGCCGCGCTCAAGCACATGTACAAGGGCGATCGCGGCGGCATCGTCATCTACATGGGCTCGGTGCATTCGCACGAAGCTTCGCCGCTGAAGTCGGCTTACGTCGCGGCCAAGCACGCGCTGCTCGGCCTCTCGCGTGTATTGGCGAAAGAAGGTGCTGCGCATAACGTGCGCTCGCATGTCGTCTGTCCGGGTTTCGTGCGCACGCCGCTCGTCGACAAGCAGATCCCGGAGCAGGCGAAGGAACTGGGTATCAGCGAAGAAGAAGTGGTCAAGCGCGTCATGCTCGGCCAGACGGTCGACGGCGTGTTCACCACCGTGCAGGATGTCGCGCAGACGGTGCTGTTCCTTTGCACATTCCCGAGTGCCGCGCTGACGGGGCAGTCGTTCCTCGTGTCGCACGGCTGGTGCATGATCTAAGGAGAAGACATGGGGGAGCGCAAGGCCATGCGCGTTCGCGCAAGCGTGCCGATCACAGCCGATACCGGCGGGCAATCCAAGGCGGGCAGTGCGGCGCGCGTTGCGGCGTCGAGCGCCTTGCCTCCTTACCAGACAATCGCGCTCGTCTTGCAAGGCGGGGGCGCGCTCGGCGCGTATCAGGCCGGCGTCTATGAGGGCTTGCACGACGCCGGCATCGAGCCCAATTGGATCACCGGCATATCCATCGGCGCGATCAACACGGCGATCATCGCCGGCAACGCGCCCGAACATCGCGTCTCGAGGTTGAAGACGTTTTGGAATACGGTGTGCCAGCCCGCGTATGGCTTGCCGCTGCCGCCAGCGGTGGAGCATGCGCTCTTCGATTCGTCGACACCGGTGCGCACGGCATTTACCGCGATGCAAGCGCTGAGCGCGATCGTCGACGGACAGAAGGGTTTCTTCGTGCCGCGCGTCCCGCCGCCGTTGCCGTTCGTGCAGGGGCCGCCCAGCGCCGCCAGTTGGTACGACACGGCGCCGCTGAAGGCGACGCTCGAGCGTCTCTGCGATTTCGATCGGATCAATTCGGGGGAGACGCGCGTTTCGGTCGCGGCCGTCAATGTCGGGACGGGCAATTTCGCGTATTTCGACAATCAGCACACGAAGCTGCGAGCCGAGCATTTCATCGCATCGGGGTCGCTGCCGCCCGGCTTTGCCGCAACCGAGATCGACGGCGAGTTCTACTGGGACGGCGGGCTCATGTCGAACACGCCGCTTTCCGAGGTCATTCAGGCTTCGCCGCGCCGCGATACGCTCGCGTTTCAGGTCGATTTATGGAGTGCCCGCGGCCCCGTGCCGACGAATCTGACGGATGTGCAGGGGCGGATGAAGGATATCCAGTATTCGAGCCGCACGCGTCTCGTGACGGACATGATGCAGCACTCGCAGCGTTTCAGGCACGTGCTGCGCGAGGTGCTCGCGCGCGTTGCGCCCGAACATCGAAGTGATCCGTGGTGCAAGCTGGCCGAGGAGTTGTCGTCGTCGCATCGCTACAACGTCTTTCAGTTGATCTACAGCGACAAGGAATTCGACGGCAATTACAAGGATTACCAGTTCGGCGCGTCGGCCATGCAATCGCATTGGACCTGCGGTTTGCGCGACATCCGGGATAGCCTGGCGCAGCCGGGCTGGCTCGATATGCCCGACAACGACGCAGGGTTCGTCACGCACGACATCCATCGCGACCTGCGTTGAATCGGGCGGCGGTGGTCAGTCGATCGACCGGAGTGTGAACCGGCGCGGCGCCTGACGGCGCACCGGCCGCGCGCGCGACCGTAGGAGACTGCGGAAAAAAGAAAGGCGCCCCGCGGGCGCCTTTCGCTCGATACGGCCGCGCATCGCGCGGCGCATGCGTTCTTCTTTACTTCAATACCTGCGCAACGGCGTTCGCTACCGCGTCGATGTTGCGCATGTTGAGCGCAGCGACGCAAATGCGGCCCGTGCTGACCGCGTAGATGCCGAACTCTTCGCGCAGGCGGTCCACTTGGGCGGCGCTCAAGCCCGAGTACGAGAACATGCCGCGCTGCGCATTGACGAAGCTGAAATCGCGCGGCACACCGGCGGCCTTCAGGCGCTCGACGAGGCCGTTGCGCATCGCGCGGATGCGGTCGCGCATCTCGCCGAGTTCCTGTTCCCACATTGCGCGCAGAGCAGGCGTGCCGAGCACTGTCGCGACGATGGCGCCGCCGTGCGTCGGCGGGTTTGAGTAGTTCGTGCGGATCACGCGCTTCAATTGCGAAAGCACGCGCGCGGCTTCATCCTTGCTCTCGGTGATGATCGACAGCGCGCCGACGCGTTCGCCGTACAACGAGAACGACTTCGAGAACGAGGACGACACGAACACATTCAGCTCGGCGGCGGCAAACAGGCGCACGGCTGCCGCGTCGGCGTCGATGCCGTCACCGAAGCCCTGGTACGCGATGTCGAGGAACGGCACGAGATTGCGCGCCTTGACCACTTCGACGATCTGCTTCCATTGCGCGTCGCTCAGGTCGACACCGGTCGGGTTATGGCAGCAGGCGTGCAGCACGACGATCGTGCCTGCGTCGTAGCTACCGAGCGCTGCGAGCATGCCTTCGAAATTGACGCCGTGGCTTTGTGCGTCGTAGTAGGGATAAGCGACCACTTCGAAACCGGCGCTTTCGAACAGCGCGCGGTGGTTCTCCCAGCTCGGATCGCTGATGGCGACCTTGGCGGCCGGGTTCAGGCGCTTCAGGAAATCGGCGCCGATTTTCAGCGCGCCCGTACCGCCCAGCGCTTGCGCCGTGACGACGCGACCGGCGGCGATCAGCGGCGAGTTATCGCCCAGCAGCAGCTTTTGCACGGCCGCGTCGTAAGCCGCGATCCCTTCGATCGGCAGATAGCCGCGCGGCAGTGCCGCTTCCACCCGAGCCTGCTCCGCTTCGCGGACTGCGCGCAGCAGCGGGATCTTGCCTTCTTCGTTCGTGTAGACGCCGACGCCGAGATTGACTTTGGTCGGGCGCGTATCGGCGTTGAAAGCTTCGTTGAGACCGAGGATCGGGTCGCGGGGGGCGAGTTCGACAGCGGAGAACAGGGACATGGTGTGTCTATCGGCGGTAGTAAGAAAACGGGCAGGAAGCGGTTACGAAACGGGCAAAAAGCCGCCACGAAGCGAGCAGGCTCGTGCATGCGCTGAGCTATCCGTCGCTGCGCGAGGCGTGACGGATCGGGCCGGTATCGGCCCGGTTTGCGTGCGCCAAATGCGTGATTGTAACGAATCCGGGCGGCAGTTTCGCGCGCTTTCGGCCCTCGGATAGGCATGCCGGCCTGAACGACCGTGCGCTTTTTATCGATTCGGCATGCGAACGCGTGCGCTACGGCTTGCCGGCGGGGCGGCGATTCGGCGAAAAGGGCGCGGCGCTGCCTGGGTGTCCGCGAAACGTTAAAATGGCTGTTTTCTCGGCGAAGGAAGCGCCTTTCCATGTCCGAAGCTCAGCCGCATGCCGCCGAAGTGCTCGACGAATCGAAGTTCATCGAATTCGAAGGCTCCCCGTTCCATCTTTATCAGCCCTATCCACCGGCCGGCGACCAGCCGACCGCCATCGCCAAGCTCGTCGAGGGTATCGAAGACGGCTTGTCGTACCAGACGCTGCTCGGTGTGACGGGCTCGGGCAAGACCTTCACGATGGCGAACGTCATCGCCCGGCTCGGGCGTCCCGCGATCGTGTTCGCACCGAACAAGACGCTCGCCGCTCAACTCTACTCGGAGTTTCGCGAGTTCTTTCCGCGCAATGCGGTCGAGTACTTCGTCTCGTACTACGACTACTACCAGCCGGAAGCGTATGTGCCGCAGCGCGACCTGTTCATCGAAAAGGACTCGTCGATCAACGAACACATCGAGCAGATGCGGCTGTCGGCGACCAAGAGCCTGATGGAGCGGCGCGACGTCGTAATCGTCGCGACCGTGTCGGCCATCTACGGTATCGGTAATCCCAGCGAATACCACCAGATGATCCTGACGCTGCGCACGGGCGACAAGATCGGTCAGCGCGACGTGATTGCTCGGCTGATCGCCATGCAATACAACCGCAACGAAGCCGATTTTCAGCGCGGCGCGTTTCGCGTGCGCGGCGATACGATCGATGTGTTCCCGGCCGAGCACGCCGAAATGGCCGTACGCATAGAACTGTTCGACGACGAGGTCGACTCCCTGCAACTGTTCGACCCGCTCACGGGGCGCGTGCGACAGAAGATCCCGCGCTTCACGGTGTATCCGTCGTCGCACTACGTCACGCCGCGCGAAACCGTGATGCGCGCCGTGGAGACGATCAAAGCCGAATTGCGCGAGCGTCTCGAGTTCTTCCATACGGAAGGCAAACTCGTCGAAGCGCAACGTCTCGAGCAGCGTACGCGCTTCGACCTCGAAATGCTGCAGGAGCTTGGTTTCTGCAAGGGCATCGAAAACTACTCGCGCCATTTTTCGGGGGCGGCGCCAGGCGAGCCGCCGCCGACGCTCGTCGACTATCTTCCGCCCGACGCGATCATGTTGCTCGACGAATCGCATGTCCTGATCGGGCAATTGAACGCGATGTACAACGGTGACCGCTCGCGTAAGGAGAACCTCGTGCAGTACGGGTTCCGGCTGCCTTCGGCGCTCGACAACCGGCCGTTGAAGTTCCCCGAGTTCGAACGCAAGATGCGCCAGGCCGTCTTCGTTTCGGCGACGCCGGCCGATTACGAGAAAAAGCAGACGGGGCAGGTCGTCGAGCAGGTCGTGCGGCCGACGGGCCTTGTCGATCCCGCTGTGCAGGTGCGTCCCGCAACCGCCCAGGTGGACGATGTGCTGAGCGAGATCAACGCGCGCGTGGCCGTGAACGAGCGCGTGCTCGTGACCGTGCTGACCAAGCGTATGGCCGAGCAGCTCACGGAGTTTCTGGCCGACCACGGCGTAAAAGTGCGCTACCTGCACAGCGACATCGACACGGTCGAACGCGTCGAGATCATTCGTGATTTGCGGCTCGGCGCATTCGACGTATTGGTCGGCATCAACCTGCTGCGCGAAGGGCTAGACATACCCGAGGTGTCGCTCGTGGCGATCCTCGACGCGGACAAGGAAGGCTTCCTGCGGGCCGAGCGCTCGCTGATCCAGACGATCGGCCGGGCCGCGCGCAATGTCAACGGCACGGCGATTCTCTACGCCGACCGCATCACCGATTCGATGCGGCGCGCGATCGACGAAACCGAGCGGCGGCGCGCCAAGCAGATCGCCTATAACGAGCAGATGGGCATCACGCCGCGAGGCGTCGTCAAGCGCGTCAAGGACATCATCGACGGCGTCTACAACGCGGACGAAGCGCGTGCCGAGCTGAAGGAGATGCAGCAGCGCGCGAAGTTCGAGGACATGTCGGAAAGGGATCTGGCCAAGGAGATCAAGCGGCTCGAGAAGCAAATGATGGAGCACGCGAAGAATCTCGAATTCGAAAAGGCGGCGGCCGCGCGCGATCAACTGGCCATATTGCGCGAGCGCGTGTTCGGCGCGAACGTCGGCGATTCGGTGGCCGGCGCCAACTGAGCCCGATCGGCGGGGCGACCTTTGCGACCCTATGCGCGCAAGGGTCGCGTGGCCTAAACAATGCCGTTCGTGTACACTTACGTCTGATTGATAATCGTTCGCATTCGCGTTTCTGTTCTCCCTCCGTGATCGGCGCAAAGGCGTTTGGCGGGTGTGGAGGAAGGCACGCGGAAGCGGCGATCGTTCATCGTGGTTACCGGCAGGCGCCCTGAGTGGCGCGGTTTCGATTTTCGATCAGGCAAAAGAATAGAGGAGTTTTCGATGCAGCGTTCCACCTGGATTCTGAGCGGCGTAGCGGCCGTAGCGGCAATGGCCGCAATGTCGGCGTCGGCAGCCGAGTATCCGATCGGCAAGGCCCAGATCCAGGGTGGCATGGAGATCGGCGCGGTGTACCTGCAGCCGGTCACGATGGATCCCGAGGGGATGATGCGCAAGGCGTCGGATTCGGACATCCACCTCGAAGCCGATATCCACGCGGTCAAAAACAACCCCACCGGGTTCGCGGAAGGCGACTGGATGCCGTATCTGCAAGTGCATTACGAGCTGAAGAAGGTGGGCGGCGCGCAGTCGATCAAGGGCGATCTGATGCCGATGGTCGCGGACGATGGCCCGCACTATGGCGATAACGTCAAATTGTCGGGCCCCGGCAAGTACCACTTGACGCTCGTCGTCGAGCCGCCGATGCAAACGGGCCACATGGCGTTTGGCCGCCATGTCGATAAAGAGACGGGGGTCGGCCCCTGGTTCAAGCCGATCACGTTGCAATACGATTTCACGTTCGCCGGCATCGGCAAGAAGGGCGGCTACTAAGCCGCGCGGTTCGCCATAGGGAACGAAAGCATGAAATTGCGAATGAAAGTTGCGCTGGCCTGCTCGATCGCGATCGCCTGCATGGCGGCGCGCGCGGACGACGCTGTCACCGTCAAGCTCGAAATGGCGGACGGCAAGCTTACGCCGGCCCGTATCGAGGTGCCGGCGGGCAAGCGAATTCGAATCGAAGTGCGCAATACCGGTAAGGGTGCCGCTGAGTTCGAAAGCGTCCAGTTGCGCAAGGAAAAAGTGCTGGCTCCGGGCGCCGAGTCGGTCGTCGTCATTGCCCCGCAGTCGCCGGGCGAATACAAGTTCTTTGACGATTTCCATCAATCGGCGCAAGGCGTCATCGTCGCGAAGTAATGGCATTTGCGCACGGCGGTGGAACGCCGTGCGCGTGGAGAGTACGGGATGGGCCAGGTATTGTTCGTCGTGTGGCGCGAAAGCGTCGAAGCATTGCTTGTCGTGGGCATTCTTTACGCGTGGCTGAAAAATGGCGATAGCGACGCGCGGCGAGGGTTGCCGTTTTTATGGGCCGGCGTAGGCGCCGGCCTGCTGGCGGCCGTGGCCCTCGGCGCCGCGCTCGTGGGGTTCAGCGAATTCCTTTCGGGCGACGCTGCCGACTACTTCCAGATCGGCATGGTGCTGATTGCCTGCGTGCTGATCGTGCAGATGGTGTTGTGGATGAAGCGCCACGGCCGCACGCTCAAGCGCGATATGGAGCGCTCTTTGCAAGAGCGGACGCGTGACGGCAATGGCTGGGGTGTGGCCGTGCTTGTCGCGCTGGCGATTGCGCGCGAAGGCAGCGAAACGGTCATCTTCTTGTACGGGCTCGGGTTCGGACAATCGGGGCATGTCAGTCGAAGCGACGTGCTCGGCATCGTGCTGGGGCTCGGTCTCGCGTTTCTGACGTTCTACGTCCTGCAACTGGGAGGCCGTCTTTTCTCGTGGCGACGCTTCTTCCGCGTGACGGAAGTCATGCTGTTGCTGCTTGGCGCGGGTCTCATGCAAACGGGCGTCGACAAGCTCATCGACAAGGAAATACTACCGCTCGGCATTTCGCAGGTTTGGAATAGCGCGGCGCTGCTCGACGATTCCAGCACGTTCGGCTCACTGGTTGCCACGCTCACGGGCTACCGGGCGCATCCCGCGCTGACCAACCTGATCGCCTACGCGTTGTACTGGCTTGTCGTCGGCTGGCTGGCGCGCCGCGCCGGCCGTGCGCCGGCGGCTGCTGCCGGGCGCACAGCATGAGCACACCCGCGTTCGCTCCCGCCTCGCCCGGGCGGCTCGCACGCGTCGGCGCCTGGATGCAGCGCAACGGTGCAGCGATCCGAGCGATCCAATGGGCTGTCGTCGCTGTTTATGCGTTTCTCATCATCGTTCCGGCCTGCTTGCCGCTGCCCGACCAAAGCGCGCATCTTTGGAACAATCTGACGCTGGCCGCGCAGTTCGTGTTTTGGGGTATCTGGTGGCCATTTGTGCTGCTCTCGATGGTCCTGCTCGGCCGCGTGTGGTGCGGCGTGCTGTGTCCCGAGGGCGCGCTGGCCGAATTCGCCAGTCGCCATGGCCGCGGCCGCGCCATTCCGCGGTGGATGCGATGGGGCGGATGGCCGTTTGTGGCATTCGGCCTGACAACCATCTATGGCCAAATGGTCAGCGTCTATCAGTATCCGCGCGCCGTGCTGCTGGTGCTCGGCGGGTCAACCGTCGCAGCGATGGTGATCGGTTTTTTATACGGGCGCGACAAACGCGTCTGGTGTCGTTATTTGTGCCCGGTCAACGGCGTTTTTTCGCTGCTGGCGCGTCTTGCGCCGTTTCACTACCGTGTAGACGAGGCCGCTTGGCGGCGTTCCTACACGCTGGGCGAGCGCGGTCATCGCGTGATTCCGATCAACTGTGCGCCGCTCGTGCCGTTGAGGAATATGAAGGGCGCGGCGGCTTGCCATATGTGCGGCCGCTGCAGTGGCCATCGCGATGCTATTTCGCTGACGTGGCGCTCGCCTTCGCATGAAGTGGTCCAACTGGGTCGCGACGCGGCCAGCGGCTGGGACACGGCGCTCATCCTCTATGGCTTGCTCGGCATTGCAATCGGTGCGTTCCACTGGACGGTGAGCCCCTGGTTCATCGGTCTCAAGCAATTCCTCGCCACCTGGCTCATCGACCATGATTTCACATGGATGCTCGACACGAATGCGCCGTGGTTTCTGTTTACGCATTACCCCGATCAGAACGACGTCTTCTCGTGGCTCGATGGCACTTTGCTGATCGGCTACATCCTGGCGACGGCCTTTGTTTACGGCACCACGCTGCTCGCGCTGTTGGCTGCAGGTACGCGCGTGCTCGGCCGGTTCGATCGCGCGCGGCTGCATCATCTCGCTCAGGCTCTGATCCCGGTTGCCGGAACCGGCGTGTTCCTGGGATTATCCGCGACGACCTTGTCATTGCTTCGTGCCGAGCATATTCCGCTCGATTGGGCGTCGACTGTTCGTATCGGCGTACTCGCGATTGCCAATGTATGGAGCGCATGGCTGGCTTGGCGGGTCACGGGTCGCTATGTATCGCGATTTCTCCCGCGAGCGGCTGCTATGGCTTGCTTTGCCGCTGCTCTGGCGGTGGCCGACAGCGCTTGGTGGTTGATGTTCTGGGGCTTTGCCCGGTTAGCCCATTGAGCGGACGGAGGCGGCCGTTTCTTCGCGCAACTGCCGCCCAGAACCGCCAGAGGAGGCGACCACGAGGGGCCGGTAGCGGCGCGCCAAATTTCGGCGGTGCAGGCTGGGGGGATAAAAGCTTCCCAGCGGGGGAAGGATCGGCGCTTTGAAAGAGGCAAAAGCGCAGGAAAGTCGGAAAGTCTGGTAGCTCGGCGAGCGCAGGGAAGGATCGGAAGGGCGGGAAGGGTCAGAGGCGCAGGAAGAACCACAAGCGCCAGGAAGAACCAGAAGCGTGGGAAGAACGAGAGCGCAGGGAAGGGCCACAAGCGCAGGAAAGAACCACAAGCGCAGGAAAGAACCACAAGCGCAGGAAAGAACCACAAGCGCAGGAAAGAACCACAAGCGCTAACCCGAACAAGTTCCGGCGCAAAAAGAACACCGAAAAAGGCGGCATGGCTGGCTGCAACGACGCTAAAGGGCGCACGCGGGGGTCTAGACTCGTGTGCTTTTCGTTGCGCTGGCTACTGCCTAACACCTCTCAAGGGAGGTGGTCCCCACAATACTCGGTACTTACTTCGTCAGAATCAGTTTCCCTAGCCGGGTTGCACGCAACTGATATCGCTCACCGTTATGAGCGATAAAAACGTGACTGCGGCCTTGCAATAAGTGATCGCTCGAAAGCGTGCGTTCTGCGCGCTCGCGGTGTTCGTTGTGCTCTGCGGCGTGGACGGTGCATTCACCTTCCGAACTCGCGCGTGGCGTGACCAGGACTGCGGTCGATAGATTTCGCGAACGTGAGCGAGCTGCGTTGCTCGTGGATGCTCTCAACGTTAGCGTAGGCTGGCGTGTGGGTTCGCTCATGCTTGTGGCGTCTGTCGTGTGGCTCAATGTTGACAATCATAAATGAGAATCATTATCGATTGTAAAAAACAAATTCATTGAGATATGGCACCGATAGAGCAGAACCATCGTAGTAGGAAAGGCCGTCCGGCGAACCGGGCGGCCTCTCGGAGGTTGGATCAATGCAGAGCGTCAGGCTGCCGCGGGTTGCGCGCGTACTCCCGAATCAATCGTACGGTGTCGATATCGGCCTCACGATAGGCCGATTTCACGATTTCGCTTGTCTGCCGTGCGTCCTCCGTGTCGGGCGTCGGCAGCGTCGTCGCGTACTCGAACCTTAGAAAGAGTTGCAGCGCGTCGGGTTGCTCGATGGTCATCGTGAGCGACCCGCCCACGTGAGCCTCGGTCGCGAGAATGTCATAGCGCACGCTTTCGTGCGGTGTCAGCGTCACGCGATCGCGTACCGTCGCGTGGCCATAGTGCAATTCCCGCTCGAGCGTATCGGCAGTGCGCGAAAGAATCGTGCAACTGTCGAGGCCCAACACGAAAAGCTGCGGCTGCTCGGCGCGCAGTACGAGCCCTTCCCACAATTGGTCGCGCGTCAGCGTTTCCGCAAGCGGATTCAGCGGGTCGTTGATCTGGACGAGATGTTCGAAATTCAAGACGTCTTCCTTCAGCTTTCAGGTACGGCGTTGGAGCAGTTTACGCGTCGTCGGGCGTAGCGGGCAACGTCGCGGCGAGCCCCGTATTGATGTCGATAGGGTGCGTCAAAATCTTGTGAACGGGGCACGCGTTTGCAATCTGCAGCAGCCGCTCGCGTTGCTCGTCGGTCAACCCGCCATGCAACACGATCGCGCGCTCGATCGTCGAGCCTTGATCGCCGGTCTTCATCGAGAGCGATACCTGCACGTCCTCGAGCGGCCAGCCCTTGCGTTGCGCATACATCTTCAACGTGATCGACGTGCATGCACCCAATCCGGACAGCAAGAGCGATACCGGAGTTGGCGCGCGATCACCGCCGCCAAGCGATTCGGGCTCGTCGGCGTGCCACAGATGATGGGCGCCGTCGTCGAACGTGACTTGATAGTTGGTTGCACCGATGGTCGCCGTAACAACGCGCTCGCTCATGCCTTTCCTCCAGGTAGGTGCGCCGCCCATCCGGTGTGCATCGGCATGCGGCCGCGCGAGCGACTATTGTGACTCAATTCGCGATCGTCCGCGCCGCCGCGTGGCCAGGCTGCGAAGCAGTTCGTTGCTTATTCAATGCGCGATTTCGCCCATCCGCCCGGCTTGATAATCGATGATGGCTTGGCGGATCTCTTCTTCCGTATTCATGACGAACGGCCCATGGCGCACGATCGGCTCGTGCAGCGGCACCCCGCCAATCAGCAGAACGTCGAGCCGGTCCGCGCCCGCCGTCAGCGTCACCGTGTCGCCGTCGTCGCTGAATATCACCATGCGTTGTGCGCCGATCTCGCGCTGCTCGCTTCCATAGCGTCCGGTGCCACTCAGCGCGTAGGCGAACACGCGATAGTTGCGCGGTACCGCTTGCTCGATCGTTGCCCCCGCTTCGAGCGTGAAATGTTGATAGATGATCGGCGTGCGTGTCTCGATCGCGGCGCTCACGCCGAGCGCTTCACCGGCGATGACTTTGACGCTGACCTTGCCGTCGCTCGTCGTGGCTGTGGGAATGCGTGGCGAAGGGATCTCCTGGTAACGCGGCTCGATCATCTTGTCTCGGCGCGGCAGATTCACCCACAGTTGAATGCCGTGCACGCGGCCGCCATCCCGGGCAAACGCGGGGTCGGGCATTTCGCTATGCACGACCCCTGCGCCGGCCGTCATCCATTGCACGTCGCCGGCACGAAGCACACCGCAATGGCCTGCGGAGTCTTTATGCGCGAAGCTGCCGTCGAGCATGTACGTGACGGTTTCGAAGCCGCGATGCGGATGATCGGGCGCGCCCTTCGCCTCGCCGGGCGCATAGTCGACCGGGCCCATTTCATCGAGCAGCAAGAACGGATCGAAGTCCATTAACATTCGGGTCGGGAACGGCCGATGGACGACGAAGCCGCCTCCTTCGACCGTACGCACAGCCGCGATGGTTTCGGCAATCGTGCGGGACTGAGTCATAACGATATCCTCGGTGGGACGCGCATTCGTGCGTCGCATAAGCAGGTGAGGGCTATTATATGGACCGTCTCGCGCCCGGTTTAGCCGTGCCCGGAGCAATGGATTGTCCTACCGCTGGAACGATGACATGCAACTTGATTCGCAGAACCTCAATGACCTGATGTATTTCGCACAGGTCGTCGAACACGGCGGGTTTTCCGCTGCCGAGCGGGTGCTGGGCATCTCCAAGTCGCGGCTGTCGCGCCGCGTCGCCGAGCTTGAAACGTCGCTCGGGGTGCGCCTTCTGCAACGGTCGACGCGCAAGTTGGCATTGACCGAGGCGGGCGAGCGCTTCTTTCGGCATTGCCAGATGATGCTGGCCGAAGCGCAAGCGGCGATGAACGCGGTGCAGGAGCTGCGTTCCGCGCCGCGAGGTACCGTGCGCGTGAGCGTGCCCGTCACCGTATCGCAGACCATCCTCTCGAACATTCTTCCCGAATTTCTGCTGCGCTATCCCGAAGTGCGCGTTTCGATTCGCGTGACCAATCGCGTCATCGACCTCTACGAGGATTCCGTCGACGTCGCGCTGCGCGTCCGTTCCGATCCGCCTGACAACGCCAATATCGTCGTCCGGCCGCTGTGGCGGACGCAGCAGATGCTTGTCGGTGCGCCGAGCCTGCTCGCACAAAATGCGCCGCCTGTTGCTCCGGGCGACCTCGCGCGGTTCGAGACGCTCGATACGCCCAGCGCCGACGGTCGGCACATCTTCACGTTGATTGCACCCGACGGTCGCAGGCATACCCATGAGCACGAGCCGCGCCTCGTGACGGCGGATCTCTCGACGATACGCGAAGCCGTGCTCGATGGTATTGGCATCGCAGCGCTGCCGGAAATGATGTACGGTGCGGCGCTGCGTGCCGGGCAACTTTCACCCGTCATGCCGGGATGGACGTTGCCGGCGCCGCAGCTTTTTGCGGTTTTCGTGTCTCGGCAGGGTATGGCGCCGGCGGTGCGGGCATTCGTCGACTATCTCGTCGAGAAGCTCGAGGACGGCGTCCACAAGATGGTCGAATGCCCAACCCGGGAGCAGGTGAGGGCCGCTCAGTTGGCGAATATGTCCACCGCGGCCGATGTCGCCGATCCGGCCCAATGATGCACACGTTGACGACGGTGAATCGCTTTTGCCATTCAAGCGACGCCGGCGATCGGTAGTTTCAATGGCTGTAGTCTTGCAGCGAAGGTTGTCGAGGCCTATATTGAATTGCCTTTCGCGTTGGGGCGTCCAATGCGAAACCAGACGGCTGCTCTTATAGCAAGCCGGATAGGGCAGAAAGCGTGGTTCGTACAGGGTACGGCGATCGCATGCGGTGCTCGAGCCAGTCCGATGGCCAACGAGCCCGCCGCCCGAAGGCGCCGCGTGCGCACGAAAAAGGCCCTCATCACCGATGAGGGCCTTTACCTTTTACGGCCATGTTTGCCGGCGCGCGCCGGCAAAGTCCTCGGGCCGGTTGACCCGACTGGCGTTCGAGCGCGTTCGTGGTCGCATACTCAAATCTCAGGCGGGCAACGATCAGGAGTGCGAACCAAGGGGGCCGCTCACGGGGACAAATTGCAGATAGGGGATGGATTCGCGTTCATTCATCATCGAGTCCGAACGTGAACGCTTGCACGAAAGCGACGCGAATCGGCGAGCCGTTTTCGACGTAGGGCCGGCAAGCACTTTCCCTCAGCGCCTGCACGGCCGCATCGTCCAGGCGGGCAAATCCGCTGCTCTTGATGAGGGCGATGTTGCCGATAGCTCCCGTTGCATCGATCACGAATCGGATCGTCGCCGTGCCCGCTTCGCCGCGTCGTTTCGACAGTTCGGGATACGTTGGTTTTGCGATACGACAGTCAGCGTGATCGACCGGTTTGGGCGCGGCAAGGGCGATCGTGTCGCGTGGGACCGGCGCAGCCGCGGGCGCAGAATTCGCCGTGGACGAGTCGGGCCGCGGCGCGGGCTTGTCGGCGCTTGCGGTTGCCTGGGTAGCTGTTTGCGTCGTTTGATCGGGCGGCGACGGAACGCGGCTGACCGGTGCCGGATGCGATGCGGCGGCGATGGGGCGCGTTCGGGTGGCGGCTATCGGCTGTTCCGGCAGAGAGCGCTGCGCGACGGCGCGCGATGGAGGTGGCATGCGCTGTGGTGGCGCATGCGGCGGCGATGCCAGCCCCGTCGAGCCAGGCGTCGCTTCGGACTGCGGACTCAGCAGGCGGGCCACGATTGCGTGAGACCGAAGCTGTCGCGGAGCCTGGTCATCATGCGGCGCGACGAAGGCAGCAATCAGCGCCGCGTGGACGAGCGCTACACAGACGAAAGCGGGGACGATACGCGAATGCGGCATGCCAGGGGAGTTGCCGGCTCATTGCCGGTTGCAACGGGAGACGAAGCTCAAATGGTATCGCGAACGCAGCCCGCGCCTGCAGGTTGCAGTTGCATATTGCACGCTGTAGATGTGGGGCGATGCCGGTACTGTCGTTGCCCCTTTAGTAGCGGCAAACCAGCAACGAAATACACAGTGTCGCAACGAAACCTATGAGCAATTCCATCTCGAACTCCTTTGAGCGAAACGGGCGGCTGCTGGCTGTGGCGAACTGGCGTGCCGATGGGGAAGCGGAAATGGTGTTCGACGGTATTCCGATGGCCTATGCTGCCTTCCGTTCGTAGAACGTGACGGGCACGGGCTGGGACACGGCAATCGATGCGACACCGCATTCGCTCTCGCAGATGCCGCACTGAGCCATGACTTCGCGAACGGACTGCTCGCACTTGCCGCAGCAGGTGGCGACGCCGAGCTCGAATTGCAGCTCGTCGAAGGTGTCGGCTCCTTCCGCGATGGCCGCGCGGATTTTGCGGTCGGAAACAGACTTGCAGACGCAGACAATCATGACTCGGTCACAGCAAAAACGTTAATGCGAACTATTATCATTACGTTTTGCGAGATTGGCAAGCACGGCGGCTGATTTTTTGTAACAAGCGAACAGCGGCTGCGGACACCGCTGGCCCCGATAGGGTGAAACGATGGGCCGGTTTCTGAAGGTCGCGAGAAGCGGGGTTACCCCCGGAGGAAGTCAGACGGGATCGTGGCCGCGGCCGGTGGCGCGCAACGCCATCAGGCAGCCGCCGGCCGGTTCCGCCCGCCGGTACGCTCGATCACCACATGCTCGACCGGCGCGTCAAGCCCCAGCAGCGTGGAGGCGAGCCGATGCATGTGCGTGCCCTCACCGGTCGAGCACAGTCGCGGCGGTGGGGCGGGCTCGTTGGTCGGCGCCCGCAGGCCATTTGCCTCGAGCACGCGCGCCAGTTGCCTTGCGATCGCCACGCTCGTGTCGATGAGCGCCAATCGCGATCCGGCGATTTCGCGGATGACCTTATCGAGGAAGGGGTAATGAGTGCAGCCCAGTACGAGCGTATCGGCGCCGGCTGCAAGCATCGGCTCGATATAGCGGGAGAGCAGGGCTCGCACCTCTGGCGTGTCGATCTCGCATCGCTCGACGGCTTCCACGAGACCGTGTCCGGCTTGACAGATGAACTGGCAATCGGCGGCGTAGCGCTCGAGCAACGAGCGGAACCGTTCGCTGCGCAGCGTAACTTGCGTTGCGAGCACACCGACGATGCGTGAAGTCGACTGATGCGCCGCGGGCTTGATGCCCGGCTCGACGCCGATGATGGGTATCGACAATTGCGTGCGCGCGAGCGCGATCGACTCTGCCGTTGCCGTGTTGCAGGCGACGACGAGCGCCTTCGCGCCTTGCGAGGCGAGCCACTGGCCGATCGCGAGCGTGCGCTCTGTAATGAATTCGTTGTCGCGCTCGCCATAGGGCGCAAACAGCGAATCGGCGACATAAAGCAAGCGCTCGTGGGGCAATTGTGCCCGCACCGCGCGCAGCACCGACAACCCGCCAAGCCCCGAATCGAAAATGCCGACCGGCGCCACATCCGCAGCCGGCGCGGGCGAAAGCGGCGAATCGAAACGGGCAGCGTCGTCCCGGGTGGTCATGGCGAGGGAATCGAGTGTGTTGCGTTGGCCGATGGAATCAGGATTCGGCGGGCGAGCCCATCGCCGATTGCTGATAGTTCTGAAGCCCGACTTTGTCGATCAGATCGAGCTGCGTTTCCAGCCAATCGATATGCTCTTCGGTATCGTCGAGGATCGTCGAGAAAATGCCGCGCGATACGAAATCGCGCACCGATTCACAATAGGCGATCGCTTCTTTACATGTGGCCTGCGAGCCTTGCTCGAGCTTCAGATCGCATTCGAGGATTTCTTTCGTCTCTTCGCCGATCAAGAGCTTGTGCAGATCTTGCAAGTTGGGCAGCCCGTCAAGCATGAAGATGCGCTCGATCAACATGTCGGCATGCTTCATCTCACCGATCGACTCGTCGTACTCGTGCTTGCCGAGCTTGTCGAGCCCCCAATGCTTGTACATGCGCGCATGCAGAAAGTACTGGTTGATCGCCGTCAGCTCGTTCTTGAGCTGCGCGTTCAGATATTCGATGACCTTTTTATCGCCTTGCATGTTGGTTCCTTCGTGATGGGGCTAAGAGCGGTAGACGCCAACGATAAACGCTGCACCCGTAAAAGCCAAGGCTTCGCACCGCAGGTTGGCCGTTCGGCCAGGCGCCGATCCAGCAAAAAGCCGGGCATGCGCCCGGCTTTCGTCGTCATGCTGCCCGCTATAGGCGACGGCCGCTCATGCCGTCACGACAGGGAGCTTGCCGATCCTGGCTTGCCACTCCTTCGGCCCCGTTTGATGAACGGAGGTGCCCGTCGAATCGACCGCAACCGTCACCGGCATGTCAAACACGTCGAACTCGTAAATGGCTTCCATGCCGAGATCTTCAAATGCGAGCACCTTCGCGCCGCGGATGGCCTTCGAAACGAGATACGCCGCGCCGCCGACGGCCATCAGATAAGCCGCTTTGTGTTTCTTGATGGCGTCGATCGCGACAGGGCCGCGCTCGGCCTTGCCTATCATCGAAATGAGCCCTGTTTGCGCGAGCATCGTCTCGGTGAACTTGTCCATGCGTGTGGCCGTGGTCGGGCCGGCGGGGCCGACGACTTCGTCGCGCACGGGGTCGACCGGGCCGACGTAATAGATCACGCGATTCGTGAAATCGACGGGCAGTTTCTCGCCCTTGGCCAGCATATCGGCGATGCGCTTGTGCGCGGCATCGCGCCCCGTCAGCATCTTGCCCGACAGCAGCAGCGTCTGGCCCGGCTTCCAGCTCGCGACTTCCTCAGGCGTGAGCGTATTCAGGTCGACGCGCTTGCTCGTTTCCGTGTTCGGCTCCCACTGAACTTGCGGCCAGGCGTCGAGCGAAGGTGCCTCCAAATGGGCCGCGCCCGTGCCGTCGAGCGTGAAGTGCGCATGACGCGTGGCCGCGCAGTTCGGGATGATGGCGATCGGCTTGGACGCGGCATGCGTGGGCGCAGCCATGATCTTGACGTCGAGCACCGTTGCCAGACCGCCGAGCCCTTGTGCGCCGATCCCGAGCGCGTTGACTTTCTCGTGCAGCTCGACGCGCAACTCTTCGATCCAATCGCGCGGCCCGCGGGCGATGATGTCCTGGATGTCGATCGGATCCATCAGCGATTCCTTCGCCATCAACATCGCCTTCTCGGCCGTGCCGCCGATACCGATGCCGAGCATGCCGGGCGGACACCAGCCCGCGCCCATCGTCGGCACGGTCTTGAGGACCCAGTCGATGATCGAGTCGGACGGGTTCAGCATCGCGAACTTCGACTTGTTCTCGGAGCCGCCGCCTTTGGCCGCGACTTGCACGTCGACCTTGTCGCCGGGCACGATCTCGTAATGGATAACGGCCGGCGTGTTGTCCTTCGTGTTCTTGCGAGCGCCCTCGGGCGGGTTCACGATCGACGCACGCAACACATTGTCGGGATTCAGATAGCCGCGACGCACGCCTTCGTTGACCATGTCGGTCACGCTCATGGTCGCCGCGCCGCTTTCGCTGCCCCAGCGCACGTCCATGCCGATCTTCAGGAAGACCGTGACGATGCCCGTGTCCTGGCAGATCGGCCGGCGGCCTTCGGCGCACATGCGGCTGTTCGTCAGGATTTGCGCGATGGCGTCCTTGGCCGCCGGGCTTTGCTCGAGTTCGTAGGCGCGACCCAGCGCCTGAATGTAATCGAGCGGATGGTAATAGCTGATGTACTGCAGCGCGTCGGCGACGCTCTGGATGAGGTCTTCCTGTTTGATGACTGTCATGGCTGAGTGCTGTGGGGACGGAGCGGCGAATCGAAACATCTGCGCTTTGTGCTGGCCGTCGGGGCGCCGAACGGGGGCGCTGAAAGCCGTGAAAGCGCGCAAAAAAACACGATATTGTACCGTGCCGGCGCAGCGGCTGCCGTGCGGCAGCCCACCGGGCGCGTGTCAGGGCGTGACGGGCGGGGAGCGCTTGAGGTTGACGCTTGCGATCGCGATGCCCGTGACGACGCATGCCAGTGCGATGCCGTGTGCGAGCGTCGGACGCTCGTCGAGGAACACGATACCGTAGGCCGCCGCTGCGATCGGCAGGACGGCACTGAATACGCCCGCGAGCGACCCATGCACGTGCCGGATGCCCTTCATCCAGAGCCAGAACGAAAAGATGCTGGCGGACAGGCCATACCAGAGCGTCAACGCCCAGATGCCGGCCGGCACGGCCGCATAGTCGAAACCGGCCAGGCCTTTGATCCCGAGCGGCAGCATCAGCAGAAAGCCGAACAGATGCGTGTAGGCGCAGATGTCGATGGCGGCGAGCGTCTGCGTCAGCCGGCGCGACAAAATCACGTAGAGCGATTCGCAGCAGACGGCGCCGAGCACCATGAGATTGCCGATCAGCGACCCGGCCGCGGGCGCTGTCGCCGACGAGGCGGGCGCATGGGAGAGATTGACGACGACGATTCCGAGCATGGCGAGCGCAATCGAGGCAAGTGCCCGCAGGTTCGGCCGTTCGCCGAGGAATAGCCAGGCGAACAGGGCGACGACAGCGGGAATCGTGCTCGTGATCACGCCGGCGGCGACGGCGCTCGTGCGCGCGACGCCGCTCAGCATGAGCAGCGTAAACCCGAAGGTGCCAAACAGTGCCTGCAGAAATAAATTCAGCCACTCGCCGCGTTTGACCTGGCGCATCTTCGACGGACGCAAAAGCGGCCACAGTACCGCTAGCGCAATGACAAAGCGCAGCAGCGCGAAGACGAGCACGGGAACGAAAGCGACGATCGATTTACCGATGCCGACGTTGCTGCCGACGAGCAGCATCGCCGTGATGAGGAACCATGCGTACCGATTCAAGCTGTAACTCAGAGGGAAAGTTCGGCTAGCATTGTAGGGGGCTGGGTACAGCAGCGCAAAGCGAGCGCGGTTTATGTGCGGCGCACCGCAGTGCCGCAAGCCGCGCAATCCTGCCGAACGGCCGATGGCGCGCGCTGTAAGTACCCGGTAAGTTGTCGCCTTTACTGTTCGATGACGACCATGCGGGCCGCCCGCCTGGCTTTCGTATTACCTGTTTTCGCTGCATCGCGTCATTGCATGCGGCTTTGCGCGGCATCGGGGCGCGAAGCATCGAGCCATGGGCTTGCTGCCGCACCCGGCCGGCGCCGGATTCACGTTTCATCATTGTCCATAAGGGAGTTGTCGATGTCTGCGATTGAATCGGTTCTTCACGAAAGTCGGGTGTTTGCGCCTTCCGCGGAAGCGGCGGCGGGGGCGGCGATTTCGGGAATGGACGCTTACCGGGCGCTGATGGCCGAAGCCGAGCGGGATTACGACGGTTTTTGGGCGAAGCTCGCGCGCGAGACGCTTAGCTGGCGCAAGCCGTTTTCGAAAGTGCTCGATGAGACCAACGCGCCGTTCTACACCTGGTTCGAAGATGGCGAGCTGAACGCCTCGCACAACTGCCTGGACCGTCACGTCGAAGCGGGTAATGGCGATCGCACCGCGCTCATCTTCGAGGCCGACGGCGGCGAGGTGACGCGCGTCACCTATCAGGATCTGCTGCAACGCGTTTGCCGGTTCGCGAATGCGTTGAAACGGCGCGGCGTCAAAAAGGGCGACCGTGTCGTCATCTATATGCCGATGTCGGTCGAAGGCGTCGTCGCGATGCAGGCCTGTGCGCGGATCGGTGCGCCGCATTCGGTCGTGTTTGGTGGGTTCTCGTCGAAATCGCTGAACGAGCGGCTCGTCGACGTCGGCGCCGTCGCGCTCGTCACGGCCGACGAGCAGATGCGCGGCGGCAAGGCTTTGCCGCTCAAGCGCATTGCCGACGAAGCGCTCGCCATGGGCGGGTGCGAAGCGGTTCAGAGCGTGTTCGTCTATCGTCGAACGGGCGGTGAGGTCGAGTGGCATGCGCCCCGCGATATCTGGATGGATGAGGCCGCCGCACAAGAGGCCGATACGTGTGCGCCCGAATGGGTCGGCGCCGAGCATCCGTTGTTCGTGCTCTATACGTCGGGCTCGACCGGCAAGCCCAAGGGCGTGCAGCACAGCACGGGCGGCTATCTGCTCTGGGCTGCGCAGACGATCAAATGGACGTTCGACTGGAAGCCGTCGGATGTCTTTTGGTGTACGGCCGATATCGGCTGGGTGACGGGGCATACCTACATCACCTACGGCCCGCTTGCGCTCGGCGCGACGCAAGTCGTATTCGAAGGCGTGCCGACTTACCCGGACGGCGGCCGCTTCTGGAACATGATCGAGAAGCACAAGGTCAGCGTCTTCTATACGGCGCCGACGGCAATCCGGTCGCTGATCAAGATTGCGGAGGCCGACGCCAAGGTGCATCCGAGGAGCTACGACTTGTCGAGTCTGCGGATTCTCGGCACGGTTGGCGAACCGATCAATCCCGAAGCGTGGATCTGGTATCACGAGCAGGTAGGCGGCTCGCGTTGTCCCGTGGTCGATACATGGTGGCAGACCGAGACAGGCGGCCATATGATTGCGCCGATGCCGGGTGCGACGCCGCTGGTGCCGGGCTCATGCACATTGCCGCTGCCCGGCATCATGGCTGCGATCGTCGACGAGACGGGGCAGGACGTGCCCAATGGGCAGGGCGGCATTCTCGTCGTGAAGCGGCCGTGGCCGGCGATGCTGCGTACCGTGTGGGGCGACCCGGAACGCTACAAGAAGAGCTACTTCCCGGCCGAACTGGGCGGCAAGCTTTATCTCGCTGGCGATGGCTCGGTGCGCGACAAAGAGACGGGCTACTTCACGATCATGGGCCGCATCGACGATGTGCTCAACGTCTCGGGCCATCGGCTTGGGACGATGGAGATCGAATCGGCGCTCGTGTCCAATCCGATCGTGGCCGAAGCCGCGGTGGTGGGGCGTCCCGACGACACGACGGGCGAGGCCGTGGTCGCATTCGTCGTGCTCAAGCGGCCGCGCCCCGAAGGCGAGGAGGCCGTGAAGCTTGCGAACGAGTTGCGTGCCTGGGTAGGCAAGGAGATCGGGCCGATCGCCAAGCCGAAGGATGTCCGTTTCGGCGATAACCTGCCGAAGACCCGGTCGGGCAAGATCATGCGGCGCTTGCTGCGTTCGCTTGCCAAGGGCGAAGAGATCACGCAAGACGTGTCGACGCTCGAGAACCCGGCCATCCTCGAGCAGCTTGCGCAGGGGCGTTGAGCGGCTGTGCCGCGCTCGCCGCGCAAGTGGGCGCGGCGCTGATGCCCCAACGCCCTGGCCGCATCACGTAAGGGCGTGGCACGGACAATCCCGATTGCCCGTGCCGCGCCTTTTTGATACATAGGCGCATGGCCGCGCCGCACTCCTTCGATCCCATCGTCCAAGCCTCGCTCGAACCGCCTTCGGTATCGAGCGCGATGGTGCGTGCGCATCGCCGCTATTGGCGATTCAACGTGGCGCTGATCAGCGGATTGATGCTGATTGGCTTTGCCGTGTCGTTTCTCGTGCCGTTGTTCGCACGCGAGCTGTCGAGCGTACGCGTGGCCGGATTCCGATTGCCGTTTTATCTGGGCGCGCAGGGCTCGATCCTCGTTTATCTGCTGCTCATCGTGGTCTACATTGCGGCGATGACGCGGGCCGACCGCCGCTTGCGGCAGGCTGCTGCGATCGATGCCGCAAGCCATGCCGCAAGCGATGCCAGTCGGGAAGCGACGCGATGAAACTGGCGAACCGGCTGGTCCGCGCTTACGCGTTCTACACGATCGGCTTCCTGTGCTTCATCTACACGATGTGGCGCATCGAAAGGGCCGCGGGGCCGGGCGTGTGGGTCGGCTATGTGTTTCTGTTCGTGCCGATCGCCGTGTACGCCGTGATTGGACTGTTGTCGCGCACATCCGATCTGGTCGAGTACTACGTGGCGGGGCGGCGTGTGCCCGCGGCATTCAACGGCATGGCGACGGCGGCCGATTGGTTGTCGGCGGCGTCGTTCATCGGATTGGCCGGTTCGATCTATGCAACGGGATATGACGGGCTGGCCTACCTGATGGGGTGGACCGGCGGCTATTGTCTCGTGGCATTCCTGCTTGCGCCTTATGTGCGCAAGCTCGCGCGCTACACGATTCCGGACTTTTTGGGCACGCGCTATTCGAGCAATGTGGTGCGCGGCATCGCGGCGATGGCGGCGATTTTGTGTTCGTTCGTCTACCTCGTTGCGCAGATTCAAGGCGTGGGACTGATCGCGATGCGTTTCATTGGGGTCGATTTTGCGATCGGCATTGCATGCGGGTTGGCGGGTATTCTCGTCTGCTCGTTTCTCGGCGGCATGCGGGCGGTGACATGGACGCAGGTTGCGCAGTACGTGATTCTGATCAGTGCGTTCCTGATACCGGTATCGATGATCGGGCACAAGGACGGTCTCGGCTGGGTGCCGCAATTGACCTATGGCCGGCTGATGGCTCGCATGGAGAAGCTCGATCAAGCCGTGCGCGATGCGCCGGCAGAACGCAGCGTGCGTGAGTCGTACCGGGAGCGGGCCGCACATATCGATGCGCAGATCGCAGCTTTGCCGGGCTCGTATCTCGACGAGAAAGCGCACCTGATGCGCGAACTCGATGCGCTTCGTCGGCGTAACGGGCCGTTGAGAGAAATTCATCAGCGCGAGGTGGCGCTTGAAGCATTTCCGCGCGACGCCGCTGCGGCGCGTGTCGTCTGGACGCAGAGGCGTGACGATCTGCTTTCGCGCGCGACCGACCCCGTACCGATGCACGAGCCGTTTCCTGCGGCCAACGATGAAATCCGACGGACGCACGAGCGCAATTTTTTGTCGTTGCTGCTCTGCTTATCGCTTGGCACGGCGAGTCTGCCGCACATTCTTTCGCGCTACAACACGACGACATCGGTGGGTTCGGCGCGACGATCGGTGGCGTGGACGTTGTTTTTCATTGCGTTGTTTTACGTCAGCGTGCCGGTGCTGGCGGTGCTGATCAAGTACGAAGTGTTGACGCATCTTGTTGGCAGACCGATGTCCGATTGGCCCGCTTGGGTGACGCAGTGGCATCGCGCCGAACCGGCGCTGATCAGCATTGGCGATGGGGGCGGCGGGGTCATTCGATGGTCGGCAATTCGGATGCAGCCGGATATGGTGGTGTTGGCTGCGCCGGAAATTGCGGGGTTGCCGTATGTGATCTCGGGGCTGGTTGCGGCGGGCGCGCTGGCTGCGGCGTTGTCGACGGCCGATGGGTTGTTGTTGACGATCGCCAATGCGTTGTCGCACGACGTTTATTACCACATGGTCGATCCTGCGGCGTCCAGTCAGCGGCGCGTCACGATGTCGAAGATCTTGCTGTTGGGTGTCGCCTTGTTCGCGTCGTATGTGGCTTCGCTCAATACGGGGAATATTTTGTTTCTGGTCGGGGCGGCGTTTTCGCTGGCGGCTTCGAGTTTCTTTCCCGTACTTGTGCTGGGCGTGTTCTGGAAGCGCACGACCCAGCGAGGTGCCGTGGCGGGGATGTTGGCGGGGTTGGGCGTGTGCGTGTATTACATCGTGTCGACGTATCCTTACTTCGGTCAATTGACGGGGTTCGCGGGGCCTCGGTGGTTTGGTATCGAGCCGATCAGTTCGGGCGTGTTCGGCGTTCCGGCCGGGTTCGTGGCGACGATCGCGGTGAGCTTGTTCGATCGCGCGCCCGATGCATATACGAAGGCGCTCGTCGATTACATCCGGCATCCGTAAAGGTGCGCCTTTCGACAACAAAGGCGCTCTGTTGCACGCGCATTGGATTGCGGTGGAGCGAGGACGAGACGGGGATAGGCAGCGAGCGCTCGTGAGACCGAACGTGCGCTGAGCGATTAGTAGTGTTCCCGTGAGGCCTCTTTTCTGTTGGTGGGTGCATGGCCGGCTGCCGGTGCGCTGTGGTTGTCCGCGGCCGGTTGCATGTCTGCGCTGCTTGGCCGACCCGGACGCAGCAACGAGCCGCCAATTGTGCCTGCCGCTGCGGCAAAGATGGCCCCGAACCAAAATGCGACGTGATAGCCGCTATTGAGCGCCGTCACTGCGCTTGCTGAGGCCTGCATCGCGTCGCTGCGCGCGGCGGCGAGACTTGCCAGCACCGCGAGGCCCAGCGCGCCGCCCATTATGAATGAAGTATTGACGATGCCCGATGCGAGGCCGGAATCGCTCGGATCGACGTCGCTCATGGCGGCGAGCAGCATGGGATTGAATGCAATGCCTGCGCCGAGGCCGAGCAGGACCATGCCGGGCAACACGTCGAATACGAAGGTGCCGTCGACCGGCGCGCGTGCGAACAGCGCAAGACCGCACGCTGCGGCCAGCAGACCTGCTGCAAGCGGAAGACGCAGACCGAAGCGCATCACCACGCGCGCCGACAGGCCGAGCGAAAGCAACGCCATGATCAGGTTGGCCGGCAAGAACGCCAAGCCGACTTGCAACGGGCGATAGCCGAGGACGCGCTGCAGATACAGCGCGGAGATGAAGAACCACGCGAACATGGCTGCGGCCCACAGCACGCCGACGACGTTGGCCGTCGCGACGTTGCGCAGGCGGAACAGGGCGAGCGGCATCAACGGATGCTGCGCGCGTGCTTCGATGACGAGAAACACTGCCAGCAGCACGAGCGCCGCGAGCAAGAGGCCAAGCGTTTGCGCCGAGGTCCAACCCGCTTCATTGCCGTCGACGACGGCGTAGACGGCCAGCATCAACGAAGCCGTGACGGTTACAGCGCCGGCCACGTCGAGCCGCTCGCCGTGAGCATGGCCGGGCGCCGGCGGCAGGAGGGCCATGCATAGCCCGTAGACGGCAATGCCGATGGGCAGGTTCACGAGAAAGATCCAGTGCCAACTGAGCAGGTTCGTCAGCAACCCGCCAAGCAAAACGCCGATGCTGCCGCCCCCGGCGCAGACGAAGCCGTACACGCCCATCGCTTTGGCTCGTTCGCCGGTTTCGGTAAACAGATTCATGATGAGCGACAGCGAAACGGCGGAGACGACGGCGCCCCCCAGGCCCTGGACGGCGCGGGCGCAGACCAGTAGCCCTTGGGAGTTCGCCAGGCCGCAGATGAGGGAGGCGAGCGTGAAGAGCGTGATGCCGCCGAGGAACAGCTTGCGATGGCCGTAAAGATCGCCGAGGCGTCCGCCAAGCAGCAGGCAACCGCCGAAGGTGAGCATGTAGGCGTTCACGACCCATACCAGCGAGGTTTCGGTGAAGCCGAGGTCTGCGGCGATCGATGGCAACGCAACGTTAACGATTGTCGTATCGAGCACGATCATGAGCACGCCGAGACATAGAACGATAAGCGCCAGCCAGCGTTTGTTGCCATGGATGGAATGCGTCATTCGAGGAGCTCCGGGGAGGTGTTCGAGGACGGGGCCGATTCTATGACGAATCCGTCGTAAGGCTGGGGCAGATGGCCCGATGTAGAGGCGCGACCAGGTCTCGGTCGTCGAACGCAATGAGCGCGTGCGCAGCGCTTTCAGACTCTGCTATACTCCTCGGCTCTCGGAGAGATGGATGAGCGGTTTAAGTCGCACGCCTGGAAAGCGTGTATAGGTTAACAGCCTATCGGGGGTTCGAATCCCCCTCTCTCCGCCAGTCAAGCTTCTCAGGCGTTCTCGCCGGTTCTCAGGAAATCTCGCTCAGCCTTATCTGGCGGGGAAGTTGGGGGTGTAGCTCCTCTTGCGTCCTCTCAGCGCTACTCGCACAATCGCACCATCAGTTGGGGGTAGGATTGGGGGTAGGAAATGGGCGCATCTGGGAAGCTCCATCGGCTGAGCGCATTGCAAGTGGCGCGTGAAGTCGATCCAGGTTATTACGCCGATGGCGGCGGTCTTCACCTACAGATCACCCTGAGCGGTTCTCGCTCGTGGATTTTCCGATATCAACTTGCCAAGCGCTCTCGTGAGATGGGCCTAGGGGCGTTGTCGTCCATATCGCTCGCTGAGGCGCGCGCCGAGGCTGCCGATATGAACTCATACCGTTTCGGTCATCCGTCCGATTCCGAAAGACATCTGGGCAGGCCGCCATCGTCGGCGGGCGACGACTCAAGCCTTGCGCGCGAGCCAGTCCTCAGCAAACTTCTTCGCGTGTGTGATAGCCGCATCCTCGGTGTCGAAATCGCCAAGGGTCCGATACGACGCCTCGGGGTGAAATCCGACCTTCGTGAATACGACTTGAGCGGCGAATTTGCCTTGCTCGGTGACGCGAGGCTCGCAGTTCGCTTCATAGCCGCGCAGGATAAATACAGCCTTCATTGCATCGGGAGGTGTGTAAGACGACGAGATCGTAGCACGGAGCACGAGCGCCAATTTGTGAACGAGCTACGTCCTTTGCGTGGATCCAGGAGAACGCCATGCAACAGCTGACCAGCAATGATCTTACACAGGAGCGCGGATGCATTTTGAGCGACTGCGGGGCCTACCGGTACCGCCTTTGGCGTCTCTGGGACGCGTCGTTGCCGACTCTCGCTTTTGTGATGCTAAATCCCTCGACGGCTGATCAGCTGGCGGATGATCCGACAATCAGGCGCTGCATATCGTTTGCGCGCGCCTGGAAGTTCGGACGGCTCGAGGTGGTCAACCTCTTTGCTCTGCGCACCAGAAAACCTGACGAACTGCTCAGGCATTTGAATTCGCTGGGCGTGAGCGAAGAGGCCGATCATGCGAGCCGCTGAACGGAGCGGCGGCGATCATCTGTGCGTGGGGCTCGCATCCCGCCGCACGCAAGCGGGATGGATCGGTGGTGGATCTCATGCGCGACGCGGCGACGCAAGGAAAACTCTTTCATCTCGGGCTGAACAAGGATGGTAGCCCGAAGCATCCGCTTTACATTGCCGCAGGCGTGCAACCCGAGCGCCTTGAATGGAGTGTGCGATGAAGGTTATCGGAATCAAGCAAGTCGCCGAGAAGGTTAATCTCGGTCAGTCGACGATCTATCGCATGATCAGTAAGGGTCTGTTTCCGAAGCCGTTCGCACTCGGCGAGAATCGGACCGCTTGGATTGAAAGCGATATCGATGATTGGCTCGCGGACAAGGCGGGCAAGCCCAGATCGTTGGCAAGTGGCGCCGTCGTCGAGCACGATAAGATCGTGCGGCAGGGCGTCACATAGCGGCGAGAATCGGTTGCCGCCGCCGCTTCCTTTTACGATGCGGCAGTGCTGCTATCGCGCTCCGAGCCAACGCAACGGCGGATCGGCCGCATCGAAACGCTGCGCTGCGCAGTTTCCGCGGAGCGGGTGCATGGTCATTATCCGATAGTCAACCCCTGCGTTCCCAGTAGGGGTTCTCCGCGATAGACCTCTGCGACTTTGTGCGACTTGACGATTAACTCGATGCAATCCTGGTCGGCATAACGCAAGAAATATCGCTCCATCAACTGCGCGAACGTATGCAATGCGTGGCCGGCGAACGCTGTTTCGTCGATCGTCATCGTGATCTGAAGGCCGGGCACGAGGATTGGCATCGGAACGGGGGGCACGTCCATCATCCGCCTAATGCGAACGCAACGTAGTCTTGCGATGCCTGCGATGTAGCGCGTAGTCCCCGGCGAGGCCAACTTGCCGAGTTGCAAGAGCAACGACTGCAATTCGGCCAAGCTCGAGGCGGCTAGGGCAACGATGTTCGGAGAAAACGCCGAGACGAGCCGCCATAGCGATTGATCGTCCTGCGGCGGAACACCGCTGGCTGACAGGGTGATAAGCATCGAAACGGCACCCTCGAGATTGAGTGCCTCGCTGTGCAGGTCTCCCCCCATTGCCTCGATGGTGAGCTTTTCCGCGAGGTCGCCGTTCGTGCAGGTGAGTTCGATGGCAAGCTTGGTTGCGTTCGGTGCGACCGGTCGCTCATCGATGTCGAGCAGTGAAATGGCAGCATTGCATCCGGGCATTTCTCGGGCGACCCGCCTGTCTTGCTCGCGCACCCAGAATACGCCGACGGATGACCAGTGCTGGAGTGAGTGGTGCGGCGGTATTTGGGCGCCTGGCTTGCTCCCTTCCTCGCCGTGCATCATGCGCACGGAATCGATAGAACGGATGACGGCCGGGGCAGTCTCGCTATCCGGTGGAGCAACCGGGTAGGTCGTCACATCGGCTTTGACGTCGACCGGTTTTGCATCGGCCTTGAATAGATTGACGATGGGCGTGCAGAACAGCCGTAGATGGTCCGCGCTCAGTTGGCGAAGCTGTTGAACTGCCGAAGCGTTCGCCGCATGGCCCGCGACGGGCAGATGCAAGGTGAGCCGGTTGCACGGTGAGCCGGTTGCACGGGCCGGCGGTGCGCAGCAGCGCGGCGAAGTCGATGTCGATGAATCGAAACTTGTGTGGGAATGCTGCATATTCGATCAGCAGCCGCATCGCGGGCTGCGGGTCGCACTGCAGCGGACCGATCAGGGCTTGCTCGCGATCGAAGCCGACAGCGCAGGTGGGCGTGCGCTCCAACGCCTGCCAGCGGCGGCTGTCATCGGTTTCGACGAAGGCGGTGGGCGGGTGCAGCAGGATGGCATCGACGAGGGCCGCTGCGAGTGGTCGGTCCGCATTCAGATAGACACGAAGCGTGCGCGGCACAAGCTCGCTTTCGGGTGTGAGGTCGCGCCCGGGCGACGCAAATTCGATGGAGAGGATTCCTGCGGTGTCGTCGGGCAACTGGCCGGCGCTCAGTGTTGGCGCGGCGGTCGGCGGCGTGAATTGCGCCCGAGTGATCGCCAGCGGCGCGAGTGTCAGATCCCACGCGGTCGTGAACCGGCATAGCGATGGGCGATGCTCCAGTTCCGTCCCTCGCGGGATCGTGACGGTTTGCGTGAGCCCATCGAACAGCCCTTGAACGTTGACGCATGCAATCGAGCACGACGGGACTGCTTGCAGATAGGCGGGGAAGACCATCTCGATGAACGGGACGGTGAAATCAGAATAGCGGTCGTCGATACGCTGCGCTGCGTTGGCGTTGAGCCAGGCAGCCTGTTGAAGCATGCGTTCGACATGTGGATCGTCCGTCTGCCCAGCGGACATCGATAGCCGCGCCGCTGCTGCCGGATTCGCACGCTCGAACCGAAGCATCTCCTGGCGCAGTTGCGTGAGCTCACGCTCGAAGTACGGCAGCAACGATTCGAAATCATCCATGAGGTAGGCAGTTTGGGACGGGAAGCCCGGTCAGCAATGAAAGTGATGTCCGCGTGCGCCGTCAAAGCGGTAGTGATCTCGCGGGCGGGGCGGCCCGCAATATAAGCAGGGTTAGGCCGAATAACAATGAGATTTTGCAAATTATTATTCTGTCTGAGCGGGATTGCGGAAAAATTGCCGATTTGTTTATCGCTCGTGATTTGCGGAAATTGTTCCATCTGCCGATGAAGTCATTGGTGAGTGGTATCGTTTTCATCTCATGCGCGTAACGAAAATAATTACGAGATGAAAGTTTGCTATTAGAATCACCGTCCAAATCCGAAGGACGCTTTCCAGAACAATCAATGGACCGGTTGTTTTTCATGTTCAAAGCTATCAGCGCTGCTGTGATTGGCGTCGGCCTGCTTATCGGCGCGACGATGAGGCCCGGTCAGCGCGACTTCCTGCGGGCATCGATCGTGGTGTCCGGGCAGGTCGTCCGGTTGAATGCCGGTGGATACTACCCGCGGATCGAGTTTGTGACGAAGGCGGGCGAGTGAATCAATTATTCGCAGATAGGATTATCTCGAAAATTAGGTGGGCGGCGAGGTGCTGATTCCAAGTGCAATAAGAATTATCTTGGTTGTGTGTTGAGAGTTTCCCTTGTATTGGAAGGCGCGCCTTCAGGTGCGGAAGCGTGATGCTGATTTAATGCTCCAGTGCTGTGCGGGGCGTGTCTTATGTGAAGTTTGATAGTGCGATATGAAACTATTCGATCCATCGGCCCTCTTGCAGCTTCAGAATAAACGTCTTTTCAGCGCCGATACACCGATGACCGGCCGTTCGGAACTGGTGCCGCTTGATTTTCACTGCACCGAGGGGTTGTCGGTGGTTTTCGAGATTGACGTGCGCTTTGCATCGCAGGACTTCAATATCGAACTGAAGCAGATGCTTG
>NZ_PNYB01000023.1 GCF_002879855.1 Trinickia soli | reverse complement strand
CCAGATGCAGCACGACCACCGAGTCCTTGCCGCCCGAAAACAGCAGCGCAGGCTTGCTGCACTCGGCCACGAGCTCGCGCAGGATGTGGATCGATTCCGCCTCGAGCCAGTCGAGGTGGTCCATGCGCGGCCGCGTAGGGGGGCGGGTGTCCGCGTCAGCGTTCTCTATAAGGAGGCACATGATGTTCTCTTCAAATCTTGATAAGGACAGCTTCAAAACGCGTGTGGTTTGCGCGATCGACGGATCGGGCGCGCTAGCCGACGCTCCGGTAGGCGATATAGGTGGCGATCAAGAGCAGCAATCCGGCGAAAATGCGGCGCAACGCATGGCCTTTGACGGCGATGGCCTTTGCCATACGCATGCCCCCGTGACCGCCCACGACGCCGCCGACAACCAGTGCGAGCGCGAGTGGCGCGTTCACTTTTCCGGCCAGCGCGTAGTTGGCCGCCGTCGTCGAGCCGAATGCGACGACCGATACGAGCGAGGAGGCCACCGCTTCGAGCATGGGCACCCGTGCGATGAAATGCAGCGCCGGCACCGACAGGAAGCCGCCGCTGATGCCGAAGAAGCCGGCCACGCCGCCAACGGCCACGCCCGCCCCGGCAGTCGCGAACGCTCTGCCCGGCGCGCCCGGCGCGGCCATGCCGCCGCTGGCCGCTTGCACGGGCGAGAACATCAAAAGCGCAACGACTGCGACGATGGCCGCAAGCAGAAGCATCAGGGCGCCGCCGTCCACGCGCAGCGACCAGCGCGATCCCGCGAATGCGCCCGCCATGCCGGCGGCGGCGAACACGGCCCCCGTGCGCCATTGCACGAGGCCCGCCCGGGCGTATGAGACGAGGTTGACGAGCGCCGTTGCGGAAATCGCAGCCGCTGTGGTTCCGATCGCGACATGCGCATCGCCGACCTTGACGAAATAAAGCAACAAGGGCACGGACAACGTGCCGGCCCCGCCGCCGACAAGACCCAGCGCGAAGCCGATCGACAAGCCGGACAGGCAGGCAAGCGCGACTTGCGTCTGTAATGTCATCGCGATCGACATGATGGTGTTCTCTCAGGGTGCACGGCCTCCACCGTCCGGCGTGCGCGTCCATTGCGCGCTGCGTCCGGTGCGGTGGAAGGTAATGTGGGTCGCTCGTTGATCAGGGGCGCGCTTATCGCTTGCGCGCGGCGCGGTCAGTCATGCACTTCGAACGCTTCGGTCAACTCGTCGAGTTTCCCGGCTTCGTCATGGCGCTGCGTCGCGCGCGCGGCCGCCCATTGCTCCATCCGTGCACGCACAGTCGCAAGATATTCGGCACGGTGCCGCCGCAGCGCGAAGTCGCGAAAGTTGCTGCGCTCGAGCGTCTGCCACGCCTGCCCCCGACCGAGGTCGGAGGTTGCGCGCGCGGCGTCGAGCGTCTTCGCATCGATCGCTGCGCCGCCGTCCGTCATGCGCTCGTAGCCGTAGCGCTGCATGTAGGGGCCCGTCAGCGTTTCGATGATCGCGATTTCCTCCATCGACAGGGCCTTCTTGTACTTGTCGATGTTCGCGGCGATCGGTGCGAAGCAATTGGACGACCACAGGGCCGACATCCGCGAGATCTGTCGCGCTTCGGCCGAGTGCGATACGTCCAGCATCTTCGGCACGAACGCGATGCCGAAGAAGCCGCAGATCTCCTTCAGCACGGCTTCTTCGTCAGCCAGGAAATCCTCGTAGCGGACCGTCAGCGTCCGTTGCGGATAGTGCTCTCGAACCCTGTCGGCAGCGCGATGCGCCTCGACCCAGGTTTGCGCATTGAGGAGCGTATCGAAGTCGTGAATGATCGCCTGATTCATCGACGCGATCTGCGCGCGCGGATCGCGCACGACGTTCAGGAACCGCATGTCGGGAAAGAGCCGCATCAGTTCGTCGGCGTAATGCACGCTGTCGAGCGATTTGTCCATGACGACGCGGGCGCCGTTGTGCTCGCCCGCTCGCAGCAGCAACTCCCAGACGATCCGATGCACACTGCGCGGCTCGTGACGGATCGCTTCGAATACGTCCACCGGATCGAACACGATGCCGGGCCACTTCACCATGCTCGCCGCCTGCAACCCGACGACGTCGGTCACGAGCCGGAAGTAGGCGCGATCGTCTTGCAGGTCACCGTAGAGCGGCACGATCGGCATGAAGTCGACGATATGCAGCGGGTAGGGCGAGTAGAACCCGTCGCTCAAATTCAAACGCAGACGCAATGCGTGGCTGCCGCAGCGGCGCAGCGGAATCATCAAAACGGGCCGCGGGCGCGCACCGGGCGATGCTCGATGGGGTAGTGAGTTCATGCCTGGTCTTCCTCGGTTTCTTATTTGCACGCGACAGCGGACATCGCATCGGCAACGCCCATCGTCGTGAAGTAGCTGAAAAATGCTTCGATAAATGTGTCGATCGCCGCGCCGGGCAGCGCGTTGACGCCCGCGGCGGCCCGTCGACCTCCGCCGCCGTCGAAGCGCTCGCATAACGCGTGGGCCGGGCGCGCGCCGGGCTGGGCCGAGCGCACGCTGATACAAAACGAACCGTCTCGCCGTTCGTTTAGGACTGCGAACGATTTGTCGCGTGACTGCGCCGCCAACAGGTTCGCGAACGTGCCGCAGATGCGGCGCGCCCACGGTGCGTCGGGCAGCACGTAGACGGCGCCATCGTCCGACGTGCGATAGGGCGCGATCGCATCGACCTGCGCCAGATCCTGCCAGTAGCCGTGCTCGAGCTGCGCGAAGCAGCCGGAAGCCGCGACGAACTCGAGCGGGTCGTCGAACAGATGCAGCTCGCGATAGAGCGCATCGGGCCGCATATGCAGATCGTCGAGCGATTCGCCGTACGCGTTGTAGTTGAGCAACCGCCCGAGCGTCGCCAGCACGGCGATCTCGTGCTGGGCCATACCGTGCGCGAGCGCGAGGCGGCGGCCAGTCGTGTCGAGATTGTCGCCGAACGCGGCGGCAATCGCCCAAGGCCGGTACCGGCCGCCAAGCATCCGATCGACGATGACGCTCGTACACACTTGCGGCGATTCATCCCACGCAAACTGCAGCCGCGGATGGTCGAACGCGCACCGCGCGCTGTGATGGTCGTAGTAGGCGACGCAAGCACCGGCTTCGAGCAAACGCTGCAGCGCATCGAGGTTGGCATCGAGCGAGACGTCGAGCACGGTCACGTCGATAGCGGATTCGCAGGGGACGTGTCGCAGTAAGGCGATATCGCGTTTGACACCCGTAATGCACAGCGCCTCGCGCGGCTGCGCCAACCGCAACTGATGCAACGCGCACAGGCCGTCGGCATCGCCGTTGAATACGTCGTAAGCGAGCACGGGGGCCGGCACCGGGGCCTGATCCATTTCAACCGCGTTGCCCATCTTCATGCTCCCGGTCACGCCGTCGCAGGTAGTCCAACAGTTGCGCCGCCGCGCCGCCTTGCGGCAATCTCGCGGTATCGAGCGAGAGCGCGGGTGCGAGCGGCGGCTCATACGGCGCGCCGATCCCCGTGAATTGCGCGAGTTCGCCTCGACGCGCTTTTCGATAAAGCCCCTTCGGGTCGCGCGACTCACACACCTGCAACGGCGTGCTGACATGCACCTCGACGAAGCGCGCGTCGCCGATGATCTCGCGCGCCGCGGCGCGATCGTCTCGCAGCGGTGAGACGAACGAGGTGATGACCACGAGGCCGACGTCGTTCATCACGCGCGCGACTTCTGCCGCGCGCCGGATGTTTTCCCGGCGATCGCGATCGGAAAACCCGAGATCGCGATTCAGGCCGCAACGCAGGTTGTCGCCGTCCAGTACGACGCACGGACGCGCCTCGCACCGAAGCAGGCGTTCCAGGTCGAAAGCGATCGTCGATTTGCCGGCGCCGCTCAAGCCCGTCAACCAGAACGTCATGGGCGGATGGCCGAATTGCAGTTCGCGCGCGTCTTCGGACAGGCTCCCGGCGTGACGGAAAACGTTGGCGTTGTCGCCACCAGCGCTCCGCCAACCGACGCTTCCCGATTCAACCTCGTACGCGGGCCAAGGCTGCGCGGCGCGAGCCTGAGCATTACCGTCCATGGGGCAGCATCCTTAGATTGAAGTTGTCGCAATAGAGGCGCTGTGCGCAGCGCGTCATGGCCTGCGCGACGCGCAACGTATGCACCCGTTTCGAAAACAACAGATCGAACCGACGAGGCCGCATCACGCAGCGAAACCTTTGCGTCGCCGATCCGCTTGAACAGCCTCGATCAGGCGGGCTCATAGACGAGCCGGCTGGCGTCCGGCGCGGCGAGCCGAGCCGGGCCTCGCGCGACGCTCGCGCGCTGCGACCCGTAAGCGCCCGACGCCGAAGCGGACGCGCCATGCCGCAACTTGAACACGCTGACGGCGGTGACGAGCGTCTCCGCCTGCTCGCGCATCGATTCGGCTGCAGCAGCCGCTTCCTCGACGAGCGCCGCGTTCTGCTGCGTCACCTGATCCATTTGTGTCAGTGCGAGGTTGATCTGCTCGATGCCGGTTGCCTGTTCTTCGCTGGCGCTCATGATCTCGTCCATGATCAGCGTCACGCGTTTGACGCTGTCGAGCACGTCTTTCATCGTCGTGCCGGCCTCGTCCACGAGCCGGTTGCCCTGTTCGACCTGTTCGACCGAGCCGCCGATCAGCGCCTTGATTTCCTTGGCTGCCGTGGCCGAGCGCTGAGCCAGCGAGCGCACTTCGGAGGCCACGACGGCGAAGCCGCGGCCCTGCTCTCCGGCGCGGGCCGCTTCGACCGCAGCGTTGAGCGCGAGAATGTTCGTTTGGAAGGCAATGCCGTCGATCACGGCGATGATCTCGACGATCTTCTGCGAAGCCTGATTGATCGAACCCATCGTTTGCACGACCTGGGAAACCACATCGCCTGCCCGCTCGGACACGACGGAGGCCGACGCCGCGAGCTCGTTCGCCTGCCGCGCGTGTTCCGAATTGCGTTTGACGGTTGCCGTCAGCTCTTCCATCGAAGCAGCCGTCTCTTCGAGCGAAGCCGCCTGCTCTTCGGTGCGCGAGGACAGATCGAGGTTGCCGCTCGCGATCTGCCCCGCGGCCGAGGCAATCGCACCGGTACTGACGTGGACCTGGCTCACGATGCCGACGAGGCTTTCGCGCATGGTCGCCATCGAGTGCATGAGACTTGAGTCGTCGCCGGGCTTCACAACGACGTCCGTCGACAAATCGCCTGTCGCGACGCGATCGGCGGCCTCGGCGGCATCGGCAGGTTCGCCGCCGAGCTGCTTGACGATGCCGCGCGTGATCGTGATCGAGGCGACCACGCCGACGACGAGCGCGCAAAGCGCCAATGCGAGCATACCGATTCGGCTCGATGCGTACGATGCCTTTGCGTCGGCGGTCAATGCGTCGTTCTGTTTGCGTTCAAGCGCGCGCAACTGACGCACGGCGCCCCACCATTTCGCCTGGATCGGCCGCAACTCGAAGCGAAGTAGATGGTAGGCGGTATCGCGCTGGCCGGCCAAAGCGAGGTCCTTCGCCTTCTTCATCAAAGGCAACGCCAATTCGCCCTGCTGTTGCACTTGCTGCAGCAACGACTTCTCTTCGTCGCTCGTGCCGGGCAAGGCGAACATCGTCACGAGCTTATTGCGGCTGTCGTCATAGATGGCCGTTTCTTCGTCGAAGCGCTTCGACTCGATGGCGATTTGATCGGCTTGGTCTGCTTGCAAAAGAAGCAGGTTGCGCAACGCCAGCGCGCGATTGGAAATACTTTCGTCGAGCCGATTCGCCAAACCCGCTTGCACGGAGTTCACGTCGGTGATGTCGGTCATCGACGACTCCAGCGTCGACATGCGAACGAGCGCGAATACGGTAACCAGAACGAGCAGAGCCGAGACCAGCGTGAAGCCGATTCCGAGGCGACTCGCTACCTTCATGTGGGATAGATTCATTTTCTCTTCGCTACCTTTGAGAAAGGACGTCTCTCATACGCCCATTGATGCCATCGGCGGAAGCCGACGGTGATAAGCGCCATGAACGGCACATCCGCAATTAGCCTTAAGTGTTTTTTCGGATGGAATCGTTTTTAATGACGAGAGAGTTGGTCAAAAAAAGGGGACGGATGACTTTAGGTATGACAAATAAAAAAGGCAACCGAGCACCGTAGCCGTCTCCCGTCACGCTCGGTTTGACGATCGTCAATGGTCCTTTTTTCATGTTCGTTAGGGGTAAACCCCGCCAGTCGAATCCCGTTCAATGGGAATCCGATTTTTCTTCGATGGGAATACTGAGGCATCCTTGACATCGACACGCTTTTGAACGGACCGATCTGTCATGCAGGACGCACCTGGAACCGGCGCCGAGCGAATCCTGCTCGTGCTTGCCTCGCTGGCCCACCACGGCAAAGCCATGACCGTGCGCGAGCTCGTCGGCAAGACCGGGCTCGCGCAAAGCACGCTCTATCGACAGATCGCGCTATTGAAGCGGTGGGGTTTCGTCTCCGAAGACGGCGGCCGCTATGCGCCGGGTCCGGTCAGTTTGCAACTGGCGCTCTCGTTCGATCTCGGCTCGCATCTGATCGAGGCCAGCCGGGCGGCCATGCAACAGCTCGCGCATGCCTCGGGCGAAAGCGTGGGCCTCGTCGTCGCGGTCAAAGAGCAGGTGATCTGCCTTGAAATGATCGAGAGCCTGCATTCGTTGCGTTGTTCGTTCGAAAAGGGCCGTGCCGTGCCTTTGAAAGCCGGCGCCTCGGCCAAATCGCTGCTGGCGTTCATGAACGAACGTCGCGCGTCGGACATTCTCGACACGATGTTCGCTGACGATGCACAGGGACGTGCGGAACTGGAAAAGCAACTGGCGACGATCCGCAGCGAAGGCTACGTCGTGAGCGACAGCGAAGTCGATCCCGGCGTATGGGGCGTGAGCGCGCCGATCTTCGCGCGCGTTGCACGTTCGAGCCCCGGTGTCGCGTCGATCACGCTGATGGCGCCCGTCACGCGCGTGCCGGGCCGCGAGGCCGCACTGATCGACGCCACCCGCCGCACGGCGCGCGACATCTCGCGCCGGCTGCAAAACGACTGATGTTTAACCGAATCGCCGGCCTGATGCGGCGTTGCCTGGAACCAAGGAGACCCTCGATGAAACCGATTCGCCTGCTCGCCGCCCTTTGCATGAGCGCGGCATTGTCCTTCGCTATCGCACCGCGCGGTGCCGTTGCAGCGGACGCCGCAACGCTCACGGTGGCCACCGATGCCACCTTCCCGCCGATGGAATTCACCGAAAACGGGGCACGGACCGGCTTCGATATCGACCTCATGAATGCATTGGCCAAAGCGATGGGCAAACAGGTGCAATGGACCGACATCGACTTCAAGGGGCTCGTGCCGGGCCTCGTCGCCCATCGCTTCGACATCGCGATTTCTGCGATCTACATCACGCCCGAGCGCGCGCAAGTCGTCGATTTCACGAAGCCTTATTACGCAGGCGGCCTCGTTGCGCTCGTGAAAGCGGGTTCGCCGATCAAGACGCTCGCCGATCTCAACGGTAAGAAGGTCAGCGTTCAGGTGGGCACGAAGTCCGTCAACTTCCTGCATGAGCACTACCCGCAAGTGCAGCGCGTCGAAGTGGAGAAGAACGAGGAGATGTTCGATCTGGTCGGCATCGGCCGCGTCGACGCCGCCGTGACCGGCAAGCCGGCGGCCTATCAGCTCGCGCGCACGCGTCCCGGCTTTCGCGTGCTCGACGAGCAACTGACGACCGAGCAGTACGGCATCGCCGTGCGCAAAGACGAGCCGCAACTGCGTGATGCCCTCAACGCGGCGCTCGATAAGATCAAAGCGGACGGCACCTATGCCGCGCTCGTGAAGAAGTGGTTCAGCAACAAGTAACCCGCACGTCGCGCCGTGGGTCGCGCTTCGCGCGCGGCCCGAAGTTTCTCTGAAGTTTTCTCGTTACGAACCGACGCTGATGGATCTCGACTTTTCTCCCGTCTTCGCGGGCTGGACCGACATCTTGCGCGGGGCCGCCGTCACGATCGAGGTCACGGCCGCTGCGCTCGTCGTCAGTTGTGCGCTCGGGCTGCTGATCGGCATCGGCCGGCTCGCGCGGCAACGCAGGTTTGTCTATGGTTTTTGCACGGCGTATCTGACGTTTTTTCGGGGCACGCCGCTGCTCGTGCAGCTCTTTCTGTTGTTCTTCGGACTGCCGCAGTTCAACATCATGCTGCCCGCCTTCTTCTGCGGTGTGCTCGGTCTGGGGCTGTATTCCGCGGCTTATGTGTCGGAGATCGTGCGCGGCGCCATTCAGTCGGTCGATCGCGGCCAGATGGAAGCGGCTCGCTCGATCGGCATGTCCTCGTCGCTCGCCATGCGCACCGTCATCCTGCCGCAGGCGGTCGTGCGCATGATTCCGCCGCTCGGCAACGAATTCATCGCGCTCATCAAGAATTCGGCGCTCGTGTCGCTGCTGACGATCGACGATCTCATGCATGAAGGACAAAAGATCATCAGCGTCTCGTATCGATCGCTCGAAGTCTATCTGGCGATCGCGCTCGTCTACCTTGTGCTCACGAGCACGACGAATTACCTGTTGCAACGTGCGGAGCGACGGCTGCGCGCGGGAGGAATGGTCCAGTGAACGCACTGCCGCAAGCACAGACCGCCGCGGGCGACGGTCCCATCATCCGCATCCGCGGCCTGAAGAAATCGTATGGCGTGCATACGGTTTTGAACGGGATCGACTTCGACGTCGCGCCCTCGCAGGTCGTCGTCGTCATCGGGCCGAGCGGCTCGGGCAAGAGCACGTTCCTGCGCTGTTGCAACGGCCTCGAACAACCGGAAGGCGGCACCATCGACATTTGCGGGCATCGGCTCGTCGACCAAGGCGTCATGCTCAAGGAAAGCGCACTCAATGCGCTGCGCACCGAAGTCGGCATGGTGTTCCAGTCGTTCAACCTGTTTCCGCATTTGTCGGTGCTCCACAACATCACGCTGGGCCCGCGCAAGCTGCGCGGTGTCTCTCAGCAGGACGCCGAGGCAGCGGCACTCGCGCTGCTCGAAAAAGTCGGGCTCGCGCATAAGGCGCAGGCGATGCCGGCCAGCCTGTCGGGCGGGCAAAAGCAGCGGGTCGCGATCGCGCGCGCGCTGGCGATGCGTCCGCGCGTCATGCTGTTCGACGAGCCCACCTCGGCGCTTGACCCCGAACTCGTCGGGGAGGTGCTGCAAGTCATGAAGATGCTGGCGAGCGAGGGCATGACGATGGTGGTCGTCACCCACGAGATGGGTTTCGCGAAAGAAGTGGCCGATGTCGTCGTCGTCATGGACGGTGGCGTGATCGTCGAAACCGGCACGCCCCAAACGATTTTTTCTTCGCCGACGCAGCCGCGCACCCGCGCATTCCTGCAAGCGGTACTCTCGCGCGCTTGACAGCCATGTTCGATGCATCCGTCTGGACCGGGCGCCGCGATGCAGGGGAGGGCGGCGATACCGCGAGGTTGTTCGAGCGCGTGCACGACTACGACGAATCAGCGCACGAACGAACGATCGGCGCGCCCGTGTTGATCGGCTTTGCCTGCGACGAAGGCGTTCGCCGCAACCAGGGACGCGTCGGCGCGGCGCATGCCCCGCGACGCTTGCGGCACGCGCTCGCCGGTCTGCCCGCACACCGCGTGACGCAATGCTTCGACGCCGGCGACATCGTCTGCGAGGGGGTCGACCTGGAGGGCGCGCAAGCGGCGCTCGGCGAGCAGGTAAAGCGCGTATTGACTGCAGGGGCACGCCCTATCGTGCTTGGGGGAGGGCACGAAGTCGCTTGGGGCACGTATTGCGGACTGCGCGGCTGGCTCGACGCGCGAGCGCTTACCGATAGCGATAGCGATAGCGATGTCGCCGTCATGCGCCGGTTGCTCGTCGTCAATTTCGACGCGCACTTCGATTTGCGCACGACCCGCCCCGGCAATTCGGGCACGCCGTTCGATCAGATCGCGCGCGAGTGCGAGGCGCGCGAGACGCCGTTGACGTATGCCTGCTTTGGCGTCAGCGAATTGGCGAACACGGCGGCGCTGTTCGCGCGGGCCGAGGCGATCGGTGCACACTACGCGCTCGATCTGGCCATGCAGGAGCGGCATCTGGGCGATCGGCTGGCAGAACTCGACCGCTTGATCGAAGGCGCCGACGACATCTATCTGACGATCGACCTCGATGTCCTGCCGGCCGGCGTCGCGCCCGGCGTTTCGGCTCCGGCTGCGCTCGGCGTGCCGCTCGCCGTCGTCGAAGCGATGGTCATGCGCCTGCGGACATCGAGCAAACTGCGTGTCGCCGATATCGCCGAATATAACCCCGAATACGATCAGGACAACCGAACCGCCCGCGCGGCGGCCCGGCTCTTGTACCGTCTGCTTTGAAAGAAGCGGGCGCCCGTATCAGTGCCGATGCAACAAACTGCGCAATGGATGCCGCCAGTCGACGCGGCGCGGCGACGCGGCGCGCGTCTGGCGCAAATGGTCTTGCCACAATTCGTCAGAAAAAAGAAACGCGACGATCAACAGCGGCAGCACGAGAAATGCGCCCAGAATCACTCGTTCGATCACGATGAGCCTCCCGTGCCACACCGGGCATAAGCGGAGAACGTGATGTCCATTCTATGCGCATGTCGCTCGGCTCGTGCGGCTCGACGCTCGGCCCGCGTGGGATCGCCCGCATTAAAAAAGCGCGTTCAGGTCGAAGCCTGCTTCCAGGCCGCGGCCAGCACGCCCGCGCCCACCAATAGCGAGCCGCCGGTGCGGTTGACCGCACGCTGCACAGAGACATTGCGAATGGCGCGGCGCGCCCCTGACGCCAACATCGCGTAGGTGAACGCGGTCGATGCCCCAAGGGTGATGAAGGTCGCTTCGAGAATCGCCACCTGCGGCCAAACGGGCGCGTGCAGATCCATGAACTGCGGCACGAATGCGATGAAAAACACGATGCTCTTCGGATTGAGCGCCGTCACGGCATACGCATGCGCGATCACGCGCAACGTGCGCGTTTCACCGGGTTCGGGTGCATCGCCGGTTGACACCGGTGCTCGCCAAAGCTTGACCCCGAGGTAGACGAGGTACAGCGCACCGATCCATTTGACCACGGTGAATGCCGTCGCCGATGCGGCCAACAAGGCGCCGAGGCCGCACATCGAAGCTGTCATCGACGTCAAATCGCCTAGCGCGACGCCGGCCGTCGTTGCCAGCGCGTAGCGCCGGCCATGGCCAAGCGCGTAAGAAACGACGAGTAGCGCGGTCGGCCCCGGAATGGCGATGACGATCTCCGATGCGAGGGCAAACGGCAGCCAGTGGGCAAGACTCATTTCGAACCTCTCCTTGGTGACGGAAACAGATGTGCGGTGCGAAGCCGCGCGGCGCTTGGGGCGATACCCGATGCACCTCGCAAAATGGGCAGCGCGCATAGGGCGCTTTGCTTCGCCCGGTCAAGGCAAATGCAAAGCCGTCGGACCGAGAAACGGATTTATCCATGGCTCGCGCAGCAAAGCAAGCCATCTCGCATCGGATGCTTTATTTCTACGTCTTTGCGTAGTACGGACTCGCGCCCTATCGGCGCTCATGATCGGTGCAGGGCGGGGCAACGGCAGGCATCGTTTTTGTCCTGTAGCTATTCCGTTATTCGGCATTGTCAGCAGCTTTTTTTGAACGTCTTTATGTGCAGTGCCGCAAAATGCTTTTTGGATTTATTAATTTGTTTAATTTAATCCCGCGCCGGCCGACGCCTTTCCCGCAAAGCCTTATCGGACGTCATTCCCGGTGCCGCTCGCCGCGCTCGATCCCTTGAGAACAAAGCGTTCGAGCGAGTCAAAGCGCATCCTGCGACGGGGGTCGCCCGGGTGCGACAATCCGTCGCTTTTGCGAACGCACACAAGATGTGCTTGAGCTTTTGTACGCATGTTCTAGGCTGAAATACGTGGGTTTTCGATTGCCTTTAAATACATAGCTAACCATAGTGAAAACCCGCATGGAGGCATATATGAAAAAGCCAGCCGGCATGCTTTTGGTGCTCATGGGATTGGCCGCCGTGGCCACGGTAGCGCAAGCGCAAGACGACGTCCTGCGACCGCAACACACATTCCAATTCAGGCCGAACGCCTATGGCTGCTTATCGAAGGATAAGCTCGACGCCGCCTATCAGCACGCGCAAGCGGGCGAACAGCAAAAGATGCAGGAATACTTCTCCGGCTATCAATGCCTGTCCGCGCCGGAACACGCCGATTTCCGCATCGTGCGCGTGGTCGGCCGCGACGTCGAATTCGTGAACGCAGGCAATCAGGACACAGAGGGCCTTTGGACGCACGCTGAATTCATCAAGCAGTAAGCGGCGCGGTCGGGTCACCTTTCACTGCGGCAATAACGCCCGGCGCTCGCGCGCCGGCGCATTGCGGGGCGCGTCTACGCGGCACGCTCGTCGCACGTTCATCGCCCGTTCGTTGCGCGCGCGACCGTATGCGTGCGTGCGGCTTGGTGCGTGTTCTTCATAGGCATATCCCGCGTAATCACCTACTACGGCTCGGCTACAGACCGAGCCGTTTGCCATTGGCGTCCCGGTTTTCGCTATCATCCCCGCCGACGGCGGTGCGCAATGACGCGCGCCGCACCGACACGCGACCGATTTCGCGCAAACCGCAAACGAGCTCTCTGACGCTGCATGGCCCTTAAATCGACGATCTACAAAGCGGAGATCCAAATTGCCGATATGGATCGACACTATTACGCCGATCACGCGTTGACGATCGCGCGTCACCCGTCAGAAACGGACGAGCGGATGATGGTGCGCCTCGCCGCCTTTGCCTTGCTCGCGAGCGAACGGCTCGAACTGGCGAAGGGACTGTCCGATACGGACGAACCCGACCTCTGGGAAAAAGACCTGACCGGTGCGATTCAAACCTGGGTCGAAGTGGGACAGCCCGACGAGCGCCGTCTGGCGAAAGCGAGCGCACGGGCCGAGCGCGTGTACGTCATTGCGTACGGCGGCCGCACTTCGCAAATCTGGTGGGACGGCGTGCGCGGCAAGGTCGAGCGGCTGCGCAACGTCGAGGTCTGGTCGCTCGCGCAAGGCGCCGGCGAAGCGCTTGCGCGCTTGGCCGAACGCACGATGCGGCTGCAATTCACCGTGCAGGACGGTTCGGCGCTCTGTACGACGGCGAACTCGGAGCCCGTCGAACTTCAGTGGACCGTGCTGAAACCGGGCAGCGCGAACTAAGCCGCGGCGCCCGTCCGGCGGCGTGCCGCCGCACTGACATGGCAGTAAGCCGGCGCTTTGCGTTGTTACATCAAAGGGAAGTCGTGCACGTCGCTTCGGGCGGCCCTTTCAGTTCGACCATGTTGCCTTCGGGATCGAACAGATAAAGCGACGTTCCGAACCCGTCCGCACCATATCGACGCCCTTCTGGCCCCAGCCGCGCGCCGTGGGCGGCCAAGTGAGCGGCAAGGCGCGCCGCGTCGTAGTGTTCGATGCGCAGGCAGAGATGATCCATGTTGCGTCCCTGCCCCGGCAGGCCGCCGTCGCCGCGGTCCAGCTTCGAACCGACCGCAAGCAGATCGATCATCGAACGCCCCGCGCGCAGTTGCGTCAGGCCGATATCGGGCTGCTCCTTTTCGATCGTGCATCCGAGCGCGTCGCAGTAGAAACGCGCCATCGCGGCCGGATCGGCTGCGCGGATCACGACATGGTCGATTTCGCGAATCGTCGGTTTCATCATGGCTCCTTTTTGCGCTACTTGAGGACGCGCGCGCCGCCAGGCTGCGCCGGTCGGCATGAGGAGTGTAGGCCAAGCGGCGGGCCGGGAATGCAAGGCCCGATGCGAACGCCGGGCTTCGGCCGAGGAATCGTCGCCCGCAGGCAAAAAAAACCCGCTCACAGGGAGCGGGTGAATCCATATCAGGAGGAGACATGGAGGAGACGGTTCCAACTATACACATGTCGATGGTGCGATGCAATATCTTTTTTCTGTCGGAAAATGACGAAATATTCTATGCGGGGTTTCACCGGGTCCGAACCTTACCGGCTTGCGCTTTCGCGCCCCGCAGCGGATCGTCGATCGGGGGCGCGAGGGCCCGAATGAGAGCGCAACATTCGGCGCGCGTGACTATGCAGGGACGCATAGAGTTGACACCGTCCAGTCGACCCATGCCGGGGAAACATCATGAACACCGCCTATCAAACGGAAAACGAGCGCTGGGAGGCCGTCGCCGCGCGCGACGCGCAGGCTGACGGTGCCTTCTTCTACGCCGTCGCGACGACGGGCGTCTTCTGCCGCCCTTCGTGCGCCTCGCGCCTGCCGCGCCGGGAGAATGTCGCCTTCTTCGGCACGCCCGACGAGGCACGCGCGGCCGGCTTTCGCCCCTGCAAGCGCTGCCGCCCCGACGGGCTGCCGCGCGATATGACGATCGTCGAACGCGCCTGCGCGGCGCTCGACGCCGATCCGCAAGCGCGGCTCACGCTCGCGCAGCTGTCCGAGGCCGTTCACGTGAGTCCGTTTCACCTGCAGCGGCTGTTCAAGCGGATCGTCGGCGTATCGCCGCGCGAATATCAGGCCGCTCGGCGCGGCGCTGCGCTGCGCGAGGCGTTGCAACGTGGCGAAGACGTCACGCGCGCCGCACTCGACGCGGGCTTCAACTCCCCTTCGCGGCTCTACGACAGCGTCGCCGGCGAGTTGGGAATGACGCCCACCGCGTACCGAAAGAAGGGCGAGGGGCTGCGCGTCTACTACGCGAGCGCCGCTACGGCGCTGGGTCAGGTGCTCGTCGCGGCCACGCAGAAGGGCATATGCCGGATTGCATTCGGAGATGATGCGGCCGAACTCCATCGATCGTTGCGCGAAGCGTTCGCCAAGGCCGAGCTCGTCGAAGATCGTGCCCGCATTGCGCCGTTCATCGAACAGATCGACGCGTATTTGCGTGGCCAACGGGAAACCTTCGATCTTCCGCTCGACGTCAGCACGACGGCTTTCCGGCAGCGCGTCTGGGATGCGCTTCGGCAGATTCCGTACGGCGAAAGGCGAAGCTACACGGAACTTGCCGCAGCGCTCGGCGTACCCAATGCCGTGCGCGCCGTGGCGAGCGCGTGCGCCTCGAACCCGATCGCGCTGGCCATCCCGTGCCATCGCGTCCTGCAAAAGGGCGGCGCACTAGCCGGCTACCGCTGGGGACTTGCGCGCAAAGCAGCGTTGCTCGAGGCGGAGGCGCGGCACGCCGGCGTGGCGCCGCTCGAGGGCGATGCCGCGGCCGACCTTTCCCGCGACCTGGATCACGTCGCTTGAGCGCCGCACTTTCCGCCACCTTCGAGCTGCCGTTCAAGGCACCGTACGACTGGGCGCGCGTGCTGCGCTTTTTCGCAGGGCGCGCGACGCCGGGTGTCGAAGCCGTCGAGGACGGCATTTACCGCCGCGCCATCGAGTGGGACGGGGCAAGCGGCACGCTCGCGGTCGCACGCCATCCACGCCGGCACCGCCTGGTCGTCACCGTCGAAGGGCAGGCGAGCCGCCACACCGAGGCGCTCGCACCGCACGTCGCCACGATGTTCGATGTCGAGGCGGACCCCAAAGCCATCGGCGCCCATCTCGCATGCGATCCCTGGTTTACGCCGCTCGTCGCAGCTGCGCCGGGTCTGCGGTTGCCCGGCGCGTGGTCGGCCTTCGAGCTCGTCGTGCGAGCGATCGTCGGGCAGCAGGTCAGCGTCAAGGCCGCGACCACGTTGATCGGACGCGTCGTCATGCGCGCCGGCGAACGCATCGACGATCATCCGCACGCGGGCACCGCCTGGCGTTTCCCGAGCCCGGCCGCGCTGGCCGCCGCCGACCTCGCACAGATCGGCATGCCCGGCAAACGCGTCGCGGCGCTGCAGGGCGTCGCGCGCGCGGTGGCGGGCGGCGAGGCGCCGATCGACGACATCCATGCGAGCCGGGTACCGGCGCAGGCCTTGGCCGAAGCGCGGGCGGCGCTGCTCGCGCTGCCCGGCATCGGCCCCTGGACCGTCGAATACATTGCGATGCGCGCATGGCGCGACGTCGACGCCTTTCCGGCGACCGATCTCGTGCTGATGCAGGCGATCGCGGCGCGCGATCCGACGCTCTCGCGCGCGCCCGCCCAGCGCGCGCGCACCGAGGCCTGGCGCCCCTGGCGCGCCTATGCCGCCATGCATCTGTGGAATGAGATCGCCGATCGCGCGGGCGCGAATCGCGGCGGCTAGCCGCGCCGGATCTGGCTTCAAGCGAGCTTCGCGGCACGGTGTTAAAGTGCCCGCTACTCAAAAATAATTGCATCGCGATGCCGGCGAAGAGTCCGTGTCCGGCGTCCGATCGGCTTCGATGTCAGATATCCAAACACCACTTCAATCCGAAGCATTTGTGCAGCGCTTGTCGGTGTTGACGTCGCCGGCGGCGCGGGACGTGCTCGCGCGTAGTTTGCGGGGGATCGAGAAAGAGAGCCTGCGCGTGACGCACGACGGCGCGCTGGCGATGACCCCGCATCCGCATGCGCTCGGCTCGGCGCTCACGCATCCGTCGCTGACGACCGACTATTCCGAAGCGCTGCTCGAACTGATCACGCCGGCCGAGGCTACGCCCGAGCAGGTCATCGCACGGCTCGACGAGCTTCACCGCTTCGTCTACGCGCAGCTCGACAACGAACTGTTGTGGAACAACTCGATGCCGGGCCCGCTGCCGGCCGACGACCAAATTCCGATCGCCGAATACGGCACGTCGAATATCGGCCGGCTCAAGCACGTCTATCGGCACGGACTTGCGCTGCGCTACGGGCGCACGATGCAATGTATTGCCGGCATCCATTACAACTACTCGCTGAGCGAAGAAGCCTGGCGGCTGCTCCAAGCACAGCGTTCGGGTGCCGCCAGCGCCGTCGACTTCCAATCGGCCTGTTATCTCGCGCTGATCCGCAATTTTCGTCGCACGAACTGGCTGCTGATGTATCTGTTCGGCGCATCGCCGGCGCTCGACCGCGCGTTTCTGCGCGGGCGGGCGCACTCGCTCGAAACGTTCGACGAATCGACGCTCTATCGCCCCTATGCGACAAGCCTGCGCATGAGCGATCTCGGCTACTCGAACACGACGGCGCAAGCCGCATTGCAGCCGAACTACGACACGTTGCCCGGCTATCTCGAGGCGCTCGCGCGCGCGGTCAGCGAACCGTATCCGCCGTACGAGGCACTGGGCACGCATCGGCAGGGCAGCTGGGTCCAGATCAACACCAATGTTCTGCAAATCGAGAACGAGTTCTATTCGACGATCCGGCCCAAGCGCGTGACGCGCTCGGGCGAGCGCCCGCTGCATGCGCTGGCCTCGCGCGGCATTCAGTACATCGAAGCGCGCTGCCTCGACATCGATCCGTTCGAACCCTGCGGTATCAGTGTGGAAACGGCTCGCTTTCTCGATGCCTACCTGCTCGTCTGCGCGCTCGACGATAGCCCGGCACTGCCGCCGCAGGCCTATGCCGAGGCCAACGCCAATTTCGGCAGCGTGACGCTCGAAGGCCGCAAGCCAGGCCTCGCGCTGGTACGCGAGGGCCGTGCCGTTTCGCTGCGCGACTGGGCCGATGAATTGTTCGAGCGAATCGAGACGGCCGCACGCGCGCTCGATTCGCTGCGCGGCGGCGGTGACTATGCGGCCGCGGTGGCCGCCCAGCGCGCGAAGCTGGCCGATCCCGAGACGACGCCTTCGGCTCGCGTGCTGCGTCTGATGCGTGAGCGCGGGCAGAGCTTCGTCGCGTTCGGCCTCGCTCAAAGCGAAGCACATGCGGCTTACTTCCGCGCGCGCCCCCTCGAAGGCGACGCCGTGACCGCGTTCAAGGCGCTGGCCGAGCAGTCGCTCGCCGAGCAGGCTGAGCTCGAACGGCGCGATGCCGGTGCGTCGTTCGACGATTTCGTTCACGACTATCGCAACTACACGCTGGAGCGCTTCAGCGTCTGAACCCGTGCGCACTGCACGTCGCCTTTCGAACGAACGACTGCGCCCGACGCGCGTCGAACCACGAACGGGCAACGACGGAGGGCGGCGGCATGAGGACGAAGGCAAGCGCGAGAGCAAGCACGAAGCGAAACGTGAAGGCAGGCACAGCGAGAGGCGCGACCGCCATCGCGATCGCTGGCGCGCTCCTCGCCGGATGTGCGCCGACGAATCAGGTCCAACCCGAAACCATGCAGATCGCAACGACGCCGCTCGTGTGTCGGGGCGATCAATGCTCGCTGTGGTGGCAGCGCGCTCGACAATGGATCGTCCAGCACGCCCAATACCCGTTGCAGACCGATAGCGCCGACGTCATTCAAACGGCCGGCCCGGGAGGCGGCAGCGGCGCTCCCGCGTTCCAGGTCACGCGCGCGCGCAACCCCGACGGCTCGTCGACGATCGGTTTCGCGGCCCACTGCGATCGTCCGCTCGTCGGCTGCAAGCCCAATCCGTGGCAGGCGGCGGCGAGCTTCAAACAATTCGTCAAATCGGGGACGGACGGCGACGGGGCGGCGCAGTCGCAAACCACGCAATGACGGCGCACGTCATCGCGCACGTCACGGCACGCGCAATGGCACCCGTCACGGCGCCTACCGCCGAACGTCAATGGGCCATCGCCGGTCCGCTGCCACGCTTGGGCTTCGTGATCCAGACAAGCACGGCCAGCAGCACGAACGCCGCACACGAGATCCGGAAGAAATCGTTGGTCGCCATCATGTAGCCTTGCTGCGTGACGAGCGCATTCAACTGCGCAGTGACGCTATCGCCTGTGATGCCGAGCGTGCCGAGTGCATGCTGATAGGCCGTCGTATTTGCGGAATAGGCGTTGACCGATTCGGCCAGCACCGCGTGATGGTAGATCGCGTCGTTTTCCCAGAAGGTGGTGCTGATCGCCGTGCCGATTGCGCCTGCGAGCGTGCGCAAGAAGTTCGATAGTCCCGATGCGCTCGCGAGCCGCTCGTCGGGAATGCTCGACAGCGTGATCGTCGTCATCGGCACGAAGAAGCAGGCCACGCCGATACCCTGCACGATGCGCGGGAGGATGACGTGATTGAACGGCACGTCGAGCGTAAACGTCCCGTTCCATACCGAGACGATGGCGAACACCGTGAACGCGAAGCTCGCCACCATGCGCAAATCGAGCCGGTGCAGGTTGCGTCCGATCAGAGGCGACAGCACGAGCGCAAGCAACCCGACGGGCGCCGTCGCGAGTCCGGCAAGCCCGGCTGTGTAGCCCATGACCGTCTGAAGCCAGAGCGGAAATATCACGACCGAGCCGAAAAACGTCATATAGCCGAGGAAGATGATCAGCGCACCGAGTCCGAAGTTGCGGTCCTTGAACAGCGACAAGTCGATCACGGGCGTCTTCTCGGTGATCTCCCAAGCGAGCAGGAACGCCAAGGCGACCGCCGCGATCAGTGCGAGCGTGACGATAAAAGTTGAATTGAACCAGTCGCGATCCTTGCCGAGGTCGAGCATCATCTGCAGGCAGGAGACGCCGATGACGAGCAGCCCGAGCCCTACGGCGTCGATGCGTTGCCTGGACGTTTGCGTTTCGCGTCCGCGCAGCAGGAAGTACGCCGATGAGGCCGAGATGATGCCGATCGGCAGATTGATGTAGAAGATCCAGGGCCAAGCGTAGTTGTCGGTGATCCAGCCGCCCATCACGGGCCCGAAGATCGGCGCGACGATCACCGTCATCGCCCATAAGCCGAGCGCCAACCCGCGCTTTTGGGGCGGATAGCTGCGCATCAGGATCGTCTGCGACAGCGGCACCATCGGTCCCGAGACGAGCCCCTGCAAGAGACGAAAGGCGATCAGCGAAGGGAAGTTCGCGGCCAACCCGCACAAGGCAGACGCAATCGTGAAGGCCAGTACCGACATAGTGAACAGCCGCACTTCGCCCACCCGCCGTGCGAGCCATCCCGTCAGCGGCACCGCGATCGCCGCGGCCACGGAGTACGACGAAATGACCCATGTGCCATCGCTCGTTGCGACGCCGAGGCTGCCTGAAATCGTGGGAACTGCCACGTTCGCGATCGACGTGTCGAGCACTTCCATAAAAGTGCCGAAGGCCAAGCCGATCGTCAGCAGCGCCAGCGTGCCGCCTTTGAGCGGTGCGGGACTCGCCGGTTGGCCGGCCGCCGCGGAAGGCGCGTTCGCCATACGCATTCTCCTTGTGCTTCAGCGGACGACCTCGTCAAGCGCCCGCCCGGTGTTTGGGTTCGGCGCCAATATGGACAAAATTGCTTGCCGTGTCAATATTTTTGTATGCAATGATGGTTGAGGCTTGTATCTCGTTGAAAGCGCTGCTTCGAGGTTCATGACAGCCGTAACCTCCCGTAACCCAGCGGCTGCACACCGTGCGTTACCATCGGGCGCATCACATCGGACGGTTGCCCGCATGCCGCTTCATCGCTCGTTCTCATTCGCCGCTTCCCCGCGGACGGCTCGTCTTGCCAGCATGCTTGCCGTTGCGGCGGCGGTGGTATCGGCGGCCGGTTGCGCCGTCGGTCCCGATTACCATCGTCCCGGCACCAGCGCGCCGGCGACGTACAAGGAAACGCCGGCCGGCTGGAAAGTGGCGGAGCCCGCCGATCGCGCCGATCGCGGGCCTTGGTGGTCGATCTACGACGACGCGCGGCTTACGGCGCTGATCGAGCAACTGAACGCGAACAATCAGACGATTGCGCAATATGCGGCAGCTTACCGGCAAGCGCGCGCGCTCGTCGGCGAAGCGCGCGCTGCCTATTTCCCGACGCTCGGCCTGTCGGCCAGCGCGTCGCGCTCCGAACAGCGATTCTCGGGCGGCGGGGCTGGCGGCACGACAGGCTCCTCCGCTCGCATCGGCAACGCCTTCGATACTTCGCTCGATGCGTCGTGGGAACCTGACCTCTGGGGAAAGGTGAGCCGCACCGTAGCCGCGCAGCGGGCGGGGCAGCAGGGTGCGGCGGCCGATCTCGCGAATGCGCGGCTGTCCGCGCAAGCAACGCTTGCGCAGACCTACTTTCAGCTACGGGCGCTCGACGCAACGCAAAAGCTGCTCGACGATACGGTCGCCGCTTATGCGCAATCGCTCAAACTGACGCAGAACCAATACGCGCAGGGTGTTGCCGCACGCTCCGACGTCATTCAGGCGCAAACGCAGTTGCAGTCGGCCCAGGCCGCCGCGCTCGACAACGGCGTCGTGCGCGCCCAGGATGAGCACGCGATCGCGGTACTCGTCGGCCAAAGCGCGTCGACCTTCTCCCTTCCGCCGATTCCGCTCGACGCCGAACCGCCTTCTGTACCGGTCGGCGTGCCGTCGGTCCTGCTCGAGCGCCGGCCCGATATCGCGGCGGCCGAGCGGCGTGCCGCAGCGGCGAACGAGGAGATCGGCGTGGCCATGTCGGCTTACTTTCCGTCGCTGACCTTGTCGGCTCAGGGCGGGTTTCAGAGCTCGGTGCTGTCGCAGCTCTTTACGCTGCCGTCGCGGTTTTGGACCGTCGGCCCGCAATTGGCCGCGACTTTGTTCGACGGCGGCTTGCGGCGCGCGCAAACGCAAGCGGCACGCGCAGCGTACGACGAGCAGGTGGCGGTGTATCGGCAGGCCGTGCTCGGCGCGTTCCAGGAAGTCGAAGACGCGCTGGCGTCGCAGCGGATTCTGGCTCGGGAGATCGTCGTCCAGCGTCAAGCCGTCGATTCTGCCAGGCAAGCGCTCGCGATCGTCACGAACGAATACAAAGCCGGCACCGTCGGCTATGTCAACGTACTGACGGCCCAGACGACGGCGTTCTCCGCCGAGCAAAAGCTCGCGAGCCTGAGCGGCCAGCGGATGGTCTCGTCGGTCGGCCTCGTGAAGGCACTGGGCGGCGGATGGAGCGTCGGACAGATGGACCGCGAAGACGGCAGCGTGGCAGCGCCGGCTGCGGGCGCGCCGATGCCGGTCGCGGCGGGGCCGGGGCAGGCGCGGCAGGCCGCCTTGACCTCACCCGCCGCGCGCGAGTGAATGATCAGCGCACATAGTCGAGCGCGACGGTACCGTCGCCGGTCGGACGTCCGAGCAGGTTCAGCAGTCCGGCGAGGTTGTTGCGCGCTTCGGGGGAGGCGCTCGCTTGTCCATGGAACGACGTCGAATCGGCCGCCACTGTGCCATGCCCGCTCAGCATCAACGGGCCGCGCAGCGTCGACAGATCGATCGTCGAATGGTCGCCTTCCGATTGAAACGCCACGCGATACGAGCCGAGCGGCTTGACGGGCGACACGCGCGAACTCATGTCGGTCAGCGTGATGACGAGTTGCCCATATGCGCGGGAACCGAGCAGACGCCACGGCGTCCACCCGAGCCGCACGGCGCCTTGCAGATCGAGCGTGTTGAACGGCGCCCCGAGTCCAGCCAGCAACGCGGCCGGCACTGCGATTTCCCCCGCTGAAATCGTTGCTGAATGCGGCGCGGCGGCGACGGCGATCGCCTCGGGCATCGCCGGAACCTGCTGCATGCGCATACTGAGGCGGCCCGTCAGCAGCGGCCAAAACGCCGTTTGCCACTGCACGCGCCCCGGCAGCAGCGTGCCTGCCCCGGCGTCCCTGCCCGCAGCCAGGACGAGCGTGGCCGAGCCGTGCCAGACGGAGCCTGACGGCTCGATCAAATTCACGTGCCCCTGGGTCGCTTTCGCGAACTGTGGCGTGATCCATGCGGCCGGCATCATGACAAGAAGCGTGACGCCGCAGGACACCAGCGCGATAACCAACCACGGCAAAGCGGCGAGCAAGCGCCGCCCACCCCGGTTCATGCACCACCTCGCAGCCTGCGCCATACCGCCACGCCACGCAGCGCTGTGGCGCGCTTGGCGAACGTCGCCGTCATTGCGACGACCTCGCGGGCGCCGTGGCCGGTTGCAGCGTAGCCGCAAGATCGACCTGCCCGTCGACCTTCAGCGCCGTCGCATGCAGTTCGATCACGCGCACCTTGAATTGCTTGCGCGCGTCGTTGACCCACATGGTCCAAGCCGGAAACGACGCGTTCTTCGCTTCGATCTGGACCGCATCGCCCGCGAGGCGCACCTGCGTCGTCGCGATGCCAGCCTGCGTCAGCGACGCAGCCAGTGCGTCGCGCAAGGCGCCGCCCGTCGGTGCGACGCCTTGCGCGGCAGGCGCCAGCGCGCGCGCTTCATCCGCTTGCGCCGTCATCTGTGCGATCTGGTGCTGCATCGCGGGCAGTGTTTCGCGCAGATGCGCGCGTCCCTGTTGCGCCGGCGCCCATAAAATCGAGTAGGCGACGACAACGCCGATGGCCACGCCGCCCCACGTCAGCAGCAGTTTTTCACGCGCCGTGCGCGGCTCCCAAAAGCCGGCCCACACATCGCTCAGTGCGCCGAGGTTCATTGGCCGCCCCCATTTCGAATGACCCATTTGCCCGTGTTCGTGTCGATCTCGCCCGCGAGCCCGTTTTGAGCCAGCCGTTGAGCGAACGCCGGATCGGGCTTCACGTCGGGCTTGAACGTGACGTCGAGCCTGCGATCGTGATAATCGAGTGCGGCGATGCCGTTCACGGGGACGGCGCCGAGCGAACGATCGAGACGCGCCGCCAGCGAAAGGTAATCGCTCGGCGAAAGCTCACCGGCGGCCACCCTCAGATGCTCGAGCTGCGTCGTCATTTGCGATGGCGGGTCGAGCACGACCGTCGTCTTCGGGAATGCATTGAGCAGCAATTCCGTCATTTGCGCGGTCAGCGCGTCCCGTTCGCGCGCGAGCATCATCCACTGCACGTTCGCGCCGATCACGGCAACGAGGAGCGCCGCCGCCGCCAATGAGATCGGCAGACGCAGCCGGCGCAGCGTCGCACGATCGAGCCGCCATGGACGCGACTCGAACTCGAACTGGCATAGATCGAAGGTGCAAACGAGCGCATTGCGCGCCAGCACGTCGAAAGGAAGCGGCGCAACGCCCACGTGTATGCCGTGCGCCGGTACGGCTTCGCCGGCAAGCGTCGGTTCGCCTCCCGGTAGCCCGGTCAGCTCGTGTACCGTCACGTTCGCCCCGCCGGCCAACGCCGCAAGCGTCGTGCCGAGCGCCGAGAGCGGCACCGCGAGCCCTTCGCCGTGCATCCCGCGCGCAAGGGCGAGCTCGACGCGCGGTTCCGTGTTGTCCACGAGCGCCGGCTCCGGCGTAGCGGCAAGCAGCGCATCGGCGAGAATCGCGGGCGCCGTTTGCGCCACCGTGCCGAGCACGGCCGCGACGAGCGATCCGGCGTCAAGCGGCGCCGCGCCATCAATCTGCCGCGCTTGCTGGCTCGCGTCGCCTGCCACGGCGCCTTCGCCATCGACGCGCGCCACTTCGGCCGCAGTCTCGGGAGCGACCGGCGCCGGCAGGCAGCGCGTGACGGGCACCGCGCGCAGGCTCCGGTGCCCGGCCGCATTGAACGCCTCGACGATGAATCGGAACCAGCCGCGGTCGATCACGGCCAGCATGCGTCTGCCGTCAGCGAGCGGCTGCGGATCGAGCGCGATATGACACGTCTGCGCGTCCTGGATCAGGTAGTCCTCGACGATGTTCGGCAATGCCTGCTTCAGACGCGGCCCCTTCAACGGCGGCAGCGTCGTGGCGAGCATCAACATGTCGCGGGCGGCGACGATCAGCACTGTCGTCGACGCGCGCGGCAGGAACGCGAGCGCGGCGCGCCCGGTGCGTTCCTTGCGCCCGCTCTTGTCGAGCAGCACGAACGGCATCTCGGGGAGCTGCCATTCCTGCGAGGGCACCGCCGGATCTCGCGGCGGCAGTAAGACGATCAACGTGCTCAAGGCCCGTTCTCTCCTGGTTCAAGGCTGCTTAAAGCTGATCGCGCACACGCACGACGCGCGTCGTGTGCGTCAGCGGGTCGCGATAAATGAGCGTCGTGCGGTCCACCTCGGCGCGCTCGTGCTGCACACGCCCATGAACGAGAAAATAGCTCGTCGTCACGTCCATGGGAATCTGGCTGATGTCGGTACCGGGGGGCAGCGCACCCGTGCCCTGCAGCGCGAGCTGCACCTGGGCCGCATTGAGAAAGTACACGCTTTCGCGTCGCGACACTAAGGACTGCGCGCTCGAGAGCGACATGCCCGGCACGATCGCGGCCACCACTTCGGCCGGCGCGGTATTCATGTTGACAGGGGTTTGCGTCGGCAAAATGGTCACGAACGGCCGCAACCTCGCCACGATATCCGGCGTGAACCCGGGCACGTTCAAGAGCGAATCGACGCTCGTGAACTGCAACGGCTCGGCGTCGATATTCTCGTTGTCTTGATCGGCGAGACCCGGCTTGTCGGTGAAGTTATCGCCGCCCACCGTGTCGCCCGCTTGCGGTTGTGCCGACGGTTGTGCCGGTTCTCCGGCCGAACCGAGCCGGTTGCCCAGCCGGTTGCCGAGCGGCACCTGAAAACGCGTGGCCGATTGCATCAACGATGCGCGCACGTGCAATGCGGCCGTTTTAGCGAGGCCGCCGTTCAACCCGAGCAGCGCCAGTAGCCGCGCGAATGCGGCCGTTTCCTGCTGGTTGATCTGCAGCGCACCGGGCGCGGGAATCGAGACGAGATTGCGCAGGTTGAACTTCGCCTGGGCGTCCTCGATCGACCCCGACAGATACGTTTGAGCGCCCTCCGCAGCATCGGCCGCGCCCGTTTTTCCAAGGAAGTCCGAGAGCCTCGTCTTGGCGATCGGCACGGCCCAAATGCCGCCGAGATAGGTGACGGTCGGCGCCGTATCCGCCTCCGAACGCAAAATCAGGCGCGTCCAGTCGACCGCGCCGCGCGCGACCCATTGCGCTTGCGCGAGCAGCCGTTGATTCTGAATCCGCCGGATTTGCACCTGCTGACGCCAAAGCACGCCCGCGACGAGGAGCGCGGACAGCGTCACGACGAGCAAGGCGCTGATGATGGCGGCCCCACGCTGGCGCCGCAGGAGCGCCGGCCGCGTGGAAGGGGCAGGCCGCGTACGTTTGGGCAGAGCGAGTCGCACGCGCATCGTCATTCTCCGACCGGGAACATGCGCCGAACCGGCACGCGCAGCGACGGCGCGCCGATCGATACCTCGAGGCCCGTCACCGCGCGCGGCAGCGGTGCATTGCCGAACTGCGGCACTTTCAGATTGTTGTCGTTGCGCGCGATCTCGGCAGTCACGTCGCCCATTTGCGTCGTCCAACCGACGCGCGGCACGTAAAGGCGCGCAGTGATCTTGCCGACGCCGGAGATGAGCGACACCGCGCTCCAGTCGCCGCTGCCGCTCGACGCGGCGAGCGTTCGCCGCAATTGACCGACCGTCGCAACGGGCGGCGATGCATAGCGCGTCACGCGCCCTTCGGCAACCTGATAGCGCACCACCTGCAGACGCGGCGCTTCGCCGGGGAGACCGAATGCGCGCACGATCTGCAGCCCGTTGGCCGTCACCGAGACGGCCGGCTGCCCGACTTCGTCGTCGGTCGCCGCTTGCCGCGCATCGACGCGCAGCTGATCGAACAGCTGCACGAATACGCGTTCGTCTTCCATCGCACGCGAGATCGCCTGCCGGCCGCGCATGATCTGATCGAGCCCCCGCCACGAAAGGACGGCGATGACGGCCAGGATCGCGATCGCGACCATCAGCTCGATCAGCGTGAAACCGCGTTCGCGCCGCGCGGGGCGCTTCGTCTCACAGCGCACGGTTCGTTTCATTGGCGACCACCGTCACGAGTTGAGCGAGGCTGCCCGCATGCCCCGGCGTCGAAACCGACACCTCGACGCGACGAAACACGGGATTGGGCGTGGCGCTCACGCGCTCGGTGCAGGTCAACGGCAGGTTGCCTTGCGAGCAATCGAACGTCTGCGTGCCGATCTCCGGCCAGACGCGCGACAAATGCAGTTCCGTCAGCGCATTGTCGGCGCTCCATCCCGCCAGCAACCGCCGATGCAGGTCGGCCTCGTCGTTCGCCAACATGCCGACCGCTCGCAGCGAAGCCGCCAACGCGACGGCGATGATGGCCAGCGCGACGAGCACCTCGATCATCGTGAAGCCGCTCGCGCACGGCGTGCCTCGAACGATACGAACCATAGGGGAGCGCATTGTCAGCGAACCTCATAGCGGCCGTTGCCGGTGCCGACGATGGTCGCACGACCGACAGCCGAATAGAGCGTGACCGTCACGGCCTGCCCGATGCTTTCCACGCCAAACACCACGCGCTCGGGGTGGAGATCCGAACCGGGGTAATCGATCGTCACGTCGGTCACGCCGCCCTCCCATCCACGCTGACGCAACAGATCGTCGCGTAGCAGCGGCCGCCACCCGTCCTCGGTGCGCATATCGAATCGATAGCCGCCCGTCACGGGCTGCCAGGCGATCGGGCGCGCACGCACTTGCGCTTCATCGGATGCCGTTTCGAACAGCAACGCAAGACGCTTCGCTTCCTCGTTCAAATCGGTTCGCGGATTGCGCGTGAGCGAAACCGATGCGAGCGAGACGAGCAGCCCCGCGATGACGAGCACGACCATCATCTCGAGCAGCGTGAAGCCGCGCGCCCGGAGCCGCCCCTGGCGCGCGCAAGGCGAACCGATTCCGCCGTTCATGGCCATCATCGTCGGTAATGCGTTTTGACTAGACGCGGCATCGCATCGCGCACGGCGTGCGCGGAACTACTGCCACGAGCCGACATCGGCGTCGTTGCCTTCGCCACCGGGCTTGCCGTCCGCGCCGTAGCTGAAGATGTCGATTTCACCGTGTACGCCCGGATTCAGGTATTGATAGGCGTTGCCCCACGGATCGTTCGGCAGGCGCTCGAGGTAGCCGCCATCTTTCCAATTGTTCGGGATCGGATCGGTGCCCGGCTTCTCCATCAGTGCGCGCAGCCCTTGTTCCTGGGTCGGATAGCGTCCGTTGTCGAGCCGGTACAACTTGAGCGCCTGCATCATCGTGCCGATGTCCTGCTTGGCCGCCACGCGACGCGCCTCGTCGGGGCGGCTCATGATCTTCGGCACGATCAACGCGGCGAGAATGCCGAGGATCGCTATCACGACCATGATTTCGATCAGCGTAAAGCCGCGCTGACGTCGCGCACGCTGGGTTGCCATTTCGGTACGACGTTGGTTCCACATTTGCATCATTCCCTACCTCTTTCGATAAATTGTCGGCGAAGCGCAACGACGCGCCTCGCATCGCGCCGCCGATTGTAATGGGGTCGCAGGTCAGGGTTCGACGACCGTGCAAACCTGCGAATAGACCGTACAATGGCGCGCATGAATACTCTCCAAATCCGCCTGCTGTCGTTCGCGCTGTTCGCGGTTTTTTGCGCGACGCTGACCTATTGGATCGTCGTGCTTACCGCGCATCCCGCGCCACCGCCGCAAGCGGCCGCCGTCGCGCCGAGCGTTTCCGTCGAAGACGCCTCGTTGCTCTTCGGCGGCAAGCTCACGCGCGAGGTCAACCGCAACATCAAGCTCGTCGGCATTCTCTCGCTGCGGGAAGGCGCCGCCGCGATCGTCGGTGTCGGCGACGAACCGGCCCGCGCCATTTCGCTCGGCAGCAAGATCACCGACGGCACGACGCTCTCCGAGGTCCGCGCCCGCTCGATCGTGATCGATCACGACGGCGTACGCTCGGAAATCCCGCTGGCGCCCAATGCGGGCGGGCCCACGATTTACGTGCGCTAACCCTCACTGCGTCACTGCGTCGCGGCCTCATCATCTGCCCGGACCGCGCGCGGCGCGACCCACGAAACGCGCCCGCGCCACTACCGTCCAGCGCTACTGCACCATATTGTTCAAATCGATGATCGGCAGCATCACGGCCAGCACGATCACGAGCACGATGCCCCCCATCGCCAGGATCAGCAGCGGCTCGAGCAGACTCGTCAGAAACATCGTCCGCCGCTCGAGCTCGCGCGACTCGCCCTCGGACGCCCGGTCGAGCATCGTCGTCACATCGCCGGTGGCCTCGCCCGAACGGATCAGATGCACGAGCACCGGCGGAAACGTCTTCGTATTGCCGAGCGCACGGGACAACGACGTGCCTTCACGCACGCGCACGATCGCGTCGTCGACATTGCCGCGCATCGCCCGGTTGTTGAGCGTCTCGCCTGCCGCCTGCAGTGCGCGCAGAATCGGTACGCCGGCCGCGGTCAGGATCGCGAGAGTACTCGCAAAACGAACCGTGTTGTAGCCTCGCACGAGCTTGCCCGCGAGCGGCGCCGTCAATACCCATCGGTCGAACGACAGCCTCGGCCCCGCCTGCGACAAAATCGCGCGCGCCGCATAAACGACGAACGCCACGCCGAGGAGAATGGCCCACCACCAATGTCGGACGAATCCCGACAGCGCCATCATCATCACGGTCAGAAACGGCAGTTGCTGCTTCGTGCTCGCGAAAACGTTGACGACCTGGGGCACGACGTAGCTGAGCAGAAACGTGACGATGCCGAATGCGATCAGCGTAACGATGGCCGGATAGGTGAACGCCAATACGATCTTCTGCGTAAGCGCATTGCGCTGCTCGATGTAGTCGGCCAGCCGGGAAAGCACGAGGCCGAGCTTGCCCGTATGTTCGCCGGCCGCGACGAGTGCACGATAGATATCCGGAAAATCGCGCGGATGTTGCGCGAGCGCATTGGCGAGCGAATGGCCGCCCAGCACCTCGGCGCGAATTGCAGCGACGAGTTCGCGAATGTAGTCGCGCTCGGCCTGGTCGGTCAAAACGGCGAGCGCTTCATCGAGCGGCAGACCGGCCGTGAGCAAACTCGCGAGCTGACGCGTCAGGATCGCCTGCTCGCGCGTCGATAGCTTGCGGCCCAACGCGAGACGCCGGCTTCGCTCGCCGCGCGCGGCGCTGCCGGCGGGCTCGACCACGAGCGGCGTCAGCCCTTGCGTGCGCAATTGCGCCCGTGCCGAGCGCGCGCTATCCGCGTCGAGCACGCCCTTTTGCGCGCGCCCCGCCGTATCGATCGCTTCAAAGCGAAAGGCCGGCATCGGTCAGGCCCCGCCCGTCACGCGGATCACCTCTTCGAGCGAAGTGAGGCCCGAAGCCAACCAGCGGTCGGCGTCCTCGCGCAATGTGCGCATGCCTTGCGCACGGCCCGCGGCAAGGATCTCGGCGTCGGCCGCATTGTGGTGGACCATCGTGCGGATCGCATCGTCGATGATGAGCAGCTCGTAGACGCCGCGCCGCCCCGAATAGCCCGACTTGGCGCACTTGTCGCAGCCCACCGGATGCCATTGCGCACGGCCGTCTTCGACGCGTTCTTCCTTGCAGACGGGGCACAACCGGCGCACGAGCCGCTGTGCCAGCACGCCGAGCAACGACGACGCCAGCAGGTACGGCTCGACGCCCATGTCGGTCAACCGTGTGACGGCAGAAGCTGCATCGTTCGTGTGCAGCGTCGCAAGCACGAGATGGCCCGTCAGCGAGGCTTGCACCGCAATCTGCGCGGTTTCCAGGTCGCGGATTTCGCCGATCATGATGATGTCCGGGTCCTGCCGCAGGATCGAGCGCAAGGCACGTGCGAACGTCATGCCGATCCGCTCGTTGACCTGCGTTTGGCCGATGCCGGGCAGGTCGTATTCGATCGGATCTTCGACCGTCATGATGTTCGTCGTGGCCGTTTCGAGTCGCGACAACGCGGCGTAGAGCGTGGTCGTTTTCCCCGAACCGGTCGGCCCCGTGACAAGCACGATGCCGTGCGGCCGCGAAATCAGTTTGTCGAATTTCCCGAGCGTATCGGGACCCATGCCGAGCGCTTCGAGATTCAGATGCTGTGCGTCCTTTTCCAGCAGACGCAGCACCGCGCGCTCGCCGTGGCCTGTGGGCAGCGTCGAGACGCGCACGTCGACTGCGCGCCCGCCGACGCGCAATGTGATGCGTCCGTCCTGGGGCAGGCGCTTTTCGGCGATATCGAGCTGCGCCATGATCTTGATGCGCGAAATCAGTGCGCCGTGCAGCGCCTTCTTCGGACGCACGACGTCGCGCAAGGTGCCGTCGACGCGAAAGCGCACGACCGAAGCGTTCTCGAACGGCTCGATGTGAATATCGGATGCATGCTCACGCGCCGCCTGCGTGAGCAGCGCGTTGATCATCCGGATGATCGGCGCATCGTCCTCGGATTCGAGCAGGTCCTCGACTTCCGGGATGTCTTGCATGAGCCGCGACAGATCGACTTCGCCCTCGACTTCGCCGACGACCTGGGCTGCGCTGCCGTCGTTGCGCTCATAGGCCGTGTTGATCGCTTGCGCGAGTTCCGCGGCGGGCAGGCGCACAGCCGTGAGCGCGCCGAAATTGCGCGCCACTTCAGCCAATGCCGCGTCGCTCGTGCGGTCGCTGATCCACACCTCGATGCCTTCCGCGCGTTGATGCGCAACCAGGATCTGCCCGTTGCGCGCAAACCCGTAAGGCACGAGCCGCGCGGCGAGCGGCGAGGGCGCTTCGCGTTCCAGTGCGCCCGGCAGCGGCCCCGTGTGCGTGCTCACGGACGGCCCCCCCAAGCCACGCCCGGTTGTGCGCCGCCGACGCCGCTGCCGGGCGCCGGGCTGCCGGGCGCAGACGAAACGGGGGCTGAGCTGCCCGGCGCCGGTGCGGGAACCGGCGTCGTGGTGGCGGGCGCCGGCGCAACGGGCGCGCCTTGCTGGGCGGGCGCGGGCGCATTGCCCTGCGAACGCTTGTCGCGCGTGAACCGCGACAGATCGAACAGATTTTGCGACGGCACGGCGCCTTGACTCGGCCCTGGCGGGGGAGGCGGAATCTCCGGCACGTTGTTGTCCTTGATGAGGCGATTGTCGGTCGAATACCCTTGCTGCTGGGCGCGCATGAACTCGTAGCGGTTCATGGCGATGGACGAGCTGTCCTCTTGATCGCGCACGATGATCGGCCGCAGGAAGATCATCAGGTTGTCTTTCGTCCGAACCTTATTCTCGGAGCGGAACAGCTGGCCAATCCAGGGGATATCGCCGAGCAACGGCACCTTTTGATTGCCGCCGGAGTAGTTGTCCGTCATCAGGCCGCCGAGCACGATGATTTCGCCGTCGTCAGCCAGCACCGTCGACGATACGGAGCGCTTGTCGATCGTGACGCCGCCGTTGGCCGCGGAGTTCGACAGACTGGCCTGGTTGACCGACGACACCTCCGTATAGAGTTGCAGCTTGAGCAGGCCGCCATCGGTAATCTGCGGCTTCACGTGCAGCACCGTGCCGACGTCTTCGCGATCGAACGTGTTGAACGCACCGACATTGCCCGTCGTGGTGATGGTCGAGGTCGCGTACGAACCGCTCGGCACCGGGATGTTCTGGCCGACGATGATCTTCGCTTCTTCGTTGTCGAGCGTGATGAGGTTAGGCGTCGACAGCACGTTCGCGTCGCTGGACGACGACAGCGCCTGCAACAGGCCGCCCAACCCGAAGATGTTGCCGAACCGGTGCAACAAGCCGACGTTCAAGCCGTTGCTGAGCAGATTGCTCGCGCCGAGCGTGGAAATGGCCGTGGCCGGATTCTGCGCGACCACCGCGCCCGTGCCCGTCAGGCCCACGATACTTTGCGTGCCTGTCGAGTTGCTGAAGTTCGAACCGCCGTAAAGCACGTTGTTATTGTTGTTCGACAGCAGCGCCCCTTGCCACTGAATGCCGAGGTTCGCCGTGGACGAAGCGGACAGCTCGACGATGAGCGCCTCGATGTAGACCTGGGCGCGACGCGCGTCGAGTTGATCGATCACGCCGCGCAGGTTGCGATAGACGGGATCGGACGCCGTGATGATCAGAGAGTTCGTCGCCGCATCGGCCTGGATCATGCCGCCCGGTTGATTGTCGTCGCTGCTTTGGCCTTGCTTCTCGCCGAGAAAGGCGGCGCCCTGGCCACCGCCGAGGCCGGACCCCGAGCTCGATCCTCCACCCGACATTGGATTGCCGCCGCCCAGCGACGAGCTGCCGTACGAGGACGGCAGGGGTGGCGTACCCGCCGTGCCGGTGGAACCGGCGCCGGACGAATTGCCTTGACTGAACGAATTGGCGCTGCTCGATTCGGCGCTACCGCCCGAGCTGCCGCCGCCTTTGCCCAACATCCCGCGAAGGGTCTTGGCCAGTTGCACGGCGTTCGCATTGCGCAAATGAACGACGTGCATGTTGCCGGGCTGGGAACTGGGTGCGTCGAGCTGCTGGACCAATCGTTTCGCCGCTTCGAGGCGCGCTCTGTTCGATGCGCGCAGCATCAGCGAATTCGTACGAGGATCGGCCAGGACCGACACCTTCAGCGTCGCATCGGTACTCCCGATCGTGCCCGGATCGAGCAGCTTGGTCAGCTGCGGCTCGAGATCAGGGGCGTTCGCGTTCTTCAGCGGTATCACGACGACTTGCTGGCCCGCCGCATTGTCGACACCGGCAATGATGGCCGCGATGCGGCGAACGTTGTCGGCGTAGTCGGTCACGACGAGCGTGTTGTTGGCCGGGTAGGCCGCGATCGTGTTGTTCGGCGAAATCAGCGGTCGCAGCACCGGCAACAGATTGTTGGCCGATTCATTGTGCAGCTCGAACACCTGCGTGATGATCTGATCGCCGCGCGCCTGCGGGGCATTGCCGACGTAAGTCGGCGCGCCTTGCAGCTTGGCGTCGGCCTCCGGCACCACCTTCAGCACGCCGTGGTCCTGCACCAGCGCAAACCCTTGCATCCGCAGGGCGGCTTCGAGCGTCTTGAGCGCCTGCTGCTCCGGCACCGGGTTTTCCGACACGAGGTTCAACTGGCCCTTGACCCGCGGATCGACGATGATCGTCTTGTTCGTCGCGGCGCCGATCGCCTTGGCCACCTGGTCGATGTCCGCGTTCACGAAGTTCAACGTCACTTCGGCGTGCGCGGCCTGGGCGGCCATAAGCCCTGCCATCAAAAGCGCGGTAGCGATGCGGCGCAGTGCCATACGATTTCTTGTCATGGAATAAAGGTTCAATGCGAAAGTACCTGCCCTCGGCGGTCGTCCGTTGCGATCATCGCTCGGCCCTCGTCGTATTTGGTGTCCGATGCTCGCCGCCGTTCGAGAAAACGAACATTAGCAGTTTTTTGTGTATGAACAATCACCGACCGCCGAGAGCAGCTTCGCTTTTACGTCGGAAACTTCTCTCTCGCCGATCAGGCAATCGCGGTTGTCGCGATATTATTGCCGCCACACTGCGCGTTGGCGCGCTCACGGTCCGACCATGTCGGCCGGCCAACGACGACGCGCAAGCGGCATCCGGTATCATACGGTCGATTAATTTCGACTGAATCGAGCGGCAAGCCCGGGTTTTCCCCAGCCTGCCTGTGCGAAGCTTGCTCTGAGCGGGGCGAGCAGGCGCGCCACGAACAACGACAAACCTCGTCGAAGGCTCTCGAACCATGAAACGGACAGTTCTGATTCTGGCGGTATCGGTCGCGACGTTTGCATGCGCGAACGCACGCGCAGACTGCTTCGACGAAGCAGGGCGCTACCAAAAGGTCAACCCGCTGATCCTGCGCGCCATCGCGTGGCAAGAGTCTCACAATCATCCGGACGCCTTGCACAAGAATGCGAACGGATCGACCGATTACGGACTCATGCAGATCAATTCGGTTCATCTGCCCGGACTGGCGCGGTACGGCATCTCGTCCGACACGCTGATGGAGCCCTGCAAGAGCGTCTACATCGCCGCATGGCATCTGCGGCAAAAGATGAACAAGTACGGCAACACATGGGCGGCCGTCGGCGCCTATCACTCCGAAACGCCGTCGTTGCGCGATCAATATGCGGATCAGATCATCGGCATCCTTTCGCAATGGAAGCTGCTGCAGGCCGACTCCGCGCGCGAAGCTGTCGAATCGAGTCGATCGTCATCGCTGTCGTCGCGTTAGGCCTTCGATTGACCGGACCGGGGTGAGGTGACGGCGTTTGGTGCAAAATGCTCCCTACGCCTTTCATGCGGCGGCGTTTTTTGCGCCTTCGCCTCACCGATGTCGACTCCAATGAACCATCCGCCTCTACCCGTCACCGTGCTGTCGGGTTTCCTCGGCGCGGGCAAGACCACGCTGCTCAACCACATCCTCGCGAACCGCGCCGGCCTGCGCGTGGCCGTGATCGTCAACGATCTCGCGGCGGTCAATATCGACGCCGCGCTCGTCAGAGACGCCGCGTCGCTCTCGCGCGTCGAAGAGCGTCTCGTCGAGCTCTCGAACGGCTGCATCTGCTGCACGCTGCGCGACGACCTGCTGGCCGAAATTCGACGGCTCGCCGAAGAAGACCGTTTCGACGCCATCCTGATCGAATCGACGGGCATCGCCGAGCCGATGCCGATCGCCGAAACCTTCGCGTTCACCGACGACGAAGGCCACACACTGGCCGAGATCGCGCGGCTCGACACGATGGTCACCGTCGTCGACGCGTTCAATTTCCTGCGCGACTACGGTTCGGCGCAGGCGCTCGCGGAGCGCGGTCTCGCGGCGAGCGAAGACGACGACCGCACCATTGTCGAACTGCTGATCGAGCAGATCGAGTTTTGCGATGTGTTGGTCGTGAATAAAGCCGATCTCGTTGATGCCGACGCGCTCGAGCGGCTCTCTCATATCCTGGCGCGCCTCAATCCGCGCGCGATTCAGATCGTCAGCCGCTTCGGCGCCGTGCCGCTTGAGGAAGTCATCGATACGAAGCGCTTCGACTTCGAGGCCGCTGCCGGCGCGCCCGGTTGGCTTGCGTCGCTCGAGCATGCGAACGAGCACATCGAGGATCACGAACACGATCATGCGGGCCACTCGCATGTCAGCGAAGCCGACCAATACGGTATCGGCAGCTTCGTCTATCGTGCGCGCCGGCCGTTCAACGCAGAGCGGCTATGGAACCTGCTGCACGAAGAATGGCAAGGGGTGCTGCGTAGCAAAGGCTTCTTCTGGCTGGCCACGCGCCATGATGTCGCCGGCTCGCTCTCGCAGGCCGGGGGAGTCTGCCGCCATGGGCCGGCCGGCATGTGGTGGGCCGCGCAGCCGCGCGAGGAGTGGCCCGACGATGACGAGCTCGCCGCCGAAATCGCGGCAGATTGGCACGGTTCGCCCGACGATGCGGCCATCGGCGATCGGCGCCAGGAACTCGTGCTGATCGGCGTGGGGCTCGACGCCCGGCTTTGGCGCGCGAAGCTCGACGCTTGCCTGCTCAGCGACGAGGAGTACGCGCTGGGTCCGCAGGGTTGGCAGCGTATGCCCGACCCTTTTCCCAACTGGGATGTGGACGCCGACGATCACGAGGGCGACGACGAAGGTCAGATCGTCCATTGAGCCGGGTTCATGCGAGCCCGCGTCGGGGCTCGCCGAACCATGCCGAATCTATCGACGAAAGCATCGACGAAAAAAAACCCGCCTGAGGCGGGTGTCGACAGAACGTCAACCCGATATCGGCTTAACGCTTGTTGACGGCATCCTTGAATGCCTTGCCAGCCGTGAACTTGACGGTCTTGGCTGCGGGAATCTTGATGGTCTCGCCCGTTTTGGGGTTGCGGCCCGTACGCGCCGCGCGCTTGCCCGAGCCGAAGCTGCCGAAGCCGATGAGCTGCACCGCGTCGCCCTTGGACACTGCCTTCTTGATCACTTCGAGCAGCGTGTCGAGCGTTTCGCCGGTTTGAGCCTTGCTGGCGCCCGTCTGACCTGCGACGGCGTCGATCAGTTCCTGTTTGTTCATTAACGTTCCTCTTTATCAGATTGAAGTGACACGGACAGCGCAAACGCGCCGAATTATACGTACGCAAGCTGTGCCGTCGAGTAGCCGTGGCGAAGCGTGCGCCGCTCGGACACGCTGAACCCCCTGGCGGTACGGCCGTGCGGCGCTTGCTATGATAGCTCAGCGCAAACCCAATAACGGCAAGGCTTCCAAACAATTTAGCGCTGGCGAGCCTTGTCGGCGCTGGGTTTGAGCATTGTCGTACTCGCGAACCCCTGCTGCCAAGGGCCTCGCGACATAAGTACGATTTGTCGTTGGATTTTGCCAACGCCCGCAAACCCTTGTCCAGTATAGGTTTGCGACTGTTTTGCCGTGCTTCCGCCAGCCCCCTTAGGGTTGCCCCTTAGCTTAGCGCACCCGCATTTCCCATACTTTCCGCTTGCCGATGAGCTCCAAGCTGCTTCCCGCCACTCTGGCTTTCCGCGACGACGGCACGCCGTTTTCCCCCGCATACGACGACATCTATCACAGCGCGGCCGGCGCCTTCGCCCAAGCCGAGCACGTCTTTCTGCGCGGTAACGGACTACCCGGGCGCTGGCATGGGCGACGCTCGTTCACCGTCGTCGAGACGGGCTTCGGAATCGGCGGCAACTTTCTCGCGACCTGGGCCGCCTGGCGGGCCGACCCGAATCGCTGCGAACGGCTCGCATTCGTCTCGATCGAAAAGCACCCGTTTCGCGCTCAGGACTTGCGCTCGCTCTATGCGCGTCTCGCGTCCGACGCGACGCTCAGCCCGCTCGCCGCGCAATTGGCCGAGGCTTGGCCGATGCTCACGCCGGGCTTACATCGGCTCGAGTTCGAAGACGGTCGCGTCACCTTGACGATCGCCTTCGGCGACGCACTCGAACTGTTGCCCAAGCTCTGTCTGCGGGCCGATGCGTTTTATCTCGACGGCTTTTCTCCCGCCAAAAATCCGGAATTGTGGTCGCCGGCCGTATTCAAAACCTTGGCCCGGCTGGCCGGCGACGGCGCGACGCTCGCGACTTACACCTGTGCCGGACATGTGCGGCGCGGGCTTGACGAAGCAGGGTTCGACTGCGCAAAGCAGGAGGGTTTCGCAAGCAAGCGGGCGATGCTCGTCGGCCGTTTCGCCCCGCGCTGGCGCGTGCGTCGCCATGAGCCGCCGCTGCCTTTCGAGGCGAGTGAACGCCACGCGATCATCGTCGGTGCCGGGCTGGCCGGCTGCGCGTTGGCGCAGCGGCTGGCAGTGCGCGGCTGGCGCATCACGCTCGTCGAGCGTCACGCGCGGCCAGGCTGTGAAGCGTCGGGCAATCCGGCCGGGGTATTTCATCCACTGCTTTCGCGCGACGACAGCGTCGCATCGAGAATCACCCGGAGCGGCTTCCTCTACGCGCTGGCACGTTGGGCTGCGCTCGAACGAGCCGGCCACGCGTTCGCGCGCAGCCGCGACGGCCTGCTTCAAATCGCCGACGACGGCGAACAGGCACAAGCGCTCGACGAAGCGATTGCATCGTTCGGCTACCCGCACGAACTCGTCCAATCCGTATCGGCGGCACAGGCGCGCGAAGCGGCCGGCGTGCCGGTCGCGCGCGGCGGCTGGCTCTATCCGCGAGGCGGCGCACTGGATCCCGGGGCGCTGTGCGCGGCACTGATCGCGTCTGCCAACGATGCGATCGAATGGCGCACAGGCGTCGAGGCACAGCGAATCGAACGCGAACACAACGGCTGGTCCGTGTGGGACGCGCATGGCGGAGTGATCGCTCGCGCCAGTGTCGTCGCCTTCGCCAATGCACACGATGCCGCTCGCCTCGCCGGGCTGCGCTATGCCCCGACCCGCATCGTGCGCGGCCAACTGACGTGCCTGCCACAGTCGGTTTCTCCAGCCTTGCGGCTGCCGATCATCGGCGAGGGCTACGCGGCGCCGCTCCCAGACGGCTTGCTGACCGGCGCGACTTACGACGTCGACGACGCCGGCGCTGAGCTGCGCGCAGGCAGCCACGCCGAGAACCTCGTGCGTCTTGCAGGTCTATTGCCCGGTTTCGATCGCTGCGCCGGCGCGTCCGAACTCGATCCCACACGGCTCACGGGCCGCGTGGCGTTCCGCTGCGTCACGAGCGACCGCCTGCCGATGATCGGTTCGCTCGGCGACGAACACGCCAGCGCGCAGCAAGCCGATGCGCTGCGCGGCGCAAGGCTCCCGGACTTGCCGCGCGCGCCTGGCCTTTACGGCGCATTCGCGTTCGGCTCCCGCGGCCTCGTCTGGGCTTCGCTCGGCGCCGAACTCGTTGCCGCTCAACTCGAAGGAGAGCCATGGCCGATGGAACGCGATCTCGCCGATGCGCTGGATCCCGCCCGCTACCTGCTGCGCGCGTTGCGTCAGGGCGTCCTCCGTCCCGCGTGAGCCATCTAACTGACGAATCGGAAACCCCGGCAGTTTTCCACCGCGGGCTGTGGATAAGCGGTTGATTCGCGGGCGGGATGCTTGTGAAGTCGATGTGGACGTAAACGGGACAAGTCGACGCATCGCGCGACCCGCCAAAAGTTATGCTTCGAAACCGGCGAGCCCCGCACATGCTGCCCATCCGCTTATGCGTTCGCCAAGACTTTGATTCGGTTAGGGAAAAAGCGGTTATGCACAGTTTTGGGACCCCTTTGTTAACTGCTACTACGTATACATACGTAAACAAGTAAACCCAAACTCGCACCGCACGCCTCGCGACTCGACCGGTCGAACGCAGGACGCAACGCGCTGAGCTATCTTCCGGAGGCGGAGACGCCGAGCGTTTTGCCGCGAAGCCGTCGCTCTATCGGATGTTTTTTCTTCGCAATACGAAATTTCGGGTAGTTTGTACCGAGATGAATGCAAATCGATGATGAATTGTCCGGTTTGGAGTCAAGCTATGGCACAATCCCCGTTCCTCTTGCACCGGTTGCATGGCTGCGCATCGTTCACATTGCGGATACGCAGCTCCAATGGGGGTGACGTTCGCTGCCCGACGCATCAAATGGGCTGCTTGCGTTGCCGCACCTGAGTTCATCGCGCCAGGACACGAGCCAGGCTCTGTCCGCGCGCTTCTTGCGCCGAGCGTCGGATTCGGCGCGTTTCGTCGTCGCGCCCGGTTGCAGCCGAGCCGCCGGCGTTCGCCACTTTCAGTCCGCGTCGCGGCGCGTCGCCGCAGACCGGTCAATCAAGCCACGAGAAAGCGCCGTCACGGGCGAAACGCCTGAGCCGGCCTGTCCGTAAAGGAGCAGCTATCAGATGAAATCGGCGTTTTCATTTCTTCCGCACTGGCCGTTCGCGCCCGACGCCGTGTTTTGGGCGGGCCTCGCTTTGCTTGTCGCGGGCCTTCTGGGCGAGCTTTGCTATCGCGCCTGGCGCCTGCCGCGTGTGACGGGCTATGCCGTGATCGGTCTGATCGCGGGATCGGCCGGCCTGGGGACGATCGACGCGAGCGCAGGGGCGACCTCGAGGCTGTTGCTCGATGTCGCGCTGGGCCTGCTGCTGTTCGAGCTCGGCGGCCGGCTCGATCTGCGCTGGATCCGCCGTAATCCCTGGCTGATTGCCTCGAGCATCGCCGAAGCGACACTGACCTTCGTGCTCGTTCTCGTCGCGCTGATGCTGGCTCACGTGAGCGGGTCCGTTTCTACCGTGATTGCCGCCATCGCGATGTCGACGTCGCCAGCCATGGTGATTCAGCTCAAGACCGAACTGCGGGCCGAGGGGCAGGTCACGCAGCGCCTGCTGACGCTCACGGCCCTGAACAGCATGTACGCCGTCGTCATCGAAAAGATTGCGTCGGGCTGGCTGCATCAGGAGGTCTACGGCAACGTCTTCGCCACGATCATCCAGCCGCTTTACCTGCTCGTCGGCTCGCTCGTGCTGGCCTATCTGCTGGCCCGTGCCTGCATGTTTTTCTATCGTTCGATGCAGGTCCAGGACGAGCATTCGTTCGTGGCGCTTTTCGGTCTCGTGCTGCTGGCGATCGCGATTGCGCATTTGTTCAAGCTCTCGACGATTCTGAGCCTGCTCGCAGCCGGGATCATCGTCAAAAACCTCGAAGCGAAGCCACAGCTGTGGCCCGTGCATTTCGGCACCGCAGGCTGGCTGCTGACCGTGATCTTGTTCGTGTTGACGCTGACGGCCTTCGAATGGCGCGACATTGCGCTCGGCGGCGTTGCAGCGCTCGGGCTTATCGTGGCGCGTTTCGTCGCCAAGCTCGTCGGCGTGCTGGCGTTTGCAAAGCCGAGCGGCATCGGCCTGAAGCAGGGCGTGGCGCTGGGCCTGTCGCTCTCGCCGATGTCGGCCCTGGCCTACCTGCTCGTCGACGACACCTATTCGCTTTATCCGCACTTCGATCCAACGCTGCGCGCCGTCGTCATGTGTTCGATCGTTGTCTTGCAGCTCGTCGGGCCGTTGCTCGTCTATCGCAGTCTCGCGCTCGTAGGCGAGCGCCGGGCCTGATGAGCGATTCTGGATTGGAAAGACACCATGGCACTTGAACCGTTCATCAACTCCAAGCCGTTTACGTTCGGCGTCGAACTCGAAATCCAGGTCGTCAACACGCACGACTACGATCTGACGAAAGCCGCTTCCGATCTGATGCGGCTCGTCAAAGATCAGAAGATCCCCGGCAACATCACGCCCGAGATCACGGAAAGCATGATCGAGCTTTCCACCGGCATCTGCCATTCGCACGAGGAAGCGCTCGCGCAACTGCGCACGCTGCGCGATACGCTCGTCGCCGCGGCCGATCATCTCAATGTCGGTCTGGCCGGGGGCGGCACGCATGCGTTTCAGCAATGGAGCGAGCGGCAAATTTTCGACGCGCCGCGCTTTCAGTACCTGTCGGAGCTCTACGGCTATCTGGCCAAGCAGTTCACCGTGTTCGGTCAACACGTGCATATCGGCTGTCCCGATCCCGACAGCGCCCTGTTCCTGCTGCATGCGATGTCGCGATTCATCCCGCATTTCATCGCGCTTTCGGCTTCTTCTCCTTACGTGCAGGGCGTCGACACGGGCTTTCACTCGGCACGGTTGAATTCGGTCTTCGCGTTTCCGCTGTCGGGCCGTGCGCCGTTCGTGCTGACCTGGGCCGGCTTCGAAGAATATTTTTCGAAGATGGTGGCGACAGGCGTCGTCAACAGCATGAAAGATTTCTACTGGGATATTCGTCCCAAGCCAGGCTTCGGCACGATCGAAGTACGCGTCATGGATACGCCGTTGTCGGTGGATCGCGCGGCGGCGATCGCCAGCTACATCCAGACGCTCGCGCGTCACCTGCTCCTCGATCGCCCGTTCGTGCCGAAGGAGGACGACTACCTCGTTTATACGTTCAATCGCTTCGAGGCGTGCCGCTTCGGGCTTGGCGGCACCTGCATCAACCCGCAAACGGGCGAGCGCCGCACGATCTTCGAAGACATCCTCGAGACGCTTCGCGTGATCGAGCCGCATGGCGAAGCGTTGCAATCATCTGGCGCATTGCGCGAAATCGCGAACATTGCGCAAGGTCAGGTTAACGACGCTACGTGGCTGCGAAGTATGGTCAAGAAAGAAAAGTCGTTGCATGAAGCGGTTCGCCAACAGTGCCTGCGATGGCGTGGCGTTTAGGTTTTTTACGTTTACAACGTATACATACGTAGTAATAGTTAACAATGCGCTGCGTTGCCTGTGGAAAACACGAAAATGCGCTGACGTTTCAAGCCTCTGCGTAAACCATAACCGCGTGGTTTGCGCGTGCGGAACTGACATGAGGCCTGGGTAAGTCAAGCGGCATTCGAATTGGGTGGGAGCTTATCCAGAAATGACGCACATTAGGTTCGCGTGGTTATACCTGACTTGTCCACAGCTACTCCTGAATAACTTAGCTGTACTATTCTCTTTCGTCGCTTAAAATGGCGCGTCCGTCATGTCGCATCTTGCGGGAACAGCGTTAATGGATGCGCAGCGAGCCCGGGTTGTACCGTTGGCTCGGCGTCAGGCAGGCGGAGCGACCTTGAAATAGTAAAATCGGCACGCCCGACAGAAGGCGGGTCACCCCACGGGGCTGTCGGCGCGCCGCGAGGCAAGGCAAAGCGCGGGCAGGCAACCGAATCAGCAGCGGCATGCTGTCAATTGCGAAATAGCGAACAAAGACTATGAGCGAAGGTGTACACGGAGAGCAGGCGACTGGGCGCGTGACCCACAGCTTGCTGCGCTTAGGCACGGCGATGCGCAGCCAGGCGTGGGAGTGGGCTGAGAGCGCGGGGCTCACGCCTACGCAGGGCGAAATTCTCGTGTTGCTGATGCAACGCAAGAACCCGCTGCGCCTCGGCGAAATCGCCCGGGAGACCGCGCTCACCGCGGCTACGACGAGCGATGCCGTCAGTACGCTCGAAGCGAAGGGTCTCATCGAAAAACGCCGTGCGACCGAGGACGGCCGCGCCTTGGCCGTCAGGCTCACCGCGCGTGGGCGCACGGCAGCCAAGCGGGCGCAGCAGTGGCCCGACTTTCTCGCGGGCGCGATCAGTACGTTGCGCGACGAAGAGCAGGCCGTCTTCTATCGCACGATGATCAAGATGATTCGCCAGCTGCAGGTGCAGGGCGATATTCCCGAGCATCGCATGTGCGTCACCTGCAAGCATTTCGAAGTCAGCAAGAGCCCGAAGAAGGTCGCGCATCGTTGCAATGCGCTGAATCTGTCGATCGGCGATGTGGATCTGCGGCTCGATTGCCCGGTTCATGAAGAAGCCGATTCGCTGACACAGAAGAAAGTCTGGAAGATCTTCGCGCAAGGCGCGGCCTAGTCCGCGCGCTTGCCAGAGGATTCGATGAATCGCGAAGTCCACGCCATTCGGCACGTCCATTTCGAAGATCTCGGTACGCTCGAACAAGTGCTGGGCGAGCGTGCGTGGGCAGTACGCTATCTCGACGTCGGCCTGGCGCGCATCGAGGCGGCCAAACCCGAAGGGCCGGCGCTCACCGTCGTGCTCGGCGGGCCCATCTCCGCTTTCGACGACGCTTCCTATCCGACGCTCAAGCCACTGCTCGCATTGCTCGAAAGAAGGATTGCAGCCGGTTTGCCGACGCTCGGCATCTGCCTCGGTGCGCAATTGATCGCGCGCGTTCTCGGCGCACGCGTGTACTCGGGCGGATACAAGGAAATCGGCTGGTCCACGCTGACGCTGACCGAGGCGGGCCACCACTCGCCCGTGCGTCACTTCGACGGTGCGCGCACCTCGATGCTGCACTGGCATGGCGACACCTTCGATTTACCGGTCGACGCGGTGCGCCTCGCTTCCACATCGGTCTGCGAAAACCAGGCGTTTGCCTGGGGCAAGAACGTACTGGCTTTTCAGTGCCATCCTGAAATTCGCGGTGACCGCTTCGAGCGCTGGTTGATCGGTCACGCGGGCGAGATTGCGGCGACGCCAGGCATCGATGCGAATCGCTTGCGCGCAGACACTGCGCGGCTCAGCCCGGCATTGGAGGCGGCGGCGAGCGAAGCATTCGGCGAGTGGCTCGATACGCTTGGGCCTGCGTAGGGACAAAGATTGCGCAATTTCATGCATGCGACGTTGAACGAAGCGGCTTACCGCGTGTACGATTTCGACTTGCGACGAGGCTGACCTCCGCTGACGCGGCGCCCATAGGGCGCCGCGTTTTCCATCCCGCAATCGAAAACGCAAAAGCCGCACCTGCGGCGCCGAAGTATTTCTGAGGATTGATCGATGAGTTCACGCAAGTTGGTCGTGCGCCAGTCCGGCGTGCATGGCAAAGGTGTGTTTGCTGCCGTGCCGCTGCGGGCGGGCGAGCGTCTGCTGGAATACAAGGGTGAGCGCATCTCATGGAAGGAAGCCCTGCGACGGCATCCGCACAATCCCGCGGAGCCCAACCATACGTTTTACTTTGCGCTCGAGGACGGGCGCGTCATCGACGGTAAGATGGGCGGCAACAGCGCGCGCTGGATCAATCATTCGTGCGCGCCGAACTGTGAAGCGGAAGAGGTCGACGGCCGCGTTTTCATTCACGCGTTGCGCGATATCGCAATGGACGAAGAGTTGTTTTACGACTATGGCCTCGTCATCGACGCGCGTCAGACCAAGAAGCTCAAGGACGAATACGCATGCCGTTGCGGCGCGCGCAAGTGTCGGGGCACGATGCTCGCACCCAAAAGCAACGCCAAAAACGGTAAGAGCAAAAACGGCAAGAGCAAAAGCGCGAAAGCCTGAGACGGGCGTATCGGCTTATCGCTGGGAATCGGCTTGCGCATCGGCAGATCCGACGGAAACCGCGAGTGCAAAGTCGCCGCCTCGGCGTTGCGGGTAGCGAAGTCCTAGCCCAGTGGAACCTGCGAGGCCGACGGTGCGGCACGGCCGGCCTCGGTGCCGGTGGCGAGGGGCAAGCTCAGAACGAATCGCGCTCCGCCACCCGGCGCGTCCTCGTAACGCACGCTGCCGCCGTGCAGATTCATGATGTCATGCACGATCGCGAGGCCAAGACCTGCGCCGGCCTCGACGCTCGTATCGGCGGAGTCTTGCCGATCGCCTCGAAAGAACCGTTTGAACAAATCGGCCTGCAGCGCGGCGGGCACGCCCGAACCGTTGTCCTCCACGGCGATTTCGGCGAATCGCTGTTGGTGTTCGTCGATGACTTCCGCTACGGTCACGGTCACGTTCGCGCCGACCATGCGGGCCGACGGTAAATACTTGAGCGCGTTATCGAGCAGGTTCGCGATGACTTCGCGCAGCAACACGGCGTTGCCGCGTACCATCAGCGGTTTGTCGTTCGAAGGATCGTCCAGGCGTTGAAACCCGAGATCGACCTGTGCCGCGAGCGCACGCGGCACCCATTCGGCACCCGTTTCGAATGCAAGGGCGGCAATATCCACTTCTGCGAAGCGCGCCGCTTGTGCGCCCGGCTCCGCGCGAGCAAGCGAGAGCAACTGGTTCGAGAGGCGCACCGCGCGATCGGCTGCCGCGCGCAGTTCGTGCACGGCGGCGAGCGTCTGACCGGGGTCGCGCGCACTCGCCGCTTGTTCGGCGTGAAGCTTGACGGCAGTCAGCGGCGTGCGCAATTGATGGGCGGCGTCGGCAATGAATTTGCGCTGGCCGTCGAGCGCGGTCTTTAACCTCGCGAGCAGCGCGTTCATCGCACTCGTCAGCGGCTGGATTTCGATCGGCACGTAAGTTTCGTCGACGCTTTCGAGCGACATATGGGTTTGCCGGTTCAACGAATCGGCCAGTGCCGTCAGTGGGTTGAGCTGTTGATTGACGACGCGCCAGACGATGCCCCAGCCGGCGAGCAGCAGCAACATCAGCGGCATCATGATCGCGACAAGGAATTCGGCTGCGATCCGGTAGCGGTGTCGCAGCGGTTGCGCGACTTCGACGATGATCGGATTGCCCGTGTCCTGCAACACGCGCACTTGTGCCACGCGCACATGCATGCCCGCGTACTGCGCTTCGAATACGTATGCCGCGCGCTGCTCGCGCACACGTGTGCCAAACAGCGGCAGCGCCGATTCGCCGGCAATCTCGTGCTCGCCGTCGCTGATACGGTAGATGAGGTTGTCGTTCGGGTCGGAGAACATCGCCTGCGCGAACGGCGGCACCGTCGAGCGGGCGTTCGGACCGGCGATTTGGATCTGCTTCGAAATGGCCGTAGCGAGATCGGCCAACGAACGATCGATGACGTGTTGCGTGTATTGCCACGCCAGCCAATAGGCGATGAGACCGCTCATCAGCGCAAGCATAGACAGCGGCGCCGCGAGCCGTCGCAAGAGCGAGCGGCGCAGGCTGGTCGCAGCGACAGGCGACATGGCGATCGATCGTGTGGTTCAGGGCCGGCCGGCGCGCCGCGGCGGCGCATCACGGCAATGCGCGCGCTTGAGCATGCCGGTCACGCCGTTCAGGAAGCCGGGCGGATTTCCTGCAGCAGATAACCGAAACCGCGCACCGTGACGATTTCGACGCGGCAGTTTTCGAGTTTCTTGCGCACGCGGTGGACATAGACTTCGATCGCGGTATCGCCGAGATCGCCGCCGAAATGCGTCAGGTGATCCTGCAATTGCGCTTTGCTGACGACGCGGCCGTGGCGTAGCAACAGCATTTCGAGCACGGCGAATTCGCGCGGCGAGAGTTCGAGCGCCTTGTCGTCGTTGAAGATGCGGCGATCGACGCCCGACAGACGTACGCCGCCGAGCGACACTTCGGGCCGCGGCGTGTCGCTGTGCGGACCGCTGCGGCGCATGACGGCGCGGATCCGTGCTTCGAGTTCGGCCGGCTCGAATGGTTTGAGCATGTAATCGTCGGCGCCGGCGTTCAGACCCTGGACGCGGTCGTTCAACTCGTCGCGTGCAGTCAGCACGATGACGGGCGTGTGACGGTTCGTCTGGCGAAAGCGCGAGAGCAGCGTCATGCCGTCGATACCGGGCAAGCCCAAATCGAGGATCACGAGTTCGTGACGGTTCTGCGTGAGCGCTTGTTCAGCAAAGATTCCGTCGTGAACCATGTCCACGGTGAACCCGGCTTGTTCGAGGCTGCTTTGGATGCCGCGCGCGATGGGGCGGTCGTCTTCGATCAGAAGGAGTCGCATGGGATAGGCTCAAGTACAATGGGTTACGCATTTCTAGCACGCCGACCGGCGATGCCTTCTCCGCCACACAGCGAGCGTGCCGCCGCAAGAAAGCTCCGGCAGGCGCGCGACGCAGGCAATTACAAAACCATGCCCGAGATCACGATCAACGAACTAGAAGCCGCGATCAACTTTTGGCGCGCCCGCTCGCCTTCGAGCGGCGATGAGCTCAGCTTGTGCAAGGAGGCTAGCGCGCTCTCCAAGCCGTATGCGCTGATGATTGTACAGCGTCGGACGAGCGTGCCGTCAGACGGGTTAGACCCGGGGGCGCTCGATGCCTTCGAAGCATACCGGCGCGCCATGCACGGATAGGGCGAAGTAGCCGGTGCTCAGCCGCTCTGCATGGTCTTTGCGGCCGCATCGATGAAATGCGCCAATGCGACGTCGCGTTCGGTCACGCCGTGTGCTTCGTGCGTGGTCAGCGTGATATCGACGGTCTGATAAACGTTGAACCACTCGGGATGGTGGTTCATTTCCTGTGCTTTGATCGCGACGCGCGTCATGAAGCCGAAAGCTTCGTTGAAATCGGCGAACCTGAATTGCCGGTGGATCGCGTCTCGGCCGGTGACGGCCTGCCAGCCGGCAAGCCCGGCGAGCTGCGTCGAACGCTCCTCCGATGTCAGTTTATGGATCATTGCGTCACCTCCTTTTGCTCCTGAGCCGTAGGGTCGAACGACGACCCCGGACCGCGCGACTCACAGCGCGCGGTTCATGCCGATTCGGCATTCTTTCACAACTGCGGGTATGACGCTGACCACCTGTATGCGGCCCGCGTCAGACGTCCCCGTCGCAGACCCGATTCTTGCCGGTGCCGCGTGTGATGACGATGTCGGTCGGCAGGATTTCGCCGCCAATACAGGCGCGCGAAGAGCGGCAGTGCGCGCGGGTCCTCGGCGAACTGCAGCGCCGCGCGGCCGTAGGCCTCGATGTAATCGGCGAAGACCGGATCGATCAGAAGCGGTACGTGGCCGAACATGGGAAGGCCCAGCATCAATGTTTTGGTCGATGCAAGTGTAGTGCGGGGACGATGTGGAAGGAGCGCAAAGATAGGGCGGCGGCGGGCTTCTATGCGATAATCGTGCGTAATTGAGCTACATAATGCGGGAAAAAATCATGTTGGAGCTCGACCACTTCGATCTCGCGCTGTTGGAGGTATTGCAGCGCTTCGGCCGTGCCACGCATCAACAACTCGGGGAGCGCGTTCCGCTGTCGCCTTCTCAGATCGGCCGCCGCTTACAACGTCTCGAATCGCTGGGCGTCATCGATGGCTACCGCGTCGTGCTGCGGCCGGAGCGGCTGGGGCTCGGCGTGACGGCGTTCACGAGCTTAAAGCTCAAACATCATGGCGATTCGATCGTCGAACAGTTTCAGCAGCAGATCGAAGTCTTGCCCGAGGTGCTGGAATGTCATGCGGTGGTAGGCGATGCCGACTATCTGCTGCGCATCGTCGCGCCCGATCTGAACGCGCTTTCTTCGTTCGTCATGAAGAAGCTCATGCGCGTGCCGGGTGTGGATAGCGTGCGCTCGAACATCGTGCTCACGACGTTCAAGCGCAATGGGGTGTTGCCGCTGGGCCATCTTGCGCCGGGCGCGGCCCCGGCGTGAAGTGGCGGCCGGCTCAGGCCGCACAGGACAACCGGTGACGCAAGGCGAGGAAAAACACGTCCGAGAGAAGCCGGGCGCGAGGGGCTAATCTAACAAAACGCGCCTCGAAAACGCGATGATCAAACCGCCCATTGGGCCTCGATGAGCTTGAACGCGGCCGCGATTGCGGGTTCGTCGACGCGCGAGGCCAACGCAACGAACGTCAACTCGGTTGGCACGGTCACCCCTTCGACGATCGTCAGCGCATGCGTGTGCGCTTCGGCGATCGCAATCGCATCGCGCGCCAGGGAAAGGCCGACGCCCGATTTGACGAGATCGAGCATCGAGGTTTCCTGATCGACTTCGGCCACCTTCACCGGTTCTACACCCGCCTGCGCGAATACGCGCGAGAGCAGCCGATTGTGTGCCGAGGCCGGCGGCGTCCAGATCCACGGCAGCGCGGCAAGCGAACCCCAATCCGGCGAGCGGCCCACGCGCTCCTTCCATCCGGCCGGCGCGAGCACGCGATATTGAAACCGCGTGAGCAACGCCTCGTGAAACAAGCCTTCGGGCATGCCGTCGTCGACAGGTCGCCCGATGTAATACCCGACGTCGAGTTCGCGCGCGCGCACTTGTTCGATGACCCAGCCCGACATGCCGTGGCGCAACGCGGTTTCGATCTGAGGATACGTTTCGACGAGTTGCCTGAGGAATCCGCCGAGGCGCAGGAACTGCGGATCGAGGATCGTGCCGATGCGCAAACGGCCGCGCACTTCCTGGCGCAACGCCGATGCGGCACGCTCGACATCGGCTGCCGCGGCCAGCGCACGTTCGGCGTGCGGCAGCAGCGCCTGTCCATCGCGCGTGAGTGCAAGCCCGTGCGAGGTGCGCGAGAACAGCGTCACGCCAAGTGCTTCCTGCAGATTCTTGATCTGTAAGCTGACGGCCGGTTGCGTCAGATGCAGTTGTGCCGCCGCGCGCGTCAGATTGCCGACGCGCGCCACGGTGGCGAAGGCGCGAAGCAGAGTCAGGTCCATAAGCGTGATATTAGCGCCGCTTATATCGCAGTTCACAAGAACTCATTGGATTTCGCGCCGCGTGCGAAGGTACGCTTCAAATCGAACCGGCCCCATCCGTCGATCGCCGGCGGCGGCCTGGCATCTCATCCCCAGAACGAGGGTCGACATGAGCGAAGCAGATCGGAGCAGCGCACGCGTGCGCGAAGTCATGCACTTCATCGGAGGTCGAACCGTGTCCGGTGCGGGCGACCGGTTCGGCGACGTCTTCAATCCGGTTGAAGGCCGCGTCGCTGCACGCGTGCCGTTGGCGACGACAACCGAAGTCGCGGCCGCGGTGGCCGCAGCCAAAGCCGCATTCCCGGCCTGGGCCGAGACGGCGCCGATCAAGCGCGCGCGCGTCATGTTCAATTTCAAGCAGTTGCTCGACCAGCATCATGACGAGCTTGCGGAATTGATCACGCGCGAGCACGGCAAGGTGTTTTCCGATGCGAAGGGCGAAGTCATGCGCGGCATCGAAGTCGTCGAATTCGCCTGCGGCATTCCCAACCTGCTCAAGACCGACTTCACCGATCAGATCGGTGGCGGCATCGATAACTGGAATCTGCGTCAGCCGCTTGGCGTCGTCGCCGGCATCACGCCGTTCAACTTTCCGATGATGGTGCCGTGCTGGATGTTCCCGATCGCGATCGCCTGCGGCAATACGTTCGTATTGAAGCCGTCGGAGCGCGACCCGTCCGCCTCGGTGCGCCTTGCCGAATTGCTCAAGGAAGCAGGCTTGCCCGACGGCGTGTTCAACGTCGTGCATGGCGACAAGCAAGCGGTCGACGCATTGATCGAACATGAGGATGTCGCCGCGCTTTCGTTCGTCGGTTCGACGCCGATCGCCGAATACATCCATCGCGAAGCGTCCCGGCGCGGCAAGCGCGTCCAGGCGCTCGGCGGCGCCAAGAACCATCTCGTCGTCATGCCCGACGCCGATCTGGACCAAGCCGTCGACGCGCTGATCGGCGCGGCCTATGGCTCCGCGGGCGAACGTTGCATGGCCATTTCGGTGGCGGTGGCCGTCGGGCATATCGCCGACGAACTCGTGGAGAAGCTCGTGCCGCGCGTGAAGGCGCTCAAGATCAAGAACGGCATGGAAGCGGACGCCGAGATGGGTCCGCTCGTCACCGGTGCGCATCGCGAAAAGGTGGCCGGCTATATCGAAAGCGGCGTGGCGCAAGGCGCGAAGCTCGTGGTCGACGGCCGCGGACATACGGTCGCAGGCGCTGAGGCAGGCTTTTTCCTCGGCGGCACGCTGTTCGACAATGTGACCACCGATATGCGCATCTACCAGGAAGAAATTTTCGGGCCCGTGCTCGCGATCGTGCGAGTGCCCGATTTCGCGAGCGCCGTCGCGCTGATCAACGCGCACGAGTTCGCCAACGGCGTATCGTGCTACACGACCGACGGCGGCGTGGCGCGCGCCTTCGCGCGACAGATTCAGGTCGGCATGGTCGGAATCAATGTGCCGATTCCGGTGCCGATGGCATGGCATTCGTTCGGCGGATGGAAGCGCTCGCTGTTCGGCGATCACCACGCTTATGGCGAGGAAGGCGTGCGCTTCTACACGCGTTACAAGAGCGTCATGCAGCGCTGGCCCGACAGCATCGCGAAGGGCGCGGAATTCACGATGCCGGTTGCGAAGTGAGGGTCAGTGCGGTGCGCGCCATGAAAAGCGAAACGAGTATCGAAGGCGAATTCGACTATGTGATCGTCGGGGCAGGGACGGCCGGTTGCGTGCTCGCCAACCGTCTCAGCGAAGACCGCGATGTCAGCGTGCTGCTGATCGAAGCCGGTGGCAAAGACGACTATCACTGGATCCATGTGCCGGTGGGGTACCTCTACTGCATCGGCAACCCGCGGACCGATTGGCGCTATCGCACGGGTGAAGAAGCGGGCTTGAACGGCCGCGCCCTGTCATATCCGCGCGGTAGAGTGCTCGGCGGCAGCTCGTCGATCAACGGCATGATCTATATGCGCGGGCAACGCGAGGACTACGACGAATGGGCGCGCGTAACGGGCGATTCGTCGTGGGCCTGGGATGCGGTGCTGCCGATTTTCAAGCGCAGCGAAGACCATCACGGCGGCGCCAATGCCTGGCACGGTGCCGGCGGTCCGTGGCGCGTCGAGCAGCAGCGCCTCAAATGGAAAGTGCTGGAAGCGTTTCGCGAGGCCGCTCAGCAAGCCGGCATCCCCGCCACCGACGACTTCAATCGGGGCGACAACAGCGGTGTCGGCTACTTCGAGGTCAACCAGAAACGTGGCATCCGTTGGAACGCGTCGAAGGCGTTTCTGCGGCCGGCCCTCGCCCGACCGAACCTGACCGTCGTCACGGGCGCCCAGGTGCGGCAGCTCACGTTCGACGGCAAGCGTTGCACGGGCGTCGTCTATCGCGGTAGCGGTAGAGGTAGCGGTAGCGCTAGCGCCAGCGACGCACGTGACGTCTTCGCCAAAGCGCGCATTGAAGTCGTGCTGGCTGCAGGCGCCGTCAATTCGCCGCAACTGCTCGAATTGTCCGGCATCGGCAACGGTGCGCGCCTGCAGCGGCTCGGGATCGACGTCGTGCACGACTTGCGCGGCGTCGGCGAAAATCTGCAGGATCACTTGCAGTTGCGCATGGCTTTTCGCGTGCGCGGCGTGCGCACGCTCAACACGATGACGGCGCACTGGTGGGGCAAGATGCTGATCGCCATGCAATATGCGCTCTGGCGCAGCGGGCCGATGTCGATGTCGCCGTCACAACTCGGTGCCTTCGCGAAGTCGGCCGAGAACGACGCGTCGATCACGCGCCCTGACCTCCAATACCACGTCCAGCCGCTTTCGCTCGATCGCTTCGGCGAGCCGCTGCATCGCTTCAATGCGTTCACGGCATCGGCTTGCCATCTGCGGCCCACCTCGCGCGGGAGCATTCATATCGAATCGCCCGAGCCGCTCGCCGCGCCGATGATCGCGCCCAATTACCTGTCGACCGACTACGACCGCCACGTGGCCGCCAATGCGCTGCGACTCACGCGCCGCATCGTGCAGGCACCGGCGCTTGCCCGCTATGTGCCGGAGGAGATCCTGCCCGGGCCGCAGTATCAAACGGAAGAGGAACTCGTGCGCGCTGCAGGCCAGGTCGGCACGACCATCTTTCACCCGGTCGGCACATGCCGAATGGGTACGGGCGACGATCCCGGGGCCGTCGTCGATACGCGTCTGCGCGTGTTCGGCGTAACGGGGCTGCGCGTCGTCGATGCATCGGTGATGCCCACGATTACCTCCGGCAACACGAATTCTCCGACGCTCATGATCGCCGAGCGTGCGAGCGACATGATTCGCGCCGATCGGCGTGCCGGAGGGCGCGCCACACAAGAAGCGGCTGCGGCGCCGATTGTGACGGCGACGTGACGTTGCTGCGCACCGTGAACAGATCGTGCTCACGATTTGCACTCATTGCTTGACGACACAATTAAGCACTAGTGCAAATCCCAATGATTGCGCTGCATCATTGGCGAGACAATGCGCGATGCCGCATGGGGCGGGGTCGACCTCTGTCGCATTGATGCACCATGCCAAAACGGCGGTGTCCCCGATAACCGGGGGCATGGCCGACGGGCACTACAGCGCAGCGCGCTCGACAAGCGCGCCACATGCAGTGTTTCGCCTCACTTCGCATGGAAGGGGACATGATTCTCGGCGACACAATTTTAGAAACGCGCGGGCTGACCAAGGAGTTCAAGGGGTTCACTGCCGTGAACGGGGTGAACCTGCGCGTGCGCCGCGGCTCGATTCATGCGCTGATCGGGCCCAACGGCGCGGGCAAGACGACCTGCTTCAACCTGCTCACGAAGTTCCTCGAGCCGACGGCCGGGCAAATCGTCTTCAACAATGTCGACATCACGCGCGAGCGTCCCGCGCAAATCGCGCGGCGCGGCGTTATCCGCTCGTTTCAGATCTCGGCTGTCTTTCCGCATCTCACCGTCTTGCAGAACGTGCGTATCGGGTTGCAGCGCACGCTCGGCACGGCTTATCACTTTTGGCGCAGCGAGCGGACGCTGCACCGTCTCGACGATCGCGCGCGCGAGCTGTTGGATCAGGTCGGCCTGACCGATTTCGTCGATACGCGCACGGTCGAGCTGTCGTACGGCCGCAAGCGCGCGCTCGAAATCGCCACGACGCTGGCGATGGAGCCGGAGCTGATGCTGCTCGATGAACCGACGCAAGGGATGGGTCACGAAGACGTTGACCGCGTCACTGCGCTGATCAAGAAGGTATCAGCCGGCCGGACGATCTTGATGGTCGAGCACAACATGAACGTGATTGCAGGCATCTCCGACACGATCACCGTCCTGCAACGCGGCGAAGTGCTGGCCGAAGGCAGCTATGCCGAAGTATCGAAGAACCCGCTCGTGATGCAGGCCTATATGGGTAGTGCGGACGCGGCGTTGACGGGAGCGCACGAATGAATCACGCGGAGCGCGACAACGTCGTGGCGAGCGGCGCCGAGCAAACGCTCGACAGCGGGCCGGCTGCGTTGACGATCACGGGCCTGCAGGCCTGGTACGGCGAATCGCACATCCTGCATGGCGTCGATCTGACCGTGCGCCGCGGCGAAGTCGTGACCCTGCTCGGCCGCAACGGCGCAGGACGCACGACGACGCTGCGCGCGATCATGGGCCTGACGGGGCGGCGCACGGGATCATTGCGTATCGGCGAGAAAGAGACCATCAATCTGCCCACGCACAAGATCGCGCATTGCGGCGTCGGGTACTGTCCGGAAGAGCGAGCGATTTTTTCGAGCCTCTCCTGCGAAGAGAATCTGCTGTTGCCGCCGATGGTCGGACAAAGCAGCTATGCGATGTCGCTCGACGAAATCTACGAGATGTTCCCGAACCTGAAGGAGCGCCGCATGAGTCAGGGCACGCGCCTCTCGGGTGGCGAGCAGCAGATGTTGGCCGTGGCGCGTATCTTGCGCACGGGGGCGAACCTGCTGCTGCTCGACGAAATCTCCGAGGGTCTTGCACCTGTCATCGTGCAGGCGCTGGCGCGCATGATCCTCGCATTGAAGGCGCGCGGCTACACGGTCGTGATGGTCGAACAGAACTTTCGCTTCGCGGCGCCGCTGGCCGATCGCTTCTATGTCATGGAGCATGGCCGCATCGTCGAGCATTTCGTCGCGAGCGAACTCGAAGGCAAGATGCCGGTGCTACACGAGCTGCTTGGCGTGTGAGGCCAGGCGAAGTTGCTTGACGGGCGCGCTGGCTGCGCCTCGGTTTACACAAACAGTTGCACGCACAACCATAAGCGAAGAAGGAGATACCAATGAGAACCACGTTGCTCGCAAGCGCTGTTCGCACTCTCGCAGTTACCGCTACCGCAATGGCCGCCGCGCTCGCGGCGCAGCACGCCGCCGCCGCGGAAAAACAGGTCACGATCGGGTTCATCACCGACTTGTCGGGCCTGTACGCCGATATCGACGGCAAGGGCGGCGCCACGGCAATCCAGATGGCGATCGACGATTTCGGCGGCAAGGTCAATGGTCTGCCGATCAAGCTGCTCACGCAGGATCACCAGAACAAGGCCGACATCGCCGCCTCGACCGCGCGTAAGTGGATCGACACGGAAGGTCTCGACATGCTGATCGGTGGCACGAATTCGGCAACGGGCCTCGCAATGAACGACGTGATCAAGGAGAAGAAGCGTCCGTACATCTCGATCGGCGCCGGCACCGATGCGCTGACGAACAAGCAATGCACGCCGTACACGATCCACTACGCCTACGACACGACGGCGCTCGCGAAAGGCACGGGCTCGGCGATCGTCAAGCAAGGCTTGAAGACGTGGTACTTCCTGACGGCCGACTACGCGTTCGGCAAGTCGCTCGACGCGAATACGACGAAGGTCGTCGAAGAGAACGGCGGCAAGGTGCTCGGACGCTCGCTGCATCCGCTGTCGGCGTCGGACTTCTCGTCGTTCCTGTTGCAGGCGCAAGCGTCGAAGGCGCAGGTGCTCGGCCTTGCGAACGCGGGCGGCGACACGGTCAATTCGCTGAAGGCAGCCAAGGAATTCGGCGTCGGCAAAACGATGAAGATCGCGGCGCTTCTGATGTTCATCGACGACGTGCATAGCGTCGGCTTGCCGACGGCCCAGGGCCTGCTGCTGACCGATAGCTGGTACTGGGATCAGAACGATAAGTCGCGCGCATGGGCCGAGAAATACTTCAAGAAAACCGGCAAGATGCCGTCGAGCCTGCAAGCGGCCGATTATTCCGCGACGATGGATTATCTGAACGCCGTCAAGGCCGTCGGCTCGACCGATACTGACAAGGTGATGGCACAGTTGCACAAGCAGCCCGTCGACGACTTCTATGCGAAGGGGCATATCCGCGAAGACGGCAGCATGATCCATGACATGTACCTGTATCAGGTCAAGACGCCGGCCGAATCGAAGAAACCGTGGGACTACTACACGCTGAAGGCGACCATTCCTGGCGACAAGGCGTTCACGGACAAGAAGGATACGCAGTGCGATCTGTGGAAGTAACCAGCAATTAAGGTGAAAGCAGCGGGCTGCTTAGGCGGTATGCAGTAACGACGCGCGCGGCCACATCGCGCGCGTTTTTCTCTTTTCGACGGCAGGTTCAATGGATATCTTCGGCATTCCGTTGCAGGCCATGCTGAGCCAACTCCTGCTCGGGCTCGTCAACGGATCGTTCTACGCGATTCTGAGCCTTGGGCTGGCGGTGATCTTCGGCATGCTCAACGTGATCAACTTCGCGCACGGCGCGTTGTTCATGCTCGGTGCCATGCTCGCATGGATGGGTCTGTCCTATTTCGGCGTGCCGTACTGGGCCATGCTCGTGCTGGCGCCGCTTATCGTCGGCGCGTTCGGTATCGTGATCGAACGTACGATGCTGCGCTGGCTATATCAGCTCGACCATCTTTACGGGTTGTTGTTGACGTTCGGTCTCACGCTCGTCATCGAAGGGGTGTTCCGCTCGATCTATGGATCATCGGGGCAGCCGTACGATGTGCCCGATCTGCTCGCGGGCGCAACGAACCTCGGCTTCATGTATCTGCCCAACTATCGGGCCTGGGTGGTGGTGGCTTCGCTCGTCGTCTGTTTCGCAACCTGGTTCGTGATCGAGAAGACAAGCCTCGGAGCGTATCTGCGCGCGGGCACCGAGAACCCGAAAATCGTCGAAGCGTTCGGCGTGAACGTGCCGCTCATGATCACGCTGACCTACGGCTTCGGCGTGGCCCTGGCCGCGTTCGCCGGCGTGCTTGCCGCTCCGGTGATTCAAGTCTCGCCGCTGATGGGGCAGTCGATGATCATCACGGTGTTCGCGGTTGTCGTGATCGGCGGCATGGGCTCGATCATGGGATCGATCCTGACGGGCCTGCTGCTGGGCGTCGTCGAAGGCTTCACGCGTGTGTTCTATCCGCAGGCTTCGGCCACCGTTGTGTTCGTCATCATGGCGCTCGTTCTGCTCGTGCGCCCTGCGGGTCTTTTCGGCAAGGAGCGGTGATGCAAAGAAAAGCGCTTTACGCCCTCCTGGCGCTGGGGCTCGCCGTGGCGCCGTGGCTCGGCGCCTACCCCGTCTTCGTGATGAAAGTGCTGTGCTTCGCGCTATTTGCCGCGGCGTTCAATCTCTTGATCGGCTATACGGGACTGCTGTCGTTCGGCCATGCGATGTTTCTTGCCACGTCAGGGTATACGGCGGGCTATGCGATCCAATCCATGGGCCTCACGCCCGAGCTCGGCGTGCTCGCAGGCACGGCGGCCGCGACCTTGCTCGGCCTGGTCGTGGGTTTCTTCGCGATTCGGCGTCAGGGGATCTACTTCGCGATGGTCACGCTCGCGCTCGCGCAGCTCGTCTACTTCGTTTATCTGCAAGCGCCGTTCACGGGCGGGGAGGACGGGCTGCAAGGCGTGCCGCGCGGCAAATTGTTCGGGCTCTTGAGCTTATCGTCGGACCTGACGCTCTATTACGTCCTGCTCGTCGCCGTCGTACTCGTGTTTGCGCTGATCGTGCGCATCGTTCATTCGCCGTTCGGGCAGGTGTTGACGGCGATTCGCGAGAACGAGCCGCGTGCCGTCTCGCTCGGTTATGACACCGATCGATTCAAGCTGCTCGCGTTCGTGCTGTCGGCCGGCATCGCGGGTTTCGCCGGTGCGCTCAAAGTGCTCGTGCTCGGCTTCGAGACGCTCGGTGACGCCTATTGGACGATGTCGGGCCTCGTCATCCTGATGACGCTCGTGGGCGGCATGGGCACGCTGTTCGGGCCGTTGCTGGGTGCGGCGCTCGTCGTCACGCTCGAAGATCGGCTCGGCGATATCGGCGGCGGGCTCGCTCACCTCACGCACGTCGACTGGTTCAACACGCTCGGTGATTCGACGACGATCGTCATCGGGCTCGTCTTCATTGCCTGCGTGCTGACCTTCCGGCGCGGCATTGTCGGCGAAATCATCGCACGTGTGCGGCCGCTGCGCGGGTGAGTAGGGTACGGACGGCCCATTCGCGCTGCGCCGCGCCAAACGCGCGGCATGCGTGCGTCGCGATGCGGCCCGGCACGCACAGGCCCATCGCGCCGCGGTCCGGTGCGCATGTCGACCTGGTTTCGGGCACCGGGCGGCAGGAAACGATGCATGCTTGCGCGATTTGCGTGCTGCTATGCACCACTAGGGAAAGTGCTAGGTTGTCGCGGGAGACGGGGTTGTTTAATCTTCGTCTCAGTTCTGATGCACCGAATTTTGAGGTGGAGAACGAGGAGACAATCGAGGCACTCAGTGCCCGGACGAAAGCGCTGTTGGAGGGAATCCAACAGCGCTTTTTATTTGTGCGTTCGATTCGTGCAGATTCATACCGATTTGTCCGATTGGACAATCGCATTTCGTTTTTCCTTTCCGTTTCCCGCCGCGGGAGCCGCGCGCCGAATCGGCGTATGCGTCCGCACCAAACCGGCGAAGCGTTCGCGCGTCAGCGTGCGATCGCCGTCTTTGCATTTTTTTCTCCCTGTTGTTTTGCGCGGTGCGTGAGTACCACACGAATGCGATCGTTTTTATTCGATCGTTGTGGGCTTGCGCGCCTCGCCGCTCCATTTTCGAAAATAATCGACTTTTGCCGGCCGATGAGCCGGCAATTACAACGCGCTTTCTCGCGTAATGCCTCTGGAGATCAATAATGACGATGAAACGATGGGTTCGTAGCAGCGTGGCGGTAGCGATGATGTGTGGCGTGACGGCGGCCTTCGCACAGGTGAAGATCGGCGTCGTGCTTTCGACGACGGGACCGGCCGCATCGCTCGGCATTCCTGAGAAAAATACCGTGGCGCTGTTGCCCAAGGAGATCGGCGGCAAGACCGTGCAATACATCGTGCTCGACGACGGCTCCGATACGGGCAAGGCCGTGCAGGACGTGCATAAGTTGATCGACGAAGACCACGTCGACGTGATCATCGGCTCGACCGTTACGCCGAACTCGCTGGCGATGCTCGATCCCGTATCGGCCGGCAAAACGCCGATGATCTCGCTCGCTGCTTCGGCCAAGATCGTCGAGCCGATGGACGACAAGCGTAAGTGGGCGTTCAAGACACCGCAAAACGATAGCCTCATGGCCAATGCGATTGCCGACTACATGTCCAAACACGGCGTGAAGACGGTCGGCTTCATCGGCTTCGCCGACGCCTATGGCGAGAGCTGGAGCGCGGAATTCGGCAAGGCGGCGACAACGGATCATCTGAAGGTCGTTGCGAGCGAGAAATACAACCGCGCCGATGCGTCGGTCACGGGCCAGGTGCTCAAGCTCATGAGCGCCAACCCCGACGCCGTGCTGATCGCGGGCTCGGGCACGCCTGCGGCCTTGCCGGCCAAGGAACTCAAGGAGCGCGGCTACAAAGGCGAGATTTACCAGACGCATGGCGTCGCGAACAACGATTTCCTGCGTGTCTGCGGCAAGGATTGTGAGGGTGAGATTCTGCCGGCCGGCCCGATCCTCGTGGCCGATCAGCTGCCGGACAGCAACCCCGTCAAGCGCTCGTCGCTCGCCTACAAGGCCGCCTATGAGAAGGCCTACGGCGTTGGGTCGGTTGCGACCTTCGGCGGGCACGCATGGGACGCCGGACAGATGCTGCAGCATGCGATTCCTGAGGCGTTGAAAAAGGGGCAGCCCGGTAGCCAGGCATTCCGTTCGGCGTTGCGCGATGCGCTCGAGAACATCAAGGAGCTGCCGATTTCGCACGGGATCATGAACACCTCGCCGGCCAATCATAATGGGCTCGATCAGCGCGCGCGCGTGATGGTGCAGATTACCGACGGCAAGTGGAAGTTGCTCGGCGAATAAGGCTGCGCCGACTGCCCGGCCGTGCGTCCCGAACGGGCTCACGGCCGGTTGTGTCTCTTTTGTCGGTTCGTCATCTCGTAGTACGGGGCTCGGAAAAGTATGGATTTATCGATTGCGGCGATTCTCGCGCAAGACGGCATCACCACCGGGGCGATCTACGCGCTGCTCGCGCTCGCACTCGTGCTGGTTTTCTCCGTCACGCGAGTCATCTTCATCCCGCAGGGGGAGTTCGTTTCATACGGCGCGCTGACGCTGGCGATGCTGCAGACGCAGAAGTTTCCGCCGACGGCGATTCTGCTGCCGGTGCTCGGCGCCGCCTGCTTCTTCGTCGAAATCGTCGGGCTTATCCGGCACCCCGAACGCCGTCGGCATGCACCGCGTCTCCTGACGGCGCTCGCGAGCCGGTATTTACTCGGCCCGATCGCCGTGTATGCGATCACACAACATGTCTACGGGCAGACGTTGCCGATGGCCATTCAGATCGCGTTGACGTTGGCGATCGTCGTGCCGATCGGCCCGCTCGTCTACCGTTTGGCCTATGAGCCGATCGCCGAGGCGACGACGCTGTTGCTGTTGATCGTCGCCGTCGCCGTTCATTTCGCGATGGTCGGGCTCGGTCTCTTGATGTTCGGTGCGGAGGGCTCGCGCACGACGCCGTTCTCGGACGGCTCGCTCAGCGTGGGCAGTCTGTCGATTTCGGGGCAGAGCGTCTGGGTGGTAGTGACGGCGCTCGTGCTGATCGCAGCGCTTTATCTCTATTTCGATCGCTCGCTTTCCGGCAAGGCGCTGCGCGCGACGTCGGTCAATCGGCTCGGCGCACGGCTCGTCGGTATCGGAACGTCGCAGGCCGGGCGGCTTGCCTTCACGTTGGCTGCCGCGCTGGGCGCGCTGTCGGGCATCCTCGTCGCGCCGCTGACGACGATCTACTACGACTCGGGTTTTCTGATCGGTCTGAAGGGCTTCGTCGGCGCGATTATCGGCGGTCTCGTCAGTTATCCGCTCGCAGCGGCCGGCTCGATTCTGGTCGGGCTGCTCGAATCGTATTCGTCGTTTTGGGCGAGCGCCTACAAGGAGGTGATCGTCTTCACGCTCATCATCCCGGTGCTGTTGTGGCGCAGCCTGGCCACGGCACATGTCGAAGAAGAGGAGGAATGAGCGATGAAGCGTCGACTCTCTTTGATGAAGCCGCTGTGGTGTTTTCTTATCGTCCTGTTTGTGCTGCCCGTGTTGCCGCATCCGCTGCACGTGTCCGAGTACTGGATCACGCTGCTCAACTACATCGGCCTGTATTCGATTGTTGCGCTGGGGCTGGTGCTGCTCACGGGCGTCGGTGGCATGACGAGTTTCGGACAGGCCGCGTTCGTCGGGGTCGGCGCCTATGCGACGGCCTATCTGACGACGCAGTTCGGTCTTTCGCCGTGGCTCGCGCTGTTGGTCGGCATTGCGTTGACGGTACTGGTTGCGCTCGTCATCGGCGCGGTCACGATGCGTTTGTCAGGGCACTTCCTACCGCTTGGGACAATCGCCTGGGGACTGTCGCTGTATTACCTCTTCGGCAACCTCGAAGCGCTCGGGAAATACGATGGCATCAACGGGATACCGGCGCTGAGCGTGCTCGGCATTTCGCTCCAATCAGGGCGCAGCATCTATTACCTGATCTGGATCGTCGTGCTCGTCGCCGTCGTTTCAATTCAGAATCTGCTTAATAGTCGTCCCGGACGTGCGATCCGTTCGCTGCGTGGCGCCAGCGTGATGGCCGAGGCGATGGGCGTCAATACGGCCTGGATGCGCGTCGTCATTTTCGTCTACGCAGCCGTGCTGGCAGCCATCTCGGGGTTTCTGTACGCGCACCTGCAACGCGCCGTCAATCCGACGCCTTTCGGACTGAACCACGGGATCGAGTACTTGTTCATGGCCGTGGTCGGTGGCGTCGGGCATGTCTGGGGTGCGATTCTCGGCGCGGCGATCCTCACCATCGTGCAGGATTATTTGCAGTCGCTGCTGCCGATGCTACTCGGCGAGAGCGGCAACTTCGAAATCATTGTCTTCGGCATTCTCATGGTCGCGCTGCTGCAGTATGCGCGGCGTGGCGTCTGGCCGTTCGTCGCTCGCTGGTTTCCGCGCGGTCCGCACGTGCAAGCCCCGGAGCAGGCCGAGCCGTTGCCACGGCGTGCGAAGCCGGCTGCGGGTGAAGCGCTGCTTGTCGTCGATGGTGTGCGCAAGCAGTTCGGCGGGCTCGTAGCCGTCAACGATGTCAGCTTCGAGGTCAACGCGGGGCAGATAGTGGCGTTGATCGGGCCGAACGGAGCTGGCAAGTCGACCACGTTCAACCTCGTCACGGGCGTGCTGCAGGCGACGCGTGGTCGCATCCATTTCCGCGGCGAGCGCATCGACGCACTCAGTTCACGTGAAATCGTCAAGCGTGGCATCGGCCGTACCTTCCAGCACGTCAAGCTGTTGCCGAGTATGACGGTGCTCGAGAACGTCGCCATCGGTGCGCATCTGCGCGGCTCGAACGGGGTCTGGCGCAGCGTTGCACGGCTCAATGCAGCCGAGGAAGCACGCTTGATGTTCGATGCGGCCGAGCAGATTCGTCGAGTCGGGCTCGAGCAACATATGTACGACGAGGCGGGCAGCCTCGCGCTCGGACAGCAGCGGATCATGGAGATCGCGCGGGCGCTTTGCTGCGACCCGACGCTGCTGTTGCTCGACGAACCGGCTGCGGGGCTGCGGTATCGGGAAAAGCAACAACTGGCGGATCTGCTGCGCAAGCTCCAGGCGGACGGCATGAGCGTGCTCCTCGTCGAGCACGACATGGATTTCGTGATGAATCTTGCCGATCGTCTCGTCGTCATGGAATTCGGCACACGCATCGCCCAAGGGCTGCCGGAAGAAGTGCAAAACGATCCGGCTGTGGTCGAGGCCTATCTCGGCGGGGTGGAGTGAACATGAACGAAACGACGGCTACGCCGATTTTGTCCGTCTCGGGGCTTTCGGTACGGTACGGGAAGGTCGAGGCGCTGCATCAGGTATCGATCGACGTTCGGCCCGGGCAGATCGTGAGCGTCATCGGGCCGAACGGCGCCGGTAAGTCGACGCTGCTTGGGGCGGTGATGGGGGCGCTGCCAGCGATCGGTCACGCGAAGGGCGATGTCCGGTATCGAGGCGAAGAGGTGGGCGCGTTGCCCGTGGAAAATCGCGTCGCCCGAGGCATGTGCCTTGTCCCCGAGAAGCGTGAGCTGTTTGCCACGATGTCGGTCGAGGATAACCTCGTGCTCGGTGCTTACCGACGTAAGCGGGCAGGTGAGCGCGACTACCTCGATCAGCTCGATCCGGTTTTTGAGCGATTTCCCCGGCTCAAGGAGCGGCGTAAGCAGGCGGCCGGAACGCTCTCGGGCGGCGAGCGGCAGATGCTCGCGCTGGGCAGGGCGCTGATGGGCAAACCAGACCTGCTGATGCTCGATGAGCCGAGCCTGGGCCTTGCACCGCTGATCGTCAAAGAGATCTTCCACATCATCTCCGCGCTGCGCAGCACGGGCGTCGCCACGCTGCTGATCGAGCAGAACGCACGCGCGGCGCTGCAGATCTCCGATTACGGTTATGTGTTGGAGACAGGCGAGCTCGCGCTGGAGGGCGAGGCGCAGTCGTTGGCGCAGAACCCGCGTGTCATCGAGACATACTTGGGTCTGGCGAAAAAAACGGCCTGAAGGTCATCCATGTGCCGCGACGGGCTTGGGGCACCGGCGGCGCCGTTCGCTGTTTGAGATTCGGCCCGGCCGATAGCGGCCGCGCCGCTGTCCCCCCGCCTCCCTGTTCCTCTCCCTATGAAATGAAATTCATGCCGCGTCCATCTGGCGCTGGTCGATGCATGACTGCATGGGAGCGCGGGGCGAGTTCTATGGAAAACCGGAGGTGGCAACCGTCTCTGCGGGCGAAAGGAGCATGAAGGAGGCCGATGTTCCACGTGAAACACAACACGATGCCCGGTTACACCCACTCCAGGTCTAACCAACGTGCTTTATCGTCAGGGGATTTTGGCTTGTCCGGGGCAGGTAGGTTCGTCGTGGCAACAGCGGTTAGCGGCGGCTAGACTGTGCCTCCTCACTCCTGGCACTTCGCCGTTCCGGCAGGACGTTCGCCCCGTTCGACGCGATGTGAACAGACCCTACCATTTAGCTAGGCCGTCTGAACCGCGATCCCCGCTATAATTCGCGCATACTTTTTCCCGAAAGGCCCGCGCGCTTCTCGTCGCGCGGGATCTCCCAATGCTTTATCCCAAAGAATTTGACGTTATCGTCGTCGGCGGTGGTCACGCCGGCACAGAAGCCGCATTGGCATCGGCCCGAATGGGCGCCAAGACGCTGCTGTTGACCCACAACATCGAAACCCTCGGCCAGATGAGCTGCAATCCGTCGATCGGCGGCATCGGCAAGGGCCATCTGGTGAAGGAGGTCGATGCGCTTGGCGGTGCCATGGCTGCCGCGACCGATGAAGGCGGCATCCAGTTTCGGATTCTGAACTCGTCGAAGGGGCCGGCAGTCCGGGCGACGCGCGCCCAAGCCGATCGGATTCTCTATAAGGCGGCGATCCGTCATCGCCTCGAGAATCAACCGAATCTGAGCCTTTTCCAGCAAGCGGTCGAGGATCTGATTGTCGAAGGCGATCGCGTCGTCGGGGCCGTGACGCAGGTTGGCGTTCGGTTTCGCGCGCGTGCGGTCGTGCTGACGGCTGGCACATTCCTCGATGGCAAGATCCACGTCGGCCTCAATAACTACACGGGCGGGCGCGCCGGCGACCCTGCGGCCGTGTCGCTATCGTCCCGATTGAAAGAGCTGAAGCTGCCGCAAGGGCGGCTCAAGACGGGTACGCCTCCGCGTATCGACGGGCGCACGATCGATTTCTCGAAGCTTGAAGAGCAGCCGGGCGACCTCGATCCGGTCCCTGTTTTCTCGTTTCTCGGGCGAGTGGAGCAACATCCGCAGCAAGTGCCCTGCTGGGTGACGCATACGAACGAGCGCACGCACGACATCATTCGAAGCGGGCTCGACCGGTCGCCGATGTACACGGGTGTCATCGAAGGGGTGGGGCCGCGCTATTGCCCGTCGATCGAAGACAAGATTCACCGGTTCGCGTCGAAGACGTCGCATCAGATTTTCCTCGAGCCCGAAGGGTTGACGACCAACGAGTTCTACCCGAACGGGATCTCGACAAGCTTGCCGTTCGACGTCCAGCTGGATCTCGTTCATTCGATGCACGGGCTTGAGGATGCGCACATTCTGCGCCCCGGCTATGCGATCGAATACGATTACTTCGATCCGCGCGGATTGAAGGCCTCGCTCGAAACCAAAGTCATTCGCGGGCTTTTCTTCGCGGGCCAGATCAACGGGACGACGGGCTACGAGGAGGCTGCGGCGCAGGGTCTGCTCGCAGGCATTAACGCCGGCCTTCAGGTGCAGGAAAAGGAGGCGTGGTGTCCACGTCGCGACCAAGCGTACCTGGGCGTGCTCGTCGACGACCTCGTGACGCGAGGCGTATCTGAGCCGTACCGCATGTTTACGAGCCGCGCTGAGTATCGTCTGAGCCTTCGTGAAGACAATGCCGATATGCGACTAACGGAGATCGGTCGCGAGCTCGGCGTTGTCGACGACGCTCGCTGGGATGCGTTCTGCAGGAAGCGCGATGCTGTTTCACGTGAAACAGAGCGGCTGCGCGCGACGTGGGTCAATCCTAAGACGCTTTCCGCCGAGGAAGCGACTGCGTTGCTTGGAAAGCCGATCGACCACGAATACAGCTTGGCCGATTTGCTGCGACGTCCCGGTGTGACCTACGAAGGCATCTGCGGTTTGCGCGACGGGACATGCGGCCCGGAAGCCGCCCTGGCCGACGATCCTGTCTTGCTCGATCAGATCAAGGAGCAAATCGAGATCGGCGTGAAGTACCAGGGGTACATCGAACGTCAAGCCGACGAAATCGAGCGCAACGAGGCGAACGAAAGCACACGATTGCCTGAGGGCATCGACTACGCCGCGGTGCGCGGGTTGTCGTTCGAGGCGCGGCAAAAGCTCAATCAATTCCGGCCCGAGACGATCGGGCAGGCTTCGCGGATTTCAGGCATCACGCCCGCGACGATCTCGCTGTTGATGGTCCACCTGAAGAAAGGCTTAGGGCGACGAGCCCCGGCGGTTAGCGCTGAATCGGATCAGGCAGGCGGAAGCGGGGTTGGCCCAGCCCCGGCTGCTCGATGACGGCCTCGCGCGCCAAAGGCGCATCTTCGAACGACCGGACCTCCTGGCTCGACCTTTTGCGTGCAGGGGCAAAAGAGCTCAACGTGCCGCTGGCTGACGAGCAGTTCGAGCAGCTGGCCGACTATGTCGCGTTGCTAGCCAAGTGGAATGCCGTGTACAACCTGACGGCCATTCGCGATCCGCGGCAGATGGTGACCCACCACATTCTCGATTCGCTTTCGATCGTGCCGCATATCGCCGCGCGCGAAGGGCGTTCGATCCTCGATGTCGGTTCGGGCGGCGGACTGCCCGGCATTGTCCTCGCGATTGCGTTGCCAGAGCGCAGTGTGACGCTGAACGACATCGTTCAAAAGAAGACCGCCTTCCAGGCGCAAGTGAAGGCCGAACTCAAGCTGGACAATCTGTCCGTCGTCACGGGCCGGGTAGAAAATCTTCGTCCAGGCATCGAGGTGCCGGGAAAATTCGACGCAATTGTCTCGCGCGCATTCGCAGAGCTCGCCGATTTCGTTACACTTGCGCGGCACTTGGTTAGCGAGCGTGGAGCAATTTGGGCGATGAAAGGCGTTCGGCCCGACGCCGAGATCGGGCGGTTGCCGGCTGGGGCGCGCGTCGTCGACGTCATACGCCTGCAGGTGCCGTCACTCGAAGCCGAGCGGCATCTGGTCGAAGTGGTGCTCGACGACACCACGTCTGCCTAGAGACGCTTCAGGACATTCAAGGCTTTCAAAAGGCATTTACAGCATTCAATGCGGTAACGAGGATCTTTCGAACGATGGCAAAAATCTTCTGCGTGGCGAATCAAAAGGGCGGTGTCGGCAAAACGACGACGACGGTCAATCTCGCCGCCAGTCTTGCATCGCAGGGGCAGCGCGTTCTGCTGATCGATCTCGATCCGCAGGGAAACGCGACGATGGGCAGCGGCATCAACAAGGCCGAGTGTGAAAACACGGTCTACGAGGTGCTCGTCGATGGTGTTTCCGTTGCAGACGCGCGCGTGAAGTCCGAGGCGGTCTCCTATGACGTGCTGCCGGCCAATCGCGAGCTGGCGGGCGCGGAAATCGAGCTCGTCAACGTCCACAATCGCGAAAGGCAATTGAAAGCAGCGTTGGCACATGTCGAAGACGATTACGACTTCGTATTGATCGACTGTCCGCCCGCGCTGTCGCTGCTGACGCTGAACGGCCTGTGCGCGGCCCATGGCGTCGTCATTCCGATGCAGTGCGAGTACTTCGCGCTTGAAGGGTTGTCCGACCTCGTCAATACGATCAAGCAGGTTCACGCGAACCTCAATCGCGATCTGAAGGTCATCGGCTTGCTGCGTGTCATGTTCGATCCACGTATTACGTTGCAGCAGCAGGTGTCGGATCAGCTCAAAGAACACTTCGGCGACAAGGTGTTCGACGCTGTGATCCCGCGCAATGTGCGCTTGGCCGAGGCGCCGAGCTACGGTTTGCCGGGCGTCGTATTCGACCGCGCCTCGCGCGGCGCGCAGGCTTACGTGCAGTTTGGCGCGGAAATGATTGAACGCGTGCGTGCGCTCTGATCATGGCGCAGCGAATCAGCAAAGCGGACCGAGGAAATGCAATGAATGCCGTAGCGAAGAAGAAGGGATTGGGGCGTGGGCTCGAGGCGCTGTTGGGTGGCAACCCCGACATTACGACGGCCGTACGCAGCGAGGCGCAGCCGAACGTTTTGCCGCTTCGCAAGCTGCAAGCGGGCAAGTATCAGCCGCGTACGCGCATGGACGAAGGCAGCCTGCAAGAGCTCGCTGCGAGCATTCGTGCGCAAGGCGTCATGCAGCCGATCCTCGTGCGCGCCGTGTCCGAAGAGAAGTACGAGATCATTGCGGGCGAGCGGCGTTTTCGTGCAGCACACATTGCCGGTCTCGAAGAAGTGCCGGTGCTGGTCAAGGATGTGCCCGATCAGGCTGCGGCCGCGATGGCCCTCATCGAGAACATTCAGCGCGAAGACCTGAATCCCCTCGAAGAAGCGCAGGGTATCCAACGTCTGCTCGACGAGTTTCGTTTCACGCACGAACAGGCGGCAGAATCGGTGGGGCGCTCGCGCAGCGCCGTCTCGAATCTTCTGCGGCTCCTCAATCTCGCGCAGCCTGTGCAGACGATGTTGCTTGCCGGCGATCTGGACATGGGGCACGCGCGCGCATTGTTGGCTGTCGATCCGGCAACGCAGATCACGCTCGCCAATCAGGTCGTCAACAAGCGCATGTCGGTGCGCGAGACCGAACGTCTCGTGACTGCCACGACGAAAGCCGAGCCCTCGGTGAAGGCGCGCGCGAATCAGGACGGCGGTCGCGATACGCGCCGCCTCGAAGAAGAACTGTCGGACCTGCTGGCGGCGGCCGTCAAGATCAAGCTCGGTCGGCGCGGGCGCGGTCAGTTGCAAATCGACTTCGGCGATCTCGATGCGCTCGACGGCATTCTGGTCCGGTTGCGTGGTGGGGCGGCGGCCGCCTGACGCCCGAACCGCGAGGCGCTGCTTGAGCGCTGCGCCAGCCTGAGCGCTGCCATCGTTTTTGGCGGCGTTCCGGCTATCGCTTGTCTATTTTCGTTGCTCCTCTCGCCACACCTGTCCATGCCGAACGCCGACGAAGCGCGCGTTGCAAGCCCGAATGGGCTGCGCAAGCTGATTTCAGTTGCCTTGAAGGAACCCGTACTTTCGATTCTCGTCGTCGTGCTCGCTGTGGTGCAATCCATTCGGCCGCAGCCATGGCTCGCGTTGCCGCGGCTCGTCGACTGGCCGACTGTGATGACGCTGGCCGGGCTCTTGATGTTGACGAAGGCGATCGAATTGTCGGGCCTGCTGATGTGGCTTGCGCATCGGGTCGTGCATCACGTCCGGTCCGAACGCGCGCTTGCTTGTTTGTTGATCGGCCTCGCTGCCGGACTGTCGATGCTCGTCACGAACGACGTCGCGTTGTTCGTCGTTGTGCCGCTCGTCCTATCGCTACATGCGCTGACGCCGCTGCCGGTCAAACGGCTCACGATCTTCCTGGCGTTAGCCGTCAATGCCGGCTCGATCCTGACGCCGCTGGGCAACCCGCAGAACCTCTTCCTCTGGCAGGTCGGAGCCATATCGTTCGGTCGCTTCGTTGCGGCGCTGGCGCCCCTTTGCGCGACCTTGATGGCGATGCTCTACGTGATGGCCGCCTTCGCTTTCAAGGCGAAGCCGCTTGATCTGTCGCGCGATGCAGACGCGATCCCCGTCGATCGCGCCTACGCGAGCGTGGCGGCCGTGCTGTTCGCCTCGTTCGTCCTGTTGGCCGACTCCCACCACGCAGGCATCGGCTTGATCGGTGTGGCGGGCGGCTTTCTATGGTGGCGACGCGACGCCGTCCTCAAAATCGATTGGGCGTTGCTGCTGATTTTCGTGCTGATGTTCATCGTGCTGCGGAGTGTGGCTGCACTGCCCGCGGTTCACGAAACCGTTGCGCATCTGCACTTGCAGACACCACTGCGCGCTTATGTCGCAGGCGCCATCTTGTCGCAGGGCATCAGCAATGTGCCGGCCGCGATCATGTTGGCCGAATTCACGAAGGACTGGCGTGCGCTCGCATTCGGCGTCAGCGTCGGCGGTTTCGGCCTCGCCATTGGTTCGCTCGCGAACCTCATCGCAGTGCGGCTTGCGAAGCAGCGTGGCGTGTGGTTGTCGTTTCATCTCGCCTCGATCCCGTTCTGGTTTGTTGCGGGTATCCTCGGCGCGTGGCTGCTGCAGCATCTCTGAGAATGCGAACGCGTGCCCGGGCGGCGGCGATGGCGCAGCCTGCAGGCTGTGCAAAACTCACGCGGCGCCTTTCGTTTTAGTCAGAAGCGGCCTCGCGCGGCCGCCTTGCGCGTCGCTTCGAAGCTGTTTTTTGTCGCGGCTAAAGTCTTGAATCACCTGCAACTATCGCTTACAATCGCCCGGATTTATTAGCTAGGCAGCCCCGTAAGCGCGACGAAAGCTGCGGGTCGGAAACAGGAATTTGCAGGGCAGAGCGATGGCGGATCGAGAGCCGGGCACAAGGCACGACGAACGCGCGCGACATGATCCTTCTTCCGCTCGCGCCGTCGGTCGTTCGGAAACGTTCGACGACGCGTGGGATGCCGAGCAGCAAGACAAGAATTTCGCTCCGCTCACGCGGGCCGAGGCTGAAAAGCTCTTTGGTTCCGATGTGAGCCGCCCGTCGCGCGTCACGCCGGTCAAGGTGGTGGCGGCGCAAGTGGTTTTGTCCCTCGTCGTCGCGCTGGTTTGGTGGCTGTTTTCGAAGCCGCCGGGCGCTGCTGCGCTGTCGGCCTTGTTGGGAGGAGCGGTTTGCTGGGTGCCGAGCGCAGTGTTCGCGGCACGTCTGAAAGGAGCGGGCGGCGCCGGGTCGATCCTGACATGGGTGATCGGCGAAATGCTCAAGATGGGGTTGACGGTCGCGATGTTCGTCGCGATAGCCGTCTGGTATCACGACGTGCGGTGGCTGCCGCTGCTCGTGACCTTCCTTGTCACGCTGCAGACGTACTGGCTGGCGCTCGGTTGGCGGTGAGAATGGGATGACGATGGGTGGCAGGGGGGGCGTGCGCGACGATGCGCGCGGCGCGCTCGTGCCTGCCGCCTTCGCGCGGGACGCGGCCCACCGGCCTGCGCCGCGCCGGCATCGAAAGATTTTCGACAATTTAGGTGGCAATAAACGATATGGCAGCTACAGAAAGCACGCACTTGGATCCGTCCGAGTACATCGCGCACCACTTGCAAAACTTCGCCACAGCGCACCAGACGTCGATCATCGACATGCACGTCCTGAACATCGACACGTTGTTCTGGTCGATCCTGTGCGGTCTCGTGACGGTGTTCATCCTTCGCATTGCCGCGCGCAATGCAACGCCGGGCGTGCCGAGCCGCTTCCAGTGCGCAATCGAAATGCTCGTCGAGATGGTCGAGGATCAATCGAAGGCCATCATTCACGGCAATCGTACGTTCATCGCGCCGCTCGCACTGTTCGTGTTCGTCTGGGTCGCCCTGATGAACTCGCTCGATTTTATCCCCGTCGATCTTCCCGGCCACGTCATCGGCTGGCTGGGGCTGTCCGGCGTCATCTCGCACCACCGCATCGTGCCCACGGCCGATCTGAACGGCACGTTCGGCATCGCGCTCGGCGTGTTCGTGCTGATGATTTATTACAACTTCAAGATCAAGGGCGCGCGCGGTTTCCTCCATGAACTGCTGTCCGCTCCGTTCGGCGCGCATCCCCTGCTGTGGATCCCGAACCTTGCATTGAACATCATCGAGTTCGTCGCCAAGACGGTTTCGCTCGCGTTGCGGTTGTTCGGCAACATGTATGCGGGCGAGTTGCTGTTCCTGCTCATTGCATTGCTCGGCAGCCTCTGGACCTTCGGCGCGGACACGACGGTGCTCGGCTTTGTCGGCCATGTGATCGCAGGGACCGTCTGGTCGATCTTCCACATCCTGATCGTGCTGTTGCAAGCGTTCATCTTCATGATGCTGACGCTCGTGTACATCGGTCAGGCGCACGACTCGCACTGATTTCGAAGGGCGTGTCGCCGCTGCAGCAGATTCGTTTTCCGTTTCTTTAAATCCAGTTCCAAAAAAGTCTTTTACAAAGGAGTGATCATGCAAGCTTTCATCGCCAACATCCAAGGTCTGACCGCCATCGGTATCGGCATCATCATCGGCCTGGGTGCAATCGGCGCCTGTATCGGTATCGGCCTGATGGGCGGCAAGTACATCGAAGCTTGCGCGCGTCAACCGGAACTGATGAACCCGCTGCAAACCAAGATGTTCCTCTTGGCTGGTCTGATCGACGCGGCGTTCCTGATCGGCGTTGGTGTGGCAATGCTGTTTGCGTTCGCGAACCCGCTGCTCTCGAAGTTGGCAGGCTAAAGGTTCATCGGAGTTTTGCGCCGCGGCTTGTCAGTCGGCGCAGGGGCGAAACGGAAGGCTCGGGCGCTGATCGAACGTCATGTCGATGAGCGCCTTACCGTTTCACTTTCCGAATTAGCAACGATTAAGGAAACACCGTGAATCTCAACGCAACTCTGATTGCGCAAATGGTCGTGTTCCTGATCCTCGCGTGGTTCACGATGAAGTTCGTGTGGCCGCCGATGGTCAAAGCCCTCGACGAGCGTTCGAAGAAGATCGCCGACGGTCTCGCGGCCGCCGAAAAGGGCAAGACGGAACTCGAAGCAGCGCACAAGCGTGTCGATCAGGAGCTCGCGAAGGCGCGCAACGATGGTCAACAACGGATCGCCGACGCTGAAAAGCGTGCGCTCGTCGTGGCCGAGGAAATCAAGGCCAACGCGCAAGCCGAAGCTGCGCGCATCATCGCTCAAGCCAAGGCCGACGCCGAGCAGCAGGTCGTGAAGGCTCGCGAAACGCTGCGTGCCGAAGTGGCGACGCTGGCAGTCAAGGGCGCCGAACAGATCCTGAAGCGCGAAATCGATCAGGCGGCGCATGCCGAACTGCTCAATCAACTGAAAGCCGAGCTCTGATCATGGCCGAACTTGCAACCATCGCCCGCCCGTACGCAGAAGCGCTGTTCAGCGTCGCCGAAGGCGGTGACCTCGCCGCCTGGTCCGCTCTCGTGCAGGAGCTGGCACAGGTTGCGCGGCTGCCCGAGCTCATGTCGGTCGCTTCGAGCCCGAAGGTGAGCCACGCACAGGTCGTCGACCTGCTGCTCGCAGCAGTCCAGTCACCGCTGAAAGACTTGCCGCAAGCCAGGAACTTCGTGCAGATGCTGGTCGACAATCATCGTCTCTCGCTGCTGCCCGAAATCGCCGTCCAGTTTGAAGCACTGAAAAATGCTCGCGAAGGCGCGGCCGATGCGCTGATCGTCAGCGCATTCCCGCTGCAAGAGGCCCAGCTCGCCGATCTCGTCTCGAGCCTTACGCGCAAGTTTGGGCGTCAGCTCAAACCGATGGTGGAAGTCGATGCGTCGTTGATCGGTGGCGTGCGCGTCACCGTCGGCGACGAAGTGCTCGACACCTCGGTTCGCGCACGGCTCGCCGGCATGCGCACCGCGCTGACCGCATAAGCGGCGCGTACGCGCACGGCACGCAACAGAATTGACTATCAGGAGCGAATAATGCAACTCAATCCCTCTGAGATCAGCGAGCTGATCAAGAGCCGGATCCAGGGCCTTGAAGCGAGCGCCGACGTTCGCAACCAGGGCACCGTGATCTCCGTGACCGACGGTATCGTGCGCATTCACGGCCTGTCGGACGTGATGCAAGGCGAAATGCTCGAATTTCCGGGCAACACGTTCGGCCTCGCGCTGAACCTCGAGCGCGACTCGGTCGGCGCCGTGATTCTCGGTGAATACGAACACATCTCGGAAGGCGACGTCGTCAAGACGACGGGCCGCATTCTCGAAGTGCCGGTCGGCCCCGAACTCATCGGTCGCGTCGTCGACGCGCTCGGCAACCCGATCGACGGCAAAGGCCCGATCAACGCGAAGATGACCGACGCGGTCGAGAAGATCGCCCCGGGCGTGATTTGGCGTAAGTCGGTGTCGCAGCCGGTGCAAACGGGTCTGAAGTCGATCGACTCGATGGTGCCGATCGGCCGCGGCCAGCGCGAACTGATCATCGGCGACCGCCAGTGCGGTAAGACGGCCGTGGCTGTCGACGCGATCATCAATCAGAAGGGCAAAGACCTCTTCTGTATTTATGTCGCGATCGGCCAGAAGGCTTCGTCGATCATGAACGTCGTGCGCAAGCTCGAAGAATCGGGCGCGATGGAATACACGATCGTCGTGGCGGCGTCCGCTTCGGAATCGGCTGCGATGCAATACCTCGCGCCGTACGCGGGTTGCACGATGGGTGAATACTTCCGCGATCGCGGCCAGGACGCCCTCATCATTTATGACGACTTGACCAAGCAGGCTTGGGCCTATCGCCAGATCTCGCTGCTGCTGCGCCGCCCGCCGGGCCGCGAAGCGTATCCGGGCGACGTGTTCTACCTGCACTCGCGTCTGCTCGAACGTGCGGCTCGCGTCTCGGAAGAGTACGTCGAGAAGTTCACGAACGGCGAAGTGAAGGGCAAGAGCGGTTCGCTCACCGCGCTGCCCGTCATCGAGACGCAAGCTGGCGACGTGACGGCATTCGTGCCGACGAACGTGATCTCGATCACGGATGGCCAGATCTTCCTCGAAACCGACTTGTTCAACGCCGGTATCCGTCCCGCCATCAACGCGGGCGTGTCGGTGTCGCGCGTCGGTGGCGCGGCTCAAACGAAGGTCATCAAGAAGCTGTCGGGCGGTATCCGTACCGACCTCGCGCAGTACCGCGAACTGGCGGCGTTCGCGCAGTTCGCATCGGATCTCGACGAAGCCACGCGCAAGCAGCTCGAGCGCGGCCGCCGTGTGACGGAGCTGTTGAAGCAGCCGCAATATCAGCCGCTGCAGGTGTGGGAGTTGGCCATGTCGCTGTTCGCGGCGAACAACGGCTACCTCGACGATCTCGAAGTGAAGGACGTGCTGCCGTTCGAAAAGGGCGCGCGCGAATTCCTGAAGACGAGCCATGCCGACCTCGTCAAGCGCATCGAAGACACGAAGGACTTGTCGAAGGACGACGAAGCAGCGCTGCACGCCGCTCTGAAGGACTTCAAGAAGTCGGGTGCTTATTGATCGAGGCATAGCGACCTTGAAGCGGTGCGCCTGGGATGTTGCGAAGCGCGCCGCTTCGATCAGCTGTGCATGGGGCCTGGGTAAGCGTTGAAGCGCTAGCTCAGGCCGGCAAAGGAGCAAGCAATGGCGGGAATGAAGGAAATCCGCGGCAAGATCAAGAGCGTGCAGAACACGCGCAAGATCACCAAGGCGATGGAGATGGTGGCTGCATCGAAGATGCGCCGCGCGCAGGAACGCATGCGCTCCGCTCGTCCTTACGCCGACAAGGTTCGCGACATCGCTGCACACATGAGCCGCGCCAACCCCGAGTATCGCCACCCGTTCATGGTGTCGAACGAAGGCGCGAAAGCGGCCGGCATCATCCTTGTCACAACCGACAAGGGATTGTGCGGCGGTTTGAACACGAACGTGTTGCGCGCAACGGTGCAGAAGTTCAAAGAGCTGGAAGAGAAAGGCCAGACCATCGAAGCGACGGCGATCGGCGGTAAGGGCTTCGGCTTTTTGAGTCGCTTCGGCGCAAAGGTGGTCTCGCACGTCACACAGCTCGGCGATACGCCGCACCTGGAAAAGCTGATCGGCGCGGTGAAGGTGCAGCTCGATCTGTACTCGGAAGGCAAGGTTGCGGCCGTGTATCTCGCGTACACGCGCTTCATCAACACGATGAAGCAAGAGCCCGTGCTCGAGCAACTGCTGCCGCTGTCCGCCGAGCATTTCGAACGTGACGAAACGACGCCGAACGCCTCGTGGGACTACATCTACGAGCCCGATGCGCAGACTGTCGTCGACGAACTGCTCGTACGCTATGTCGAGGCGCTCGTGTATCAAGCCGTCGCCGAAAACATGGCGTCCGAGCAATCGGCGCGCATGGTGGCGATGAAGGCAGCGTCGGACAACGCGAAGACGGTGATCAACGAATTGCAGCTCGTCTACAACAAGAGCCGCCAGGCCGCGATTACGAAGGAACTGTCGGAAATCGTGGGCGGCGCCGCCGCCGTCTGACGCGTGTCGGCCTGGTCCGTCCCTGCGCCGTTTGCGCGAGTGAAGAATTGAGTATCTAAAGGAAAAGCGATGAGTACTACTGCTTTGGTAGAAGGCAAGATCGTACAGTGCATCGGCGCGGTGATCGACGTGGAATTCCCGCGTGAGCACATGCCGAAGATCTACGACGCCCTCGTGCTCGAAGGCACGGAACTGACGCTCGAAGTTCAGCAGCAGCTGGGCGACGGCGTCGTGCGCACGATCTGTCTGGGCGCGTCCGACGGTCTGCGCCGCGGCATCACGGTGAAGAACACGGGCCTGCCCATCAGCGTTCCCGTCGGCAAGCCGACGCTGGGCCGCATCATGGACGTGCTCGGCCGTCCGATCGACGAAGCGGGTCCGATCGAAAGCGCGACGAAGCGCTCGATCCACCAGAAGGCTCCGGCGTTCGACGAACTGTCGCCGTCGACGGAACTGCTCGAAACGGGCATCAAGGTTATCGATCTGATCTGCCCGTTCGCGAAGGGCGGCAAGGTGGGCTTGTTCGGTGGCGCCGGCGTCGGCAAGACCGTGAACATGATGGAGCTCATCAACAACATCGCGAAGGAGCACGGCGGTTACTCCGTGTTCGCGGGCGTGGGTGAGCGTACCCGTGAAGGGAACGACTTCTACCACGAAATGAAGGACTCGAACGTGCTCGACAAGGTCGCGCTCGTATACGGTCAGATGAACGAGCCGCCGGGCAACCGTCTGCGCGTGGCGCTGACGGGCCTGACGATGGCCGAGCACTTCCGTGACGAAGGCCTCGACGTGCTGTTCTTCGTCGACAACATCTACCGTTTCACGCTGGCCGGTACCGAAGTGTCGGCACTGCTCGGCCGGATGCCGTCGGCCGTGGGTTATCAGCCGACGCTGGCTGAAGAAATGGGTAAGCTGCAAGAGCGCATCACGTCGACGAAGAAGGGCTCGATCACGTCGGTGCAGGCCGTGTACGTGCCTGCCGATGACTTGACGGACCCGTCGCCTGCTACGACGTTCGGCCACCTGGACGCAACGGTCGTGCTTTCGCGTGACATCGCCTCGCTCGGTATCTACCCCGCGGTGGACCCGCTCGATTCGACCTCGCGTCAGATCGACCCGAACGTGATCGGCGAAGAGCACTACACGATCACGCGCCGTGTGCAGCAAACGCTGCAGCGCTACAAGGAACTGCGCGACATCATTGCGATTCTGGGCATGGACGAACTGTCGCCGGAGGACAAGCTGTCGGTGGCGCGTGCGCGTAAGATCCAGCGTTTCCTGTCGCAGCCGTTCCACGTTGCCGAAGTGTTCACGGGTTCGCCGGGCAAGTACGTGCCGCTGAAGGAAACGATCCGCGGCTTCAAGATGATCGTCGACGGTGAGTGCGATCATCTGCCCGAGCAGGCGTTCTACATGGTCGGCACGATCGACGAAGCCTTCGAAAAGGCCAAGAAGATCCAGTAACGGTGAGGGTGCTCGCTTGGAAAGCGCGCCCGGCGGCCGTATGACTGCCGGGCTCGTCACACGCATCACGCTCAACCAGCGACAGGAATCGATATGGCAACCATCAAAGTAGACGTCGTCAGCGCGGAAGAGCAGATCTTCTCGGGCCAGGCGAAATTTGTCGCGCTGCCCGGCGAAGCCGGCGAACTCGGCATTTTGCCGGGCCATACGCCGCTCATCACGCGTATTCGTCCCGGTGCGGTTCGCATCGAGGCTGAAAGCGGCGAAGAGGAGTTCGTGTTCGTTGCGGGCGGCATTCTCGAAGTGCAGCCGGGCGCCGTGACCGTACTCGCCGATACGGCGATTCGCGGCAAGGACCTCGACGAAGCGAAGGCCGAGCAGGCCCGTAAGCGCGCGGAAGAAGCACTGCAGAACTCGGGCTCGAACATCGAGTACGCGACTGCCCAGGCTGAACTCGCTTATGCCACGGCTCAGCTCGCCGCCATCGCTCGCTTGCGCAAGCTGCGCTCGCAAAGCCACTGACGAAAGCACATAGCCCGTTCGCCCTCTGCTTCGTGCAAGGCGATCGTCGCGCAGAAAAAGACGTTTCGTAGGATTGTTAACGCCGCTCGGTTATTCCCGAGCGGCGTTTTTTCTTCTGCGAGTCGATCTGCGAGCGCTGCATGGGGACGGATGCTGCGGGTAAGACTTGATGCGGAGACATGTCTCTCGGTGGCAGAATCACTTGCGAAAAATGCCAAATGACATGGAGACATCGAGATGGCGACGCAACTTCCGCAGGAAGGCGCCCTGATCGCGCCTATCAACGGCCTCTCGTACGTACGCGGCGCGACCGACGTGCCGCTCAGCGATGCGACGATCGGCCAACTGTTGAACGACACCGCGGCGCGTTTTCCTGAGCGTCCGGCTGTCGTCTTTCGTGAGCAGGGCATCCGTTGGACCTGGCGAGAATTCGCCTATGAAGTGGACGTGCTGGCGGCCGGCCTCGCGTCGCTTGGCATCGGGCGCGGCGATCGCGTCGGGATCTGGTCGCCCAACCGCGTGGAATGGCTGTTGACGCAATTTGCCACTTCCCGCATCGGCGCGATCCTTGTCAACGTCAATCCGGCCTATCGGCTCGCCGAGCTCGAATACGCGCTGAACAAGTCGGGTTGCTGCACGCTCATCACGGCCGAGAGTTTCAAGTCGTCGAAGTATGTTGAGATGCTGCAGGCGCTGGCGCCGGAGCTTGCGCATTGCGAGCCGGGGCGGCTGCGTGCGGCGAAGTTGCCTGCGCTTCGCACCATCGTGCGCATGTGCGATACGGCGACCCCGGGGATGATGACGTTCTCGGACCTCATCGAGGCCGGTCGCGTTGCGCTCCCAGCCATCGACCTCGACGCGATCGGCGCCACGTTGTCGGCCCGCGACCCGATCAATATCCAGTTCACGAGCGGTACGACGGGCAACCCGAAAGGCGCAACACTGACGCATCGAAACGTCGTCAACAACGCGCGCTACATTGCGATGGCGATGCGCTTTACCGAAGCCGACGCGTTATGCATTCCGGTCCCGCTCTATCACTGCTTCGGCATGGTGCTGTCGGTGCTCGCGAGCGTCTCGACGGGCGCCAAGATGGTGTTTCCGGGCGAAGCGTTCGAGCCCGCGGCGACACTGGCCGCGGTCGCGGAGGAGCGTTGTACGGCGTTGCATGGTGTGCCGACGATGTTCATCGCCGAACTCGATCATGCCGACTTCGCGTCTTTTGACCTGTCGAGTCTGCGCACGGGCATCATGGCCGGCTCGCCGTGCCCGATCGAGACGATGAAGCGCGTCATCTCGCGGATGCACCAGTCGGAGATCACGATTGCATACGGCATGACCGAGACGAGCCCTGTGTCGTTCCAAAGCTCGACGACGGATCCCATCGACAAGCGCACGTCGACGGTCGGACGGATTCAACCGCATCTCGAGGCAAAGGTTGTCGATGCGATGGGCAACACGGTGCCGATCGGACAGACGGGTGAGCTATGGACGCGCGGCTATTCGGTGATGATGGGGTACTGGGACGACGAACCGCGCACGCGCGAAGCGATCGTTGACGGCTGGATGCGCACGGGCGATCTGGCGACGATCGATGCCGATGGTTACTGCAACATTGTTGGGCGGCTGAAGGACATGCTGATCCGTGGGGGCGAAAACATCTATCCGCGGGAGGTGGAAGAGTTTTTGTTCAGGCATCCCAAGGTCCAGAGCGTGCAGGTGTTTGGCGTGCCGGACGAGAAGTACGGAGAGGAAGTGTGCGCCTGGATCGTCGTGCGTGCAGGGGAGAGTTTGACGGAGGATGAGGTCAGGGAATATTGCTGCGGGCAGATCGCGCACTACAAGGTGCCGCGCTATATCCGCTTCGTCGATGAGATGCCGATGACGGTCACGGGCAAGGTGCAGAAGTTCGTGATGCGGGAGCGGATGATCGACGAACTAGATCCGGGCAAGCGCCACACGCCGTGAGCGATGAGCGACGTGCATGGGACCGGAGGCTTTGCACGGGACCGGAGTAAGGCGCTGAAGCGCCAAGTCCGGACCGACACTCTGTGCGGGGCCACAGTAAGTGCTGAAGCACTAACTGCGGCCGACGAAAAAAAAAGCGGGCTTATTAGCCCGCTAAAAACCACACGCTACGGGGTTAGCGCGAGGAGACCAATGAAGGAGTCGATGGACCGCGCGTGCAGCGCAGGTCATCGCCAACGACTCCAACACAGATGCCCCCAACGGGACTCGATATCGACGTCCGGCTGGCGCCACCCGAGCGCAAACCGAACACACCTGTGTTGAAACCGTTGAAGGGCATTGTGGGCGAATTGACAAAAGGACGCGGTAACAAAGTGTTTCAGGTTGTAACGCCCGCCAGATAAGGCGCCGCGGGATTTTTTACCAAAATTAAAGACGAATGAAGTCAGTATTTCCGAATATCGGCACAAACGAAATAGTGAGAAAAAACCACCCGATTCAAATTTTTGAAAAAGCACGCGAAATGGGTTTCGTCTGCGGAATTGCCGGCTTAAGATGAGCCGTCCTGCTCGCATGCGCTGCGCGAATCCGACCGAGCATTGCAGGCGCTGACACTTTTTACCAATCGAAGCAGAAACTCAATGAACGAGCCCGAGACACTCAAGCGCATTCTGGACCGCGACCGCATCATCGCTGTGGTCGGCTTGTCCACCCACGCCTACCGTCCGAGCCATTCCGTCGCGGCGTACATGCAGTCGCACGGGTACCGCATCGTGCCTGTGAACCCCGCTTACGCGAACGACACCGCCGGTGTGTTGGGGGAGCGCTGCTATGCATCGCTCGCGGGTGCCGCCGAAGCGCTTGCGCGAGAAGGCGCTGCGATCGAGATGGTCGACGTCTTTCGCCGGCCCGAGGAGGCCGTCGCCGTTGCCGACCAGGCGATCGCGATCGGCGCGAAATCGCTCTGGCTGCAGGTGGGCGTCGTCAGCGATGAAGCTGCCGCTCGTGCCAAGGCAGCCGGGCTTGATGTAGCGATGAACGTCTGCGTCAAGGTTGAGCACGAACGACTGTTCGGCGCGACGTACCGCGCGAATGCGCCGGCGCCGCGCATGCCCGAGTAAGACCGGGAAGTCGCGCGCACGGGCGCGCGACTTCCCGCGTTCAGCCCATCTCGGAGCGCGAGCGCCATGGCTCACTTGAGCCACTTGTCCCGAATTGCATCGAATTGCCCCGTTTCGTGCGCAAGGTGCAGCCACTGATCGACGTATTGCTGAAACGTCACATCGCCTTGCGGCACCATGTACGCCTTCTCGCCGTACTGGAACGGCTTGTCGGGATGCACGGAGCACAGCCCCGGATTGAGCTTTTGCTGGAGTAGCGTTTCCGATGCGTCGGTCACCATGACGTCGGCTTTGCCCGCGAGGATCTGTTTGAAGATCGTGACGTTGTCAGGGTAGACCGTGACCTTCGCGTGCGTCAGATATTGCTTCGCGAAGCGCTCATTGGTGCCGCCCGGATTGACGATCACGCGCGTGTCCGGTTGATCGATCTGCTCGAGTGTCTGGTACTTCGCGGCATCGGCGCAACGTGTGATCGGCGCCTTGCCGTCGACCATGTAGGGCTGCGTGAAGAACACGTGCTTCTGGCGCTCGAGCGTCGTCGACACGCCGCCGACAGCGATGTCGCACTTGGCCACGAAGTCCTGCGTGAGATGCGACCATGTCGTCTTCACATAGTCCGCCTTGACGCCGAGGGACTTCGCGAGCGCATCGGCCATGTCGATGTCGATGCCTTCGAACGTGCCGTCGGCCTTCAGAAACGAATACGGTTTGTAGTCGCCCGTCGTGCAGACCCGCAGCGCGCCCCTTGCGATCACCGCGTCGAGGCGGGATTCCGATGCGACGGGAGCCGGGCCAGAGCCCCCCGAAACCCCCGAGCCGCTGGCTTGAGCGTATGCGGCGCCCGTGCAGGCCGCCGCAACCGCGAGCGCGCCGACCAAAAAGTGGGTGAGGCGTTTGATGATCATGAGGTCTCCGTGGTGTTTGGCGCGCACCGTTCTCGCGCAGGTCGTATCGCCGGATAATAGCCGTATCAAAATGCCGCAGGCACTTGGCGACGACAAACCGCGATATGCGGCCCGACCCGGGCGGCGGGTCCGGTAAAATGGCGGCCTTATTCGCTTTGCCCTTGCGGCTCGCTCTCGTGCCTTCGACCCTGATCAACGATACGTTTCTGCGCGCGCTCCTGCGCGAGCCGACCGATTACACGCCGATCTGGCTGATGCGCCAGGCCGGTCGCTACCTGCCCGAGTACAACGCCACGCGCGCCCGCGCGGGGAGTTTTCTCGGGCTGGCCAAGAACCCGGATTACGCCACCGAAGTCACGCTGCAGCCGCTCGAGCGCTTCCCGCTCGATGCCGCGATCCTTTTCTCGGACATTCTCACCGTGCCCGACGCAATGGGGCTCGGATTGTCGTTTGCCGCCGGGGAAGGGCCGCGCTTCGCGCATCCCGTGCGTACGGAGCAGGACGTTGCGCGCCTGCGCGTGCCCGATATCGAGGCAACGCTCGGCTACGTAACCGATGCCGTGCGCTCGATCCGCCGCGCGCTGACGGACGCGCAGGGCCGCCAGAAGGTGCCGCTGATCGGCTTCTCCGGCAGTCCGTGGACATTGGCGTGCTACATGGTCGAAGGCGCGGGGTCCGACGATTTCCGCACCGTGAAGTCGATGGTCTACGCCCGTCCCGACCTCATGCATCGCATCCTCGAAGTCAACGCGCAGGCCGTTGCGGCTTATCTGAACGCGCAGATTGAAGCCGGGGCGCAGGCGGTCATGATCTTCGACACCTGGGGCGGCGCCCTCGCCGATGGCATTTTTCAGCGGTTTTCATTGCAATACATCGAATCGGTCGTCCGGCGCCTCGTGCGCGAGCATGACGGAGCGCGCGTGCCCGTGATCACGTTCACCAAAGGGGGCGGGCTCTGGCTCGACGAGATCGCGGCCTGCGGCGTCGACGCGGTCGGTCTCGATTGGACCGTCAACCTTGGCCGCGCGCGCGAGCGCGTTGGCGGACGCGTCGCCCTTCAGGGCAACCTGGACCCCACGGTGCTGTTCGCGCCGCCTGCGGCGGTGCGCGAGCAAGCGCGGGCCGTGCTCGACAGCTACGGCAACCATCCAGGGCATGTCTTCAATCTCGGGCACGGGATTTCGCAGTTCGCGCCGCCCGAGCACGTGGCCGAGCTCGTCGACGAGGTCCATCGGCATAGCCGGGCAATACGGGCTGGATCGAGCGGCCATTGAGCCGCCAGCCATGCTGCACTGCACACGGCTGGGCTCTCGCCCTAGGGCGGGAACGGGCTGAAAAATGGCATCGCCGGGGCGTCTTGCGCTTGTCAAGTCTTGACTTATACACATTCTTCTCGTTGCGCCGCGGTAGAGCGGGAAGAAGTTGACGCGGCTCCTCAAACCATGTACTGCACCCGTCCTGGCCTTGCTCGACAAGGGTTTGCGCCCGTCGGGGGAAATGTGCGGTTTCCCACAGAACGCCAGCGCGGCGGCCGTTTTTGGACTTCCGGGGTGCACTTTTCAACAAAGTTATCCACAGGCGGCTTCGTGCGGACCGTAAAGTCCAGCGAGATCCACAGGTTAGCGGCGAATCTCATGTTTTACTTTAAGTCCGGGGCGTTGTTTCGACGCAGAGAGCATATAAGGCGCGATGCCCGTCGCGGCAAATCGCCCCGGAGCCGTAGCGAATGAACCCCATGTTCGTTCGCGTCGCACTCGATCACCCGCTACCGACGCTTTTCGATTACCGCTGCGACATTTCGCCGGCGCCTGAGCCCGGCAGCCTCGTCGCCGTGCCGTTCGGCAAGCGCAGCGTCGTCGGTTTGGTCGTGGAAGTGAGCGCTCACAGCGATCTGGCCGCCGAGCGGGTGCGCGACGTGCAGGCGTGGTGCAGCGGCTGCGCGCCGCTGTCGGCCGAGTGGCTGGCACTGGTCGCCTTCGCGGCCGAATACTATCAGCGTCCTCTGGGAGAGGTCGCGCTGCCTGCCCTGCCGCAAGCGCTGCGCGACGCCGACCGATGGCCGCGACTGTTCGCGCAGGCGCCTCGCTTCCGATTGACGGACGCCGGCAGGGCCGCATTGCCCGGCGCGTTGCCGACGCGTGCCGCGGCGCTGCGACGGCTCGCGGCCGCACTTGCCGAAGGACGCTCGCTCGATGCGTCCGAAGCTCGCCTACTGCACCCGAAAGCCGCCGCCACGTTGGCCGCGTGGGAGGCCGAAGGATGGCTCGAAGCACAAACAGCCGGCGAGGCCCGCGCATTCCCGGCCACCGCGCCCAACGAGCCCAAGGAGCCCAACGAGAGCGACGGTGGGTCGCAACCGGATGGCCGGACCGAGCGCCCGGCACGCCCTGTTCTGACCGACGAGCAGAGGGAAGCCGTCGAGGCGATCGCCGCGGCGCAGGGGTTTTCGCCGTTCCTTCTGCATGGCGTCACGGGCAGCGGCAAGACCGAGGTCTACCTGCGTGCGATCGAAGCGCTCTTCGCTGCGCGACTCCACGCCCAAGCCCTCGTCCTGGTCCCGGAAATCAATCTCACGCCCCAGTTCGAGGCGGCGTTCCGCGCACGGTTTGCGGACCTGTCCGGAGATGAGGCGATCGTCACCTTGCACAGCGGCATGGCCGACGGCGAACGCGTGCGCAGCTGGCTCGCCGCGCACACGGGGCGCGCGCGCATCGTCCTGGGAACGCGACTGGCCGTACTGGCTTCTCTGCCCGAACTGGCGCTGATCGTCGTCGACGAGGAACACGAGCCGGCGTACAAGCAGCAAGAGGGGCTGCGCTATTCGGCGCGCGATTTGGCCGTCTGGCGAGCGAAGCAGCGCGGCATCGCGGTCGTGCTCGGTTCGGCCACGCCTTCGCTCGAAAGCTGGTGGCAGGCCGAGCAGGGCCGCTATCGTCGGCTCGCGCTCGCGCGGCGCGCGGTGGCCGCCGCGGTGTTGCCCACGGTCAGGCTGATCGACCTGGAAGAGGAGCGTCGGCGCGGACGAAGCAGCGTCGAGGGCATCTCCGGGCCGCTCGCCGCGGCGCTGAAAGGGCGGCTCGAGCGCGGTGAGCAAAGTCTCGTGTTCCTCAACCGCCGCGGCTATGCGCCCGTGCTCGCGTGCGACGCCTGCGGCTGGGTGGCCGGTTGCCCGCGCTGTAGCGCCTACGTGGTTCTGCACAAGAGCGAGCACACGCTGCGTTGTCATCACTGTGGCTGGGAGGCGCGCGTGCCGCGTGGATGTCCCGAGTGCGGCAACGTCGACATCGCGCCGCTCGGGCGGGGGACGCAGCGGGTCGAAGAGACGCTGGCCACCCTCGTGCCGGGCGCGCGGGTGCTGCGGATCGATGCCGACAGCACGCGCCGCAAGGGCAGCGCGCAAACGCTGTTTTCAAACGTGCATGCGGGCGAAGTCGATATCCTCGTCGGCACGCAGATGATCGCCAAAGGACACGACTTCCAGCGTGTTTCGCTGGTGGCCGTGCTCAATGCGGATGCTGCGCTGTTTTCGCACGATTTCCGAGCCGGCGAGCGACTGTTCGCGCAACTGATGCAGGTG